>NZ_JACHHW010000026.1 GCF_014202945.1 Zhongshania antarctica | reverse complement strand
CTTAAGAGAGCCATCAGGTCACGTTTATCAAACAAATTAAGCTGCAGTAGCCGTAATATCTGCTGCATACTTTTTGTAAGCTCTGACTGAAACGCGAGAAATGCAATAAGCAGGTAGACGCACATCGCTATCCATATTTGTGTCATTACTGCATTCTTGCTCGTGCCAACAAACGATTTGATTTTCAGGTTTTGTTTTATCCACTTAAAGAATAATTCTACTTGCCACCTGGCTTTGTAGACATCAGCAATCGTCTTGGCGGCTAGCTTGAAATTGTTCGTTAAAAACACATAGTGTTTGCCCGTCTCCGCGTCTTTATAGCCTACCCGCCGCAATTGAACCGGACACTTTTTAGAGACCTGGGGGCCGGTGAATTCTATCGTTTGATCACACGTTAAGCCTTTGTTTTTCAACACGGATCGACGATCAATAACACGGTATTTTGCATTGTTCTTAAGCCGGGTAACGAAGAAAATCTCCTTGTCTGTCAATTGCTTATACCAAGCATAATCATTGTATGCTTTATCAATGGCAACCATGCTCCCTTTAGGGAAGTTGAGCATGCGACCCACGGTTACATCGTGTTTCTTCCCCTCCGTGATCGTCATAAACTCCGGCAAATAGCCAGCATGGTTCAGGCCGACGTGCAATTTGATCGCGCCCTTAGTGGTGCGAAAATCAGCCCAGGGAAACGCAGACAAGCACAAGTCGATAGTCGAGGCATCTAGGGAATACAAGGGGTGGTTAAACTTGAAATTATGATCAGGTGCCACACCTTGGCAGCGCGTTAACAGCTTTCCAAACAACGCTTCGTACAAGGCATAGGGTTTGTCTTCATTGATGCGCGACAGATTGGATCGCGACAGTTTGGCGCTGCCCAAGTGGTAGAGTCGATGCATTTGCGCCGACATATTATCAACGATATCACGCAAGCTGTTTCTCCCGGACAATTGAGCCATCGTCAGTGACACGAACTGCGACCAACGGGAGGCTGTACGAAAGGCGCCTCCTGAATGGTGTTGTTTGGCAAGGGTCTCAAATTCATGTCTCGGAACAAGTTTTAGTATTTGTGAAAAAATGGTATTACAATGTGCCATGGCCTGGTTCCCTCTATTAATACAGTGTTTTCTAGACAATCTCATTGTATCAATTGTGGTGGAATCAGGCTTTTTTATTTCTCCTTAACGGGACAGCAGTGA
>NZ_JACHHW010000025.1 GCF_014202945.1 Zhongshania antarctica | reverse complement strand
CGAATCTCAGTTGCCGTTTCCTTCCATAGCGGCACGGTTCGTTGTTTGCGACCTTTGCCATGCAGGCGTACCGACGTGGTGGCTGCAAAGGTGACATCCGCCACTCGGATTCCAATCAGTTCGGAAACTCGTGCGCCGGTGTTGTAAAGCAAACCGAGCATGGCAGTGTCGCGGCGAGCACACCAGGTCGCCATACCTGGTGCGGCAAGCAATGCTTGAACCTCATGACGAGTAAGAAATTCAAGCATAGGCCGCTCGAAGCGTTTCATCGGGATCGCAAGAATCTGCTGTACGTGATGTAAGGCAGGCGGTGATTGTGAGGCCACGTAGTGAGCAAAGGCACGCAGTGCTGCCAACCGGGCATTGCGGGTACGTACTGCATTGTGTCGTTCGGCTTCGAGATGCGTAAGGAAGCCCAATACCAGAGTGGCGTCGACATCGCCCAGCGCCAGCCGGGTCGGTGGCTTGCCCGTCGTGCGTTCCGCATAGTTCAGTAAGAGCCTGAACGTATCGCGATAGGCGGCGACAGTTCGCGGGCTGACGTTCTGCTGCTGCAGCAGACGCTCGACAAAGAAACGCTGGAGCAACGCCGCGAATTCGGAGGGTACAGAAAGTAACGGGTTCATCGCGCACCGCCTTGGCTGTAGTCGTGGAAGCGCTCAGCGGCAATCGCCATCAGCTCAGGGATACCAGTGACATACCAATAGGTGTCGCTCACTTTGGCGTGGCCGACGTAGGTTGATAGCGCCAGTACGGCGCTATCAATATCGCCGCCCTCCTCGTAGCAGCGCAGCAACCGTCTCACAATAAACGTGTGCCGCAAGTCGTGCAGTCGGTGACGCTGATAGTCACCACGCGGTTGCCAGCCGAGGTGTTGGCAGAGCGTCTGCAAGGCATAAAGGATGCCGGGCTGATTGGCGCCGCTACCGTCATCACGCAGGAAGAACCTGTTACACCTTGGCTGCACCCGCTGATCTCGCTCCTGTGCGTAGGCGCGTAGTGCGTCGGTAGCACTTGGGTGCAGTGGGACAAGACGTTGCTGATGGAATTTAGCTTCACGGATATGCAAAATGCCACTATGGAGATCGACATCAGTCGTGGTCAGCATAAGTGCTTCAGAGATACGTAACCCAGTCGCAGCCAGCAATCCGAAAACACACTGGGAGGTCACCGGGCGTATCCCTTCTCTGGGCACCAATTGCTGTGTCGCCTTGAGCAGTGAGCACAGTTCGGTTTCTGTATAGATATGTGGAACGAGGCGCCGGTGG
>NZ_JACHHW010000024.1 GCF_014202945.1 Zhongshania antarctica | reverse complement strand
CGAAGCGAAGGTTTTTACTATGCGCTGAGTTGAGTAAAAAAACGTGCCGCCTGAAGTTTGGCTTCATCAAAATATTCGCCTAGTTGGTTGCCAGACTTTAACGCCACGGCTCCCATTTCCACCCACATATAACTGTAAATAATAAGCCCAATTATATGCAAGTACTCATGGGCCGAGGCACCAATAATATTTGCATCCTAACCTGCCTTATCCATAACACGCTGCATATCTTCCGGTAATATTTTCGTTGGCTGTTTTACTTGCGCACTTAGCGATGTTGATGTCACTTTTTGCGATCTACTTCAGTATAATAGCAAGCGTATAATGTGTGAAATATTTCATCGGGGTAAGTAATGGCATTGGATTTCGAAGAACTGAACTGTTTCATTGAGACTATTCTAGCCGCCAATAACGGCGATCATCTTACGACGCTGGGAATTCGTCCTGAGTATGTTGAGCGTCACCGGGCTGGCCTGTCGATGCCTTATGGTGAAGCCTTGGTGGGGAATCCGGATACCGGCGTTATTCACGGTGGTGCAATCACGGCCTTATTGGATACCTGTTGTGGCTTTGCTGCTGCGACTGCATTAGATGATTTGGGGCTAACCCCAACAATTGATTTGCGTATTGATTATATGCGCCCAGCGACGCCAGGCCTTACCGTGTACGCTGATGCTGAAGTGTACCGTGTTACTGAAAGTGTGATTTTCACCCGTGCTATCGCACATCACGGAGATACTGATCTGACGATTGCGGCGGGGGTAGGTAATTTTTTCCGTATGGAGCCGGACTTATTTGCCGACATGCGCCGGGGGTTTCGTGCTTCCCAGGCAGTGAAAAATGGAAAACTAAAATCTGGTGATAGTGCTAATGGATGACTCAGAAATACGCACGCTGATAAGTCTGGTTCCCTACGCTAGAACCATTGGTATAAAAATGAGCGAGGAAACGGGCTGTTATTTATTGCCGGTAAAAATGAGTAATATTGGAAATCCGACGCTTCCAGCTCTGCACGGTGGGGCCGTTGCTGGTTTTATGGAGCTATCGGCTATGCTCTACGTCTTGCAACAGAGTGAAAGCGAAAAAATTCCCAAGGTCATCGATTTCGCGGTGGACTATGTGCGAGCGGGAAAATACTTGGCCACACATTCGCGTTGCAAGCTGGTGTATCTCGGTAGGCGGATGATCAATGTAAGTGTCAGTGCTTGGCAGGAAGATGAAGCCGCACCGATTGCGATGGCAAGGGCGCAGTTTTTAATAAAGGATTAACTTGCCGAAGTAAACATAGTGCTTATTTTTCTAGCCCTTTCCAAAGCAATAAATTTAAAATCGATCACACAGGTAAGCGAGATAATGCATATGAGGCGTCACCA
>NZ_JACHHW010000023.1 GCF_014202945.1 Zhongshania antarctica | reverse complement strand
TTGTGTACGCCCAGCATGGGCATGAACTAATGAGGTGAAAGTCCTCTGTAGGAAGGTCACCATCCTTAGCGATTTATGATCGTTATTAGATGTTAACTACTAGCGAATGGCAAGGGCTTGGCCGCGAGGCTTGGTCTGAAGGAAGCCGGACGCAAAACCGCGAGCTGATGAACAAGAACATCATATGAGGCGTAGGCTGGAGGCGAGTTGGCACAAGACGACGAAGCCATGTGATCTAACGGCCACCGTAAATGATGCAGTTGCGCGGGGACAGTTCATGTTCTTATCTGGGGAGATCTGCTTAACAAGCGATCGGTAAACTACCAGTAAGGCTCTGGTTAATAAATGCCTTGGCTCCACTGAGTGTATCGCCAATGGAGAGCGAACGAGATACAAACCGATAGCGCTGACGGGGGCAACTCTAGCAGTGATTAAGTAGAAGTCAGCAGACGGCATAGTAGCCAAATGCCCATCGTAATGGATGGGACACGGCGAAGGCCTGAACATTGAGAATAAAGGAGGAGCCTTGTCACACTTGAACGCACGAACGCCGTCCGGCGATGACGTGACTCAGCGTAGTGATCTGAAGCCAGCCTTTGGTAGCGATCTATTTGAGCGTGTGCTGCAGCGTGAGAACCTCTCTGCAGCATGGAAACGCGTTCAAGCCAACAAAGGGGCTGCGGGCGTTGATGGCATGACCATCGACGAATTTCCCGTATGGGCACGAGCTGGACACTGGGCTAGGGTGACTACCGAGCTGGCAACAGATCGGTACAAACCATCACCAGTTCGGCGTGTTGAAATTGAAAAACCCGATGGCGGTACTCGCCAGCTGGGAATTCCAACCGTTTGTGACCGTGTGATCCAGCAAGCCATTGCCCAAGTCCTTACGCCCATCTTCGATCCCAGTTTCTCAGGCAATAGCTTCGGATTCCGGCCACATCGAAATGGGCAACAGGCGGTAAAGCAGGTTCGCGACATCATCAAGGAAGGTCGCCGCTTTGCGGTAGATGTCGATCTGTCTAAATTCTTTGACCGAGTCAATCATGATTTACTGATGACGCGCCTTGGTGACAAGGTGAAGGACAAGCGTCTACTGAGATTGATTAAGTTGTACCTGCGAGCTGGGTTTGTCGACAACCAGTTCTACGGTGAGAGTCGAGAAGGTGTGCCGCAGGGTGGGCCACTATCGCCACTACTAGCGAACATCATGCTCGATCCTTTGGACAAAGAACTTGAGAAACGTGGCCACAAGTTCGCCCGCTACGCTGATGACTTTACGATAATAGTAAGAAGTCAGCGAGCCGGTGAACGCGTGCTGCGCAGTATTAGCCAGTACCTGCTAAACCGCTTGAAGCTGGTCGTAAATACCGATAAAAGTCGCGTCGTTAAAACCAGTGAGAGCAAGTTCTTGGGGTTTACCTTCAAGGCTGGCCGTATTCAATGGCACTCGAAAACACTGCTGAAATTCAAGCAACGGATTCGCCTGCTAACGAACCGCAACTGGGGAGTGTCGATGAAATATCAGCTCTTCAAAACCAGCCAATTTATACGTGGTTGGATTAATTATTTTGGTATCGCCAACTGTTATCAACTGTGCGTCGATCTAGATCATTGGATTCGGCGCAGAGTGCGGATGGCCTACTGGCGGCAGTGGCGAAAGCCAAGAACCAAAGTAAGAAACCTGATGAGTCGAGGCGTCCACGTACAGGCTGCAGTTGCGTGTGGCATTACCAGCAAAGGCCCATGGCGCAGTTCCAAAACACCGGGAATTAATCAGGCATTATCCAATGCCTACTTAAAATCTCAGGGGCTGTACGAATTGCGCGATGGTTGGATCAAGCTTCACCATTCTTAGTGAAACGCCCTGTGCGGATCCGCATGCAGGGTGTTGTGGGGGCTGAGGGTTAGAGACCCTCGGCTACCCGATTA
>NZ_JACHHW010000022.1:0-2500 GCF_014202945.1 Zhongshania antarctica | reverse complement strand
CTTGTTCTGTGACTGCGTACCTTTTGTATAATGGGTCAGCGACTTAATGTCAGTAGCAAGGTTAACCGTATAGGGGAGCCGTAGGGAAACCGAGTCTTAATAGGGCGAATTAGTTGCTGGCATTAGACCCGAAACCGGGCGATCTATCCATGGCCAGGTTGAAGATGCCGTAACAGGCATTGGAGGACCGAACCCACAAATGTTGAAAAATTTGGGGATGAGTTGTGGATCGGAGTGAAAGGCTAATCAAGCTCGGAGATAGCTGGTTCTCCTCGAAATCTATTTAGGTAGAGCGTCGTGTCTAACCCTAGGGGGTAGAGCACTGTTTGGGCTAGGGGGTCATCCCGACTTACCAACCCCATGCAAACTCCGAATACCTAGGAGTTCAATCACGGCAGACAGACAGCGGGTGCTAACGTCCGTTGTCAAGAGGGAAACAACCCAGACCGCCAGCTAAGGTCCCTAATACACATTAAGTGGGAAACGATGTGGGAAGGCTTAGACAGCTAGGAGGTTGGCTTAGAAGCAGCCACCCTTTAAAGAAAGCGTAATAGCTCACTAGTCGAGTCGGCCTGCGCGGAAGATATAACGGGGCTAAATGTGTAACCGAAGCTGCGGATGCGTGCTTGCACGCATGGTAGAGGAGCGTTCTGTAAGCCTGCGAAGGTGGATTGAGAAGTCTGCTGGAGGTATCAGAAGTGCGAATGCTGACATGAGTAACGACAAGGGGAGTGAAAAACTCCCCCGCCGGAAGACCAAGGTTTCCTGTCCCATGTTAATCAGGACAGGGTTAGTCGGCCCCTAAGGCGAGGCAGAAATGCGTAGTCGATGGAAAACGGGTTAATATTCCCGTACTTGTTATAACTGCGATGGAGGGACGGAGTAGGCTAGGCGATCGCGGCGATGGTTGTCCGCGTTTAAGCTCGTAGGCTGGGGGATTAGGCAAATCCGGTTCCCTAAGGCTGAGAAGCGAATACGAGTCCTCTTTTGGACGAAGTCGTTGATGCCATGCTTCCAAGAAAAGCTTCTAAGCTTCAGGTTATAACAAACCGTACCCCAAACCGACACAGGTGGTCAGGTAGAGAATACCAAGGCGCTTGAGAGAACTCGGGTGAAGGAACTAGGCAAAATGGTACCGTAACTTCGGGAGAAGGTACGCTCCCTTTGGTGATCGGACTTGCTCCGTAAGCTGAGGGGAGTCGAAGTGACCAGGTGGCTGCAACTGTTTATCAAAAACATAGCACTGTGCAAACACGAAAGTGGACGTATACGGTGTGACGCCTGCCCGGTGCCGGAAGGTTAATTGATGGGGTTAGCGCAAGCGAAGCTCTTGATCGAAGCCCCGGTAAACGGCGGCCGTAACTATAACGGTCCTAAGGTAGCGAAATTCCTTGTCGGGTAAGTTCCGACCTGCACGAATGGCGTAATGATGGCCACGCTGTCTCCACCCGAGACTCAGTGAAATTGAATTTGCGGTTAAGATGCCGTATACCCGCGGCTAGACGGAAAGACCCCGTGAACCTTTACTATAGCTTCACAGTGGACTCTGATATTACTTGTGTAGGATAGCTGGGAGGCTTTGAAACTTAGGCGCTAGCTTAGGTGGAGCCAATCTTGAAATACCAGCCTGGTACTGTTGGGGTTCTAACTCTGGACCATTATCTGGTTCGAGGACATTGTGTGGTGGGTAGTTTGACTGGGGCGGTCTCCTCCCAAAGAGTAACGGAGGAGCACGAAGGTGCGCTAAGCATGGTCGGAAATCATGCGGTTAGTGTAATGGCATAAGCGCGCTTGACTGCGAGACTGACAAGTCGAGCAGGTACGAAAGTAGGTCATAGTGATCCGGTGGTTCTGTATGGAAGGGCCATCGCTCAACGGATAAAAGGTACTCCGGGGATAACAGGCTGATACCGCCCAAGAGTTCACATCGACGGCGGTGTTTGGCACCTCGATGTCGGCTCATCACATCCTGGGGCTGAAGCCGGTCCCAAGGGTATGGCTGTTCGCCATTTAAAGTGGTACGCGAGCTGGGTTCAGAACGTCGTGAGACAGTTCGGTCCCTATCTGCCGTGGGCGTTGGAGATTTGAGGAAAGCTGCTTCTAGTACGAGAGGACCGAAGTGGACGAACCTCTGGTGTTCGGGTTGTCACGCCAGTGGCATTGCCCGGTAGCTACGTTCGGACGGGATAAGCGCTGAAAGCATCTAAGCGCGAAGCCTCTTCCAAGATTAGATCTCCCTGGGGCCTTGAGCCCCCTAAAGAGCCGTTCAAGACCAGGACGTTGATAGGCAGGGTGTGTAAGTGCTGCGAGGCATTGAGCTAACCTGTACTAATTGCTCGTGAGGCTTGACCATATAATTAAGTGGTCTTGTTGTCACAATGAAGAAACTGCAGCGGATTGTTGCGAGTAGCGAGAGCTACACACATGAGAAAACTTGTTTATATCAGCTTATTTACCACCTTATTTGGATTGAATGACGCAGTGCCTAGGCACGTAAGAC
>NZ_JACHHW010000021.1 GCF_014202945.1 Zhongshania antarctica | reverse complement strand
TGCAAAGGCTTCTAAGTCTTTTTTGTTCATAATCTGTCTATCCTTCCCGTAAGGGGTTAATGATAGACAGTTACACAGACTTAATTACAGTCTCCTGACGCTGCTTGTAACGAGCCTGTTCGTGCTATGTATTTGGGCTTTTGCTGTCGGTTTGCTGTCAGTTTGGCTTGCTACGCCGTTCATCAGCGTATTAACTTATATGTCGTATACGACTTTGCATGAAGCGGTACACGGCAATATTCATGGCGGTAAGGCGAATTTACGATGGCTGAACGACTTATGTGGTTACCTTGTTGCACCGATTATCGGTGTGCCTTTTGCGTCGCATAAGCACGAGCACTTTACCCATCACCGTTTTACTAATATTGAAGGTAAAGACCCAGATTTTTTAATTCGTGGTATGCGCAGCGGGCTTGTCAGCGTTGTACTGACTACGGTCAAATTCTTTTGGACCCAGAATAGCTTTTTCGCGAAAAACAATTGGCAGTCCGCTCGCTTTAGTGAGCGTGTTATTTACAGTGCTGAGCTTTTTCTTTCCTTAACCTGGCGCTTACTTATTATTCTGCTGATCGAACAGCCGGGTATCGCTATTGTTGTTTTGCTTGGCTATTTTATGGGTGGTTTCTTTACAGCGTATTGGTTTGCCTATCGTCCGCATTTTCCCTATGACAATACTAAGCGCTATCAAAATACGAGTAGCCTAATCATGCCTAAGTGGATGCGGCTTTTGGAGTGGTTTTGGTTGGGACAGAACTTGCACTCGATTCATCACTTGTTTCCTCGGGTGCCGTTCTATCGTTACCATGCGCTGCATCGCCAAATTGAGCCGATACTTCGAGCGCATGGTACGCCAATCATAGGTATTTGGAGCCGAGCGCCAGTGACCTAGTAAAAGGCTAGTGAAACGCCGCCATCACCACTTCAAAGCCAATCAGCAGGATGACGATCCATTCAAGAAAAGCACTGTGACTGTGATTTTGCTCGTCGGCCAGTATTTCTAGAAGCTCGTGTATGGTGCCCAGCTTTTGGGATAACACGTCAACCCGCGGCTTAATGTCGAGGTAACGAGCGAGCTGCATATAGGTTGATTCTAGGTTTGGGTGCTCCCAGAAAAATTCCGGGGTATCGAGCAAGCCATAATGCAAAATAATATCGCTTTTGGCGGCGAACAAGCGACCGCGAATTTTGGCCAGCTCTTTGCGCCGCAGGGGGATTTTACCCTTTTCTGCTAGGGTTGCCGGTATATGTGCGGTGGCTTTGATATTGTCCAAAACCATGGTTTCGAACACAATCAGCTGGGTGGATTGTGCCAGCGCGTGGGATACCGCCAGTCTGAGCAGATGATCGTCACCGGGTAGGGATATTTGATCGCCGCGGACGCTGAGTTGCTCGGCGTTCAGTGCAAACTGAAATAGCTCGCGGCTGCGTTTGGTCGATTCCAGCAGAATATAAGGTGTTACGCGTTTTATGAGTAGCTGTTGGTCGTCGTCGGACACGGCCCAAAATACCACAATACCGTATTGAAACAGCCAAGCTTCGCCAGACGCGGTGGGCACATGATAGGCGTCGCGATAGCGGGTGAACTCATAGGGCGCAAGGGCGGCACTTTCAAGCTCTGGTATTTGGAATGCGTCACCCAGATTGATAACGCTGATCGTTGAATTGCAAAATGGCATACTGCCACCTCGTGCGGGGCGCGCCGGCCGGTCGGAAAGTGGCAGGATGCCACTGGGTGCGCATCATATTCGCAGTCTATTTTTTAGGCAATATTTTTACAGGCAAATTTTGGGAAAAATTAAACATAAAAAAGGGCGCTGATTAGCGCCCTTTTTTCGGTTTTGAGTTTCTTGATGTTTAAACAAGAAACCTTAAACGATTTTCTTCATTGCCGTCATGTAACCGCGCAGTCTGCGGCCAACAACTTCAACAGGGTGGTTGCGAATCGCCGCGTTAACGGTGATCAGCTCCTGGTTATCGACACCCAGATCTTTGGTGTTCAGGCCTTTACCGATGATGTCGGTAGAAACCTTGCTCATGAAATCAGCTAGCAGCGGGCGGCAAGCGTGATCGAACAGGTAACAGCCGTATTCAGCGGTGTCTGAAATAACAACGTTCATTTCATACAGCTTACGACGGGCAATCGTGTTAGCGATCAGTGGGGTTTCGTGCAGCGACTCGTAGTAAGCAGACTCTGGCTCCATACCGGCAGCAACCATGCACTCAAAGGCCAGTTCTACACCGGCTTTACACATAGCAACCAGCAAAATACCGTGGTCGTAGTACTCTTGCTCGCTGATTTTTACATCGCCAGCAGGCGTCTTTTCGAAAGCGGTTTCGGCGGTTGCCGCGCGCCAAGCGTGCAGATTTTTGTCGTCGTTTGCCCAGTCTTCCATCATGGTCTTGGAGAAGTGACCGCTGATGATGTCGTCCTGGTGCTTTTCGTACAGCGGGCGCATGATGTCTTTCAGTTCTTCGGCCAAATCAAATGCTTTGATTTTGGCGGGGTTGCTTAGACGGTCCATCATGTTGGTGATGCCGCCGTGCTTCAGGCCTTCGGTGACTGTTTCCCAGCCGTATTGAATCAGCTTAGAGGCGTAGCCGGCGTCGATGCCTTGCTCAACCATTTTATCGAAGCACAAGATGGCGCCAGTTTGCAGCATGCCGCAAAGAATAGTTTGCTCACCCATCAGGTCAGACTTAACTTCAGCGATTGGTGAAGATTCCAGAACACCGGCGCGGTCGCCGCCAGTACCAGAGGCCAGTGCTTTGGCAATTGCCATGCCTTCGCCTTTGGGGTCGTTTTCCCGGTGAACAGCGATCAGGGTTGGAACACCAAAGCCGCGCTTGTACTCTTCGCGCACTTCAGTGCCTGGGCATTTCGGGCACATCATGACAACAGTGATGTCTTTACGAATCTGCATACCTTCTTCAACTAGGTTGAAGCCGTGTGCGTAATCTAGGCAAGCACCTTCTTTCATTAACGGCATAACCGCGTTAACAACGGGGGTGTGCTGCTTGTCTGGGGTCAGGTTCATTACCACGTCAGCAGTGGGGATCAGTTCCTCGTAGGTGCCAACCGTAAAGCCGTTCTCGGTAGCGTTCTTCCAGCTCTGGCGCTTCTCAGCAATGGCTTCAGCGCGGAGCGTGTAAGACACGTCCAAGCCAGAGTCGCGCAAGTTAAGACCTTGGTTAAGACCCTGTGAGCCACAACCGATAATGACAATTTTTTTGCCTTTCAAGTATTCGCAGCCATCTGCGAATTCACTGCGATCCATAAAACGGCATTTGCCAAGCTCTTGCAGCTGAAGACGCAGCGGCAGGCTGTTAAAGTAATTCTGGCCCATGATTCTCTCCTAATAGGTGTTTGAAATTGGCTCGTGGGGAGGTGGTATCCCACAATGGCGGCCACTTTAGCACCGCTTGTTTGTTGCGTAAAATGATATATAGTTGATGTAGTGTTGCGTTTTTAGCATTTAGTCGGAGGTCTGGTGTCGGACGTCGGACGCGCAGGCTCGCTCATGTCGGTTTTGCATCCGACGCCCGACATCTGACGTCAGACTTACTTCTATGAACCTCAAAGAACTCCAAACCTTCATCCACCTCAGTCAATCCCTGCACTTTGGCCGTACCGGCGAGGCTATGCACCTGAGTGCCTCAGCGGTGAGTCGCTCGGTGATGCGTTTAGAGGAGCAGGTTGGCGTGTCCTTATTTGAGCGCGATAATCGCCGCGTACAGTTGACCGCCGCAGGGCGAGAATTTCTGCGCTATGCTGAACAAGCGGTGGTGAATTGGCAGTCGATTATTCAGCGCTTACATGTTCACAGCGAAACCTTACAGGGGGAATTGGGCTTATTTTGTTCGGTTACAGCTTCTTATAGTGTGCTTAGTAATATTCTTGAGGTGTTTCGGCAGCGTTATCCTGCGATAGAATTGAAGCTGCATACTGGTGATCAGGCGGATGCCATTGAGCGGATTGCCGAGGGTGGTGAAGATTTGGGCATTACTGCCAAACCACGGCAGTTGTCGCCGCGTTTGCAGTACCAAGAGCTAACACGCTCGCCACTGCGGTTATTGGTGCCCAATATTCCCTGCGCGGTAAATGAGCAGATTTCTGCGGTAGGGGAGGTGTTGTCGCCGCAAACCTTGGCGAGTTTGCCCTTTATACTACCGGAACGCGGGGTGGCGCGGACGTTGATTGAACAGTGGTTTCGGCAGATGCAAATTAAGCCAAGTGTATACGCGCAGGTCAGTGGTCATGAGGCGATAGTCAGCACTGTGGCGCTGGGGCTGGGGATTGGTGTGGTGCCTGAACTGGTGTTGGCGACGAGCTTTTTGCGGGAGCGGGTGCGGGTGGTTCCGGTTGAGCCGGCTCTGCCAATGATGGAAATTGGGGTGGTGGTCTTGCAGCAACGATTGTCCAATCCGCTGGTCAAAGCGTTTTGGGATTGCGCTAGGTCATCGTACAGTTAGGGCATTTAATTTATGATGCCTCTTTTATAGACATATTTAACGAATCGGGAACGCTATGACAGAACAACAGGGCAACGACAAGCCGAAATTGCCGTTTGACACGGAAGCCTTGCTGCTAATTGACGACCACGAGGAAGAGGTCTCGGTGAATGGTAAAACTGAGCGTAAGCGCGGTATTTACTTGCTGCCTAACCTCTTTACGACCGCGGCACTGTTTGCGGGCTTCTTTGCGATTATATCGGGTATGCACGGTAATTTTGAAAATGCCGCCATCGCTATTTTTGCGGCCATGATCTTTGACGGCTTAGATGGCCGGGTTGCGAGGCTGATGAATGCCCAAAGTAAATTTGGCGCAGAGTACGATAGCCTGTCCGATATGGTGTCCTTTGGTGTGGCGCCGGCATTAGTGGTGTTTAGTTGGGCACTGGTCGATTTAGGTAAGTTTGGTTGGGCAGTGGCATTTATATACGTTGCCTGCGCTGCGTTGCGTTTGGCGCGTTTTAACACTCAAATTGACACGGCAGATAAAAATTACTTTACCGGTTTGGCGAGTCCTGCTGCGGCTGCAGTCATGGCGGGGCTAGTGTGGGTTTGTGCCGAAGAGGGTTGGGTTGAGAAAGGCGTGCACTTCGAGCTTGAGGTATTTGCCGGAATTCTCATGGCGGTCTGCGGTATATTGATGATCTTGAATGTGCGTTATAGCAGCTTTAAAGGCATCGATTTTCGTGGTCGAGTCCCCTTCGTGGTGATGATTATTGTGGTGTTGATCTTTGGTCTTGTGTCGGTGGATCCCGCGCGAGTCTTATTGGCGGCGGCTTTGATCTATGCGCTATCTGGCCCCGTACAAGCTATTTATCGTCGCTTTAAATGAGCCAGTTGTAACATTGCGGTAGCTGGCGCATCTAAAGAGGAGGAATCATTCTTTAGGGAGTTGCGCCATGCTAATCCGTTCGTCGTCCGATATACCCAGTAGTGAAATTACGCCAGAGAGTGTTTATCTCCAGCGTCGCCAATTTATGCACGGTATCGGCGTGGGGGCGGCGATGGCTGGTTTGGGCCTGCCCTTGGCGAGCGCTGCGGCGACTAAGCCGGAATTGGCGGCGCTTAATTACCAGTCTGTTGTCGCTAAATCTAGTAACCCCTTCTATACCGACGAGAAACCAGCCTCTTTTACCGACGCCAGTACTTATAATAATTTCTATGAATTTGGTACCGATAAATCTGACCCTGCGCGCTACGCTGATGCGCTGACGACTGACCCTTGGTCGGTGTCGATTGAAGGCGAGGTCGCAAAGCCCGGCAAGTACCCTCTCGAAGATATGATGAAGCTAATGACCTTGGAGGAGCGCATCTACCGGCTGCGTTGTGTTGAGGCGTGGTCAATGGTTATTCCATGGGTGGGGTTTCCGTTAGCTGACTTGCTGAAAATGTTTGAGCCGACTTCAAGCGCCAAATATGTAGAGTTCACCACCCTAGTTCGGCGCGATGAGATGCGCGGTCAGCGCTCTGCCTTTAGTACTATCGATTGGCCGTATAAAGAAGGCTTGCGCATAGATGAGGCTATGCATCCTTTAGCCTTTATGAGTGTAGGTATGTATGGCAAGGTTTTGCCAAACCAGAATGGCGCGCCTATCCGGCTGGTGGTGCCATGGAAATACGGCTTTAAAAGTATCAAGTCCATCGTGAAAATCCGCTTCACCTCACGCAAGCCCCGAACCAGTTGGGAGGGCATAGCCCCAAATGAATATGGCTTTTACGCAAACGTGAACCCAGAGGTAGATCACCCGCGCTGGACCCAGCGTTACGAGCGGCGTCTGCCGGGCAGCTTGTTGCGACCTAACCGAATTGAAACTCAGATGTTCAATGGTTATGGTGATCAGGTTGCAAACCTATATAAAGGCATGAACTTGCGACGCAATTACTAATGCCGAAACCGAGCGCATCAAATTTGGCGTGGGCGAAGCCCGTACTTCATATTCTTTGCCTCCTTCCGCTTGCTTATATCGTATGGGCTGCGTTGAGTGAAAGCTTAGGAACCGACCCCGTTAAGGCGCTAATCCTTTTAACGGGTGAATGGTCGATTCGTTTATTAATCTTGACCCTGGCGGTTACGCCGCTGCGACAATGGCTGAATATGCCAAAGCTGTTGCGTTATCGGCGCATGCTTGGCTTATATACGTGGTTTTACGTCAACCTGCATTTTTTGGTCGTACTTACCTATCTGTTTGCTTGGGATTGGCGAATTGCTCAAGAAGAGTTGCTTGAGCGGCCCTATATAGTAGTGGGTTTTCTGGCGTGGTTGCTTCTGCTGCCACTGGGGCTAAGCTCAAATAATAGGGCGATGCGTGCGCTCGGTCGCAACTGGCGGAAAGTCCACAAGCTGATTTATGTCATAGCTCTATTGGCGTGGGTGCATGTCTTCTGGCAAGTTCGCTCAAGTTACTTCGACGCCGTTCTCTATGGGGCCCTTATATTGCTGCTGTTTTACCCCCGTTTAAAGAAAGTTTACGAAACACGTTGACTCCCGAGCTGGCGTGTCTATAATGCGCCTCCTCAACAGCTGACGCGGACTTCACCGAGGTGGAGCAAGCAGTAAAACGAAGCGGTTGAGGTGGTGAGAAAGTTTAAAAA
>NZ_JACHHW010000020.1 GCF_014202945.1 Zhongshania antarctica | reverse complement strand
GTAGCTCTCAGCCTGGGTGGGTGCATACCAACCACCTAGTCAGAAGTCCTGACTAATATTCAAGAACTACACAGCAGCTTTCTTGCGTGCCTTCGATTTTTTCTTTTCAACAGGCAGTAAAGAAGTGATCTTCTGGTACAGCTCAAACAGAAACGCCACCCTTTCCGCCTCGGTATCCCAGCTTTTTTTCCCTCCACTAGGTACGTAAGCCGCATCCACGGCTCGGTCGAGCGTCTGATGGGCTTTCACCAAATTAGGTGGCATAGTTAAAGGGTTGTAGAGGTCAGCCAAACTTGAATCTGGATATATATCTCTGGCATCTAGGATGCCTTGAGCGGAAATTTCGATAGCCTTTATGTGTTTTTCAGCGGCATTTATCGGCCATGGGAAGTTGTTATATACAATTGAGGCCGAGTATCGATAGTCACTTTTTATTCGGCCACAAACAGATCGAGTCCAAGCCATATGCATGGCAGATTGAATTACACCATATTGAAAAAGATTAGCATTAGGTAATGCAAAACAGCTATCCCCGACAATAATTTCTTTGCTAAAAAATCCAAATGGAATATAGCTCCTATTTACAGATGAGTGCCTTGGAATTAGTACATAATCACTTTCAGATTGTCTAATCTCAGCAAATAAAGTGGGTATTTTTGCAAGCTCAACAGTCTGCTTTTTCGTACTTTTCTCTCTGAATTCCTTCACCCCTTTGACACGTTTGGATAACTCCTGACTACTTTTTAATGTGTTAGGCGGGGCATTAGCGAGCCATAAGCACCAGCGTTTTCCTGCATTTAGAAAATCCTGTGCACCTACAAAAGGCTTGATCCATTGACTCGTATGAGGTTCTTTGTCTAGAACAGTATCCTTCTCTTCATTCGTTAGTAGCAAATACCCACCGTCAGCAGGCTTGTTCCCATAAAGCATTGGAGGGGATGGACATAGCGGTGTCAAACGACTAGGTAATAAAATTGAAGGGGCATCTACAAGGTATGGGTTAATTTCCTTCGCAATAGTAAGGTGAGGCTCCCCTCCAATATTGTCGTATTCATAAAGCTTCGGAGACTTTTCCTCCTTTTTGCCAAATCCCAATATCACGCAATGAACAGCAGCCACACCCTTCGCTTCATTGCTCCAACGAAAGGTTCTATGCGCAAAAAGTATTTTGATCCCATACTGATTTAAGAAAGACCAAAGAATACTAACTTGTTGACCCTGTGTTATAGAGTTTGTTGAAACAAATCCGCACTTAGTAGTAAGTGACGAATATATTGCAGCCTTCGCATACCATGCTGTAACTAAATCTAAATCTTTCGCTCCCTTGGATTTGTTGAAAACAGTTTCCAAGTCCAATTTTTGTCCGGTAGTTTGATTACTTTTCCCTATAAATGGTGGATTCCCAAACATATAACTGCATTTATCAGAAGGAATTACAGCGTTCCAGTCCAAGCGTAGAGCATTTCCATGAACAACATTAGCCGACTTTACCAATGGAACCCGCACAAGCGCCTGACCAAAGGCTTCGCCAACCAATAGATTCATCTGATGATCGATTAACCACATAGCAACACGAGCAATTTGCGCAGGCCACTCCTCGATTTCTATACCGTGAAACTGATCTACATCAATCTTTACATATTGATTAACAGCATCCATCGAAAGCTGCTGCTGATCCTTACTGTAAAGCCGTTTAATGACCTCAAGTTCAAGCAGTCGGATCTCTCTATAACTGATTACAAGGAAATTCCCACAACCACAAGCAGGATCAAAGAAGTTAAGCGAGCCCAGTTTTTCATGGAAATCCTGTAGCTTCTTCACCTGGGTTTTAACTTTATCAAATTCCTCCCTAAGCTCATCCATAAACAGAGGGCCAATCACCTTGAGGATGTTTTTTTCACTGGTGTAATGTGCCCCAAGATTTCGGCGCATATCTGCATCCATGATGCCTTGGAATAAGGAGCCAAAGATCGCTGGGCTAATTGCCCCCCAGTCCAACTCACAGCAGTCCAGTAGAGTTTCACGCATTGAGCGATCAAAGCTGGCCTGCGGTAAAAATTCTGAAAACAGCTTACCGTTCACATAAGGGAATGCGGCAATTTGATCATCAAGATTTTTGAGCCGCTTTTCAGGTGGGGTATTAAGCGTCTGAAATATTTGATTTAGCCTTGGCGCTAAATCCGACCCATCTTCCGCAGTTCTAACTCGAATAAAGTCCTCAAAGGCGCTGCGAGGCATGAATATCCCTGTATCGTCAGCGAACATACAAAACAGGATTCGAACAAGGTAGACCTCAAGCTCATGTCCTTCATAACCAATATCCTTCAACGTATCATGCAATTGCGCTAATTTCTCAGCAGCCTTTGTATTTACAGGATCTTGCTCTTTGTACTGTCGTGTTTCATAGCCTGCAATGAAACTAAAGGTTGAAAGATTTTTAGACAGCTCAGCGAGAGGGAACTCGACACTTTCGCCTGAATCAAGATTGCGAACTCGGAATCTGGCGAAGTCTGAAACAATGATATAGCGAGGTAACTCCTTATCACTAAGACCTGGGAAATAATCAACAGCTTGGTCGTAAGCGGAATCTAGATTTTTCCCCCTAGATTTATGCTCTGCCAACAACATACCAGGCCAAAAAAGATCTATGAACCCATCTTTCCCATCAGACTTCTTAACATGCTTTTCAAAGGCCGCAAGCCGACGGCGACTAACGCCAAAGACTTGGAAAAACTCATCCCAGAACGTCTTAGCCTCAGCATGCTCTGAAGATTCATTTTCCCATTCGCGAACAAAGGTAACTGAACGATCTCTAATTTCATTCCATGAAAGTGGCATTTATATATTCATCCTTGTACGCAAGTTTTAACATCTGGGTAATCTGATCCGAACCACAATACCCTTTCCTTTTCGGCTCGGTAAACCAATTGAGAAAGTAACTGCTGATCATCTGTTTTAGGCGTCACATAATAGAGCCTCATTAGCTCACCAGGGAACTCTGAGTCCTTTTGATTTCTTCGCCACTCTTTGCGGCACTGAACAGTTAGCTGTCCTACCTGCTTTCTTATCAAAGCAAAGCCTGGTGTGCGGTATAAAGACCACCAGGCTTGACGCATTAATGAGGTATCTCGTGACGTAGCCGCCTTCTTAATTCTAGCCTGCCATGCCTTCCAATTTTCTGCGGTTATTTGCCAACTATAACTCGGCTTTTCTTGGCCTTTAGGATTATGCCGACTTATTTCATACTCGTTGTTCCAGTGGAGTCGTTGGTCTTTCAAGCGCGTATCTTTCATCTTCTCTAGTTTGAAGATTGGACTATCTGCACTTCCATCAGTGGCCAACAAAAACCAATATAAATCTAAGCTATTTGCTTTTGGGTAAAAAAACACTTTTACACTAGAAAGCCCTTTCGCTCGATCACGATAACGCTGGTTTGTTGTTCGATCTACACCGTAGTTCGCAGCGAATTTTGAGGCGAGACTTATTGCCTTCATTGCTGGAACGATCCCAGAATTGAAGTGGTGGTATCCATGCGAAACATGATGCTGGATGCGACGCATGGTAGCGACTTTAGAGATGTAAACCGGAGGGTCGAAAACAGGTAGCATAGTGAATATCTTCTTAGATCTTATGCAGTACATACAATATGATATAGCTTATATTATGAGAAAGGTGGGGTACATACAATATAAGATTCCGTCCGTTATTGACCTGGTGAAGAAAGCGCGGCATATTTAGGGTGCGGATTTCATCTGATCGTGCCAACGATCAGGGGGAGGGGCCGTACGCCAACTGCCAAGTGTAGGGGGCTGCCAACCTCCCACGTCAGACGCACATCTTAGTGAGCCCTTGCTAGGCTCACTACGGTAACGAGGCATGCCAGCCTCGTTACAAGCTTCTTGGAGCAGCCGGGTGCTTGGAAACAAGCTCGCCCGAATGCGAGAGGGGCTAAGGCGCTGCAATGCGCCTTTTCTATCTCGTCCGTTCCTACAAGAGGGATTGATTATTTTTAAAATTGGGCGACAAGGAAACGGGATTCGTGGCGACACGAAGAACCCTGTTCATTATCGAAAGATGGCATGGTGTAGGGAAAAAAACCGCACCTAAGCTACCTGACAGGAGGGTTTCTGCGATGCTGCTGGGAACCGCGAAAGCGCTAACCAGTAAGACACCGGAAGGTGTACCAACGAGGCAGTGGATCTTACGATTCTTTGACTAAGTGGCATTGGCTACGGGTGGTAACGCTGCCGTAGCGGCACTCCAGAAATGGAGGTCGATGTATAGCTCAACCCTGTAAATGTAAGCTGTAAAGCTGCTATCAGGACAATCCGAAAGGGCAACTCGGGAATGGAAGTGACGGTGAAAACCGGCAGTAAAAGCGTTGATGGTTTGATGATTTGGCAGTGAGGGTTTTGGGATCTTTACCCGCTGCAAATTCGACCGTTTTAATACCTACGCGAGGTATTAGATCATCAAACAGGAGCTTGCTTTCTACTTTGGTCAAACAGCGAAAGCTGGTGGACCTTCAGAGCTAGAGGTGAACTAACTTGGGAAGCGCCGATCCAGATCTGCAAACTAGCAAAGCAGATGATATTACTGGGGCTGGCGTAGGAGCCGCGTGACACATCGGCGAGAGACCGATGGGATACCTTGAATAAGCTTTCTTGCTTCGCTTACTGGCGCGGTGAAAAAGTGATCTGGAACTGAGCAGCTGGCTGCTGCATATCAGAACTGGAATTTCGTTGGTTAAGGGAGTGATCCTGCAACTGTATCGAACAAGGGAAAGCGTGATCTGGGAAGCGAAATGTGCGAGAGCTTGGCAGCTCTCTGGCGTCCGATTACGGGGTTTGGCGACCCTGTAATCATCGAGGCGGGAGTCTCGAAATTTGGCGATCTGTGTCCCCTCTATCTGGAGGGGGCGCAAAAAATTGGGAATCTATTGGAGGAAATTCGCCGCCTGGTTAGGCGTAAAAATAACCGCAGCTACTTTTCGGTAGTAGCTGTTCAGGTCAGTAAAAACGCTTTTAACCGGAAAAAGCTGATTAGCCAACTTGGCTGGTAACGACGGATCGCGGTCTTTATCGATAAATCTCAGACAACCTGCTTGCAGTGCTTGTTTAGCGTGTTTCAATTAGGCACCTCCTTCGGGGGGTGCCTTCTCAAGGCTGAAAATTGTTCTACGTAAAACAATTCAACGTGGAAAATGACTCTCTGTTCACGGTCATAAAGAGGTCTAAAACAGAAAAGTCCAAAGGTTGGACTTTTTGCGTTTTGAGGTTTTTTTTTGCTTAAAAACAGAAAAGTTCACAGTGTGAACTTTCTCCCACCAAATAACGGATATATTTAGGATCACATAATGATCCCTTTTAAATCCCTTTTGCTTTTTTTACAAATGCGGACCGAATGAACCCAACTAATGTCATACCATCCCGCTGAGCTGCCTTTTCCAACAACTCATATTCGTGTCTATTGAGGCCAATACGTAGATTTTTATAATCTCTCTTTGCCCTCGGATCAGCTGAATTTGAAGTGCCATCCGCAGTAGCGCTCTCCACAAAAGCATCTACATTTTGTGGCGCTGCACGCTTTTTACCAATATCACCAAAATCACCCTTCGCCATCAGGCACCTCCCAAAAATTCATTAAATACAGCATTAGCATCGCTCGCAGCTTTTTCGTCTTCATATTCCAAAACGCTTCCACCTGCTTCTTCTGCGTCATCCCAACTATTCAAATTCCGAGTGATGTGCTCCAACGGGGAAAGATCGAGACTCGCTAACAAGCGTTTAGCATTAAGAATCCTATTTGCTTGACTCGGCAATGTTGGCACCTGGGTAACAACAGAACGAACAATAAGGTTCGGATTCAACGCCTGAGCTTGTTCGATAATTTCAGCCATTTTAGGAGCCGTTTTAAGATCTCGACGCTTAGGCCGAAAAGGAATTAATGCACGATCAGAGATCGCCAACGCAGATCGCATCGCCTTACTATCAGCCCCTCCACAATCCACAACAACAACATCATAGCGGCCACTTAAATCCTTCAAATCAGCGGTGATATTGCCTAACTTTTCAACGCAAGGAATACGCGGAAAATTGGCTTCAACTCTATCCTCAGCCCAGTCAGCAGTTGTACGTTGAGGGTCCGCATCAACTAACAACACATCTTTGTCATTCAACTTTAAATAAACGGCGAGTGTTTGTGCTAAGGAACTCTTACCTGCACCGCCTTTTTCGCAGCAAACTACCAGTATCATTAAAAACTCCTAATAGGATCGAAAAAGGATCACATAAGTATCCTATGTTGTACCCTAAATAAAGGAAGGTCAAGGGGATTGGTGCGGCTCGCAGCCGACCACTGCAACGACAAAAAAGGGAGGCGAGAACACGGCCCCTTTACCGGCCAACCAACGCAACAATGAATAAGGGTCTGAACGAGCCTTAGCGAGAATCAGACCCCCGAGGATCAAGCGCGACCGCTTGGCGGGTCTGGGCGGCAGCCCAGTACGTCCGTCATTGGTGGACAAGGGATGGACAGCCCTACGGGACGTGTGGACGGCACTGTGTACGAATTGATGGACGGACAAGCCGACCACAATATCGTACACAGCCCCGACACACACTCTGCCCACACCTTGACCCACCATTCCGTCGGGAAGAGCAGCAGAGTCGGAAAGTTCTTCAAGGGATAACAATAAAATAAGCCGCTGTTATCTGATACTAGGTTAATAGATATTTTTAAGGAGGCGGGATACCGTACCCTGGGTTTAGGTAATTACGCCATTGGTAAAGAAACCGGCAAAGCCGCTGTTATCTGATATTAGGTTCGTTGCCGGTTTAGGTAATTACGGACACTTCGCTCGGACACTCCTATCCTTTTAGCGATCTCGGCCTGAGTCATGCCCTTGCTTCGCAGCTCAGCAGCCACTATCGCCTTCTCAGCGGCCTTCTCGCCGCGCTTAGCGCCAGACATTTGGCCTCGCCTCGACTGAACATCAGGGCTGTGCGTGGCCTCTACGAAAGACCGCCAGCCCGCAGGCGTAAAAGTCGTCCACGTCCATTTGCTAATCGAGCGCGCTATTTGTTTAACCTCTTGGGAAGCCAGCGGATTCACAAACCCCTCATTAAGCCTCTCTATCTCGTCTCTGACAACGTTGTTCCACCTCCCCTCGCCGTTTGGTTGCCAGTAGTCCCGTATCGCGGTGTACGCCCAAATGCGGGCTGTTTCAAAGAGCTGGCAGTTGCGGCCAAGGCCGACGGAATTTTTCAGTACCGCCTGCCTTCGCTGGCCTTTTCTTCGCTTGCCCTGGTCTTTCAGGTTCGGAATATACGCCGCAATTTCTTGAAGGTCGTAAGGTTCATCCCGCCAGATATCCATATCCCACGCCGGATTCATTGGATTTTTACAAAGCGTCCCCGCAAAAAGAACGTCCGCGTTCAGCAACTCCGATAAGCCTGCCTCGATGGCTGCGGCAAGCCGGATCGGTGCTGCTCGGCCTGCGTTGGTGGTTACCACTGGGATTTTTATTTCGTAACCCAAATGGCCGTACCCATAGCGTTCGTGGCCGAAAGGGTTGCTGGCGGTCCAGTTTGGCGGCGGACCATCTAAGTGATCCCAGCAGATTGACGCGTTCCCCCGATCAACATCAAACACGAAACGGTAAAGCAGAGCGGGCGGGTTAGGTTGGATGTAGCGGCGCTGGAGGGCTTGCTCGCGGCTCGCGATGTGCTGAAAACCTTTATCGTCGGAGCAATAGGGCTTCCTAGGGAGTCTATCCCCAGCAAAAAGATCCAATTGTCTTAACGGTTGTGTGGCCATTTACCCGCGCTCGGCACACTGGTTGTGTGTTATTTCACACAACTTGTGTACTTTTTTTGGTTAATACCTAACCCACGGGTTGCGAAAAGGTGAAAATCAGATGATAATTTTCACATCGCGCCCGATGGGTGTTGGCCCCTGTCTCTGCTCCTCTCCGCCAAGATTGAAAGCAGACCAGGGGTTTCGTTTTTCTGGCCTTTGTATTTAGGCGCCAAATTTTCCCGCTATCTTCTTTTCCTAATTAAAAGTCCTCTGACTTCTGTATCTTCATCTCTCTTAGGTTTTCAGGCATATAAACTGAGAACCGTTTGAAACCAATATCCCTTGCCCATTGCGCGGCTGTCGTCAAACTGCCGTAGACTTTATCCTGCCCGCGACGTGTTTGCATAGTCACAAGTTGCCCGCTTTTACGCTGGATTTGAATGATCCAGCCCTTGCTCAGGGGAACAGGCACCAGCTCGCAGTGCGCAAGATCACCCGCACTCATTAAGAGTTTTAGGCTTCTGTAATCCATATCGGTCGCGTAATTTGCCATCATGGCGTTAAACTTATCACTCCATCCTGATTTCGGCAAGCCAAATCATCTCTTTTGGCTAATTCATCCAACAAGTCATTCACTGTCGAAAGTCTAAAGCCCCAACTCCTCTGTAGCCCGCTAAGTACGGGGGTTTCAATTGTTATGACTAATACTATCCAGTATTAGTCATAAATCTTGGCGGTCTTCCATTGATAGGGTGGGAGAGACCGGAACAAGCCTTTTCTAGATCTAGCGAAAATGGTGATATACACAAAATGCTAATGATATCTTGACGAAAATAGACGCAAGCCATAGGATAGGAATCATACAAAGTAACGTACAAAACATTGTATGTTTTTGGAAAAGAGGTCATAATGTCTACTCAATCAGTCTACGCTGAAAAAACTGTTTCGCTCTCTGAACTTAGAAAGCGTCCAGCCGATTTTTTCGGTGGCGAACCTGTAGCTGTGCTATCGCACAATAAAACTGCGGGCTATGTGATTGGTGCCGAGGTGTTCGAGCAGATGATTAAACTGCTTGAAGCCAACTTAACAGGAGTTAAGGGTCAATTCCGGCCAAATGCAGCTCGAATGAAGGCCATTGCCGAGCAGGGTGCAAATTTGATTCTTGCAGCCAGTGAGGAGGAACTATTCGACTTCTCTGAGTGACAGAATGGACGTTTTTAAAAGCAAGATCATACGGACACAACTGACAGAAGACGAACTAGCTAAACTAACGTCTGATTTCATTCAGTACAAAAAAACCGGATTCCCGCCGGATACCTTCGGGAGAGACGTGCCTTTTGACCATCCACACACTCTCCCTATCGTCAAAGCCGAAGAGGTTCAGCACCTCCATCTTGGCACTGACGGCAAACCCTTTCCAACAAACAAAATCCAATTCTACCGATGCAGTGATGAACACCTTATCTACTGCCAGGGATTTTTAGATCCCGACGCTTTCCTCTTCATTTCCATCCTCACCCCAGATGCTCACGATCAAGAACGGCAAAACGACATTATGTATCGAATCGGTCAGATGGCGGAAAACTTCAGGAAGCAGCACTAAAAAGGATCACTAAATGATCCTTTTAGGGTCAATTAAGGCGAGATGGAGAACCTACAGTAATGTCATTCACCTCAGAATACTGGCAACGCATCATTAACGAACAAAACACCTACCAGGATCTCATTCATAAGTCGTCGGCGACCTATGAAGTTGAACGAGCGATAGAGAAAACAAATCAGCTCAAAAAGCTTTATGAAGAAACAGTATTCACAAGCAATATAGCTACGGCTGTGGCAGCAGCTAGAAGCGCCATCTCAAGCTGCTTGGAACCTGACTACATTCGCAAAATAACAGACGGGCAATCCGTATTGGTTGCCTTAGAGCAAGCAAACAAGATCGTGGAAGAGCAACGTGGGCTAGTAGACCGAGCGTTAAGGCCATTTGATCTAGCAGGCATCACCGCGACAGGAGTTTCAAAGACGCTGCAAAACGCTATGGACAGTGTTTCAAAATTTTATGAAGCCAACAGCTACGATCATCTTTCGCATCTCTCATACCAAGATATTAATCGCTATGTTGATCCTGTGTATGCTCAAATAACTGAGATAACCACGTTTTTAGATGGCTTAGAAAACGACGATGAGGAAGACACTCAAAATCAGAAAAATATATCACCAGAACAAATAGCAGCCTGGCTATTGGTTTTAGAGCGTGGCCTAAAATGCGCCTATGAAATGACCGCTATATTTCTGATTTCTTTTGCGCAAGGGCTAGATACAACCCTCTACATAGAGATAGAAGGCAAAGCCACTATATTTTTTGAACGACACCAGGCTGTAGCTGAAAAAATAGACCATATTGTATCTAACCAGTTTTACACCGCTATCACGACAACAGACGTGCATCTACGATCAGGCCCGTCTACAAGCAACGACAAACTTACCACCCTCCCCCCAAGAACCCACTTCCTTGTGACAGGAGAAAATGGGGAGTGGGCATCCGGCTTCGCTTCTTTAGAAGATG
>NZ_JACHHW010000019.1 GCF_014202945.1 Zhongshania antarctica | reverse complement strand
CCACATCAACATAACCGTGGTTTAAGCCCAAATGCAGCCGAGGGGCAGTATTGGATTAGCCACTAAACCGTGGCCAGTTTTACTTGACCACTACAACACGCAAGCATGGTACAAACGGATTGCTGTCACCAAGGCAGTATGAAGACCGTTTCAAATTGAATAACGGAGTGGTCTAAAGTTTTGGGGGCTATTCAGGCTGTTCATGCGGAAGTAATGTTAAAAGAACAGCAGACTGTAAGTTCTGAAGAGCTTATGGCGCATGTTCGCCAATCGCTTGGAGGATATAAAACGCCAAAGACGCTGAAATTTGTTTCAGAGCTACCTTTAAGCGCGGTGGGTAAAGTATTACGGCGTAAAGTGCGTGATGATTACTGGAAGGACTCACCTAGAAAAGTTGGCTGAGGAACGCATATTCACGACGCAGTTATAGGTTGTTAGTAATTTTATCGTGTTGCAGCGATTTGTTATCTGCAGGTCTTTTGAAGTTCAAAGAACGTCGCGCAGCACATAATAGTTGATGAGATTCGCAGTGACTTTTCGCCCTATCGCTCGGTATTGGCGAGAGGGGAACAGGTATATGAATTTATTTAAATGATTGAGGTGAGTATGGAATCCGCATTGAAATATGAAACACGGGGGCCCGTAGCGTGGCTAACTATGAATCGCCCGCAGGCAATGAATTCTATCTCTTTGGAAATGACGTCCTTGTATGAGAAATACTTACCTGAAATAGCGGCTGATGATTCCATTCGGGTGCTTGTGTTAACAGGGACCGGGCGTGCTTTTTGTGCGGGCGCAGATTTAAAGGAAGTGTTGGCCAGTGGGTCCTTGCCGCCAGGGGATGCTGATTTTCTCGAGCGTATCTGTGCGGTTTTCGATGCGCTACGCAATTTCCCTAAACCGGTTATTGCCTCGCTAAATGGCACCACGATGGCAGGCGGCTTAGAGGCCGCGATGTGTGCCGATATCGTGATTGCAGATGAAGACGCCAGAATAGGTGATGCACACGCGAATTTTGGTGTGTATCCGGGGGCTGGTGGTGCATCAATTTTACCGCGTTTGATCCCGCTAAATATTGCAAAATATTTACTCCTTACCGGAAAAACCTTATCGGCGAATGAAATGAAAGGCTACGGATTTGTTAATGAGGTTGTCTCCGGAGATCAGTTAGCAGCTGCCACACAGGAACTAGCTGAGGGTATTGCCCAAAAAAGCCCAATTGCTCTACAGCGTATGAAGATCGTTGCCAATGCCACACAGGGTGAAAGCCGCGATGTCGCACTACAGCATGAGCAAGTGATGCTGCGCCGGCATATGCGCTCATATGATATGGCGGAAGGGCTGCAAGCGTTTGCAGAAAAGCGCCAACCTGATTTTAAGGGTCGATAAACCATTAGGAATTCACAATGAGTAATATTTATATTGTTGGGGTGGGTATGACGCCTCTTGGACGTCATATCGATAGAAGTCTAGATAGCCTAACTGGAGAGGCTCTAGACGCCGCCTTAAAGGATGCTGGTTGCAATAAATCAGATATTGAAACGGCTTTTTACTCTGGCACCACACAGGGACACCTACAGGGACAGACGTTTGTGCCGGGGCAGATTGTTTTGAGTAAAAACGGTCTTGAAGGTATTCCAATTTTTAACATAGAAAATGCCTGCGCCTCTGGCAGTTCAGGATTTCACTTAGCAGTACAGATGTTGCGTGCTGGAAGTTGCGACGTAGCCTTGGCCATCGGCGCGGAAAAAATGAACATCCCCGATAAACAGAGAATGTTTTCGGTGTTCGATGGTGGATGGGACGTAACCGACCCGGCTAAAAATTTACAGGACTTGTTGGCGCCTGCGCTCGGGTTTGATGTGCCAGAGGGACACGAGTCGGAACGCCCTTACAGTGTGTTTATGTCGGTTTACGCCGCATTCTGCCGACATCATATGAAGGAATTCGGCACTACACAGCGACAAATCGCTGCAGTTAGTGCAAAAAATCATCAGCATTCAGTACACAATGAGCTTGCTCAGTTTCGTACGCCCTATTCGATAGATGAAGTACTGCAGGCTCCCCCTATAACGTATCCGCTAACGCTACCGATGTGTGCGCCGATTTCCGACGGCGCGGCGGCTATGATCGTGTGTAACGAAGAAGGCCTAAAGCGTATCGGAGCCGATCGGAAGCGAGCGATTAAAGTGCTGGCCACCGTGATTCGCAGTGCTACGGGACGACCCGCCGAAAGTCGTGAATTGCACTGTGAGCGTCTTGCTGCAGTCCAGGCCTACGAGATTGCTGGCTTGGGGCCAAAGGATATGGATGTTGCGGAAGTCCACGATGCGACTGCCATGGGAGAAATTATACACGCTGAGAACCTCGGCCTGGTTGGTTACGGAGAGGCTGGACCGGCGGCAGAACGTGGCGAGTTTAGCATTGGTGGACGTATTCCCATTAACACCTCGGGCGGCTTGGAGTCGAAGGGCCATCCAATCGGTGCTTCAGGTATCGGCCAGATCTATGAGCTAGTGACTCAACTCCGTGGTGAGGCAGGTAAGCGACAAGTTGATGGTGCGCGCTTGGCGATCCATGAAAACAGCGGTGGTCTTAATGGCATTGAAGAGGCCGTGGTTGCCGTAAACATATTTTCGAATGAATTAGGACTTTGATATGAGTTTTCAAATGACAGAAGAGCAGCGAGCGGCTACAGACGGACTGAGGAAGCTTCTTGATAATGTGATTGAACCGGAGTTTCTTGCTCATGGCGAAGGCTTTATTCCTCGGGAGAAAATGTCAGGCTGGATGAAGCAGTTGACGGAGTTCGGATTGATTAATGCGCCCCATCCAGAAGAACATGGGGGATTAGGTTTGGATTGGGTTACGCATCTGCGCTTGTTTGAAGAAGTAGCGTATACCTCTATGGATATCGCCATCCCGATTGTCATCAACATCGTCGGCGCGGACCTATTAATTCAGGGAGCTCCGCAGCATTTAAGAGACAAGTATCTTCCTGGTCTGATGAGCGGAGACCTATTTATTAGCATGGGAATTTCTGAGCCGGATGTCGGTTCTGATGTGGCTGCAGTGAGCACCAAGGCGGTGCGCGATGGCGATCATTGGGTTATTAATGGTGAAAAGACTTGGATTTCTAATGGTGAATACTCTGATGTCTTTATCTGTACCTGTAAGACGGGGCCCGGAGAGCTAACGCATATTCTTATCGATCGTGAAGAGCATGGGTACGAGGTACGTGGCATACCTAAAATGGCTTTGAACGGACAGTCTACAGCGCAGATATTTTTAACCGACGTACGGGTCCCTGTGGGAAATGTAATCGGTGAAGTTGGCGGGGGGCTAAAGAACACCCTAGTTACCTTCGAGCGTGCTCGTTGTCATATGGCAGCTTGGGGATACTCAATTGGACGTCGCGCAATGGATGAGGCAATTAAATACAGCCAGGAGCGGACGCAACACGGCAAGCCAATAGCGGGGCATCAGCTGGTAGCTGAAAAGATAGCGGTCATGGCTACAAAAATTGACGCTGCACGTCTGCTTGCGCTGCGCGCGGCAGATATGATTGATAAGGGGATTCGCTGCGACAAAGAATGTGCGATGGCAAAATGGTTTGGAACTGAAATTGGCTTGGAAGCCGCTCGAGATGCATTGCAAATTCATGGCGGAAACGGTGTCACTAAAGAATTTATTGTCGAACGTTTACTGCGCGAGGCGATTATTGGACCGATTCCTGATGGGACTACTGAAATTCAAAAGTTGATTGTTGCGCGTGCGATGACAGGAATTCAAGCCTTTCGCTAAAAGCGGAAGTATTTAGCTCATTTGCAGTTTTATAGATAGAGAGTAGGTATGAATTTACAGGATAAAGTAATCGTAATTACCGGTGGCGCATCGGGCTTGGGCCAGGCTACTGCCAAATATATGGTAAGGGAAAAGGGCGCAAAAGTTGCTCTGTTTGACAAAAATGTTGAGGCAGGCTTGGCTACTGTCGCAGAGCTAGGTGAAGATAGCGCAATTTTCTGTGAGACGGATGTCACCGAAGAAAATAGTATTGATATTTCCATTGCCGCTGTCATGGACAAATTTGGTGCCATTCACGTTGATATCAACGCGGCGGGAATTCCCCTTCCTTGCAAAATTCTAGATAGAGACGGCAGGGCGTCAGGCTTGAAGAAATTTGCAACCGTTATCCAGGTAAACTTGTCTGGCGTATTCAATGTGATGGCTAAGTGCGCTGAACAAATGGCTAAAAACCTACCGGACAGCAATGGCGAACGGGGTGTTGTTATTAATATTTCGTCGGGTGCTGCATTTGAAGGGCAAGTAGGGCAATCGGCGTATTCCGGGTCGAAAGCAGGTATCAACGGTATGAATATCCCTGCAGCTAGGGAGCTTGGGCCGCTAGGAATTCGAGTGAACTCTATTGCGCCGGGACTGTTTGGTACGCCGATGGTTAAGTCACTGGATGAAAAAGTGCAGCAGTCCTTGATCGATATGGTTGAGGCGCCAAAGCGTATGGGGGATATGGACGAGTTTGCACACACATGTGCTTATCTTGCGGAAAATTCATATGTGAACGGCCGTTGCCTACGTCTTGATGCTGCAACAATTTTACAGGCGAGATAGCACGCTAGAATGACAGGAATAAAAATAGTTACCTAAGTCATCAGTTTTTGGAGGTTTTTGTGCCGGTAAAATCGCATCTTATTCAATATCACATCGCTGCGCCCCAGACAGAGGCGCAACGGGTTTATAGTTTGCAGCGCAAAGCCTATATAGACGACCCTTACCCCTCGTATGAGCAGCGTTTGAAAAATATCGTTTCCTTACAGTCTTTGCTCTCTGAAAATGAACAGGCAATTATTGAAGCTGTTGCGCTGGACTATGGCCATCGTCCATGGGGGGAGACGACGTTAGTTGAATTATTTGGCTCTCACTCTGGTCTTCGTGAAATAAAAAAGCATTTAAAAACATGGATGAAACCACTGCGACGTAAAGTGACGTTATTTTACGGCGGAAAAAATCGTGTTATCCCACAGCCAAAAGGTGTGGTGGGCGTGATAGTACCGTGGAATTACCCTGTTTTTATGACAATAACCCAGGTGGCTATTTCGATGGCCGCTGGAAATCGAACGGTAGTAAAGATGGCTGAAAATTCGAGCCATTTACGCGATTTGTTGCATGGGCTCGTCAAAGAGAAGTTTGATGAAGCTATTTTTGCTATCGTACCGGACGCTAAAGGCAGTGATTTTTCCAGCTTACCCTTCGATCATATGTTGTTTACCGGTTCGCCAGCTACGGGTAAAGCCGTGATGGCCGCTGCTGCGCAGAATCTGTGTTCGGTCACGCTAGAACTCGGCGGCAAGTCTCCGACTATTGTATGCGATGATTTTGAATTGGAAAAAGCGGCGCAACGTATTGCGCAATACAAGTATATGAATGCGGGGCAAACTTGTTTGGCTCCTGATTATGTTTTTGTTCCGCGTGATAAAGTCGATCGATTTGTCGTCTTAGTTCAGCAAGCTGCTAATCAGTATTTCCCGGATGTAAAAGATCCTGAGGGTTATACTTCGATTATTGATACCGACTCTTACCAGCGTCTTAGACGTTGGTTGGAGGAGGTAAAGAATCAAGGGGCTCCGGTAATCAATTTGATGAGCGAGGACAGTTTCGATGACGTTAATCGAAAATTTCCACCGCATATTGTGATTGACCCTAGTGAAGACTGTGAGCTGCTAAAAACAGAAATATTTGGTCCTATTTTACCGGTCATTCCCTACGATAATCTCGATGAGGTTCTGCGATATATCGCGATTAGGGATAGGCCTCTGGCACTGTACTTGTTCAGTCATGATAAAAAAATACAGGAGCGTGTTGTCTATTCGTCAATTTCCGGTGGAGTGACGATTAATAACTGTGTAGTGCACTGCTTTCAGCATGACCTCCCCTTTGGTGGGGCAGGGGCATCCGGCATGGGCCAGTATCATGGGTATGAGGGGTTTGCAGAGTTCAGCAAAATGCGCCCCGTTTTTAAATACCCCAGTTATATAAGCAGCGCCATACTGTCTGGGCCCTATACTTCCAAACATAAGCTGTTATACCGCTGTCTAAACTGGTTGGGGTTGTAGGGCGACAATGGGTTTTGACACTGATGTTAAATGTCGAGCCTAAAAATTCTAATAAATAGCTGGTCAGATATAGGGCCGCCGGAGTTGTTTAATAATGATTGCATACCCCAATATTTTTAAGATTGTTATCATCGCAAGCTTGCTAGTTGCCTGCACCTCAAAGTCGACTGATTCTAATATCGAAAAGGATAGCGCGTCTGCCCGACTGCTGAATGCGGCGAGTGAACCCCAGAATTGGCTAACGCATGGCAGAACCTATGACGAGCAGCGGCATTCTCCGCTTGATCAAATTAACACAGCGAATGTGAACGACCTCGGTCTTGCCTGGTCCTTTGATATGACCACCAAGCGTGGTGTTGAGGCGACGCCGATAGTTGTTGATGGTGTTATGTACGTCACAGGCTCGTGGTCGATTGTTTATGCTTTAGATGCGAAGAGCGGCAAGCTATTGTGGGACTACGATCCACAGGTTGATCGAGCAACAGCGGTTAAGGCTTGCTGCGACGTTGTAAATCGTGGTGTTGCCTATTATGGCGGGAATGTATATTTAGGCACTATTGATGGTCGTCTTGTGGCACTGGATGCCACGTCCGGGAAAAAAGCCTGGGACGTTCTGACGGTTGACCCGACAAAGTCATATACGATTACCGGTGCGCCGCGTGTAATAAAAGGCAAAGTTGTCATTGGCAATGGTGGTGCTGAAATGGGAGTCCGTGGCTACGTTTCCGCCTACGATGCAATCACCGGTGAGATGCACTGGCGTTTTTATACCGTGCCGGGTAACCCAGCAGACGGGTTCGAAAATGATGCTATGAAGATGGCGGCCGCCACGTGGAATGGCGAGTGGTGGAAGTGGGGTGGCGGTGGTACGGTCTGGGACAGCATGGCTTATGACCCTGAATTTGACCTGCTTTACATTGGCGTAGGCAACGGCTCCCCGTGGAACCACAAGCTCAGAAGCAATGGAGAAGGTGATAACCTATTTCTGGCTTCGATCGTTGCGATAAGGCCGGATACCGGCGACTATGTATGGCACTATCAGACTACGCCAGGCGAAAGCTGGGATTACACGGCCACTCAACACATTATGCTTGCGGATCTTGTTATTGAAGGCAAGCTGCGAAAAGTGTTGATGCAGGCGCCGAAGAATGGCTTTTTCTACGTAATTGATCGAAAGACCGGTGAACTGATATCAGCGAACAACTATGTCGATATCAATTGGGCAAGTCATGTTGATATGAAAACCGGTCGGCCGGTGGAGCTACCCGGCGTTCGTGATTTCTCAGAGCCAAAAGTCATCACTCCCGGTTCCGGTGGCGGACATAACTGGCACCCTATGTCCTATGAGCCCGAAACAGGCCTTGTATACATTCCTGCACAGAACTTTCTAGCGTCCTACCTTGATCCGCAGGACCCGTCTGACAAACAGTACAAGCCTGACACCTCAAATCTCGGCGTTGATATGATGGGGCTTGCCGCTCCCGATCAGCCGGGAATTCGACCGGCAATGCGCAAGATGTTCAATAGCTTCATATTGGCATGGGACCCAATAACGCAAAAAGCCGTTTGGCAATTTGACCATAAAGACGTAGGGGCCAGCGGTATGGTGGCTACTGCAGGTGGTTTGTTATTCCAGGCAAACCCACAAGGTTATCTTACTGCTTACAACAGTCGTACAGGTGAGAAACTTTGGTCCCATTGGTTGCAAACGAATGCGATGGCAGCTCCGATTAGCTATCAGGTTGATGGTGAACAATATATTGCGATCGCGGCAGGTTGGGGCGGAGGGTATGCGACGATATTGGGGGGATTGACCGCCCAATACGAATTGAAAAATCGCTCTCGTGTCCTCGTGTATAAGCTGGGGGGCACTTCAAAACTGCCCGTGATTGAGAAATCTAATTTCGCGATTCCCTCACCGGCTGGAATGGTTACAGCAGATAATACTGTGCTGCATCAAGGTATGCTCTTGTACCACCGTAATTGTCAGCTATGTCATGGCGACAGAGCGGTCAGTGGTGGTGTTATACCCGACCTGCGTAAGTCTAGCAAAGCGGTCCACGATATGTGGCCAGGTATAGTCATCGGGGGAGCCTTGAAGGATGGAGGTATGGTGGGCTTTAGCAATATTTTAGATATGAAAGATGCTGAGGCGATTCGTCAATATATCTTACAGGAAGCGGCGAAAGCGTATGCGACGCAGAGTGCGTCAGAGAAAAAATGAGGCTCTATTACGCCAATGTTGCCGCAGTGGAAGTGTGGTGAAAAAGTTTTGTCAGTGGATATTGGTGGCGGTTTACTTGATTGTATTCCGCTTCGCATTGACTAAGCGTAGTTAGGTATTAGCTTTTCTGAATGTTATTGGAAAGTATTTCGTTTTGAAATTCTTTAGGGGTTTTTCCTGTCCAACGCTTGAAGCTATGAATGAAGGCTGTCAAATCACTATAGCCTAACTTATTCGCTAGATTTGTAATATTCATTCTGGGGTTCGCCAGCTGTGTGCGGGAATAATCAATTCGGCATTGCATCAATATTTTCCGGTAACTAGTGTCTTCCTTGGAGAGTGAAAAGCGAAGCTGCCGTTCCGATATATGCAGTTGCATGGCCAATCCACGGAGATTTGGCGGACTGTCAATTTGGGCCATTAATTCCTGGCGGATTTCTTCCGACCTTGAGCGTGCTAACTGGTTGATGCGAAGCTGTTCTTCGTAGTCCTCTCGATAGCTATTGAATGAGAATGGGTCGGCGAGTGGATTGGGTGTATTAAGTAATTTCTCGGAAAGCGTAACGCTATATTTGTCAGCGCCGACCATCGGTGTGACTCCGAAATGTTTGCTAAATGTAGAAATATACTCAGCGGCGCAATATTTCAGTGAGACGCTTTGAAAGTTTCTACTACTCCCTGTAATCAGAGACAGGTCTGTATTCAGTGCCGAGAAAGCGCCGGTAGCGAGAAATGTACTGGCGTGATCCGGAAGAGCGACACGATATGATAGAGAAAAAATCCCACTTCCTTCTTCTTCGTCAAAATTTACTGCTATCAGTGGCACTTGTAAGTGCAGATACCGGCGAAGAAAATTCAGGCTATCTCGTATTGTTGGGGCGAATTTCATGGGTATTACTAGTGGGGCGTAAGCGGTCATTGGGATATTCGAGCCTGCTTGGTAAGCTAATTCGTGGCCGGTAGGAAGCTCAGACATGATCTGGAGAATTTCGGCGAGCTCTTCATGTTGCCCTTCGAATGGGTTGCTCCCTATGGTTTGCAATAACGCCTCAAGGCGCTCCAGCGCAAGCGAGTTTGAAGTGTTTGATTCAACCAGCATTTCTTGAAAGTACTTCCAAAAAGTAGGTTTCGGCTGCGACATTGTATTTGCCTAAGGCTTGATAATTGGTAAGAAGGCCGATTTCACAGGCCTTCTGAGCATCAACATTACATGGGATGCTATTGTCGTCCTAAATTGTCAATTTCAACAGCTTTTTGTTTGTTTCGATCATTCTTTTACATTTGCTTACTATCTAGAATTGACGTCATTCCTTATACAACAGACAGGAAACCTCTAGGACGATGATAATGAATTATAAATTGACGGATGTTTCATCCACGGCGTCACAAACACCATTTGATATCCCTATAAGAAAAGACTTGCGTTGGGATTTTTCCAATGTTCCGGTGGATTTTGTTAAGGGACGTAGTCCATTGATTGGCTATTTCTGGGCTGCCTTCTCCATGGCTGCACCACCAGTTGAAAGTTTTTTTATAAAGGCGCTGCTACCTACTTTAGAAACTATCGAGAATGACGAAAAGTTACTCCAGGATTGTCGTGACATGATTAAACAGGAGGCCCAGCACTCGTCGGTACATCGAAAGCTAAATCAACATCTGGAAAAAAACGGCTATGACGTTGAGTCTGTCACAAAAATATACGATAAAGTCATCGAAAAAGTGACTGAGGGATTAACGGCAGTAGACATGATGGGCGTAGCCGCGGCCGGTGAACATTCGCTTTATTCCTTTGCACAAGTTTGGCATGAAAATCCGGAATTTAATGATGACATGCATGAGCAAGCGGCAAGAGTGTTCCACTGGCACTTCCTAGAAGAGGCGGAACACGGGGCTGTTAGCCATGACCAGTACCTCTATTTCGGAAAAAACAACTACTGGCACAGATTGAAAATGGCCTTCCGGTCTCGTCATTTGTTTTATATGTTTGATGACGCGGTAAATGTTATCGCTGAGGGTTTTGGTTGCAAGCCGACCCTGAGAGATCGCTGGGATTTGTTTTATTATAAATGGTTCAAGCCCGGAATCTTTCGCATGTTGGCATTTCGATTTATGGAATATCTTTCGCCTCGGTATTCATTGACCTTCGACCATGACGATATTCAGACAATGAAGCGTTGGAACGATAATTTATACGCCAGCCAACCGCCGGAAGTTTGAGATTACTTAGTTGCTAATTGTCTGATGTTGCTTTTCCAAGTTGCAACCATGGGGCGCCTCCTTTCTAATGAAGCGCCATAGCGACAGTGTGAGGGTGTGGCGACCTATCTGATGATTCACATTTGCAGGCATATTAGTCTCCGGAAATGTTCAGGTCATACGGTTGTGTCTCAGTGCTAGCAGTGAACGGCGATTACTCACTGGACTTCCCAGCATTTACTACTCGGTGTAGTTGGTATAGTCCAGTACGCGATAAAAACCTAGGTATCCGCTTTTATTGAATGGTCAGCGATTCGGTCAACATTATTGATTGAAATGCTAATTGGGTTTTCGTGCGTGTGCGATAGAGTGCAGAAATGAATTGATGAATCTCGTTCCTCATGCTGTTAAAGGTGTTGTTTGACCTATGAATAAAAATAAATTGATTATAATCATGGCAGCATTTTCTGTGTCAGCTATCGCTGAGCAGGAAGAATATAAGCCAATTTTGAAAATTGAAGAAGTCGTTGTCACTGCGCAGCGCCGCTCGCAAGACGTTAGAGATGTGCCCATCGCGATCACTGTTCTTGCGGGTGCCGATATGCGCGATAAGGCAATCTCCGATCTTACTGATATGGCCCATTTACTACCGAACGTGTCTATTAACACTGACTACAATGCGGTGTACATGCGCGGTATTGGCACGGCAGAGTTGAATGTGATCGGCGAACAGGCGGTGGCCTATATTCTGGACGATGTTTATGTGCCTAGATTGGACTTTCTTAAGCCGGGATTTTTGGATCTTGCGCAAGTAGAAGTAATGAAGGGCCCCCAGGGTACGCTTTATGGCCGGAACGCAACCGGTGGTGTGATCAAAATTGAGCACGGAACACCTTCTCAAGAGTGGGAGGGATATCTATCTGCTGAGCGTGGTGACCGAGATTTACGCAGTTACGAAATGGCGTTGGGCGGGCCAATTAGTGACAACTGGTCATTTCGAATTGCGGGCAGAAAGTCGAATGACGGTGGTTTTGTTGAAAATACGGTGACGGGAGAAAATTCTCGTGAAAAAGATATCGAACAGGCCCGATTCTCTATTCGAGGCGATCTGTCTGATAAGTTAACGTGGTTTCAAATCTGAAGTGCATCATCTGATGCAGTAGAAGAAAGGGTCAGCTGAAGGTAAGCTCATCATTTTTTTCTCCGGCAAGAGATGAAA
>NZ_JACHHW010000018.1 GCF_014202945.1 Zhongshania antarctica | reverse complement strand
CATCTTCTAAAGAAGCGAAGCCGGATGCCCACTCCCCATTTTCTCCTGTCACAAGGAAGTGGGTTCTTGGGGGGAGGGTGGTAAGTTTGTCGTTGTTTGTAGACGGGCCTGATCGTAACTTAACTTTAGTTGTTGTTATTGCAGAGTAAAATTCGTCAGATACAGCATGACCTATCTTCTGAGATATAACCTGACGCTGCTCGAATAAGATTTTTCCTTTGCCTTTTAGATCTATGGACAGTGTTGTGTTAGTCCCTTGTTGGTTTTGGAATGACCCCCATATGTCCACTATTTGCTCGACGTTATTTAGCGCTAAACTAATTACAATTAACCACTTAGCTATTTCTTTTGGAGACCGTCTTCCACCCTTTTTATCAGGGGCGTTGATTATTTCTTCCTCTAACTCATTAATGTAGCTAGTTATATCTCTGAATCGTTCGTATAAAGGGTCAACGAAGCTGCTAATTTCTTTATAAGTAAGCTCTGTAATGCGTTCGTAATCATGGCTTTGATGAAATCGAATAATTTCGTCGATAGGGTTTCTTATGGAAGTGAAAAGCTCGGATGCTTGGTTCCCAGTTTGTTTAACAACCTCATAAGCAGAATTCAACAGCGCACGCTGTTCCTCCAGCATTCGCTGAGCTTTTTCGACCTCTAATGCGACGGACTGCCCGTTTATAATTTTCTGGAAGTCGTCATCTTGGAAATAGTGGGCTATTGGGTTTTTTGCAGCTTCTACGGCTTTTTCAATATTGCTATAAAATACGTTTTGGTCGTGAAATTGCCTCATAGGATCTACTAAGGCCAATGCACGCTCTATCTCAAATTTTGGTGATGCTCGTTGAACGAGATCGGTTATTTTTTTTTGTTCAGCAAGAATGCGTCGCAACATCTCTATATTGTCTGACATGAGAAATCCTTTTCGGAGTAATATCAGATCATAAAGTGATCCTTTTTAGCGCCTTTGTCTAAAATTTCAGCCATCTGAACGATTCGGTAGATGATGTCGTTTTTGTTCGTGAGTCTAAGTGTATGGGCAGAGTGTGAGTCAGTCGGTAGAATATATTGAGGGCACTAATTTCCGCTTCGCTGGGATCAAAGGGGCTGTGCCCCTCTGAACACCCACAGTCGCTTCGTTCAGATTAATTTGTGTAAATGTGTGCGTAAGCTTATAGTTTCCTCTTGAGCTACATTGTCTGATTACCACAGGAAGGAAATCTTGTTATGGGGGTTTTATTAATTTCACTGTTTTTTGTCGTGCCTGTCTTGGTATGGATTGATAAAAACACACCACAAGAAAGGCGCTTCAACACTAGAATGAAGAACCTTACAGACCAGCAGAATCAAGTGAAGATTGAAACTGGGGTACAAGACGTTGAATATGGTACGTGGGAGCCCGAAGAAACATCTGTAGGCGCTCAAACGAATCTTGTTGGCCTAGAATACCACTATGGAACCAAGCTTGTTTAAGGCTTAGTCTCTCTCAGCAAGCTATTATATTTTTTAAATTCCTGTCCTTTATAAACAGGGAATTGAGTGCGTTAAGTGCACTATCAAACTGCCTCAGAGAATCTACTAGGTTCAATGCACACGCAATTTCAAATTTTGGTGATGCTTGTTGAGATCAACATCCTTGTTTCTCCTCATAAAGTGAATTTTCAGTTTATCTTAAATAGATCATTTGACAAATTTCGCTAGCGAAATCGCCAAAGGGGATTATTTTGTTATAACCTTCAGGACTCAAGAAGCCAACTTCAATTCGAGTTTCTTACCTATGCCCCGCGCTGCCTTCACCATTGTTTGCAGGGTGACGCTGGGGTTTTCGCTATCAAGCAGGCGATCCAACTGGCTGCGGCTAGTGTTGATCCGTCTTGCAAAGACGGTTTTCTTGACCTGATTAAGGTCAAGATACTGGCTAACTTCCGCAGCCAGCACCCGCTTGATCGCTACCGCTTCAACCTCTTCAAGAATTCCCTCGCTTTCAAGGAAGCTATCAAAGCTGCTGCCCAAGTGTTTGCTTTTTTCCATGTGACTATCCTCTCTCATAGTCTCTCAACCTAGATTTGGCTAAATCCAAATCCGCTTTTGGTGTCTTTTGGGACTTCTTAACAAATCCATGAAGTAACACCATTTTCTGGTCTATCACTGCGAATAGCACCCGTGCTATCCGGCCGTCACTGATATTAGAGCGTACCTCGTTCACCTTGCCGTGGAGATTCTTTACCAAAGTCGGTGGTTGATAATCCCGAGGCCAGCCAAATTCAATGGACTTAATGTCCTGTCCGATAATTTTCTTGTCAGGGTCGCCAAGCATCAATAGCCATTCCTTTACTGGCTGATTGCCGCTGTCTGTTTTAAAAAAATGGGCGCTTATCTTTTTCATGCTCTATTGTACCAAAAAAGGTACTTATTGCAAGGGTTTTCAATAGATTATTTAGCAAATCTCGCTAGCGAAATCGCCAAATCTTGTTCAGATGTGTGGGTGAAAATATCGTGAGTAGGAATAGCTAAGGCAGTGGTGAGCTGCCTTAGCGGTCAAGATGTATACCTTAGCCGGTAACAATATTTTGTGTTCGATTTTATTAAATGTAAAGCTCACTATTTTGATGGTCTGTCCAGTGCCAGGTATGAGGCCGCAGCTAAGGGACTGAGCAAAGCGAGGGAGTCTGAACGGGAGAATGCATGGGCCGTAGGCTTTACACTTGACAGGCTGGGGGTTTGGAGCCTCGATCTGAGGGGCATGAACAAGCGCAGCGCCGGCCATGTTCCCGAGGATCAATCACGGCTGATTGCGGGGTGTGGGGCAGCGCCTCACGGTCGCCAAGGGAATCTATTTTTTTCGTTTGGTTAGAGATGTAAGCTTCACGGACTCGTCATGCTCTCTGAGGTCAATAATATAATCTGGTTCAGAAGAGAACCAGGCATAAGATCCCCATGCCAGTTCGGAGATAGACTTCTTGAAAGGTTGTGAGCTTCGATCAATAAATGCAGTTAAAAACGCTAGGTGTTCAGGATCAAATCCTGCTTCTGTAGCAAGAGTAGTTAAGATTTCTTTCCTTTGGCGATTAATGGGGCCGTCAGATGCGACAACCTCCGTGAACAAAACTAGCATTTCAAGACCGGTACTGTCATTACCTAGGTCAACAAGGATAATGTCGGGAAGTGCCCTTGAGGGGTCTATTTTAAGGCCTAGAGCTTGGGCCAGAGCTTCGTCCTGGGCCACAACCTTGTTTCCTGATTCAGATAACCAAAGGACTTTCGGTTTTTTAAGGAATCTTGGTGCGAACTCCTCTATAACAGCCTTGGATATAAGGCTGGATGGTCCAGGTTCCAGCTTGCGTATTGCGCCATCTGGAAACGTTATTTGTATAGATTCGAAGTCATCTGAGCCATAGCTCTTCATCAGTTTCAGCCGAGTGATCGCGGCTTTTGAAAGGTGCCTTTTCTGCCATAGCTCAATTGCTGAATTGAGGCCATCACCGTTAAGACTAATAGCAAAAAGTTCTGTAAATTCTTTTTGCAGAGCATAAGTAGGTTTTGATGAAGTAGTGGGTATGCCTTGGCGAACTATTACGGCTTGTAGTGGAATTAATCCTGTTCGGATGGTTTCATCCCGTATAGGCTCTCGACTATTTGCAGCATACCACGGGTTTTCGGATTTCTTTTTCTTATTGGAAAGCATCATTTTTACCCATGCTTTCCTGCTTTCTATATCAATTAGCTGAGCCTGATCATCTGTCATATCTGTGATCTGGCTTGGACGCACCCAAAGATCAGATCCCTCGATGGCTCCAGCATAAAACATGACATAAAGGGTTTTAGCCGCCATTTCTCGGATGAGATAATTTCTATGCTCTGTACCTTCAGGGAAGATTTTGGGGAGTCTTTCAGCGATCAAAGCTAACGATGGTACTTCCGGAAATATCACGTTGTTTTTTCTCCATAGAATTCTGACACCTTCCGCTCTATCGTTGCTTTATGGCATCCACGATTAATTAACTTTTCTAGTTTTAAAATTTGGTCAACGGTTGGCAGGGGTAGTGCATTCACCTCATAAGCAGATACAGCGACGCTTCCACTGATACCACGAAATGCTCTGTCTGCTGCTTCAGTGTTGAGTAAGGCGCAAATGGTTTTTGGACTAACTGCTGCGGATAAGTTATCACAGTGAATTATGTTGAGATGGTTTTCTACAACAACTCCGCCATGCTCATCTAAGAAATTCTGTGGCAGTAAGGCGGGAATTAAGCGGCGGACTTGCTCTTTTGCGGTAGTACGCTGCAGAAGAATACAGGACTTACGTGTTACTAGGTGTGGCTTTTTAGCCGAGAGCGCAATATACGGAACATGATTTCGTCGAGTAGCACTGAACTTAAAGCCTTCAGATGTTACTGACTCTGCCCAGATTAATGGCAGGGTGTTTTTTGAAGGCATTGAGCGAAGCTGATCTTTGTGTCGGTTCCACACAAGCTGGCCAGTCGATACTCTGTAGCCAAGGTCGATCAGGCGCGTGGGCATTTTTGCTAGGTTGGCGATAAACTTTGCCTCAGCGGTGCCGCGAGGGAGTACCCAAGGCTCTCCCGACTTAGGGATTTTAACGTTACCAATTTTTTCAACCTTTGCGGAATTTAATCCTTGTGGCATAACCAGCGATATATTGGCGGATTGGTTACTTCTTTCTTTTTTGTAGGTGGTTAGCAAGGTTTCTTGAAGCACATCATCAAAGACGCCATTTCGGTCAGAGATGAAGTCGATGTACTTTATTGTCGTTTCGGAGGTCAGCAACTCCCGTAGCGATTTGAAATATTGCCCGCCTAGGAATGACGTGGGGGTAAGGTAAGCAACAACGCCATTATCTGCTGCAAGTCGCAGAGCCAAGTCTGTAAACAAACCATATAGATTCGCATGGCCGTACAATGATCGAGAATAGGTGTCCCGCATTTCCAGAGAGAGTTTTGTCCGTCCGTAGGGGGGGTTACCAATTACTAGATCAAAAGTGCCCATATCGGACACGTTAAGTGCATTTCCAACGGTAACAAGGTTTGGCAGTCGCCTTTTAGCTTCAATACACAATGGAAGGATAGACGCTTCTAGGATGACACAGCTCATCCAAGCTGCGAAGGGGTCAATTTCGATTCCGCGCAGTCTTTGACTAATGCGCTTTAGTGTCCATTCAGCGGACGCTTTAGGCATACTTTTAATCATTCTCATGGCAACTGGAGCTAGGAAAGCACCTCCACCACATGCAGGATCAATGGCTGTACCCTTTTTAAAATCAAAGCCAGCTTTTTCGGCTAGATCCAGCAGTCTGGAAACCAGCGGAGGAGGTGTGTAATACGCTCCCAAGCTAGAGCGTAAAGAGCTGGGTAACATTACCGTATAAATTGAACCAATTAGGTACCCAGCATCTTCCACTGGAAACTGTGCTATCAACTCCCCCGTTTCTGCCGCCAGTAGCAGAGCATCTGGCTCGATTTCCTGCATAATATATGGGGAGCTTTTAGGCTTCATTCTAGATTTGTAGCGTTTGCAGAGGGTGTGCCAGTACGAATCAATTATAGCGGCACAAAAAACCCGAGCATCCTGGGTACGCTGTTCATCCGAGGTGCGCGAGTTTGCAAAACCCTTAGCCATCGCCTTGCAGGCATGGTAGCGCACAAGTGGATTATTGAGCTGTGTTACATCCTGTAAGGCAAGAGCAGTTCTCATTATTGTTTCCTATTTCTCCTGTGGTTTTATTTTAAAGTGCCTACTTCTCTATAGCACTCTCTTTAGGGAAGTATTTAAGGTGGCTCTTGTGACGTTGAAGTGTTTGGCCACTTCAGTCTTGGTGATCGTGGGGTCTCTGAGCATCGCGTGAGCTTTCTTCGTTTGCTGTTCTGTCAATGCTAGTGGTCTACCGCCTTTCCGGCCCCTGGCTCTGGCAGCGGCTAAACCCGCCTTAGTTCGTTCTTGAATTAATGACCTCTCAAATTCGGCTAATGAACCGAAGATATGGAAAATTAGCTTTCCTCCTGCGGTCGTGGTGTCAATTGCTTCGTTTATCGATTGAAATCCGATGCCTCTTTCTTCAAGTTCGGAGATGATCGCTACTAGGTCTTTCAGGCTTCGACCAAGCCTGTCGAGACGCCAAACCATTAAGGTGTCACCTTGCCTGAGGGTATCTAGGCACTTTGTCAGCTCCGGTCGTTCTTTTGAAGTCCCAGATAGTGTCTCTTCGTAAATCTTTTCTACACCGGCATCAGTTAATGCGTCGGTTTGCAGTGTTGTGTTCTGATCAGTCGTAGAGACTCTGGCATAGCCGATGATCATGCTTTTACCTGTATACAAAAGGTTGGTTTATTGTACGTTGATTATTATACGGGTTTTTGATCGCGATAGAGGCCAATTTCGCTAGCGAAATTGGCCTCTATTAGGGCGTATAGAAAACGGTGGTTTTATTGCGAGGGATTAAGTAAAAGCGGTGAAATGGATGCGGAGGTCATGCTGTACACTTTGGTTCATTAACCGGTCAGGCCAATACTTATTAGCGAAAGGCGAGGCAAAGTCACTGCTAGGGGTGTTTCTTAAACACCACCTGTCCCAGTCGCTGCAGCGACTAGTGCGGTTAGTAATCGTCCTCTACATAATCTACATGCATTAAAGGAGGAGTGGCATCAGTTAGCTCGCCTCTCAAAATGAGCACATCATCTGGCGCATCGATCGACACTTTTACTTTGCCGCCATCGATGCGATCAATGTAGACGATGGCGTCGCCGCCGATATGGATTGATTCGCCTGGTTTACGCGTGAGTTTCAACATGTCCTTTATCCTTTATATTGATCTATCCATGATCACCCGAGTCTAACATTGGGAGAGGCTAAGTGCGGAGATGACTTTGTATATCTAGCCCTAATTTTGCTTCTATCTTCTTTTTTTAGATAGTAAGAATTAGAGTTGATGATTTTTTCCGTAATCCTTATATAGAAGACGATATTGTTAGTTCTGAAAAATCTAAATTGGTCGTAATATAGCAATTCATTTCAGTTGTATTGAAATGAATTGGTCTCAATAGCTATTACTATCATTCGATAAGGAAATTTCGATGTCTTTACCTAGGCTTAGTGCTGCTGTCTTCTTGTTCTCAACTGCGTTTAGTTTTGCCGGGTCACCGATTAATCTCAATATGAGCGTTGATCCTAGCACTAAAGCATCGAATACCTGCATATTACAAGAACAGGGTTATTTCCCGAGGGAGGTAGGGCTCAAGTTTATGGATAGTGGTTATAACGATCCCACTCAATGCAGTGTCCGGTTATCGGCTGTAGTACATAACCAGCACTTCAAATTTTGTGCTTTTTCTGGTTTCCAGACCCTTGGCAGCGTTGCCCAACAAAATTGCTTGGTGAGTTATGAGCCTAAAGGCGATGCCATATTTTCAGCAGGTGTCATATCTAATGGCACACATAGTGTTTCGATTAGCTGCTCTTTTGTTTGTCTGCCTAATTAGGCTAGTTTGAATAACACTCAGCTAATTCATTATGTAATGATTTAGTGCCAAAAAAGTTGTACTTATTTGGTACTAAATAGGCACCACTTTTCCTTTTTCCCTCCATCATAAGTCTTAGCTAAGCCCTTCCCTATCAAGGAATCGCCTAGGCTTTTACCGTCTAAGTACACATCGGCAACGATCCGAAAATACTTATCTCTATTAATATTTCTAAGCTCAACGACCTTTGCTGCACGGATCATCGCCACGGCTTCCTGTTTTGCTTTCCTGGCTTGTTCGATCTCTTCCCTGCACCCTCCTCTCATTTCTGGGGTGTCGATGCCGTTGACTCTGATAGGGATGTTTTTGCCAATGATCGGTGGCCAATCGTTTATCGTAGCCCTGAAAGTGTCACCATCGTAGATGGTTGTCACTGTATCAACGACAACATTACCGTAGCCTTGTGTACCGGCAGACGCAATCGATGACCAGAATAAATGTAGTACCAAAATAGTACCAAAAAGGCTCCTTAATGGTACCACTATGACTGCTCGGATTCTTCGTCGGCAAGCCTGAGAAGCGCGTGCCTGATGGTGTTAAGTTTGGATCGACCGGTCTTTGTTGCGAGTATCCCTAGCGCTTCAAACTCATATTTATTGAACGGCACGCGAATGGCTTTATAGTCTCTGCTGGCTTTTGGGCTAAGGCTTTTGTCAGGCTCTACGGTTGTCAGTTGTTTGGTGCCGCCATCGACGCCGGATGCAAACGCTTCGATTTGCTCTGCGCTCGGTTCTTGCCGTGGTGTGGCTGTAGCCAGGGGGGTGCGGCGCTTAACCATCAGAACACCTCCTTCATTATTCCTTGGATTTCTTCAGTTGCTTTGGGATTGTTCATTTCGACAACGCCCATACCCTCGCTCATCGCATCGCGATAGACCTTGCGGTCTCTAATGATAGTGTCGAGTAACTTTATTTCGGGGTAGTCCTGAAGGTATTCACGGGCCTCTTCTGCTTCATGAATAACGGGGTTTGTCGGGGCCATTGTGATCAAGCCATAGACGATCAGTTTTGAATTCAAGTCTTTGGCTTGAGTGATGATTTCTTGTAGGTTGGGGAGGGTGTCTAGATCCGGCTGAGAAGGTCGGAAGGGCACGATTAAGCAATGTGCTGCCGTCATACCTGTGCGTAGCTCTCGACTATCACGGCCAGCGGCATCGACGATAACGTAGCCATATCGTTTGTCGAGATCTAACAATGTGTCGCGGATGTTTTCGTATTTCTGGACACAATGAACAGTCGGAAGACTTTCATTGGAGGTACGATCTAGCGCCCAATTAGCGGCGGTACATTGTCGGTCGGCGTCAACTAGTACTACGTCATGACCATTTTTTGCCAATTCCGCGCATATATTTACCGCTGTGGTGGATTTGCCGCAACCACCTTTTTGACTGCCTATAAGTACGATCATTGGTACCATTCCTGTGTAATTTTGGTGCCGTTTTAGTGCCCATTTAGTACTAATATAGTGTTAATTTGGTACTAAATTAGCTAGGTACTAATGTAGTACTGTTTTAGTACCAAAACAAGCATATTAATAATCTGTAGAGCATGGGTATTGCTAAACATGAGCAGGATAGTATACTTTTGTGATGGCGTGGTGCGTTTGAACTTTGTTATTTATTAAGGGTTGCGAGTGGAAATCAGAATGCTACGGCAGATGTTTCAAGAAGGGTTGTTGCGTACAGCAACTATCATTCCTGCTCCTATGGAACGTGACCGTTGGATGTTGGTCTTTCAAAAAGCTAATGGAAACCAAGAGCGAATCACGAAAGCTAGAACAGAAAATGACAAGGTTTATAAGCGGCTTAATGGTGCTTTATCAGATGCCCAGGACATTGGCTTCAGGAGTGTGACTGTAGAGTTTAACGAAAGCTAAAAAAGAAAAACCCAGCACAAGGCTGGGTCTTAAATTCGGTTGAATGTTGAGGAGTTGGCGCTCAAGACAACATTCAATACTCAGGCTTGGGAAGCCCTTGTGTATTTATAATATACGCAAGAACCCATCACCGCAAATCATGTTGCCTGTTTTTGAGGCATCAATGAGTAGTGTTTTGATGGAAGTAGCTTCCCTTGGCGCAAATGGATGTAGGAAAAGCCAATGGGATCAATAGAGTGGGATCAGTACCAATAGGGCCGGCAACGCAGGCCGTTGATCGCTATTACCAATCAGGTACTGCACTAAACCGATTGCTCTTGGAGGCACCGTACTTGCCTCGCTGTAGCGATAACAAAACCGCAGCTATTGTTAGGCCGCGTGAGTACGCTATTCGTCATCCGTATATGCAAGTCAACCGACCTAATATGGTGAGTTGGCTTGTCTTCGATCTAGATCATTCCAATGCCCTTATTTGGGAGGATGAAAACCTCCCAGCGCCAAATATGGTAGTGAGTGACCGTAATAGCGGCCATTCGCATCTGTTCTACGCCATCGTGCCAGTCTGTACATCCGAGAATGCTCGATCTAAACCTATTCAGTACATGAAGGCCGTTTATGAGGCGATGGCTGCGCGGTTAAACGCTGATCCAGCCTATAGTGGGCCGGTCGCTAAAACACCAGGGCACCCTTGGTGGTCAACGTGGGAAATCCATACCACTGAGTATGAGTTAGGTGAGCTAGCCGATCACGTAGATTTAGCCGTTAAGCCTCGTTGGAGCGTTGGCCCCGATCTTGATGTGGTATCGCACTCCCGCCATTGCCTGCTGTTTGAAGAATTGCGGTTTTACGCTTATTCCATCGTAACTCGTGAGAAAGAGCAGGGGGCATACCAGTCTTTTATCCGCCTGCTGGAAGCTTACGCCTACAACAAAAATAACTACCGGTTGCGGGGCTTTGCTATGAACCTGAGCGTAGCTCAGGTGAACGCTACGGTTAAGTCTGTGGCTCGCTGGACGTGGGATAGGTACCAAGGTAGCAGTCAGTGTCATCGAGGAGTAATGCGGCTGGATAAGTCATTGCCGCTCAATGAGCGGCAGCGGCTAGCTGCCGAGCACACGCACCAAGCGCGCCAGCGAGGCACAGAATCAAAGATAAGGGCTGTGTGTCGATCGCTGCTCAAAAGGGGTGACAGACTCTCTCAGGCGGTCGTGGCAAGAGCGTCAGGGTTGTCTCGGCAAACGATAGCTAAGTACCGGCATATTCTGGAAGAGGCGCTATCTCCATCACCGTCCAATATCGTTCCTTTGCGCGGGGTTTCGGCTCTTCAAACAAGTGTTAAGTATGCTGCACATCAGATATCAGCTCCCCGCAGGGGCAGTGGTATTGTTTTAGGCGTTGGGTTGTTAGGTGGCGATTTCTTGGATTCTTGTGAATTGGATCTTGATGTTTCTGGGTATGATCCACCTGATTCATCATAGGTTTAGTTTGATGCTGATTTTCAGGTTAGAGGATGGTAAATTTTGAACGTTTTTTCCGATCGGAAAAAAGCTTGTTTACTCGTACCTATCTTTGTATCCTCCTTTTCGTACTTGATTTAGGTACGAGGGTACGGAACGAGGTGAATATTCGTGCATGTTGCCAGCAACGTCAAAAGATTGGTTATTTGGAGTGGCTGGACGCCCCACCAAACAACCTCTTCGCCCATTTCATGGGCTGCGCACTCCATTGCGCTGGACGCTGCATTACGATTGCTAGGGCGCGTCTGGCTACGCCCGACAACCCGCTTTGCGGGCTTCAGTTTTCATGTGCCGCGTCCGCTTGCAACATGGCAACTTCGGCCCTCCACTTCGGCTTACCGGCCCTCGTCTAATTTTGCAATTAGCCAGGGAACCCGATCCGGTAAGCCTACATTCCGTGCGCTCCTGAACGTCGCCCCTCAAAGCGGGTTGTCGGCCGCTGTCCGACGCGCTGGGCTACGCCCCCCACTTACCAACCGTACACTGGGGTGTACTAAATCGACTGGGGTCGATTTTTGATAAGCGGCTCCCCCCAGCCTTACGGCAATCACTTTGGGGTGATGTGCCTTCAGGCAAAGAAGTCTATTCAGCTGCGACATGAATATTTAAAAGGAGTATTTTTAAATGATTGAGCACTTGATTGCAGATCCTGCTGAGCGAAAACAAAGGGCTGCGGAGAAAGAAGAATGGGTACTGGATTTTTTGAGGAGGGAAATTTATAGCTCGACAGCTATTCTTGCGGTTGAAATGGGTATAGGGAACCGAGCAGCTCTTAATGTATTAAATCGTATGGAACGGAAGAAATTATTAGTTAAAGACGAAGTGTCATTTATCAAGGGTAGGGCGTTGCCTTTATGGGGTATTACATCTAATGGTGTATTAGAAGGTCTTAGTCCTGAGGATGTAGCTACAGTGAGTTTACGTCATCATAGGGTTGGTAGTGTGTCGCCGGTGACCATTGCCCATACGTTAGATGTTCAACGGTGTAGTCAATATTTTGAGATAGACCTAGATTGTGAAGATTGGACTCCAACCCGATTACTACCTGCTCAAAATGAACGGAAAGGTCATCCAAAACGTTGGTCTGTATATCCTGATGGTGTTGTAAGTTTTCCTATTGATAATGAAAACTTTGTTTCGGTAGCAGTAGAAGTAGAGCGAAGCCGGAAATCTCCTGAGAGATATGTGCAAATTATTGGAGGCCACTTATCGAATATTAAGAAAAATAGGTATGTGAAAGTATATTATTTTTGCGAATCTAAAAAAGTTGCGGAAAACCTTGAAGCTCTATTTCTTAGGTTGATGGTTAAAAAGAAAATTTGGTTTAGGTTAAAAGATGACGATGATGAGATTCCTCCAAAAGAGGTAATGGCATATTTTGAGTTCAATGGTATGGAGCTATTCTGAAAATTAATGTGGCGGTATGTAAGGGATTATAAGACGCTCGACCGAGCCGTGGATGCGGCTTATGTACCTAGCTGTGGAAAAAAGAGCTGGGATACTGAGGCGGAAAGGGTGGCGTTTCTGTTTGAGCTGTACCAGAAGATCGCTTCTTTACTGCCTGTTGAAAAGAAAAAACCGAAGGCACGCAAGAAAGCTGCTGTGTAGTTCTTGAATATTAGTCAGGACTTCTGACTAGGTGGTTGGTATGCACCCACCCAGGCTGAGAGCTAC
>NZ_JACHHW010000017.1 GCF_014202945.1 Zhongshania antarctica | reverse complement strand
GTTTACAAAGCTACCGAGAATATCGGACGATGAGGAATTGCAGGCGCGGCTACCCAGGAATGCGTCGCTCGTATAGGGTGTGGTTAGCTGATCGCTTACTTCTACCAAGCGTAGCGCATTGTAAAAATCATCGAATAATATGAAAATGAGGCTTCGGATTCATTGCCGAGAGGGAGTTGCTTGTCTGAATAGCTACGTGAATTGGCGGGAGAGTATGTATAGGATACGAAACCTTTCCAGCGAGGGTTGAATTTATGTTCGTAGCCAATACTATAATGCCATTTGGCAGTAAAGTTATTTAGCGGTGATAGGCCGCTGGCGTTAACGGCGCTCCCTACGTGAGAAAGGCCAGTATAAATAATGTTCGCATCATTTATTTGATAAATTGCAGCCACTGATTTAGAAAAATTATTTTTACCACTGAGATCGTTTTCAATATTTATTTCAGCCATTGGTGTTGGTTGTTGAGGGCGAGAGAAATGCGTCTGTACTTTTCCTAGTGCGTCCTTCCAGGCATACAAATTGATATCTGCTCCGAGATTTAGTTGAGGGGTGACTTGCCACGAGATACCCAGTCCTATTTCTTCCGGGAGTGATAATCCTTTAATGCTAGCATCTGCATAATTTACGCGTCCAAAACCAAGATCTTCGAAATTGATTATAGCTTCACCATTTTCCAGTTTCATTTTGGTTGAGGCGCCATAGGCCAAGCCGACGGTTATAGCAGGGCTTAGATCATACTGTAAGCCGGCGCGCCAAGAATAGGAAAGGCCACTAGCATTGATGATTTCTGCTCCAAATAAGCCAAATTCGGCATTTGAAATATTGGGGAAAACCTCTTGATTGGCTTCCGTGTAATTTACCGACACGCTAAGACCTAGTCGTAGCGTGTCGGTAGCCTTGTAAGCTAGCGCTGGCGCGATGCGAAATACACCAAATAGGGCTGAGATGTCGTCGCGCTCGCCCGTTTCTGTTAGTAGACCAGAATATTTGAACCCCGCGCCTCCCTGTACGAATAGACCGATGCCAGCGGTTAGGTTTGGATATTTATTGAGTGGGGTGAGCCAGCCTCCGTTTATGAGATAGGCCTTATCATGCTCTGTTCGAACGTCATTACCCAGTGAATCCTTATGACGAGTACCGATTAGACGGTGAGATTCAAGCGTGAACTCAAGTTGGGAGCTCTTGGTTTTAGCTATACCCGCCGGATTGTTGTTAATTCCAGTAGGGTTGCTAGAAAATGCCATATCGGTACCACTCATCGCGTTGGATTCTGCACCAAAGCCCAAAGGAGTGATAGCGTTCCCCGCGAAGGCTCTATTGGGGGGGCTGCTCAGGATACTAGTTAGGAAAATTAGGCAATACGAATTTATTTTGTGCGTCATTGAGGCCATATACCTATTGTTGTTAGTTTTTGAATATTCGGTTCAACCTGTTCGCCATCAAACATTATGCTTTGCAATCGTGGTGAATTATCCTTCTATTTAATCTTCTAATATTCAGATTATCTGGATGCCGCTAACATCGGTTCATAGCTCGTTTCGTCGTGAACAATTGCCCACGCGACCGTTACAATATTTACATGCTTACGCGCTTTTAACGCATTTAGCCATTGGCTCAGCCCGTCATCTCGATCCTTCGCATGCCGAATGACTGCCCTAGCACCGTGGACCAGCAGCGTCCTCAGGTAGCTACCCCCTCGATTACTGATGCCCAGCAACCTATCTTTGCCACCGGTACTATGTTGGCGTGGAGTAAGGCCGAGCGAGGCTGCAAAATCGCGGCCCTTTCTGTACGCGTGGCCGTCTCCGAGTGCACCAGCAAGAGCACTAGCGGTAAGTGGGCCAACACCACGCACATCCAATAGACGGCGCGCCACTGGATCGGTTTTAACCGTTTGCTCAATCCGGGCATCAATATCGGCTATACGGTGATCAAGGTGCCTCAAATCGCTGGAGAGTTCGGCCAGCAAAACTCGAAACTCATCGGTCAAACCATTCTCCGTATCTTCAAGCCATTGGGGTAATGCTTGCCGAAGCTTATTGATGCCGATCGGTGCGATGACGCCGTATTCACCAACTAACCCTCGAATCTGATTTGCCTTGGCCGTCCGCTGACCAAAAAGCTCCTCTCGGACCCGGTGGGCTGCCTGAATATCTTGCTGCTTGACCGTTTTAACACCAACAAACCTCATTCTAGGTCGCCCCATGGCTTCGCAGATTGCTTCTGCATCGACACGATCATTCTTGTTACTTTTCACGTAAGGCTTCACGAACTGAGCGGCGATCAATTTAACGGTGTATCCCCGCCGCTGTAGTTCCCGCCCCCAATGGCGGGCAGAAGCGCACGCTTCGATACCAACTTCGGCTCCCTTTGGTACGCGCTGGTTGAGTATATCAAGCCACTCATGACGCTTGAGCTTTGCTTGCCACTGAGTCTGTTCGTGCCGATCAACACCGTGAACATGAAAAACAGACTTTGCGATATCTACTCCAACTCTTGTAATGTTCATATTGGGCTTCTCCTCATCATCTGAATGGCTAGTTGGCACTTACCATTCTGGCGCAATGACGCCGAATTGCTAGGGTGAGGAGGAGCCCATCCATTGCTTACGCACCAGCACTCCGAATCGAGCAATAGCCGTAACGGCTACTCCAAGAAGACACTCAAAACTGAAGACAACCAATTTGAACTCGACACACCAAGGGGTTGCCCCCATGACAATCAAGCATCCCAAAATATACGACAAGCTCTCAGCGCGACAAAACAGCAGTAACTGCCGCCAACTCCACGATATCCGCAACACTGCAGCCTCGAGAAAGGTCCATCCAAGGCTTTGCCAAGCCCTGAAGTACTGGCCCTATCGCTTTGGCCCCGCCAATTCGCTGAGCGATTTTGTAAGCTATATTCCCAGCGCTTAAATTTGGGAAAATATACACATTCGCCTGCCCCGCCACCGTAGAGTCAGGTGCCTTTCTATCAGCAATAGCAGGCACAAAGGCCGCATCAAACTGTAGTTCACCGTCAACTTTCAATGCTGGCACTTGAATTTTTACGTAACTCAAAGCCTCTCTAATCTTACTGATGTGGGCATGTTCCGCAGAACCTTTCGTTGAGAAAGATAGCAACGCAACCTTAGGCTCCGCCCCCGTAAGCTGCTGATGCGTTGCCGCGCTAACGATCGCAATATCTGCCAAACCAGCGCTATCAGGATCCGGGTTTACCGCGCAATCAGCAAAGCTCAACACACGGCCATCGGCTAATTCCATTAGGAAAACACTGGAAACCTGCTTCGCCCCCAAACTAAGCCCCAAGCCCCGTATCCCCGCTCTCAATACTTCCCCCGTTGTTGCAACCGAACCCGCAATACCGCCATCGGCATAGCCTAGCTTTATCAATACCGCGGCAAGTAGCACCGGATTCTTTAGCTGCTCCCGCGCCTTTTCTTCCGTCATACCTTTGGCCGCACGCGCCTCGGAAAATGCCAGTATCGCTTTTTCTGTCCACTCAACAGCATCACCACGCTGAGAGAAGATCTCTACACCCATAGGAGCCTGTACGCCAACAGGAATATCAATCAAGATCGGATGGGCGAGCTGCTGCATTGCAATAATTTCAGCTGCCTCGATAACCCTCTCATCATAGTATTCTGGCAACAGTATCCGCTTTTGTGCAGATATCGCCGCTAAGCGTAAAGCCTCAAGTATGCTAGCCATAATAATCTTTTAGTAATTTTGATTCCGCTTGACATAAAACATTGCCACACAAAGGCCATAAAATGACCGAATAGGCTTCATTATCCGCTACTAATTTAACAGACTACGTCAATTTTTCTTAACCTAGTAACGCATCTGGCACATCCATTTCCATGTGCAATAGAGCCAAACCGTGGACCTTACCCTGAGCATCCATAATCAGCGTTTCTGTACCCCCTCCGCCGAGCGAGTCCTCAAGAATGAAGTTAAGCACATCAATGTTATCTAATTCATAACGAGTAACCGGACCAAAGCAAATCTCTTTGAAGTGCTCCGCAACTTTCTCCGTGGTCAAATTAGCTTTCAGAAACTGGTAAAGTGCTGGCGTGCGAGCTTTTATCCCCACGTTACTACCATCTCCTTTATCCCCACTTCGAGCTATAGCGATTTCCATCAGTTGTACAATAGCCACAGCTTACACCTCCTCTACGGTTACAGTCGTGCTAACCTTGGTTTTATCAATTAGCGCAGGCCAATAGCCTACGATTTCAGAGGGACGAGGACGACCACCGGCAAAGCCGGTTGCACCCACCGGGCCACTGGTAATCAGCGGCGCAATTTCGCGCCCCAACAGCTTCAGTAGCTCTTTATCCTGGCTCTTCGCGCCCACTCTCAATAGAACTTCTCCCGGCGGCTCGCTCTGTTTAACGATGCCCTTATAGCAAACGTTAGTACCAAAGAGTTCAATAAAGCGATCCGTTTCTGGGATTGTCGTACCGTATAGCGCGACACGGTCAAATAGGATCCCCGCAGCTAGTTCAGCTTTTTCGATTGCATCAGGGCCGGTGTAAGTGAGCTGACCAACTATTTTGTAGCCGTTCTCATAAGACATGGAAACTTTATATGTTGGAGTGGGCGCCGAGCCTTTAATCCCCCAAACTTTTACGCGATTCCTACCATCTTGCTCAAGCTGAATGGTAGTGAAGTCCGACGTACAGTCCGGCCCCAAGTAACCTTTTGGATCACCAAGCTCATACATCAACTGGGAAATCACCGTATCCACATTGACTAGACCGCCAGTACCATCATGCTTAGTCACTACGAAGGTTCCATCGGCTTTAGCTTCTACAATCGGGTATCCGATACGAGCAAAGTCAGGAACACTCTTCCAGTCGCAGTAATTACCACCTGTGCACTGAGCGCCACATTCGAGGATGTGTCCCATTATAGTTCCTGCGGCAAGTTGATCGTAATCCTCCATCGACCAACCAAACTCATGGATAAGTGGCCCGAGGACAACTGACGGGTCTGTAGCGCGACCCGTGACGACAATATCAGCGCCCTGAGCCAGAGCATCGGCTATTGGTTTCGCACCAATATAGACGTTAGCGCTGGACATACGGTCAAGAATAGTTTCAACGGCGGCACCATTATCCAAGTTTTTAAATTGCTCTCCAGATGCCATTAATTCAGGAATCTGATCAAGGATATCATCACCTTCAACAATACCCACTTTAAGGCCACTCAATCCTAGCTCGCTAACCACACTTTTGATGGCCTCAAGGCAGCCCCTGGGATTAACACCACCAGCATTGGCGATAACCTTAATTCCTTTTTCCTGACAGGTGGGCAAAATTTCTTTAAGCATGGAAACAAAGTCTGTCGCGTAGCCCAACTCAGGGTTACGCAATCTTTGCTTTTGCATAATACTCATAGTGACTTCGGCCAGATAATCTAGCGTCAGATAATCCAGGGGGCCCTCTTCTACAAGTCGCTTGGGACCAAGGAGGCTATCGCCCCAAAAGCCTTGCCCATTTGCTATTAATACGGTTTTTTCAGTACTCATTATCATTACCTATCGTCGTTGCGTGTACCTAATCAATGTGTAAGCGCGAAATGGTGGATCAGTATTCGCTAACTTAACCGATCCATATCTAAACTAATGAAGCCAACTTGACTTTCACTTTTCCAGAAAGCAGTCAACCCCTCCCACCCCTCGTCAAAATTTCGAATTTTAGCAATTCGGCGACTACTGTCAGCAAATTACCTGAGATGTCACCTCCTTTATTGGCGTAATCCAACACCAAACTCTTAGCCTCACCTACACCAAGAGGCCCGTTGCGAAGCAAACCCTTAAGAATCTGTTCAATAGTGGTATCCATATGCTTGCTTGCCACCAACGCCGACACCAAACTCGTGTGCTTTTTCAGTGGAAATCAGCTAAGTTATCGTAAAATAACGCCGCGAGGCACCCTCGCCAATACCATTAATTACATAAGGGCTAATAGCCGCCGGGATCATTCCGACTTTAACCTCGCTCAAACAAAATGATGCCTCTGGTGCAGCCACTGCTACATCACAACAACTTACCCCACACCACCGCCAAAGGGCGTACCCTGCACTCGAGTATTTGTAAGTTTCGGTAAGGCATTAACAGCCGAAGCATTTCCGCTAACAAGCCAGAGTCCCAAAAATTTCCTTCTTAGCCATGACTCGCCATTCCCCGCACCCAGCTCAAACCGCCACCCGAACAGCAGCTTTTCCTGTTGAAGCTAATATCAAAGCTCCACATTTTTATCTTGCCCGACCTGAAGAAATGCATCGCTCAATGACGCCACAGCACTGCCGTCGAAAGCGCTATGGATATCCAGACGATTCAGAGTAAGCGCCGCCTTTCCCAGCCAACTATTGAGCAAAACTCATATTTAAAAATGCATTTATACCAGACCATCAACCATATCGCAATATAACAATTGAGCTGAGGTCAATATTGCTGGGCATCTAAAGTCGACGAAAGAATCAGCGCTCGCGGCAATATTGGGATGGCGCACCCACGGGGCCATAAGTCTAGCAATTCGGCGTCATTGCGCCAGAATGGTAAGTATCAACTAGCCATTCAGATGATGAGAAGTCCATCCCATTGCTTACGTAGGTGTCGACAAACGTCTGCTGGCAAATCCGACCAACACCCTTGAGATTACCCACGTAGAAGGTGTCTTGAGAGCCAAGGTAGCCGGAGTGGTGGGTTTCAATTTACCCGCAAGCCTCGTCATCATGCCATTTCTTTTCAGGGCAGCAACCTGGGCATCGCTCAGAATTACCCCATCAGCAGCTACGCGCTCTTCTAGTGCCTTGCGCCGCTTTTTAAAGTTTTCAAGACCGCTGCCGAACGCCGCTACCAGAAACAAAGACGCCTATTCTGCGCAGTTCGTTACTGGTTCTGTGCTCGCCATGGGCTGGCTGCTCAATGGCATAGGCAATGACCTGATTGGTCACTTCCGAAATCACGTTGCACGACCCACGCTTGACATTCAGACGAATCATCGGAATTTTTACTTTGGGTGATGGTAATGCGATTGAAAATATTACTGCGTGGGTTTTCTTCCAGACGCAGATTTATACTTATCTCCCTGGGAAACTGACATTTTCTCTAGCTCAGCCAGTTTAAAAAGAAGCTTAACAAGGCAAGCGAATGCTATTAAGATAGAATAAAATATAAATTATTGCGGATTCGAATCCGCGTTATCTAATACTGGGTATTACTACGATTAGCCTTTTTTCTCGGCCGATAACGGTTCCGAAAACTCCTTGGGCTATGGGCAGCCACCGACTTAAACACCTTAGAGAAATGACTAATGTCTTGGTAACCCACGTTGATGCTAATTGCTTTGATATTGTCATCACTGTTAATCAATCGATGTTTGGCAGCCTCCACCCGCAACCGTTGCAGGTACCGAGCAGGCTTTTCGCCAGTCGCCCTCTCGAAACGACGCAGAAAGGTGCTTTTACTCATGCCGGCGCTGTCCGCTAAATCCTTAAAAGACACTGGACCAGAGTAATGCCTGTCCAGCCAGTTCTGTACCTGATGAATACTATCATCGCGGTGGTGACGGAAGCCCGCCATATTAAATAGCGTTAAATCGTAGTAGCGGCGATGATCGAAAGTCATGTCCCTCGTTAAACTGCTGGCCATGTCAGCCCCGCAGACTCGTTCAACCACATGCAAGGCCAGATCCATACCGGCGTGCTGGCCATTGGAGGTATAAAGGCCACTGTCTTCTACCAGCCCCTGCTGCACAAGCCACTCGACCTCGGGAAAGCGCGCTTTTAGCTCCGGGATATGGCGCCAATAGGTGGTGGCTCTGCGCCCTTTAAGCAATCCAGCGTAAGCCAGCCAAAAAGCACCACTGTTCACACTCGCAATAAGGGCGCCGCCGGCATATTGCTGCTGTAGCCAAGGAGAAATTTGAGGATGCAACTGAATCAACCGGTCTAAATCACCCCAAAAATGCGGTAATACCACCCAGTCATAAAGTACGCCGTCTGCCATCGTGGTGTCGCCAGCTATTCTATGCCCACTATAAGAAACTACAGCTTGCTCAGTTGGGGTAACCACGCCACAGCTAAACACTCCCGTTAGATAGCGAAGATTGACACTCTGCACAATTTCGGCGGTTGTATATAAGGTCGACGCCCACGTGCCCTCATAGGCCGCTATGGCAACACGAATCCCGAACGGTGTCATTAAGCCCTCCATTTCAGAAATATGAAACAAACACCACACAACATGACACTTTAGCCCAGAGTAAGACGTAAAGGAAAGGAATAGACTTACGCTTTACGCTCACGCACTTCGAGAACCTCCCCATGGATACTAACTTTTCACCCGAAGATCTCGCCTTCCGCGACCAAGTCCGCACTTTTTTCCAAGATGAATTTACGGCCGAGCTGGCCGCACGCATATCCACCACAGCCAGCCATAAAACCGGCATCGTTGAGTGGCAAAAAATTCTCGCCAAAAAAGGCTGGATTGCACCAAACTGGCCTGTTGAACACGGCGGCACCGGATGGAGCATTACCCAAGACTACTTATTTGAACGTGAACGCGCTGCAGCCGGTGTGCCCGATGTCGTTCCCTTTGGCTTAAAAATGGTTGGCCAGGTCATCATCGCCTTCGGCAGCGAGGCACAAAAACAACTGTTTCTCCCCCGTATTTACAACAGCGACGATTGGTGGTGCCAAGGCTATTCCGAACCCGGTGCGGGCTCCGATCTGGCCGCACTAAAAACCCGCGCTGAACGCGATGGTGACGACTATATCGTCAATGGCGCCAAAATATGGACCTCCTATGCGCAATATGCCGATTGGATTTTCTGTCTGGTGCGAACCGATCCCACCAGCAATAAGCAGAGCGGCATTAGCTTTCTGCTGATTGAGATGAAAACGCCTGGTATCACAGTAAATAAAATTGACTCCATTGATGAAAAGCACACCTTAAACGAGGTGGTCTTTGACAATGTTCACGTACCGATGGCGAATCGCATTGGCGAAGAAAACAAAGGCTGGACCTATGCCAAAGTCCTTCTTGCCCACGAGCGCACCGCCATCGCAGAAATCGCAAAATCCGGACACTATCTTGCGGAGCTAAAGGCGATTGCAAAAGAAGAAATCAGCGGAGGCAAAGCCCTGATGGAAGACACCCTGATTCAACGACGCTTTGCCAATATTGAGATTGAATTAATGGCGCTGGAGTTTACCGAGCTGCGCGTACTCTCCAGCTTTGCCGAAGGTAAAGGTCCAGGCCCTGAGTCTTCGCTGCTAAAAATAAAAGGCACTGAGGTCCAGCAGGCCATCCAACAATTACGCATGGATCTGGCCGGCTATTACAGCGGCGTAGTGACCGGCGAACTGAGCAACGAGCAAATTGGCCACGGGTTTGGTGATCGTGCACGACGCGAGTTTATGTATGGCCGCGCCGCCACCATCTACGGTGGTTCTAATGAAGTGCAGAAAAACATTACCGCAAAAGCAGTACTAGGCCTGTAGGGCAAGACGGAGAAACAACAATGAATTTCAATCTTTCTGAAGAACAGGCCATGATCAAAGACAGCGTTGCACGCTTTGTGGCCGACGACTATAACTTCGATCAACGCCGCCAAAACGTCGCAATGGACAAGGGGTTTAATCCCGACAACTGGCAGACCTTTGCCGCACTGGGCTGGCTGTCGATCCCCTTCCCTGAAGCCCTAGGCGGCTTTGGCGGGAATGCTGTAGACACCATGGTGATCATGGAAGAATTTGGCAAAGGCCTTGTCGCCGAGCCTTATGTCGCCACTGTTTTGCTGTTTGGCGGGTTGCTGGCCCACAGCGGCGATGGCGAACTCCAACAACAATTAATCGCCAAAATCATCGATGGCAGCTTACAGGGCAGTTTTGCCTATCTCGAGCGCCAGAGCCGTTTTGAGCTAAGTGACGTTAAAACCAGCGCAGTAGCAGAAGGCGATAATTACCGGCTTAACGGCGAAAAAACCGTGGTCTTCAATGGTAGTGCTGCTGACAAAATCATTATTTCGGTGCGCACCAGCGGCGAACAATATGATGAAAACGGCATTAGCCTATTTATCGTCGACGCTGATGCCGATGGCCTAAACCACACTGATTACCGGCTAATGGACGGTCAGCGAGCGGCCAATATTAGCCTCAACAATGTTGTGGTGAGCAAATTACAATTAATAGGTGAGCTTGACCAGGGCTTTAGCCTGATACAGTCGGTTGTCACGGAAACCACGCGGGCAATTTGTGCTGAGGCGGTGGGCATTATGCAAAAGCTGACCGAAACAACGGTTGAATACAGTAAAACTCGGGAACAGTTCGGCACTGCTATTGGTAAATTTCAGGCGCTACAGCACCGCATGGTAGATATGTTTATTGCGGGTGAGCAAACACGCTCCCTGCTTTATCGAGCGGTGTGCTCGGCAAATGCCAACAGCGATGATTCTGAGAAAGATTTACTCGCCCTTAAAGTTATGGTCGGTAGAGCCGGCACGCTGATTGGTGGCGAAGCCATTCAATTACACGGCGGAATGGGGATGACCGATGAGCTGGACGTGGGTCACTATGTAAAACGACTGATGATGATTAACACCACCTTTGGTGATGCAGATTACAACCAAGCGCGATTTTCTAAATTACTAAATAGATAAGCGCTTACGTTATATGCATGGATGGAGATGACAGCATCCAGCTATCTCTGATAGCATAACTTGACGCTGCTGGAATCCAGCAGCGATCATAACGACGAGTCAGCAAGAACCGAGGGCGGTCATAAAAAGAGTGCTTCTAGCGACGATCTGTAGCAGTTCAAAATTTATTAATACCGAGATGAGTGACCATCTAGGATAGGCACGGCGCCCAAAGCCCGAGCAAAGCATAGGAAGTCCACAGTGGACTTCCCCGTCTAACATAAATAAAGGCATACTTTATTCTGACTCCCTTGCGAAGTATGCCGTTGCCTTTTTTAAAATATCCCGTTCTTCCGTCATCCGACGCAACTCTGCTCGGAGGCACCGGTTCTCCGCGGTGAGATCATCTTGGGTATCACGTTCATTACTAGGCACCCTAAAACGGTTGACCCAGTTGTATAGCGTCTTATCCGAAATACCTAAATGATTGGCAACTTCCTTAATGAGGTAGCCACGTTCAATGACTTGAGCGGCTGCCTCTTGCTTAAAGTCTTCAGTAAATTTACGACGTTGATTCACACTTCCTCCGATGGTTCATTTTTACCATGCGGAGTGTCTACAGTGATAGGGGCTATTCATGTAATGGAAATAGACGGCGAGTAGATCGCTGACTCCAGCACCATCTGTCGCGAGCTGGACCGCCGCTTCGCCGACAAACCACTGCTACCCTGCGCAATTGGCATTAGCCAACATACTCGAAGACTGGGCTGATGAAAGCCTATACTTCTTTGAAATGACCATGCGCTTCACCTGGACTTACGATCGCGCCCGCTGGGTGAGCGAAATATTAAAATACTACAACGCAGTCATGCAGCGCCTCGCCCGGCCACTCGTACCCTACCTCACACGTAAACAAGGCCTTGCTAAGCGCAGCGAAGCTGACATACTCACCTAACTCACTCGCCACATCACTAGCCTTGAAAACTTGCTCAACAGCAACGGCGACTACTTAGTTGACGAAAGCCTTAGCCTCGCCGACATAAGCGTATTAGCGCGAATAGAATGCCTGGCCGGCTCATCTAAGCGCCCAACCATTATTAACAAGGCCCCGAAACTGGCAGCGTGGATGGAACTAATTGAAAATCTGAGAGGGGGGGGGACCGGCTGCTCGCTAATTCAACGTCAATCATTTGATGAAATAACGCAGCGTATAAACCGGGCGTGGTTCGAAATCGGGTCAGAGCAAAAACAATGTAGTTTTTCACCAATCTCGTCTCGTAGAGGCTAAGCAAAGCTCACTCGGTCTGTAATTTTCGCGTTAATCACTTCACTGTATTTTGCAATCAAGCTTTTGCGCTTGAGCTTCATAGTTGGCGTCAGCAAGCCGTTCATTATAGCCCACTCTTCTGGGGTAATTATAATGGCCGCTATGCGCTCATAGGGTGGTAGCTTAGTGTTGATGTGCTCTAGCGTTTCACTGAGTTTTGTCGCCAATTCTTGATTATCCAGATCGGCAGCGAACTCGGACCGCGTAGCGAGCATTACCGGCTGATCTAGGCCATACCCACAAATACAGACTTGACCTAATTCCAATACTGCGTCGAACTTATCTTCTAATTTTATCGGACCAATAAACTTACCCTTGGTGGTTTTAAACACTTCACTCATTCTGCCTGTAATCCACAGATTGCCGTTTTCATCTAATTTACCGGTGTCGCCTCTGTGGTACCAACCATCGATCAAAACTTCCGATGTTTTCTCAGGATTTTTATAATAGCCCGTCATTAAACCGCTGCTGCGAAAAAATACTTCTTCGTCTACGGTGAGCTTTATTTCCACCCCCGGCAGCGGTTTGCCAACACAGCCTGCTGGCGGCCAACTGGCCTCGCTCCAGAACGTGCCGTCGCAAAATTTCTCGGTCATCGAGCAGCCTTCACGCAACATCACGCCCATATCGATAAACCAGTTTTGAACATCTTTAGGTCAGGGCGCTGAGCCAGTAAGTATGACTTTGGCCTGATCCAATCCCAACTGTTTGCGCACTACCTGACGCTGTTCATCGTTAAATTTGGCCTGCACGTCTAAGGGGATTTTTGCGTCGACAGCGGCTTTGAACTTGACCCACAAGCCGATACGGAAAAGAAAAAGCTTGGCGATACCGAGCGCAATTCTTCAGCAAAGAATTCCAAACTTTCAGAGAATGAGATTACGCCGTTGCAATACAATGCGTTCATTTCAACAATACAGCGCTCGGTGGCATGTGACAGCGGCAAGTAGGACATAACGCGCTCGCGCTCCTCGCCACGGCCGATGCCCCAAGTTTCCTGAAAACGCGGCAATACACTACCCGGAGTCCCATGCACATGCATAACACCCTTCGGGTTGCCAGTGGTGCCCGACGTGTAAAGAATGGTCATGAGGCTTTGCGGATCCGGCTCAGATGAGGCCGAGTAAGGCGCGTAACGAGCAATAATATTATTCAGCGAATCGTCTACTCTTAGGCTACAACCTTGAATACCTACCCGCTTCATGTCAACAGGGAGAATCTCGTCTGCCACTGCGGCGATATCGAAGCTACCAAGAAAGATCAACTGGCTTTCGCTGCATGCAAGGATATATTGACTGGATTCTGCATCCTGTCCCGAATAGAGCGGTACGCTAACATGACCAGCCAGCATTATCGCAAAGTCGACAACCACCCAGTCCGCTCAATTTTTGGCAAACATCGCGATCCGGCTACCCGGCTCGAAGTCCTGCTCGATGATATACGCAGCCACACGCCGAGCGCGATCAGCGACCTCTGCCCATGTATACTCGCTCCACTGCAGATTGGCAGGTTGGTGTAAAAACACTTGATTGGCCGCCTCTATTTCCCAGCGATAGAACATTGCCAAGGGTGTTTTCACAGCTTCACGTATTTCCGACTTCCTCTTTTATCATTATTTCAATACTGCCACTCAAACTTCAAACCAAAACCGAGGCGCAACACCTTACAATACGGCCCTAGGTGGCATTATTTGCGTATTTTTATGAATAAATCGCGACCAACCACAATTGACCAAGACTCAGTAGTGACAAAAATTAACACCTATATCGCCATGAGTCCAGATATATTGACTTATAGATCAATTGAAGTTCGCGCCCACTGTAATTTTGTCAGCGACAATAGCCGGCGCGCGAAAGCGCTCACCGTAGGCCGCCGCTAGCTCAGCGCAACGCTCGGTAAACGCTGGTAGACCGTAGGTGTTTACAAACTGTAAATAACCCCCTGTCCAGCTTGGCGCACCAATACCCATAAGTGACCCAATGTTGCCATCTGCCACACTTTGCAGCACGCCGTCTTGTAGGCACACTAAGCTTTCTATGACCGGTCGAAATAACAACCGGTCACGGATATCTTCATCACTTACAGCGGCATCTACCTCGGCATTAAAGAATAATTCGCTTAATTGCGGCCACAGCGATTTTCTCCCATCGGCGTACTGGTAATAACCACCACCATGAGCACGGCCACCACGACCATGCTTAGTCAATAAACTACGCATTAACGCCGTGCCCTGCGGGGTCGGATCATCTTCTGGCTGGCGCAACCCCATAGCGATTTGCGCATCGATAACATCCAAGGATAATTTTTGACTTACCTCGTCTTGCAGCGCTAAGGGCCCGACCGGCCAGCCCACCGATTTACCAACATTCTCGATGCGCGCTGCGTCGACACCCTCGGCAATCAACTGTGCAGCTTCTTGAATCTGCGTGCTAATGGTCCGTGAAGTGTAAAAGCCTGGTGCGTCGTTCACTACAATCGGGACTTTTCGCAATTGTTTGGCAAGATCAAATGCCTTGGCCAATGTCTCTTCGCTGGTTTGTTCACCACAAATAATTTCTAACAGAGGCATGCGATCTACCGGCGAGAAAAAGTGCATACCAATGAAATTCTCTGGCCTAGTACTCGCCGTTGCAATACGGGTTATTGGCAAAGTTGATGTATTGGACGCCCAAACCCCGCCGCCGGCCAGCATCGTTTCAGCCTCACGCACTAGGGCGTGCTTAAGTTCGATATTTTCAAACACGGCCTCGATAATAAAATCACTGCCCTGTAAATCTGACACGTCAACTGTTGGTTTTATCAATGCCAATGCCGCCATAGCCGCCTCGGCGCTCATTCGAGCTTTTGCGACAAGCTTGGCGAAGCCTTTTTCTGCATAGGCCTTAGCCTTTGTGGCTGACTCAATACTGACATCTTTAACAACCACCTCAATTCCCGCCTGCGCAGCGACCATGGCGATGCCTTGACCCATCATGCCGCCGCCGAGTACACCGAGTTTTTTCACAATGTATTTTTCTTCAGTTTCAGGTCGACTCTTGCCGCCACTGACCTGTTTCATTTGGAAGAAAAAGGCATTGATCATATTTTTGGCTTCGGGCCGAGTAACCAGTTGCGAGAATTGGCGACTTTCAATAGTCAACGCAGTGTCGAAATCCACCCGCAACACCTCGACCATGGTATTGAGAATAAACTCAGGAGCAGGCAATAGGCCCCTTGTTTTTTTATAGAGCGCGGCAGAGCCCATGGCAATGTGCTGGCGAATATGGGGATTACTTTCGTTGCCTCCGGGAATAAGAAAGCCTTTCCGGTCCCAGGGCTGGCTTGCGGACTCACTGCCTGCGGCATTGCTTTTGATCCAATTTTTGGCGGCCGCTAACAATTCACTATGGTCCGCTACTACAGCGTGGATAAAGCCTTCGTCTAACGCCTTTTCAGGGCTGAGCTTTTTCCCTTCTACTAGGTAGGGCAAGGCTTTTTGAAATCCGACCAATGATGTTAAACGCACGATACCGCCGCCACCAGGCAACAAGCCCAAGCCAACCTCAGGCAAGCCCAGCTGGACGCTGCGGTGGTTAACAGCAATACGATAATTACAGGCCAAAGCCAACTCCAAACCGCCGCCAAGCGCCGCGCCATTGATCGCGGCAACAGACGGTGCTGCCAGTTTTTCTATCCGTCGAAACAGCGACTTAATATTTTGTGTGCGCGTAAATACGCCTTCTTCGTCACCTGGCTGCACGGCAATTAGTTCGTTTAAATCACCGCCGGCGACAAAGGTTTTTTTCGCTGAGGAAATAACCACACCAGCAAGGTCTGCTTCACCCTCCAGTCGCGTGAGGGTTTCAGTTAAAGCGGAAATAAAAGCATCGTTGATTGCGTTTACTGGACCGTTCATATTCATGGTAACGGTGACAATATTGTTAGTATCTTTGTGGTAAATAAATTCGGTGTTCATAGTTCTACCCAATATTCGATTGTATTAATACGGTGAGCTTGCGCGACAAGCAAATTACACACGCTCAATTATGGTGGCGATACCCATGCCGCCGCCCACGCACAAGGCGACTAAGCCACGCTGCAAATTTCGGCGTTCCAGCTCATCGAGAACGATGCCAATGAGCATGCCGCCCGTTGCACCCAGCGGATGCCCCATGGCAATGGCGCCGCCGTTTACGTTGGTGACGCTGTCGTCGATGCCCATGTCGGCCATAAAGCGCAGCATGACCGAAGCAAAGGCTTCATTGATTTCCCACAAATCAATATCGCCGACACTTAATCCTGCTTTTTTGAGGCACTTGTGCGCCGCTGGACCGGGGCCGGTGAGCATAATGACGGGATCAGTCGCGGTCACCGCGGTGGCAATTATTCGCGCCCGAGCTTTAAGACCAAGACTTGCCCCCACTTTGGCGCTGCCGATTAGCACCGCGCTGGCGCCGTCGACAATGCCAGACGAATTCGCGGGCGTGTGGACGTGCTCAATTTTTTCTATGCGCCGGTATTTAGACAAAGCGAGATCATCCATCCCCATGTCACCCATAACTTGAAACGAGGGCTTGAGCGTGGCGAGACTGTCGAGGGTGCTGCCGGGCTTAATGAAATCATCTTGCCCCAGTATCACAGCACCGCAGTTGTCGCGCACTGGAACAAGGGATGTAAACCAATCATTGGCGCGAGCATGGGCCGCACGTTGCTGTGAGGTTACTGCAACTTGGTCGACGTCTTGACGACTCCAGCCGCCGAGGTTGGCAATTAAATCGGCTCCAATGCCCTGAGACACTGCCTTTTGCCCGAGGATAAACTCAGGATCAGAAAACATCGCGCCACCATTGCTACCCATTTTAACCCGCGACATGCACTCGACACCGCCGGCAACGATAAGGTCTTCCCAGCCCGAGGCAATTTTTTGGGCGGCGGTGTTAACCGCCTCCAAGCCTGAGGCGCAAAACCGATCTAGCTGAAACCCGGGTACACTTTCATCCCAGCCTGCGTACTGCACCGCGGCCTTGGCAATACAACTGCCCTGTTCACCAACTGGCGTAACACAACCTAGTATCACGTCGTCTACGGCACTGGTGTCTAAATCATTGCGCTGTTGTAACTCGCGAAGCAAACCACCAGCCAGCGCCATTGGCTTAACCTCATGCAATGAACCACCAGCTTTGCCTTTACTACGCGGCGTTCTTATCGCGTCAAAAATATATGCACCTGTAGTCACATCAGTCTCCACAATTACTGCCAACGCGATATCGCCAGTCGAAATCGCAAGTGGACCTAGTGTGAGAGACAGGAATAAGCAGAACAATGATGAAAAAAGCGGAATAAATTGACCAAAAGTTGCTCTAATGCATTATATTTGCCGTCTATGGGCAATTTATCGACCTTAAGTATCTCAATGGCCACCGTGGCGCGCAGCCTCACCGGTGCGCGCTTGCACGGCATTAACTGCAACCAACTGCTGCGCAGCTGCGGCATTGACCCCGCATTACAAAACTCGCCACAAACCCGCATTCCGGCAAAGCAATTTATCGAACTATGCCGCCGCACCAGCGGGCGCCTAGATGACGAGCAATACGGATTATTGGAACGCAAGCAACGCATTGGTAGCTACCAATCCATTGCAACCAACGCGGTTCACGGCAAGACCCTAGGTGAAGCCATGAATCGCTTTACCTCGGTGAGTAATTTATTTGATAACAGCTTGCACTTGTACTGTGTACACAAAGGCCAGAAAGCCAGTATCCGAATTATGCGACGTACCGGTATGCAGTTGCGCGACAGCTTCGCGATTGACATCACACTAATGATATTGCACCGCTTTGCTAGCTGGTTGATCAATGAGCGCATTGCTCTGCAACTGGTAAAACTCGACTATCAAGCGCCGCAACTACATGAGCACGAATACTTGTTTTACGGGGCCAGCGTTGTCAACGGTGCCGACTACAGCGGCATAGAATTTGACACCGCGTATCTCGACCGCCTAGTGGTGCAAACCGAACTCACCCTCGCCAACTATTTCCACGACGCCCCTGCCAACCTTTACTTACCCTTTGAGGAGAGCGGCCAGTATACCCAACACATTCGCCGTTATTTCGATAAGCTGCCCAAAGATGAATTTGCACAGAGCAGTTTGAGCGCCTATTGCGCAACACTTCGAATCAGTAGCGACAGTCTGCGTCGCCGCCTTAAACAAGAAGGCAGCAGCTGGCAGGGAATTCGCAACAGCGTGCGCCGCGAGCACGCCATAAAATTGCTGGCTAGTAGCGATAATAGCATAGAGAAAATCGCGTTTTTAATAGGCTACACCGAGGCAGCCCCCTTTATTCGCGCCTTTCGAAAATGGACCGGTGCCACACCCCTGCAATTCAGAAAATCTCTACAACGCCAGGCCAAACCTTATTGATCATAAAATCAATAGGTGTCAATATAGAACTCAATTATTGACCTAAAAATCGAATTCAATACGACAAATTAGCCATATAAAGCAATATAAGGACATATTTTATGTCTCTATAAATTCATCCTCATAACCGCCCCCGCTACCAATTAAAGAACGGCAAATCCGTTACTTACTGGCTTGCCGTTTTTTTCGCCTGTTGCTTTTAGGACCCTGTTGAACTCCGTGACGTCTTCCGTGACACTTTTGAATTTAGACCCGCGCTGAGGCAACGGCCTCTATGACCTTCGCTCACCTCGCCGCAATTACAGCAGCGATAAATAGCCCGAAGTAGCAAAGACTGAAGACCAACCCAAGACGCCCCCACCGATCAACCTGCAGAAAAACACATAGAATAGGAAACTGGCGGTCGCCTGCCAATAACACCATTCAAGGCAATCGCGCCAAAGGCCCATATAAATGCAGAATATCTCAATCGTTGTACCTTAGTTATTCATCAACTTTTACGGGTGCTATTTCCCAGGTACGAGCCAAGTAAGTATATACAGACAGGTAATAAACATTACGACGGCCGAACAACGTGGCAAGCGATTCAAGATGGCGAATCGCTGAAGGTCCGCAAATACCTTGCACATAAATCAATTGGCGGCGGCTGGTAATCCAAATTGGCTATGCCCTGACCCAAATTGAATATCGATTAACGAAAACTCCAATTTATACGGAACAAAAATGATGGCGATCAAGGCCAACAGGAGGCGCAATGAACACATTGACCAAAGAGACTGCCCGCTCACTAGAAAAGGTAATCAACAGCAGAATAACGACGTGCTACAGCGATGATTTAGTCGCCATTCTTGGTGCCGGTAGCGAATCGAATAATGAACAAGCCGTACAGTCTTGGCTACTGTCTCGCTTCGCCAACATCGAAGTCGGACGCAAAGAAATGCTAATGGAGTACGCCTCAGAAGTGTTGATTCAACACCTCGATGACCTACGATTGGAAGTGGCCATCGGCGGCAAATCAGAGCAAAAAACACCGCAAAACTTCATCCCAGTAAAAGCCCTTACTGAAAGTGAGCTACGCTGTATCGCTCGCGCAATTTATTTGCTGATTTCGAATGAACAATCAAAGCCCTACCTAGATGCACTAATCGAATTAGCACTGGAAGGCGACGGCAATACTATTAAAAAGATTACGGCATGGGTTTTCACCCATACGCAGATTTATACCTATTTCCCCAGCGAACTGACATTGCCCTTAGCGCAGCGCTTGATGCACAAGCTGAAGCAGGCTAGCGAATCTTATTAGATTAAAGCAACAAAAGTGTGGGCTTACACAATTGAATTGCCAAGCAGTGGTGCGGCAGTGAACCCAAGCATAAACAACATTATGTAGGCGTGCAGGTGTAACTTAGTTTCACCTATTATTCGGCCTGTAGATTCACTCATAAGATACCCCTGGTAGGTTTATGGTATGGCCACTTTAGAACTCAGCCGAGGGCTGGCATTGGTGCTGGAGCCAGACGCCTTAGCGTTCAGGCGGCATTGCATTAACTGGCAAAAAGCGGACAAAATAACACTTCAATAGGTTTACTCGATCCAGCGCTAAATTTCCGTCGTTAATCGAAGCGAAGGTTTTTACTATGCGCTGAGTTGAGTAAAAAAACGTGCCGCCTGAAGTTTGGCTTCATCAAAATATTCGCCTAGTTGGTTGCCAGA
>NZ_JACHHW010000016.1 GCF_014202945.1 Zhongshania antarctica | reverse complement strand
GTCGGTCTTGTACGATTGCTCATTGATCACCTGTATCGTTATAGAGGTGATCATATCACCTCTAATCAGGTGGCCAAATTCACTATGCCACTACATTTGAAGGAGCGCAAGATTGATGGGATTTTGACTAGTAACGAAAAATCACCCGACCGTCTTGTGCTGCATGTCCTAAAAATGGAATCTCTACATACCATTGCAATCGTGCAAGCCATTTCCGCACTACAGAAAGCGACGGAAGTAAATCGCGCGGATTGGATTACTGAGGTCAAAACAGTACACCACCAGGGCGGCGCGCAAAGGGAGACTTTGCCTACGTGGGTCTTAATGCTAGTTCTGCTCGTCGGTTTTATTATTCTCCCAATGCAAGTTGCCGAAGAGAAAGAAAAGAAACTGCTGCTTGCTCTTCTCCAGACGCCCATTAATGAAATTCAGTGGCTCATTGCCAAATTGATCTTGGGTATAGTTCTGATTACGACTGCCGTCTTGATGCTTCATATATTGGGAGAATATGGCGCGGTACATCTTTTTGACTACATGCTTTTGTCCTTGTAGGAGCCTATTGTTTTAGCGCGTTTGGAATATTTCTGGGCTTTCTCTGTCGCAATCAGGCCAGCGCCAGAACCTTGGGTGTCGTCTTCTTCTTGCCCCACCTGCTACCGTCCGCAATGTCCGACGTCTCACAGAAGCTGACCACCATTGCGCCCTTATTACCGTCCTATCAATTGTTCCATCCCCTTCAATCCATACTTCTGGAGAATGGCAGAGCGGTTGATATGACTTTTGATTGGATCTATCTATTCCTGTTGGGATCGTTGATGCTTTACCTTGCGTATTTGTTAATGAAAAGACGTTGGCTGATGTGAGAGTTGACCACTTATTACAGCACGGGGTGGCTAGTATTTTATATCAAAAATGAAAAACTCAGGATTAATAATTACATTGGTTGTCGCTGCAGTATTATCGTTCACCGGAGCTAGTGGCGCGCATGCTGAAAATTAAGACCGCGCAAATATCGCTCGGAAATCTGAGTAAGATACGCTTCGTCATTGTTTAAAATACTCGTCCCGTCATTCCGCTATTATACACTGCGATAAAAACGACGATATTGTTTCGCTCTGTTAACTCTTACATGGTTCCTTCGTTTAATAACTTAAGGAGCAAGAATCGTTTAACTTGATCTTCGTTTACGTTCGTGACTGAAAAACGTTGAGCTTAAGAACACGCTTCACAGAAAGCACCATTATCATCACTTCGGTGATAGCAATAACGCGAACCTGAACACACTGCGGTAGAACCGACAATGGTACTGACAAGTTAACTTTCTGAGTTGCACTGAATGACACTGTAACAACTCAAGCTACAGCCCTTCTCCATTCTGCAAACGCACCGCCCCTAAGATTACAAAACCTTTCAGCTCGAATCAGATGACGACCAAGATTGAATACATTTGAAATCGCCGCATGAGCCGTCAAAAATTGTTGAGCCCGCCGAGCGGACTTGAATTTCCGCATACCCCGCTCCCTCATCCTAGTCGATTCGTGAGATTGCTCGGCGCGGTTACTCTCATATACTTTGGTACTTTGCAGCACCTCCGGTATCAATTCCCGATGAGTAACACCCTAGCTCCGCAATGTCTCTGTCACAATCTTCCTCGGCCCCTCACCATGGCGCTTCAATAATCGGCGAAAAAAGCGCTTAGCTGCCGCTCCATCCCTTTTTACCTGAAGGTAGACATCGACAACTTCGCCGTCTTGATCCACTGCTCGCCTAAGGTAATGCCGTTTCCCATTGATCGATATAAAAACTTCGTTAATGTAAAACGTATCGCCATAGCCCCGGTGATTCCGTCGCAATCAGCGTGTGTAAATAGCGTCGAATTTGATGCACCAGAGCCTGATAGCCACACAACTAACAATGATCCCGCTCTCGGCCAGTAAATCCTCTATATCGCGGTGACTCAAATTGAAACGATGATAAAGCCATACTGCATAAGCAATGATATCGCGGGGAAATCGGTGGCGTTTGTATATGTTCATACCCCTACATTAGCAGAAACTGCGAGTTAACTTGGCAATACCATCTAGTCAGATACAGCTCGACTTTCAATCAGCTTGACCCAGTGGTCAAATACTGCTGACTGACTAAGGATCAATTTAATACACACCAGCAAGGGTACTGCAATCAACACCCCGGCCACTCCCCAGAGCCAGCCCCAAAGCATCAACCACAGCATGATCACCAGCGGGTTCATTCGCATATTTCGCCCCAATACCGCGGGGGTGACAAGCTGTGACTCGACAAGATTGAGAATAAAAAAAGCCAACGCGGGCAACAGAGACGCCCCCACCAGGCCATATTGAGCCACTCCAGCCATGCCGAGAATTGCGAGGCTAAATATCGTGCCCACATAGGGCGCAAAATTAAACAGTGCCACCATCGCACCCCACAGGAGCGGGTCTTCAAGTCGGAATAGCCACAATGTGGTGGCCGTGGCCAGCCCTAGCCCGGTATTGATTAGACTGATGCATAGGATATAGCGAGATAGTTCTCGTTGAGTATCTTTTACTAATCTCGACCACGACACCTTGTCCTGAAACTGCGGCACAACCTCAAGAGCAGTTCGGTAGATACTCGGCCCATAAACCAAAAGGAAAACGGCCAAGATGATACATACTAGGAACTGTGCGAGTAATATCGGAGTTTCAGCTAAAACTTTCATGGCGATATCGAGTCCACCGAGTGCTAGTCGATCGGAGACTGCGGTGTTGGGTTCCGGCGGCGTGAGGGGCGGCACTTCGTCGTCAGTCCAACCAAAAAATCTTAATAGGCCAGTTTTCTTTTTCGTTTTCTGCTCAGCCTCGGACGCTAGTATTTTCTGGTTCGGGGGAGCCAGCACCTCGGCTATATTGGTGATTTGCTGATTCAACTTAGCGGATACCTCGGGAACGCGCTCAATCCACTTTTGCGCGGGTTCCACCAGCTGCATGCCAAGAAATGTGAATGGCCCGCCTATCGCGATTAGCAGTAATGCAGCGGAAAGGGAGCGGGGTATATAGATCCGGTGTAAAAAAGTGACCAGAGGACTGAGCAGCAACGCCAGCAAAAGCGCTATCACAATGGGTATCCACAGTGAGGATGCGAAATACAGGGTGTACATCCCTGCGAGAAAAAATAAGCCAGAACAATGCTTGCTCTTGAGGCTTTGTTTCAAATCGTCGCGACCCTCCTTTAAAGAAGTAGTCATAGTTTCCTCTGGATTGGGCTATTTTACTTGCAAAAGCAACTTACAAATTCTTGGTAGAAGAAGCTATTTTTTTTATAATTCGACGATCACTGCATTCCTCATTCGACTGATCACTGCTCTCCGTAGAGCGGCGACACGGAAACGTATAAACTGATAGTTAGACAATAAATATTTGAAGAGCGTGAAATACATTATTACCATCCCCGTCTGCAAGGCCTTCGGTGTCAATCTGGTGTCACTAGACACTCTTGAGAGAGCTTAGTTTCACCAGAAAACCGATAGCCGTCTGTACGTCACAGTACACTGGTGAGAATTTCTCCTCAATCAAGTCAATATTTTCAACTTAGCAGGCTAACGCGAAGTACTAATAATATACCCTGATCATAGGGTCCGTATTGTTTGAAGCGGACATCCGATAATCGAAGTCGATCGATCTTAAGCATTATCAGCGTCGGTCCTGCACGTGACGCATGAAAGAACAGATAACACCGGATCGGGGCCGCAAGAACGCCAAAGTCACCGATCGATACGTGCACGAAAATCCTTGGCTGGCGGTCGGCATATGCGTCGGCCTCGGCCTGTTGATTGGCACATGGTCTCGGTCAGTTTTGGCGCCACGCTTGTGTTGATGTCTGCGGCTTCGACCCTGTTTCACAGCATTCCTATAACCAGCACTAAACATGTTTTCCGGATCCTCGATCACTGCCTGATCTATGTACTAATCGCCGGCACGTACACAACACCATTCACGCTCGTAACCTTGCGCGGCCCTTGGGGTTGGAGCCTTTTTGGCACCGCCTGGGGTCTGGCCCTCATCGGTATCGTGTTCAAGGTGTCACCACCGGCCGCTTCGATAAACTCTCGCTCGCGGTATATTTGGTGATGGGCTGGTATGTGGTGGTGGCAATAAAGCCCTTGGTCGCCGCGTTGGCGCCGGGTGGGCTGTGGCAGCTGCTGGCCGTCGGGCTGAGCTACAGCGTCGTCACGATTTTTTACCGATGGCTAAGCCTGCGCTACCACCACGCCATCTGGCGCCTTTTTGTACTCGGTGGCAGCGTCTGCCACTATTTTGTAGTGTTGCTCTACGTGATGCCTGACACGGCATGAGCGAGCCCCACGCATTTACACCGCCTGTGGCCATCTGTACGCTGGCAGACAGACCCGTGCGTGCGGATCACACACACTTGGTTCGCGAAATATCCCTTTCCGAGTGGGTTCCACTGATGCTTCCTTCGTCCACAAAATTTTGAGTGACACAATGAATAGTGCTGGTTGGTTTTTACTGGTCGGTGGACTGATGCTCGCCATGGGGCTGACCGCCCCGCTGATCAAACGTTTTGCGGTAACGTCGGCGATGCTGTATCTGTCTGTGGGCCTGCTGGTGGGGCCAACCGGATTCGAGCTTTTCCATTTCAACCCGCTGCAACAATCTGCCCTGCTCGAAGTACTCACCGAGGTCGTGGTACTTATTTCGTTGTTTTCCGCCGGCGTAAAAATGCCGGTGCCGGTCACCTGGGCGCGCTGGAGTCAGCCCGTGCTACTGGCATTTGTGTCGATGACATTGAGTGTGGCGCTGGTGGCCGGATTTAGCCATTACGTTTTGGGATTGTCGCTGGGGGCGGCGGTGCTGATGGGCGCCATACTGGCGCCGACCGATCCGGTGCTGGCAACCGACGTGCAAATCCGGCATGCAGAGGATCGCGACCGGCTACGCTTTAGCCTGACCTGTGAGGCCGGCATGAATGACGGCAGCGCATTCCCCTTCGTTATGCTGGGTCTGGGCCTGCTTGGACTTCATGATCTGGGTAGTTTCGGCCAGCGCTGGTGGCTAATGGATGTGCTCTGGGCCACGAGCGCGGCGATCGCAGTCGGGTGGGGCGCGGGGTGGGGGCTCGCCCGCATCAGCGTTTACTTGCGCCGCAGCGGGCGGCACGTCGAGTTTCTGAATGATTTTCTGGGTCTGGGATTGATCGGCACGGTGTACGGCATTTGTCTGTGGATTAATGCATGGGGCTTTCTGGCAGTTTTCTTTGCGGCGGTGGCATTGCGGCAGACAGAACTAAAAGTCCCGGAAGTAAAGCCGGATCAATTACTGGAGATACGGGCTGATACGGAACCAGCGCATGTCAGTGCTGGCTCGCTGATCTTCAAGGAGCATCTGGAACGGCTATCCGAACTGGTGTTGATTCTGTTTGTCGGTGGCATGCTGTTTCTCGACTCCTGGAGCTGGCGAGCGACGGGGCTGGCATTATTCCTGTTTATCGTCGCCCGGCCCCTGAGCGTGATGGTGGGGTTGGCTGGCAGCGGCATCCCCTGGCGAATACGTGGCCTGACGGCCTGGTTCGGTGTGCGTGGCATCGGCTCGCTTTACTATCTCATGTACGCCATCGAGCACGGTATCGGCGACGAGCTGGCGATAGAGCTAATTCACCTGACACTTGTGGTGGTAGCCCTTTCGATTCTGTTACACGGCGTCAGCGTCAAGCCGATGATGCGAAAATTCTGGCACCGTTCCCAGCAATAAACCACGACTCTGGCCAATACATTGACGCCTGGCTGGCAGAACTCTATACGATTAATCTGGCGGCCCTAACAAATAAAGAGTAACCATTCGGGTTAATAATACTTCGCGGTTTCAAATCCGAAGTGCATCAAGGTTTAAGCTGCATTCGCAGCCCGGTAATCACCCATTAATTGATCTGGTGTTTTAAAACCTAAATCTTTTCTTGGGCGGGTATTTAGTCGGTTCACAGCTCTATCTACCTCTGCCTTAGACACCAACTTCAAATTTGTGCTTTTTGGAAAATACTGCCGTAGTAGCCCATTCGTATTTTCATTTAATCCGCGCTCCCACGAACTGTACGGATGTGCAAAATAAATATCCGTTGAGAGCGCCTTACTGATCTCAGCATGATAAGCAAACTCTTTCCCGTTGTCCGCCGTGATACTGTGAACCACATCTTTAAATGGCTTTAACAAACTGATCGTGGCTTTTGTGACAGCCGCAGCACTTTTGTTATCGACCTGCGCAGACAAGGTGAATTTGGTGACCCTCTCCACTATGGTGACCAGCGCACCGCTATAGCCTTTCCCTATCATTGTGTCTATTTCCCAGTCACCAATTCGGGATTTGTTGTCCACAGCCTCAGGGCGGTCATCAATGCTTACACGGTTCTTAATGTGTCCTCGTGTGGATTTGCCATTACGGCGCTTGTCGTATTTCTTGCCTTGACGTCGCAAGTACGTATACAAATCTCCGTTAGATCGCTTATCCGACCAAACATGCAGATAGATCGTCTCATGGCTAATCAGAAGCTCTAGATCATCAAGTAGCCACCCCGATATTTGCTCCGGACTCCATTCCTGCCGAAGCTTGGACTCAATCAGTGCGATCATAGCCAACGTCATTTTAGAGCGCCTAGCTGCCGCCTTACGACGTAAGGACGACTTAGCCTGAGCTTGTTTGTGCCGGTAACCTCGGCCACCTGTATTACGAGCTAACTCTCTACTGATTGTTGACTGACTTGTACCGACGTTCTTAGCGATCTCTCTTTGTGAACAACCTGTTTTATTTAGGGCTGATATCTGGCATCGTTGCTCATAAGTCAGCTGCTGGTAATAACTCATTGTGATTTCATCTCTTGCCGGAGAAAAAAATGATGAGCTTACCTTCAGCTGACCCTTTCTTCTACTGCATCAGATGATGCACTTCAGATTTGAAACCACGCTTGGATGGTTACTCTTTATTGGGAATAATGTGCTGTCCATTTGTTGGCGCCGGCTAGTAATTCTTACAGTGATTTTTATAGACCTTCGAGGTTATTATCGACCACTTCAACGGGGGTTCCGATAGCAATGAGCTGAGCATGTTGATTTGCATTTTATATTGACCTAGGAGGGATGCGGATGCAAATCAACAGAGGGCTATTTAAACGATGAAACACACTGAGAAGAAAATCATAGAAATCGATAACATTGTTGCTGTGAGCTGCGACGTATGTCGTATCACATATGATGATGTATGGACTTGGTGTCTATGTGATAACAATTCATTACGTTGTTGATGTCGATGACACACGAAATAGCTTGGGTATGTGCATCCTTAATACCGCCATCTGGAAATTTACCCGTAAAAATAAAGCCGAGTATTTGAATCTTTTCCTCTTCATTAAAACCCCATTCCCCTAAAATACGCAATGCAGCTTTCCCAGCAAAGCACAGCTCCATCATTGTATTATTTACAATATTGTCGAATTCATAACGCGGTATCATGATTGTCTCCACGAAAATTCCAACGTATTGGAATTTATTGGCAGCGCAAATAAGCCTGCATCGCTTAACAACCGTAGGGCAAATGATTTTAAAAAAGGGGGTTGCGATAGTGGCTTAACGTAGATAGAAGCGCGGGGGTTATTCTCCGCCTAATGTGCTGGTTCCCGGGCGAGAATGCCTAACTGATGGTGTGGCGTGTTGAATTGCACTCCATATTTACCCACTAGTTGCACGGAATAGTGATCCGCTATTACCCCCCCTTCTGAGCCTTGAAGTGGGTCAGAATAGCCAGCAAATATTGGCAATAATTGATTCAAAACTCAGTGAAATTACACAAACACTTGGAAAGGATGCCTCGACATCTAAGAATCACATAGACTCTACCCGGGCATTATTATCCCTAATCGACGTCATCATGACGCAAGCTATAAGCAACGCATATCTAACCGCCCAGCTATTGTTTACATCATTACTAAGTATCTGTGTTTTGGTAGTTGAGCGAGCTCTAATTTTTATGAATGCGGTGCCATATCGATGACGCTTTATTCTACCCACTCTTTTTAGCCGAACATCAGTTCTCGCCGTGTAATTTGAAAGCCCTTTCTTCCAGTACAAAATTTGCTCCTCAACCGGAATATCTGATAGAGAGGCTCCTGTAACATTAACCACAATATGGTATCCCGAACCAAGAGATAACAACCAGTTGATAAAACCAATGCCGACCTCAGCATTTGGAATATAGATATAGCCGTCACGCGCTCGGTGTCCGTTATGAAATACCAACAGTCGTTCACGAACTGTTACTAAGTCACTCGTCGTATCGAAATCCCGAAATATCTTCGAGAATACTGTCTCAGAAATTTTCTTATGCGCGTGCGACCGAGGTGGTGTAAGTGGAATTAGAGCTCTGTGTATTATGTTTTCTTTAAATATTTCCTTCTTGTCTTTAGCATACACAGACGGTCGCGTGTGCCTAAAATCATTTTTTTGGTTTTTACTTGGGATGTAAAGGAAATTGCGGTAGGAATCTAACAGTTTTCCGCATGAACCACCTTCCAGTCGAAAAATCCTATCGAGTTCATCTGGCGTCTTGCCATCCGCGAACACAAGTGCTTCTACCTCACTCAAACTGAGCCGGTCGAGTGTTCTCACCGCCGAAATTTGTATGCTAGGCTCACCATAAAGCGCCACTGTATCTTGAGAAAGGCGGCCAACCATTACTTTTGGGAAGCCTCTCACAAGCCATTCGCCATAGTCATTGCCGTAGCGCTCTTTCCACTTTCGGATGCGTGACTGCTTAATATTGAGGATGCTGAGAAAGGGTTCTAGCTGTTCTTCAGGAGCAACTCTTCCACTTAGATCCGCTCCCCACTCGAATTTCAAATTACAATAATGCTGCTGTATCAGCTCAATGCAGTGCAGATAGTCGGTTAACGTCGTGTATGGCGACTGGTGGCCCGTAAGCTGTGAAATAAAATACAGCCCAGTTCGCGTGTAGGTCGCATTCAATTCATCCATGATTTTTTCAAGGTGCTGTGGATGCGGCCAAGGTGGCGCCACGCCATGATAGGCTAGAAGCAGATTATTTGCGAAAGTATGACGTAGATGTTGGAAGCGGAGTTTTTGAACTCCCGTCACGGACCTCATCGCCTCATGGATTATCGGGTGCACAATGTTATCCATAAGTGGTGCCGATTCGTCACGCCCCTCTCTAAACAACATCGTTTTCGTGCTCGCATTGGTTGCGCGCCGGAACTGACAGAACTCTCGGAATGCAACTAGTTCTGACTCTGTCAGTAATAGGTGGAGCGGCAGAAGTCGACGGGAATCGTAGGCTTTGGTATCTACAAAGGCATTTTGCCTCACAATCAGGACGAGTTCAGCGCCATCAAAGCTAGAATCAGGCATTATGATATCCGCTAACTGTACAGAAAGCGCTTCACTAATGCGGAGTCCAGCGCGATAGCCGAGAACGAATATCCAATAACAGATCCGGATTAAACTGGAGTGGCCTGAAGAAATAATGGCTGCGCAAATTAACTCATATTCTTTTTCCGATATAATATTTGCGTCTGAGTTCCTTGCGATTAATCCGGTATCGTTACTGCCAAAATTTACTGCCGGAAAATTGCACTCCTCAACAAGAAACCGATGAAACCGAGCAAGTACCACCTGATTATACCGCTTTGATTTTTGAGTTTTTGTTTGCTCAATAATTTCATCGTAGGCTTTACTTAGCTCGAGCGCGCACTCTGGCTTGACGGCACTTCCGCCAATGGTTAAAAATAGTGGACGAGCTATAGCACTATGATAGCGATATATTGTACTTTGTTTGCGCTTCTCCCTATGCAACTGAATAGTCCATAGGCTGATTGCGTGAATAATTGGCGCCGCAGAGGCGGCTTCCTCCTCTATACTACTCAGTCTTTGGGTTAGCTCACTATGAGATAAGCGCCGCTCATTACGTCGCTTGTAAACCGCACTGCTTAAAGATTTTAAGATATCTGCGCTATCGTGCAGGCTGCTGATTTTGTCGAAATCTGGATTTATTGTAATTCGTTTAGCACCAAGCTCTACCGCAGAGCCGGATCCGTCCCCTGAACTAGCCAGAAGATTCCGCCCCCCGAGTAACAGCTGTCTCCAACGCTGCTCTGGAAGCGATGTACTAACGTGTCGACCACGTAAACTACCGACAAGGTACGGTGGAAATTGAAATCCAAAGGTTGTTCCAAGCATTGCAACCACTTTGGACAAACTCTTTTTCTCAGCACCAAACAACTTACACATTGCCTGCCACGACCGTTGTGTATATTGCTGTGCTTCTTTAGCATTTTTAACTTTAGGATGACCAAAAAAACTAATGTGTCGGAGAAGCAACGCCAGACTTGACGGGCTGAGAATCCACCGCCACCGAATTAAGTTGTCTGTATCTTTTTCTCTTCCCCCTTCTTCGTCCTGATCAAAAAACGTAATCCAAGTCATTCCCTTGCCGATACACAGAGTGTCGACAAACAGCGGGAGACTGTTGAGGTATTTTTGATTCAGAATGGCGTCGCGTGTTAAGGCGCTGTATAGCACTAGCCCCCAGCTTGCGTGCTCTTCGTCGCTTTTCCCCGCCAGAGTCTCGTTCTGGATTTCACTGCCAAAATCAAGAAGCGATAGTCGTGACTCAATATCGGCCTGCCAGGCTCGGAATTCATTCATGCTTGAGAACGAATCAACTGTAAACGGACTGGCCTCTCTTTTAAGGAGGCGAATAGGCGACAGGGGGCTGACTTTCCAGCCCAGCTGCTGCTTACCTCTTTCAAGACTGGATGCCAGAAAATTTATCTGGTCTCGCACATCGTATATTGATGTTCCCTCGCCTTTATTAATCGCTGACACCCATTTTTCCACTAGAGCATCACGGACAACCACGTCATGATCGCCGCTTAGAAGACTTGGAAGGTCAGCTGCAATCATCTCTAGCACTTGTTCTTGTCGGCGACGTTTACTCTTTAATCTATTATATGTTCGGGCCGCTGCACCACCTGTCGCTTTCTCGGGCTCGACCAACTTCCACCCAGACCATAGCTCCGTAATATTAGGCATTGGCGAATCCGGTTTGTGGAGTCCACCCAGCCTCAATACGTAGGCTTTCTAGGAAAGGTGATATCTGAGAAACCATTTCCAAAGGGCTCATCGAAGAGTATCGACCAAATGGTTCCTGACCAATTTGCCAATGGCCCAAATAGGCGTTGACGTACTCGGCGTGGCAACCAAGGATGCGGAGTCTCGGTCGCAGGTAGTGGCGCCCAATATTGATTGGAAGTGTGTAACCTTCAATCTGTTGCCGAAGGCTTTCCGGTGTCAGGCGCTGGGTCGTACGATCCTCTTGGATAAAAAACAAGAGTGGAATAGCTACTGTGTGCTCCCGGAGCAATTGATGGATGTGAAGCCAGGCCTGTGTGCCCGGAAGTAGCTTTGTCTGCATGACTTCTAGGTGCTTCATATAAAGGTCAATCTGTTGCAATAATTTGGGAGGTAGCCACACAACCCTTGAATTAGATTGGTAGTCGTCATCCTTATCAGAAATCACAAGCAAACCGGACGTCCAATCAATCTCTTGAATTCTGAATATCAAGTCATTGACTGCACGATAGCCCGTACAAAACAGTATCCAGAATGAAATGTATGTTGCTAATGCATTGTGAACAGCTGTTACTCCTGGCTGCCGTCGCTTTGCCATAGCGAGTTCATGCTTGAAGTGTTGAACCATTGTTTTTACTAGCAAGGGCTTCACATTAAGCTTGCTACCGTGATCCGTAACATTTGAGTGAGCTTGTTCAAAATCATATAAATTCCGAATATCTAACCCTAAATAGGGTGCAAGCCGGCTCCTCAAGGAATCGACGGCCGCGTGATATAAAGTTTGCAGATCATCTCCGCTTATTGAGTAGTAGTGGGAGGCAACCTCTGTAATCGTAAACACATGCCCAGTCAGTAACGATGCATCCACCCAGTCAGTAGAGAGCGCCGTGATTTCATCAAATAAGGTTTGGCTAATTCTAAGTGGAGTGAGACGCACATCATTTTGGCGATTACACGCCGACAAGACCTTACGCAAACGAGCTTCGAGAGTACTGTGCAGCCACGAGGGGAAGAAGTACTTCGCGCGGCCAGCTCCTGAATCACTGTATTTTCTTTCGATGAGCTTGGCTATTCGCTGAAAACGAATTGGGCTGGACACGATGATGCGGTGATCTGATGAGGTCGTTGAAGCGCCGCCTACGCGCTCAAGTAAATAGCGATCATTCTCACTGAGCTTGCGCTTCCACTCCGGTGAGCGTATCGGTAAAACAAATACGTCTTCTTCCGCAATATAGGCAATGTCATCGATCGTTTTTGGCAGCTCATTCAGCTGCCGATAAAAACGCATCTCAAGTAGCTGCTGAAGTGGACGTCCTAGCCATAATAGTAGTTGGATAAGCGCGGCGACGTACTCATCCAGCTCAGACTCATTTGAGCTAGACGTATTTCCTTCTATAATTTCGTTTGATTGTGCACTTTGGATAAGCTTCATGGGGAGCGCAGCTGCAATCGCTAACTCTGTCTCTGTCAATTGCTGGTAGCGAAATGGCAGGCGCTGATTCAAACTGCTCAGGTGCTGAATCTGACTAGTTTGCCGTCTAGCATGATCTCGGAGGTTGAAATTCGCGGTGGGGCTGGCTTTCGAGTACCGAACACCGATTGCTCGCAAATCTTCCACTTCACCTGGATGCAATCCCAACGCGCGCGCCCGATTTTTTGTTTCAGGATCGGCTTGAGACTGATAGATGTGTAGTTCCGATAGCGGACCTTCGGGATTAGGATCATCCACATCAGCTCGCTCAACACGCCGAACAACGCTACCCACGGCATGTCGACCGGATACAAAACGGGTCTTCCCCAATTTCTCTTCAATTTTTCGGACAAGGAGCTCAACACCAGACCAGCTGGGAAAGACATCTTCAGGGAGTTCTTTTAGCTCCCGCAGGTAATCGGAAAGAGACCAGTTTTTCGATATTTCGAATATGGCCGAAGCTGGTGTTTTACCCGTGGCGAGCTTGCGCAAAACAAGACACCCTACTTCTATTTCCGAACCAAGCTTTTCGTGGCGCCTGCGCTGCAGAATCGAGCAGTACAGGGCGATATAGAGATGCCTGAAGTAGTCGCGCTGTTGTCGAATAGGGTTTGAGCGGCCGATTATCAGCATCGCCCACTCCGGGTGTTCCTTTATAATACCTCGGGACTCAGCAGAATCGTCTATCCAGCTAGGGTCCGGCGTAAAGCTGCTACTGGCCCCCGGTTCCAGCGCAACCAGTAGCCGATCTATGTCATCAGTTGAGAATATGTCTGCATCATGACCGTCAAACAGAGAAAAGTGGAGCCCTTGTCCTGCTTGAATTGTGGCTTGTAGATTGAGGAGCACTAGTCGAAGTCTTGTTAGCGACGCCGGAGCACGCAAGGTGTCGAACAATAATTTCAGGCGCTGCTCGTCAATTTGTGTTTCAAGCGCTAAACGAGAAATGCTATTGGCTTCACTCATCTAACTATTGCTCCACTCGATATCGTTAGGGGCTCGTTGCTGCGACTACATTCCCAAGTTTTTGGTTTAGTTCAGCGTGAGTGATGAAGTGGCAGACTTTTACAATTCATTAATAGCGTCCTGTGCCTTTGATATGCGTTCAATAATCGCTTGAAAGCTGTCAGGACGTTGCAAAAACATCCGTCCTTGAATAGCATCCTCGTGATCTTTGGCAATGCCAGCCAGGCGTCTGGCTGCCGGAATAAGCTTCAATCCGCCCGTGCGCGCCTGCTCATAATCGACGCCCTTCTCGGCCCAACGCTGCTTTTTCATTTCAATGACGGCGTCTCTAGCGTCAACGCTGGTGAAAGGGTTCGCTATTGATTTTTGTAACATGCAGTCAACGTCATACCAATGCCTAGCAAGGCGATGTGTATTAGGCTCTTTTTCCATTGTGGAGAATTGATGAAGCGCCGTTAGCTTTTCCCAGAGAATGAAGGACGGGTGATAGGCATGCACCTTAGCCTGAGGAAAGGTCAGCGAAGATAGCGCTTTAACTTCAGACAAGTAGCAATCTACCGTATGAATAACCGTGGGCTGGCCACGATTCCGACCACCGAACTCTAGGAGTACATAGTCCAGATGATACTGGCTATCACTAGGGCTCACGCGGGGAAAATGGACTTCGATCTTCTCTCCACTGGAGTCGGGCAATAGCGACGCCCCAAGCCCCTCAATATTGTATGCGGCAAGCCGCTGATTGAGGCGCTGAACAAACTCTCGAGACCAGTCGGTAAGGCGGTCGGTTTGATGCTGCCTAAACTTTTTCTGCTGGCTGGGGTTGCGTGTGGTTCGATCCCAAGCGGCGGCTTCGTCTTCGATGCCCGCCAAGTCGGCCCAGTGGATTGATAAATCGATATCCTCGGAAAAACGATCTATTGCTTTCCAGCATTTACTCAGCGCTGTCCCGCCCTTGAACGCTACTGCAAATTCCCCTAGCAGTTTCTCGTCGTACAGCAATCGGAGTATTTCTGTGACCCAGAGATCTTTTTCTAGGAAAAAGTCAGGCAAACCATCTGGGTGCTGCTGCGCTCCCAGTGACAATAATTCCTCTAGCTCCTTTCGCGTATCAGGGTGTTGGTAGTACTCAAGGATGTGCATTAGTTAACCTGCCCAAGCTGCTCGAGCTTGGCTTGCCAGCCATTAAGCAATGGCAAAGCGCAAAGCTTTTTGACGGCTAATCTCTCTTCTGTCGGAGTCAGAGAAAGCCGCCTCATGGCCTGCTCCAGCTCAAATACCTCGATTGATTCAGGAGGGGTGACCAAAAGCCCTCGTAGCAACGCCCCTTCCGGAGCGTTTTGCCATCGCAACTTCTGGCTAGAAATACGTCGAATCTCAACGACCTGATTGCCAACACGAAACTCCCGTGAAGGACCATTACTCCAAAACACCTTTTTCATGGGTGCCTGTGACTGAAAGCCCAAACGGTAAGCGGCCTCCTGCCCTTGACTAACCAGTTTATAGCCATGCTCTCTAGCCCAAGCTTTAGCAACATTTTCAGCGCTAGTGGTGGTTTTTATCGAAGGCATGCTCACCATTGGCTTTGGGCGAACATAAAACCCTTTCGAGACCCTTTCCAGCACACCGTCTTTAGTAAGCCGACTGAGCGCTTTTTGTACAGACGTGTGACTACCCAGCGCGTAAAACCCCGTAATGGCAAAGGGCACGCCTCGTTTAATGTGACCGATTCGCAGGGCGACTTTCATTGCCACTGACATGGTAACCATTCTCCTGACATAAAATTTATACGTAGCTTCATTGTATCCCACTAATATAGGGCTATTCCAGAGTATTTATGTCAGGATAATTTTCGTTACAAGATAGTATATAATAACATTTAAGTATTTTAGCTATATTCGGCTCAATGAAAACAAAATACGCACAGGATTCGTGAAAACCTAATATAAATCAATAATTTAAAGTATGACGCTCCACCACAACAATGCGCCCGGCCTTACGTAGCACATCAAAAACAGTGTCACTTACTTTCGTGCCCCCATGAGCTTACCGTAGTCAGATAAGCGAGCTCTGGGGGTTTTTGTTTCGTGCGGCATAATATTGAGTGCCACCCTGAGGCCTCGAGGGGATAGGACACCAGGAATTTTTATACTTGGGTATGCCCTCAGATCCAGCGCCATGCGCCGCAAAGTGTTATACGCAAATCGCCTTCTAGATACTTCTCCTTGCTGCCCATCCAGTACATTTGCCAGGAGCGCCGCTAGCGCCGCCTCGACATGCAACCTCTCGCCCCCCTTTACCAACTCAATCGGTATGATCTTGCCCGAAGGAATCATTGCTATGGCGAGATGGTATGTGCGGAATCCTCCCACCACGCAGAAGTGTCTTTTGATCTTCTGCGCTCGGATTGGTTGTGCAACAAGCAATTGACTAAGCAGCGCCCTATCAAGCCACGCTGACGGAGGCAGCTTCGTGCTCAGTTCGCGAACGGCGCTTTCTATTAGCGACAGCGGACCAGATGGTAAGCAGAGCTGTGAAACGGTTACTTTCATGAGCGCCAAGCCTGTAGCAGAACAACAAAAGAGAGCCTTACCGTCATGATTTCGAAAAAATGATGTAAATTCAAGTATTATTTTTGTGACACTAATGTTTGACTATAAATGTCCTTATTTGATGTATTTGATATTCGCTAAGTGATGATAACTTATTGTTTTTATTATATTTAAAACGTATATTCGAGATTAGTATCACATGATGATATTTACTATTATCATCCTCATAACCCGAAGGTCGTAGGTTCGAATCCTGCCTTCTCGTACTTGAATTAGTTGAATACGTCTTTGACTTCAATAGACTCGTCGGGCAGCTTCAGCGGATCGACATTTTGTCCAGCGGTAAGGGCGCGTTTACTCATCATGAACTCTTTTGGTCGATTTATCGCATCGACGGCAATAAAGCGACCTTCGCAGAAATAAAATGCGGCAAAGCTGCGACCTTGCGCACTATCTCCACGGATTATTACTTTATCAAAACCCTGGGACAGGCCCGCTATTTGAAGCTTCAGGTCGTACTGATCTGACCAGAACCACGGTAGTGCGCTATAAGCTTCTGGCTTGCCACATATACTCTTGGCGGCAATTTTAGCTTGATCGGTAGCATTCTGTACCGATTCCAGCCTTAGTTTGCGCTGATAAATTGGGTTGTAGTGGTTGGTGCAGTCACCGGCAGCGACGATATCGGCATCGTTGGTGGTGGCAAATTCGTCAACGGCAATGCCATTGTCTATGGTGAGCCCAGCTGCTTCGGCTAATTCAATGTTCGGAATTACGCCTACACCAATAATTACGAGGTCGGCATGCACAGTGTTGCCATCAGCAAGTCGCACACCTTCAACGTGTTTGTCGCCAACAATTGCATCGACACCTGCTTCGGTGCGAATATCCACACCCTCTTCGGTGTGGATGCGAGTATAAAAAGCTGAAACTTCAGGTGCTGTAACGCGCTGAAGTACGCGCGACATGGCCTCTATAACGGTGACACTCATGCCGATTTTACGCAGAGACGCGGCTGTTTCTAAGCCGATGTAGCCGCCGCCAATAATTACTGCAGATTTACCACGACCAGTAAATTCATGGGTTTGCTTAACGTCGTTAAGGTCGCGCATATAGAAAACGCCAGGGAGTTCACAGCCGGTAAATGGAATCTTACGAACTCTGGCACCGGTGGTGAGGGCAAGCTTGGTGTAGGAAATTTCAGCGCCGTTCTCAAGGGTGATTTTCTTGGCATCGCGATCGATTTTGGTAACGCGCGACCCCAAAAGCAGATCGACTTTGTATTTGTCATAGAAGCCTGCAGCGCGGATCAGTAATTCGTCTTCAGTTTTTTCACCAACAAAAAACGCTTTTGACAAGGGCGGGCGGTGGTAGGGAAGATATGGTTCGTCGCCAATCAGTGATATTTTACCTTCCCAGCCTTCTTGACGTAGGCTAGAAATTAGCTGGGCTGCCGCATGGCTGGCTCCAATTATAATGCAATGTTCAGTCATGAAATTGTCCAGGAGGCTGAGTTAAGTTTCATGTTGTCTCGAAGAGGGCTGCCATGAAATTAACAGATATACTTTATTTGAGTCCGCGAAATTATAAAAAGGCCCCCGAAGGGCAAAAAATATTGCGGTAAGGCGTCTAGTGTTCAGCCTCAGTATCCAGAGGCTTATATAAAACACTGTAATAATATAGCATTGGATAATTAATATTAACAATAGTGTTAATGAAAGCGAAAGTCGCAGATTAATCATTTTTATTTTCTTTAACAAATAGGCTAAAAAATAAGCCAAGTTCAAATAGAATAATCATCGGAAGTGCGAGTAAAGCCTGCGATATTATGTCTGGGGGTGTTAAAAACATCCCTATAACAAAACAAGATATTATAATCAAAGGGCGCTTCTCAATTAGTGCTTTTCTGCTTGTTATGCCGCTAGAAATGAGTAGTACTGTAGCAATAGGGATCTCAAATGTTAGGCCAAACGCTAAAAATAGCTTGATCACGGTGTTAAGGTATAAAGAAATATCGGGTGTATAAGAAACACCTTCAGGTGTCGCGCCGCTGAAAAAACTAAATACCAATGGAAAGACGACATAAAATGCAAAGGCGATCCCGAGGTAGAACAGTAAAACACTCGATATTAGCAGTGGTATCCCAAAACTTTGTTCATTCCGATACAGTCCGGGTGCAATAAACCCCCAAAGCTGAAATAAAAATACGGGCATTGATAGCGTGAGTGCTGCGAAAAGTACAAGTTTTAGAGGCGCCATGAAAGTAGATGTCACCTCCGTTGCGATCATGCTTCCACCTTCAGGTAAATACTGCAGAAGTGGGCCCGCGACCAAGCTATAAATATCTTGTGAAAATGGCATTAAGCACAGGGTGGATATTAGCAGCGCGGCTAGAACACGGATCAGTCGATCGCGTAGTTCTGTCAGGTGTGTGGCGAGAGTAGAGGTTTTCGTACTCTCTATATTGGCGTCCATAATTATTGTATTTCGTGTGTTTTTGAGTGCAGGTTTTCGCTAGTGTCATTATCAGTTTCTGAGGCTTCCTTATTCGGCGGTTCGTCGGCCTGGATTTTGCTCGATACGGCCTCGATTTCCTTGTGCCAATTTTTCTTTAATATGGACAGGTCGCCTTCTATGCTAGATGTTGCGTCACTTTTAAGTGTACTAAAACCTTCGTCGTCGAGTTCTTTCTCTATTTGGTAGCGTATTTTTTTGAATTCGTTCTTTATTTTTCCAGCATAAAGCAGCCCGGTTCGCGTGGCCTGAGGTAGGCGTTCTGGTCCAACAACTAGCAAGCCGACTATCGCGACAACGACTAGCTCCAAAAAACTCATATCAAACATGGCTATTTATTTCTGGCTATTGGCTGTCTGTTTGGAAGCTGTATTTTTCGCATTTAACGCTGGGGTCAAATTGTTATTCTCGTCGTCTTTCAATCCTTTATCTAGGTCCTTCATTCCATCTTTAAACCCGCGTAAAGCACTGCCGAGGTCGCTGCCAAGATTCCCTAATTTTTTAGTGCCAAACAGCAAAAGTATAATTTGTTATCTAATCTGAATGGCCGTTAAAATCTATGCACTCTCATTTTTTGGTCATTGGCTAAAAGTTTTCTTGCCCTGAGTGCGTTTTTCTTGCTGATATTTAAACTATGTTCACGTTACTAAATAAATTTTCGTTTAATAGCGATAGTTTTTATCGTTATAAGGTCAAATTAATCCTTACAGGAATTTGTGTTTGTATCAGGACAGCACGCTTTAACGTCTATTTTATAATAATTTAAAGTATAGGGCTAATTTGTTTTGTTTCATATCCCCATAAAAAATGTATTGGGGTGGTTTTTCTTTCTGAATACGATAATGCAATATTTTCGTTTGCAGCGTCTTACCTTTAGGGGACATTTTTTTATCACTAGATAACATTACTGAAATAGACGTTCGTTTACTAATGATTTTTATGTCGTGATATTTTCCAAAGCTAAGTCAGTCTTTAGAAAAACGTATTAGCCTGGCAGCGGCGTCCTTGAAAGACAAAATATTGTCCTCATTTATCAATATCATTCGGCTTACAAAAGCGACCATTACAAAATATCCTCTTTATAAAGTGATCTTGGTGCTATGCTATTTAAGTTAATAATTTCTATTGTGGTACTGTTACTTGCGCCCGTTACTTTCGCATCGAATGGATATTTTTCGCATGGTTATGGTGCCGTCACTAAAGGTATGGGGGGTGCTGGCGTTGCGTGGTCTCAAGATTCCTTGGCGGCAGCGACGAATCCGGCGGGTATGAATTCGGTTGGGAATAAGCTGGATTTTGGTGTTGAGTTGTTTTCTCCGCGTCGTGGGTATGAGGTCGAGGGCGGCCCATCCGGGCCTCCGCCCGAGGGCACGTTATATCTGCGCGAGGGAAGTTATCGTAGCAAGCAGGAAAGCTTTGTTATACCGAACTTTGGCTATAACCGAGAGTTTCTTGAAGCCTCAACCCTTGGCGTTTCGGTTTACGCTAATGGAAATAATACTGATTATTCCAGCGACACCTACTACGGTGGTGATGCTGGGATCGACTTGCGCCAATTATTTGTCGCGCCAACGTATTCTTGGCGATTAAGCGAGAGGCATGCGTTTGGCGTATCTCCCACTCTTGCTTACCAAACGTTTGAATTCAGCGGTGTATCTCAGTTCGCAGGTTTGTCGGCGAATGGCGATCGAATGAGTGATCGTGGGCCGGACCAAAGTTGGGGTTATGGCCTCGCATTGGGTTGGCAGGGGGCACTAAGCAAATCTATTCATGCTGGCATAAGCTATCGCTCCAAAATGCGTATGAAAAAACTTCATAAGTATTCCGGGTTGCTCGCCGAGCAAGGTGGTTTTGATATTCCTGCAAGCCTAACTGCTGGTTTTGCGTGGCGAAGCGCTCGCCATAATGTTGTATTTGATATTCAGCATGTCGCATTCTCCGATGTCAAATCTGCGGGGAATCGGTTCTTACCAAATCTGCAGGCTAGTCGCTTTGGGGATGACGGTGGTGTTGGATTCGGATGGAAAGACATGACTATTTATAAGTTAGGCTATCAATGGGATATTCGTTCTACTACTAGCTTAAGAGCCGGTTTGAATTACGGTAAGCATTTTGTTCGTGACTCCGAAATATTTTTAAATCTTATGTCGCCAGCACTTCCTGAGTGGCATTATACCGCTGGTGTTAGTGAACAGATATCGGAAAAGTGGAAAGTTAATGGTGTTGTCTATTTTGCAAAGAAGGGGGTGTTGGCGGCGCCTAATCCACTTGGTCCCGGGCAAACGCTATCGACTTACATGTATCAAATTGCAGCGGGCGTTAGTTTTACTTATAGTTTTTTAAATTGATTATATTTGAAGGAGGTTCATGAATATTTTTCAAATTTAGTTAGAGAGGTGCTGCAATTAATATTATGTAGGGTATTGAGTGCCTGTGGGTAGTTGCAGGTGGCGCCGAGGTATGTAAAGCGCTATTAAAGGGTGGTGGAATTAGCGCGAGCGTGGCGGATGGAAAAATTATCTCGGGCGAATCGGTAATTTAGTAGGGTTCTTGTTGGCGATATATTTTTTTGGCGTCATGCCGAACCACCTTTTAAATGCTCGGTTAAATGAACTTTGTTCGCTGTAGCCGAGAGCGCCAGCAATTTGGGACATAGGTATATCTTTGTGTTTAATTAATTTTGACGCTTCATCCTTACGAATTTCATCAACTAGGGAGTCAAAAGTGTAGCCTTCCGATTGAAGTTTTCGGTGAAGGGATCGTCCATGAGTATTCATGTTTTCAGACACCAAATCTCTGGTAACTTGCCCGGTTGGTAGTAGCCTCTTTATTAAATGACGTGCTTGGTGGCTTGCAAGTGCCGCTGGGTGGGGCGCTGCGTCGCTCTCTATTTCGACCATAGATAAATAATTTGAAACCAGTTTGTGTAGGGCTGGATTTTTGGAGCTAAGGTTCAGTTCGAGGCATCTTGCGTCGAGTTCAATGGCGTCATGATGTTGATTAAACAAAACTGGGCATTTGAAAATATCCTGATACTGATTTTCTTTTGATATCATTGAGTGGCGAAATTTTACGGTAAGAGGTTTAAGGAGGCCGTTAGTGAGTAAGGATATGATATTATAAGTGCAGCCAACTGTGTGCTCTATAATTTGTTCATAATCTGCGTTCTCCAGGCCAGTGAAATCTAAGTGTGCATAGCTGCGTTCGCCCTCTTTTAAGGAGAGAGTAATGGCTGGCGTGTAGTGATAAAGAAATTGTCCGACGCTGTTTATGATTTCGCGGACATCTGTCGACGCTAAGGCAAGAAATGCGACCGGGCCAAGTATCTCTTGGTCTTGGTTGCCTGCCAAACGCAAGCCAAAATCACTGCAGTCTAGTCTGCTTGCGCTGATAGACAGTAATTGTATGAAGTCTGCGAAAGGGAAGAAATAGTCCTCATCATTTAAGCGGTCGCAGTCGATCCCGGCTGCGGTTATCAGTTGTCTTGGCTCGCCGCCTAGTTCATCGGTGAGAGATATAAAGCCTTTTAGGCAGCTACTCCTTATGCGTGCAGTCATCAGTCATGCCAATTCAATTTATAGTCTTATTTTGTATATTGAAATATTAGGCCTAGTGTGGGCCTAGATTCATAAATATCATACAGTTATATGCCATAACATTCTATGACGGTGGATATATTGGTTTTTCTGTTTTGGTTCGATCTAAATAAGATCAGCTTAGGTCGGTAATCTAGGGTAAAATTGTTTATTAATCATACGAATCATACGAATCATACGAATTAGTTTAGTTAGAATCCGTGGCCGGGGGTTTAGGTAGGGCTTTGATTATGGTGGGGCTAAGCTACAGGAAAACGTTCTGGGCGCAAAAAGGCTGTCGGCACCAGTGTGGGCAATGAGGCCTATCCTGCACTAGACGAAGCACCGGGAACCTATATCCATGGTTGAGCAACCGGGGTTATTGCGGGTCTCGCCATCCCGCCGCGCGAGACTGTTGGAAGCGCAACAGGCAGCCAATATCGATATCCGGCACGCACAAATAGGGTGTGCCCGTATTCGTTATGCTGTAAAAGCTGGGGTCGGTGAACCATTGTTGCTGTGCAATGGGATCGGTGCCAATCTTGAGTTGACGCTACCATTATTGAAGTATCTGACGCGTCCGGTTGTCGTGCTTGACCTGCCTGGCACTGGTGGATCTGAATCGACGTTGTTTTGGCCGAGCCTACGGCGCTACAGTCGCTTTGCTATGGACGTATTAGATCACGCAGGTTATACCGGCCGATTTGCCGTTGCTGGTGTATCTTGGGGCGGCGGTCTGGCGCAGCAGATAGCGAGGCACCATCACAAACGCGTTAGTCACTTGATCTTGATGGCCACTAGCCCTGGGATTATTATGCTTCCAGGCCGGATTGGTGCCATTCGTCGAATGGCCACGCCTCAGCGTTATTTGTCGCGTGGCTATATGGCGAAAAATGCGAGCGCAATCTACGGCGGCGAATTGCGCAATGCACCTCACAAGGCTGTGGAACACGCGCGCCTTATTATGCCACCTACCGGTCTGGCATACGTTCAGCAATTACTTGCCATGTGGGGGTTCAGCAGCTTGCCTTGGCTGCATCGTTTGCGTTGTCCGGCACTGATCATTTGCGGGGATGATGATCCCTTGATTCATTTAGGTAATGGCCACTTACTCGCCAAGCTGATTCCGCGTGCTAAATTACATGTGATGCGCGGTGGCGGACATTTATTTATGACAATGCGGTCGGAAGAAACGGCTGAGCTGCTCAATACTTGGATTGAAAGTGCCAGTGTTGTTGATTAATTCGTAAGCGATCAACAAACCACACCCTATGCGCGCGACACGTTCCAGGGTAACAGCGCCCGTAAATCTTCATAGCTTGATATCCTTGGCAGTTTTGCAAACACTTCCCTCAAATATGCGTAAGGCTCAAGGCCAAACATGAACGCACCTCACAATTCTTCTCTACTTGCCATTAAGAGGAGTTTTTTATGCTTCGAAAGCTCACCCGCAATAACAACGCAAGAAAGCCTCGATAAAAATCAGTCCTAACCCCTCGTCACCGGCGCCCGACTCCAGATACCAAGAATTGGCGTACCATGCGCACGCAGTATCGGCTCAATATCCCGATGCAGCGCGTGATAGCGATAGAAGGGAACCCGAGGAAATAGGTGGTGAACTGAGTGAATATTTTGGCCTAACCAAAACCATTCCAACGGACGCATCCACGGGGGCATAATGAGGCTACTCGTATTCTGGTAGCGCTCAGTATTGTCATACGGATAATGCGGCCGATACGCAAACCAATAAGCCGTAAAGAGACCGCCAAAGAAATACCCCACCAAAACAACAATAGAGATGCCAGGCTGATCAATAAGCAAGATAGCAAGTAGACGCCACCCCAGCGAGAAACACAGTTCAGCACTGTAAACAACACGCTCTTTTAAATCGGCAGAGTGCCAATTATTTTCCGCGAAGAAACTATTCTGAGCATAGAAGAACTTTAGGGTCGTCAGCAACACACTAAAAGGCCCCTTACCCATCTCGCTAATCAAATAATCCGGGTCCTTTCCTTTAATGTTGGTATAACGGTGATGAGTAAAATGCTCGTGACGATGGGAGGCAAACGGAACACCGATAATGGGCGCAACCAGATAGCCACAAACATCGTTCACCCACCGCATCCTCGACCTACTACCATGAATATTTCCGTGGACAGCTTCGTGCAAGGGCGTATACGCCATATAGGTTAGGACACTAACAAGCGGTGTAGCCAACCAAACGGTTATCACATCATTTGCAAAAAGCACTATACATAGTACGAATAGACTACATACAAGAAATGTAAGCGCTATCGTCGGCCAAGCAACTTTACCCATATAACTTATCGCGGCACCTAAAGCCTTCTTATTTAAGTCCTTTAGCTCTTCCTGCATTGTCATTACCATGTAACAATTAAAAATTGAATTATTTAACAGTACTCAATGTACAGCGGCGCCTTTAAAATTAACATGACACTTATGTCCTTTCGCGCGGTACTTATGGCCACAAATTAACGCCACCCAACTCAGGCTTTTTACATGGGAAATACCCAGAGCACCCGTCGCCCTGTCGCTATAAGCAAAGTAATGATAAATTTTGCGCAAAATCATGGTGTAGATATGGAAACCTGCTTATTTGGGACCGACATTTCAGAGCACAGCCTTAACGACGGCGCGGTACTCATAGAGCGTGATCAGGAAATGCGGCTCATTGAAAACATCATGCTCGCACTACCCAATATACCCGCACTAGGCTTTAAAATTGGCCTTTGCTACAACATCGCCACTTTCGGGATTTGGGGTTTCTCATTGCGAACCTGTCGAACCCTCAGGGACGCACTCAACACCGCACTGCGTTTTCTACCTTTAAGCACCGCTTATTGCGAGATTAACGCCTTTGAGGAAGACGGCTATTTTGGTTTGCTCATGAACCCGCAATCCATACCCAGCCATCTCCGCGATTTCTTGTTAGAACGAGATATGGCCGCCAGCATCATAATCATCAAAGAGCTTAGCCTAAATGAAATTCAGACTATCCAGACCGAGCTTACTACCTTGGATACAACAAATTCAGTCTACATAGAGTCGGTCTGCGGAGTTAAACCACTTTATCAAAGCAGGCGCAACGCCATTCGCGTTCCTATTAAATATATTGATAAACCACAGCCTACTTACGATGCCAACCTAGCGAGACTATTAAGTGATCAATGCGCAAGGCAATTGCGCCAGCGACAAACTGGCGGAGTTCGCGATAGCGTTAGGAATCAGATTTTAGGCGACTTAGGGCTAATGGCGTCGCTAGACGATGTTGCGTCGGCAATAAACCTATCTAGCCGCACACTCCGGCGCAAATTGGATAATGAAAGCACCAGCTTTCGTGCCCTAGTAGAGGAGGAGCGAAAACAAATGGCATTCCAACTTCTAGTCAGTAGCGACATGAAAATAGATGAATTGGCTGCACATTTAGGCTACACCGACACAAGTAGTTTTACTCGCGCCTTTCGACGCTGGAGTGACTGCTCACCAAGGGATTACCGACTGTCTCATAACGCTAGGAAAATACCAAAAAACGAAGACTAGGAACTGACTGTAACAAAGCTACCCTCATCGACCTTTGCTAGGAAGCTTTTAACTATTTCCATAACCTTTACTGGGTCTTCATGGTGCGGGACATGACCTACTCCGTCCATAATAACGGCCAGGGAGTGACCTGAAGCAGAGCCCGCAATGAAATTGGGAAACGTGACTGATCCGTATTCATCATTGTCACCATGAATTGCCAACACCGGACACTGCACCTCCTTTAGATGGCAACCCAGATTCCAACCTCTGAACTCAGGATCAAGCCAAGTTTCAGTCCACGCAGCCAAGACCCAGCGAGCTTTATTACCATGGTATTTGGTAAGTTTTCCCATATTGATCGGATTACTGAAGTACTGCTTCGCAGCTTCGATCCCGTTTATTGTTTGTTCTTCAATAAATGGCTGCGCAGACTCGGCAATAAGACTAGAGCAGAGCTTAACTCGGGAGTGAATAGCAGCAATTGCTATCGCCATACCACCGCCGACACTATGACCAAATGGAACCACCGCTTCCAAGCCTAGAGACGCACAAAGTGATGGGAAAACAATTTCCGCTTCTTCGTCAATGAATCTGCGCGATGGTCGTTCTACGCGTTCGCTGGACCTACCAAACCCCAGCCGGTCATAGGCGACAACTGTGCGACCAAGGCTAAGGGAAAGCTGAGACGGAAACTCTCGCCACAGAGCTACACAGCCTAACGAATCATGCAACAGGACGATTGGAGGTGACGTTGACGGTTCTGCTGGATGCCAAATCCGGACATAAATACTTCCACCTGGAACATCAACATATTTTTCTTCTGATTTTCCGCGCCGCATAAATTATACCGCCCCTATTAGCATGAAGATGGAACGACAAGCATTGGAAAAGTAGCATTCAGCGTTATCAAGGAAAAATATCGCGATCATCCAGAATGCCTCATTGTCGGTTAATGAATAAAGTATCGCCTTCAAGGAAATTATGGCGCAGAAGTTTATCGCAATTGACGGCAACCTAGAAAGTCGGCGCTCGCTATAATTAAGAACATGAATAAACGAGGGTAAGCACTACAAAATAGACGATTATTTAACTATAAATGTACTATAAACGTAAAATTATTTCATAAAAAGGCCCCCGAAGGGGCAAAGGTATCGTCAATTACTCAGCTATAAACGCAGAGAAAACCAGAATATTAACTCTAATAAATTTAATTTAAATACAGTACAAGCGAAAGCTAATACACTTTGGCACCAAGCGCCCCCGTATGACTAACACTACCCTAAACTACTTCGATGTAAGTTTAACCATCATCTTCGAATAGCCTTTTACAAAGTTAGACTGCACATACTCGGGCTCGCCAACTACTTCGATTTTATCGAATCTCGCTAACAATTCTTCCCACAGTATACGCAACTGCAACTCAGCAAGACGATTGCCCATGCAGCGATGAACACCGAAACCGAAGGAAAGGTGGTTGCGAGCACTCTTGCGATCAACAATGAAGTCGTCCGGCCGGTCGATGGCTCGCTCGTCGCGGTTTCCAGAGGCATACCACATGACAACTTTGTCACCTTTTTTAATTGTCTGGCCGTTAAGCTCTACATCTTCTTTCGCAATACGGCGCATATAGGCCAGCGGCGTTTGCCAGCGAATAATTTCTGACACCATATTCGGAATCAAGCTAGGATCGTTCTTCAGCTTAGTAAACTCGTCAGGGAAGCGATTCAAGGCAAGAACACCACCTGACATCGAGTTACGGGTGGTGTCATTACCACCAACAATTAAGAGAACTAAATTACCAAGGAACTCCATCGGCTTATTAATCAGATCCTTAGTATCTGGATTATTCTGTAACATACCGATCAGATCAAAACCTACTTCGCCACCAGCAGCAATCTTTTCCTCTTTAACGCGCCAAAGTTGAGAAAAATGCTTGGCCATATCCCTCATCCCCTCGAACAGCTCGTCGGTATTGGTCGAGCCGCCAGTCATCTCGGCACCGCCGCCAGCCAAATCTGACCAATAAACAAGTTTTCGACGCTCCTCGTAAGGGAAGTCCAGCAGTGTTGCTAGCATTCTGGCAGTCAGCTCGATAGAGACATCCTCTACCCAGTCAAACGGCGTATCTAGCGGCAGCTGATCTAGGACCTCTTGAGTACGACTGCGAATCAGACCCTCCATTTCTTTGAGATTCTTTGGCGCCACAACACCCTGAACAGCTTGTCGCTGCACATCGTGTTTGGGGGGATCCATGGCGATAAACATCTCAAGCGCTAGCTCTTTAGGCGTCGCACCGATAATGATAAACGGTTCAGCGGAAAAAAGTTCATGATGTTTATCTACAAAGACAATGTCTTCATAGCGTGTAATCGACCAGAACGGGCCGAATGGACTCTTTTTCTGATAATGGACCGGGCATTCATCGCGTAAACGCTTAAAATAAGACTCCCAAACATTCTGTTTAAAAAGAAAGGGATTACTAACATCAATATCTTCTATTGCCAAGGTAGACACATCAGCTACAGGAGTTTCGACGAACTCCGGAAATTTTGTGTACATACCTAGCTTATTTTTAGCCTTGTAAAGTATATGACCGGCTTTAATCTGTAGGTGCATCGGGACGATTGCGGCGCCTTTCTCGACCACTAAATTGACGATTTTCATAGACCTTCCAACCTTTTAAAATTATTCGTTCAGTATTTTTCGGCCAGTGTTAGTTACATCTGAAACTCTGGTAAACGTGCGACCATGCCATCCATCGCATCTGAGGCAATGATCTGGCAAGCGAGACGCGAGGTATCTGTGCGCTCCGGAGTCAGATCTAGCATTTGCAATTCATCGTCAGTGGCGCCACCTATGATTTTTGCACAAGCGCCTTCAACAATTACATGGCAGGTACCACAGGCGCACACACCACCGCAGTCTGCGTCAATACCGGGGATTCCATTGTCCAAGGCAATTTGCATCAGGGATTTTCCCGGCTCTAAATCGACAGCGTGTTGCGTGCCATTGTGTTCAATAAAAGTAATGCTTCCCATAACGCTCTCCCTTCAAAAAACTGGATGGTCGATTCACTATCTGTACGCACAATGGCATATACAGATACTAAATCTCCAAATCCAATTTCAAGAACTAAATTTCATTAAATAATGTGACGCTAACCATAATTTATTAGAACTAAATCGTCGCTTAAAATTTATACGTCGCGTCTACACCAAAGGTCCGTGGCGGTCCCGCCTGGAAATAATCGAATCCAAACCCAGCCTGTAAATTGATGGCATAACCGTCATACTCTTCCTCTGCTAGGTTTTTGGCCCAGATGGAAACCGAGTAATTTTCACTAATACCGCGCCAGGTCAATCGAGTATTAACTAGAGCGTATGCGTCTTGCTTAATATGCTCATATCCACCTTTATCGTTATAAGCGCTGTACCACTGCTTAGCTTGATAGTTTGCGTTTACGTTCCAGCTGACATAACCACTATCGCCACTGTAAAGTTCGTAATCGATTGAGATGTTTCCGCTGACTTTAGGCGCCGATATTAGCTCATTGCCGGCGAGGTCGACCTCATCATCTGGATTATTTAGCGTTTGCGTGTCCGACAAAGTCAGCTCGGTATACTCGGTATCAAGATAGCCTAAGCCCATCATCAACATTAACTTTTCTGTTGCGGCGAACATGATTTCGGCTTCTAAGCCCGCGATAGTTGAGCCACCAGCGTTTTCCAAGAAGTTAGATACGCCAACTACGTTAATAAATTGCTGATCTTTGTAATCGTATAGAAAGGCCGCGGCATTCACTCTGGCACGCTGATCATAAAAATCTGATTTAAAACCAACTTCGTAGGCATCTATATACTCAGGTCTCGCATAGGCATCTTCGAAATCACGTTCACGATAATAAACACCGCCATTAAAGTTACCGGAGCGAAAACCCTTGCTATAACTTGCGTACATCATGAAGTCGTCATTGAAACGATAATCTAAACCAAGCTTACCGGTAAATTCTTGTTCCTTTGCCGACATTGGCGTCGAGGAGTCTGTGGTATACGGTCCGTGGGTATAACCAACCTCACCCGTTGCAACTAAATCCTCGACCGTTGTTTCTCCACTAAGTAAATTTTCTAGAAACACATCGATTTCAGCAATACCGGCATCGCCACCAAGGTTCAGCGGTACAAAGGGCTCGTCATATCGACTAGTATTACCAGGAACATATGTACCGCGCGGGCTACCATCGTAACCTTCTCTAGATATATTAAGGTAGGCAAGGTCAATTTCGTCGACGGTATAGCGAATACCAAAGTCGATTCCAAAGTCTGCGGTTACGTCAAAACGAAGCTGCGTGTACGCTGCATAACTGGTCTTATCAGTAACCATTTTCTGATCAATCTGACCAAAATCTAGTAGATACGGGTAAAAGCCAGTGGCACCTGGATACGTAACCGCGACCCGAACATCCGGAGCAGTCTCATAAATTCGATATTCATTATGCATGTCCATTTCTTCTTCAGCATAATAAACGCCACCAATGAAATTAAACATGCCGTCGTAATTACTGGAAATACGCAAGTCTTGGCTAAATGCCGTAGTATCAACAGCCCAATGTATTTCAAGCAAACCCTCCGGTGATCCGTCAGTATTCTGCTGCTGCGCGTAGTCGGAAATGCTAATTGACGAGATACTGGTGAAGGTGTGGTAATCGCCGATAAACTCGAGCTTGTTTACCAACATATCCGAATTAACTATTAACGGACCCGTAAAGTTATCTTCAACTTCATGATGCCCAAGGTTTTGCGAAGACGCCGAATAACCCGTGTTATCGATGTAACCACTGCTGTCATCAGCTTGACCCGCAGAGCCAGTAGCCGCGCCGCCTGCCCCTAGCAAACCATTGCCGCCATTAAGATTACCGCGAGGCTCATTCCTTGACGCATTGGCCAATGAATCATTTTGCCCATGAGTTAATTTAAGAACGTTATTTAAATTCTCAGATATCTGCCAATTTAGCGTTAAACGCAGGGCCTGAAAATCAATCGAGGATAAATTTGGACCACCCGAGCGATTTTCGACATAACCACTATTCCGAGAGAACGAATATGCAAGGCGAGCAGCCAAGGTCTCGTCTATTAGCGTCCCTTCAACACCCAAATCACCGACACGCGAATCGTAATTGCCCGCGCCAAGCTTGGCATTAACACGCACCCCATCATCAATCATCGGGGTTTTAGTAATAATATTGATTGCGCCGCCAGTGGTGTTTTTTCCGTACAGAGTTCCCTGGGGGCCCCGCAAAACCTCAAGACGTTCAACGTCAAAAAAGTTCATACCATGGGTGTATACTGCACCCATATATGACTCGTCAGAATAAACACCAATCGGGCTCGCTTGGTTGGAGCTGTAATCAGACATGCTGACACCGCGAATAGCGAATATTGGCTGCACTTCACCAAAGGGGCCACTAACCTGCATATTAGGCACTTGTGCAGATATATCATTTGCACTCGCAAAACCAAATTTTTCTAGGGAGTCAGAAGTCATGCCGGTAATCGCAACAGGAGTATCCTGGGTGCTCTCCGCGCGCTTCTGCCCCGTGACAATCACTTCCTCGAGCATTGGCGCAGCCAAAGAAGCCATTGGTATAAAACTAAAACTAGCTAAAGATGCACCTAATGTGATCTTTTTTAAATAACTATGAGATACACGCATGTAATTATTATCCCTTCCAACACTAACAATTAAGCGCATATAATCTACCAAAAACAATTCCACGTCTTTTCCGATGCGGACAACTTTTTGGCAAATTAGGACAGCACACCAGCGTGCGCAAATGATAAAAATAAGTCCTAAAAAGCCAATACCACGCGAAGCTAAACATCAATAATCGGTTAAAACAAACTAATAAATAATGTAAATCCGTATTTCACACATTTAGCTATCTTTTATATCGCAGAAATTAACAGCCATTTAAATCCAAACAGCCCAATATCAAGGACATTAAATGAACGACGCCAATGAATTACCGCATTATCATCATATTATTAACGGAAATAGCGTAGAGCCTAACTCGGGACGTTATATCGATGTACACTGCCCGGCTACCGGCAATCTTATAGCGAAAACCGCCGATGGCGATGCAACTGATGTCGATCTCGCAGTAAATGCCGCTCGTCTTGCTTTGAAAAATGCTGACTGGCAAAATATTAGCGTTTCGTCACGCTCTAAATTGCTATATCAGATAGGCAACACCGTATTAGCTAATGCCCAAGAGCTAGCTATTCTGGAAGTTCAAGCATCCGGCGGAACAATCAAGCGAGTAATGGGCTTAGATATTCTGGCCATTGCAGATTTGTTCTTTACTCTTGCCGAATCGATCAAAACCTATCCATTTATCGAGAACCTGCCCCCGAAAATATTGCCAGAACAAGTTCATACTATGGTGGTAAAGGAGCCGGTTGGCGTGTGCGGCATTATTACTGCCTGGAATTTTCCGCTCCTTTTACTCTCGTGGAAAATCGCACCAGCTTTAGCGGCGGGAAACACAATTGTAGTTAAAGCATCCGAATTAACACCGACATCAACATTTCGCCTGATCGAGCTACTAAACACCTTCCTACCCGCTGGCGTGCTGAACCTAGTAAGCGGTACCGGTGTGAACGTGGGTGATGCGCTAGTTAAACACCCGAAAGTTAACAAAATCTCTTTCACCGGATCCACACAAACAGGCCGAAATATCCAGATTGCCGCGGCCGCCACATTGAAGCGAGTGACTCTTGAGCTAGGAGGTAAAGGCGCAGCAATCGTAATGCCTGACGCTAATATCGACTTAGTCGCACACGGCGCCCTCTTCGGCATTATGATGAACTCTGGACAGGCTTGTGAATCAAGTAGTCGATTAATTGTCCATGTCGACATTCACGATGAACTCATCGCCAAGATGAAGATCTTAGCCGAGAAAATAGTTGTCGGCAATCCGCTCGATCTCGCAACCGGCATGGGTCCTATTATTTCCGAGCAGCAGTTTAATCGGATCGAGGCCTATCTTAAATCAGCTCAAGAACAAGGTGCCCACATCGTTACCGGAGGAAAACGGAAAATTGTTACCGGCTTCGAAAATGGTTATTTCCTTGAGCCAACCATTGTCAGCAATTGCCAGAATGACATGAAACACGCTTGTGAAGAAATCTTCGGCCCAGTTGTATCTATTATTAAATTTACCGAGCTAGACGAAGCCATAGGCATTGCAAACGATTCAATATACGGACTATCTGCAGGTATCTGGACCGAGGACGTCATTGGCGCTCAAGCGGTTGCTCGCCAACTCGAGGCCGGCTCGGTTTGGATTAATGATTGGCACATGATGCGTACCGACGCACCTTTTGGCGGAATGAAGCAGAGTGGCTATGGTCGGGAAATGAGTCATAACAGCCTGAACTCATATACCGAATTGAAGTCGATTTCGACGGCTTTTGAGCGCGACCCAAGTAAGAAATCAACTTATCACCTGGTCCATACTTTTTGAGTCCAGCGACCCAGCTAACTTAACGCCAATTATTAATAGGATATCAGCATGTCTAGCTCACATTATTATCAATACAATATGCGCAGCACAATCCATTGTGCCGCCGGCTCCGTGATTCGCATACCAGCACTATTCGAAGGCATGGGCGCCAAACGAGTTGTGTTATTCAGCGATATTGGCCTTGAGCAAGCCGGCATCGTAGATCAAATAAAAGCGGTATTTGCCAGTTGCTCTAGCAATAAAGCAATGCTTGTAGGCGTCTACACAGGAATAAGCCAAGACGCAGCGTGTCAATCCGTAAACGCCGCTACCGCCTATGCTCGATCTGTAGCTGCTGATTCGATACTTGCAGTTGGTGGCGGCAGTGTTCTTGACGCATCAAAGGGTGTCAAATACTCTCTTCAGCACGGGGCAACTGATATAGCAGATTTACTACAGAGTGGAATAAAAATCGACGCTTGGCCAAGTAGCCAGCACTCAGGCATCCCTCATATAGGTGTACCCACAACAGCAGGTACAGGGGCGGAGGTTTCGCCGGTAGCCGTCTTTTACAATGAAGCATTAGGCATTAAAACTAACTTAGTAGCGCCCTTTCTTGAACCAGACATGGCTGTTTTAGATGGTAATTTATGCTTAGGACTCCCTGACTTTCTCACTGCGGCCACTGGTATGGATGCGCTAACCCACGCTATAGAAGCAGTCGCGTCCCCAACCGCAAACGCAATGACCGACGCCCACGCATTTCATGCTGCGCAGATGATTGTTGAAAACCTTCCAAAGGTAATCGATAACGGCAAAGACGTCGTTGCACGCTCGAATATGTTACAAGCGAGCAGCTTAGCAATCGATGCCTTTGGTGGCAGCCTGAACGCAATACCAATACATAACTGCGCTCACGCTTTTGGCGGGATGTTCCACATTCCCCACGGCGACGCCAATGCAGCACTGCTTCCTATAGTGATGGAAGCATGCCCTGAATTTTACGCGGGTAAAGGACAGCGGCTTGCCAAAGCACTGAATTTACCTCAAAACGGCAGCGATCAAGAGCTGGTAAGGAACTGCATTAAATTTCTAAAGGACTTCCAACAACGCATTGGCTGTACTACCAACTTCAAACGTTGGGACGTCAGCGAAGAAAAGCAAGACGCAATTTGTATAGCCATTGCATCTGACCCAGCAGCTATGTTTTATAGTATATCCCCCGTCGCGATGGTGAAAATAATTCAATCCGTTTGTTAAATGGGTCTAAAATATTAATATTTTAGCAGACACCAAGGGCATGGATGCCAATCAAAAACCCTCAATTGTAATACTGGAGAAAATAATGCTTAAAAAACACCTTCCGTACTCGACTTTAGCTGCCCTTGCACTAATAACGTCAACACTTGCGAGCGCACAAAATCTCGTCCCGCTCGAAATCATCACTAACTCAGTTATGAGCCTAAGCGGCACGGCTGGACTAAGTAGTTTGGCAATAGGCGAAAATTCACTTGAAACAAATAACGATCAACAAATGCGTGATACGATCGGCCCAATCCTGTCTATTACCGAAGAAAACGGTTTAAACTCCTCGCCACTATTCAACATATTGCCGAACAATCCATTTGTCCTCGTATCCAGCGCTGTATTAGATGGCCCTGAAAACGCAATTATTGTGAGCGATTTACTACAAGGCAATCTCATCATAAACGACGTGCTCTCCGGATTACCTGGCGGCAATACTATACGTTCTGCCTATAGGGAGAATATGGCCTCAGCAGTACCAAAAACGCCAGCCGAGGGCCTTATTAACTCTCAATTGTAGACAACCAGCGGCACTCGCCCGCCATCTCGGGCGAGTATTCGTAGAATTAAATTCACAATACCCACAAGGGTGAATATAGACATACCCAAAGGCAAGACACTACCAACATTCAAACAACATCAAGAAATAAAAAAATCTATCAAAATCAAAGTGTTATAAAAATTATTTGGCATTATATTGTTGGCAGGCAATGTCGGCACGCCCTCTTAAGTTAACGCAATCTAGCTGAGTAGGAAATCCACTAGATTCTTGCTATGCTCCCAGTAGACTAAAATCGGGCCCACAACAACAATACGAATATAACTGTGAGACTCAATGACTGCACGAGTAAGAGCCAGCTGCCTAAACAATTTCGTAGCTCTAATCGAAGAACTGCAAGGTAATCCAGAAAATTTATTCATCGAAGCAGGCATAGATTACAGCCAACTAGATGATGAAGCCTATTTTTTCCCCTATCAAAGTTTTATAGATTTGCTTGAATTGAGCGCCAAAAGCCTTAAGCACCCTGATATTGGACTACAACTCGCTATGCGCCAAGATCAGTCTATCCTCGGCCCGGTTGCTTTTTTAGCACTCTCTGCGCACGATGTAAGATCCGCGTTAATAAGTGTGGGGAAATTTCTGTACCATTTTACACCTGCTATTTCTCTCACCTTAAAGGAAGGCGACAATCTACCAAGCTACGTCTGCTTAGATCTTGTCGATGTCAACAGCAATGACTGCCGGCAGGCTGTCGAGCATGCCGTAGCCTGCACGCTACATATTGTTCACCTACTTACTGAAGGAAAATTTAAGGCGCGGGCGGTTCATTTTCGTCACTCGAAAATCGCTCTCGACAGGCAGTACCAAAGGGTTTTCAACTGCCCTACGCTATTTAATCAAAAATATGATTCCATTGAACTTGATACCGACTTCTTAGATATCGAATTAAGCTCCCACAACCCGCAATTACACGGATTAGTATCCAACTACCTATCAATGATAGAAATCGATTCTAACTCAACAAGCAAGCCGAATTTATTGGCCAGCAAGCAAGCCCGTCATTTAATTCAAAAACTTCTACCTACGGGCCAGCTTTCACGTCCAGTCATCGCAGAGAACATGAAACTTCATGAGCGCGCCCTTCATCGCAAACTGCAATCCGAGGGCTACACCTTTGAAGCGCTTGTCGACGAAGTCAGAATCACAGAAGCTAAAAAACTTCTTGCGCACGACGCTATACCCATGTCTCAAATAGCCGGTTTACTGGGTTACAATGAGCAAAGTTCATTCAACAGAGCATTTAAACGCTGGTTTGAAATGACGCCAAAAAAATACCTACAGAGTAAACCAAGGGGTTAACCAAAGACGGGGAACTGATTTCAAAACTTGAGAATCGTGTTGCAAAGCGAGCCTGAAAGCATTGCAGGGCTTTTCCATCGCCCCCAGAAATCCGGGGAGATCGGATAAGAGAAATGAGGTGGCCGTCGCCTTCTGCTTATAAGCGAGCGGCCATCAATTCTAAATCAGATGAACGTCGGCGGGCCTTTCCTGTGCTTCAACGGTCACCCCGAGGGGCTGGCATTAGTGCCATGTTAGGCTTACAGCCGCGCGTGAACACCGAGAAGTAGTGCTTTCGGTTCTCCTCCACTTTTGTACGCAGCGAACAGGATATACGGGAAGCTGAACATTCCACCCATAACGATGCTGAGGAACGCAAAAAAATAGGCTCTTGGGCCCGCCCCTTCTCGCCAAGTAACCCAAGTAGCAAGCAAGAACAGGTGAATAAGGAAGTCGATATCGAACTGGCTTCGCCACCCGAGCGCGAGCAAGTCAGCCATAGCTACGGCAGGCCAGTTCAGCCCTTGAGTTAGTGACGCTAGAACAGTAATTGCGTATATCGCAACCGTCGAGACAATTAAAAGCACCTTTAGGGCCTTCATTAAATCCACCTCCTGAATAAACGCATATCTGAAGCTCCTGACACTTGCCGCTCAAGCACACGGGGTTTGCGCGGTGAAGAGCACCAAAAAACTAGCAACACTCATTAATTTTATACTGATCTTCGCTTCGATATCTTACGCGCGTTATGTATTGCTGGTGACGCCTCATATGCATTATCTCGCTTACCTGTGTGATCGATTTTAAATTTATTGCTTTGGAAAGGGCTAGAAAAATAAGCACTATGTTTAC
>NZ_JACHHW010000015.1 GCF_014202945.1 Zhongshania antarctica | reverse complement strand
ATCAAGCTTCACCATTCTTAGTGAAACGCCCTGTGCGGATCCGCATGCAGGGTGTTGTGGGGGCTGAGGGTTAGAGACCCTCGGCTACCCGATTACACATTTTCGCTAGCCTCTGCGACTTTTAATAGCCTAAGCAACTTGTTTACCCCAGGCCCAAATTCTTCAACTGACTCGTAGTCACCACTAGTTTTAAATACTTTGTTTAAAGCCATACACACGAGATTTATTACTTCATCAATTTCACCATAAGTTACGGCTGGAAGCTGAACCACATTTTTAGCTACTTTTAAGTCATTGTGTGAAATTGCTTTGTTTCGTAAATTCCTTATATTTTTAATTTTGTCTTCCAGTGACAGCAAAAGAGAATCAATTTCTTGAATCTCTTTTACTGATAGAGTTACTTTCTGTTTTTCAAATTGGTTATAAATACTGTTGTTTTCTTGACCCGACGATTTTTTCGGATCAGTAAGCCGACAAAGGGCCGCTAAGGTATCATAGACCAGCAACGACTGAAGTAACGCGAATACTTTGCCACCACAACGATTAAGAAGATCAACTGTGTCATTATCTTCAAACAATTTATCGTGCATTTGCCAGCGATACTTTATTTGCGCGAATTCCATTTCTAGCTTGGTAAGCATATTGATCTCCACCGTGGCTAATAGCTTGATTTTGGGGGCCGAGGCCTCCTATCACAGAAAGGAATTTCCGACGAAAATGGAATAAGCCATACTTTGCAATGGGTTTTGTTGAGGCCGAGGAATTAGTTGGCGGTGTTAACAAGGCAAGTTCCCTCTATCAATTTTGAATTCCCTTTCGCTTGATCATATACCTGCCGCATTAATAATCAATGAGTTGGTGCCACCCAATCTGTGAGAGTGAGCCCGCGGCTACTGAAACGGGGAGGTTTCGATCAAAGCCTTCCTTGCACAATTGATCCGGGCTAGTTCCGGCGCTCGCCTAGGTCGCGTTCTAGCGCTTTGGGGTGTGTACTCGCTCTGCGTGAAATATAATTTGTCATTAGTAGTGACAATACAATTTTGATTGGCTAGGCTTGCTCTAGCTTTTGGTATGAAAAGCGCAATCGAATAAGGTAGAGGCTCGTGCTGAGCTTGATCAGTAAACGCGCCCGAAACAGTCGTTGCAATCAGTGGTGACGGTGTCTTTAGTGAAACTATTGGGTCTGATTGCTGGTGGCGCCTCGCCTAATCCCCAAAAATTGATTGCCCTAAGGCGATATCGTCATAGCCACTATGCTGTGACATGGGGTGCCTTACGCTTATCTCGATAAGGTCGGGGCCTAAGGTGACAAGCGTGCGCTTAGCTTGGATTAACGAAGAATATAAGTCGCTTTGCGGCGGTGGTTGGGCGGGGCTTGACCGCGTACTGAACGGCACAGATTGTGATGCTTTGTTTACTGGGGGCTGAGTGCGCCTAGATTTACTAATTTGGAGTTTTTGTATGAGTGAGTTGGCGATAAAAAACCGTGTTACCGAAATGACCGGCACCGAATACCCGATTATTCAGGCCCCAATGGGCTGGATCGCGCGGGCACAGTTGGCCGCCGCGGTGAGTAACGCGGGCGGGTTGGGCATCATCGAGACCTCGTCGGGTGAACTCGACAATATAAAAATTGAAGTGGCCAAAATGCGGGAACTCACCAGCAAGCCCTTTGGTATGAATGTCGCGTTGTCTTATGTGAAGGGCACGAATATTGTCGATTTTGTGATCGAGCAGGGCATTAAGTTTGTGACCACGTCGTCGGGCAGCCCAAATGTGTGTACCAAGGCATTTCAAGAGGCGGGTATTACTGTCTTTCACGTGGTGCCAACACTCGATATGGCGCTTAAAGCCATCGATGCGGGGGTGGATGGCCTGGTAGTTGAAGGCGGCGAGGGTGGCGGTTTTAAAAATCCCAGTCCGGTATCAACAATGGTATTGCTGCCGCTGATTCGCAGCCGAGTAGATGTGCCGATTATCGCCGCAGGTGGCATATCTGATGGCGCGTCGATGGCCGGTGCTTTTGCCATGGGTGCTGAGGGCGTGCAAATGGGTACGCGGATGTTGGCGTGCGCGGAGTCGCCGGTTCACGACAATTGGAAAAATGCGGTTGTTAGTGCCAAAGAAACCGACACGGTTTTTCTTAATCAAGCATCGCGTCCGGCTTTGCGTGCGCTTAGAACCCAGCGTACCGAGCAACTTTTACCGCTGGGTAAATTCAATGCCATGGAGCACTTTGCTGGCGTGAATGAATTGTATTTTGGTGGTGATATGGAGGCGGCTATTCCATTGTCTGGTCAGGTGGCAGGCCGCATCGACAGCGTTAAAACTGCACAAGCCATTTTGAGTGAGACGATGACCGAATTTCACCAGATCATGAAGCAGCTGAGTACCCAATACCTGCGCTAGTGCCATCGCAGGCGCAGTGTTTTAACAATAATAGCCCCGTATAAAGGGGCGCCGCCGAGGTTAAGTAATGAGCGAATCTGCACCGATGTTTGATTTAACGCCCACTGAAGAAGAGTTTATGACGCGCGAAGTAATGCGTCGCTTCGCAGCAGAGGAAATGGCACCCAAAGCGCGCGCGGCAGATGAGGCGGCGAGCTTGCCCGATGATTTTCTACAAAAAACGGTAGAGCTGGGTTTAAATTTTATGCCCGTGCCGGAGGCGCTTGGCGGTGTGGGCGCCGGCCACCAGCCGATATCCAATACCCTGACGATAGAAGATCTTGCCCAGGGTGATATGTCGATGGCGCTGGCGGTTCTCGCCCCACTAGCGGTGATCAACACCGTGATGAAATGGGGCAGTAGCGCTCAGCAAGCTCGTGTGGCGGATACCTTGTTACTTGATCAGTTTGCACCGGCGGCGATCGCGTTACTGGAGCCGGGGCTTAGCTGTGATCCGGCAAATCTAAGCGCGACTGCGCAGCAGCAGTCAGATGGGACTTGGCACTTGTCCGGTAAAAAGAGTCTGCTGCCCTTTGGACCTGAGGCCAAGCTTCTGCTGGTTTTTGCGAAGGCGGTGAGCACTGCCGGTGAGTCTTTGGGAACCCGCGGGTTTTTATTGGCGCCGTCGCTGGCGGGCTGCAGTTTTGCGCGTGAGCAATATATGGGGCTGCGGCCGTTGCCATTGTATGCCGCGAACTTTAGCGATGTCGCCCTACCCGCTGACGCCGTGTTAACGGATGATTTTAATCTTGAACAATTTCTGTCGCTAAGCCGCATCGCAACGGCAGCGCTGGCGGTGGGCACCTGCCAGTCGGTATTAGACTACGTGAAAGACTACGTCAACGAGCGCGTTGCTTTCGGTGAGCCGATCTCACATCGCCAGTCAGTTGCTTTTATGGTCGCTGACATGGCCACGGAGCTAGAGGGTTTGCGCTTGATGGTGTATCGCGCGGCGTCGCAAGCCGTGCAGGGCTTGGATTGCAGTCGAATGGCGTATCTTGCACACCGACAAGCGGTCAAGGTGGGTATGAAAATAGGTACCGATGGCGTGCAGTTATTGGGCGGGCATGGTTTTACGCGTGAGCACCCCGTTGAATTGTGGTATCGGAATTTACGCGCGCTCGCCATTCTCACTGGTTTAGTGGTCGCTTGAGTCGGACTTATTGAGTTCATGACCTGCCTAATTATAAAAAGGAATACCGCGTGATTAATTTAGAACTCCCTAAAGATTTACAAGATTTAAGCGGACTGATGCGCCAATTTTCAGAGGGCGGTTTGCGGCCGATTTCCCGTAAGTACGACTCTTTGGAGCAAAAAGAGCTGCCCGAGGAATTGGTGGAGCTGGGTGCACTGTTAAAAGCAGGCAGGTCATCGTCCAGCAAGAAGGAGGGCGCCAGCAAACCAGAGGGCAATCGCAACGGCAATAATATGCGGATGACGGTCGCCACCGAAGCAATGTGTTGGGGTGATGTGGGTTTGTTTCTGGCCATGCCCACCATCGGTCTTGGTAATGCGGCTGTTGAAGCTGTTGCCAGCGATGAACAAAAAGCGGAGTGGGGCGAGCTGTTTGCCGCCATGGCGATCACCGAGCCAGGTTGTGGTTCGGATTCCGCCAATATTAAAACCACTGCGACTTTAGACGGTGACGAGTGGGTGCTTAACGGTGAGAAAATATTTGTAACTGACGGCTACCGCTGCCGCCAAGTTGTGGTGTGGGCATCACTTGATACCACGATGGGCAAGGCTGCGATTAAGTCCTTCTTTGTGCCCAAGGGGACGCCGGGCATGACGGTAACGCGGGTAGAGCATAAGCTCGGGATTCGCGCATCCGACACGGCGCAGATCGTGTTTGAAAATTGCCGGGTGCCCAAAGCCAATTTGCTTGGCAACCCTGAAATAGCAAAGACCGCTGAAGCGCGCAAAAAGGCCTTTGGCGGCGTAATGCAAACCTTTGATAACACGCGGCCCATTGTTGCCGCGCAGGCGGTTGGTTTGGCCCGTGCCGCTTTAGATTTAACGCTAGACTTACTGAAAGAACAGGGCCTAACGCTGGACTACAGCAAGAACTACCATCAGCTCTCTGCCATTGAAAATGATCTCTATGGCCTAGAGGCCGACTGGGAGTCTGCCCGCCTACTGGTATTGAAAGCCGCGTGGATGGCCGATAATCGGCAGCCAAACTCAATGAACGCCTCTATGTCGAAGGCCAAAGCGGGCCGTATGGGCAACGAAGTAAGCTTAAAATGCGTCGAGATTTGCGGGCAGTTGGGTTATAGCCAAACCGAGTTGCTGGAGAAGTTTGCGCGGGATTCGAAAATTATCGATATTTACGAAGGCACCCAGCAAATACAGCAATTGATTATTGCGCGGCAGATTTTGGGCAAAAACTCCAGTGAGTTGAAGTAGCGTTCGGGCGTTAGTCTTTCGGGTAGATGGACTTAGCGCTATGATGAGCTTGGATTGTGGGGTTTTTGGCACTAGCCCTAAACAGAGGAGATATATGCCGATGTTAAATGCACTCTTAGCCTGCGGTTTAGTGATGGTGGCGGTGTCTATTCCGCTCGCCTTCTATTGGAAAGCCGAAGAAATAGAAAGTTTACTGCGCAAATTAAAATCGTGAGTATTGAACTAGCGTCGCTAGAAATGCATCCAGGGTCTGTTCCGAGTGTAATGTTAATTTAGGCGATGAGACGGGTATTAAATAATCAAAAAAATGGCGTCTTAATTGGCGCCATCACATCAAGATGTCATCAATACTGTAGATTCACCGTGTGTACGCGGGATTCATAAATACTTAGCTAGCAGCTTTTAACCTTCACTGAAAAGTCGAAAAGTTTAGTGAAAACAGTGTTGTGTATTGAGGTAAGTGGCTGGCGCGCCAAGGGCAATTTATTGCCCAGCAAGATTGCGCTGTAAAGACGTCATATTTTAGGGGCTAAACAGTAGATTATGAAACGTATGCGCGCCGATTTTAAAGGCACAATGTCTGCAGACGTGCTTTTCGTTGTGGTTACCTTGCTTGCGGCGATAAGCTGGATTTTTTCCAAAGAAGCCGTGGCCATTATGCCGCCGCTATTGTTCATGTCGCTACGTTTCTTTATTGCCGCAGTATTGCTGGGGCTGGTGGCGCGGAGCCAATTACGTGTACTTAGTTCGGCCGTCCTTTGGCGCTGCGTTAAAGTTGGTGTTGTGTTCGGCTTCGCCATGAGTTTATGGGTCCTAGGACTCGCTGCATCGAACCATGTTGGCGAGGCAGCTTTCCTAGTCAGCTTGGCCGTTGTGCTCGTCCCCGTTATTGCGCGACTAGTCTTTAAAGAGGCCGTTCCACAAAGCACCTGGCTAGCATTGCCAATAGCCTGTTGTGGTCTTGCATTATTGTCGCTTAATCAAGAGCTTAAATTAGAGACCGCACAATTGCTTTTACTGGCAGCCGCAAGCCTCTTTGCGGTCTATTTTAATCTCAATGCCCGCGCGGCAAACCCAATTTCGCAAACAGGCCGGGATGGGCTAACACTGGATACGCCGCAAGTACCTGTGCTGCTACTGACGACATTGGTACTGACGGTTGTTGGTCTTGTTACGGGAATTTTTTCCGCGCTGACGGAAAGCTGGGAGGTTGGGGAATTGGTTTCAGCGCCTATGGTGTGGTTGTGGGTGATGCTTTCCGCCACCATTGGCACGGCGATGCGTTTCTATATCCAAACTTATGCTCAGAGCCTTTCTCCCTATAGCAATGGCGTGGTTATTATGGTGCTTGAACCAGTGTGGACAGCGTTGATCGCAGCCATGTGGTTTAAAGAAAGTATGTCCGCAATACAATTAGTGGGTTGCCTACTGATCTTTTTGGCATTGATCGTGAATCGCTGGCGCGCGGTACAGCAATTTTTGCGGCAGATTCTGCGGACGTAGGTGACCCTGAAAATTGAGTCTTGTGCAAAAAAACGTGAGTCGCGATTGATAGCGGTGATCTATACCTAGGGTGTGTACTCCATCAGCATCGCGATGCGCCCAGCTTCGATGTTGGTGAAGCAATACATTGGTCAAGATTGTTCTGTTTTTACGTAATTCGATTAGTGGCTGGTACCGAGAATAAGGACTAGTTCATCGCTGTAGCGCGTTGATAGGTTGCTGTTGATTACCTTCGCGTCGCGGGATTACTTTCCTCTGTAATCTAGGCATTGTAAGCCCGACGCTGGCGCTCGGAGTGGATCAAATAGAAGATAAGTAAGGGATGGTCTCTGGCGATTTTCTGTTGGTATAGCGGGGCGCTATGACGACCGCTCATCCTTATTGTCGCCAAGCTGGGGCTACTTGTAATTAATTGGGTGCTGGTGTATTTTTCGTTGACCAATTGGGCAGCGAAGTTAATTTATGTCTTCTTCGGCAAACACTACGAGCACACAAGCAGCCAAGAAAACCAGCCGACAGAAAGTGCGGGAGGATTCTTATAATCGAATTCTCGGGGCCGCACGGAGGGTGTTTTCTGAACAGGGGTTTAGCGGGACATCACTGGATGCTATAGCCAAGGAAGCAAACTGCACCAAGGGTTTAGTGGTGCATTATTTCGGTGGAAAGCAGCAGCTTTGGCAAGCGGTTATAGATTACTACGCAAGTCTGGCTGAGGGCAGTGAGTTCATTAACCAAAACTCGACGCTGGATATGCCTGGCATCGAATTGTTTCTTCGGCGCACTTTTCGCTTCTTTCAAACTCACCCTGATTACACTCAAATCGCCGATTGGATTGCCGTCGACAATAGTGTCGGCATCCCTCCGGAAATGTCCCGACTGTTACAGGGCGCAGGTGCGGCTTTTAGCCAAACGCAACAAGCCGGTGCTCTGCGTGAAGACGTAGATGCCCGTCATGCACATTTATTAGCCTATTCCCTCATCGCGTCGTGGTTTAGGTATCGAACGCTGTTCCAGCAGGCTTGGCAACTTGATCCCGCACAAAGTCAGGATCAAGGCGATGCTTATTTCAACGATATACTCAAGATACTGATCCGTGGCCTAGCGCCAGTTGCTGGAGAATAATGATAATGACTCACTTAAACCCCTCGCTTCGTATCAAAGTTGGCCTGCTTAGCTTGCTGCTATTCCTGATGAGTGCCTGCGGTGGTAATTCAAATAGTGGCCGCACAGGCATCGCGGTATCGCCCGGCGAGCAATCGTCAGCACAAAGTCGCTGGCAACCCTATGAGCGTGAGCAGGAATATAGCAGTTTCACTACGCTCCCGATTGAATATATTACTCTACGCGACGGTATACGTTTAGCTGCGCATGTTTCGTTGCCCACAGATGCGGAGGGTAATCCGGTAGCGCGGCCGCTACCGGTTATATTGACTCAAACTGGATACAACAGCAGTCTCGGCGCAATAGCTGCACCCAATGCCCACTTTATCCAGCGCGGGTATGCGCATGTGAATGTCGATGTCCGTGGCACAGGAAATTCCGAAGGAGTATGGGAGGCCTGGGGTCCGATTGAGCAGGAAGATTACGCCGAAGTCATGGAATGGGTTGCGACTCAGTCGTGGTCAAATGGCAATGTCGGGACCTGGGGGCCATCTTTTATGGCTATTACCCAGTTACTTACCGCTCGCCATAATCACCCTGCCCATAAAGCCTTGTTCGCTATCGTGCCACCTGGTGATGTATATCGCGATATTACCTTTGCGGGTGGGCAAATCAACGGCGCCTTTGTGCCGGCTTGGCTGTATCTGGTGACGGGCCTGTCGCTAATCCCTGCTAGGGAAAATATCCAAGACCCTGCTCTGTTCGTGCAGCTACTCACCGAACATGCGATCAACGCCGTTACTGCTTTCCAAACCCCGACGTTGGTGGGAGGTCTGACCGGTTTTGATGATAAGGCCTACAATACCGAGTTCTGGTCTGTACGTTCGCCACTTACGCACATCGATGAAGTGACCATTCCGACCTTTGTTGTCGGCGGCCTGCGCGATATATTCCAGCGCAGCGAACCGATGACCTACGAAGGATTAAAGAACAATACCAATGCAAAGCTGTTGATCGGTCCTTGGGATCATCTGCAAGGCTCTGGAGGTGCCGGCTTGCCCGCTGACGGTTTGCCTAGCATGGATAACATTGCCTTAGCTTGGTTCGATCATTACCTCAAAGACGTGGACAATGGTGCGGAGGCTATGCCCAAGGTCACACAATATCTCTACGGCGAGGAACGCTATGCGGTGATGGAAGACTGGCCTCATCCACAGGCGCGGGCGGAACGCTGGCACCTGCGTGGTGACGGTAGCCTAACGCTGACTGCAGCTGGTACAGGTGAAAGTTCCAATATAATTCTTCAGCAACCTGTCGGCGGTGTTTGCTCGGATAGCGCAGCGCAATGGTCGGCGGGTATTCTCGGTGTTGTTCCTTTGCCCTGTTATGAGGATAACCGTATTGCGGAAGTTCTAGAATCTACCTACACCAGTGCGCCAATGGATCAGGACTATTTTATCAATGGTCCAATTCAAGCGGACTTGTGGATTGCAACTACTGCTTTAGATGCGGGTGTAGTTGTGCGTGTGACAGATGTGGCTCCGAATGGCGTTTCGAAACAGCTCACTAGCGGCCTGCTCACCGCCTCCGCCCGAGCGCTAGATCCAGAGCGTTCACGCTATTTAGGTGGGCAAATGATTCAGCCTTGGCATCTGTATACGAAGGAGAGTCGCCAAACCCCTGGGTTTAACCAAATCGTAGCGATAAATGTAGAGATATTTTCTACAAGTGCAGTAATCAAAGAGGGTCATGCATTACGTATCTCAGTTGGTGCCAGCGACTTCCCGCGTGGGATACCACCGGTATTAGACTTACTAGACCAATTGGCCGGTGTGCTAACTATCTATAGTGATGCAGAGCATCCATCTAGTGTGGTATTTCCGGTTGTGCCAATCAGCGCGATACCGGTTGTTAGTGAATAGCCGGTTTAAGCCTCAGCTAGGTTGGCTCGCTATAGGTTTCTTTCTGAGTTCAACGTGATATAGCCATTACGGCTAGGCTAAGGTGATTTGCCGTTAACGTAGAATTAGCGGAGTAGGTCCTCCTACTGCGCTAATTTATAATGATTTTCTTAAGGGGCTAATAACGCGCCGAAAAGCCGCTGAAGTTTAATATTTAGTAGGTCGCGTCCCTTGTTATCTTACGGTGCAGGATCGCCAGGCAATATTGGCCGGCGTCGGTGTTGGGTGGATTGTTCATACGCATAGGCAATGCCAAATAACGTTGCTTCATCCCAGCTGCGACCAAAAAATTCGATGCCGATAGGGAGTGCTGGTTGATCAGAGGAGAATCCAGCGGGCACAACAATAGAGGGCATGGCGGTTGTGCTGCCAAAGCCGCAATTGTTAGTTTGCACGAGCCCAGTAGGTCGCGCAGGTTGTTGGGCTGGCGGGTAGACTAAAGCATCTAGGCCGAGTGCGTCCATCTCGGCTTCAACGTAGTCGCGTAGGGCTTTGCGTTCGTCCAGTTGAGCAATGTAGCGTGATGAGCTTGTGTCGCGCGCGGCAATACTGACACCGATAATCGCTTCAATGAAGGGGTGTACCAAACCACTGGTAAATATGTCGACTGTATCAGTGCGAGGAGCATCAAAACTTGCTAGGTACTCATCCATGTGGTCGGCGAATTCCTGAACAATAAGTGAATTAGAAATGTCGTTGAAATCCGGGAGGGTAATAGGGTCGATTATTTCTGCGCCTGCGGCTGCGAGATCAATCAAGGCTTGTTCCATGGCGGCGTTTACATCAGTGTTATTGCCAAAGGCGTCAGTACCGCCATAGCTACGTAGCACGCCGATTCGTTTACCCTTTAGGGCATTTTTATCGAGATAATCTAGGTAGCTAGACGGTTGATAACGGTCGGCCGCATGGGTGCGCGGGTCCGCCGGGTCCACACCCGCCATGATATTTAGCATCAACGCTGCGTCCCGAACGGTGCGAGTAATTGGGCCGCCTACGTCCATGGTGTGAGAGAGGGGTACAAGGCCATCTTGTGAAACAAGACCAACAGTAGAGCGTACGCCTACTAGGGCGTTATTGGATGGCGGTAGCCGGATTGAGGCGCAGGTATCTGAGCCAGTACCCAATAAACCAAAATTAGCGGCAATCGCCGCAGCGCTGCCACCGCTGGAGCCGCCGGCATCTCTGCTGGTGTCATAGGGGGTGCCGATTCGCAGGGATACGCTGTTAAGGCTTTGTGTCCAAAAGGCATATTCACTCATGCCCGCTTTACCTAAAATAAGTGCGCCAGCCTCTCGCAGGCGAGCCACCGTAAAGGCATCATCTGGCGGCTGGGAGCCTGCCAATGCCCGCGATGATGCAGTTGTCGGGAAGTCAAAGGTATCGTACAGATCCTTTAATAATACCGGCACGCAATGCAGCGGGCCGACCAAACCATTACTAGCGAATGCTGTGTCTAGCGCTTTAGCTTGCTCCCGCCAGGCTGGATTTATACTAACTATGCTGCTGATGGGTAAGCCTGTCTCTGTGGTGTTATCGAGGGTTTCGATACGAGCTAAGTATTGTTCTGCTAGAGCCACGCAGCTAAGGGGTTGTCCAGACTCAGCTACCTGTTCACCTTTAAATGCTGCATGAATATCGGCGACAGTCGCTTCCAGTAACTCAAAGTTTTTTGGAGTTTCCCCGCCTGGGGTTGCGCTTGCTTTTGTATGATTAGAACTTCCCCCGCAGGCGGTTAGTAGCGTTGCCGAAAGTACAATGCCCAAAGCCGACTGCGAGATTTTTCGATTAACTAACATAGTAAAAATTCTCCGGTTGATTTCAATTCCATGCGGGAGCAATCGGCGTGCCATGAATCTGTGTTCCGGCGTTTTGCGGCTGAGTATGAGCGGTATATCACATTGCCAGGCGGTAAATTAGGCAGTACTTTGATATGTAGTCCTTGTTCTACATTTAGATAAAATTTATACAGAACATGCATACTATTAATAGATGTCCTATTTTTATTTGAACAGCGAAAAAGTTTTCGCGAACCAAGTTGGTGCGATGATGTGATTTTTTTTGTATCAATATTATTTTTATTTTTTATGGTCGGGATTAATTTTGTGAATTTTTGTCGCGCGAAGACTAATTAGTAAAATATTAAGAATATTGCAATAGGGTGGATTGAGGTAGTTTGGTGGTAATTGCCCTTGGGTTCACGGTAATTGTGATTTGGGTGGTAGTGGCGTGGTGATAATTTGTTCTATTATCAAAGCGCAATAATGACGCGCATGCGTGTTACTTTAGTGCGTTTTGCGTATTCCGGCCCAACCTGGTCATCGCCTGCGATTCAAGGTGATTACTTTGCGGGACTTATCGCAACGGGTGATCACACTGTCGCAATGACTGATCATCATCAATTTCCACACCACCTCATGCATTGAATTCATCCTGTACTGCACGTTATCCTTGCCGCTTTTGCGCTGGGATAACGATGCTAAACACGAGATTAGCAATGCGACATATCAAAGAAATCCGCCGCCTTAAGCTTGAGGCAAAGCTAAGTCACAGGCAGATAGCGCGCAGCCTAGGCATCGGCGTGGGCACTGTATCAACCTACGGCAAGCGCGCCGCTGTACTGGGCCTTTGCTGGCCACTGCCCGCTGAGATGTCAGGCAGCGACCTTGAGCCGCTGCTGTTTCCTTCACCTCAGCTGAGCGCCCGACATGGCCGCGTTATGCCTGATTGCGCAGGCATACATCTGGAGTTAAAGCGCAAAGGCTCACCAAACAGCTGCTGTGGGAGGAGTACAAACAAGCCTATGGGGACGCGGGCTATCAGTGCTCGCAGTCTTGTGGGTATTACCGCGAATGGTGCACCCCGCAAAACACTCTATGCGGCAGATACAGCGCGCCGGTGAAAAACGGTTTGTGGATTACAGCGGTGCAACGGTCGCCATTGTTAAGCCCGATACCGGGGGGCTGCAGCGCTGAGATCTTTGTGGCGACGCTCGGTGCCAGCAATTACACCTTTGCCACCGCCTGCTGGACGGAACGCAGAGCGGATTGGGTTGATGCCCACGTTAAGGTCTTCGAGTTCTTTGGTGTTGTGCCGGAGATCATTGTGCCTGATCAGCTTCGTAGCGCGGTGAGCAAACCTTGCCGTTACGAACCAGCCATCAATGCCAGTTATAAACACATGGCCTCACACTATCGAACCGCGGTCATTCCTGCGCGACCGCTTAAACCAAAAGACAAGGCTAAGGCAGAAAACGCGGTACTGATTGTGCAGCGGTGGACCTGTGATTATGCTGCCGGCTTTGTGAGTCATAAAGCTAAGTATCCGGAATTTGCTTTTCCACAAAGCATACCTGGTCTTTATGAAAGCCTTGATCCTATGTCCGATGTAATCGAATCGTACACGTGGTTGCATGAGCACCCAAAGTTGGATTTTTACATCTTAACAGCGCCCTCGATAAAGAATCCTCATAGCTATGCTGAAAAGCGAATTTGGGTAGAAAAATACTTAGGCATGGCTGACGTTGAGAACTTAATTATCAGTCCACATTAGAATCTCAATAAAGGTGATTGTTTAATCGACGACATGCCGTCGGGGAAAGGGCAAAACAAATATTGAGGGTCAGTTGATACTGTTTGGATCTGATGAGTTTCCGAATGAGGCAAGTGTGACGAGATATTTTCAATCTAAAATTGAAAGTTGATTATAAAGTAGTTTCTGCTATGGCGGTAATATAAGACTGGGTTAGATACTGTTGTAATTATTGCGTTGTAGTTTTTTATCTTCTAATGCTCTGGATGAACGGTTTCTGTTGCAGCGGTTAATGCACGTTATTTAAAAACTCCTGACTATAAATACAAATTTATAATCAGCAGGCGTATCAGATTTTAGTTTCTAGCCCGCAATCTAATGATGACTAGGCTCGCGGCTTCAGGGTTGCTAGCGTTGGTGTTAAGTCAGCATTACCTCCATCACATCGAATGATATATTTACCTCGTCACAGATGCTCGCCATAAGTATTTTTCTTTAATGTGAACGGGGGTAATCCGGCAGTCGCCAGTTAATCGATACTCTTTCATTAATTTTGTGGCGTACCTTGATATCCAAGGTGAAGGTCCTGTCTGGGTGCGTGGACCTCCCCGAGCAAAGTAGATACCTCAGTGATATTCTGGAAGATCCACCTCAAGACTATATTTTATTCTGATATTTTAATCCTTCAGATTTTATAAGATCCCTATATCGATTGGGTGTTGTGCCATGCCATTGTTTGAAGGCCCTACCAAAAGCGCTTTGTTCAGAGTAGCCGAGTAAAGAAGATACTTCCGTAAGTTTGAGGTTCCTCAGGGTAGCCTGGAGATGAATGATAGTACAGTAAGCTACAATACAGCTGATAGTCAGGCTGGCGGTATTCGTATTGATACGCGAGGTACAATCACAAATTCTACTATTAGCCATAACGAGGCGCTTGGCACAGCTGCACCTGTGGCTGAAGGGACTGGTGTTCCATTTTTGTTCGCGCAAGGTGGTGGTGTTGATATACGCGGCTTAAATGTAATTATACGAAATTCAACTATAGCATTTAATCGTGCGGCTGATGGTGGTGCTGGTATTCATTTTGATTCAACTTATTTTGACGCGCTTCCCGACCCTATAACGGGGGCTGCTGAAGTTCCTTTATTTGACCTTATTCTTGAAAATACCATCGTAGCGAATAATTCGTCAGACGTGCCGAGTGCCGATTGTTTGACAACTCTCGGTTTATCAAGAATTCTTTCTCGGGGAAATAATCTTGATTCGGATGATAGCTGCGGACTGAATCAATCGAGCGACCTACCTGGGGTAAACCCGATGCTGGCTGACCTTGAGGATTATGGTGGTGATACCGATACGCACGCCCTATTGCCATCTAGTGCGGCGCGTAATGCAGGTAATCTCGGTACCTGCACAATGGCAGACCAAAGGGGTGTCGCTCGTGGAGAAAAAGGTAAGTGTGATATAGGCGCTTTTGAGGCGGATTTCTAGTATCTACATTATTATATTGATGTGTTGTGGATTCCTGTTCTGCAACCAGGTCAGTTCTTAGAATCTCTAGAAATCCATATTCTGAGAGCGATGCCTCAGGGGCTGTGGGTGTTGCAAAAAATTTAGATATTCCGCTCCGGTCTTTTTATCGGCGCTTAGATCAGCGAAGTATAAATTATAGGAATTTTTTGCAAACACTGCGTTATCAGTTAGTAAAGTAATATTTGGGTAACAGGCAGCTTGAGTTGGCAGAAATGGCGCTATTTTAAGGATACTCTGAAAAAGGTGCCTTAGGAAGTGCACCTAAACAATGGCTCGATACTACTCCAAATCGGTATAGGCGGCTAATTGAGCTTGAGCGCTCAAGGCCGCGGTGGGAAGGTTAATTACGATTAATTGAATATAGATTAATTTTTGCAAAGTAGAGGCGTGTTTCGGGATAATGTTAGGCTTTCGGTATCTGGGTGATGTTAGGATTTGAAGAAGAGTTGGCGCCTTCTATAAGCCAGCCGACGAAAATAATAGTTTGTTCTACTATTCGCGCTCTATCTTTGGGCTCCTCTAAATAATCTAGGGCTGCAAATAGTGTATGTTGCGCTATTAGGCGTGTCAGCATTAAAAGTGTTTCGAAATTTGGTAGTGAGTCGTTTTTACCAAGTTTGCTTAGATCCTCCGCTCTATCTAGCGCAAAATCATCCAGCATGCTTTGTAATGCTCCCCGTAAGCTCGGCAAGCTGCCATGTATTTCTCTAGCGCAGAATATTACGCCTAAAGGATGTTCGCTGACGTAATTAAAATAGTGTTGTGTTGAGGCTCTAATCATATCCTGGGTGTTACCTCTAAAGGCTTTCGCAGCCAATTGAAGTTCAGCCCTCAGCTCGCTTGCTAACAGCTCTACTAGTGCTAGGGCAATCTCTTCTATTGATTGAAAGTGTCGATAAATTGCTGTGTGGTGCATGCCGGCCTCGCGTGCTAGCTCGCGCAGTCCAACATTTGAAATAGATCGATGTTTTTCGCCAAGCCGCAGCGCCGCCTTCAGTAGTCGGTCACGTCCGCCAATTGGGTTGCGTATATTGCGGGCCTGGGGTTTTTTGATATCTATATTTAAGCTCACGCCTTTGTCCTGTCCATTTTGTGCATCGAATTAAATCACAGCGCCACTCATATTGACAATTATGTACCTCAGTGGTTACATTGCCCTAAGTCACCATCTGGTTACTTTGTGACTGAGGGGCGCAGTTGAGGTTTGCTGGGCACGTAATTGCTTTGTATTACCTACCCCAAGTAATTGCTTAGAAAAATTTAAATTAAACGGCAAAATTAATAAATCCTATAAGAACAAGGCTGGGGTCCGCCATGATTAAGTTTTTAAACGTCTGGAAGGTAAGGCCCTTCGCGCTTTTTGTATTCGCTGTATTGTCAATTCAAGGTTGTCGGGAAAATAATAAAATTAATGAAAGTCAGTCGATTGATGTCGATCAATTGGCTGGTTTGCCATCAGATCTCATTCCTAGACCTGGCCCGCCAATTCTTTACGCGCCACCGCCAGTCGCTCCGCAGCTTAGCAATACCGGTGTTTGGAATGCGCAGCCTATATTGATTTCCGGCGCGACTGCTTATCGCTCAGGAGAATTTATCTATCAGGATTGGCTGTTTGACGATCACGGTGCTGCTGGAACTCAGGATTTCACAGACCCTCAAGGACTGGGGAGCACCAGCTATATTTTTTCTCGTAAAGCGGGAACATTAACGTATCCGACGAATTCGGCCTATGCCAATAATGCTGCCGATCTCGTTGAGCTGCGGGTACAAGCATTAAACAATGCGACGGCTTTTCGGCTAACGCTAAATACAATGATGGAGCCAGAGCTTTCCGCATTCACGCTTGCGATTGGCGCCTCCGATGAACCCGTAGATTGGCCTCTCGGCGCGGGAGTTAGGTCGCCTGCAGCTATCTTTGTCACAGTACATGGCAATGAAGCTGTTGCCCATAAAGCAAGTGACTTAACTGTTATAGAGGCTGATATCACTGTAAATGTGGATCGAGTGCGGCGTCAGATTGAGGTAAGAGTTCCCCACGGTATATGGCGTCCAGGTCGAGGTAAAGTTCGTTTGGCTGCGGGTGTAGGATTATGGGATTTGGAGTCTGGCCAGTATCTTCAGCCTGGGTTGATCGCAAATGACACTACGCCAGGCGGCGCAGCCATTTCTGGGGCGGCACTGTATAACGTAGCATTTCGTGAAGAACCCATGCCGCAATTTACTGCTAAGAGCGGTAGAACAATTGTTGATGCTGCTGCGCAGGCGTTAGCTGAAGCGCATTTTTGGCGGGAACGAGCGCAGGCGGATGCGCTCAGCTCAGGCGATATAAGCGCGTTCTATGCGGTTGTCGATTTTGCAAAACTTATGGACTCCATCACGGATGAATCCGGTGTGCCGTTAACGGGACACATGAACCGAATCTTTGCTAGTAGGTTTGAGTACGGGCAAGGCGTTGATTACGCTCGTCAATGTGGAATTGGAACGACGGGGGAGTGTGATGGGCCTCTTATTGGGCAATTGCAGCCCTATGCGATCTATGTGCCGCGAACGCCCCCTTCCGTGGAGGGTTATGGCCTAACATTATTACTACATGCCCTGTCGGCTAATTTTAATCAGTATTTAGGTAGTCGGCACGCAGAGCAGTATGGTGAGCGCGGTCGCGGTAGTATTGTTATAACGCCTGCGGCGCGAGGGCCTGATGGTTTTTACATCGACATGGCTGAAGCTGATGTATTCGAAGTCTGGGCTGATGTTGCGCGTCATTATAAACTTGACCCAGAATGGGTTGCTATGAGCGGGATCTCTATGGGTGGCATTGGAAGTTTCCGCCTTGCGTCACGCTACCCTGATTTATTTGCTCGAATTGCGCCGGTAGTCGCGACCACACCAGTCGAGCACCTCGTGGCGAGTATGCATAATGTCCCCGTTATGATGTGGGTTTCAGCTCTGGATGAGCTGCAATCATTGCCGTTAACTGAGCTTACAGTGCAAGCGCTAGACAGTGCTGGCTTAAGATATGATGTATTAAGCTTCCCAACCTGGGACCACCTTTCCCCGTCAACCTATGATTACTATCCCCAGGCAACTGCGTTTCTTGGGGAGCATTTGGTGGAACGTAACCCGGCTAGGGTGCGGTATATTATAGATCGCTCGCAAGATAGTCCGCGCGCGGGAGTCGTTGCGCCAAGTGGAGCGTATTGGGTTTCTAATATAGAGCTTAATGATGAGCAACTTTTAACTGGCGAAATTGATATTGTTACAGAGGGGCTTGGTGTGGCTCAGGGTGAGCCAACGCCGCTCAGTTCAAACGTCGGTGTCCTTTCTGGAGGTAGCCACGAGCCAGCGCCTTATGTCCGTCGTCAGCGTGGTTGGAGTTCGAGTACTGCAATTCCGCCTACCGATCGCGTACATATAAAGGCTCGAAATGTAAAATATCTGCAAATAGATCCCACTCGCGCGGGCTTGAGTTGTTTTCCTGATATTAGAATTGAGGCGGATGGTCCAGTCGAGGTGGGGCTGATAGGTTGCTGAGTGAGGATGATTCTGAGTTGTTAATTGAGGTTTATCTGCGCTTACTCGTTGAATGGGACAAGGCAATGAGGATAGCTTTTTATACAGTTGGCTAAAGGGGGGATATTCGTCATCCAGAATTCCGGCATGTCTATTCGGTTGTAGAGTCGCCCAGTGCCTTGAGGTTACTGTACTTAATTTATGCGTATGGCCTAAAGGGTGATGAACCCAATCCCAAGGCGTCAGAGAAATTGATATTTCTGCTAAAAGTGTTTGGCCTGCGTCGGAGCTGCGGCGTATGACGGTGGGATTACCGGAGGAGTGCGACATTCTATAAAAAGCCGCAAAGTACTTTGCCAATAACTCAGAGTGGAGTAATCCTTTATCCGCGATAATCCATGAAATTTCTTTCCATGGTATGTGTCGTGGTTTGAAGGTCGGTCGCAGTGGGTATTATTAAGTTTAATAAAAATGCGAAACGGACGTGCCTATTGACTACAACCAAGGTCTCGGCGCTAGTCCAGTTTCTACAGGAGATAAGCAAATGATAATTAGAAACATTGGCCGCCTATTCGCGGCCTTAGCGATCGGCTTTTTTGCTATGTATGCAAATGCCGCAAATGACGCATCGTGTGATAGCGAGTTAAATTTAGAAGGAAACCGATCATATAAGGTTTCTTTGCCTACTCATGACGGGCAAGTTGTTGCGTTCAATATTCTTGAACCTAGCAATTTTGATTGTGCAAACAGAAGTAATGGCGCGCACCCCTTGATGCTACACGGACCTGGGTTTGGCGGAAGCGGGGCGACAAGTGGGTTTGCCAACTATCGAGACTTAGGGTACACCATTATTTCTTGGGACCCTCGAGGATTTGGAGGGTCGAGCGGTACTGTTCGGACTATGGATCCAGAATTTGAAGGTCAATATCTCGTCCAAATTCTAGATTGGGCTGAGAATAATCTTGATTATCTTGCGTGGAAAGACGAAGTCACTAATGCTTTCGTTGCTCGTCCTCAAAGCAAAACAAGCGTAGCGGGCGGAGTGAATCTGGTTGTTGGCGCACAAGGTGGAAGTTATGGTGGCGGGTTCCAGCTTCTTTTGCTAACCACGGATCACAAGAAACGCTTAGATGCTATCGCGCCGGATATTACATGGCACGACTTGCGTTACTCCCTAAACCCGGGCGATACGGTAAAAACACTGTGGGACCTAGCGCTAACGGCACTTGGTGAGGTCGGCGGGAACGCAAGTATGGGCGGGTTGACCAATGATGGTATGGATCCGTATGTTAAGGAGACCTTGGCAAGAGGCGCTGCAACCAATGAGTTTCCGCGGGAAGCCCTAGATTGGTTTCATTATCGCGGAATGGGCTATTGGTGTGCGGCGAATGGTTTACCTGCGATGCCATACCCAAAATATTTACCTGATGCGGTACCACTTGTTGATGTAGTTAACTCTTATAACGTACCAGATCGCAATGAAGATGGCAGTTTAGCAATTGGCGATTATCTGGTCGCCGCCCCAAGCCCTGAGAGCTATCTCGAAGGGCTTGATGTGCTGCTTACTCAGGGGATGATTGATACGCTTTTTAATTTTAATGAAGCGTGGTGGAACCGGCAGTGCTTATCAGCGGCTGGGGCAAACGTTTCACTTTATACGCACAACGGCGGTCATGCATTTTCTGGAATACAGGCAGGACAATTTCCTGCAAATAGTGGTAGTTGTAGCTACAGCCAATTAGATTGGTTTGAATCGCGGTTGCGGCCAGATGCTTTGCCGCTTGTACTTGATGAAACTTGCTTTGCGCTCGGCACGAGTGGCGATACCGTGTCACTGAATGCCGACAAAGTGCTTGCTCCTGGCGGTAGTGGCAATTTCACCGTCCGCGAGGTTCCTGCACTGACAGTCGTAGCAAACGGTTTGACGGGTATTGCGAATACGACTGGAAATGCCCCGTTCGTTGCTGAGCTTGGAACGATGGAAGCTGAAGGCATATTGGCAGGGATACCACAGGTTAATTTAACGGTTGCTAGCGTGACTGGTATTAACGAAATGGTACAGGATTGCGCTAATCCTGCACTGCCAACTCGGACTGGCTGCGACAGTATTATATTTGTAGGGGTAGGGAAGCGAAATGGAGGCATGATCTATAGCTTGATTGACGATCAAGTTACCCCACTACGCGGCCTAGGGGAACATAACGTCAGTCTAGTTGGTATTGCCGAGCGTGTCGCAGAGGGCACGGACTTGGCCTTGTTATTTTACGCCTCTCATCCACAATTCTTTAGTTCTACTTCGCGTGACGTGACAGTTCCCGCTGTTCGAGTAACCGGGACAGTTGGTCTACCGCTTTACGCAGTCGACGATGAAGGAAAACCAGACACTACAACACCGACCGGTCTAAGCGGAGAAGATGCTCCCATAGACTCGGATGGAGATGGTGTTGATGACCGTATTGACCAATGTTCGAATTCGCCCACTGGAGAATCGGTCGATCTAAACGGTTGCTCTGCTTCGCAGAGAGATACCGATGGAGACGGTGTAAACGATGCTACTGACCAGTGCCCCGGTACCGCAGCAGGGATGGAAGTAGATGCTAACGGTTGCGATCTTTATGAGGCCCCATTGTCGGTGGCTCTTGATGCCACCCCAACTTCGGGTGATGTTACCAATGGTCCATTAACCGTCAACTTTACCGCCACTATTGATAATACAGATCAGGAAGGTGGTTCTCCTCGCTACGTTTTCTACTTCGGAGATGGTAGTAATTCAGGCGAAATTTCTGAATCAGTGATCAGTCATGATTATGACAAAGCAGGGTCCTATGAGGCGCGTGTTGTAGTGGTGGATGAGAACAGCAATAGCGCCGAAGATACGATTACTATCAACACTACCACTACGGTTACGGTTGAAGAGGATCCAGTGCTTGTTAATGCTGTGTTAAGTGTGGAATTGTCGAATAGCCGTGCGCCCGTGACAGCCATGTTTGATGCATCTGGATCAAGTGCACCCGAAGGCGCAAGCTACCGGTTTGTTTTTGGCGACGGCGAATTTCAGGAAGGAACTGAGAAGTTTGCAACACACTCTTATGCACTGGCAGGCGAGTACACCGTTACACTAATTGTAACCGCATCAAATGACGCCAATAATTCCGATAGTACAACTGCAGTTATTCGTGTGGGGTCAGGCCAGCAAACCACGGTCCAGCTGGTAGTGACGCCAACTACCGCCAGTATTGGGGAGCTTATTAGGTTTGATGCAAGTGCTTCTATAGCCGCTGAAGGCACTAGCATCACAAGCTATCATTTTGATTATGCAGATGGGATTAGCGAAACTCGTACGGTTTCTGAGTTCGGTGGCCAGGCCGGTATTGCGACTCACGCCTACAATGATGCAGGGAGCTATATGCCCACTGTAAGTGTTACTGATACTGGTAACATGCAAAAGCAGGCTACCGTTAACGTAAGGGTATCGCAGCCAAGCGCGCCGCCGGTAGTGCTCAAGCCTGCCAGTGGTGGCAGTGGTGGTGGCTCTATGGGTTGGCTAACAATCTTGATGGTTTTAGGTGCCGTTGTGTGCCGATGGTCCCGTCGATACTCATAGTAAAAAGTTATTACATAGCAGCGGTCTTCTGACCGCTGCTAAAATACTTTTTTGGATTTAGCTTTCCTTTAGATTTTAAACAATGGGATGGACTCCTCCTCAGTCTAGTAATTCGGCGTCATTGCGCCAGAATGGTAGGTGTCAACTAGCCATTGAGCGGATGAGGAGAAGCCCTATATGAACATTGCAAGCGTTAGAGTCGATATCGCAAAGTCTATTTTTAATATTCACGATGTTGATTCGCTTGAATAGGCTTAGTGGCAAGCAATGCTCAAGCGTCATCATTGGATTGATATGCTCGGTCAGTGCGTACCAATCGAAGCAGAGGTTGGTATAGACGCGTGCGTTTCTGTCCGCCGTTGGCGGCGAGAGCTACAGCGGCGGAGATACACTGTTAAATTGATATCGCCTCAGTTTGTGAAGTCCTACGTAAAAGTCACAAGAATGATCGAGTCGATGCGGTAGCAATCTGCGAAGTATGGCACGGTCATTTGCCATCTTATTTGGGTCGTGGCAACTATTACTCTCTGAAATTTCCCTAATGCGATGATTACCCGCAAAATCGCGCTGGCGCCAGCTGCACGGTGGTTGGCAAACCGGCAATCGAAACGCCCTTGTCGTCTACCTCATTAGGGGTACTGGCCGAAGAAGCCGGGGCACATTTTTGGGTATTGAATATTGTTTGTGGTAGGCGCGGCTACCGTGAAAAAGACTCTAAAGGAACTTGGTGGTAACGCGCCTTTCATTGTGTTTGATGACGTGAGTATTGATAATGCTGCCGCAGGGGCAATGGCATCAATATCCGCAATGTTGGAAAAATCGGAGTGCAGTAACCGGATTCTAGTTCAGGATGGTATTTATGCCCGTTTTGCCGAGAAGTTAACCATCGAAGTAAAAACTGATGTTAGATAAAGAGTTCGACCCTTCAGTATCGATTGGCTCTATGGTCAATAAGGCTTCTGCCAAAGTAAAAGGCCAATGGCAATAATCCCGACTATTGCTTTAATGTTAATAGTTGTCGAGGTTGTTGTTCTGGTTTTGTTGTACCGACTTAAAGAAGATCATTACTTGAGTTCGTCAAACACAAAGGGTAGCTAACATGAATTACTTGGCGTTATATTCGGTTAAATTCGGTCGCAGCATACCTTTGTTATTGCTTGCGTTGTCAATATTGCAGCTGGTTCATATTAATGTTCTCGATTTGGCATTAATACGCTCAGCAGTCGATCGCGGCGAGTGGTGGCGATTAGTGAGTGGTCAGTGGGTACATAGCAATGCCTACCACTTTTTTAGTAATTGCCTCGTGTTGGCGTGCTTAATTTACCTAGATCGCCGGGCGGTTACGCGCAAGATGGTCGAGTTTATTAGTTTGTCTGGCCTTTGTGGTGCTGCGGTTTATTTATTTTGTCCAGCGCTGGATTACTATCTTGGTTTGTCAGGGGTATTGCACGGCTATTTACTGTTGGTGTTACTGTCTATACGCCAAGAGAAACCGCTATTTGTCTACGTTGGTATTGTTGTGGTGCTAGCGAAAATAGCTTTAGAGCAGTTTGATTTATACCCTCGCGCAGCGACTGAGGAATTAATCGGTTTGCGGGTTGCGATCGAAGCTCATCTTGCTGGTGTAATTGCTGCGGGGATTATTTTTTCCCTAGAGTATTTGTATTTTTCGTATAAGCGTCGATAGAATTGTCGATCAAGATTAGCCTGGAGATCTGCCCGGCACTGTCGGCGGGCTGCTAGATTTACTGCGGCCGCCGACGTTTCTCAAGAGCACTTACAGTCGTAAAAAAGTGAATTTAGACGTGATGAATTTTTAATTCATAAATATCTCCAACTCCGTTCTATTTTTATCAATGCCTGCCAGAATTTGGTTTTTATAGGTTCATTAAGGCTCGTAAAATCGCTATGCAAGCTTAAGGTGCTGTACCGCTGCTATTAACAGCGCCGGTGTCGCAGGGACGCAAACGCTCGGCACCTGTTTGATCTTGCGGAGAGCAGTTTTCCTGCAGAGCATTGCGTCGCGCGGGACTGTCAATAGCGAGGCCGTGCGTGTCGGTTGGACCGCCATTGTTGGCAAGGGCCTTAATTTTGGGGTCTGTATTAGGTAGATCATTCTCGGCGTTAAGCTCACAGCTGTCATCGTCCGAGACATTCCCTCCCAGGGAATAAATTGGCGAAATTACCTGGCTACAGTTGGCGCGTCCTCGGGTCGAGGTGTTGCCGGCGATGATCGTATTGATCAGTTCTAGCGGGTGACCCTGAGTGCCATTACTGTATGTTTCGACGAGGTCGTCGGGATCCCCTTGGTAGGATTTCGCAATGTTGACGCCACCGCCACCAATGACCGCGTGATTGTTCACTATCGTCGAATTCATAATGGTCACCGCGCTTCCATTCCGAGCGTCGATGCCACCGCCTTCCCCCTGCGTACCTCCGTCATAGGTTGTGTCGTCGCAGCAGGACTCGAGAATACGGTTGCCGCTGATCGTCGAGTTAATCACTAGGCCAGCTGAATCAAACCGAATGCCGGCACCCTCACTCTCTGCAGTGTTGTTGCTGATCGTGCTCGAATCAATAATCGCAGAGCTCCAGGGTGTGTTAAAAATACCTGCACCATAACCACTGTAATTTTCGGTAATCAAACAACGCGTCACTATGAGCTGGCCATGATTGTAGATGCCACTGGCGGTCGCTCCAGTGATAGTCACGTCGGAAATGGTGAAAGTAGAATTTGCTGAGACCTCAAAAACGCGGTCAATGTTGTTGCCATCAATGATGGTTCTGCGGGCACCTGCTCCTCTAATATTGGTGTTCCCCAGAATTACTAATCTCCCCGCATCCAGAGTGACCCCCGCCGCGGTAGCTACCACGGGTGATTCGATGAAGCGGTAATGTCCCTCAGGCACGATGATGACATTGGTGCGCGTAAGTGGGCTGGTGGTTTGCATGACCAGGGCGTTGGACTCCTGTACGGCCGCCCGCAAGGTGCACTCGCCCTTCGCGGATTCGCACCGACCATCTCCACGTAGAGCATCCGGCTCATCCCCTTCGCTGTTGACCAGAAAGCTACCGGGCCTTGCTGGCCTGTTAAACGGGGGTTCGTTGTCAGCCGATACGCTCACGGGTGTCCCGACATTCGGAGCAGAGTGGCCATCGGAGCAGGCGCTAAGTGTCAGAGCTGTAAGTAATACGGTGATTGATTTCACCAGCGTGTAGCGCGGCATCACGTTCTTAATAATCATGCGGTTTATCTCCGAAATTGTCCGCGCAAGCCGTTTTCAGGCTGAGCAGTATATGTTTTTATTTTTCTATTGATGACCTAATCTAGCTAGGTACACACATCGTGTCACCGTATGGTGACACGATGTGTGTAACCAACTGGTGACAATGATGTCAATCGAAGTTGCTGTCTGTTTTAAGAATTTATTTCGGCGTAGTGGAGAGAGGCTAGGAATAATAACGAGTGCTTTTTAGCCTATGCATTAATTTCTGAGCCAGTGGCAATGTTAGCTCGGTGGGGAGGTAAGTGTAGGTTTTTGCTTGCGATTGTACCCACAGAATAATTCTGTCGATGTCTCAAATTATTAATATTCTATTGAAAGACGGCGCCCTGTGCGGTAGGCAGCAAGGCGCGCCTCGTCAATATTATCGTTATTAGCTAAGGACGCCTAAGTCGTTCAGTTCCCGTAGCTCGTCCTCGCCATAACCCAGATCGGCTAGCACTGACTGGGTATCAACACCGGCTTTGCGGGGTGAAAATTGCACCTCAGAAACTGTGCGGCTAAAACGTGGTGCTGGCGCTGGTTGGACCTGGCCAGCAATCTCTATATAGGTTTTGCGCGCAATATTGTGCGGGTGCGCTACTGCTTCGCGATAATCTAATACCGGCGCAAAGCATACGTCGCTGCCTTCCATTATGTCGCACCACTGCGCCTGGGTTTTGGTTTTAAACGCGGCTGCTATTTTTTCTTTCAGAACCGGCCACTCATTGGCGTTACCCTGTCCGGAAAATTCAGCTGGGTTTAACTGCAGCTGCTCAATAAGCTGAGCATAGAATTGGGGTTCTATTGAGCCAATAGACACAAACTTTCCATCGAGCGTTTTATACACATCGTAAAAGTGAGTGGCGCCATCCAATAAATTACTGGCTCGTTTTGGCCCCCAGATCCCAAGTGCATCCATTGAGTAAAACATGGACATCAGGCTTGCTGAGCCATCGGTAATAGCGGCATCAATAATCTGGCCTTTACCGGAAGTTTTGGCCTCTAAGAGTGCTGCCAGCATGCCCATCACTAAAAAGTGGCTGCCGCCTGCGTAGTCACCGATTAAGTTTAACGGTGGTACCGGCGAATCCTCTCGACCGATGGCCGCAAGTGAACCAGTTATAGATATATAGTTAATATCATGACCGGCAGCGTGTGCCAACGGTCCGGTTTGGCCCCAACCGGTAATGCGCCCGTAAACAATTTTGGGGTTGCGGGCCATGCAGACTTCCGGGCCTATGCCCAAGCGCTCAGCAACACCGGGACGAAAACCTTCAAAAATAGCATCGGACTGCTCCACCAATTTAAGCAGGGCTTCTATGCCTTCCTTGGTTTTTAAATTAAGTGCAATAGATTTTTTACCACGGGAGTTGCAGTCGAAGTCAGGTGGTAGGCTAATTCCACCGGGCGTTGATGACCGTTCAACAACCGTTACTTCTGCACCCATATCAGCCAGCAGCATACCGGCGTATGGACCGGGGCCAATGCCTTTGATTTCAATTATTTTAATACCTGTTAACGGACCCATAGCCAATTCTCCTAACCACACACTTTGATTTGAATTTTTAGTATCTATAATGAAGTGGCAAGCATCTTGTGATGACGCCACCGCGTGCATATCATCCTTAGTCGAGGTTGTTGTTATATTTATCGGAGAAAATATGACGACTAATAATCAGCTTCATAATCTCGGAGCTACCCGCTAAAATACGATTAATTCGCGATCCCTGAAACATCTGACATATTTCATATTCGCTCATATAGCCATTACCGCCGTGTAGCTGTACGCCCAGGTCGAGCATTTTCCACTCTATCTCGCTGGACTGTAGCTTCGCGACGGCGGCTTTCTCGGCGGTTAGCAAACCCGCGTTAGAGAGCTGCACACACTGGTCGACATAGGTTTCAAGAACATCAATCTCAGCTTCCATCTCGGCCATTTTAAATTGCGTGTTTTGCATTTTAGACAGCGGCTTACCGAACACCTTACGCTCCATAACATAGGCGCGCGTCAGGTTGAATGCTGTTCTTGCGCTAGCAATATTACCTACCGCCGCGATCAGTCGTTCTTCGGCTAAGCCCTGCATGAGATGTAGGAAGCCAAGGTCACGCTCGCCCAGTATATTTTCCTTGGGGATTTTTACGTCATTGAAAAACAATTCCGCAGTGTCCTGCGCGTGCATTCCCATTTTTTCTAAATTCTGGCCGCGTTCAAAGCCTTCCATGCCTCGCTCTACAACAACAAGGGTCATTGCGTGAGGGTTGTTATCTGGATCGGATTTAGCTGCAACGATAACCAAGTCGGCGTTGATGCCATTAGAGATAAAGGTTTTTGAACCATTGAGTATAAAGTGATCCCCGGCATCAATAAGTGACGCGCGCATACCTGCCAGGTCACTTCCAGCGTCAGGCTCAGTCATAGCTACCGCGAGAATAGACTCACCACTAGCGCACTTGGGCAGCCAGCGTTCTTTTTGCTCAGCCGTACCAAAGTTGCCGATGTAGGGTGCAACCAAGCGGCTGTGCAGAGTCAAAAATAGCTCTGCGCACCCAGCGCGGACTGACTCCTCAATAAATATTTGCTCCCAGCGGAAATCTTTGTCGCCCATACCGCCGAACTCTTCGTCTGCCCATATCAGAAGAAAACCTTGTTCACCGGCTTTTCTAAAAAATTCCCTATCAAAAATTCCATCTATACGTGCTTGTTTTACATGGGGGGCTATTTCTGTTTCAAAAAATTTACGAACAGATTCGCGAAAATAATTTTGTTCTTCTGTAAAATTACGCATTATTCGTTTCCTAGCAGATGATGCATCCATAAAACGGTGGCCTTTTTCAGACCACCGTTTAGCCTTGTAGCGCTTAAGCAATGTCTAAGGCTGAGCGCTAGACAAAGGTCTCGCCCTTGGCCAACATGCTTGCCACTATTGCTGGGGCCTTAAAGCGCTCACCGTAGCTTGCTTCGAGTTCATCGCAACGGTCACTGAAGCGCTGAAGACCATAGGTGTTAACAAACTGCAGGAAACCACCAGTCCACAGTGGTGCGCCAATACCCATTACTGAGCCGATATTGCCGTCGACAACCGTGCGTAACACGCCTTCCTCGAAACACTTAATAGACTCAATGACTTGACGGAAAAGTAGACGGTCTTTCACTTCTTGATTGGCAATAGCAACCTCAGGCTTGTAGTACTTTTCCAAAATTACTGGCCATACTGTTTTACCGGATTCATTCCAGTCGTAGTAGCCACCGCCGTGATGGCGACCGCCGCGACCGTGTTCTTCCACCATCAAATTGATGATTTCCATGATCTGACCGCGATCGCCCAAATCCAGGCCCATGGCTTTCCAGGTAGCGCTTGCTTTGTGCTGTAGCTGCTGGCTGGTTTCATCAGTAATCGTTAGCGGGCCAACCGGCATCCCAACAGCTTTGCCGATGTTATCAATCTTTACGGGGTGTAAGCCCTCATGAATCAACCGAGCGCCCTCGTCGAGATAGGTACCAAAGGTGCGAGAGGTGAAGAATCCCATAGAGTCGTTAACGACTATCGGTGTTTTGCGAATTTGCTGGGTGAAGTCAAAGGCCTTGGCAAGTGCTTCGTCACTGGTTTTCTCTCCACAGATAATTTCCACCAGGGGCATTTTGTCTACAGGTGAGAAGAAATGAATACCAATGAAGTTTTCAGGTTTACTGCTGCCCTCTGCCAATGTCGTGATGGGTAGCGTTGAGGTGTTGGAGCCCCATACGCCGTTCTCTGCCAAATACGGTTCTAAGTCTTTGGTCATATTCTGCTTGAGTTCAACATTCTCAAACACCGCCTCAATAATGAGGTCACAACCACGTAAGTCTTCGTTATCAGTAGTGGGCTTTATCAAAGCCAGTACTTGATCTCGCTTCTCTTCTGTCATGCGGCCCTTAGCGACCCGCTTATCTAAGAGCTTTTGAGTGTAGGCCTTGCCTTTGTCTGCACTCTCCTGTGAGATGTCCTTCAGAACAACGTCGATACCCGCCATCGCAGATACGTACGCGATACCTTGGCCCATCATGCCTGCGCCAAGAATACCGACTTTCTTAGTGAGATTTTTGGCTTGACCTTCTGGGCGACTTGAGCCGGCATTAATCTTGTTTAAGCCAAAGAAGAAAGTGGTGATCATATTCTTCGCTTCTGGTGTGGTGACCAAATAGGCTAAACCGCGACTTTCTATTAGCATTGCCGCATCAAATCCCACGGTGGCGGCCTGTGCCGCGCAATCTAAAATCTCTGCGGGGGCGGGCAACAAACCTCGCGTCTGTTTAAAAAGCATTGCCGGAATAACAGGCAGCACTTGGGTGTTTTGTGAATCACAGGCCTTGCCACCGGGAATTTTAAAGCCTTTAACATCCCAAGGCTGAACAGCCGCACTGTCATTGCCTTTCATTTCTAAGATATAGGCTTTGGCGCGTGGTACTAACTCTTCAATACTGCCAACTGTTTCGTGGATCATGCCAGCCGCTAGCGCCATTTCTGGTGTTAACTTTTTGCCTTCAACCAGAAAAGGAAGGGCGGTTTGTAGGCCTAAAAGATTCACCATGCGTACGATGCCACCGCCTCCAGGCAGCAGTCCCAAACTCACTTCCGGTAGACCGATTTGTACGGTCTTATGGTTATAGGCAATACGGTGATTACACGCGAGACAGATTTCAAAGCCGCCACCCAGTGCCGCGCCATTAATGGCAGCTACGACTGGCACTGGCAGTTTCTCAAGACGACGAAGTTGTGATTTAACCTTACTTAATTTTTCCATCATTAGGCCTTCTTGGCCTTTCTCAATGGTTAACAGATCTTTTATGTTGCCGCCGGCGAAAAACACCTTTTTTGCGGACGCCAGTACAACGCCGGTCAGGCCTTCTTCCGCCTCCAGTTTAGCCACGGTTTCACCCATGGCGACATCGTACTCGTCATTCATGGAGTTTACGGGACCCGTCATGTCCATCGTTACGGTGACAATACCTTCAGCATCTTTTTCGTACTTAAATACGCTCATGTTACGTCTCTCAAATTCGATTTCTGTCTGCGACCTACTCACTACACCTTCAGCCGCTACATATTTGTTCATACAGTTAATACGGCGCGGATAAACTTAAATTCGCTCGATTAGTGTGCTGATGCCCATGCCGCCGCCCACGCAAAGTGAAAGCATCGCGCGTTTCAAATTACGTCGCTCCAGCTCGTCGAGCATTATTGACACCAACATGCCGCCGGTTGCGCCCAATGGATGTCCCATGGCGATAGATCCACCATTCACATTGGTAATCTCGTGATCAATATTGAGGTCTTTCATATAGCGCATGGCGACCGAGGCAAATGCTTCATTAATTTCCCATAGGTCAACGTCGGCTACAGTTAACCCCGCTGCTTTAAGACATTTCAGTGCGGCTGGGCCAGGGCCTGTTAGCATGATGATGGGATCCGTGGAGAGTACGGCGGTGGCTAGAATACGGCCACGAGGTGTTAAACCTAAGTCCTTTCCCGCTTTTTCTGAGCCGATGAGTACAGCAGAGGCACCGTCGACAATGCCAGACGAGTTACCGGGGGTGTGGACATGATTGATCTTGTCCAATTGGTTGTATTTTTTAAGAATAATGTCATTAAAGCCAAACCCACCGATATCGCCAAAAGAGGCACGCAGACGACCCAGTGTTTCCACGGTTGAATCAGGTTTAATGAAATCGTCGCGCTCAAGAATCATCAATCCATTCTTGTCGCGTACCGGCAATACTGATTTATCGAAATAGCCGCTATCACGAGCGTGGGCTGCGCGGCGCTGCGACTCAGCCGCAAATGCGTCGACATCTTCTCTGCTATATCCTTCCAGTGTGGCAATGGTGTCTGCGCCGATACCTTGGGGGACAAAGCCGACTTTCAGTGCGAAGCCCGGATCCTGAATCATGGCGCCGCCGTCAGCGCCCATTGGCACACGAGACATACTTTCTACACCACCGGCGACAACTAGGTGTTCCCACCCCGACGCGATTTTTTGCGCGGCCATATTGACCGCTTCTAAGCCCGATGCGCAAAACCGATTAAGCTGTACTCCCGCGACTGATTCATCCCACCCAGCATTTTGCACAATCATTTTAGCGACGTCGGAACCTTGCTCATTAATTGGTGCTACGCAGCCTAAAATGACGTCATCAACATAGCTGGTATCCAGATCATGGCGCTGCTGCAGGCCCTGTAATAGGCCGGCACCTAGGTCGATTGATTTAACCTCGTGCAGTGACCCGTCAGCTTTTCCTTTTGATCGTGGCGTTCGTACAGCGTCGAAAATGTATGCTGTATGTGCAGATTGAGTACTCATAGAAACCTCGTGTAGTGGGTAAGCGTTTTCTTGCGGTACACAGTGTCTACACCTGAACCATTATCAACAATGACGGCAGCCACCAAAAACAGACATTAGATTACAAAAATTAGTCTTTCGGGTTACACTTCCTCCATGACAGACATTACCATTGCCATGCCCTTTGTGATCCAGTCTCTAGAAGGCGCCGCCGCCGCCGGCTGCGACACCAAGCTGTTTTTAAAAGAGTGTGGGATCTCGCCTGCACTCTTAGAACAAAATCAGGCTCGCATTGCCCTAGATAACTTTGTAATGCTTCAGCAACGTATCATGAAGGTAATGAACGACGAGGGTATGGGGCTTTTTGACAGGCCTTTACGGTTAGGTAGTTTTGATCTAATGGCGCACGCAATGATGGCTTTTGAAACCATTGGCGAAATTTTGGAGCGTATGTGCCATTACAATAACTTATTCGAAGTCGGCTTCATCCACGCTATTGAAATCCATGACAAGTACATTACTTACCAGCTGCATCGCCGTCACCCTGGTGCCGTTAAAAATAGTTATATAGCGACATCGAGTGCAATGACGATTCATCGCTTTTTATGCTGGATCAGTATGACCCGCGTCCCACTCGTCAGTGTCCATCTTGACTATCCGCCGCCAGATTGGTCTGCAGAATACCGCTCTGTTTTTTATGGATTTCCGGTAAAGTTTAATGAGAAGTGTATTGAACTAACGTTTCATGAAAGCGATATGTTACTGCCAAACAAACAAGACTTCAGTGGACTCCATGCCTATGTGGCGCGTGCGCCTCGCAATATATTCACGCCACATGAAAACCTGAGTTACAGCACCAAAATTCGCGCCGAGATACTACGCTGTATACATAAAGAGCGTGATGTGCCAAATATGGAAAAAATTGCGGAGCAGCTGTCAATACACCCTCAAACGCTGCGTCGTCGGCTACAAGAGGAGTCTACAGATTTCATGCTGCTGCGGACTCAAGCCCGTCGAGATGTTGCGATTTACATGCTGAGTAACACGCAATATCGAATTCAGGATATTTCTGACCAGCTCGGATTTTCAGAAACCAGTGCCTTTGTTCGGGCATTTAAGGGCTGGATGGGCACAACACCAATGGCGTACCGTAAATTATAGTGTTTACTGTCAATGAAATTCAGTACAACAGAATTGCAAAAAAGCCGACTTTCGTCGGCTAATAAGAGACCAATCAAACCTTAATAACCTTGAAAGTAAGGCACTACCATTTATAGCTGAGTTGTACCGAGAAGCTTCTAGGTGCATCAACCATTCCTGTCCAGGTCGCTGCGCCGGTTTCGTTGTAGGCTAATGGCATTTCTGACGCATAAGCGATGGTGTGCTCATCAGTTAAGTTTTTGCCCAATAGGGCAACACGCCATACTTCATCCAAACTGGATAAGGCGATACCGGCATTGATTTTTATGTAACCATCTTGATCGACCCGTTCATCAAGAGTAGGGCTAGGATTGTAATCGCCAGTGCCCACAAAGTCGGCATTGGCTCTAAACACGAAGCGATCCATTAGAGTGGTATCGTAAATAATTCCGATATTACCTGACCAGTCTGCAACATACTGGTTGGTAAAGCCTGAGTAATCACAATGCACGCCATCAGGGCTGTCGGAAACTTGACCCTGCCGACAAGTACCTAGTTCAAAATTATCGAAACTAAAATCCAATAGGCCTAAGGAGTAGGTGAAAATTAACGATTCACTGAGCGCTGCTCGCCCATCAATTTCCAAACCCTTTGAGATAGCGGACGCCGCATTTACCACATTAAATCCTACAACTCCGTCAAAGATCGAAACCTGAAGATCATCGTATTGGGAATAAAATGCGGTAATATTAAATTCAACTGCGCCGTCAAAAAGTGTGGATTTAGCACCGATTTCAAAACTGGTAACGACCTCTTCTTGGAATTCAAATGTGCCCAGCAATACCACAGGCACACCCAAATAATTCTCTGGATTGGCTACGTTCGCCGCTGGCGAGGAATTGGATCTGGCATCGTAACCACCGGGTTTTTGGCCTTTTGTGAAGCTGGCGTAGGTCATCACATCTTCGCCGATGTCGTATTGCACTTTCACATCCGGTGAAAAATGCCTCTCTACCCGGCTACCGCTTAAGTTGTGTGACTCAGCCGCCAAGTTATTAGCAATGACAGTGTTCGCTTCCTCCCCAGGCTGAAAGGCGACAAAGTTATCGCCCTCTCCCCGGCCAAGCCTAAGCTCACGAGCGCCTTCTTTTTCTTGGTGAGAGTAGCGTAGTCCCAGCTGAAGTCTCAAAGCCTGAGTGATGTTGTAAGTGGTTTGTAGGAATATCGTTCCAAGTAGGTCTTCGGTAACAAAGTCACGGGGCGATCTTAAACCTACAATCGCCGTGCCAGCATCACCAATTCCCAAAATTTCCTCAGGAGCTAGGCCCGCGCCGCCGCCGAGCCCGACCGGGTCCAAATCACCCCGAGCACCTAGTGCCAGTAGGTCAAGAGCATTTAGCGCTGCCCGGAAAATATCCGAGTCGGCGATAAACGTGTCAAAGAAATAGAAGTCTGTGTAGTGAGCGTAGACGCCACCAATAAATTCAAAGCGTTCACCCTCGGGCGATACCCAGCGAAATTCCTGACTAACCTGCTCATATTGTTCATTGAAATAGGCGTGGAATAAATCTGCGCCGGTAAAATCGCAGTCGCAGTAATCAACGTAATCATATTTTAGATATGCTGTTGTCGCTATAAATTGATGATCGTTATAGGCAAAATTATTATTCATTGTAATGTTATAGGTCTGTGTGTCGCTAGCGTCGTAATTGATGGCGCGCGAGTAGTCCTGGTCAGGGTCATTCACCTCCGACGGTGCATCAATATCAATAACATTGGGTAGAAGGGTGCCCAATATTGGTACCGTGGTTTTATCCAATATTTCTAACCAAGTACGGTTGGCAAATACTGGATTAGATGAATCTGAAGGTAGTGCTAGAATTGTTTCGCCATTGCGACCGGCGACTGAAATAGTACTGTACTCAAGCTTAATCTGGGTAGACCAATTAGCCGTATTATCCCAAATGACTTTGTAGCGAACGGTCAGCTCGTCCTGAGCAGCTTCGTCACGCTGGGTGATTGGGTTTTCATAATACCCGTTAGTATCAAGTTTTCGTACGGCTAAACGATGGGCCATGGTGTCGTTAATCTGGCTGTTCAGTACAAGATCAACGGAGCGCTCCCCAAATTCAGGAGTATAAGACAAGGCTATTGAGGCAGCGTCTTCAAACGACGGAGCGGTGGTGGTCAGACTCAACGCCCCGGCAATTGCACTTTTTCCGTACAATATATTCTGTGGGCCACGCAATACTTCGACGCGCTCGACATCGAGGAAGGGGGCTCGGAATAGTGGTCCCTTACCATAGTTAACGCCGTCGACATAAAGTCCTACACTTTGATCAAAGCCCTGATTCGCACCGGAACCGATTCCACGAATAAATATGTCAGTGCTAATACCGGCCTTGGACATTGTTAGATTCGGCACATAGGCCTGAACATCTTCTATTCTTCCTAGGCCTGCTTCCATCAACTTGGCGCCAGATATAGCCGTTACCGAAACTGGGACGTCCTGTAAGTTTTCCGCACGAAGCTGGGCGGTCACGACTACCTCCTCTAATACCGCAGTATGAGCCAGTGATGAAATCCCCATAAGTGTTGGTATTAACCATGTTGCTTATTTCATTATTTTTTCCAAAAATTAGTTATACATTAATTTATAAGGCGCCCATCTTGCTAACAGATCGATAAATCAGCCTTTAGGACCGGCCTAACATGACATTAACCGAGACGGTTAATCGGCTATCCACAGCATTAGAGCGGGATACTGCCATCAAAAAGAAAGGTCAGTGGTAATACTTCAAGGCCTAAAACTTCTCCAATTAAGGAGATAGGATCCTGACCTTTCCCATCACCAAGGAGCTCGCCCACCACTGGAATTCGAGTTATAACAGGGAGTCTTTCAACTATGGGAACTCCGTTTTCTAGTGCCAGCAACGGCGATAAATTAGTGAGAGGAAGTGAGTCTATGCCACCCAATTCCAGCGCTGGATCAAGTAATCCGCCTACAATGGGCAATTCGGTAACGGTGCCGAGCAGTCCGCCAATAGCCGGCACGCTGGAGATGCTGCCAAGGAGCGAATTTGTACCATTAAGTTGTGCAATCGAAGGACCCGCCGCACTGATTAAGGCGGCATTGAGGGCAAGTACTTTAATGACTTTCATTTTATCTTCCTTATTCATTTTACGTTGGAATGGCCACTGCTTTAATGACAAGTCAATTTAACTTGCCGGATATTTATCTTTCATTAATTCCCGAATGCTTTTCTTTAGCACTTTACCTGTTGGGTTGCGGGGCAAGCTGTCGAGGTATTCTAGCTTTCGCGGTATTTTGTATCGCGCCAGTTTTCCTTGGCAGTAATTTTCAAGTTCATCACTGGTCAATCGCTGATCGTCGTTCGCGATAAGTACTGCGAGAGGAACTTCCCCCCATTTTACATCGGGCACACCTATTACTGCGGCATCTTGTATCTGCGGATGGGACACTAGAATATTCTCAATTTCTGCGGGATAAATATTTTCTCCACCGGAAATAATCATATCTTTAAGGCGATCGTGGATGTAAATATAGCCTTCTTCGTCCATTCTCCCAGCATCACCAGTGTGTAACCAGCCGTCTATAATGGTGTGTTTCGTGGCATCCGCTTGATTCCAATATCCCTGCATTATCTGCGGACCATTGGCGATAATTTCGCCGATCTCGCCGTGCGGCAATTCGTTTCCTTCGGCGTCGACAATCTTTACCTCGCTAGCAAATACAGCTCGTCCGCAGGAACGTAAGAGGTCTGGTTTTCCCGCTAATGCGCGCCGGTGATCATCCGCCGTTAAAAAGGTTAACGCCATTGTCGCCTCTGTCTGACCATAGCCCTGCGTGAAATCGCAGCCAAAAACATCGATACATTCACGCAGCAGGGTTTCTGAAATAGGGGAGGCACCATAGCTAATAGTATGAAGGCTAGAAAAATCGTAATCTTTAATATTAGGCACCATGGCCAAGGAAAACTGCAGCATGACCGGGATAAGCGCGACTGTGTGGATGTCATCGTTTGCTAGGGTTTCAATCATGCCGATCGGATCATAGTCACTATGAATAACCAGTGAAACGCCATAGATTAACCCTAATAAAGAGCCGACCAATCCTACTGCGTGAAAAAACGGCGCGATAATAAGTGCACGTTCACCGGTACGCATACCCAGTCCGGTACTCATCGGCGCTTGAAAGCAATTAGACAAAACATTGCTGTGGCTGATAAGAACCCCTTTAGGTCGCCCCGTCGTGCCACTGGTGTACATTTGGAAGAGAATATCGTCACCATTTACATTCGCGTCGATGACATTTTCGTTGTCGCTGAGCCAGTTTTCAAATAGCGTTGGGGAGCTATTACCATCAAAGCAAACTGCGGGCTTACCGCTTAGATAGTCGCCCCGGAGGCTGTTAAATTCATTAGAGAAAAAGAGAAATTGGATTCCTGCATCGGTAGCGATATAGTTAATTTCATCTTGTGTCAGTCGATAGTTAATGCCAACGGCGACTGCGCCTACTCTGGCACAAGCAAGTAAAACACAAAGATTATCTACCGAATTCTTCGCCAAAATGCCGACTCGGTCGCCTTTGCCAATACCGACGTTTTGCAGGCGCGCGGCAATCCTATTAATGTGCTGCCAGGCCTGTCCGTAATTTAAAGATTTACTGCAATCGCTCGCCATCATCGTTTCTTGACGGTGCTGGGCGTGAAACTGAATGTGATCAATTAGATTATTCAATAACTTCATTATTATTAACCTTATAATGTAAATAATTCGGCATGGCCGAGCGGGCTATGCGCAATAGCGTAACTTACAAAACTGTCGACGATGGTGGTCCTTATTGCCAAGGTAGCTGTCAATCATCATGAGGCGTTTCAAATAAATGCCTATAGGCATTTCATTACTCATTCCCATGCCGCCGTGTAACTGTACTGCCTCCTCTGCGACGTGCCGACCGTGTTTTCCAATCATTACTTTCAGCGCCGCTACGTCACGTTGAATGTCACTACTGCCGTCGAGAATTGAACACTGCGCGCGCATTAATAACGATCGACACTGCTCGGTTGCCATAAACATATCGACAATGCGGTGTTGCAATGCCTGAAACGTGCCTATCGCCACGCCAAACTGTTCACGTGTCCTGCAGTAGTCTGCTGTTGCCTTGTACAAGTGATTCATGGCGCCAACAGCTTCGGCGCAGAGCGCAACAAGCGCCTCAGAGACGACCTCGGAGATCAGCGGAAATGCCTCCCCTTCTGCGGTTAACATTCTGGCGCTACTAACTTGAATACCATCAAAACGGATATCCATCGCCAGCTGGCCATCCATAAGACGATAGACGTCTCGCTGCAGCCCAGGACCATTTGCGTCGACTAAAAAAAGGCTAATGCCTTGTTCACTACTACCGTCACCGGCAGTCCGAGCGGGAATTAAGATTGAATCTGCTGTTGCATTGAGAACTACCCTTTTCTCGCCGCTTAACAAGTAGTTGTCACCTACCTTTGTCGCCGTGGTAGTGAGGTGGTTGAGCATAAACACTGACTGCGGTTCTAAGAATGCAAAACTTACTAGCTGTTCGCCGGACATTAACGTTGGCATGAGATGTTTTTTAAGCGAGTCGTTGTTAGATCGCGCTATTAGTTGGCCCGCTAATACGACGCCAGACCAGAACGGTTCAATGACTAGAGCGCTGCCAAACTCTTCCATAATTATGGACACATCACTAATATTGCCGCCAAAGCCGCCATCCTCTTCAGCGAAAGGTACTGTCAGCCAACCTAGATCGGCAAAGGTCTGCCAGTTCTCTGCGCTATACCCACGCGTTTGTTTCAATATATTTACACGATGCTCGGCGCTGTAAGTATCTTGGAGATATTTCGCGACGCTGTCTTTCAGCATCAGTTGTTCTTCTGTCATTGAAAAATTCATTATTTATCTCTCTAGAGTGCTTACAAACCCAGCGCATATTTTGCGATGATATTGCGCTGTACTTCATTGCTACCACCGTAAATAGTAGCCGCGCGTCCGAACATGTATTCGCGACGGGCGACATTACCCTGGCATTCCCAAAGCGCCTTCGCATCGTGCATGTCGGGCACCATGCCACCACTGCTGCCGGCGATATCCCAAAGGAGGGTCTGTACAAGTTGTTGCACTTCACTGCCTTTTAGTTTTAACAGAGAGGATTCCATGCCGGGCGCTTCGCCGTTGTCGATGCTGCTAAGTACCCTTAGTTCTAAAAACTCCAGGGCCATAAACTCAATTTCGACATCAGCTAAGCGTGCCTGAAAATCGACGTCGTCTAAGAGGCTAAGAGATTCTTCACCACCTTGCGATGCCAGTTTTCGCACCTTTTCCAAGGTATGCTTACAGTAGGCGACACCGGCTATTGCTGTACGCTCATAAGTCAGCAGGGCTTTTGCGTAAGTCCAACCCTGGTTTTCTTCGCCAATTCTATTTCCGACGGGTATTCGAACATTCTCAAAGTGAACCTCATTCAGGTGGTGTTCTTCGTCAATAGAGATAATCGGCGAGACGCTTATGCCTGGCGTTTTCATGTCGATGAGCAGGAAGCTAATACACCCTTGTGGACGCCCCTCATCACTTGTTTTTACTAAGCAGAATATCCAGTCGGCGTATTGTGCATAGGTGGTCCATATCTTGGCGCCATTGACGATATAGTCATCGCCGTCGCGCACCGCGCGAGTTTTAAGCGCTGCCAGGTCTGAGCCCGCACCGACTTCTGAATAACCCTGGCACCACCACATATCAGAGGATTTTGTCGCAGGAAGAAATTTTTGCTTTTGTTCTTCGCTACCATAGCTATACAGAACAGGACCAAGCATCTTGATACCCATTGGAATCACGTCAGGTGCACCCACTGCAGCTAATTCATTACAATAGATGTATTTCTGTGTAGCACTCCATGCGCCGCCGCCGTGTTCTTCTGGCCAGCCATTTGCGGCCCAGCCACGAGAATCCAGACGCTTTTGCCATTCAATAGTCGCTGACTTAAACGTAGCGGGGTGCGCAATTTTTTCCGCAAGTTCTGGCGTGAAATTCTCACGCATGAAGACGCGGACATCTTCTTGGAACGCCAATTCCTGGTGGCTTAATTTTGTATGCATAGCTATTTCTCGTAATAATCACCGGCGCAAAATTAAGCTGAAGAGGCTAATATTGTGCTTCTATTAATCTTGCTGACGGTAATAATGTATCTGTATCACTTGCTGCTGCGAGGTGACTCGTTTTTATTGGCGTCGATGCTAGGCCAACGTTCGCCGGTTTAGCCCAGACCAATGACTCACTTTATTTGCCTTTCTTGCTAAGTCACGCTCTGCTGCTGAAGCAAACTTCTCGTCCCACTCATTCAATTTTGGCGTGATACGCTTTTGCCATAGTGTTGGAATCAGTGTGGTTAAGTATGCGGTCATAAAACCACCTGGCATTTCCGGCTGACCGTGATAGGACTGCAAGTCTTGAAACGGGACCTGAGCATCTGCGTGGTGATGACTATGTCGAGTCAGATTGTAGGTAAACACACCGCTAACTAAATGGTTGCAATTCCAAGAGTGATGCGGCTTTACCGGCTCCGTGGGTACTCTCACGATGCCGTAGTGCTCTACATAATTAAGAATTTCTAATGCGATTTTAGTCATCAAACATATGGTTAAATGAAACATAACACCCACCCAGCCAGCGCATAAGTACGCTACCACGGTGGTTGCCATTGCTATAGATGCGAGCTGCAGCAAAACATTTTTTGGTGATAAAACGGACGCCCCGATCTTATCCAGTCTTGAACTCTCTATTTCCCATGCATTAAGTACCGTTAGGTACATTGCCTTCGGTAAATGTTGGTAGACGCTGTCACCGCGGGCTGCGGTGGCTGGATCTTTGGCTGTACCAACATAGGAATGATGACCGTAAACGTGCTCTATCGGAAAGGCAATTCCCCAGTTCAGTGCCATTGTGAAGCGGCCCAGCCAGAGATCGAATGGGCGCCATGTTCTGTGGGTAAGCTCGTGACCGGCAAGGCCACCAGCGCCGGTAACAGGCATCGCTAAGGCAAAAACCATTAATACATAGTGGTACCATGGAGTGTTATTTCGCAAATCAACAACATCGACATTTGTCATGCTTTGAATAAGGCCGCCAACACCAAATACATCCTGGCTGCCGCTGCCTGCGACCCAAAAAAGAGCGAAAAATATTGCTAAACTTGCTGGTGTAGACATATACAGGGCTAGATCTAAGAAAAAGGGATATTTATACTTTTTCTCATCGAGATCTTTTGGAACTAAGTTATCCAAAGCAGAAACTAATAAAAACAAGTGAAACGCCTGGAAGCCACAACCATACCCCGCCGAACAGCATGGAAAACGCAACAAGCATTATCGCTGCCGGAAAAATATAAAATTTAAGATAACGAAACATGATAAATTCCTTACTGTGTACAATATTTGGAGGCTAATTAAACTCAAGTAAGTCAGGGTTTTATCCCGGACTGATCCAGAAATTTGTCAAAAAATATCCTATTTAAATCCATGCCATTTTCTTGCATCTTTATCATTGCGGCATCAATCATCGGCGGCGGTCCACATAAATATCCGGTGGCGCCTAGGCTGGTTTTCTGGTCAATATAATTAGTAACGAAGCCGCGATGCCCCAGCCAATTACTGGCTACCGGTTCATCTGAAAGGACTGGAGTAAATCGAAATTCATTTCTCCACTGCGTGCCAAGGCTATTGATCTGGTCTTGATAGTAGATGTCGCGCTGTGACCTGACGCCCATTAACAGCGTTAACGGTTGATCAACAATGGCGCTGTTGTTTTGGATTGCTTCCTCGATCAGTGCGATGATAGGGGCTAGGCCACTTCCACCAGCGACACATAACACTGGGGCAGATTGGTCGCGAAGGTAAAAATCGCCATTGGCTGCCGACAAGGTCACCTTGGAATTAACATTCAGCGGGTCAATTAACCAATTTGACATGCGGCCACCAGTCACGCCACGGACAAAAAACGACACTAGTTGATTGCCGCCTGGTGTATTGCTCTGTGCAAAGGAGTAGCACCGCGCGGGAATATCAGTATCTGAAGATTGGATAGATACGTATTGTCCGGCCCTATAGTGTATGTGTGATTCCAGCGAGACACTGACTTTGGATATATCGTGGGTCAACGCTTCAATTTTTGAAATATACCCAGCAATTTCGTGGCTGTTTTCATCCTAATTGGGGATTTCAATAACAACGTCACTTTTAGGCATACTCTGACAAGCCAATATATAATTCTCTGCTATTTCTTGCTTGCTAAGCAGATATGATTTATCAGTAAATTCTTTGACTTTTCCCGAAATTAAACGGCATTTACAGGTGCCACACCCACCGACCTTACAGCTATGTGGAAACTTAATGTCGTGGCGCAATGCGCCGTTTAAGACGGTTTCCTTATTCTCTAAAATCAGTTCCTGATTCCCATTGATGACAAGTTTATGGTCTTTTTTTGAGAAAAAATTGAGCATGGGTATGTCTCCTTATAGCCCTTCATATGCACGAACGAATCGCCACGTAAGTGCCGGGAAATATCTGCGAAATACCCAGCTCAATTTAGTAACAGGACCAGGAAATACCCAAAATTTATTTTTACTTAATGCGCGATCAATCTTCGTTATGACGGTTTCAGGCGATATCGCAGGCAGTATGCCGAAAATCTTCGGCCATACGGTTTCGCGCGCCTGATTCAGTAGCGGTGTTTGAACTGGCGGGGGGCATACGCAAGTGAAATTAACGCCTCTGCCTCTATTTTCTTGGTACAAGACCTCGGTGTAGGCGATGACGGCGAACTTCGATGCATTGTATGCGCCGACATAGAACACCGGAAGATGCCCCGCCAGCGAGGCAAAACTTACGAACTCGCCACTTTTTCGTTCTAGCAAGCCGGGCAGTGTTGCATGTGCTACGTTCACTAGGCCGCCGTAATTTATATCCATTATTTTCTTAATCAAGCTTATATCCTGATCAAGTATTCTGGATAAGGGCATAATGCCAGCGGCATTTACTACCCGATAAATATGTCCCAATTCAGATTCGGTTTGCTGCACGGCAGCTAAAACAGCCTGGGAGTCGCTAACATCTACATTTATACGTAGTAAATTCGGGCTGTCGGGCAGTTCATTTAGGCCAGATTGGTTCACATCTAGTGCAGCTACCTTCCAACCTTGCGCGAGCATTTTGCGAGCGTAGAGTTGCCCCATGCCACTACCCGCACCGGTGATAAAAACCACTTTGTGGTCCATACAATATCCCTTCCTATACCATGTTTGCTGTTAGGATTATTATTTAACTATCGGCGAAGCAATGCCGCGATAACTTGTGATGCTATAGCAATGAGATTATTATGAGACATGTTTCATGTTCATTAAACTCGTCTTTTAGACGGGCTTGAAGGGAGTCAAAAATGGCGTCTAAGGTATTGAAAAGAAAGCCAAAACAAGAAAGGTCGGTGGTAACGCATAACATCATTGTAGAGTCGGCTGCTCAGGTTTTACTGCAGCGTGATTATATCTCTACGACCACTAATCGCATTGCAGAACGCGCAGGCGTCAGCGTTGGGAGTATTTACCAGTACTTTAATAATAAGAACGAAATTTACGACGCGGTGTTGGATTACTATCTATCTAAGATAGTAGACGCTATTTTTTGTATGGAACTCAAGAACGATTTAGCGCTTGTTGCAATTATTGAGCTGCTGGTGGGAAAAATATACGGTGAGTGGCCTGAAGGTCCAGAGCTACTCAGGAAGCTGAGACAGGCACCTGGTGCCCACTTTCATGAGAAAATTTCTGAGTTAAAAAGTAATGTAGTAAGTTACTTTAGTGGTTTCCTCGACGATAGAAATGAAATCGTAGACGTTGAAGACCTCGATATTTCGCTGAATATTTGCATGAACTCCATAGAGGGCATATTTCTCAATGCCTCAGCGGAGATTCCTCCTTCGCGCCTAGCAAAAGAAATTTCTTTAATATGTTCTCGATACCTGCTCCCTCGGGAGTAATAACCACTTAAGTGGTAGTAGCTGACAATCATTGAATTAAGTTTATAGCATTTCCTAAGGTAAATTATCGATAGCAGAGCCCAACGCCTAATTGTAAATTGCGTGCAATCTGAACCGCGTTAAGGCAATTTTAAAAAAGACCGATTGGCACACTCTCTACTCAAGTAGATGTTTTATAGGAAGAATGGGCTCTGGAAAAATCTCCTCCCCGAGAATTTCCAATAAATTAATCTCGGTGGCTCTGGCCATCGCGGCCAAAGGTAGATTGTTGGCCGAATGACCAAAAGGTTCCTCTAGCTCGTCACTTAAGGCATCCAGTCCAAAGAAAGCGTAAGCTACAATGGCGCAGAATAGGGGTGTTGCAAAGCCCTGTGAAGCGACAATACCAAAGGGCAATATAAAACAATATAAGTACGCGGTGCGCTGTACCAGCAGGGAGTAGGCAAAGGGTAGCGGTGTACTTTCTATTCTTTCGCACGCAGCCTGAACCCCGGCCATTGATGTAATTCGATCATCCAAACTCTGTATCAAGAATTCAGATAACATGTTTTTTTGACGGCATGCACCGAGCTTGCCGGCCATCATTCGTAGCAGTGCGTCAGGTAGATTGCGCGATTTTTTTAATGGCGCAATATCGTCAGCCTCAAGGTGCTGGCTAATATCGTCCCATGGATCTGTTTTCCTTAGGCGATGGCGCAGTGCATGGTTGAAGGCGATCGTCAGCCTGATCATGCGTACTTGGGCCCATTTTCCGCTCTCTGTGTCGCCATCTATATAAGACGTAACTTGCCGAGAAAGACTTCGTGAATCGACTAAGAGCTGGCCCCACTCCTTTCTTGCCTCCCACCAACGGTCATAGCTTGCGTTATTTCTAAAGCCGAGAAATAGTGATAGTGCAATCCCCAGTAGGGCGAACGGCGCTACCGTGATGTTTGGAAAGATGGGCGCATAATGACGATGTGCTATGGCCACCGCGCCACCCAGTGATGCGACAAACAAAATTTGTGGCAAAATCTTAGGCACAATGGAGCCGCGTAGGATAAAGAATAACTTAAATATATTGGTTTTTTTACGAACAATCATGGCGGTACCTAATGGCTGCGTGCCTGTTGCATTGCCCGCTAATACAGGAATGTTGGCGTTAGGTTTATTTGCTACGGGGTTGCGGGAGGTGATAAAGCGCTTGCAAGCTTGCGATCAAACGCTTTATCGAGGCGACTTTATTTCTTGAGATGCGTTGCGTGAAATCGCAAGTGGTCTTCAATAAAGCTCGCGATAAAGTAGTAGCTGTGGTCGTAGCCTTCGTGTAGCTGATAGTCCAATGGGTAGCCGCTTGCACTTGCTGCCGCTTGTAGCGCTTCAGGCTTTAACTGCTCCACCAGGAAGTTGTCTGACTCGCCTTGATCAACTTTAGCAGGCACAAATTGCGTTGCCTGCTTCATTAATTCGCTGGCGTCGTAGTTCAACCAAGTCGATTTATCCTTTCCCAAGTACGTTGTGAACGCTTTTTGGCCCCAAGGGCAGTTTACGGGATTGCTTATCGGGCTAAACGCCGACATTGAGCTATACCGCAAGGGGTTTAGCATGCCAATGTTTAAGGCGCCAAGACCACCCATAGAGTGTCCGGCAATGGCTCTTTTGTCTGATACGGGAAATGCCGATTCGATCAGCTCGGGCAATTCATTTACCACGTAGTCGTACATTTGGTAGTGCTTGCTCCAGGGCATTTCGGTGGCATTGACATAAAATCCGGCGCCCTGGCCTAAGTCGTAGGCATTATCATTGGCGACGCCGTCACCTCGTGGGCTGGTGTCCGGCGCAACAATGGCAATTCCCAATTCTGCGGCGATGCGCTGCGCTCCCGCTTTCTGCATGAAGTTTTCATCGGTGCAGGTCAGGCCGGAAAGCCAATAGAGTACTGGCACCTTGTTACCACTAGAGACCTGCGGCGGTAGGTAGATTGCAAACTGCATTTTGCAGTTCAGCGCGCTCGAGTGGTGGCTGTACTGCTTATGCCAACCCCCAAAGCTTTTGTTTACACTAATATTTTCAATGGACATACTGAAACTCCAAACGCTGCCCCAGTGACGGAGCAGCTAGCTAACTAGTTACTTGTCAAAATGAATAACGGTGCGGATACTTTCGCCCTTGTGCATTAATTCAAAGGATTTATTAATATCCTCAAGACCCATTGTGTGGGTAATGAAGTCCGTTAAGGGAAACTCACCTTTCAAATAACGCTCTACGTATTCAGGCAGCTCGGTGCGGCCTTTAACACCACCAAAGGCGGATCCGCGCCAGACTCGACCTGTAACCAATTGGAAGGGCCGGGTAGAGATCTCTTGTCCGGCGCCGGCAACACCAATGATGACCGATTCGCCCCAGCCTTTATGGCAGCATTCTAGCGCTGAGCGCATAAGATTGACGTTGCCAATACATTCAAAAGAATAGTCAACGCCGCCATCGGTCATTTCAACAATGACCTCTTGAATCGGCTTGTCATAATCTTTGGGGTTGATGAAATCAGTTGCGCCTAATTTCTTGGCCAATTCAAACTTACTTTCGTTGATATCTATCGCAATGATACGGCTCGCTTTTGCCATCGCGGCACCAATAACTGCTGAAAGGCCAATACCACCAAGACCAAAAATAGCAACAGTGGCGCCTTCTTCAACTTTTGCGGTGTTCATGACGGCACCCATGCCGGTGGTAACACCACAGCCAAGCAAGCAAACTTCTTCCAGTGGCGCGTCTTTGTTTACTTTCGCTAATGAAATTTCAGGTAATACCGTGTATTCAGAGAATGTTGAGCAACCCATGTAGTGGAAAATTGGCTGGCCGTCTTTATAAAAGCGGGTGGTGCCATCGGGCATTAGGCCCTTGCCCTGCGTTTCACGTATCTTCTGGCATAGGTTGGTTTTGCCAGACAAGCAGAATTTACACTCGCGACATTCCGGTGTGTAAAGAGGGATAACGTGGTCGCCAACTTGAACGCTTGTCACGCCTTCGCCGACCTGCTCAACGATACCGCCACCTTCATGCCCTAAAATTACAGGAAATATTCCTTCGGGGTCTTCACCCGATAAAGTGAATGCGTCAGTGTGACATACGCCACTGGCGATGACTTTTATCAATACTTCGCCTTTACGGGGCAGCATGACATCCACTTCTTCAACGGAGAGTGGCTGGTTCGGCCCCCAGGCAATGGCGGCTCTGGATTTAATAAATTGATCTGTCATAGCAATACTCACTCTTTGGTTAGTCATTTGTTACAGGCTACCTAGCCTTGATGCGTGTGGTGTTCACTTACGGTGTTTTGATGGCTTCTCCTATATAGGTCGATGCCTATTCTTATTCAGCGACACAGTCTAGTGTCTTAGCTTAATGACTATGCCCTTGCGACAGGTTGATTGTGGCAACACCTGCCGCAACCAGTGCCATGCCGAGCCACGTACTTAGGTCTAGGTGCTGGCGGTATATTACCGCAGACAGTAATGTTACGGTCATTATTGCCAGGCCGGCCCATAGCGCATGAACAATGCCCACCGGCATGCCTTTCATTGCTTGGCCTAAGAACACAAATGCGGCTAAGTGGCCTAATACGACTAAAACACTTGCTAGCGGCTTAGTGAAGCCATCGGTCTCTTTTAACGCAACGTGAGACATGGCTTCTGCCGCCACCCCGAAAAAAAGAAATAACCAGCTCATTTTGTGTCCCTTGTATTGACCTGCTTCAGTTTAAATAACGGAAGCACCGTTGAATTTATGCTTGCCATTATATTTGTTTCTCAGGAAATGATAATGTGCTTATTTTGAAAATATCTTTTACTTGTGAGTAATAATGATGAAGTGGGATGGTATTAGCGAGTTCGTATACGTCGCCGAGTACGAAAGCTTTACTCGGGCCGCGAAGGAGATGGCGATTTCCACCGCGCAGGTCAGTCGGCAGGTCAGTGCGTTAGAAAAGCGTCTTAATATCAAATTACTGTACCGGACCACGCGCAACGTCTCCTTAACCGAGGAGGGGCGGGTTTTCTATCAGCACTGTCGTGGTGTCCTTGATAGTTTAGACGCGGCCGAGCAGGCGGTGAGCAACCTGAACTCCACACCTCAGGGCAGGATCAAACTGACTGTTCCAGTCACTTACGGGGAGCAGCAGTTACTGCCTTTAGTAAATGACTTCATGATGCAATATAGTGATATTGAGGTGACGGCTTTTTTAAGTAATCAGAAAGTCGATCTCGTTGAAGGTGGCTATGATTTAGCGGTTCGAATCGGCAAGCTAAGTAATTCGACCTTGATGGCTAAAAAACTCAGTAAGCGTACTAATTTTGTGTGCGCCTCGCCCACTTATGTTGAAAAATACGGCATACCACATTCTTTGACGGAGCTGAGCAAGCACAATTGCCTGTTAGGCACGCCGGATTACTGGCATTTTAAGGAGGCAACGAAAGAACGGAATATTCGAGTAACCGGTAAAGTGCGGTATAACAGCGGCTACAGTTTATTGGACGCCGCCTTAAAGGGCCTCGGCATCGTTCAGCTGCCGGACTATTATGTTCAAAAACACCTCGAAGCAGGTGAGCTCGTGACGTTGCTGGATAATTACCGGGAACCTGAAGAGGGAATATGGGCGGTTTATCCTCAAAACCGTCATTTGTCGCCGAAAATAAGACTACTGGTGGATTACCTGGCAGAGAGTTTACCCTAATAGTAGCGGTATTTATTCCTTGCTGCGTTTGCTATATCGAGCACGCGGCGGCCATAATTCACGGTCGATAACTGTTACCGCATGGTAAAAGTTATTTTACATTTACGGTAATTATTATTCGTGTGGAGCAATATATGATGCTTTCCATCGACAGGCGAAGCGGCAAACTTGCCGCACCTCGATAGAAGTACTATTCATATACGGAGAACACCACATGAGCATTTTTACTCACATTACAGCTGGTGCCAACGATCTAAATAAGGCGCGTAATTTCTACGACACTGTCCTTGGCGCACTGGGCCTTAAGCGTATTGCGGACCTTGGTGAAAACGGTTCTATATGGGGTGAAGATGCACCGCCATTCTTCGTGTTAAATCCTGCTAACGGCCAGCCAGCGTTGGTAACGGCGTTACTGTTAGTTTTGAAGCACCTAGCCGCACCGCTATCGACGCATTTCATGCTGCAGCATTGCTTGCCTGGGCTAAAGACGAAGGCGCACCGGGAACCCGAGATTGGGCACCTAACGCCTACGCCGCTTATGCGCGCGCTATGTGACGCCCGCGGAGTTTGAAAACTATCGCCAATTAGGCTTGGAAAAGGGATTCCTAGAAGTGGTTTCTGGCGTTATGGTGCGCTCTAGTTACCGCGCGGAACAGGTGCTGCAAAAGAATAATGTAGGGCTTGGCTAGTGCGCAATCACTGATAAAGTATTCTAGACCCATAGCAACACAAGTTTTATTTTTTAATAAATATCATTCTCTAATGGGGGATGAGGGAGTAGCTCATGTCTTGGCCAACTTGCCGAAACCATTTTGGGAAATAAATATTGGGCATCATAAGCCAAAACTTCAAATCTCTCCCGAGAATGAATTGTGCGGCAAAGATTTTGTGGATTGATTGTATAGGTGGGGTGACTGCAGGAGTTGTGGTAGCGCGAAGCGAAGGTTTTTACTATGCGCTGAGTTGAGTAAAAAAACGTGCCGCCTGAAGTTTGGCTTCATCAAAATATTCGCCTAGTTGGTTGCCAGA
>NZ_JACHHW010000014.1 GCF_014202945.1 Zhongshania antarctica | reverse complement strand
CGAAGCGGAAGCGTCCCAAAGGGATTGCGAGCACTGCTCGCAACACAAAGTAGGTCATCACTACGCGCCAAACTTTATTAAGTGCTGCAACGCTGATTTTTTTAGTTCTTTTTATAACCCGCAGTACCCGCGGCAGCTCAATGCTAGACGGGAGACGGGAGACGGAAGACGCAAAAGATAAAATCAACACCAAGTCTCCGGTTCCCAGCCTTACGCAATACCCACAAAAAAGCCCCAGCAGGAAACCCTACTGGGGCTTTTAAGTTTTAGCGTCTTCCGTCTCTCGTAACGCATCTCCCGATCACCGTGCGTTCACCGTCTCACGTCAAGCGTCTCTCGCAAACAATCAAATCCCGCCAAGGCACATATACTTAATTTCCATATAGTCCTCAATGCCGTACTTCGAGCCTTCGCGGCCAAAGCCAGACTCTTTAATACCGCCGAAGGGGGCCATCTCGTTAGAGATCAAGCCTTCGTTAATACCCACTATCCCGTATTCTAGGGCCTCGCCAAAACGCCAAACGCGGCTGATGTCGCTGGTGTAGAAATAGGAGGCGAGACCAAATTCCGTGTCGTTGGCTGAGGCAAGTACTTCTTCTTCGGTATCGAAAATGGAAATAGCGGCGACGGGCCCGAATATTTCGTCGCGGCTAATTTGCATATCCTTGTTTACGCCGCTAATTAGGGTTGGGGGGTAGAAGTGGGTGTCTATATCTCCGGCGTTAGTATCGACCTTCGCCTGGTATATTACTTTCGCACCTTTGGTGACTGCGTCGTCTACGAGCGACGTTACCTTGGCAACTGCCTTGGTCGTAATGAGCGGGCCGATGTTAACGTGGGCGCGGCTACCGTTGCCGGTATGAAGTGCTTCCATCGCCGTGCTGAGTTTTTCGACAAAGGCCTCGTGTATTTCACGTTGTACGTAGATACGGTTGGTGCAAACACAGGTTTGCCCAGCGTTGCGAAATTTTGAGCTCATTAAGCCCTTTATCGCTAAATCGAGATTGGCGTCGTTGAATACAATAAAAGGCGCGTTGCCCCCCAGTTCCATAGACGTTTTTTTAACTGTGCCGGCGCATTGTTCTAACAATGTTTTCCCTACTTGAGTCGAACCTGTAAAACTTAATTTACTGACCAAGGGGCTGCTAGTCATTACTTTGCCGATAGTGGGTGCGCTGCTGCTACAAACTATATTAAAGACGCCGGCAGGGATTCCGGCTTGTTCGGCAAGAACGGCTAATGCGATTGCTGATAAAGGGGTTTCATGTGCAGGCTTGGCTACAAAGGTGCATCCAGCCGCGAGTGCCGGAGCCGCTTTGCGGGCGAGCATGGCATTGGGGAAGTTCCATGGTGTAATAGACGCAACAACGCCAATTGCTTGTTTAATAACAAATAAACGCTGGCTGTTGTTGGGCGGCGCGATAATATCGCCGTAGACGCGCTTTGCTTCTTCAGCAAACCATTCGATATAACTGGCGCCATAGGCAATTTCACCCTTAGCCTCAGCTAAGGGCTTACCTTGTTCGGTAGTTAATATTAGCGTTAGATCGTCTTGATTTTCCATGATGAGATCAAACCAGCGACGCAATAATTTAGCGCGCTCTTTTACGGTGAGCGCTGCCCAACCAGGTTTAGCAGCATGGGCCGCAGCGATTGCTCGTTCGGCATCCCGATCATTTAAGTCGGCGACATTCAGTATGGTTTCGCCGGTGGCTGGATTTAGGACGGCAAAAGTTTGAAGGTCCTCTCCCTGCTGCCACATACCAGCAATATAAGATTCGCCTCTAAGAAGATTGGGATTGCGTAGTTGCATAACCAATTCCTATTTATGTCTATTTAGGATCAATTGCACATCCTACTGCCAGCTACCGAGGTATTCAATGTGGATGCGGGATAAGCCGGGTAGGTCGGACTATATGCGCGTAATAATATTCAGCTAAATTAAAATCCGGAGTTGTCCACTTTATATTGAACTTGTTGATTTGTCATATAACTGAAATGCCCGCTTCATATATCTGTCACCAAACCTCCCTAAGATGTGCCCCATTAATACAATCCTAGAAAACCTTAGAGTCTGTTCCGGAGATAAGTTCATATGAAAAAGATATTCGCATTGACAGCAATGTCGTCTGCTTTGTTACTTGCAGCTTGTGGTGGCGGCGATATTAATCTGAGCCCAACTAATATCGATAATAGTGTTGATAATAGTACTAGTAACGGTGGTAGTGGTGGTTCAAACCCATGTGCATCGTATGTTGAATCAGGTCAGACCTATCAGGGGCAGGTTGTTGGTGCTGACTGTTTCTATCCTGCTAGCTTCGTAAGCTCTGCTAACCCAATTACCGCTCCTACGGTGAAGTTCCAGACCATAGCTGGAGTTCACGAATTTGCAGATAGTTTGTTTATAGGTGATGACGTTGATGCGCAAGCTGCTGCTGCCGGCACATTAATTCCACAAGAAGGTGAAGGCACCAAGTTAACAATCGATGCCGGTGTCACCATGGTATTTAAGCGTCCAGAAAGTTATGTGCGTATAGCGCGTGGTTCGCAAATCTTTGCGGAAGGCACACCCGGCTCGCCAATCACCTTTACGGCAGATGAAGACATCGATGGCGTAGCCACTGAAGACGACCGCGGTCTTTGGGGTGGTTTGCAAATTAATGGTAACGGCAAGACTAACAAGTGCCATGACGGTACTGCTTCAGGCTCTGGTACTGGCGCGGTGAGCGATTTTGTTGCTACCGCAAACAATGTTCATAACTGTAATCAAGAGGCAGAAGGGCAGCCAGCCACTTACGGTGGTAATAACAATGCAGAAAGCTCGGGTGTACTGAAATATGTGGTCGTTAAGCACGCTGGTTTTGAAGTTATCGACGGTAATGAGTTGAATGCTGTCACTTTAAACGGTGTTGGTAGCGGGACTATTATCAGTCATGTTCAGGCTTACACCACTCAAGACGACGGTTTTGAAATGTTTGGTGGTGCGGTCAATCTAGATCACATTGTTGTCGTTAATGCGGGTGATGATTCAATCGATTACTCGGAAGGTTATAACGGTAAAATTCAATACGCTGTGGTAGTACACACGTCGGGAGCCAACCGCTGTATCGAAGGGGATAATACTGGCTCTAATCGCGGCGACGGCATCACCCCCAAGACGAATCTCATTATCTCCAATATGACCTGTGTAACATCGGGCATTAAGGAAAATACGGGTGTTAACGCGACCTCGAAGGGCGACTCTGAAGGCCCCTTGTTCCGGGAAGGTGTGCACTTTCAAATGTATAACTCAATTGTAACCTCAAATGCGGCCGGCATGGCCAGTCAAGAGTGTTTAGAGTTGGATGATACTGAGGGGCCACAAACTATTGATGCGGCTCAAGACAAAACAAGCAAAGCCAGCAGTAACGTAATTGCATGTACCGAAGCAACGAAAGTAAGTGGTGCGACCAAAGGTAATTTCGACTTGGTGAATTGGCTTGCTGGTGGCGGTATTAATGCAGATACCCCGGCTAACGACAACACCAACAACGTTATTATCACTGGTGCAGATCTTCCTGCTCAAAGCTTGATCGTTGGTGGCGTGGGTACCCGCGGTTATAAAACGGCGGCAGCAATTACTAATGGCGCTGGCACGCCGGTATTTGACCAGGCTAGCGCCTTGACTGATGTCTCAACTATCGACGCAAGTTTCTTCGCCAAGCCGACCTACCTCGGTGGCGCGAATGCCGGTGATGATTGGTTGGCGGGCTGGACAGTTGGCTTGACTGCGCCACTGAATCCCTAAGTCGTTCTCAAACCCCTTGATTTATTAGGGAGGTGGGCCTGCTTCTGGCGGCCCATCGGCAGTATAGCGCTTGAACGCCCCTCCCAAGAGAGGGGCATTTTTCAGAGCACTTAGGATTATGATTATGTTAACTACACGATTTTCGCTGACGCCGCTAGCAATGGCTGTTGCGCTGGTGACCAGCAGTTTTACAGGCGCTGTTATCGCTCAAGAAGCAGATACCGGTAACGCCGAAATATTTTCGCCATCTGCCTTAGAAGAAGTGGTTGTAGTCGGCCGCTTGCAAAGTGTTGCAGCTTCATTGGTTGATGAACGTTTAGAGCTACCTTATTCAGCTGACTTTTTAGGGTTTGAAGCAATCTCGCGTGCGGGTGATAGCGATGTTGGTTCCGCGCTTCGCCGCGTGACTGGTGTAACCTTGATCGACAATAAATTTATCTATATTCGTGGTTTAGGCGAGCGCTACAGCAATGTCACTGTTAATGGCGCGGCGGTGCCTTCACCAGACTTAGCTCGGAGCGTTATTCCTTTAGATTTATTTCCTGCGAGTATTGTTGAATCTCTGAAAGTACAGAAATCTTGGGGGCCGGATTTGCCCGCTAACTTTGGTGGCGGCGCAATTGATATCCGCACCCGTAACGTTCCATCGGGGCCTGTTGCCGCGATTAGTATCGGTACCGGTTTTAATAGCGAGAGCGATGATGGCTTAAGCTACCCTGATAGCGGCTCAAGTGCGCTTCCCGGTGCATTGCGCTCGGCCATAAGTCGTTATCAAGGTGATTTGTCACAAACTAATATATACGATGTTGAAAATGATTCTGGCAACGCGGTAACGCGTGAGCAAGCAGAGGGTATTCAGCGGGATTTGATTCTGTCGCTAAACCGTAACGTCGCTATTTCCCAGGGTAGTTTAGATCGAGATCGCGATATAAAAGTTGATCTTGGAAATGCTTGGGATGTAGCCGACGAGCTGGTTTTAGGTGCCTCAATTAGCGGTGCTTATGATGAGGATTATCGCAATAAAAATCAGACCAAACGCAGCATCGGTAGTCCAGAAACCAACTTTGCAGAGGTAGAGCGCACAGTACATGAGGAGCGCACCACGTTGGCGTTTGTGCTTGGTGCAGAGTACGCTCAAGACCACTCGGTGCAGTTGAGTCATTATAATATTCAGAATGATTCCGATGAGGCGCGAATCACCACAAGCTTTAGCAATGATAATCCGGTGGTAGACAATAGCCCAGATCGGAATTATGCGACACGCATGGAAGAGCGTGAATTGGTCTTAAGTCAAATAAAAGGTAGCCACCGCTTGGGCAATTTCGCGCCACTAACGGCCTTGGAGATGCTCAGCCTCGACTGGTTTTACTCTGACGCAGAAGCCACAACTGATATTCCGAATGCAACGAGTTTTATTGGCTCTTTAGATCGAAATACAGCTGAACCAACGCCTTATATATCAAAATCCTCGTCGTCCGGTCAGTTCGAGTTTTTGTCACTGAAAGACAGCGTTGAAAGTTGGGGTGGGAAATTTTCTCTTCCTGTAGATCTTTCAGGACGAGAATTGAATTTGTCAGGCGGATGGTGGAATTCTGATAAAACTCGTGAATATTATGGCTACACGGCCAATGTCGGCACATTGTCGACTGTGGGTACACCTGCCAGTGTTTTCTCCGACGGGAGTATTGCCAATCCCGCTAATAGCTTTGATATTTCTATGGGCTCGGGTTTCGGTAATGAAAGCTATGTGGCCGCGCAGAAAATCGGAGCCGTTTTTGGCGAAGTAGACTTCCGCGTGAGTGAAGAATGGCGACTGACTGCGGGTGCACGTTGGGAAGAGTATCAGCAAGCAGTCTTACCGGTGAACTTGTTGGATTTTACTGGGGTATTTAACCAGCAGCTAATCAATGCGCTTAAAGATCCTAAACAGACCTTTGCAGTACAGAATGATGATATCTATTCGAGTATTGCACTTACCTATTCTGGTGTTGATCTACTTGCTGCCAATGAGTTTCAGTTGCGTTTTAGTGTGAGTGAAACTGTCGTGCGGCCCGATCTGCGTGAACTCGCCGACGTTGCGTATATCGATCCGGAGTTGAGTGTGCGGGTATTTGGCAATCCTCGATTGAAGTCCACGGAGGTGCGAAACTACGATCTGCGTAGTGAATTCTATTACGACGGTGGCGATAATTTTACCGTGTCACTTTTTTATAAGGATTTGCAATTGCCTATTGAGCAAGTTGAAGGGGCTGGCTCAGATGACGACACGGTGCTGCGTTATATTAACGGTGATTCAGGTGAAGTCTACGGGATTGAGTTTGAGGGCCTGAAAACCTTGCCCGCAGGTTTGTTTATGTCAGGTAATGTCACCTTGAGCGACTCTGAAATTACCATAACCACCAATAATGAAGTAACCAATACCGACCGTCGACTTACTGGGCACTCTAAATATGTGGTGAATGCTTCTTTGGGTTATGATTCTCCGAACGAACAGCATAGTGCATCGTTGCTATATAACGTTTCCGGCGAGCGAATTTTCTTTGCTGGTACATCGGGTAATGATGACGCTTTTGAACAGCCCTTCGGTTCATTGGATCTTATTTATAATTACTACCCCACTGAACATATTTCTGTCAAAGTTAAGCTCGGTAATTTGCTTAATGCCAAGCGAGAGTTTGAGCAGAAGAATAGTAGCGGTCAAAATGTTGTGATTTTAGAGCAGGAAGTAGGCACGAGTTTTGGGCTTGATTTAAGCTGGAAATACTAATTTTAAAACTCTGCTTTCAATAAAAAAGAACGTCAGCTTGACGTTCTTTTTTAATTTTCGATATTGGCACTCGATGCCACTTTAAGCTTCGCAGCCTTTTCGGCGTAGGTAACAGCCAAATCCCGCTTTCCCTGTCGAAAATAGATCAAGGATGCAAAACGGTAAAAACGGTGTTCATTCTTTCTGAGTGCAATAGCGTGCTTTATCGCTTGCAAAGCATTTGCATACTCTCCTTTTTCATACTCCGCTTTTGCACGGGTATAGTGCCAAAATGGATTTTCCTTTCTGAATTCCTCCGCTACTTTCTCAAGCTCACGCGCTTTCTCGGTATCACCTTGTTCACGATACAGGCGACTTAGATTGCTAATAGCAACTTGATCGTTAATATTTAAGGTTAGCGCTTGTCGGTAGGCTAACTCTGCATCTTGCTGGTGACCAAGTCGACGAAATAAAGTACCTAAATTCCCCCAAATATGCCCGGCTTGCGGGTCTAAATAGAGCGCTCTATGGAAATAGCGCATCGCTTCGTCGTTCTTGCCCTGGTTAAGAAACTCGGCACCACGATTATTGTAATGTTGGGCGGCCGCTTCTTGTTCGCTGAGTCGGTGTTGCGGGTAGTGATACTCGTAATTATCAACACTAAGATCAACGATTTCCTGTCCGTCTTCGCCAAAATCGACGACGACGTTAATGTGCTTATAAAACACCATGCTGTTGTCACTAACCATGTCCCAGCTGGGCGGAATCGTCACTTCATTGTAATAGGCGTTGAGGTTAGCCTCTCGTGCCAAGGCAATGAATAAGGAGCTTAACGACAGGCAGTTACCCTTTCGCGCATAAAAGGTCTCAGTTGCGTTAAATGTAATCCCTGGGTCATATGATAGACCGAGCTGCGAGGGTCGAACCATGGCGTCTAAGAGATAGCTCAAGCGGGCCCGAGGGCTTAAGGCAGCAGGTACATTTTCTTCAACGAAATATCGCATATCGGCGTCGATAGCGAGAATGTTCTCCTCGGGTGAGAAAGCAGATTTTGCGGTGATGGGGTGTATATCATTGTTTAATAAGTTTGCAACTGCATTTGCTGGCGGCGGGTCGATTTGTACCGAGGATTGGCTTTGGCTGCTAGCGCAGCCAGGTGCAAGGCTGCCTACCCCGCTAATGAAAATGGCGAGCGCAATAGCTGAACTAGGGGATTTTATTTTCATAAAATACATCGCATTTGTTTATTATTCCGCGTTACAAGCGTAATTTACCACGGTGGGTCAGTAAATACTGCGAGCTGTTTAGTTTATTAGTCTTCTGCAGGCATTGGTAAGTAGCCGATTCAGCGCCGGGCCTTCAATAAATATACTGTTATTTTTGACCTGATATTTATGGCTACGTATTTTGCGGACGTGCCTATTAAAACCAATTTTCTATGTCGCTGGGGATAAGTCATGCATGAATTACCACTTCACTACTCGGTAACCGTAAGCGGGCATCCGCAGGGATCCTTAAACGTTTTTGCAGATCATTTACCCGCATTGGCGGTTAATGCGCCAAGCCAATTCGGTGGCCCGGGCGATAAATGGTCGCCTGAGGAGTTGCTCATGGCGGCTGCGGCGAATTGTTTTGTTCTGTCATTTCGAACGGTGGCGGAGTTGGCTAAGTTAGACTGGCTATCTATTGAGTGTCACTGCAAGGGTGAGTTAGATAAAGTCGAGCGCAGTATGTTGTTCACTAAGATAACGATTTCCGTGACGTTGCTTGTTGCGGATGCCGCGAGTAGATCAAAAGCGGAAACCCTGCTTCGTAAGGCAGAGAAGATATGTATTGTGAGTAATTCTCTGTCGGCAAAAAAGTGCTTAGAAATTAATGTACTAAGTAAGTAATAGGCTGGGGTAAGTTTTATATGACGGCGCTAGGACGGTATTTGGCAAAGATCAAAAATGGAAAAATAGTGTTGTGGTGCTACTTGATTTGGTATTTGACTACAGTCTACTTTTATTTTGATCCCGCCCCTAAAATTTGGATAAATGCGCTGGGTATCAGCGCAATTATTGGCTTGGGTTTAATGCTCAGTGTTGATGCTAGCGGTAGTCGATGGCAAACGGCTCGTTTGTTTATGATGCCATTTGCTGTGTCCAGTTTTTCTGCGCTCATTAAGGGGCAAGGTTTCCTGTTTGTTTTTTCGCCAGTATTAAACGAGCTGTTAGTGGGCGTTGCGCTCTGTGCGATGTTTGTGGTGTTGGTGCTCTATTTTAGGCATAGGTATCCATAATTCGGTGATTGCCAATGGTTTTCTAATTAAATTCAATTGTCATTGAATAGTGACCTAAGGTTTCTTTAATCTGTGCTTGCGCCAATGTGTCGACAAGACCAGTGTGGATAACCGTGCCGTGCGGTTATTCGTCGTTAATGGTAGTGTCGCGTAGGCCTATACCAGCGTCTTGCAGCTGTTCAGTAATGACGCTGATCATCTCCATTATAATGCTGCTCATATTGCAATCTTCGTAGTGGCCTTGTTATCTAGCAGGCTAATCAAATCTTAGCGTTTGTGAGTGTGACGCTGGCGGCGAATCGCTTAGCTGTTCGTCGTGGCGTGCGGGAGACCCTTTAGAACTTTATTTGAGCTCAGTATTTTGATGATTATGAATTGAATATTAGGGTGTAGGCATGACTTCCAGTGTGGCAATTTCGCCGTGGCTATGATGCAGCTCAAGGCCAAAGCGTCCCGAGTGATCTGCGCTAAAGGCTAGTGTGGCAGGCTCACCGGCGGTGAGTTGTAATTTTAGGTCATAGCCGTGGAGGTGTAATTCGTCTGCATGATCGGTGATGACCTTAATTTCGATCGCGCTGCCTTGCTGAACTTCGATGCGTCGGGGGCCAGAAGCCAGTGCGCCGCCCTCAATAACAAGTTCAAACCTGCGTGCAGATCGTTCCGGCGCTGCGTTTGTCTTTCCCCTATTTACAGTGGGTTCTTGTTGGATTGGTGACTTCGGGGCGGGTTTTAATACGACAAATAGCGCTGTTAACGCGACAGCAGAAATGAGGATAAAAATCAGTGGTCGATAATTCATGCCCATCTCCGTCTTAATGTTTGGCGGCTAGCGCAGCGTTTACTCAACAGTGGTCGGGATAGATTACTGCGCTCGTCAATATTGCCGCGTTTTGCGTGCTAAGCACGCTTGCTAATAAATGATACCAGCCTAGTTCTTTTCCGACATTACTTTAAGGGTGTATTGGCTGGCAAAGCTGTCTTCGACCATGCTGCCGTCGGTTGCTAGTGACATCCGCGCAAGAATCAATGAAATACGCATGCCCGCGTACACGCGATAGTAATGTAGCTTGTCGTACTTATGCCCGCTGAGTGTAGACCATAATTGCGCGCTGGTATCAATGTCGGGGAAGCCCTCAAGTCGCGGTATGCCAATGCCGTGACTGAATACTTCATCCATAAAAATCCACCATGCAATGTCTTGCAATGGATCGCCCATACAGAGCATTTCCCAGTCGAGTAGTGCCGCGATTTCATTTTTGGTGGGGTCAAATATCACATTAGCCATTCGCGAGTCACCCCAACATAGGCGCAGACATTGCTCCTCGGGTTGATGCTGGCGCAGCCATGCCAAGGCTTGTTCGCAGGCCTCGTTGCGCGCGCCTTCCAATCCCCAGTCCATATAATGCTCCCAGTAGCTGAGCTGCTCATCGAGGGATTTCGGGAAGTGATGCTGCTGGATAAATTCGGCCAGCGGCGCTGCCGTTGGATCTTGGGCGTGTAGAGTAGCGATCATACTGATCGCGCTATTCCATAGTGCTTTACGGTCGGCGGGACTTGCGTCTAATAGCCAGCCGTCCATATGGTAGGGAGGCATATCTGGCGGAATGCGGCCGTCGCAGCGCTGCATGATATAAAACGGCGTCCCTAAAATCTCGCCACTCGGCTCCTGTGCGACGAGTTGTGGAAGCTGTAAACCCGATATTTTGCCTAGGGCCTCCATTGCTGCGTACTGCATAGGCAGGTTGTACTCAGGGAACGCGAGCTTGTCACCCTGAGCTTGCAGGCGCGCTACCATGGGCATCGTTTCTTGGTCGTCGAGCACGCAATCGAATAACAGCGTGATGTTCGACATCCCGGTATTTTCGGGGATGACTATCGCCGGAATAATAACGTTGCGCTTGGGGTAAACGGATTCTGTGAGCCAGTCCTGTAAGCTAAGGCGAACTGTGTCGGGGGCGTCGAGGCTTGGGGTGGGGCGCAATTCTTGAGTCATTGGAGTATCTCAGCAGGGACGGTTAGTGCGATCAGCAAAGCGTGCGGTATCGCGGATAACTCGGTAGGCGTCCAGCACCGGCGCGAATTCACTTGGTGTACTGGCATGAATAATGACGCCGTCAGCGCCGGCATTAAACTGATCCTGAAAGCGTTGTGCGCAGACTTTGGGGCTTCCTACTGCGGCAGGTAGCCATGACTCAGGGAGCAGTGTGCGGATGTGTTTAAGCTGGTCGATCGTCGCGACGCTGTCGATTCCACCTGGCATGGCACTGACGACTTCGTCAGCGCGGAAGCGCTCTAACACGGCCAGATCCCAGCCATTGGTATTAACCAGTAGCTCGCCGTAGTGGGGCGCCTGCAGATACGTCGCCATACGTGCGACGATATATTTTAGGTAGGTAGCTTCGTCGGCATCACAGGCGGTGGCCATTACGCTCCATACCTTTACTGAGTAGGGGTCGCGGCCCGCCGCTTCAGCCCCTTCACGAACATGGGCAACGGCTCGTTTGAGTGCGTCGTCAGATAAAAAGGTATGGAGAATAACGCCGTCAAATAGACTTCCGGCAAATTTGAGGCTTTTGGGGCCAAAGCCAACAAACATCAGGGGAATATCTTCGTTCATCCACTTGCTCATGTGCAGATAGGGAAAGTGACCGAGCTTGCCGTTGTGACTAACGCGCTCACCCTGCCATAGCTGACGCATTAATCCAGCAAATTCAGCGAGATGCGCGTTGGTCATTTTCTCCATGCCCATCAAGTCGTAGCGAATGCCTACGCCCCTGGCCACGCCGAGTGCAAAGCGGCCTTGGGTGAGGCGATGCAGCGTCGTCGCCATAGTTGCTGTGAGCATGGGGTGGCGGGAATTGATATTGGTCGCGCCGCTGCCGATAAATAATTTATTGGTCACTGCGCCGGCTGCGCCCGCCAGCGCGGCGACTTCTTTTACGTCAAAACGCTCGGATATCCACGCTGAGCCTAGGCCTAATGCCTCGGCCTGACGAACCTCGCTTAGTATGTCGGCGGGGTTCTCTGTGTGTCCCGGTAGCGTATAAAAGCCGAGCTCGGGGAATTCTGAAAGATGGCTTGCTGTAGTCATGACTATATCCGAGAGTGAGTGCCGGTGTTCTTTTTGGGTTTTTATCCGCTTACCAGTATAATTAGTGAACGGTGATCAGTAATATAAGTGAACGGCGTTCATTATGTCAATATTTGGGAGCTTTAAATGTCAGAAGATGGTTTGAATTTAGGCGCCAAACCCAGAAAGTCGTCTGCCGATGTGGCTGCAGGTCGCCCGGCGCGGCTGTCTAGAGAGCAGGTTCTCGACGCGGCAATGGCGCTATTGCAGCACAGTGGTGGTGAGTCTTTCTCGCTACGCCAACTCGCTAAACGCTTAGATACTGTGCCGGGAAATTTGTACACTTACTTTCCGAGCAAAGAGGCGCTGTTTGAAGTCTTGGCTGAGCAGGCGCTGGCAGCACTGGAACTATCATTAAATACTGACTTGGAATGGGACCAGCAGTTGCGGAGCTGGATGAACTCCCTCCGCGGCGCAGTAAAATCACATCCTGGTCTGCCATTTTTAATCGGACTGGCAGGTACAGCGCCCGCTGCACTGAGTAAAATAGACGCGGTGACTGCGCTGCTGCAGGCGCAGGGCATGCCGATTGGTCCGGCCGTGTTGCACGCACAGGGATTATTGTGGGCGGTGATGGGCTTTGCGGTGTTTGAAATTCATGCAAGTGATGCAAGAGTAGTTCAGCGTTTATCCGCCGCGGACAGTGCGGTCGCTTACCCGCAGATTATGGCGCATCTGGCGCTGCAAGACCTTGAGCCACTTTGGTCGGCCACCGTGGATCGTTCGGTTGAGGGATTAAAAGCATTGCTTGAGCAAGCTGTGTGAATGCTTTTGAGCAATTAATCTTAATATTTATGACCGCTAATGCGGCAATGCATTAGCGGGTGCTTACTGAACTAGTGTAATCGTAGTGCGACGTAAATCTGCGCAAATTGCTAAAAACTAGGAATTTGTATTTAAAAAATAGGGTGGCTGAATCGATGTGAAAGATTCGGCGAAAACGTGAGCGTAATTGCAAATGCAGAGTACGGATTCTAAATCAGTATTTGGCCGATTCTTAAAGTTTTGGCGTGGCGTGCACGGTGTAAGCCAAGAGGCACTGGCGGGGCGTTTAGGCAGTTCACCAAGGCATATTAGTAGATTGGAGAACGGCAGTAGCCGTGCCAGTGAAACCATGGTGCTCGATATTGCGCGGGCCCTGAGTTTGGGCAAGCGCGATTTGAATCATTTGTTAATTGCGGCGGGCTTTGCGCCGAATGAAGAGCCGGTTGATTTTAATGCACCAGAGCTCAAGTGGTTGCGCAAGGCAATGATGATGCACTTGCGAACCCTCGACCCCTATCCCGCATCGGTTGTCGATGGCTCGGCAAATATTCTTATGGTGAATCGAGGTTGGGTAAATTTTTACGGAAGTTTGCTCGATGTGGATGGTTTGGCATCGCTGAGTAATTTTTATGATTTTTTGTTTGCCCAGGCGGTGGTGGAAGATGCCGCCGGCGATTGGGCTGATACCTTGTCGGCTATTTTGATGTCGATCCAGCAATCCGCGCTGCTTACCGGTGACGTCAATGCCGAAAAGGCATTAGCGCGATTGCAGGCCTACCCGAGTGTGCCGACTGATTGGCGGCAGCGCGCGGCGCATACTGAGCCTATGGCAAGTTTCAGGGTGCCTATTAATATCGCGGGAGAAGTGAAGCGCTTTTTTAGTGTTGGCACTATGGCCGGCGCATTGGGGCCAAGTGCGTTCGCCTCTCAGCCCCACCTCAGTATTATTACCCTCTACCCTGAAGACGCAAGCTACGATTTTGCTTCCTTGGGTGGGGCGGAATTGAGTCATCCCCTATTATTTTATTAATAGCGGGTTCGTCATTGCTGAGGGTAAGCAGTGATGCATAACCGTGTTGTTGCTTACCCTCTTGAACAGGGCGGTAATGCGTGATTGGAGGCATGATAATGTCGCGCTCAAGCCCACCAGTGAGGCTTGAGATTAACTGATGCAGAGGATTTAGGTTTGTGGTCCGTCCAGCTATAAAATCGTTTAACTCTACGCTTTCGCTCTGCTTATCTTTTGGCTCTCAGTTAAGGCGAGCGGGCACCAAAACGCAGTCCTTGTGTTTGCTTAGCGCCTGGCACAGATCACCTTTACCCAGCGAATGTTGAGCGGTATTGCGCAAGGGGCGATAAACCATCTCATAAGTACTGCCAAAGGACTGACATTTAGCGGCGCAGTATATTCCTATAAATTACTTTAGTGACTGTTTAGGCGTTTGTTAAGCCACTCGGCTATATCGACGTAAATTTCGTATTTGCATGCTTCGTGAAAAATTTCGTGGTAGAGCTTGGGGTATATCACTATTTTTTTGTCGGTCGATGCAATGGTGTCGTAAAGCATTTGCGAGCCTTTGGGGTGGGCGAGCGCATCCTGTTCGCCGTGCAAAAGTAACATCGGGGTATTGATTGTGTTTGCGCCGGCCATCGCCCGGACGCTACCGGCCAATATTTCGACAATTAAATTTGCAGTGCCCTTGCCACTGAGCACCAATGGATCTTCACGGTATTCAGCGACCACCTGGGGTACGCTGCAAACCAAGCTTGGGTCAACGGCGAAAACCGGCAGGCGGGGAAATACCACTGCTATTGTTTTCAAAATGCGTTTTAGCAGCGGGCCAACGGCCTCATCGGTGGCAATCGCGGCACCAGACAGCACGCAGGCATCAATTAGTTTAGGGTTTTGAATCAGCACATTGGTGGCGATGAGACCACCCATGCTGTGGCCAATCATAAAGCAGGGAAGTTTTGGCGCAGTGGCGCGGACGCGCTGAATAAACTCGACGGTGGTGTCGACAAACATCGAAAAACTATCGATATGACCTTTTTTACCCTCAGACAAACCATGCCCGAGGTGGTCGAGCGCATAGCAGTTATAGCCGCTATTATTCAGGGTTTCTGCCAGCGCCTGATAGCGAGCGCCGTGTTCACCAAGGCCATGCACAATAACAACGTGGGCCTTAGCCTCAGAGACCGACCAACTGCGGGTATGTATGTTTAGCCCCTTGGCGTTGGTAAAACTTTCTACGTGAGCAGGCATCTGAAAATATCTCTTTTTAGGCGTATTGAGTGACGGTGCGGGTACTGTATCTGAGCGTCGATTTTTTTCAATAACTGATCTAGCAAACGGCGGATATGGATTTGGATTCGAATGCGTTCAATATGTGACCGGCTCTTCTGCTCTCCGGCGTTGATCAGGGCTAGGGCCTCGTCATTGCGTAGTGGGGATTAATAGCGTTTCTAGTAGGCGAGTATTCAGCGTAAATCTATTCCATTAGATTGATTCATTGCCCTAGCTGGTTTTGAAACATTATCTTTGCCTTGTGCATCGGGCTAGGCGCAGTGCGAGCGCTGAATATCTTTTAGACTTGGTCGGAATGAGAGGATTCGAACCTCCGACCCCTGCGTCCCGAACGCAGTGCTCTACCAAGCTGAGCTACATTCCGCTTGCTATTGCTGGCATGTGTATAAGCAATTAACTATATCAAAGTGTATTCCCCTCCTCAATTTTGGCTTTGCGATACTGCGCGGTTTGGCGAGCAAAGTGTTGTGGAGAAAGTTTCATGGATGTTCTCTATGAGAACATTGGTTAATTCTCTGTAACAAGCTAGGATGTGGCCCATAAATAATAATTTACTGGGGAGTGTTTTATGCTGCTGCGTCTACAGACTTGGGGGTTGGGGATGTCGGTGTTATCGCCGTTATTGCTTGGCTCTGGCTTCTTGCACGCGGAGTCATCGACGACGCCCCGTGCTAAAGCAGTACTCGAAGAGGTGGTGGTCACGGCCCGCCGACGGGAAGAAAGCCTCCAGGAAACGCCTTTAGCCGTGACGGCTTTAGGTTCAGATTATTTGGACGCGATGGGAGTTAGCTCTATTGCCGATGTTGAAACACTGAGTCCGAGCCTGCAATTTTCCCAAACGAATTTCAAGGCGCCGGCGATTTTTATTCGCGGTATTGGCCAGCGCTCAGGTAACCCAGTGTTGGATCCCGGTGTCGGCATTTATTTAAACGGGGTCTATGTGCCGCGTTCGGACGCGCAGCTCCTTGACGCCGTAGATGTGGCGAATATCCAAGTACTGCGGGGCCCTCAGGGCACGCTGTTTGGTAAAAACAATATTGGCGGTGCGCTGCTGGTAGACTCAAAACGTCCGCATATCGACGCGCTGGAAGTGTCTGGCCGTATTACCGTTGGTAGCTACGGCCGTAAAGACGCCAAGTTGAATGCCAATGTGCCCTGGGCGGGGGATGCAATCAGCACACGTTTTGCTCTCAGTTCCAAACGTAGCGACGGCTATATTGATAATGTGGCGTCCGATCATAATTTGTTCGATGAAGACCGCGTGGCGGTATCTCAGCGTACTATTTGGGACGTTAACGACAGTTTTGAAGTGGATTTTTTTAGCTTCCTTAGCCGCATAGACGAGCGCGGTACACCCTATAACTGTCAATTCCAAAACAGCGGCGCAATCTTGACGCAAGGTGTTTATCGCGGCGACGGCGGTGAAAATTTGCAGGCGGCATGTGATGCTAGCACGGCCTTGGCGGATCAGTTTGCAGTGAATCAAAACGACGACGATGCGGTTTATGCCATCGATAATCAAATGCATGCGTTGACCTTGCGTTTGCCTGTGCGGGGTTTTGATATGGAGAGCATTACGAGCTACGCCTTTCAGAACAATATTCGCATCAGCGGCGATTCCGACGGCACCGCGGTGCGCAGTGTCAGTGTTGGCCCTAATGCCGGCAATATTGTGTTTCAAGGCGGAGGCATGACCGCGCCAGATGCCGAGCGCAATCAATTTACTCAAGAATTAAAGTTTAATGGCAGCTTGCTCGACGATACCGTGAATCTGACCTTTGGTGTGTTTTACGCGCGCGAGGAACTGAGCAACACCCTTGACGGCACCGATGTTGGTGACAACGGCTTGGTTGGGATACCGGGCAGTGCAGCCGTAGATTTGCCGGTGCCGGTACCGCCAGATTTGCTGCTGCCGGTGCAGGCCAATACAGCTTCGTTGGCGGATTACGAAAACGAAACCAAGGCGATTTTTGCCCAGGCGTCGTGGGACGTTTACGACTGGCTACAAATGACCCTGGGTTTGCGTTATACCGAGGAAGATCGCCGCAGCGTGCACACCATGGTGGTGCCGGACTACGACGAGTACGCTAACCGTCTCAATGCTCAGATTGGCAGTAATCTGGCTATTATTAGTCCTGTTGTTCATGTGATGGACGGTATTTACAGTCCAGTGAGTCGCGACCAGTACTTTGCTTATCAGGCCCCGGAAGTACCCCTAGTGTTCTTGCCGTCGATTGCGGGAAGTACTCGTTTCTCGGAGTTTACGCCATTGCTGACGGCGAATATGATTGCGCCGGATGAACTCGTCAGTAGCTTAAACGTAGATAGTTTGATTGCTTACGTGACCATCAGTGACGGTTTCAAATCTGGCGGCCTCGACGTGCGCTCCACCCAAACCGGTTCAAATATTCAGCAATTCGAACCCGAGCAAGTGCGCAATACCGAGATTGGTGTAAAGATTGATGCCTTAGATCAGCGTTTGCGTTTTAACGTGGCGGCGTATCAGCTCGACTATACCGACCTGCAAGTGGCGTTGTATGAGCGGGGCAACACCAATACGGAAGTGGTGCAATTTACCGGCAATGCGGGTAAAGCCGTGGTTGACGGTTTTGAGGTCGAGCTCACTGCGCTGCTGGGTAGCTGGACGATCAATGCCAATGCGGGCTATACCGACGGCGATTTTATTGAATACAATTTAGGTACCAATACTGCTGACGGTTTCGCTATTGTCGATCGCAGCGATGAAGCCTTTCCGCAAGTGCCACAGAATGTCCGAGGAATGGTGGTGCAGTACGATATACAGACTGAGTTCGGTCTATTCGTGCCCAGCCTGCAATATTATTACTCTGACGAGATTTTTATTGGTACGGATTATCTCAGCGGCGACTATGACAGCTCCTTCATAGACCAGTACGAAACCTTTAATGGTCGCCTGATGTGGGAAGCGAGCGAACGCCTAAATGTGAGTGCTTATATTAATAACCTAAAAGACACGCCCTATTTTGTTGGCGGTATTGCGGTGACCAGTGTAATTGGCGTAGCGAATAGAGTGCCGGGTGCACCCCGTCACTTTGGCCTTGAAGTGAGCTACCAGTTCCAGTAAGGGAATACATTATGAAAAAGCTCTTGGGCCTAACACTCTTGGCCTTATTACTATTAAGCGCCGTGGTGTTATGGCGAGGCCTGCAATTTGGGCTTGAACCCGAGCCACTTGAAACCGCGACTAGTCTTGAGTGGGATGAGCATCGAGCCCTTGCAAGCATAAGTGCAGCAATACAGATTCCCACCGTTTCTCGCGGTGCAGATATTCCGGTAGACACCGAGGCCTTTGCCGACTTTCATGCCTTTCTAACTCAGCGCTACCCTCTGGTTTTTAGTCAGCTCGAGGTCGAAGTTTTGGCGGGCCAGTCGCTCTTGCTGCACTGGCAGGGGAGTGGTGAGCAGCTACCGGTGATGTTTTTGGCCCATCAAGATGTGGTGCCGGTCACGGTCGGTAGTGAAAGTGAGTGGACTCATCCACCCTTCGCGGGAGTGGTGGCCGATGGATTTATTTGGGGGCGGGGCGCGCTTGATGATAAAGGGAGCTTAATTAGCTTGCTAGAAGCGGCTGAGCGTCTACTGGCCGAGGGTTTTGTGCCGGAGCGCTCAATATATTTTGGCTTTGGTCACGACGAAGAAGTGGGTGGCCAAGGCGCGAAGGCCATGGCAAAGGTACTGGCAGATCGCCGTGTGCGTCTTGGCTTTTTACTGGACGAAGGCGGCTTTGTGACCAAGGGCTTGATTCCGGGGGTGGACGGTCGGGTGGCGCTGATTGGGCCAGCGGAAAAAGGTTACACCAGTTTGAAAATTAGCGCCCAAGGCTTGGGTGGTCACGCCTCAATGCCACCGCGCCACACAGCTTTAGGTTTGGTGGCGCGGGCAATTAACCGACTAGAGAACCACCCGTTTCCGGCAGACCTCAGTTTTACTCGGGATACCCTCATGGCGCTGGGGTCTGCGGCGCCTTTTGTGCAACGAGTCGTATTTGCCAATTTGTGGCTATTTGGGCCATTGGCGGAAGCAATGTTGTCGGCGATGCCGGCAACCAGCGCCGGTATTCGAACCAGCACCGCCGCAACAATGATGACGGCTGGCGTAAAAGACAATGTCTTGCCTCAGCGTGCCGAGGCAGTGGTTAATTTTCGGATTTTGCCCGGTGACACAGTGGATTCCGTTATCCACTATGTAACAACGGTTATTGACGACCCCGAGGTCACTGTGTCGCTCTACAGTGATTTTTCTAATAATCCGTCGGCAGTGGCGCCGCTTGATGCACCGGGGTTCAAGCTATTAAGCCGCTTAATCCGCGAAGTGCGGCCAGATACCTTGGTTGCCCCTCGGATCGTGGTGGGGGCGACGGATGCTCGTCATTTCGAAGCAATTAGTGACGCCAGCTACCGTTTTCTAGGACTTGAGGTGGGGCCAGAAGAGTTGGCGGGAATGCACGGCACCGATGAGCGCGTGTCCACTGCTAGCTTTATTGATTCGGCGCGCTTGTATTATCTGCTGATACGGCGTTCGGCTGAGCTTTAAGTGGGTGTGTGGCTAGTGCGCGCTAGCGCTTAATTGCGTCAAAATGCCGACTTTTTTACAGATTTTCCAAAGATACGAGAAAAATATCGGGTATTGTCGGGTTGAACTTAATTAGTTTTGTAGTTTTTTAATTGTAAACTGTTGATTCTGTTAATTTCCTGTAATACTTATTTAGAAGCGCTCTCGAGTCATGCTCGACGAGGTGCCTTTTTTTGTATCTCAATGCCATGGTAGCTAGAAATGTCATCTGCCAACAAGCCTGCGACGTATCGGTCTACATTCGCGTTTTCAGCCGGTTTTTTACTGCTGGTCAGCGTATTGAGCTGGCTGTCGATTTTTTTACCTGTTAATCACGCTATTTACGATGGTTTGCTCGCGCTTGGCTCTCCCAATACCGATAAGCCAGTATTAATAGTCAGTATTGCGCCGGATTCTGATTTTCAGGGCGGCGAACAATGGCGGGACTTGCTCGATCCGTTATTTGATCAGGGTGTGAAAGCAGTAGTGCTACTCAGCCAGACTGAGGCTGATGAACAGTGGTTGCAGGACTATAAAGACAAGCCCGAACTTATTGTCGCGTCTCAGCTGCAGGTCAATGAATTGGGCGAATACCGCCCCATGCTGCCAAGTCGCAGCGCCTATATTAGCCCTCCAGTCAAACTCGGTTATGCCTACCGGCAATGGCTGCCCGCCGTTAAAGGTGCGAACGACCTCGTTTATGACGGCTTTCAAAGCCGTTTAACTAGCAATACGCTCACCGAGCCACTGAATATTAATTATTGGGCGACGGGCTTGATCCCCGAAATATCGGTAGACCGCTTGCTGGACTTTGGCTTAATTAAGGAGTTGGTGCAGGGTAAAGTTGTTTTGATTGGGGACGCCCCTGCAGCGGGTACGCCGGGTTATTCGGTACCGATTAAAGAATACGCAGACGGCTTGAGCGAATTGCAGATTCAAGCCTATATCACTCATAGCGTGCTCAGCGACAAAGGCTTGCTCTACCTCCCGGCCATCCAAGCGTTGCTCTTTTCGATCTCCATACTATTTATCTTTGTGGCCTGTTTTCTGTGGGTATTACCACGGCAAACAATCTTCGTTAGCCTGCTGTTTTTTATCGTATTTTTATTGCTTACTTGGCTGGCTGCAGTGCGGTGGCAACTATTGCTGCCGATTACCCAGGTATTGTTGATTCTATTCGGTGTTTTGTTGTATCTCATTAATCAGCGCTATCGCAATGAGCGGCAACTGGTATCTGAACTCGTGGCGGAAGCCCACGCCATGCTTGCTGAGAAAATCGTGCCGCAACCCCTGCTGGTCAGTGACGAGCGCTGGCAGCGAATGATGGTCTTTGTTGGCCAGCAATTGCTTATCAGTCGGTCGGTATTCCTGGAGCTCGATGAGGACAGCAATCGCTTAAAAGTCGCGCAATTCTATAACGCTAGCGCCAACGATATTGAAGAGCGGCGCCGAGATTACGGCCGCTCCCCGTACGTTGACGCACGTAATGCTGGCGTGCCAGTGAAATCAGTTAAACGACTCTTTTTCAAGTTGAATCCCGATGAGGAAGAGTGGATCGTACCGCTGTACTATGCGGGCATCCTGCTGGGCTTTTGGGTGGTAACCGTCACCAGTAAATCTTACGAATCGGTTAGGAATCTTACGGCGATTATGAACGATATCTCGGAGCGCATTTCTGAGCTGCTATTTCATAGTAGCAAGGCCTCGATGCGTGAGCGTCGCAGTGGTCTGCGCCGTCAGCTTTCTACTATCGACCGGGTAAGTCATGTTCGACGTCAAGTTAAGAGCGTATTCAAGTCTGTTTTTGCGCGGATGAATGTCTTGGAAAATATTTCTAAACATTCCAGCACCGCCTCAGGTATGTACAGTTTGTTTGGCAATCTGCTGTACGCCAATTTGCAATTTGAAGACATTGCTCGAGCGCTCAAAATCGATATTTATAAGAATTCCGTTATCGATATTTTGACCCAGGTTAGCGAATTAGACATGGTCACGGCGGGTAGCTATTTGTTTGAAGTGCTCCATCACGAAGAGCGGGTGGAAATCCCCATGGAGCAAAAGGTGAGAGGCCATCAGTACGCCATTCGAATTATGCCCTTGCATATCGACGCGGAACAGTGGCAAGGCGAGGCGGGCAGCGCTAATCGCCCGACTGGCGTTATTTTGGAATTAATTGACATCAGTTCCAGTAAGGAAAGCTCAGAGCTAGAGCAGGATAGACTGCACTATTTCTCCGACAATCTTAGGCTTAAATTACTGAGTATTTGGCGGCGAGATTACGACCTAGAGGGCGCGACCGATGAATCTGACGAGGTGAAATTCGAACGCGATCGCCATAATGAACAAATGGCTAAAACCTTAGAGGCTATTGAAAAGATGAGTAGCGGTTTTGAGTTGAAACGGCGTGAGACCGAACCTCAGAATATTTGTAAGACGGTGCAGCGGGTATTAGAGAAAAACGAAAATAATCTGGCGCGGCGTCAATTAACGTTCAGCCTTAAAAAACCCGTGATAAGCCCACTGGTCTGGGCCAAAGATCAAGATTTGAAGAACGTACTGCAGTCGGCGGTTAATCTATTAAGCGACGATGCACTAATGAATACTGAGATTTCGATAGAAATCAGCGAGTTTTGGGACGGCGACAGTCGGGGTGCTAAGATAAATTTGAGCAATAAAGGCTATGGCATTCCCAGCGAAGAGTTTGAGAAAATTGCTCAAAAGCTAATGGGTGGTGAGATTAGCGCGGAGTCGCATAGTAGTTTAAGACGATTTTTGGAGCGTAAAAGCACTGTCGAGAATTGGGCCAACATCGATATCAATACGGCGCTGGGTAGGGGGTATCAAATACAGATTAGCCTAGAAGGGTTCTCCATCAATAATTTGACTGCGGGCACTCAAAAGTGATCTTGACGCTCTGGTACGTTATTGCGTTGGTTGCCCACCGTGATTGAACTCTTTCCTGAAAATATTATTTCCGAATCCGTCGTCATCACGGTGTGGGTCGGTGTCGCGGTAGTTACCTTTTTTAATTTGCGCTTCGGTACAACGATGTCGGGGTTGGTCATTCCCGGCTATATTGTGCCGCTGATTATTGTTAAGCCCAGTATTGCGGTCGCCATTATGATCGAGGGCGTAGCAACGTATGTGTTGGTGCGCTTACTCGCGGACAAGGGCCCGCGCTGGCTAGGTTTGAATGAAATGTTTGGCCGAGACCGGTTCTTTGTGCTGGTGCTCGGTAGTATTTTTGTACGGATACTATTCGATACCCTGATATTGCCCGAATTTGCCTTTCAGCTTGAAGCCATCGGCTTGCGCTATGATTTGCGGGACAACCTCCATAGCTTTGGTTTGATCATCGTTGCGCTTATTGCGAACCAGATGTGGAATGGTGGCGCGCGTCTGGGTCTCGCCTCGCTGTCAGTTTATTTGCTGATCACCTGGTTTATTGTGCGCTATGTACTTATGGAGTTTACCAACTTCAATTTAAGTACCTTGGGCTATATGTACGAGGATATTGCTAGCTCAATTTTTGCCGCCCCCAAAGCATATATTATTCTATTGACCACTGCGTTTATCGCCTCGCGAATGAACCTGCGTTACGGTTGGGATTTTAACGGCATACTATTGCCCAGCTTGCTGGCATTGCAGTGGTTTACACCGCTTAAACTTCTCGCGACATTTGCTGAAACCTTGATGATTCTTGGTTTGGCGCACCTTGTACTGCAAATTCCATTTATCAAAAATCGAAATATTGAAGGTGCGCGCCAAATACTGGTGTTTTTCACCATCGCCCTCGCTTATAAATGGCTATTAGGCTTTGTTGTACAAATTTACTATCCGGCCGCTAAAATATCGGACTACTACGCTTTTGGTTATTTATTGTCCAGTTTGTTGGCGGTTAAAATGTACCAGACTGGCAAAGTTGTGCTTGTTAGCCGCGCCACATTGCAGGTCTCGTTTCTTGGTGTCGCGGTGGCAACGGCGATTGGCTATGGCTTGAATCAATTGCCGAGTAGCAATCGATTTATCTCTGTTGATGTTGAGCCGCAGGCGATCCAGACCAGTAGTGAAAGCTTGCAAAGCTATTTGGCGATTGCTCGTGCCGAGTTGTTTAGCTCGGAAAGCTCGCAATTGGTTCACTCGCCATTGCTGTTAGAGCTTGAGCGTTTTCGTGAAAGCTTTGAAATGCTGAATGGTTATTTGCAGGGTAGCGAGCAACACAGTTTAGAAAAAATAGCGGCGAATTTTAATATTTTGTCCTACCGTCTTGAGGTGCTAGACGAGGGTTATCTTGCGCTGCGGGATATGGAGCCGGAGCGTGGCTGGGGCCTGTATGTGTTCAGAGCAAATAGCGCATCACCACTGGTTTTTGAGGTACCCGCGGCGCTCGATGAAGTGCAGGCAGCAGACGCTGCGTCGGTACTCTTCGATAAAATGCATAGCCGGGCAATCGCCTTTGCAGGAACTCGACGCAAAAAGGCCCTCGACGGTGGCGGCGACGTTTTGCGCAATGCCAATACGGTTTTTCAGGTTTTTCATCAAGTGTTTGGTCGCCAGCAAGTGGTTCAAATTCGAGGCTACGATATTGAGTCGGCCCGGAAGTTTGGTGGTGTCCAGGTTAAACGCGGGTGGTTGGGGCGGCATGGCGACCAGCCTTCGCTGTGGATTGCTGGACAACTCCCCAAGGATTTAAATTTGCGGATGCTCAAATTATTGTCAAATGATTTGATTCTGCACTGGCAGTCTAGTGGCTTAGAAAACAGACAGCGCGAAACGGCGACACTGCAGTTTGCCGAACTGTTTCTCGACCACGGCTCAGCACTGGCCGCTTATAAATTACTGGGCTTTGATGACAGCTTGGAGGTTATTAATGCCACCAAACGAATCGATGGCTATTTGCAAGAATCGCTTTACGAAAATAAGGGCATGATCGCTAAGCGCGGCACTGATGAGTATAAAAAACCTGAGCTACATGAATTATTGTTTTTTGACCAAGCGGTGCTTACGCCAATATATGGTCTGTTGAACGGTGTTCGCAATGACGGTTGGGATAAAGATGCAGATGCCATCGTTGCTAGGGTGTCGACCTTAGCGGAACACTTCGGCTATCAGCTCATTCGCTACCATCATTTAAGCAGTGACGAAAACTACCTTATTTTAAGCGAGCGAGGAGAACCTTATCGCCATTGGGGCACGTATGTATTTCGCGTAGGCGGCGGTAATAATTACTTGCTTGAAATTTCACGCCCTATTTATGAAGCGAACACCTTTGAGTATGGCATCAGTTTATTTGAACAATTGCGGGCCCGCACCTTGCTGATAGCGGGAACTCATCCCGCTGCTAATAGCGACGGTAGCGCCGATATAAGTCTGCGTGAGCACAAGGAGAGCTTGTTCAATTTAGTCCATACGGTCTCACTCAGAGAGTCGCCTGACCCAGCACACGTCGTACAAATTAGAGCCTTTAGTCCTGGGAAACGCGAATTCCCAACGGATGCCGATGTATTGGTGGCGCATTTGGGCGCCAGTCACGGTTATGGCGCGACGCCGCTGGAGCAAGGTTTGCTGACGCAATTGCGGCAAAGTGGTCTGCGTTTTGCCGAAGTGAAAGGTGAGCGAGCGACATTGGGATTTGAAGCCTCATGGAATGCGCAGTCGAGTTATATGCCGATGTTGGCGGACGCCACCTTTGACACAGTCTGGCTTGCGCCGCAGGTTCGGCGGCAATTTCGCAATACCCGGGACAATTATCAATTACAGTGGAAGTTTACCGCAGCGGGTATTGATGCCATTGAACTTGGCCTCGCCGACTGGCTGAGAACGACGCCTATGGCCCAGGCCGATGACTTATCGCCAAGACTCCTTGCTTGGGTAAACGATTTTGTCGAGACGGAAAATATTAATAATTTATTTAATATAGGAGACCAACTCGGTACTCACCGGGTTCAACGTTTGGTGGACCGCAATACTGGGCAATCGTATTTACTGCTATTGAACCAAGCTGGTGAACCTATTTTACTTGCAAATTTGGCTCCACTCGGTGACTCGGTATGGTACGTGCCAGCGACGACGTCGCTAAGTCAAAGTCGCGCTCAGGAGTTTATTGATCTGCGAGTGCAATTACTCCAAGCGGGGCCAGGCTAATGCGTAATCTTGAGCGATATCTACTCGTGCTCATATTACTTATCGTCACCATTTTTGTGGCACGCAGCTGTGGTCCAACATTGCAGCGCTTGACGGGGTATCAAACTGGACTGCAAGTTGAGTTGGACTCCAGTACCGTATATTTGCTTAATCGGCAGACGTGGACCGAATACGACCTAGGTAGTGCGGTTAATGAATTGCGTTTTATTGCTCATGCCATACTCGCACCGGAGAAGCTGCTTCCCGATTTGGCGTTTCGCTATAATATTCGTTATCAGCTACTTGATGATGCCGGTGAAATAGTCGCTGACAAAATATATCACCTGGTTAGTAAGGCGGCCCCTTATATTCAAGATGAACATAGTGAGCTGGAATACAGTCGCTTCTATGCTCGCAGTGAATTACGCCCGTCACTTGATCAGATTTTTTACCTAAGACTGGCCGATTATCCTAGTGCCAGAACGCTGCGAGTGCAGGCCGCCCCCTCGCCTGATGACGTTGAATTTATTGGCCTTCGTCTTGCTGTCCTCGAGTTAATTGACCCGGTAGATGCGGTGCAAACCTGGCGCCGGATGTTGCGTGAACAGCGGGATTTTATGTTGCGAAATCATATTTTCCCGCCCCACAGTGTATCGACGCCCGAAATCAGCAATTTATTGCAGCGCGAGTGGAAGCCCATTGGCCCGGCGGGGCTCGCGGGTAAAGACTATCAAGTTGACACCCTGTATATGGCAAAGCTCGAGGCCTTGGACCTCGACCAAGATGGCGACGTACTCGCCAGCCCCGGTGCCTATGCTGATCCTGAACATTGGGCGAGCGTGGTAATTGAGCCCGAGAACCAGGGGCCGTGGCAATTGCAGTTTTACCCTGAAGCGGATGGCGATAATACGGTACGTCTACGCTGGCAGTCGGCCTTGAGTCGTGAAATTAAGGTATGGCAGGTTCAGGGTAATGAATGGGTCGGAGATTTAGGCGCTGGCTTGTTAGAAATTGTGCCTTCGCAGGCAATGACGTTTGAAGCGGAGTTTCTCCCGACGGCTTACAAGCCCGAACGAAATTACGTAAGTAGCTACTTGGTGGAGCCTGGTAAGGATTTGCGTTTTCAGTTTCGAATGCAAAATGGTGGCCGCCGCCAAGTATTGCGCTTGGACTATCGGATGTTGGCTGCGCAGCCTGTAGGGCGGCTAAGCGTAGAGGTCAGCTTATACACCGCTGATGGCAAGCAAATAACCCGTCGCTCACAGCAGCTCGATTTTGTGCCCGATCGCTACACCCAGTTGAGCTCAGGCCCATCCGAGTCGCTCATCAGTGAGGTTAGTGCTCATTATATTCAGCTACCAGCTGAAGCCGCCTATGTGATTGTCGCGGCGTCTGAGCCCCTGCTAGTGAGTGGGTATTCGCGTCCCGAAGATTTGCCGTTAGCGCGCAATTTACCTCAGGATCGCAAATATTGGTTCGAGCGTGAGCAGCGCATGCCGCAGTGGTTTACCCTTTATCCAAATAATGAAGCGGCGTTATTGGCCGATGGTCGAGTACAGGCATTGATATGGCATTTCCCAATTTTGGAAGTCGATGAATTTATTGCCAAGGATAATTTTCAGCGCATTGAGTTTTCCCCTCAGTCAATAACGCGCAACAGTGCAATGGGCGACGCTATTTATCCGCGTCCTTTGTTGTTTCTCGACCCCCAGGCTGATTTGCCGCGCCGCGAAGCTAGTATGAGCCGGTACTGCCCTTTGTCGCCGAGTGGGGATGTTTTTACGCTGGCCGGTGCCTACCTTGAAAATATAATGGCGCCTCAGTTGGCGTATTCCGGTCAGCGAGACAGCCAAGCAGTGATGCTTTATCTTGACGGTGAGTCTCATGGTCCGCGTTATCTCGGCAAAAGTGGTGTGCTTAGTTTGGGCGCTATGGCTCTGGGCGAGCATCACTTATCGCTGTCTCGCTACCGCGATGGTGCTGAGGTGAATGGGCAGTGGTGGCTAAATGCGCAGGCCAAGAACTCCGCCTGTGACTATGCTTGGCGAGAAGTTTTTCCCTTGGCTCAGGGCCTTAGATATCAAATAGCGGCAGCTCACTTTAACGACAATCTTGCCATACAGTTTTACAGTGAACACCGTGGGGATGTCAGTTTACGGCTGCGGGTACGCGGCGAGAAAGTGGCTGGCGTGGCAAACGCGTATACTCTTCGCGATACCCTCTATCATATTAAGGGCGCCGCCCTGCCACCGGCCTATTTGCTCGATGGCAGTGGCCGAAAGGTTTATGGCCCAGAGCGATTAAACTTTAATTTGGGGGATGATTTGGCTGGAGAAACCGTAAGCCTAGAGCTGACTTCTTCGGTACCCGGCGGCTTTATTGCCGTTGCGCAGTTAATACCGAGCGAGCGCGAGCGCAGCAAGGTCATTAGCAACTTGTATGAACAGGAGCAGGAGTGAGCATGGGATTAATAAAGCCGGGCTTGCTATTCGGGATGATGTTTAACATTAGTTTAATGGCGGCGGAGGGTTGTAGTGATATGGGCAAGAACACGACCTATAGCCAGCCGGATACGGAGACACTGTGGGGGGCAGAACAATTATTTTACGCGGTGTTACGCCAACCGTTGGCCGATAATTGGTCGGATAAACTGGCCGCGTCAGGCTTAACGCGGTGTGACGACGCCCCCATTTCTGAAATTCGCCTGGACGGTGCTAAGCAGGGCTGGGGATACTACCGCATAGCAACGGCGTCGGCTTCTAACTTAATTATGCAGGCGCCACATCAATTCTATGACAGTGACACCGGTGAAATTGCTCGTCTGCTCTTTGCCGAACACGACTTCCTGGCGCTAGGCTTAAACAGCAGTAATCGCCACAGTGATTCCGATGTTGTCTCGGCAGATTTGGCGCATCTACCCCGTAGCCATTTCACTGCCATGGCGAGAGCTGCAGTCTTGGCAAAGGCCAATACAGTGCTTGTGCAAGTTCATGGTTTTGCCAAAGCAAAGCGCCAAGTCGCAAATCAAGGGGTCGATTTAATTGTGAGCAATGGCACTGCTCGCAGTACTTCGACATTGCATACGCTTAGCCAGTGTGTGCAGGAGCACACTGGTCTGATGGCGGAGGTATACCCAGACCAAATTAATGAGCTGGGCGCGACCACCAATACTGTGGGTAAGACAATGCGAGCGATGCACAGTCGCGGCTTTTTGCATTTGGAATTGTCGCGAAATGCGCGTCAGCTGTTACGTGATGACCGCAACGTCCGAGCGCAGCTCTATGAATGTTTGAGTTCCTATGCGCGTTAATGTGTGGTTTTTACTAGCGCTGCTAGTGGTGCCGGTGGGCGCTACTGCCGACGTGGCTCAAGATTATTATCAGCATCTTTATGGCGACTATTTGCGCTGGACGGAGGTGGGGACGCTGCAGGCTTCTGCATACCCACCCGTGGCTCAGCACAGTGCGGGCGATGGTGAGTGTCGTCTTGCGCCGGAGGCTTCACGAAGCGCTGACCCGACGTTTAAAACAGGTGGTGGCGTCGAGGCCAGTGAGGCGCGCAATACTTTATTAGTCGCCAGCGAAAATGCGCAATGGCTGCGTTTGCGCAATGGCGATCAGCCTATTCGTATTCGTGTGATGCGTAGCCAAGATGGCCTGTTGTTTGCTGAGAATGAAATTGTAGCGCTGGCCAAGCATCAGCAGTATTTCATCGCGCTTAGCGGTAGCGCCTTTATACAGCTCGCTCAGGTTTTTTCGGAGACTGAGCCGCTAAACCGAGAATTAACGCATGGCTGTTTAGACAATCGTCTGTCGGTTTGGCTGGGTAAGCCTGCGTCATTACCTGACATACTGCAGCGTAGGGAGGTTTATCTCGACGCTAGCGCAAAGGCGGTATGGCTGCACGGCAGTAGTGGCGAGCGGCAGCACTACCAGCTAAGCCCCGCGCAAGAATTGTCGCGTATTGCCGTACCCGAACTGGAATTTCCTCACCTGGAATTGCGTTTGCCGCTCCCGCTAGGGCGTGCCGCCGATCTTGATATTAAATGGCGTATAAAGGGCGGTGAGTGGCAGACACAGACATTTACAGCGCGCTTGGATCACCGTCAAGCATGGCGTGGCAGTCACAAACAGTGGCTGTTATTGAGTGAGCGTATTGAATTGGCTCTGCCAATTGATAAGGCTCAGACTGCCGAGCTAGAGCTTGTTAGCAGCAGCGCCGTTTATTTGCGGGTCACCGGCGCCGCAAAAGATGATTTTGTGTTTCAACGCAAAAATGATCCTCGTCGTGTTGCGGCGCTAGCACTGCCGGGAACCCAGCAACGGCTCGCCGAGGAGCTGCTTGCCCAAGCCGCAGACGACAGTGCTTATTGGGATCAATCCGCCGCGCGGATATTAAGCGATGATCAAGCCTATCCCCTAGGTTGGAAGCGCTATTTTCGTGTCTTACCGCCGCAAACTGCGGGTCTTGCCAGTCAACGGCGCTGGTTAGTACCTTATGCGCAGCAGCTTGGTAAGCAGGGCGGGCTCGCGGTGTTTGCCGGCATAAGCCAGCCGCCCTACTGGCATAGCGCGGCACTTAAGTCTGTTGACCGCCAAGAGATATTTGCGATACCTGCAGGGGGGCGAGCGCGCTTTAATTTGCCGACACCGACAACGAGCCGCAATTTACGGGTGTCGATTGCACTTAATTCGGTGAGTCAAAAATTGCGCTATACCAGCGCGCAGCGAAACATACCGCTAAAGGTTCTCAGTACTGCTGGTGTGAAGACCGCGTGGTCGGAGGCCATGATGCAAAACGCCTTGGTCAATACGCGCCTTGCTGATGAGCATATTGCGGTAGCACGCTATCAGTGGCGGCTTAGCGCGGATGAAGAGCAATTTCAAATCGAAAATAAAGGCGCTGAAACAGCGTATATCAGCGTGGAGTATGAGGTAGCTAAGCCTAAGCCGCTTAGTGAGCAAGCGTTTCTAGGTTTGCTGGACTCGGTATCGGCGACGGCAGTACTTGATTGGCTGCGGGCGGATGCAATAGCACCGAGTTTGCCAGCGCCCTTGGCGAGAGACTTACAGACCCTGCGAACGGATTTACATCGCGCCCGCGACCAGTGGTTGGCCAGCACGGCAACGTCGCGGGAACTCAATGCCGCTCGCAATCGCTTTTACCAGGAGCAAGCGCAGATGGCGGCGCAAGTGAGCGGCCCGAGTCTGAGCGAATTTATCGACGCCAACCGTCGAGTGAATTCAGAAAATAGTGCAGTTGCTATTGCGGCCTTAGCTGAGCGCAATAACATATTAATTGCGATGGCCGAGCACAGTTTGGCACAGTCCTTATTAAAATTTGAATTGCTCAACGGCGGAGATGCATTAAGTAAAGCCGCGAGTGAGATCTTACGACAAGGCTTCAGTGACGCAGGCGATAGCGACGCCCTCGATATGTTGGCAATAGTGACGTTTCTTCAGCGCGGCGATGCGCGTTCCGCAAGTGCAGTAATCCATTATTTGTTTAAAAATGGTCAAAGTGGCGATGCACTGCGACTTGCGCTAGCGTGGCAGCGAAGTGAGGCCAGTGGGGTAGAGGCCGGGGCGGAAAGCGAGGCGACTAATGCCTTAAATGTAAATCAACAGCTCATTGCCGACGTGCTGCTTCGTGCCGCAGTGGAAGAGGGCTGGCAAGACACCTTCAACACTAGGCTTAACGCTTTGTCGACGGACGCGGCGGAGTATTGGCAGGCGTATGCATTAGTGAGTGAAGGGCAGTTTACGGAAGCGCGCCAGCACGCAAAGGGGCTCGCTGGGGTAGCGGCTGGGCAGTTACGCGAACTGTTAAGCGATAGTGAACCACCACAGCGAGATCGCGCGCTGATGGCGCTGCCCGAGCGCTCACGCTGGACGCGCTGGCTGGCGATAGATAGTGCTCAGAATGGGCGTGCCTATTTGCAGCGTGTTGATCGTATCGGCGAGGATGATCCCTACCATCGCTACCGTATCAGTGAATCTAATTCACTGCGTTATTCCTTGCGGGGTGATCGCCACTTACGATTGGAAATACGTGTGGTGCACGACAACGCAGAGGCGAGATTAGACCGCTGGTTACGTTTGCGCATTAATAAGCAATGGTATCGCGTGCCAGTGCTTGGCAGCGTGGCCAGTACTACCCATGTCCTAGGACAAACCCCGTCGCCCAGTGGGGAGTACCCAGGTCAGCGGTATTTTGTGAATATTGAGTGGCATGGCGAAGGTGAACTCGAATTACTGAGTGACCACGGGGCGGTATTGGCACAATTGCAGGAGTCTAATTTTGCGATAGCGCCATTGCGCCAAAACGCCTTGGGCCTGCCTTGCCGTGACCAGCGGCAAGTTTATATTGATCACGCCATAAGTCATGTTAATCGTGGTAAGACGTCGCCGGTATCCGCGCCGCTGGCGCTGCAGATTAGCGCTTTTTGCCAGCCGCGATTTAGCGATGCGGGCAATGCACGTGCAGACGTAGCGGTTTGGCCGGCGATTACGGAATCGCAAATTGCTGAGGCGACGCAGCCGTTGCTCAGTCTATTAACCACGAATTACGAAGCCGGTGTGCAACTGGCAACGCAGCAATTGCAGGCCAAATTGCTGGCCGCCATTTTTCATGTGCGCCACGGTGGCGTTATCCCTGAGGCGAACTTTGCGTCCTTACAAGCGGGTGCCTATGCGCGGCGCGAGCATGACGAAGTGGCAAATTTACTGGCTATGCTCAATGACAGCAGTGAATGGCGTAAAGAAGAAACGATTTTAAGTATGGCTGGTAGTGTTAAGTTGGCGCGCAGTTGGCCTGCGGTATCTGAGTCAGCGGGACTGCGTCGCGTGGTAACAAACACCCTGCCAGAGCGCATGGAGTTGCGAGGTGGCGACAGTCTTGCCGTCTATATTGATGCCCCGGCAGATTCGCGGTTGCGGCTGAGCCTGCGCGCAGTGACGCCGAGCTACCGTCGCGCCGTTCCCGCAAAATTAACCCTGGGGCTTGATGAGCAAACCCTCGCGCAACTGGTGCTGGGAGAGCAAGATATCGTTCGCGAATTCCCCTTGCCAGAGGGTGAGCACCGCGTGGTAATGGCCTTTGTGGATCCGCTGCGCCAGCATCTTGCGAGCGTTAAAATTGAATATTTACGTGCTGGCCAGTGGATCAGTGTTGACGAAGAGCGTGAAACCCGCGTGTTGGCGGCTAGTGCTGCGGCACCGCTGAGAATGTATATTCACGATGCAAGTTGGCTGCGTATAGACCACTTTAGTAAAGACAGAGTCGAGCGCAAATACCTGCTTCATCCGGGTGGCGAGCTCAATGTCGCCGCCGCATTTAAGCTTCAGGGCGGCTTATTTCGGGTGCATTCCCGTCGCCAATTAAATACGCGCACAGCGGCTGCGCCGCAATTGCCCGATTATCGGTTTTATCAGCCGGCAATGACGGTGACACAAGAAGTTGAAAGGGTGCTGGGTGACGTTAATATTACTGGTTTGGGTCTTGGCTTATTTGATGAGCCGCCACGATACGCCAGTTGGGCCACACTTGGCGGCTACACCAAATACAGCGAACGCAGTGTCCTTGGCTTACAGACCGACGCTGAGCAGCAGCGCGCAGTGGAATTGGGCGTGCGCGTGCGTAAGAAACTGGACGATTGGGAGCATGCTTATTGGCGCAGTGATGTGTTTGAACGCCGCGTCGATAGCGGCAGTTCTTCTATCGGCAGTGAGAACTGGTTAGATATTTACCCCAGCGGTAGGCCATGGACTGCGCACCTTAAAATGGACGCTTATTACCAGCAAAGCGATGTTAGCCAGTTAGATCAGGCGTGGTCTGTGAACGGTGATTTTACGCTGAAAATACCTCGAAATTTTAATTATAAAACGCGCTTAACTCATGAGTTCAGTGTGTTCGCGCATGAGTTGAGTCTTGATTTAGCGGATATTCAACGTATTGATACTAACGCAATGGATTTTGATGTTTTTAATCGCTATCGCGACACCCATCGCGACGGTTGGCGCTATCAGTTGGCGCTAGACTATGCGCCTTATCGCGACGGACTATTACAAAGTGAATTGACGCTGACGGGGAATCAGCATAGCGATGATGACGTGGGTGATAGCGTAAGAGGGGGTGTGACATGGCAGCAGTTATATGGCAATTGGAAAATTGACCTCGACTACAGCCTTAGCCAGTACCTCGCCGACAGCGATCGGCCACACGCCTATTTGCAGCAAGCTGCCGGTGTGGCCCTTGAGCGCGTCTGGTGGCTGTCGCGCTGGCGCTGGCATGCACGAGCGTATTTACGGGTTAACGATGGCAGTGGTGGTCCCGAAGCCGGATTCGAGCTGAGTTTAGATGCTCACCATCGGCGCGGTTTAACGGATTACAGCCCACGGGAAACCGTTTTCAGAGATTTGCGAGTGTTGCGCTATCGCTACCAGCGTGATGGCCTAGGTGTAATGGAATAGCGCAATGAAAAAACAATTGAAGGCCATTGAACAATTACTGCTAAGCCAATTATCGGCAATCGATAAGCCGATCTATAGCCAGCCGGTAACGGAACTCGCACGCGTATTTTTAAATCAATTCGATGTAAAGGCCGATATTTTAAATTTACCCGATTTGCGGCTGCGAATATTAGAATTATTGATAAAGGAATTAGAGGCTGTAGAGCGCAATATCAATCAGCAAGAAAATTGGTATGCGGTTTTTTTAAAGGAGTATCAGTCTGCTACATCGGAAGCAGATGCCCGTTATCATATTGCCTTGTACCTTAACAAACTTGGCTGCAGTCGACGTCAAGTACGGGGTGATTTACGGGCTCTTTCGCGTTGGTTTGGGGTGGAGGCAATACGCGACCGTTACTTGAAGCGCTTGTCAGAACTAGAGCAAAAGGCGGTAATGCTTTGTAATTTACTTGCGGGCTTGTTTGTAGAAAATGCCAGTAATAATGAGGGAGAGGTGATTCAGGCGCATTGGCGGCGCCTAGATATTGAGGGGCATACCTTGGCCTATTGTACCCACCGTCGAAGCCGACGCTTGGTGCAAGCGGCGTTTGATTGCTTGTCAAAAAGTTTACGCACTCTGCCTGCGGAGAATTTACCGTTACAGGCAGATACCCTTAGTTATATATATCAAATTTGCCAAGATCAACGTCGCTCGGTATGGCTGCAATGCGAGGCATTGAGCGTTATTGCCTTTGTTCAGCCTGAATACTTTGCCAGTGCGGTAAGACTTCGCCTCCAGGATACCCTGAGCACGGATGCGATATTCTATCGCTATCGCGTGGTGTCGGTACTCTGTGAACATTTTCAGCGCATTCCTGAAGCGCGTGCCTTGCTTAGCGATATTCCAAATGATTCAAGCGGCTTTGTGCGTCAGGCATTAATTAATGGGCTACTGTCATTACCAAGTGATTTTGTTGCGGAGTTGTTACCTCGCTTCGCTGCGGATCACGATTCCGCGGTGCGGATGGAGTTGGTGCTTTCCCTGCCTCAACTCGCCGATAAAGTAAGCGCTACGTATTTACTGTCTATTTTGCTTGAGCGTTTACAGGCAGAGGAAAACGAACTGCTGCTTCGTGCATGGATTGAATACTGCCCGCAGTTATTTAGACAGCTACAAGAAACTGCCCGTGACGATAGCAATTATGACACGCTGCGCGATGCACTGAGTGAGCTCAATCAACATCACACTCTCACGAGTATCCGGCGTTTTGCCGCCATTGGTCGCGAGGAGTTGTGGGCGATTCACGGTGCGCCGTCACTGTTAACGCATTTACAAAATGGCGCCAATTCACTGGCTATGCACGATAGCGTTCGACTAAAAATTCCTGCTGGCAGTGATCGGGAGGAATTGGGGCGGGCGCTGGCGCTGATTGGTCGTAAGCGCCATGGTTTAGATGCCCGCGTGTCTAAAAATTCAGTGCTGTTAACAGCGGGCTATAAAGAAAAGTTGCGTTTCTGGCGGGTCATTCATGAAGCTCGCCACCCGGCGACAGATAAGCGTCAAAACTACCCTCACTGGCGCGGTAAGGTCTTTAGCGGTGTTGATTACGCACCGCCTGAAGGCCTCTGTGAAATGAGTCCGACGACTGTGCCGGGCGAGCCGCTTTACATCGATGACGAGGGTGGTTGGCGACCGTGGTTGCCACTGCCGGATCAGCTGATTTCGGCGCTGGATAGCAGCTGGCCAACGAAGACGCTTTGTATTTACACGGCGGAGGGAATTACTGAGCTGGTGCCGCCTAATAGCGTGTGGCAACGCACTCGGGCGAAACTCATGCTGAGTTGGAAATTTGCGCATTACGCGGCATTGCGCAATGCTCAAAATCAACAAGATCCTCGCCGCTATTTAGAGGCCGTGACTGCACTTGGTTTTACCGTGCGGATAAAGGCATATAGCGAGTGGCCGCGACAGTCTGCGCCAGTCGATTCCCGGGTTAAGCGCTTCTTCCCCGCCTTTGTTCCTGTGCCGGTGGTGTTAGATGAATATTTACTTTCCGCGCAGCAGTACTTGTACTCGGTCTACCATAATACGCTAAGTCAGTTGGCCGTGTTTTGCTTTGTGTTTGCCGCAGGTTTTTTCTCTAGGCACTTGGCCATGGGGGTCATAATGCGGCGGGCGCGGCAGCGTTTGCCGCTGGTGATCGGCGGCTGGGGCTCGCGGGGAAAATCGGGTACTGAGCGTTTAAAGGCCGCCTTGGTAAACGGTTTGGGTTACTCCATTGTGTCCAAGACTACCGGCTGCGAGGCGATGTTTTTATATGCGCCAGCGAATGCGCCAATGAAGGAACTATTTTTATTTCGACCCTATGATAAAGCCACTATTTGGGAGCAGGTTAACCTGGTTAGGATGGCCGCTAAGTTGGGCGCCAACACCTTTCTTTGGGAGTGTATGGGCTTAACCCCTCGCTATATTGAAATACTGCAGCAGCAGTGGATGCGCGATGATATTTCCACGGTAACCAATTGCTACCCTGACCACGAAGATTTGCAGGGGCCGTCGGGTATTGAGATACCCAAGGTAATGCAAAAATTTGTGCCGCGTAATGCGGTCATGCTGACGACTGAAGTCAGTATGTTGCCCCTGCTTGAAGACGCAGCCAAGGCAAAAAATACGGAATTACACTATATCGATTATCGGCAAGCGGCGCGTATTCCCAAGGACATACTCACCCGCTTCCCCTATGAAGAACACCCCAACAATATTGCGCTAGTGGCGACTATGGCCGAGACGTTAGGGATTCCTCGGGATTTTTCGTACAAAGAAATGGCCGACAATATGGTGCCAGATATTGGGGTGCTCAAGGTGTTTCCGCCAGCCCAAGTGCGAGGGCGGAGCTTGAGTTTTATTAATGGTATGTCGGCCAATGAGCGCTTGGCGTCGTTAAGTAATTGGCGCAGGCTCAGCTTTGATAAACACAGTCTGGCGGTCGACCCTCAAATTTGGGTGAGTACCTTAATTAATAACCGCGCCGATCGCGTATCGCGATCGAAGGTGTTTGCTGCACTTATTGCAGAGGAGCTTAGCGCTGATCGACATATTTTGATTGGCGATAATTTGGATGGTCTGCAAAATTATTTGCACAGCGCGTGGCTAGCGTATATTGAGCAAACAATGCAGGCGGTGGATCTTGTTACTGCCGGCGCCCGCTTAGTCTCGATTGCGAAGCGATTAAGAGTGCCGCAATATTTTGTTGAAGTGCAGGGACGGTTAGTTGCAATGCTGGAGGGGCTAGGCTTAACGGAGCTTGCCGCTAAAGCAAAAGACCTAGGTGACTGCGCCGCGCTTCGCGATTTAATAACGGCCAATCACTTTGACTATAGCGCTGAAGTTAATCAACAGTTTGAATACGATGCTAGACGCTTAGAAGAATTTGTGACCTGCGCGCAAAGTCACGATATAAGCAGTATTAGCCAGCAACTTGGCGATTGGTTTATAGAGAGTATTGTTGTTTTAGACGATTTTCATGCCGACGGTAATGACGTTGTTAATATGATTATCGACAACACTCCACCGGGTTTGTCTAATCGCTTAATGGGTATGCAAAATATCAAAGGCACGGGTTTGGATTTTGTATACAAATGTCAGGCCTGGGATAAATATTATGCCCTGGGCGAAATGATACGAAGTGGTGTATTAGAAAATGCGCTGCCAGCCCTGCGGAATTTGGCCGGTGCAACGCATTATGATGTGCTCGAACAGGAGTATTTAATCGCTTTGCTGGAGGATGCTGACGGTCGCCCCGAGCTGCAAAATGAAGAGAGCCAAGTAGAGTTGCAACGCGCAAAACGCGTTTTGAAAGAGAGCCTTCCAGCAGCGCGCGGTGAGGAGAGTGATGGCGATGCGGATCGTCGCCACCCACTACTGCTTTGGTTGATTGATATAGTCGAGTCTGTGCTCGACGCTGGTGAAGCGATTAAACGGCGCAAAAAAGCGGATTTAATTTACCGTGAACTCATTAATGAACGCATTAGTTATGAGCGCGCTGCAGTAGAATTACGCAAGCTCACGCGAGATCAAAAAGGCGGGTGGCTGCGCGGTAATGATTAAGCCGGGGCGCAGGCTGAAAAATAAAAAACATAGGCGTCATGTGCTTAAAATAGGTGTAATTACGAATTAAATAGATGGTCGCGGGGCTGTTAGACGCTGCGTGTGTTAACTTATTTGTGTGAGACGGACCGCAAATAAATATAAATTTTTCCCTACATTTTAATTCACATGGTTTTATGGTGCTTCATAGAGCATGGCGGGTGAGGCAGTATGAAATATGTAATAACGCTATTGGTCGTTTTAACGAGTACCGCGGGCGTATTTGCCGGTGGTTATGATGATAGCGTTAACTGGCCACTTTGTGGTCGTATCAGTGAATCGCCACCGGTAAATTGGCAGGTGACAGCCGGTTGCCCCGTCGATCGCCAAGGCAGTGCCGCGTACAGTGATTATCCGTTGTCCTCAACCTTTGGCCCTAGGCAAAAGGCCTCTGCCGGTTATCACTATGATTACCATCGCGGCATTGATATTCCTACCGCAATAAATACGCCGGTCTTTGCCGTTAGCGCTGGTAGGGTGGTCATTGCCGGAGAACACAGCGCGTATTCCGATCCCTTGGTGCAAATCGAACACCGGCGTCCAGGTGCCAGTAGTTGCCGCGCTGGCGGTGGTTGTTACTATAGTAATTACATGCACTTAGCTTCTTGGGTTGTCGCCAGCGGTGCCCAGGTGAATAAGGGCGATTTAATTGCTTATACCGGTGTTAGTGCCTCTGGTTTTTCGCATCTGCATTTTGAGGTTCGCGACGCTAATCCAGCAGATTTGTACTCGCGTTGGCAGCGCGATGCGGTACATCCCTTGCGAGTCCTGCCCTATAGTCGTAATCAGTCCAATCCAATGACGGTTGCCTTCAGCGAAGTGCAATCTCTAGGGGGCAATGCTATGCAAGTGAGTCTACGGATTGAGCAAGCGGCCGCGGCGGAACGTCTGGATTTGGCGAAAGTAAGCGTGCGCGCCTACCGTTGGCTTGCCAGTGCGGGAGAGTATCAGGAGGTAACTCAACCTGGTAATAGTCCTGATGATAGTGGCTTTTACGCCCACCCGACGTTTCTAGACTTCGAACAGAATAATTTTGATTTCTCTCACAAAGACTCGGCAAGTTATCCGTGGGCGTCGTTTGCTAACTGTCCCTATGCCGAGGATCATCCTGCCGCGTACACGGCAAATATTCATTTAGATGCTCAGGACCCTGCAGACACGAGTGTTGGGCATTTTAATGGCCAATATATCGCCCCAGATCAATTCAATGCCTACAGTAGCGTTTATGGCCTGACGCTGAGCTTTGCCTCGGTATTGGGTGATGATCAAGGGCCCTCGTTGACATGTTTAGTGGCTGAGGCGAGCGATGTGTCAGGGCAGCAAGTGTTTGCCGAATGGGGAGACTGTGGGCGCGAGACCGGTTTCGAAGCCGCTGCGCTGGCCGAAGCACCCAGCGCAGCTGTTCGCAATAAAGGTAAAAAAGTGCGCTAACGCTAATTTTTCAGCTCTTTTTAAAAGGCGTTATCACCACCGAGATAGCGCCTTTTTTGTCTGTGCACGGCACTAGGCCATTAAGGCATGCCGGTCTATGCTGTACTATGTCTGAGCGCAATAGCTGCCGCTTTATTGACACGGCATGCAGTACTTCAATAATGGTATGGGGATTCCAAACATGAATTATTCACGGCTAATCTGTGGTGCGGGTAAGCCCCTGCTTAGTCTTGCCCTAATCCATGGCTTGCTCGCCTGCGGTGCCGGTGGGCCTGGCGGCGTTAATCTGAACACGCAGTATTCGAGCGATGAGCGAGATTATCGCACTAACTATGTAAGTACGCCGATTAGCGTCAGTGGGCGGGTCGTTAATCTCGCGGGTGAACCTGTCGCAATGGCGCAGCTAAGCTTTATTGATGGCGCCGGAGTGACGAGTGTAAGTGATGGTGATGGCCGCTTTAGTTTAACGAATTTGGATCGTCGTAATCGTTTGTTGCGAATTGATGCAGCTCGCTACCGCAGTGAATTTACCGTGGTTAATTTACTTGCCCCGCTCGCCGAGTCGTCCCGTGAGATAGGCGACGTGATATTAACTGACGATCGCGATCAGCAGCTGCGCTTCGTGTTTGGCGGCGATGTTGCGTTTGGTCGTCGTTATCTAGATCCTTTAGAAATTACGCCGCGCAATGAAGTGCCAAAGGATCAGCCTGGCGCGCTTATTCTCAGTAGCAGTCCTCAGTCGGGCACACAGTCTGTTTTGCAGTGGATACGCCCGTATTATGTAGACGCTGATTGGGGGGTGATTAACTTTGAAACGCCGTGCACTCACCGCCCCGACACGCCACATCCCACCAAGGAATTTGTTTTTTTTACCTTGCCCGAAAGTTTGCCAGCCTTGACGTGGGCGGGAATTGATTATGTGTCGCTGGGTAATAACCACCTGTTTGATTATCAGGAACAGGGTGCTTTAGATACGCTCGTAAATCTTGATGCCATTGGTATAGCGCACAGCGGCGCCGGGGCGAATTCCGCTGAGGCCATGGCTGTGAGTCGTCATCTGCTGAAGGGCAATAATTATTCATTTTTTTCTGGCACGTCAATTACCGGAAATGAACACCCCGTTAGCTATGTGGCGACTGAGGTAAAAGGTGGGGCGGCAGATTTGAGTCGTCAAGACGATATTGCGACCGTTTTGAATGCGGAACGGGATGCTGGCGTTGTGAATTTCGCCCAGTTGCATGGTGGTGTCGAATACGCATTTACGCCGAGTACATTTATGCTCTCGTCAATGAATCATGTGCTGGCCAATGGCGCGCAAATGGTCATTGCGCACCACCCCCATGTCGCCCAAGGCGTGGGTTTGATTCAGAATAAAATTGCAGTGCTGGGCCTGGGTAACCTGGCCTTCGATCAAGACCGCCAGGAAACGCTGCTGGGTTTAATTGCTCGGGTTGATATGGTGGGCGGAGACACTCAGCAGTTGCGAATGTTACCGGTGTATCTCGAGGATTATCGGCCGCGTTTAATTAGCGGAAATTTAGCCAATAAATTTCTGCGTAGAATTGGCGAGCTGTCAACAATGGGTTTGCTGGTATACCCCTATCAAGGCCAAGGCTGGGTGGCGCTAAACCCGGCAGATGCCGTAGCGTTGGACAGTACTGTACAGATTACAATTACAATTCCCGAGAGCGGAAGTGCGGTCGTTGACTTGCGGGACTTGGCGTCGAGTGCTAACTCACTGCTTATGGTCACTGCTGGCACTGGTGTTAGCATGCAGCTTGGGCGAGACCAAATGTTATACGGTGATTTTGAGGATTGGGACGGCGACGAAGATGTGCAGGAGGCGGCGCGCTGGAATCTGGAATCTGAATCGCGCTACGTTTGTCAGTCCCATGCCTACCGTGGCAATGCGGCGCTGTGCTTAACCCGTGGGGTAGAACACAGCGGCGCGACAATAGCGGCGTATCGCAATCGAATTCGGGTGGTGGGCGACGAGTTAGATGCCCCCAACAAAGACTTGAGCTTATACGGCTATGTTAAGGCCGTTAATGCGGGGGCGATTAGTGTCGACGCTGAATACTACGCAAGTTTTGGCGAGCTCACCTTTGGTGGCGAACAGCTGTATTCCCATTCAGGTGGCAGCTTCGACTGGCAGGCCTTCAACGTTAAATTAAATATGCCAGCGGACATTGCGAAAGCGGGCGCAGAAAAGCAGGGTGAGTTTAATGCCCGAGCGGTACGCGTATTTCTTAAGCAAGCACCGCCGAGTCGTGGCGAAGGCTTGGTCGTGTTTGACGATGTTGCGGTCATTAATTGGGAGGCGAAGCCCGCGCTTGGTAGTGTAATTGCCACGCCAAACCCATTCGAGTTTATTCGACTTACCGGCAGTCCGGGGCAGGTGACGCTAAATCTGAGTTTTCGGCGTCATCAACCGGCTGGCTTATAGTACAGCAGCGTCCATAGCGGCTATGTATGATTGTTCGCTGCAAAACCGGGAGCTTGTTAGCATGGGCTTTCGGGTTTTAAATTAAATTCAGGCGTGTTTGATATTGACGTCAAAGATCCCAAACCATACAAGGTCTAGGTTGTTGATTGATTCATCAGCGCTTAGAAATTCTTCGATTCTACGAGACAGGACTCAGTCATGACATTTATCTATTCCGCCAAGCGGACCGCTCTGGGCGGCTTAAACGGTCAGTTTGTGAAGGCCAGCGCACCGGAGTTAGGGGCAACTGCAATTAAAGCCGCGTGTGAGGGATTTGATGTTGCCGAGCGCATTGATGAAGTGCTGATGGGGAATGTGATATCTGCCGGTATTGGTCAGGCGCCTGCGCGGCAAGCAGCGCTAAAAGCGGGTTTGAGCGAGGCGACGCCCTGTGTAACGGTCAGTAAAGTCTGCGGTTCAGGCATGCAGTCGATTATGAGCGGCATGGATCAAATTAAAGCGGGTAGTAGCAAACTGGTGATTGCCGGGGGTATGGAGAACATGAGCTTGGCGCCGTATCTTATGGATCGCGCCCGCCAAGGTTATCGCTTAGGTCATGGTCAGCTGCGTGATGCTATGTTTGTCGACGGCCTTGAGGATGCCTATTCGGGTAAGTTAATGGGTTTGGTGGCCGAGCAAGCCGCAGCAGAGCATCATTTTACCCGCGACGAACTCGATGACTATGCGCTAATGTCACTAGAGCGCGCGCTGGCGGCCCAAAAGTCAGGCGCTTTCATAAATGAGATTGCCGCTCACGATGGCCACAGTGATGATGAGCAGCCGGGCAATGCGCGCCCCGAAAAAATTCGTCAGTTGCGCCCCGCGTTCTCTAAAGAGGGAGTCATAACGGCTGCCAATGCCAGTTCTATTTCTGACGGTGCGGCGGCCTTATTAATTGGTAGCGGCCTGGATGCTGAGCCCTTGGCCAAAATTCTGGCTTATTCTCGTCATGCTGGCGCGCCAGAGCAATTCCCTATTGCGCCGGTGTACGCGGTTGAAAAATTGATGAAAGGCCTTGGCTGGGGTGCGGGCGATGTCGACTTGTTTGAAATAAACGAAGCCTTTGCCATGGTTGCTTTGCTACCCCATAAGCTTCTAGGTATTCCGTTAGAAAAGATCAATGTGAATGGAGGAGCGTGTTCGTTGGGGCATCCGCTGGGCTGCTCTGGCGCGCGCATTGTGGTGACCTTGATTCACGCCTTACGTAATCGTGGTTTGAAACGTGGCATCGCCAGTCTTTGTATTGGCGGCGGCGAAGCCACCGCTGTGGCAATTGAACTAGTTTAAGTCCGTTTGAGTCGCTCCGTTCGGGGCGGCTCGCTTTACTCCTCTGCCCCTCGTATTTGTATTCGCATTTACACTGCCTGCGAAAGCCTGTCTCGGGCTACTAAGCCTTCGTAAAAAATATGTGCCGCGCCTAAGCTTACAGGGTAGTTTATCGTCCATTCATCCGCGCCACTCCAAAGTGAACACATTGCAGTGGCGCGCGTCAGTCGGTTTAGGCAAAGCCAGAGCGGGGAGTTTGGGGCTAGGGCAGACCTTGGTATTAGGTTACTTAATGTATATTATGTGTCTTTGGGTGCCTTATTCTTTGGCCTGTGCGTTGGGTGCCTAGGGCGGGCCTGATGGGTTTTTAATAATAGATTTTGCGATTGCTCCCCATGCCTCACTCAATGGCGCTGACGTGAATGGTGAAGGCTAAACCAGCTTTAAACGCGGCTATTTGAATAATAATTATTTGTCGCAGTCTTAAGTAAATAGATGGATGTATAAATGATAAATCGCAGTATTTATATTGCTACAGTGAGCCTGTTGATTTCCGCTTGTGGCGGAGGTAATTCCTATTCGAATACCCAAAAGCCCATTGATCCTATAGTGGATGACAGTGCTTTCCGCGCGGAAATTCGTCGCGGTGAGTACGGTATGGTGCATATTAAAGCCAATGACTATGCCGGTATCGGCTATGGCTATAGCTACGCCTTTGCCGAAGATAATATTTGCACTATTGCCGATGTCTATGTGACGGTGTCTGGCGAAAGGTCAAAATATTTTGGGCCTGATGCCAGCTGGACCATGACCGGTAATGGCACCACCAATAATAATTTAAATTCAGATTTTTTCTTTAAATTAATTAACGCCGAACAGCGCGTGGAAAATCTGATGGCACAGGCGCCGCCACTGGGGCCTTTGCCTGAGGCCCAAGCGCTGGTGAAGGGTTACGTGGCGGGTTATAACCGCTACCTGCGCGATGTTGGTGTTGAAAATCTACCTGATCCCACGTGCCGTGGTGCGAGCTGGGTGAGGCCGATCACCGAATTGGATGTGTACCGTCGTTTTTACCAGCTGGCCTTGCTCGGTAGCTCGGCCGTGGCAATCAATGGCATTGGTAGCGCGCAACCGCCGGGACCAAACTCGCTGAGCGCGAATACGTCGAGCCCCGAGCAGATCGCACAGCAGCTTGGTGAGGCTTGGCAGGGTATTCAAATTGGCAGTAATGCGATTGCGCTGGGCTCCGACGCAACGGCAAACGGCAAGGGCATGCTATTGGGGAATCCGCATTTCCCTTGGGATGGCGCCGAGCGTTTCCATCAAGCGCATATGACTATTCCTGGTACATTAGATACGACGGGTTCAGCTTTGTTTGGCGTGCCCATGATCTTAATTGGGCATACCCAGAACTTGGCGTGGAGTCATACCGTGTCGTCGGCGTGGCGATTTACGCCCTATCAATTAACGTTGGTGCCGGGCGACCCGACCTCCTATTTAGTCGACGGTCAGCCGGAAGCGATGCTTGCCCAAGAATTAAGTGTTGAGCTAGCTGATGGCACTGCGGTATCTCGCACCCTTTACTCAACGCGCTGGGGGCCGGTGTTGACCGAGATACTGGGTTTACCGGTATTTCCTTGGACCCCTGCAGCGGCGTTCGCTCTGGCCGACGCCAATGCGCTTAATTTCCGCTATTTAAATCATTTTGTGGAAACCAATCGCGCGCAGAGTGTCCGTGAGTTATTGGCAATAATGCAGCGCAATCAAGGTATCCCTTGGGTAAACACCATTGCTGCCGACAGCAATGGCGAGGCCTTGTATGCGGATATTTCGGTGACGCCAAATGTCTCGGATCAAAAGGCCCTAGAGTGCGCGTCACCTCTTGGCGTGGCCACTGCAAATACCTTGGGTTTACCGGTGTTAGACGGTTCGCGGGCTGCTTGTGCCTGGGATAATGACGCCGATGCGGTGCAAACCGGTATTATTGGCCCTGACAATATGCCCTGGTTGATTCGTCGCGATTACCTCACTAACTCGAACGACAGTTATTGGCTGTCGAGCCCTGAACAGCCTCTGGAAGGCTTTTTTCGTATTATTGGCGACGAAGGTACTGAGCGACGGATGCGCACCCGCCTCGGACTGCTTATGACCAAGCAGCGGATCGATGGTAGCGATGGTCTACCCGGTACTAAATTTACCCGCCAACAAATGCAGGATCTTATTTTTAATAATCGTCATATGGCAGCCGAGCTGTGGTTGGATGACTTGCTGCAATTGTGCGCGGTAACACCCGGTATGATCGGTGCCGGTGGTCCGGTGCAAACCGCTGAGGCCTGCGCGGTATTAGCCAGCTGGACTCGCCGCGATGACCTTGATGCCCCAGGTGCGGTGCTATTTAGGCGCTTTGTCGCGAATTTGTTTATTAGTGATGTACCTACGGGGACGGCGGCAAGTGGCTTTGGTTTTGCCGATGTGTGGACAACGCCTTTTGACGTTAACGATCCAGTGAATACACCTAGCGGGCTGAATATTGCTAATCCCCACGTGCAATACGCGCTGGCATCGGCTATTAGCGACTTACAAGGGAACGGTATTCCATTGGATGCCAGCTTGCGCACCCATGCTACCGAGTCGCGCGGAGAGGCCAAAATTCCTATGCACGGCGGTCCCGGTGGCTACGGCTTATTTAATGCGATGAGCAATACCTGGAGCAATTCAGACGCTGGCTATAACGACGTCGTTCATGGCGCTAGCTTTGTGCAGGTGGTGTCTTTTGATGGCGACGAGTGCCCTGATACGCAAACGATTTTGACTTACTCGCAATCGACCAATAGTGAGTCACCTTATTTTGCCGACCAAACCGAGATGTATTCGCGCAAAGAGTGGGTTGCGGGTCGTTTTTGTGAGGCGGCGGTGGCGGCCGACCGTCGTTTGTCGAGTATGGAAATAAGCGAATAGACCGCTAAAACGGCACGGCAGCGTAAGCGCTGCGGTGCCTTTAGCAGGCAAGACCTCATACAATAATAACGGGGCATTAATGAAGAAGCGCATAATTATTTTTATCATCGTGGCGGTGGGTATCGCCGCTGCCCTGAGTCGTGCACCAGTGCAAACGTGGCTTGTGCAGCATGGCGAGGCGTGGGTGTTGCGCAATGCCGAACACTTGCCGCTGGCCCGTGCCGGTGAATACCTTTTTGACAAGCACTGTGCCAGCTGTCACGACAATCCAACAATGCATGCGCCGACACGTGAGGCGCTATCTAGACTCGCCAAAGAAGATCTGATGATTGCCATGGAATTTGGCAAAATGCAGCCAATGGCGGCTCATCTTAGTAAACAGAAGCGGGGCTTGATTGCACATTACTTAGCGGGCAGTGCGACCAATCAATACGATTGGATTGCCGATGCGATGTGTGAGCAATCGCAAAATACCAGCGCCAGTCCAATATTGGCGAGCTGGGGCTTAGGTCCTGAAAATCGTCGCTTTATCTCCTCCAAGCAAACACGTATCGACGCAAATAACGTTGGTGATCTTAGCTTGGCCTGGAGCTTTGCCTTCCCACGAGTCAGCGACATGCGTTCGCAACCCGCGGTAATTGGTGATCGCCTGTTTGTTGGCGATAAAGCGGGGAAGTTATTTGTCTTAAATCGCCATAGTGGCTGCGTCATTGCTCACACCAAAATGATTAGTGGTATTCGCTCAGCCATTACCGTCGCGACCCTGAGTGACTCTAGGCAATTGCTGGTTTTTGCAGACTCATTGGCAACGGTATATGCCCTTGATCCCAATACCTTGGATATTGTTTGGCAGCGCTCAGCGCGGCTGAACAACTACTCGGTAATTTCGGGGTCGATTAGCTACCACGATGATCGCCTTTATGTACCGATTTCATTATTCGAGGTGGCGGCGGCGGGCAGCCCCAGTCATATTTGTTGCACTTCTCATGGCGGGGTAATGGCGCTTGCCGCCGACAGCGGCGACAAACTGTGGACGTGGCATGCCAGTCGTGATGCCAGTTTGCAGGGTAAAAATAAAGCGGGCCAAGATCGCTATGGGCCTTCTGGTGCAGCTGTGTGGTCAACGCCCACCATCGATGTCCAGCGCAATCGATTGTATATCGGTACTGGCGAAAACTTGAGTGCACCGGCTACCGACACCAGCGACGCGGTGATTGCACTGGATTTAGATAGCGGCGACCTAGTGTGGAAATTTCAGGCTACTGCCGGTGATATTTGGAATGCGGCGTGTTTAAACGGTGGGGCGAATTGCCCAGACAATCCCGGGCAAGATTTTGATTTTGGCGCCTCAATTATTCTTGCGGATTTTGATGGCAGGCAGTTGCTATTAGCGGGTCAAAAATCCGGCGAAGTGTTTGCCCTTAATCCCGATGGCGATGATAAGCAGCGCGTAGTTTGGCGCAAGCGGCTTAGCCAAGGTACAAGCAATGGCGGTATTCATTGGGGCATGGCACTGGCGGGCGACTCGCTGTATGTGCCGATAGCCGACCCCGAGCGAGAGCTGGCGGGGTATACCCCAAAGCCGGGGCTGTATGCCTTAAATGTAAGCGATGGCGATGTGCTTTGGGGGCATCCCGTTAAGCGAAATTGCGATTTTGACTACAGTAAACGGCCCTTGGTTGGCTTAGAAAATAACCGCTCGGCAAGCAAGGTGGATCCAGCTGAGCTCTATCGATGCAGCTTTTACTACGGTTTGTCGTCGGCCATAACGGTGAGTGATGAGCTCGTCTTTAGTGGCGGGCTCGATGGCACTATGCGGGTGTTTGACCGCGCCAGTGGCAGCGTTCTGTGGACAGATAATACGGCGGTACCGGTCAATGCAAGCAACGGATTAGCGGGCCATGGCGGCGCTATTGATGTTGCTGGGCAGATTGTGGTTGGCGAGTGGCTGTATGTGCTTTCGGGTTACAGCATGTTTGGGCAGCTGCCCGGCAATGTTTTGCTGGCCTACAAAATTCAAAAATAGGCATAAAAAATAATAAATATTGCGGTCGTGGTGACCGCGCCAAGGAGCGTAAAATGACAATAAAATTCACCGTGAGTGATTTGGCTCTTAAACCGATTATCCTCGCCATTGGCTTGGCTAATGCGGCAATTGCCGCACCAGTACTCGAAGAGGTGGTGGTTACGGCCCAAAAGCGCACAGAAAGTCTTCAGGATGTGCCAGTCGCTGTTTCAGCACTCTCAGCTGATGATTTGCAAGAGTCTGGATTTCGCGATATTAGCGATGTCTCTGCGCTGGTCCCCTCGCTGTATATCTTAACCACTGAGCAGCCAATGAGTACCGCAGTGCGCATACGCGGTATCGGTAATGCCGCCAATGTTCCCACCTTTGAGCCTGCCGTAGCACTGTATATTGATGGTGCATTTCGCTCGCGGTCGGGGGTGGGCCTAGGGGATATTGTTGACGTGCAAGCGATCGAGGTATTAAAGGGACCGCAGAGTACCTTGTACGGTAAAAATGCCTCGGCGGGTTTGATTGCGGTGTCATCAGCGCCGCCAAGCCGCGAGCTGGAAACCATGGCGGAATTCACTTATGCCAGCGACAACTTACATCAGCTTAAGGGCTATGTTAGCGGACCCCTCACCGAAAAAATGGCAGGCCGTTTAAGTGCCAGTACCACTCGGCGCGGTAATCTGACCGAAAACCTCAGTGGCCCAGACAGCGGTAATCTCAATGACATCGCGCTGCGTGGCCAATTGCAGTATGACTTTTCTGATCGCTGGAGCGCGCGTTTAATTGCGGGTTGGTTAGAGCGCGACATGAATGCCATGGCGGCGGATGTGTACTACAGCGCCAAAACCCGCGAGATGATCAGTGAGGCTGGTTATGATATTAGTAATAATGATCCCCTCGATCACGTGGTTGAACACAATTTAAAACCGCTTATTGTGCAGGATTCCAGCGATATTATTTTGAATGTGCAATACGGCGGTGACGGTTACAGCTTTACCTCGATCTCCAGTTTTGATACCTACGATTCTGAAAAGTACATGTATAACGTCGAGCTTATGCCGATCAATATTGCCAGCAATTTTGATAAGCACGCGGGCGACTCCATTTCCCAAGAGTTTCGTATCGCGTCTGAAGGCAGCGATAGCCTGCGTTGGATGACCGGGGTGTATTACTATTACAACGATTTTCAGCGCGGTGATTGGGCTCAACCGTTCCTGCGTATGGAAGACCAAGTAGAGGAATACGGCACGATTGTGGCGAAGTACTTTGTCGCCGCGCCCTTGCCGGTGCCGCTACCGGTGCCGGTTGGATCGCCTGCGCAAGTACCGATACTTGGCGTAGAAGGGGATGAGGCGTTTTACCGAGCAGACCAACAGACCACCAGCTACGGTGTGTTTGCCCAAATGGATTTTGACCTCAGCGAAAAATGGAATCTTAGTGTGGGGCTGCGGTATTCCGACGAAGCAAAAGACGGTTATATTGCAACCTATAACACGGCGGCTAATGGTTGCTCGGCACCGTTTGATACCAACCCGGTGTGCTCAGTAGCGCCAAATGTGGACCCTTACGATTCATCAAAAAGTTGGGCAGCAACGACCGGTAAGGCCAGCCTCAGTTATTTTGCTAGCCCTGACGTCATGCTCTACCTTACTTACTCTACTGGCTTTAAAGCGGGTGGCTTTAACTTAGAATCCGGCACGGTACCGCCAGAGTTGCGTGACTTTGATTCTGAAGAAGTACAGAACTTTGAGTTTGGCTGGAAAGCAGAATTTTGGGACCAGCGCGCTCGCCTCAACGGCGCCCTATTCCACACTATCTATGATAGCCAACAAAATGCTTCTTTTCTGGGTTTAAGTTTTGTGGTGAACAGCGCCGATCAGGTGATTATGGATGGCGCTGAAGTAGAGGGCTTATTGCTACTGTCTGACAGTTTGACCTTAAGTTTAAGCGCCACTGCCTTAGACGTTGTCTATAAGAGCTACGACGGCGGTCAGTGCTATTACGGTCGTGAGCCCGACAATGAATACGCGCAGTGTGATCTCAGTGGCGAGAAGCTGCCGTTTACCCCGAGCCTCGCTGGTAACGCAGCTCTGCGTTATACCCAGCCGCTGTTTAGCGGTGATCTCTACAGCCGTTTGGCCTATCGTTATCAGGGCTCAACCCACTATATTCCCGATCTTGATCCTCGCCATGAAGAGCCCGCTTACGGTGTGTTTGACGCTCGGCTGGGATGGCGCAGTGCCAATGTTGACGTGGCGCTGTGGGTTAAAAATTTGACGGACGAACAGTATGCCTCGGCCATTGGACCGGCGACGTTTCATGCGGTGCTTGATGCCAGCGTTGGTTCTCCAGAGGGCTCTTATCAAACCTTTTTGGGCGACCCTCGCAGCGTCGGTATGACTCTGCGTTTAAATTATTAGACGCACTTTTTGATTTGCGCCGGCTTATGCGGCGCTGCGTACAAAAACAATAATAGGATAGTGTAATGCGAGCAGTAATGAATAAAATTTTGGGGGTAGGGCTGTGCATGGTGCTGGCGGGACACGCGCTGGCGAAGGACCTGATAGTGACTGATGACTCTGGCGAAGGATTGGCTACGGTAATGGTTACCCGGGTATTGGCGCAAAAGCCGAAGCTGATCTTGGCTGATGAGGGCTACGCTGCGGACGGTGTCAGTAATCAGTCTGCACTCGAAAATACCCGCTTTAGCGATGCCAATGGCATGCTAAATTTTCCTGATACTGGCATTTCCTATGATTATCGCTTTCGCAAGCCTGGCTTTAAAGATGTTAGCTTGCCCGCGGCAGTGGTCGCTGCACAGTTGTCTTTGGGTGAAGACCTGACGGTGCAGATGGAGCGTGAGCAGGATCGCCGAGTGCTGGCGGAGCAAAAGCCGTCGAATGTGTGGTTGTCTCAGCTTGATATCGGTGGTGGCGAGGCCTTACGACAACATTTCGCCTTAAATTGTGCGTTTTGCCACCAACAGGCCTCGCCGTTTATGCGGGTTGAACGCAGCGCTGAAGAGTGGCTGACCGTTATTGATCGCATGGGTGGTTATGGTGCTCGCATTGCTGGTGACTTACGCCAGCCATTGGCGGAGGGGTTGGCAGCGGGTTACCACAGTTTAAACGCGAGCTATGAATCTGTACCCGAGCCCCGGCCCTGGGATTCAGCCTTGGCTGGAGCGAGTTATACCGAGTGGCCGATTGGTGACGGTTTCTCGCAAATGCATGACTTTATTCTGCATCCCAATGGCATGGTGTACGTAGGCGATAATCTTCAAGACCGCATTTATGAAGTGAATCCCAAAACGGGTGTATACACGGTTTACACGGTGCCCCATGAACCCGACGACAAGCTTGGCGGATTCTTAGGAAATCGCTTCAACGCCTACGGCAAAATTAATAATTACATGGGGGTGCACTCATTTGCCGTGTCGCCTAAAGATGGCCATATTTTTATCACGCCGTCGATGCAGCGGGCCTTGTTGGAATTTGACCCCCAGACCAAAACCTTTACCCGTCACGAAATGACTCGGGGCTTTTATCCCCATACTATTCGTACTGACGAGCAAGACCGAGTGTGGTTTACCCTCGCGCTGTCGTCTCAAGTTGCGATGTGGGATCGTCAAAAAAAGGTGTTTAGCTATTTCGATATCCCCGCTCGTAATATTAAAGAGTGGCTGACCATTAAGCTCCTACCGCTGATATTTTGGCTTGACCCAGAGACGCGCCCTATGCCTTCGGTCGATCGTGAGTCTAGCGGGCTGCCTATGCCGTATGGTATTGACGTCGCGCCAGACGGACGGGTCTGGTTTGCGCGGCTGTATGCTAATGATTTCGGTTATATCGATCCTGAAACGGGCGAAGTAACGGTAATCGATATTGAAGTGATCGGGCCGCGCCGCCTGCGGGTAGATGCCGAGAACCGCGTGTGGATGGTGGCGTTTCAGGCTGGCTTGTTGGTCATGTACGACCCGCAAACTAAAATCCTAAAGGAATATGATTTACCTGTTGTTAGCGAATTCCCCTATGCATTAAATGTGGATAGGGCGCGCAGCGTAGTGTGGGTTAACGGTAATCAGTCAGACACAGTTATGCGCTTTGATATCGCGACTGAGACTTGGCAGGTTTACCCCATGCCGCGTCGTCGCACATTTACACGAGATATTGAAATCGCTGAAGACGGCTCGGTATATACCTCGAACTCGCATTTTCCAAGCTGGCAAATAGAAGACGCTCAGCCTACCTTGATTCACATTACGCCTTACCCGCAATGAAAATACAGCGGGCGACACTGCTGCTGCTGGGCGCTTGCTTAGCGACTTTGCCAGTAGCGGCGCAGGACTGGCCTTATTATCGGGGCGATCAAGGGGGCTCAGGTTTCTCGCCGCATCAGCAAATTAGTAGCGACAATGTTGGGGGCTTGGCAGTGGCCTGGCAGTATCGTAGCGGCGAGGCGGAGACATTTGCGGAGCAGTTACCGCACAGCGCCTTAGAAGCCACGCCGATATTATTGCCAGAGGCCGCGGGTGGGCATTTAGTGTTCTGCACCGCGTTCAATCAGGTAATCGCCCTTAATCCAGAGACCGGCGTTGAGCGCTGGCGATTTGACCCTAAAATTTCGCTGGCCGGTGATCGCCCGTTTAAGTGTCGTGGCGTGAGTTGGTGGGCCGATTCTGCTAATGATGGTGAACAGTGCGGTCAGCGTATATTCACCGCAACCCATGATCGCCGTTTGATTGCCCTTGATGCTCGCAATGGCAAATTGTGTGCAGGCTTTGGCAATAAGGGCACGGTAAAACTGTATACCGATGAAGAGGGTTTTGTTCCCGGTGATATCGGCAGCGTGTCGCCACCGGTGGTGATAAATAACACCATCATTGTGGGGTCGGCGGTGGTGGATTTTGTTCGCGCCCACACCCCGCGCGGCACGGTAAAGGCTTTTGACGCTCGGAGCGGAGCGCTGCGCTGGCAATTTGAACCCATCCCTTTAGACGCAACCGCGCCTAACGCCGGACAGTGGCCTGTCGATGCCGTTGCCGCTTCTGGTGGCGCTAACGCTTGGGCGCCATTGTCGGTGGATGAAGCGCGGGATCTGGTTTTTATTCCTACCGGCGCGCCATCGCCAGACTATTACGGCGCGCTTCGCCCTGGCGATAATCGCTATGCAAACTCGCTGGTAGTATTGCGCGGTAGCACCGGCAAAATGGTGTGGAATTTTCAGTTTGTGCATCACGATGTTTGGGATTACGACACCCCAGCACAGCCGATGTTGATCGATTTACACCGCAGTGGCAAATCGATTCCTGCGGTTGTGCAGCTGACTAAGCAGGGTTTTGTTTTTGTGTTTCATCGGGAGACCGGTGAGCCATTATTCCCCATTCTTGAAAAGCCTGTGCCTCAGTTGGCGGTGACGGGAGAGCACTTGTCACCTACTCAGCCAGCGTCCACTGAGCTGCCCTTATTATTGAATCACGAGTTAAATGCCGAAAGCGCCTGGGGATTGACGCCCTGGGATCGCGGCGTCTGTGCCAAGAAAATTGCAGGTTTGAATAATCAGGGCCTATTTACCGCATTGACCGAGAGCCCCACGCTAATGCTGCCAGGTAGCCTTGGTGGTGCGAATTGGGGAGGCGGGGTATTTTGGCCGGAACGTCAGCAACTGGTGGTTAATGTAAATACCGCGCCGTTTGTTGGATATTTAAAACCCACTAGCAGCGCTGAAACGGGAGAGCATTTACCGCCAGCGGGTAAAACCATGCGTATTACCATGGCAGGCACGCCGTATACCGTGGTGGTTGAGAGCCTGTTGTCGCCATTGGGAATTCCCTGTAGTGAACCGCCGTGGGGGAAATTAATGGCGATCGATTTAGCCAAGGGCGAAGTGCTGTGGCAAAAGCCGTTGGGGTCAGTGCATGAGATGGCGCCCCTGCCGCTGCCCTTCGACATTAATTGGGGCACACCGAATTTGGGGGGCGCGCTAATGACGGCGGGCAATCTGGTGTTTATCGGTGCAACGATGGATCGGCGCTTCCGAGCGTTTTCAGCTGATAGCGGTGAAATGCTATGGCAGCACACCTTGCCCGTCGATGCGACTGCATCGCCAATGACCTACCAGCGGGGCGGTCGACAATATGTGGTGATTGCGGCTGGGGGGCATCATATGTACCAGCGGTCGATGGGTGATTATATTATTGCGTTTGCTTTGCCGACTAAGTCTAAATAGGGGGAGCCGTAGTGCGGCGCTGGTCGGCCTAGTGCTTTCGGTGTAATGTCGCAGAAACAGCTAACATAGAGCGTCACAATGAACGTAGATAAAGCCAAAAAACGTATCGCCAAGCAGGTTAAAAAAGGCTTTCACGGTTACCCACTTATATCGTTAGCGTATTTTGGCAAAAGCCCTGACTCTGCCAGTGAAGTCGTTATCTCGTTTATTTTGGAAGAGGGGGCTGCTGCACAGGAGCAAAAATTCAGCTGCGAACAAGATGCTCGTGAAGACGAAACTATTCAGTCTATTTTAGTCAAAATCATTGAGCGGGCGGATGTTGCTACGGTGCTTGAAACAGAGGGCGTTTCGCTTGGGGGTTGATCGCTGCGGGGCTCTTTGTCAGTGGCGGTGGTTCCGTGCCGATTGCGGTATTCGCAGTTACTTGAAAAAATAGTCTCAAAATTACGCACACCTTGAAAATCGGTGCTATATCTCGAGTCTTAGTGTGTGGGTTTTAAAGGGTAAATAATGGTGCCCAGGAGAGGAATTGGACGCATTATGTGTTAACTTGTTGATTGGTATAAATAATATAATAATTACAATGGGTTATGGTTGTGGTGTGCAACAAAGTGTCACACAATATGTCACACATTGTCTTGTTTGGCATTACTCTCAATGAAACAAAGTCCGCATATTTATAGTAGGTCTGGAAGCTCGATTTATTGGGTTAAAAAGCGTGTGCCTAAAGGATTGAGTGGCAGTAGGCATCCTGCTCTTCTTACCAAGAAAGGTACTGTGAAGGAATTTCTAAGTCGTAGTACGGGAACGGCGGATCGAAGGGCTGCTAATAAAGTTGCTAATGGAATAGTGGCGGAATGGGATGCTTTGTTTGATGAATTAACATTAGCTTTGAAGGCTCCAATAATACCTAAGTACGATTTCCCTTTCGATTTATCGGCAATCCCAGAAGAGCATAGGGAGTATATAGCGCTACAGATTGGTGCTGCCCGCGAATATTATTTGAGTGCAAAAAATCATCCCAATAAGCAGTATGAGAAGATCGATGCGGTATGGAATGGTGCTGGCGATATAGTGCGGGATGGGATTGTTGATAAAGATGATCCGCTTTTTGATGAGTATATCAATGTGTTGGCTGAGATGGATTTAGCATCGGATTTTGAGGGGGTGTTCGATATTGTACAGTCTGACGTTATTGGTTTTGGCGGCCCTAGTGCCCATGTGCTTGCAAGGAAGGTTGATACATACCTGCGAAGCGAAGCGGGAGGGCTAACGTTAGAGCAGGTGGTTAAGAGATATATGGCGAAGCGTGAGGCTGATAACTCGAGGCCGTCACACTTGGTGGGGCAGCGAGCAACAATAAAATTATTTGCTTCCTTATTGCCGCAAGGGCTTAAAACACCCATAGCAGAAATATCAGGAGCGAATGCTGTGGATTTTGCCGCACTTGTCGCCAGTAAGTGGCAGGTTCATAAGACTCGGCAAAATAAGCTGTCAGAAATTAGCTCGGTGTTTAATTATGCTAGGAAGGCGCTTAAAGAGATTTCGGCAAACCCTTTCGATGGTTATGACGACATGCTTCCAAGGCAAAAGACGAGGGTTAAATCTAATAGCAGGAATAGAGGGTTTACTGGTCAGCAGTTGTGTGAAGTTTTAAATTGGCTTTCCGTTTGCTCGAAAAAAGGACATTCAGCCTCAGCACTTAATCTACTTCCCGCAGCTATGTTGGCGGCATATACGGGCATGAGGCTTGAAGAAATATCGAGAATTAAGCTAGGTGATCTGAAAAATGATGGTGAGTATGATTATTTAGATATAACGGAGTCAAAGTCTGAGGCGGGAGAGCGGCGGATTCCATTAAATCGAGGGAGTCGTTTGGTATTGGCTTGGTTGCGGGGAAATAAGGTGGATACCAAAAGTGCTTACTTAATTGAAGGCTTGTCTGAATACGATAATCGCCGGTCTAAAAAAATGAGTGACACTTTTAGTCGGTGGAAAGCAGATGGCTTGGAGTGGGCTGGGGTCAAGAACGAGTATACCTTTCATAGTTTTCGCAGTACCGCAGCGACTTGCCTTGATCGGGCGGACTTGCCTGTGGAGTACCAAAGTTTAATTATCGGGCATGTGGATGGACGAAATACTTTGTTGCAGAAAGTCTATTCTGAAGGAAAGAGAATGGATCAGTTGGTTGATGCTGCACAATACATAGATTATGGGGATGATGTTTTTAAGCTTTGTGCTGAGTTATTGTCTGAATTGGCTGAGGTGCGCAAGACGCCGTCGGTTCGCAGGGTTCTTCGTTGAGTGGCAGGAGCGCGTTAATGATATACGGTGATGTCAGCTAGTGCAGATTTAAGTATTGCCTGAGGTCGGTGGCATAGTAATGCGGGTTTCAAGGCTGAGTGTAGGCGGAGCCTGTAAATAATTCTGTGTAACTGCCAAGGTTAAATATAATCCGCTAAGCGGTCTTCAAATTCAATCATAAATCGATTGAGTGCTGGCTTC
>NZ_JACHHW010000013.1 GCF_014202945.1 Zhongshania antarctica | reverse complement strand
TCAAGCTTCACCATTCTTAGTGAAACGCCCTGTGCGGATCCGCATGCAGGGTGTTGTGGGGGCTGAGGGTTAGAGACCCTCGGCTACCCGATTAAGTGTTTGGTTGAGCTGCATATTCATAGAGCATCTATTTTTGATTTTGCTTCTAATACTGCGGTGCTAATCGCACCTTCTTGAGTTGCAAATTCACCCGAAATAAAACCTTGCAGCACAGCGGTGTAATTATTATTTGGCTCTATTTTCCAGACCGAGTAGTTGCCAACCCACGGCCCACCCGTTGGCCCTGAGGCGCTAGGTATGATTGTATGACCTTTGTGATCATCCGGAAGCTCATTCATTTATCCCACTCCTTATAGACACTTAACGCCCGCAGCACGCACGCCCTTGTAGGGTAGCCGCAGGCGGAACGAAAAGGGCGTCGCCGTGCATGCGCTTGTTAGAGCTCTTTACGCAATTTTTTGATTTCATATTCAGACGTGTTAAAGACCATTGAGATTTCGAAATCTGTATAACCCTCGTCATTTAGCTGGGTGACCAGCTTTTTTTTAATTTCTATGGAGCTCTTTTTGTCATAATAATCTTGGAGAGGATCTCCCCCCTCCATAATTATTTCCGTGTAGTACTGAGGTTGCGTTTGAAAGTATACCGGCGTAGCAATGTTGTACGGCCTAATGCCAACTAGACCAAGCATTACGGCTACTAATCGCAATAGGCAGAGAGCAAAAGCAGGCTCATTAAAGTTTCTGCCTTTTAGTTGATTCAGAGCTCTTTCGCTCCAAATAATCATTTGTTCACGATGCTTTGTACTTGTATCAATGTCCTGAACACGACGAATTATTTGAGTAAGAACTTTCCTGCACCAATCCTTCCGATGCTTCTCCGTATGAGCCTGGCCAGCAATATGCGAAGCCTTATCGCCTAAAAAGGCTCTAATCGTGTACTCAAAAAGCAATTCAAAACCTTCATCCATGAGTGACTCCGTGAAGTTCTAACGCAGTGCACACGGGCGGACAAAAGCGCAGCTTTTGGCTGTCCGAGCCGCGCAGCGGCTAAAGTGCTGCACCTTGTTATGTGTTTTCATTTTCCAGTGGCACCCAGTAGTAATAGAAAACTGATAGAACAACTAAGAATACTGTGACTACAACGTAGTTTATTGGCTCAGGAATAATTTTATATAACCCGAAAGCTGATACTGCGCCTACGCCTCCAATGGCCGAATTCTTTACAGCATTAGCCTTGATCTGCAAGCCACACTCCGGACACGTCAACACTTTGCTATTCGATAGCCGCATCACCCAGTAGAATCTTAGACGCTTACTGCAACTCGGACACTTAGACACTAAGAATCATCCTCTACTTACACATAACGCCCCGCACAGGGGCAGGCAAAGTGGAGCGGTTTTTGGGCATAAAATAGCGGAGCTATGCCCAAAAGGTGCGGAGCTTTGGCTGTACCAGCGACCAACAGGAGCGATTGCTGCCGATTGTTATACGTTTTTACCACAAGCCCTCCATCATTACAGGGTATGTAACTGGGCGATAACTACTAAACTTAATATCCCTGACGTGGGTAAAACCAGACCAAAGCATGCGACTGCCTTTAAGAAACTTAGTAGGGGCCACTCGTTTCTCTATTAAACTAATTTCTTGTGCAGTGGCTTCCCGGATGGCACTAGCTTGACCATAAAGGCGAACACCTGGCGGAGAAGTGAAACGCCCCAAAAACAGAGATTTTACCCAATATACAAAACCAGCCCTTACTGCCATTACACATATATTTGGATTTTGATCGATATTTTCACCAAGGGCCTTAGCATAATGATCGAAAAAATAACCTGTTTGGTCATCGCGCAAAAACACAGTGCCAAGGGGCGTTATATTTGGAAGGCCATCAGGAGAAATCGTGGCGACTGAACAGTAGATAGTAGATGCTTGACCCGCTTCCAAAACAGCTTTTACTTTCTGCCAATCTTCCTTGATATTCATTCGTACTCCTTGAACGTATAACAGTTTTGTTATAACGACTCGCGCCTTATATCACTTCCGCCCCCTTATCTAAAAATGGGCTTCAGCATCGATTTAAAAAAATCAGGGGATTCAATGGGATAGTGGCATCGCCAAAAACACGCACCGGACAAACGGAGACCAATTCCCTTTATTTCTGTGAAACATCCCTGTCCCCTGATCATATCCCGTTTTATATAAATTTCAATGCGTTAAATAGCGCGCCGCGATGTTAATGGGAATGGCTCTACTGTTCACCGCTCATAATGACGCAGAATCAGGCGTTATACGAGTAAGGTGGTGTTTGTTGGTTTAGTGGTATTGGATTCTGAATCAAGTTCAGAATGACGGAGGGTTGCGTTCAGAATAGTAGCGCGTGACGGTCTGAATGACGACGCAGGAAATTCAGAAGGATGGTTTCGATGAGAGGATATGTGAGGTGTGGCAGTTAGTGTGACTATCCGCCCACATAGCAGACGGATAGTGTATTCAAAAATAATTACGACCTATTTTGAGGCCAGATACGCTCGCCAAGCACCGAAATGGCTAATGTCTTCGGCCCCCACCAAGCCCGAGGCTTCGCAGATAAACCCACTCACTTGGCTGCCATCTGTCAGCGTGACTTTACCAATTCCTAAAGGCGCGGGAATGCCCGCTACAAAGCTACCGAATTCAGTAGTAGGCAAAGACCACACTTCTACTTCGATAGTCTGGCCTTCACCCGCTTGCGCTACGACCATACCGGGGCGAAATGGCGGGCCACCGGCCAGCGCATAGAGCTTGTAATTTGGCGCCGATGTGGTTTTTTCAAGCAGGTAGCCTCCGCGCTCGGTGAGCTGCCAATTTAGTGGCTGACCTTGTAAGTGAGCGCCGCACACTGCCACGGCTATGCGCTGCTGATTGGCAATTGGGCTAACGGTTGTGGGCTGAAAGGCGCCCTGATCTTTGCCCAGCGGCAAGTGGAAATACTGCTGTATGCGATTGGCAATCGACAATAATCGGCGATCAGTGAAGGCCTCACCAATTAAGGTTACACCAAAGGGGAAACCGCTCGCCGTGAAACCGGTCGGCACTGCCACCCCCGCCAGATCGAAGAGGTTCATGTAATTGGTGTAATAACCCAGATTGCTATTTAACTTAATGGGATCTGCGTTTACGGCGTCGATGCTATAGGGGCGGCCTGCGGTTGGGCTTAACAAACAATCTACCGACGCTAGCACTGAGGTCGCGGCTTTGCGCAGGGCTTTTAAACGGTATTGGGCTTGAAAGGCGTCTACCGCCGAACTCTTGGCGCCGCCACCGATAATGGTTTGAATTACCGGCAGCATGGCCTCGGGATTGTCTTGAATCATCGGCGTGGTCGCAATATAACGCTCCGCGACCCACGGCCCTTCGTAGAGTAGCCGCGCCGCTTCTATAAAGGGCGCAAAATCCACCTCGACAATTTCAGCACCTTGTTCTTTTAAGGCGGTGATCGTTTGCTCGTAGCTAGCTTGGTAATCGCTGTGACCGAAAAAGGCGAGCTGATCTGCTGGCAATACCCCGATTCGCAGCATCCCCTGCCACGTGCCGTAATACCGCGATTGATTGGCAAAAGGATTTACGCGGCTATAAGCATCGGTGGCGTCTTCGCCCTCGGCGACGGCCAAGAGTGTATTGGCATCGTCGCAGTGCAGGGCAAAAATCGTGATGCAATCCAAGGAGCGGCAAGCGGGCAACATGCCGCTGGCCGACAACAACCCAATACTGGGTTTGACGCCGACTAAATTATTAAAACACGCAGGCACTCGGCCCGAACCAGCGGTATCTGTGCCCAATGAAAAACTGGCCATGCCCAGCGCAACCGAAACGGCCGAACCGGCGCTGGAACCGCCGCTGACCATGCTCGGGTCAAAGCTGTTTTTACAAGCGCCATAGGGCGAGCGCACGCCGACCAAGCCTGTCGCAAACTGATCGAGGTTACTTTTACCCACGGGAATCGCGCCAGCATCAATTAAGCGCTGCACCACAAAGGCGGAGCGTTCTGGTATATAACTAAATTCTGGGCAGGCTGCCGTCGTCGGCACCCCCGCCAAGTCGATATTGTCTTTAATGGCAAAGGGAATTCCGTACAGCGGGAGCGCGTTTATATCCGCCTGCTCCAGCTGTAAAAAATAGGGTTCTAACTCTGTCGCGGTTAACGTGTGAATCCAAATATTGTGCTCACGATATTGTTCAATGCGCTCGCCAATGGTCGCGAATACCTCGCGAGGCGTAAGACTGCCATTCATATATTGGCCACGAAGATCCGTCAAACTTAAAGAAGAAGTAAAGCTCATGATAATGCCTCCAACACTAGTAGCGATTGCCCTGCACTAACCCGCGCACCTTCGGCCAATAATTGCTTTTTAACGCGGCCAGCCTCGGGCGCTAATATGGCTATTTCCATTTTCATCGACTCCAGTAATAGCAGCGGCTGCCCCTCTGTAACAATATCGCCCTCGGCGACCAGCAACTGCCACACACTGCCTGCCACCGAGCTGTCGACGGGAATCTCACCCTCGGTCAAGATGACAATATCAACATTGTCGACAACCTCTGGCGCTTGGTAATGGAATTGACCATCGGCATGCCAGCGCGCCAACTCCTCAGCAAAGGCTTGCTCGCGCTTCGCGTTGTGGCTGGCAATCTCGTCGCCGTTTTCTTGCAACATAGATTGATAGTCAGAAAGCGAGAACTCGCCCTCTTCAATCCGCAGCGGATACTTCCCTAATGGAAAGTCATTACGGATTTGCAACAGCTCATCATGCTCAACCTCGTAAAAGCGAATTTGATCAAAGAAGCGTAATAAATAGGGTTCGGTAAATTCCGCTGTGCGCCGGTAACGATTCCACATTTGCAGGGTACGACCAATAAATTGATAACCGCCGGGGCCTTCCATACCGTATACACAAAGATAAGAGCCGCCAATGCCCACCGAGTTTTCGGCAGTCCAGGTGCGCGCAGGGTTGTATTTGGTGGTGACAAGGCGATGACGCGGATCAACCGGCGTTGCCACTGGCGCGCCTAAATACACATCGCCCAAGCCCATCACCAAATACGCCGCGTTAAAGACAATATCCTTCACCGCCGCGATATCGTCCAAGCCGTTTATGCGACGAATAAATTCCAAATTGCTCGGACACCACGGCGCATTTTCACGCACCGACTGCTGGTATTTTTCAATCGCCAATTGGCAGGCGGCATCGTCCCAGCTCAGCGGCAAATACACGGTGCGCGACGGCACATTGAGGTGTTCTAGCTGGGTAGACAAATACATTTCTGCCGCCACTAATTTATCTAGCACGGCAGCCAAGCTAATTTTCATGGCGTCGTAGTGCAGTTGCAGCGAGCGTATACCTGGCGTGAGTTCGATTACGCCGGCAATCGGGTTTTGCTGCAAATACTGCATTAAGGCGTGGGCGCGAAAGCGCAGGCGAATATCCAGTTCTTGGGCGCCGTACTCCACCAGTAAGAAATGATCGCCGGCAACGCGGTAAACCACGTCATCGCCGACCTCGTCTGCACTTAGCTGCCGCACAATAGGTGACGGTAGGCTTGCCACTGGATAGGCGGCGGGTCCCGGTGGCGATAAGTCGCTTAAGGTCAGGCGCTGAAATTTTTCTGCGGCCACGGCGTCGTTCACCGTCACCGCCACAAAGCGTATTTTGTCACCGGCGCGAAGCTGGCCGAGCTTCCAAAGGTCTGCGGTGATTACCGTGGCAGGGCAAACAAAGCCGCCCAAGGACGGGCCGTCGGGGCCAAGAATAACCGGCATATCGCCGGTAAAATCGACCGTGCCAAAGGCATAGGCATTATCGTGAATATTCGACGGGTGCATACCGGCTTCGCCACCGCTGCTCCGCGCCCATGTTGGCTTGGGGCCAATCAAACGTACTCCGGTGCGACTGGAGTTGTAGTGGACTTCCCAGCTCGCCGCAAAAAATTCGCGAATGTCGTCATCAGTAAAGAAGTCTGGGGCGCCGTGGGGGCCGTAAATTACCCGCAGCTCCCAATCTTTACCAATTACCGGCTTAAGTATATTTGGCAGAGGACGACACGAAATACTATTTTCGGGCACCGTTTCGCTAAGCGATAGTACATCGCCAACTCGCAACGCGCGGCCACTGTGACCACCAAACTGACCTAAGGTGAAGGTAGACCGCGAGCCCAAATATTCGGGGCACTGAATACCACCGGCCACCGCCAAATAGGCGCGCGCACCGGCCACAATGCGACCCATCGCCAAGGTTTGTCCCGCTTTTATATTAATAACCTGCCACAGCGCCGAGGCTGACTCGCCTTTAGGATCGATAACGTGAGTATCCGCACAAAAGTGCTCGTCACTAAGAGCGTGGCCGTCGATCGTCACCGGAATTTCGGCGCCGCCAATGACCACTTGGGTATCTGCACTGAATAGTAAGCTTGGCCCCTGCAGGGTGATTTCCAAACCCGCTGCGCGAGGATCATTGCCCAATACACAATTTGCCATGCGGAAGGAATAACTGTCGAAGGGGCCAGACGGCGGCACACCCACATTCCAGTAGCCCAGCCTAGCGGGGTAATCCTGCACGGTGGTTTGGGTGCCCGCTTGCACCACATCAATACGACGGGGCTGCCAGTTAAAATCATTTAAATAGCGGGTGGTGAGCTGGCCGCTGATCAGCACCTTGTCGTTTAGCAAGGCCCGTAAATAATCGCGATTAGTGACAATGCCGTAGAGTTCGGTGTCGGCCAGCGCGGTGCGCAAGCCCGCAAGCGCCGTTTCGCGGGTTTCGCCGTGGAAAATAATTTTGGCCAGCATGGGATCAAAATACGGCGACACTTCTAAGCCGCTGTCTAGCCAATGGTCGATGCGCAAACCCTCGGTCACCGGAAACGCGACCTTGCTCAGCAGCCCTGCGCAAGGTTGAAACTGCTTGTAAGGGTCTTCTGCATACACCCGCACTTGCACAGCGTGGCCCTTGGCAGATAAGCCGCTGCGCAGCTGATCTAACTCGGGTAAATCACCGCTGGCTTGCATCAGCATCCACTTAACTAAGTCTACGCCCCACACTGCTTCGGTCACGCCGTGCTCTACTTGCAGACGGGTATTCACTTCTAAGAAATAAAATTCAGCGGTGTCCGGGTCGTAAATAAATTCTACGGTACCGGCATTGCGATAATTAACCGCCGCTAGCAATTGTTCAGAAAGTGCATACAAACGCTGACGCACACTGTCTGGTAAATTGGGGGCGGGGCACTCTTCTACCACTTTTTGGTTGCGGCGCTGAGCAGAGCAATCCCGCTCGCCGATAGCCACCACCTGGCCTTCGCCGTCGCCAAAGACCTGCACTTCGATGTGCCGCGCGCGGGCAATAAATTTCTCTAGAAATACACTGTCGTCGGCAAAATTATTACTGCCGAGCTTTTTTACTTTATCGAAACTGCCGCGCAGCTCAGCTTCGCTATAGCAAATCTGCATACCAATACCGCCACCGCCCGCGGTGCTCTTAAGAATAATGGGGTAGCCAATGGCAGCTGCTTCGCTAACAGCCGTTTCAAGGTCGGCCAATAAGCCGGTGCCTGGCGGTAGTGGTACACCCACGCCTTCGGCAATATCCCGGGCGCGGTGTTTTAGACCAAAGCTTTGCATCTGCTCGGCAGTTGGGCCAATAAAGGCGATATTGGCGGCTTCGCAGGCCGCGACAAAGCTGGCGTTTTCGCTGAGAAAACCGTAGCCAGGATGAATAGCCTCGGCGCCACAGGATTTGGCAATGGCTAAAATTTTCGCGGCATCGAGATAGGTTTCGGCGGCGCCACCCTCGCCAAGGCTATAGGCTTCATCAGCATTGCGTACATGCATACTGCGGGCATCGGCTTCGGCATACACTGCCACCGCAATAACATCGAGTTCTTTAAGACTGCGAATAATCCGTGTGGCAATCGCGCCACGATTGGCAATTAAAACTTTAGTGAACATAGTCGTCCATTAACGGGCCGTCCCGTGGCGCTTTACGACAGTGGCCGTCCACTGAAGATGGTTAAAACGAGTCTGACGTCGGGGGTCGGACGTCAGACGTATTCGTTAATATCATCCCAAACTAAGTACTGGATCGGGGTTGGGTTGTAAGCGTTGCAGGGGTTGTTTAATTGCGGGCAGTTAGAGATCAGCACATAGATATCCATCAATGCTTTTAGCTCCACGTATTTGCCTGGCGCAGAAATACCGTCGGCAAAACTGAGGCCGCCCGCTTCGGTTACGGGCACGTTCATAAAAAAATTGATGTTATGACTGATGTCGCGTTTGCTTAAACCGTACTCGGGTTTTTCAGCAATGGCGAGCATCCAGCTGTCGCGGCAGGCGTGCATACAGCGCTTTTCTAAATCGTAGCGCACAGTATTGCTCTCGGTGGCACAGGCGCCGCCCAAGGTGTCGTGCCGCCCGCAGGTGTCGGCAACAATTTCAAGCATGGCGCGATTTTCATTGCTGCGCAAAATTGAACCTGCAGTGAGGTAGACATTGCCCTGCTCGCGAATAGTGTCGGTCGCGCTATAGCGCTCACTGGGATTCGCCGCGCTGTAAAACAAAGTGTCTGCGGCTTGATTACCTTCTAAGTCTAAAATCCGAAAGGTTTGTCCGGCGCTGACTTTGCCAAGGTAGTAATCACCCGCGCCCACGGTCATCGAAAATACGGCGGTGTCGGCCTGTAATTGACTTGCTTTAATCATCTTCAATCCTCCGCCTTAAGCGCCCAAGTAATACAGGGCGTTATTGGCAAAACCCCGCGCATTTTCTGGGCAGTGGTTTAGGCATTCGTCATCCTCGGCAACGGCGGCTGCCAAACCAAGTTCGATACCAATGCGGTGCTTTGGATATGTTTCTGCCCAGCTATAAGGATGCGGGCAGCTATGCAGTAGCACCAAAGTATCCATTTCAAAGCGCAGCGTGACCGTGTCGCCAATCTTGCTGCCCGACGGCGCCAAGGCCATATTGCCCTCGGCGTCAGTCACTACCTTGCTAAACCAATTGAGATTGGCCGCCATGTCTGCCGCGCCTAAACCGTATTTGGCCAGCTCTACCAAAAAGGCATCGTAGCCATTTTGGTGCCAGTCGTTACGATCAGTTTGGTAGTCCCGCCCGCCCCATTTTTTGGCAATATGACTGGCGTGGCTATTGCCACACACCGTGTCGTGCCAGCCAAAACTGTCTGCGGTAATTGATGCAAAAATTCGGCCCATATCCGAATACAGGCAATGGCCCTGGGTCAATTTAAAGGTGTGCTGGCACTTCAGTGTGTCGGGCGCGTTATAGCGCTCCAGTAAATTGCGGGGGTTATAAAACAACATGCCCACATTGCTGCCGCCACTTAAATCCCGCAGGGTCAGTTGCGTGCCCCGCCGCAGCTCCAGTGACCAGTGGCCACCGGGCGCTAATTCTGTCGTGTAATTTTGCATTGCTATATTTCCTCCGCCTGCTTATTGGCAGACAGACTCCCGTCTATTTCTTCAAGTAATTCAGGTTCACAGGCACCGACCGGCAGGTCGTAAGTAATACCTGCGCCATAGGCATTAGGCGCTTGGGGGTCGACCCGCAGCTTGTCGAATACCCACAGGCGGGTGCCAAGGTGAAAACCTTCTTTTAGATCGTGGGTGACCATAAACACGGTGAGTTTGTGTTTGCGCCACAAATTCAACACCAGCTCGTGCATGTCGGCGCGAATACCGGGGTCGAGGGCACCAAAGGGTTCGTCTAATAAAAGGATACGGGGTTTTAAAATAAGAGCTTGAGCAATCGCCAAGCGCTGACGCATGCCCCCAGACAGTTCATCTGGGTAGCGATGCAGCATGTGACTCAGGCCAACTATATTAAGCAGCTCAGCGGCCTCTTCCCGCGCAGCTTTCTTTGCCGCGCCCCATAAAAATCCCAGTTTGCTGCGTTCAAAGGCGCGAGCGATCACCACGTTTTCCAATACCGTTAAGTGCGGAAAAACCGAATACTGCTGAAATACCACACCGCGACCCGAATCGGGTTCACTCGGTATAGCTTTGCCGTCCAGCAAAATACTACCTTGCGACGGCGAATCAGTGCCCAGTAGCATTCGCAAGAAAGTGCTTTTACCGCAGCCCGAAGCACCAACCAAGGTAACGAATTCACCTTCTTTTACGGTGGCAGAAATATTTTCCAAAATAACGTTGTCGTCGAAGCGCTTCCACACATTGCGAATTTCAATCATGACTTGCCCTCCTGCTGGGCATGCCAGGGGAACGCAACGGCGCTGAATTTGGCGAGGGCGTAATCGATAATAAATGCCAGCAAGGCAATCCACGCCACATAGGGCAGAATCACATCCATCGATAAGTAACGCCGCACTAAAAACACCCGATAGCCCAGCCCATCGGTTGAGGCGATGGCCTCAGCGGCAATCAGGAATAACCAGGCCGAGCCCAAGGACAAGCGCACTGCATCTATCAAGCGCGGCAGCAATTGCGGAATTAACACCCGCACAATAATTTGCCAGCTATTAGCGCCCAAGGTTTGGGCTTTGACGAGTTGCTCGCGAGGAATCTCTAAACTGCGCTTTTGAATATCGCGAGCAATAAACGGGGTAATACCAATGGCGATCAAGGCGACTTTAGACACCTCGCCCAAGCCGAACACAATAAACAATACTGGCAACAAGGCCATAGGCGGCACCAGTGACACCACGGTAAGCAGCGGTGCAAAGCTGGCATTGACGACCGGCAAGGCGCCGGTCAGCAAGCCGAATAACATACCCAGAGACGCAGCTATTGCCATACCAATGCCCAAGCGGCGCAAACTGCTTAAGGTGTCTTGCCAAAACAAGTAGTCACCACTGCGCTTGCTGGGTTCAAAAGCCAGGCGTTGAATGGCATCACCCATTTGCGTGAAGCTTGGCAGTAATTTGTCTTGGGGGTTTTCGGCAAGCCGTGCGTCGGATGCCGAAATATACAGCAGTAAAATCACTGCAAAAGGCAGTAGGGCTAGACCAAACCGCCATACTCGACTGGGTCGTACATTGATCAGTCGTTTCATAATTTGGTAAACCCTTATCCACAAGCTTAACAGGCTAAGCGAAAGGTGGTTGTAAGTAGGCGCATCCCTGCGCCTGATTGTTGTTGCCTGTAATCTACAGGCTTAGCCTCCCTCCCCGTTGGTGGAGGGTGATCTCGTCAAACGCGAGATTTACAGTTTGCCGTCTGCCGCCATTTGCATATAGCTGGGGTCAAAACGGAATTTGATATTGGCTTTGTTACCAAACACGCCAGATGGCGTTTCAATGCCGATAAAGCCAGCGTCGGGTGCACCGTCACCGAGTAGACCATGGGCAAAGGAAAATTCTGCCACATTCTTCATGGTGGTTTTCAGAGCCGCACTCTTAGTAAAGGCAACGGCTTCTGCTGGGGTGTAAAACATTTGGGTGCTTGCCAGCTGAGCTTCGTAACCAGCCAAATCGGTGCCCGACGCCACGCCCATGGTGGTGCGCGCCGCAATACCGGTTTTGTCTTTGGCGCTCATGGTGGCCATAATTTCATACCACGCGCCGGTCAGTGCCTTGCCCAATTTAGGATTGGCCTTCAAGACCTCGGTATTGATAACCATTAGGTCGATAATTTCGCCCGGAATTTGCGAGGAATCAAAAACCTTATTCGCCCCTGGCATACTCGTAATTTCGCTAAGCAGTGGATTCCACGTTGCAACCGACGTAACCCCTTCGGTGGGGAATACGGCGACCATATCAGCGTCGGAGGTGTTTACCACGGTAACGTCAGACTCGCGCATACCCACGCTCTCTAAACCGCGAGCGAGCAGGTAGTGAGAAACGCTCAGCTCAACCAAATTAACGCGCTGGCCTTTAATGTCTTTTAGTTTGTCAGAGCCTTTTAAGACCACGCCGTCATTGCCGTTAGAGAAGTCGCCTACAATCAAGGCCGTGCTATCGACGCCGCCCGCAGCGGGAATGGTCAGCGCATCCATATTGGTCATGGCGCAGGCGGCAAATTCGCCCGTGGTGTATTGGTTAATGGATTCGATGTAATCGTTGATTTGTACCACCTCAATATCGAGGTCGTACTTTTTAGCCCACTTATCCATGATCTTTTGCTCGGCGGCATAGCCCCAAGGCATCCAGCCGACATAAATTGACCAACACACCTTAAAGCTATCGGTAGCTGCGACAGAAAAAGAAGAGAATGTGAGTGTAAGCAGTAAAGCGGAAAGTCGCTTCATCGTTGAACCTCCAGAGGTTTCACACGGTTTCATAGAGCACTCCTGGCGCATATCGCCGTTCGTCTCCCGGGCTTTTGTCCCGCCGTGTAACCTTCTTGCAGCCTAGCTACGTACTCTGAAGGTCGAAAGCTCTCGGACCAGTCGTTGCTTTACCTATAGAAATAGTCGCAACCGGAACCCTAGCTTTCCATTTTTTGTATCGTGTCCAATGCCACCAAGAGTGCGGACACAAGACACTATACACATTACGTGCCAAACGCGGAAATGACCCATTATTGGCACCGCAACGGTGTTTTAAAGGTAAATAAGGCATTCATTAAGTGCACATTAGCGCACCAAATAAGGATGGACGCACCATATTGAGTCACTCGTGTTTTGGCTGAGCCCCTTGTCATAAAAACGCACTGATACTGACATTTTCTCGTCCCTATTCTGTAACAGCCCCCGCCTACACTGATGCGGTTTTAAATATCTCCTACCCACCAACGACGGGAACAATTATGAAAAGGGCATTATTACAACTCTCAATAGCGAGCATTCTCGCAGCGGGTCTAAGCGCTTGTGGCGGTGACGATGGTGATCGGGGCCCCGCCGGTGCAGATGGCGCCGCTGGCAACCCAGGTTCTGCTGGCGCGCCAGGATCAATTGGTACACCCGGCGCGAACGGAAATGATGGCAAGGACGGCCTGGAAGGTGCAGCCCTAAAGCGTTTTGCCTCAGCGCCCTTGGGTGCAGAGTTTACCGGCTTGTTCGTTAATAGCGACGGCGTGTTGTTCAGCAACATCCAACACCCAAGCGGCTCCAACACCACCATGGATGTCGACGGCAAGACTATTGATAAGGGCACCATCGGCGCATTTATGAATGTCGATGCAAATAATCTCGGCAATGTCGCCGCCATGGACTTCCCTATTACCACCGCCGATAAAGAGCGGGTACTCAGCGCCGCCGGTACCTACATGGTGCTAGCCCAACAGGGCGACGACCTCGCCAGCGGCAAACAAATGGGCGACATCGTTGCGGCGGATGGCAGCACGGTATTAAAAAACTCTAACGACCCTGACTTTAACGCGGCGGTTTCTGATGGTGGCACTGGCTACTTCCTCTACTCCAACTGGGAAGATCGGCCCGGCGGTATGAGCCGCATTAAACTGAGCAGTACCTATGCTGTGACTCAGGAGGGCATGTTAGATTTCTCGTCGGTTAAAGGCACGTGGGTTAACTGCTTTGGTACCTTGAGCCCCTGGGGTACACCACTAACATCCGAAGAACTGTATTTTGACAATACCGGCGATTGGTTTAATGCCGGAAATAGCCAAGCCAAATCGATTGCCGAATACCGAGGTTTCCCAACAGACGGCAGTGGTAATTGGGGCAACCCCTACGACTACGGTTATATTGTAGAAATTGGCACCGGCGGCACTGTTGCCGCAACTGACGTGGCCAATGTCACCATAAATAAGCTAGAACTCATGGGGCGCTTCTCCCACGAAAATGCGGTAGTTATGCCAGATTTACGCACCGTGTTTTTAAGCGATGACGGCAGCGGCACGGTCTTGTTTAAGTTTGTAGCAGATAATCCCAGCGACATGAGTTCAGGTTCACTCTACGCGGCTAAAGCTACGCAATCCGCCGGTGTTAAGGACCCTGCTGAAGCCGCTTTCGCCATTGAGTGGATTAAGATCGCCACGGGTAATGAAGCCACCATCGAAGCGGCTATCGCTAGCTTTAACGGCACTTTAGCCGAGGCCAAGCAAATTACCGCACAGCAAATCAATGACTACGCCGAGTCAAAGTTGAACGCCGACCTCGACACTAGCGGCACGGTGGCCAGCAATCCGTTTACTGACGACCGTGTCGGTTTCCTTGAGAGCCGCAAGGCGGCCGCAGCAATGGGTGCAACTGCCGAGTTCAATAAAATGGAAGGCGTAAATATCAACTTCGGTCTTGCCGACAACTGGTGGAATGCCGGCAGTGCCGACGGCAAGCAAGCCTATATGTATATGGCCATGTCCGACACCACGAGCACAATGTCAGATAGCAGCGGCGCGATTCAGTTAGACGGCACTCACGGCAAATGTGGCGCGGTTTACCGAATGAAGCTTGTTAAAAACAGTGCCGGCTTGGTCGATATCAAGACCCTCTCACCGGCGATTGTTGGCGGCCCCTACGACGGCAGCCGCAGCACCAACCGCTGTAACATAAATAACATATCCAACCCCGATAATCTGGTGGTTCTCGACGATGGCCGAGTATTAATCGGTGAAGACACCGGCAATCACCAAAACAATATTATTTGGTTGTTTGAAGATCCCGCTCTGTAAAACCCGCATGTTACAGCAGTTTAGAGGGCGGATTTATCCGCCCTCTTTTTTTTATTGGTAAGGAATCCATGAAAGCGCTCATTCTTATTTTTCTTTTCATTTTGGCAGCCTGTGACGCGTCACCAAAAGACAAGGTAAATCCAGCGCAGCACGAACAAGTGACAACAGATGCTAGCGTGCTAAAACAGCTCAAATTTCCCCCAAGAATTGCGGCCGGTAGTCAGGGCATATTACGCCTACCACCGAGCGACACCCTCTACAATGCCGAGGCGGTCATTCCACCCCAGTGCTATACCATGCACGAAGGGCAATACAACCCCTGCATGACCTGCCACCAGAGCTACCCCTACCGCAGCCGCCCCAACACTATGAACGACAGCAATTTGCAAAGCGTGTATGCCTTTTCTGATTTGGGCCTAAGTAACCACTGGCAAAACCTATTTGAAGACCGCCAGCAAAAAATAGCAGACATCAGCGACCAACAGGTTATCGATTATCTTTACACCGACAATTACAGTCCCTTAATAGAGCAGCTAAAGAGCACACCCGATTGGCAGGGACCCATTCCCGAGATTAAAAATTTGCACCTAGGCGCGGCGGCCTTTGACCAACACGGCATCGCCAAAGATGGCAGTCACTGGGTGGCCTTCAATTACAAACCACTACCCAGTACTTTTTGGCCCACCAATGGCTCCACCGACGATGTGATGATTCGCCTACCTGCAAAATTCCGGCAATCGTCCTGCCAAAACAGCCCAGAATCCCGAGACGCCTATCTGGCCAATCTCTCGATTTTAGAAATGGCGATTAAAGATCTCGACCAAATTTCGCTACCCGATATTGACGAAAACGCAGTATGTCAGGACCTAAATGCCGACGGTAAATTAGGTATCATCCAAACATTGCGCCGCCCAAGCCACTATATTGGCGGTGCCGCTGACGAAGTCCTTAGCCCCATGCTCTACCCTCTTGGCACTGAATTTTTACACTCGGTGCGGTACGTCGGCATCGATAAGAGCGGCGCCATTGGCCTACCCCCGCGCATGAAAGAACTGCGCTATATGCGCAAATATGACTACTATAATCCAAATCACTTGGTGTCCAAATACGGCAACGAATTCCAAGAGAAAGTCGAAGGCCTGCTACCGCAATTTATTCATCGTGACGATCAAGGCACCGATAATAGTTTTGGCTGGATGCTGCTTGGCTTTATTGAAAACCAGCAAGGTCAGCTGCGCAAACAAAGCGATGAGGAGCAATTGTTTTGTATGGGCTGCCATACCACTATTGGCTCGACCATAGACCAAACCTTTGCCTTTGCTCGCAAGGTGACTGGAGCCGAGGGCTGGTCCTATATCGACTTAGTCGGCATGCCCGACGCCCCAAATGTAGACACCCAAAATGCGAATGAAGGCGAAATTGCCCATTATTTGCGTACCGTCGGCGGCGGTAATGAATTTAGAGAAAACGATGAAATTCGCCAACGCTTTTTTAATGCTGATGGCAGCCTTAATACTACAGCGGTACAGGGATTGGATGTGTACCAGCTTATTACGCCGTCGCTACGCCGCGCGCTAGATTTGAATAAGGCTTATATGACCATTGTTGCCGACCAAGATTTTATTCATGGTCGTGACGCAAATTTAAAGCCGGTAACAAATGTGCATAAGGAAATTGATCCCGAAACGACGCCAGTGCTTCCAGGAGATAAAGCCGTGCAGTGGGACATTCGCTTGCAATGGACAAACGAGGAAAAAATAAAGAACACAGCACTTCCGTTAAGTACAAAATAATTAGATAGTGGCCAATGACTGCAAAGAACTTAGGGGCAACAATGACGCGCAAGTACGACACCTTAACAATAGCGCTAGCAGCAAGCTTAGCCACACTCATGCTAGCAGCTTGCAGCGACGGCAAAATATCGCCGTCCGGCACGCCAAGCAAAATCCAAAGTACAGCGCTGCTCACACACCAAAGCAGCGCGCTATTAATCGCCAATACTCTACAAAATCAATGGTATCTTGACGCCGCAAGCGCCGTCGCCAGCAAACCGCTGGGCGAAGCTGAGCGCGGCAAGGCGCGTAATATTATTTTATTTTTAGGCGACGGTATGAGTATCGCCACGATCACCGCCGCGCGAATTCTCGCCGGACAGCGCTTAGGCCAAAGCGGCGAGGAATACGCGCTGAGTTTTGAGTCATTCCCCTACACGGGCTTAGCAAAAACCTATAATGTCGATTCGCAGACCCCCGATTCCGCTGGCACCATGACCGCCATTGTATCGGGCCTAAAAACCGATGCCGGGGTGCTCGGTGTCGATGAAAACGTCATTCCCGGCAACTGCCAAAGCCTTGCAGGGAATGAAGTGATCAGCGCCCTGGAATTAGCTGAGCTAGCCGGTAAGGCGACGGGTATTATCTCCACCGCCAGAATTACCCACGCCACCCCCGCCGCAACCTATGCCAAAACAGCTGACCGCGACTGGGAGGCCGACAGCGACCTACCCGACGACGCAAAAGCGGCGGGCTGTAAAGATATCGCCAGCCAATTAATTGATTTTGAAAAAAATTTAGAAGCCCGTATTCCCGGCGCCGACGTCGACGGTATTGACGTGGTGATGGGCGGTGGTCGACGTGCGTTTATCGATAAAACCGACACCGGTGGCGAAGGCCATCGACAGGACAGTCGCGATTTAATCCAAGAGTGGCAGCAGCAATACCGCGACGGCGACTACCTGCAAAACACTGCTGATTTACAGGCGATTAAGCCAAGCGCAACAGGCAAAATTTTGGGTTTGTTTAATCCAACGCATATGCAGTATGAGTCAAACCGCGATACCAGCAACAGCGGTGAACCCTCGCTACAAGCAATGACCGCCGCGGCAATAACGCGACTAAGCCAGAATCCCAGCGGCTATTTTCTTATGATTGAGGGCGGCCGAATCGATCATGCCCATCACGCCGGCAATGCCTATAACGCCTTAAATGAAACCATTGCCTTCGCGGATGCCGTCGCGACCGCCATAACATTAAGCAATTCCGACGACACCTTAATTATAGTGACCGCAGACCACGGTCACGTCTTCAGCTTTAGTGGTTACCCCAAGCGTGGCAACCCTATTTTAGGCAAGGTAATAGGGGTTGGCAGCGACACCCCAGCGCTGGCCGCCGATGGTATGCCCTATACCACATTAGCCTATGGCAATGGCCGAGGTTTTCAAAACCTAGGCACGGACAACAATGCCGATACCGCTTACCGACAGGAAATACAGGCTGGCCGCCACAACCTAAAAGCAATAGACACCGAAACCAGCGGTTTTCACCAAGAAGCCTTAATCCCTCTTTCTGCCGAAACCCATTCTGGCGAAGATGTGGCCATTTACGCCAGTGGCCCCGGTGCAGCGCTCATTAGCGGCAGTAATGAGCAGAACCTGATATTTCATGTAATGAATTACGCCGCGGATTTTTTGCGCAGCCCGACAAGTCATTAAACAGCGGGCAGGTCTTTATAACAGGTATAAAAAAGGCGTACCGCCATTACAACGATACGCCCAAAAAGACCTAAAGGGTGGGTAAAAATTTACTTCGCAGAAACCTGCAACTGTCTGTGGTAACGAACTAATTCGTTATAGTGGCCTGCCGTTTTCTCTAACCGCGCTACCGCCGCGTTGTAAACAAAATCGTCAGAATAACCCTCACAAACCTCCAAACCTTGTGACGCGCGGTCAAGATATGCCTCAACGGCAAATCTTAGATTTGGCATATCCTCAGCTGCGCTTGCGCTTACCTCAGGTAAACTCGGCGGATTCATTACCGCAGCCAGCGCGCAATTCGCATAACTATTTAATGACACTAAAGCTAAGGCAGAAAAGACACTGCCTAATATTAACTTCTTCATCAGATACACCTCGCGCTACAAAGCACAAATTCTAATAACGATAGTTATGATACCAAAATACACACTTATATCCACAGAAAAATCAGTACATCGCCAAAAAATACTCAGAAATACTATAAATCTAACAATATCAATAGCTTAACAAATATCAAAACCTAACCCAGATAACCGTTACGTTACAATTATCCACATTGTGTCGTTGGGTATGTCCCTCCCACAAAACTCAAGTGAGAAGATTAGCCACAAATTCCAGCAATACGCAGATGCCAGGGAAAAATCTACCAAGCAACGACCCGCATTGGGTATTTACGGCCAAGAAAAAGCAAATAGTTTAGAGAGAGAGGAAGCTGGCCGCGGCAACGAGCGAACAGCATTCCAAGCAAGTGACTAAGGGTGGGGCTAGTAGCTCAGCAGACATCACCGCGAAGATCAAGGAAGCGATCAACCAATAAATCTGGCTCGGCGTCGGCTACCGGCGCGCCGTGATTGTAACCATAACTCACACAAGCAACCGGCATACCCGCCGCTCGCGCTGCCGTGACATCATTCACCGAATCGCCAACCATCACCGTATTGGCAAGCGGCACCCCAAGCTGCTCGCACGCCAAAAGCAATGGCGCGGGATCAGGTTTACGCACGGCCAAGGTGTCACCGCCGACCAAGACCGGCATCAGTTCTTCCAGGCCAAAATGCACGAGAATTGGCTCGCTAAATCGCGCCGGCTTATTGGTCACACAGGCCATTTTAATACCCTTAGCCTGCCAATGCTTTAAGGCTTCACGCACACCGGGGTAAAGCACAGTTTGCTCACAGGTCTGTTTGCCATAGTGTTCGAAAAACACCGCGAGCAACTGGTCGACCAAGGCTGTATCCAATGATTTTTCAGGCACTTCAAGCGCAAAGGCCAAGCCGCGCTGTACCAGCTTGCGGGCGCCATTACCAACCCAGCCCCGCACTCGATTAACACCGGCGGGCACATAATTGAGCTGTTCTAAACTTGCGTCTAGCGCCGCCGCCAAATCCGGCACACTGTCGATAAGCGTGCCGTCTAAATCAAATAGAATAGCCTGTAACTCACGGCCACCTAACAGGTCTTGCAATGCACTCATACGCTAGCCAATTCGTTCCGCATTTTTTCAATTGTTTCACTGTAGTCGCCGCCATTAAAAATCGCCGAGCCAGCCACAAAGGTATCAGCACCTGCCGCAGCAATTTCAGCAATGTTTTTGGCTGAAATCCCGCCATCCACTTCAAGGCGAATATCCCGACCAGAAGCGTCGATCAAAGCCCGCACTTCTTTAATTTTGTCGAGGGTCGAGGGAATAAAGCTCTGACCACCAAAACCAGGATTCACCGACATCAGCAAAATCATGTCGAGTTTATCCATGACATACTTCAATACGTCGGGGCCAACAGCAGGATTTAATACCAAGCCCGCTTTACAACCGGCATCCCGAATCATCTGTAGCGAGCGGTCAACATGCGTCGTCGCATCCGGATGAAAAGTAATAATACTGGCGCCTGCCTCAGCAAAATCGGCAATCATGCGATCAACCGGCGAAACCATCAAATGCACATCAATTGGCGCTTTCACACCGTGCTTGCGCAAGGCCTTGCACACCATCGGCCCAATAGTCAGATTCGGCACGTAGTGATTATCCATCACATCAAAGTGAACAATATCAGCGCCAGCCTCCAGCACCGCGTCGACTTCCGCGCCTAAACAGGCGAAGTTTGCCGATAATATCGATGGAGCTATCCAGTAATCTGCCATTTTAGTTTCCTGAAAAATTGAGGCGCTAGTTTAATGCGCAAACCATTACGGTATCTATAAGTACAAAGTCGGTATTTTACGGCACTTTCGGCGCTGAATCAGCAGGCCTCGGCGACGCACTTAAAAAGTCGTCGAGATCAGCCAAACGCTGGGGCGTACCGATATCCCACCAATGACCTTGAAACAATTCACCACTGAGACCGCCCTTGGCGATCGCGCTCTGCATAAGCGGTTTTAAGGCGCGCCGCCCTTGGGCCAAGTCCCGAAACATCGACGGGCGCCATACGCTAATACCGGAAAAGGTATGGCGCGGCCCAAGGTCGTCCTCAGTCACCAAACCAGCGTCGGTCAGCGCAAAATCACCACTAGGGTGATGAGGCGGATTTTCAATCAGCACAAGATGCGCCGCTTGCGGCCGACAGTTTAATAGACGGCTAAAATCAAAATCCGTCCAAACATCGCCGTTGACCAATAAAAATGGCGCGTCGTCGTCACTGTCTAAATAAGGCAGGGCTTGCACGATGCCCCCGGCGGTTTCCAGCGGCTGCTCTTCTCGGGACAAGTGCATGCGAAGATCATAGCAGTTGGTCGAACTGAGGTAGCCTTGAACTTGGTCGGCCAGCCAGGAACAATTAACCACCACCTCACTCACACCTGCGGCGGCCAGTTTGGCCAAATGAAAATCAATGAGCGGGCGACCGCCAGCCCGCAACAGCGGCTTAGGGCAGTGATCAGTTAGAGGCCGCATCCGCGTACCCAGCCCCGCGGCCAAGATCATCGCCTTCACTCGGCGTCCTTAAACCAGCTTTGCTGGCAGATTAGCGGCATTAATTTACTGTCAAACCACGCCAAAAACTCATCAAATTCAGGGTAGCGACTGGCGATGCTCAAGGTGTATTCCAACACCAGCGGCAAATCAGCCAGATACGCAGACTTACCGTCGCGTAAATTCAAACGGGCAAATATACCCAGTACCTTGATATGGCGCTGTAAGCCCATCCAGTCCACATCTTGGCAAAACTCTGCCTCAGAGCGCCCGGCCAGCAGGCCCTCCTGCATCGCCATGCGGCGATACACGCAAATCCAGTCATCAACCTGCTCTTCTGGCCAGCTGATATAGCAATCGCGGATCAACGACACCAGGTCATAGCTAATGGGGCCGACCACGGCATCCTGAAAATCAATCATGCCCAGACGTTCACCGGCCAACACCATCAAATTGCGACTGTGGAAATCGCGATGAACCAAGACCTGGGGCTGGGCAAGCGCGCGCTGGCACAACAGGGAAAACACCGCATCGAGCATCACACGTTCAGCGCTGTCGAGCTGGTAACCCAACAGACCACCCACAAACCACTCCGGAAATAGCTTCATTTCTGTGGTCAGGCGCGTCTCATCGTAAGCGGGCAAGCTGTGCTGTCCACTCGGTATTCGCTGCATAGCCAACATCACGCGAAAGGCTTGTTTATAGTAGTGATCTGCCGCTGCACTGTTCACCAGCAATGGCCACAGCAACTGGTCGCCAAAATCTTCCTGCAATAAAAAGCCCCGCGGCTTGTCCCAGCCCAACAGAGCCGGCACTCTGGCGCCATGCTTGTGCAATAAAGCCTGCACTGTCGCAAACGCCAAGTTATCCTCTTTATCTGGCGGCGCGTGCACTGCAATCACGCTTCGGCCATCATTAAGCTGCAATCGATAATAGCGGCGGAAACTGGCGTCGCCAGACACGACTGCCAAAGCATTTACCGCATCAGCCGGGCTGAGCGACAGCTGCTGCAGACACCAACTGTGTAATTCTTTCAATATGTGATCCATTTTTGTTCCGTTAAAAGCCAGATTTTCTGGCCTTTTATACTCTCAGGCGGGCATCCTAGCAGAGAATGCTTTATTATCCACCTTCGCCAATCCGGGCTCCATCGCCAAAATAAAACCATTAACCGATGCCAGTGCTTCGCCTACTTACTCTAGCTCTTATCGCCACCGCCAGCAGCGCCGCTTTAGCGCAGCCCGAAACTTGTGGTGATACCAGCAATGCAGCACTTAGCAGTGACATCAGTGACTTACCCGCCTATTACCAGCACTGGCACTGGGTACCCAATAGCCATTTAAGCAAAGCGGCACGCTGCGGCCTCACTCCTGGCTGCCAGGGACGGTTTATCGAGCCGCCCAGAAACTGGGACGGCGCTGGCGTCGCGCCCCTCAGCGCGCCCCTCAACGTCTCTGCCGACACCATTGAGTCCATTGGCGCCAAAGCCACCATGACCGGCGACGTGCAATTGCGTAAAGGCGATCTCAGCTTAGATGCAGGCTATGCCCAGTACAATCGCAGCAATAGCACAGTGTTGCTGCGTGACAATGTAATCTTGCGCCAACCCGGCATTTTACTAAGAGGCCAGTTTGCCCAAATTGATACCAATCGCGGTTTGGGCGAACTACAGCAGGCCGAAATTTTAAGCTTTCAAACTGGCGCACGGGGCACCGCTGAGCGTATTGCGAGACCCGATTACAGCCGTTTTGAAATGGACGGTGCCAGCTATACTCAGTGCACCCCCGACAATGAAACATGGTCACTCCATGCCGATAGCATTGTTCTCGACTACGACAGTGGCCGAGGCGTTGCGCGAGGCACCAGCATTCGCGTTTACGACGTTCCCGTATTTTACAGTCCCTACCTGAACTTCCCGGTAGACGAGCGCCGCGCCACTGGCTTTTTATTCCCGTCTATTGGCCTTGCCAGCAATAGTTTGGACATTTCTACGCCTTACTACCTGAATCTTGCGCCAAATTACGACGCGATTATTGCCCCGCGATTTATCGAAAATCGCGGTGAAGCGCTAGAAACCGAATTGCGCTACCTAAACCGCTACAGCGAATGGGCGGTCAGCGGCAGCTATTTACCCAATGACCAAAGTGAGAATATCGATCGCTGGCTGGTCGACGTTAAAGAGCAAGGCTTTATCAACGAGCAGTGGGGCACTGAAGTTGATTACGCCAAGGTCAGCGACATAGACTATTTTTCTGATCTTGGTCTTGCCAATTTGGCGGTTAAACGCAGCACCCACCTCAATCAACAGGGTGCACTGAATTACACTTCAGACAACTGGCGCGGCCGTCTTGAAGTTCAGCGCTACCAGACAATCGCGGTGGTAGAAGACCCCTACCAGAAGCTTCCCCAGCTGCGCTTAAATTATCAGTCACCGGCAAAGAACTTTCAGCTCGAGCCCATTATCGAGTTCGAGTACACCCAGTTCGACCACCGCGACAGCTTGCGCGATGGCGGCACCAAGGTTACTGGAGAGAGGGTCTACGCAACCGCCGGCACCAGCTTCCCTATGCGCTGGCGCTGGGGATTCATTGAGCCCGCCGTAAAAAGCCGAATGGTCAACTATGAGCTTGACGATGCCCAACTTGCTGGCATTGACGCCAGCCCCAGCGCCAGCAGCGCCCTATTCAGCGTTGATAGCGGCTTGTATTTTGAGCGCGAGCTAAGTATCAACGACCAAGCCTGGACCCAAACCCTAGAGCCGCGCTTATTTTACCGCTACTCAGAATACGAAGAGCAAAGCGATCAGCCTGATTTTGACAGCGCAGCGCTAACCTTTACCTACCAACAACTGTTTCGCGACACCCGCTTTACCGGCCACGACCGTCTCGACGACGCCAATCAGGTCGCCCTCGGTATCAGCAGCCGCTTTATTAACAATGCCGCTGGGCGCGAGGTATTAACCGCCAGCGTTGGCCAGCTCCACTATTTTGACGACGGCAAAGTGCAGCTTCCGGGTGACGATATTCGCAAAAGCAGCAACTCTGACTTTGCCGCTCAATTTCGCCTACTACCTGACGACAAGCGTTGGTTCAGCGTCGATCTTCTGTATGATGCACGGCAAGGGGTGCTTAATCAGAGCAATCTGGGCTACCATCAGCGCAGCGATAATGGCGCGCTGTTCAATCTTGGCTACACCTTCCGCCGCGAAGGCAATGAATTTGGCGGACTGGCAAACAATGTCAAGCAGGGCGATGCGTCACTGAGCCTGCCACTCAACAGTCAGTGGAAGCTATTTGCCAAGACCCAATACGACTTTGAAGACAATCGCCCCGTTGAAAACCTAATTGGCGCCGAGTATCAAAACTGTTGCTGGCTAAGCAGAGTGGTTTATCAGCGCGCGCTGGAACCCGACGACAATAGCGGGTCTAACACGAGTGGCACCGAAAATAACTCTGCGGTGCTCATTGAATTTCAATTGAAAGGACTGGGTGGACTTGGCACCGCAGTAACCAGTGTTCTTAAGGAAAGTATTTTTGGCTACCTATCTGATGAATAATATGCGTTTACTCAAAACCTTAACTGCCACGCTAATGATTGTTTTAGCGCCCTTGGCTCACGCTGAGACCAAATGGCTGGATAAAATTGTCGCCATTGTCGATGACGACATTATTCTGGCCAGTGAGCTCGATACCCGTATTGACAGCATTACGGCAAACATTGAGCGCTCTGGCAAAGAGGGTCCGCCGCCTGAGCAGTTACGCAAAGAAGTTCTGGATTTGCTGATTTTAGAAAACATCCAGCTACAGCTTGCCAACCGTTACGGCGTGCGCATTGAAGACGAAGAACTCAATGCCGCAGTAGCTCGAATTGCCGCAGGTAACAACCTGACCCTGGCGCAGTTCCAGCAGGCACTGACTGCCAGCGGCGCCTCGTATCTCGCCGTGCGCGAGCAAATCGCCAAGGAGATGATTCTCCAGCGAGTGCAAATGGGCAATGTCAGCCAGCGCATTCAAATCAGCGACCAAGAAATACAAAGCTTCCTAAAATCAGAAGAAGGTCGCCAGCGCACCGCGCCGGAATACCACTTCTCACACGTGCTCATCCCGGTTGACTCGGACGCCAGCTCGGCCCAACGTCAGCAAGCGGAAGCCAGAGCGAAAGCCCTGAGCGCCAAAATGCGCGCCGGCAAAAACATCGACAACGCCAATGACGCTATTAGTATCAGCGACCTTGGCTGGCGCAAAAGCACCGAACTGCCGTCATTGTTTATCGACGTTGCCGCCAAAATGAACGACCTCGACGTTTCGGACCCAATTCAAAGTGCTAGCGGTTTCCACATTATCCAGCTGTTAGAAAGCCGTGGTGTGAAGCAAATGGTCAAGCAGACCCGTGCCAGCCACATCCTGCTCAAGCCGTCAGCGATCCGCAGTGAAGCGCAAACAGTTGCCCTTGCTAAGGAATTGCGCCAGCGCATTCTCAATGGCGAATCCTTCCGCGATCTTGCCAAAGAATACTCTGAAGACATCGGCTCAGCGCAAGAAGGTGGCGATCTTGGCTGGACCACCCCAGGCCAACTCGTGCCGGAATTCCAGAAGGCCATGGATGAAACAGCGCCCGGTGAAATTCACGAGCCAATTGCATCAAACTACGGCTGGCATGTCATTAAAGTCGTTGAACGCCGCAATCAGGATGTGACCAAAGAAATGCGCAAGCAAATTGCTCGCAACATCATCCACGAACGCAAATATGCCGACGAACTGGATATCTGGCTGCGTAAAATTCGCAGCGAGGCCTTTGTCGACATCAAAATTTGATGCCGAGCCGCATTGCCATTACCCCCGGCGAACCTGCCGGGGTCGGCCCGGAACTCCTCGTTAAGCTGGCGCAAGACAACTATGACGTAGAACTGGTGGCTTTTGCCGATCCAGCGTTGTTAATGCAACGTGCCGCAGCCATCGGTCTACCCTTGCAATGCCTGCCCTGCAACCTTAGCGCACCCGCTCAAGCCCACCGCAGCGGCCAGCTAAAAGTCGTCGACATTGCCCTGCACAGCCCAGCGCAACCTGGGCAACTCAACACTGCCAACGCCTCCTACGTATTAGAAACCCTGCGCCAAGCTACCGATGCCTGCTTAAACCAACAATGTCAGGCACTGGTCACTGGGCCGGTTCAAAAATCCGTTATCAACGACGCCGGCATCGCCTTTAGTGGTCACACCGAGTTTCTTGAAGAACGCTGCGCTGCCGACAAAGTCGTGATGATGCTCGCCACCGAGCAATTGCGGGTAGCATTGGTAACCACCCACCTGCCCTTGAGTGCCGTTCCCGCTGCCATCACCAGCGCCACGTTACAGCGCGTGACCGAGATACTTCACCACAGCCTGCAAAGCCAATTCGGCTGTGAGCAGCCTCGTATTTTAGTGCTTGGCCTAAACCCCCATGCCGGTGAAGGCGGGCATATGGGCAGAGAAGAAATCGACACCATCATTCCCTGCCTCGACATCCTGCGCCAGCGCGGTTGGCTGCTTGAAGGCCCCATGCCCGCCGACACCGCCTTCACACCGCGCCATCTCGCCAAGTGTGACGCCGTATTGGCGATGTACCACGACCAAGGCCTGCCGGTGCTTAAATACCAAGGCTTTGGTCGCGCAGTAAACATCACCCTCGGCCTACCCATTATTCGCACCTCGGTAGACCACGGCACCGCACTCGACCTCGCCGGCAGCGGCTCGGCCGACGTCGGCAGCTTTAACGCCGCACTCAACAGTGCTATTGAAATGACTCAGCACAGCAGGAAACACCTTTAATGCAATCCCCAGCTCCACACCGGGCGCGCAAACGCTTCGGCCAAAACTTTTTAAACGACCAGGGTATTATTCGCGGTATCGTCCGCGCAATTTCGCCGCTGGCAGACCAGCGCTTACTGGAAATTGGCCCTGGCCAAGGGGCGATTACAGCGTCAATTCTCGACACAGACTGCCAGTTAGATGTCATCGAAATTGACCGCGATCTGGTGCAAATTCTGGAAGATAAATTTTCGGGCCGCGACAACTTCCAAATTCATCAGGGCGATGCCCTAAAATTTGATATTGGCGCGTTAGCGGGTGCAGAAAAACTGCGCGTGGTAGGCAACCTACCCTACAATATTTCAACCCCACTCATATTCCATTTGCTTAGCGCCCACAGCTGTATCAGCGACATGCACTTTATGCTGCAAAAAGAAGTGGTTGAGCGGCTGGCCGCTGGCCCCGGCAGCAAAACCTACGGTCGCCTCAGCATCATGGCGCAGTATTACTGTGCGATAGAATCGCTCTTTGATGTGCCGCCCGAAGCCTTTTCACCCCAACCTAAGGTACAATCCGCTATTGTTCGGTTAACGCCCTACACTGAGCTTCCCTACCCAGCTAACGACGTTAAACTATTGCAAAGAGTGGTTCGCGACGCTTTTAATCAGCGCCGCAAGACCTTGCGCAACACCCTCAAGGGCTTAATTAGCAGCGAGGGCTTGGAGGCGCTGGGCTTAGACCCAGGTATTAGACCAGAAAACGTTAGCCTAGAAAGCTATGTTGCGATTGCCAACGCCGTTGGTGACGCACAAGAAAATAATATTGCGGAGTAAGAAATGCCAGATTCAGCCCCTGTCGACATTCAGGTAGAAAGCCAATTTCTGCCAGACCAATCGGTGCCGGAAGAACAGCGCTTTGCCTTCGCCTACACCATCACCATCCGCAATACCGGTGAAGAGGCCGTGCGCCTGATCAACCGCCACTGGATAATTACTGATGGCGCCAATCAGGTTCAGGAAGTACAAGGCGAAGGCGTTATTGGCAAACAGCCGCTTATCGAACCCGGCCAATCGTTTAGTTACACCTCTGGCGCAGTGATAGAAACCGCTGTGGGTACCATGGAAGGTAGCTACGAAATGATCAGCGCGTCCGGTCGCCCCTTTATTGCACCCATTGGCATATTCTCACTAGTCCGGCCCTCGGCGCTCCACTAAGCGGCATAAAAGGAGAGTTAGATCGTGAGCAGATACGCTGTAGGGGATTTACAAGGTTGCTTAAAACCCCTGCAATGCCTGCTCAACGAGGTCGGCTTTCAAGCCGAACGCGACCAACTCTGGCTGGTTGGTGATCTCGTCAATCGCGGTCCCGACTCACTTGAAACCCTGCGTTACCTTTACAGTATTCGCAACAGTCTGCGCATTACCCTTGGCAATCACGACCTGCACTGCCTCGCATTAGCGCGCGGCGCTACCGATCGCGGCCGCCACCCTAGCCTTGAGGCCCTCCTCAACGCCCCCGACTGCGGCCAGCTTATGGACTGGCTACAGCAGCAAGCGCTAGTACTGCGTTCAGATGACGGCCGCTACCTAATGAGCCACGCTGGCATTCCGGCCAAATGGAGCAGCGAACAAGCCCTGAGCCTGAGTAATGAAATAGAAACCGTATTACAAGGCCCCGAGGCCAATAACTTTTTCACTGCGATGTACGGCAACGACCCTCTACTATGGAACAACGCCTTAAGCGGCCTGCCCCGCCTGCGCGCCATCACCAATCACTTGACTCGCATGCGCATTAGCAATGCACAAGGCGAACTGGAATTACAGTTTAAAGGCGCCCTAGCAGATATCCCTGAGGGTTACCGCCCGTGGTTCGAGTGGCATAAACCCAATGCCCGCAGCGAAACCCTTATATTCGGTCACTGGGCCGCATTGGAATGCCAAACCGGTCGCGACGATATTATCGCCCTAGACAGCGGCTGCGTATGGGGACGAGAAATGACGATACTGGATATGGATAGCGGCGAGCTGCATCGCTGCGACTGCAACTCATAGCCGGATGACTGACGTCGGACGTCTGAGGCTTAAAAGGCATTCGCTACGCTCACAGATAACCGCTTTTGCGTCGCTCACCAAGCTACTCAGCAAACGTCTTTTTCGTCCGACACCCGACCTCAGACGTCCGACTAATAGCGCTCCGCGCTATTTGCTATACTCCCCCCAAACCCAACACAGATCCCATAAACAATGAAAACCTATCTCGTCGGCGGCGCGGTGCGCGACAAATTACTCGACTACCCTTATCACGAGCGTGATTGGGTGGTGGTGGGTGCCCGCCCGGAAGATTTGCTGGCGCTGGGCTATCAACAGGTAGGCAAGGACTTTCCGGTGTTCCTGCACCCCAAATCTAAAGAAGAATATGCCCTCGCCCGCACCGAGCGTAAAAGTGGGCCCGGCTATCACGGTTTTGTCTGCGATTTCAGCCCAGACATCACCCTTGAGGAAGACCTCAGCCGTCGCGACCTAACAATTAATGCCATCGCCCAAGACGAAGATACGGCAATTATCGACCCCTATCACGGCCAACACGATCTCGACGCTAAACTACTGCGTCACGTGTCGCCCGCCTTTGCCGAAGATCCCCTGCGTATTTTGCGAGTCGCGCGTTTTGCCGCCCGTTACGCCCACCTCGGCTTTACGGTCGCCGAAGAGACCATGGCCTTGATGCGCAGCATGAGTCGCAACGGCGAGCTGGCGACCATCGCCCCAGAACGAATTTGGGTAGAGTTAAGCAAGGCCTTGGGAGAGCAGAATCCAGCGAGTTTTTTTGAGACGCTACTCACCTGCGACGCACTCGCCGCACTCTTTCCCGAATGGGCGTCTTCGTTCACGCCAGCGTTATTAGCATTGATTGATAACGCCGCCGCGCAGGCGCTGTCAACAGACCAGCGCTTTGCCATTAGCTGCAGCAATCTCGATGCCAGCAGCTGCAAAACCCTGTGCCAAAATTTGCGCGCCAGCAATAGCGCAAGCTGGCTGGCGGAGCGCTGCGCAGCCAATACGCCGCTGCCCGCACTGCCATCAGCTGATGAATGGCTAAAGATCCTAGAGCAATTTGATTACGCTCGTCGCCCCGAACAGCTAGCCAACTTTATCGACATTGCCCATCTGCTCCAGCCCAGCGAGACCCGATTGGCGATGTTAGCGGATGCCGGCGAGCAATTATGCGCCATTAGCGCTGCGGAATTAATGAGCCAAGGCTATAAGGGGGCGGAACTGGGCGCTGCTCTGCGCGAGCAACGTCTGGCAGCATTGCGTGCGATTACAGGTACAAACTAGCGGAGGTTTTTAACGCCCAAATCAGCCACGCGCTTTTTGCGTCGGCTGCATTTGCTTGTTCAACGTTGATTGCTCCAAGCGTTCAGCAAGCCATACTTTAATAATGGACTGACGAGTAACCCCTAGGCGCGAAGCCTCTTTATCAAGTGACTCAATCATCCAGGTGGGAAAATCTACGTTAACCCGTTTCTGTATTTGATTGGGACGCTTGATGGATGACAGATCAAACTCATCGACAACATCCGATTGATTATCGTCGAACTTCTTATCCAGCGATTTAGCTTTCATAAAGTGCCACCTCAGAATTTCGGGACCGCCGAACGGAGATAATCCTAATCCTGTCTGTACGGTAAGTAATAATGGCAGACCAATGCTTCCCGCCGATCATGCCGACCACCAAAGCTCTTGGCTCATCATCTGATTTAGCCATAACTTCAATAAAATCAGTATCCTGCCAGATAGCTTGGGCATCAACAAAGTCAATGCCATGCTTCTCGAAGTTAGATGCGCTCTTCTTTGGGTCAAATTCGAATGAATACATAGGTATAAAAAATATACCTTTTTAGCAATTTTGGCAAGATGGTCACTAAGGCTTTTATCAGCGATTTCTAGCGGAGCTTTATGATGGCCAGCGAAACTCAACCGGCCACAACTTCTGCTCACTGGCATAGCCCGCCCATAATTCTCGATAGGTTTTGCCGCTCACCGGGTGGCAGTGATCCGGCGCCAATTCGCTCAGTGGCCGCAGCACAAACGCGTTATACGTCACTTCGTCGCGAGGCAATTCAATGCCGGCAAAATTGCCACGGAGATTATCGTAACTAAGAATATCGATATCTAAAGTTCGCGGGCTGAATTTAGGCGCACCAACCACTCGGCCAAGACGAATCTCGATATCACGCAACAATTCTACCAAGGGCGCCAAGGCCATATCGGTATCAAAGCTCACCACCATATTTAAAAACAAACTGCCGCGAAAGCCCACCGATTCACTCTCGTAAACCGGCGACAGGCGCAGCGGCGCAAACAGCTCAGCTAGGGCATCCAGCGCTTTCACCATATGTTGGTAGCGCTGAATATTACTGCCCAAGCCCAAAAACACCTCAGCCATTCGCGTTACCAAGCCGAGAGCCGGGTATTGGCGACAGCGGCGTCCCGCGCTCAATCACCACCCCCACATCCTTGGCCTGACGCATTGCACCGGGTTTGGTGATACTTAAGCGCAGCCAGGGCACATTAAACTCGACCATTATTAGCGCCGCACACCGTTCGGCAAGTGTTTCAATCAACTGGAACTCACTATCGCGCACAAATCCAAACAAGGCTTCGGTCACCGCCTTATAATTCAATGTTTTGCTAATATCATCGTGCTCGGCAGCCGCGCGAATATCGGTACCCAGCTCCACATTCAATATCACCACCTGCCGATGCGCACGTTCCCAATCGAAAATACCGATAACGGTATCGACTTTTAATTCACTTATATAAACAATATCCATGGCGTTTCTCGCTAGGTCTGCGCGCTATCACTAATATGAAATTTTAAAATCAGACGGCATCTAACTCAGTCATTGGCCAGCGCGGACGAATAGTCACGCCGAGGCCTTCGTGCTGGCCCGCCGCTAACCGACAGTGACCTGCATAGGCGATCATGGCGCCATTGTCCGTACAAAATTCAGGCCGAGGGTAGTACACACGACCACCCGTTTTGGCTAATTTTTCTGCCAAGCGCGCCCGCAATACGGTATTGGCGCTAACACCGCCAGCAATAACCAAGGTCTTCAAATTCTCTTGTTCTAGCGCACGATGACATTTAATCACCAACGTGGCGACCACCGCCTCTTGAAACGCGGCGGCGATATCGGCCTGGTCTTGGGGATTATAAGTGCCCGCTGCTCGACTGGCTGTGACCGTGTTCAGCGTGAAGGTTTTTAAACCACTAAAACTAAAATCCAAACCGGGGCGATTCACCATGGGGCGCGGGAAGGTGTAGTGCCCCACTCGCCCCCGTTCCGCGGCCTTCGCCACCTGCGGCCCACCGGGGTAGCCCAGTTCCAGCATTTTGGCCGCCTTATCAAAGGCCTCACCAGCGGCATCATCTAAAGATTCGCCTAATAAGGTATAGCAGCCAATGCCGTCCACTCTCACCAGCTGGGTATGGCCACCAGACACCAATAAGGCAATAAAGGGAAACGCTGGGGCATCTGCCTCCAGCATCGGCGCAAGTAAGTGACCTTCCATGTGATGTACACCAATAGCAGGCACACCCCACCCATAGGCCATGGCGCGCCCAGCACAGGCTCCCACCATTAGCGCACCTGCTAGGCCTGGACCTTTAGTAAACGCCACACCGTCGAGATCTGAGCCCTGCATATTGGCTTTGGCCAGCACCTCGCGAATCAGGGGCAATAATTTGCGCACATGGTCGCGCGAGGCCAGCTCGGGCACCACGCCGCCGTATTCTGCGTGCAAGGCAATCTGGCTGTACAGTGCCTCAGCCACTAAACCCTGCTCAGTGTCATATATTGCTACTCCTGTTTCATCACAGGAGGTTTCCAGTCCTAAAACCCGCACAGTTGCCCACTTCCGACGCTAAATAAGCGCGCATGATACTGACTTCATGTTATTCGCACCAGTTATCAGCGCAATCGCTTTGCTTTTTGCGGCAACTGAGTATAGAATTCAGCGCCCTTGGAGTGCCGCTTTTAATTAATGCGGTATAGACAGCAAATTCTTGCAAAAAAAATCAGGACAGGTTTAACGGATGCCTTCAGTCAAACTCAAAGAAAACGAACCATTTGATATCGCCCTGCGCCGTTTCAAGCGCTCTTGCGAAAAAGCCGGCGTTTTAGCCGAGGTTCGCCGTCGCGAATTCTATGAAAAGCCCACCTCTGTGCGCAAGCGTCAAGCAGCTGCTGCAGTAAAGCGCCACGCGAAAAAAGTGTCACGCGACACTAAAAAGCAGCAACGCCTCTACTAAGACTTACGTCTAGTAGGGCTTTGCCCGCTAAAGATCCAATCCTCTTAACAGGGAGTCTCTGCGCATTATGGCAGACCAAACGCTGAAGCAAACGCTTAGTGACGCGATGAAAACCGCGATGCGAGCCAAAGATAAAGCGCGACTCTCTGCCGTGCGGCTGATTCTCGCCGACATTAAGCGCATTGAAGTTGACGAACGCATTGACATTGACGATGCGCGGGTTCTTGCCGTGCTCGACAAAATGCTAAAGCAACGCCGCGACTCGATCAGCCAGTACGACGGCGCTGGTCGTGTCGATCTTGCCGATCAAGAACGCTTCGAAATGGACGTTATTCAGTCTTTTCTGCCCACGCCACTGAGCGAAGCGGAATTAGACGCACTGATTAGCACCGCCATTACCAGCACTGGCGCCGACTCCATTAAAAATATGGGGCAAGTCGTTGCCATTCTCAAACCGCAGGTTCAAGGCCGCGCGGATATGGGCATGGTCAGCCAAAAGGTTAAATCGCAGCTTCAGTAGAGGACTGGCAATTTGCCCCACTCTAGTGAATTATTGTTCTGCGTAGCACCAAAATCTACGCACCCCCATCTTCGCTTTTGGATACGCTGACGTGGCCGCAAAAGGACGCATTCCGCAATCTTTTATCGACGAGCTATTGTCTCGAGTCGACATTGTTGACGTTATCAATCGTCGCGTCGCGCTCAAGAAAACCGGCAAGAATTACAGCGCGCGCTGCCCCTTTCACGACGAAAAAACCCCCTCGTTCAGCGTAAACCCTGACAAACAGTTCTATTACTGCTTTGGTTGCGGCGCAGGCGGTAATGCCATTGGCTTCATTATGGACTACGACCGCCAAGATTTTCCTGGCGCAGTCGACAATCTCTCCAGCCTTGCCGGCCTCGAAGTGCCCCGCGAAGAGATCAGCCCCCAACAGCAAATAAAGCAAGAACGCCGCAAAACCATTTACGACCTCATGGAAAAAGTGGCCGGCTATTATCAGCAGCAGCTTAGAGAGCACCCCCAAGCCCAGCGCGCCGTGGATTATTTAAAGCAACGCGGCTTGAGCGGGCGCATTGCCCGCGATTTCGACATCGGCTTTGCGCCCCCCGGCTGGGACAATCTGCTAAAAACCCTCGGCGACACCGAGGAACACCGCCAGCAATTAATTGACGGCGGCATGCTCATAGAAAAAGACGACGGCAAACTCTACGACCGTTTTCGCGACCGCATCATGTTCCCTATTCGCGACAATCGCGGCCGGGTCATTGCCTTTGGCGGCCGAGTACTGGGCGACGACAAACCCAAATACCTCAACTCGCCCGAGACCGATATATTCCACAAAGGCAAAGAGCTTTACGGCCTTTACCAAGCCCGCCAGAACAATCGCCACCTTGAACAACTGCTGGTGGTCGAAGGCTATATGGACGTGGTGGCCCTAGCTCAGCACGGCATTATGACTGGCATCGCCACCCTCGGCACCGCCAGCAATACCGAGCACCTGCGCACTGCCTTCCGCTATGCCAGCGAGTTGATTTTTTGTTTTGACGGCGACGCCGCCGGCCGCAAAGCCGCTGAGCGCGCCCTTGAAAATGCACTACCGACCATGGAAGACGGCCGCCGCATCCGTTTTTTGTTTTTACCCGAAGGCGACGATCCAGACAGCGTTGTGAACCGCGATGGCGCGGCGGGCTTTCAAAAACTCCTCGCCCAAGCCCAGCCGCTGGAACGCTATTTTTTCGAGTCTTTCCACAGTCAGACTGACCCCAGCACCCTCGAAGGCAAAGCGCGCCTGAGCAAACTAGCCCTACCCATGTTGCAATTGCTGCCGCCTGGGGTTTTTCGCCAGCTTATGCTCGACTCGCTGGCAGAACGCACTGGCCTTAGTCGGCACGCGCTCGACCAGTTACTGGACGACACGAAGCCCGCCCCTCAAGCCACAGAAACCAGCAGTCGCCCCCCGGTAGCGCCAAGCACCCGCAGCACCAAAAAACTGGTCGCCAACCTACCCAGCACCAGCCGTGACCCACTGCTATTTGCCCTCGCAATGGTACTCTTCAACCCCCGCGGCGCGGCAAATCAGCACCTCGCACTCGGCGCAGATGAGACCTCAGCGGCCGCAAACCTACTCAGCGATATTCTAAAATTACTCAACAAACGCCCCGGCTCTAGCACCGCTATGCTACTGGGCCACTGGTATGGCCAAGCTGAGTACGACATTTTAATTGAGGCCCTAAAAACCATCGCCCTGCTCGGCCCGGAGCTAGACGATGAAAAGGCCCAACTCGCCTTTTTAGATACTCTCAGCCATCTCGACACCCAAAAATCGCAACAACATTTGCGCCAACAAGTTGAACAATTACGCGAGCACGGCCAACTCGACAAAGCTGTCAGCGACGGCTACGCTGAACTTAGTGACGACCTCAAACAACAGCTCTTGGCCATTCAACAGCTACTCAAGCACAAACATCAGCGCTAATACTTTGGCCAATCCCTGAACGTAGCCGGAATTTACTGGTCGTATAGGGTCTAAATAGAGTATAATTTGCGGCTAATTTTTCACCTGCACCTAGCGAGTAATTTGAAAGAATGAGTGACTCTAAGCATCAATCGCGACTCAAGCAACTCATTGCCAAAGGCAAGGAGCAGGGTTATCTAACGTACTCTGAGGTCAACGACCACCTGCCGGAAGATATTTCTGATCCGGATCAGGTCGAAGAAATCATTCAAATGATTAATGACATGGGTATCCAGGTGTTTGAACACGCACCTGATGAAGATACCCTGATCATGGCTGGCGGCGATTCGCCAGATGATATTGCCGCTGCCGAAGCAGCCGCAGCGCTGGCCGCCGTTGAAACGGAAACTGGTCGCACCACCGACCCCGTGCGCATGTATATGCGTGAAATGGGTACGGTTGAGCTGCTGACCCGCGAAGGCGAAATTGTTATCGCCAAGCGCATTGAGGAAGGCATTCGGGAAGTGATGGCTGCGCTGGCTTACTACCCCGGCGTTGTCACCGGCATTTTGGCTCAGTACGACAAAGTCGCCACCGAAGAACGCCGTTTGGGCGACATTATGAGCGGCTATTTGAACCCCGCTGAAAATGTACAATCACCTCAGCAGCAGGCTGCTGCTGCCGCTGAAGCCGCCGAGGCAAACAACACCACCGCTGACGCCGAAGACGAAGACGAAGCCGTATCTGGCCCAGATCCAGAAGAAGCCCGTATTCGCTTTGCCGCGCTGCAAGAGCAATCTGACAAAGTTGAAGCGTCAATTGCCGAGCATGGTCGCTACAGCAAGCAAACCGCAAAAGAATTGAACGAACTAGGTGAGATCTTCAAGTACTTCAAACTCACCCCAGCCATGTTCGACCCCCTCATTGAAGAAGTGCGCACTACATTGAGCTCTATTCGCTCAATGGAACGGGAAATCATGACCGTTTGCGTAAAAAATGTTGGCATTGATCGCAAAGAGTTTATTCGCAGCTTTCAAGGTAATGAAGCCAACCTCAAGTGGGGCGACGAGCTGCTTAAAAAGCATCCTAAGCTAGCCGACTACAGCGATGTTATTCGCCGCCTCCAGAATAAGATTGCCTATATCGAAGAGCGTCAAGACCTGACTATTTCCGATATTAAAGAAATTAACCGCCGGGTATCCATCGGTGAGGCTCGCGCTCGCCGCGCCAAGAAAGAAATGGTTGAGGCCAACCTACGTCTGGTTATTTCCATTGCTAAAAAATACACCAACCGTGGCCTGCAATTCCTCGATTTGATTCAGGAAGGCAACATCGGCCTGATGAAAGCGGTAGACAAGTTCGAATACCGTCGTGGTTACAAATTTTCTACCTATGCAACATGGTGGATTCGTCAGGCGATCACCCGCTCTATTGCCGACCAGGCGCGGACCATCCGTATTCCTGTGCACATGATCGAAACCATCAACAAGCTCAACCGTATCTCGCGGCAGATGCTTCAGGAGATGGGCCGTGAGCCAACGCCAGAAGAGCTTGGCGAGCGCATGGAAATGCCAGAAGACAAGGTTCGTAAAGTACTGAAGATTGCCAAAGAGCCAATCTCAATGGAAACCCCGATTGGCGATGACGAAGATTCGCACCTCGGTGATTTTATCGAAGACGGCACAATCTCTTCACCGATAGAATCGGCGACCGGAGAAGGCCTTCGCGAAGCGACTAAAGACGTACTGGCTGGCCTAACGGCTCGCGAAGCAAAAGTACTGAGAATGCGCTTTGGTATTGATATGAATACCGACCACACGCTTGAAGAAGTGGGTAAGCAGTTTGACGTAACCCGCGAGCGGATTCGTCAAATTGAAGCCAAGGCACTGCGCAAATTGCGGCACCCAACCCGCTCAGATCATCTGCGCAGCTTCCTCGACGAGTAAGTCTGTTATGGCCGAGGCAGCGCGCCTCGGCCATAAATTCGACACCGAGTGATTTAAAAACAAAGCACACGGACTACAGATTAATGCCTCTACGCCTTTCCTGCTTTACCCTGCTCTGCACCTTTGTTATTAGCGCCTGCCAAACCCCGCCTACGCCTCATACTCCAGAACCTATCGAGATACAGACGGCACTGCAGCATTTTGAACATAAACAATACCAAGCAGCGGCGACAAGCTTTCAAGCGGCTCTCGACACCGGTAGCGAACGATTAAGCCAGCAAGCACTGGCGGGACTGTGTTTACTGCACCTGCAAAACCAAGACATTGTGGCAGCAACGCGCACCCTCGACGAACTTTATCAACGCGCATTGCGCAAGCCGCAACACGATAACAGCCTTAAAATGTTGCGCATTAGCTTACAGCTTAATTTAGAAAACACGCTGCGCCTGACCCTAGAAAGCCAAAGCCGACAAGCCGCCGAAGCGAAGCAGCAACAGCTCCACAATGAAGTCCTAGCCCTGCAGCGCGCATTGGCGAAATTACGTCAACTGAGCCTACAGTAAAGACTTACACAATTTAACTGCGATTTAGATACGCGCCCAACTGATCACACAGACTCTGAATATCAGACTCCGTCTGGGCCAACATAATCGGTACCTTGCGGCCATAATCTTTACGCAAAAACGCTAAGAAATCGTTTACCGCATCCGTATCACTGTGCGGCCCTACGATAATGAGCTGCCACGGCAAATCCTCCAGCAAGGCCTTCGCCTTGGCGACCTCCACGCAATGATAAATTTCCCAATATTCCGCGCCAGGCAATAGCGCGATGGCTTTCGCTAAAGCGTCACCTTGTTCGAGCAACAATAAATTTCCGACCGCGGTGGCCGGCAGGAGCTCGTGCACAACAGCCGTCAATGTTGCACTATCTACCGGTTTCACTAAGTATTCATTCGCGCCCAGCAACAAGCTAAGATCGCGCTCATTGAGCATCGACAGCATTAACACCGGCACATCAAATAGCGCCGGATCACTGCGTAAATTGTGTAACACTTGCCAGCCGTCCATGCCGGGCATCATCACATCGAGAATAATGACGTCTGGACGCTGGGACCTTGCCATACGCATGCCCTCAACACCGGAATTAGCCAGATGCACTTTATACCCAGCCTTGACTAGTGTTCGCGCACTTAACTCCAATGCCGCCGGGTCGTCATCTATAACCAACACATCGCCAATGCTGGCACCATCAAACTCCGTGCTTAAACCAAGTTCCTGAGCATCTAACGGCAGTACCAACTCAAATCGCGAGCCCTCACCCTCCTGACTTTCAGCGGTAATCGAACCCCCTAATAATTCGGCAAATTTGCGGGATATCGTCAAGCCCAAACCCGAGCCACCGTACTGTTTGGTGGTCGACAAATCAGCTTGCACGAAGGCGTCAAACACCCGCCCCAACTGTTCCTCACTCATACCAATGCCATTGTCACGCACTTCTGCAACAAGGTAGGAGCGACCACTCACCAATTTTTCCAACACTGAGAGCTGGACATCCCCCTGCCGCGTAAACTTAGCCGCATTACTGAGCAGGTTTAAAAGTATTTGGCGCAAGCGGGTCACATCAGTCCGTATCAATTCGCTCTGCAGCTCAAAGTGACAGTGCAAGGTGTTGCCATTCTTGGCCATTAGCGGCGCCATAGTCACTTCAACGTCACGCAAAACCTCCTCTAACGCAACATCCTCCCAATAGACCGCCATGCGCCCGGATTCAATTTTTGAGATATCCAAGACATCATTAATCAGGGTGAGCAGATGTTTACCGGCAAGCTGAATTTTCGCCAAATCGGGACGCAAGCGCTCGACCGGCATTTCTGGCTCGTCTTCAATATCTTCAAGAAGCATTTCAGAGTAGCCAATAATGGCGTTCATGGGTGTGCGCAGCTCATGACTCATATTCGCCATAAAGCCACTTTTAGCCTGATTGGCTGCATCGGCCCGGCGGCTCGCATCGCGAACCCGCGCCATCGCTTCTCGCAGATTAGAGGCCATGTCATCAAAGGACTTGGCGAGCTGGCCAAACTCATCGTAGCCCATATCGCCAATGCTGTAGTCAAAATTGCCACTGCCCCACTCGGCAGTACCCTTCTGCAATTGCCGAATAGAACGTCGGGTATAGCGGGTCATGTAATAACCCAGAATAAAGGTCGTCAGCAGCGCCAACAAAAACACCCCCAAGGCGACTTTATTCGTCTTGCTCACCACATTGCGCAAACCGACGTTAATTTCGTCTGAACGGGTCAATAAATACCATTCATTGGCGCTAATTCTCCCGCTTAGCGCCTCGTACTCACGCTGCACATTCGCTGTATCTAAGTCACTGCCATGCTCAAGAAAATCACGCCAGCGGCGCAGCATTAATTGTGCTTCCAAATACTGATAACGGCCTTCTTCCAAATACTCTTGCAAGTCATCGTTCAACTCGCCCTCGAGCGCCAATAAGGCATCGATTGTGCTGAGTAACTCTTGCCGCTCCGGCTCAGTAATGCGGTTTTCTATCCCCGACTCCGACAAAGCATCAACAACCAAAATTTTACGATGAATACTGTACATTCGCTGACTGAAATCATTGAGCTCAGACTGGGTGCGAATCACATGTTGCAACAGCCACACATTCCGACGACGCGAGTCGTTTCCCCAAACCTGAATAAGCACACTGCCCAATGACAGCATTAAAATAGCGACAAATGATAATGTCAGCCGACGGGTAAAACTCATCCCACGCGCCCTAGCAAGCGTTCAATTTTGGACAGGAGACGCGGCAGATCAACCGGTTTGGTATCGTAATCGTCACAGCCCGCCTGCAGTGCGCGCTGTCGGTCATCAGCCATAGCATGAGCGGTCAAGGCAATAATGGGAATATGACTAAGCCCGTTATCGGCCTTCATTTCACTTGCCACTTGCCAACCGTCTTTCACTGGCAAGCTCATATCCAATAGTAGCAAATCAGGCATTTCTGCTCGGCACAGGTCAATGCCTTGCTGACCATCTATGGCCAGTAACACCTGGTAGCCCTTGCGTTGCAATCGCCGACTCAACATATCGCGATTCATTTCATTGTCTTCAACCAGTAATACTTTTGGCATCAATTTCTCGCTCAAGATGTAAGTGTCGGTAATTTACTAAGCTCATCGCGCAAACTAGCCGTGGCCGAGGTCACGGTTAGCGTATAGATATCGTCTTGCTTATCAGTGATTTTGGCGTAACAACTTTCACTCAAACCCTCCAAGCGTACATCTGCCAGCAGGGTCAATGATTGAGTGCTCCGCAGACGCAGCTGCTCACCGGCCACCGCCACCAGCAACCCGGTCAATCCCACACCAGCAACTTGTTTGGCAGCCATCAGGCTCAATTTCAATTCAACCGGCGGCTCGATCGCCTGCCACTGGTTTTGAACAGATTCCAATAACAAGTCATAGGGTAAGCCCACCCCGAGTACCTCTGCCAGCTCCAGCGGTTCAACCATGCCTTTTAAATCCACGGCAACGCCTTTGCCGGTCAATACTTCCACCGACGCTGCCGCCACGGTCGCGGGTGAGGCTAATATTTGCCCGCCCACAGTACAAGACTCTATTCGGCCAGTAAGATTCACATTATGGCCAACCACGCCGTATTTAGAGCGCAGCTCCGAACCGATATTGCCCGCCACCACATCACCGGTATTCAGGCCTATCCCAATCGCAATTTCAGGCAAGTTATCGGCACGATTGCGGGTATTCACCTCCTTAATTGCCAACTGCATCGCTAGCGCGCAGGCCAATGCTCGATCGCAGTCGTCTTTGTCGCTCACCGGCGCACCAAAAATTGCCAGAATCCCATCGCCAACAAACTCATCAACAGTGCCGCGATAACGCTGAATAATTTCCGTCATCACCCCGAGGTAGTTATTCAGCAACTGCACGCACTGCTCCGGTGCTAACTGCTCGCTAATCGCCGAAAAGCCCCGAATATCCGCCATGAGTATGGTGACGGTGCGACGCTCGCCCCCCATGCTCAAGCCATTATTATCGTCCAACAGTCGCTGTACGATTTCATCTGACAAATAGCGACCAAACACCTTGCGAATAAAGCGCTGACTCTTTTCCAACTCAGCCAAATACTCCCGCTCGCGATCTTGCCAGCGCTTGGTCTCTAGTAGCGCGCCGATTCGGGCCCGCAGCAAGGTCGAGTTCACCGGTTTAAGTAAGTAGTCACTCGCGCCCGCATCTATACAACGCACGGCACCTTCTTCATCTTGCATGCCGCTTACGACAATCACTGGAATACGGCGCAGGGCTTCATCGCTGCGAATGACTTGCAGTACTTCGTAGCCGTTCATATCGGGCATTACCAAGTCGAGCAGCACCAAGTCTGGGTTGGCGCTGCGCATCACCTCTAGGCAGCGCTCGCCGCTGGCGGCCTCAATAACCATATGGTCTTGACGTTGCAGCTGGTGTGCCAATAAATCGCGACTGCTGTCATTATCATCAACCACCAAAATACTGCCGGTGAGATGATCCTTATCATCACGAATGATGCCCCGCTTAAAGCTCTGGAACATCGCTGCAATCGGATCAACTTTTGCAGACTCAGTGGGCTGCAGGGAAAAACTGTCTAAACGTTCTTGGAAAAGCCGCGATTGATGACGAATTTGCTTTAAAAAGGTATGAGCATCGGCCGCGTCGCAATCTTCAGTTAACATCTCGCTATAACCATCGACCAAACCAATAGCATTGCGCAAGTCGTGACGCAAACGCGAAATCTCGGTCTGCGAGGTCACGCTGAGCGTCGACACCACCTGCAGCACATCAAGTATTTCAGCCGCCGCTCGAGCAATACGCTGGGCATCTGCCAACAACGCGCTATCACCCGCAATAGCGGGTAATTCCAGCAGAGACTCAGTATACGCAGCCACCGACGCCAGCGGCGCCTGCAACGATTGACGCTTATCATCAAGATACGCTTTAAAAATCCGCTCTTTATCGTCCAAAGCCATTTCCTTCTACCAGACCATGTCCACTAGATTATTGCACTTAAACAGCACTTAAGCACAAAAATAGCACGGCACCTCAATGACTTCCGACAAACAAGGGATTAAGGAAGCGCTGGCCAACAGGCCTCGCCAGCATTATAATGCGCGCTGTTTTTCCGGTGTACACGCCACGGCGCGTAATCAAACCACCGCAGCTGAACTGATTGGCGTAACTAAATCCAAGATTTAGCCCAAACCAACAGCACCCAGCACAAGAAAAATGGGCCTTTAGCTCAGTTGGTTAGAGCATCCGACTCATAATCGGCAGGTCCCCAGTTCAAGTCTGGGAAGGCCCACCATTTTTATATCGAACTATGGAATGTTAGCTAGGTCACATGAATACTTATGACCCGACGATGTCGTTGCAGTAAGCTAACAACAAACCTTAAGCTATACTGAAAATATAGACACAGATTTCTTCCCATCTCAAATGTGCTTTTATGGATATAACCAAAGTCACTACACTAGCTCAGGCTTTGCTTAACTTTGCGCAAGAGCAGGGCTCTAGTGGATTGACTATTACTAGTCTCACTAAGCTAATTTATCTAGCTGATGTCTATTACGCTAGAAAAAATAATGGTGAAACGTATTCTGGTACCGAATGGAGGTTCCACCATTTCGGGCCATATTCATTTCAATTATCCGAAACCATCGAAAAAAAAATTCCAAACGTCCAAGTTGAGACTGGTGAAACTCGTGACCAAGGGCATTCCTTTAAGCTGATTAAGCTTTCAGATTACGCCAAGACAGCAACTATGGAGGATACCAAGCTTGGCATAGGTATTACTTCCGCGCTTCAATCCAACGTAAGAAACTTTAGCGGAAATCTCAATTCGCTTCTTGAATATGTATATTTCCATACCGAACCAATGGAAGGCGCCACTCCCGGAGATAAGCTGGACTTCACCAAATGCGAAGTTATCAACTTCAAAGACTTCAAGCCACTGCCATCTAAAAATAAGACCGCCGATAAAATCAAGAAGGGTAAAGAATTGCTGGCTGCGCTTAAAGCCAAAAAAGATGCAAAGAAAAGTAATCTGGGAAATTACACACCCCCAAAATATGACAACCACTATAATCAATCACATATATTATTCGATAAGACGGAAGACAAGAGCTCGGATCATATTGCAAATTTAACCTTCGAAATTTAATAGCGGCGCTTCAATGGACTGCAATCTTTCACTGTCAGATTTTTGTAATAACTTCTACACCTCCACCGGACAAGAAAGTGGTACTGGGCAGATAGTGTGTTGCCCTGTTACATTTCAAGATCGACGGCCGCTGATCGCTGATATAACCCGAGCAGATGGAATTGAGCATAAAAAAGCGGATATAACCATCAGGAAATATCAGGAAGCTGTTGATTTTAAAAGTAAGAGCAGGCTTCCTGTTGCGGCGCTGGGGAGCCTAGGGGATAAATGCGAAGCAATAATTTCCGTAGGAAAAGTTCGCCCTTGCTTAATAATAGGGAAAGCTGGTGAAGTAAATCCGAACTTACTACCAGAAGGATGGCAAAGAAAGAAAGCGCTGAATGCATTTGACTCCCAATATTTATTAGCTCCAGTATATAGTGTTGCGAGCAATTACGAGCCAGGTGCATTCGGGCCAATTATTACGGCTAGAATTAGAGCCGCTATGTATTCGGAGTTCTTATTTTTACCACAACATGATCCTGCCTTACCAAATAATTCAATTTGCAGATTAGATCGCATGTTTCTATCCCCTTTGCTTTGCGCAACGAGACATAGGGACTTATGGTTACATGAAGACGCTATAAACTTTTTGAACGAGCAACTTTTTTGGATGCTTGGCAAAGAACCTGAAGAAGAATTTATGAAAACTCGCCAGCTTCTCTTAGATGACTTACCAGACGAAGCCAAGTAAATTGATGACGCGTCAAAACGTAAATTAAACTAGACCGCTTACACATTGCTTGCTTCAACTGGCATATGTGCAATCAATGCCCGCTAAAATAATCAACTACACAACTTGGGACTTGCAGAGTGTCGGCATAACCGAGGGCTTGCTGCATACCGTGGCTAACGGTTTTGTTGTTTTCTTTGGCCTCGACCACTGCAACTGGCACGGCGGCCTTCCACTGCAACACATAGCCAGCGAACTTCTTTTTCTTGGTGTTGCGCGACGACATATTGCCCCGGACAACAACAGGGCCAGGGGTTAAAGTAACTTCACGGCGGATTTGGCGCAATTGATCCCAGCCTGCATCTTTAATAGCAGGGGTAATAAACAAGTCACAGATGTCGATTTCACTGAGACCTTGTTTTTCTTTTTTATCCATTCACCTGCATTCCTTGCCATGGGCTCGAGCAATTATTGTAGCCATTTCTATTCGCTAGACTTGCTTCGCGCAGCTAGCATTCCCTTTACCCGTAAACGACTACAGCCACAACGGTCGAGCTTGCCAATCAGCGGGGAAGCCCATTTTTTGGTGTCTATGGCGTGCGCTGCTATTAAATCCTTCACCCGTGCCTTCCAGTGATGATCGGGGGCAATCATATTCATCATGTGCAAAGTCATCGTTAAGGTGTTGTAGAGTTTTCTCAAGCGCCGGTCGCTCTCCGGCAGTATCCACAAACTGCTTTGCAGTTCTTTGGGACCGTGAGTGGGTAGCGTCATTTTCTTGGTAATATCGCGGTTCCATAATCTAGCATGATGCGCGGCCATATTTCTAACTAATGAGAGGTGCTCACAGTAAGATGTCATGACCTTATCGTCCACACCGTAATTCCGGCTAATGGCCCTTCGATCTTGCCTAGCTTTTATATTGGAAAACCACTTCGAAAGCTGTCCCATGGTCATAAGCTCAACGACGGCCCAGATTGGCGGAAGCGTCTCCTGATACTTTGTTATTAAATGCCTGATAAAATCTTCATTACTTTTGGCGACATCTTGCTGGAAGCTCATCACCCCTGCCTGATATCTACCTTTGCTTTGAAATAGCCCTGGATCAAGATGTGGGTGGGCCGTGTTGTAACGATGACTAAGTTGATAAGCCATTTGCGTTCTCAGCGACAACTTCTACGCGCTCTATTGCATCCAGCAGGAGTATTCGTAACTCCTGTCAAAAACATAAAGATTCAATACATCATCAAACGATGTACCCGCGACAAACCGATGCGTGGCATGATTTTGCTCAAACGGTAAACAATAAGCTGCGAAACGGTAGTAATTGAGCTGCGAAAGGTAGAATTCAGCCTTAACCGGATCGGGAATATTTAACCCGTGGGACTGTAAGATTTGAACTTGTTCGGCAAATGTTCTGGGCGGCTTTGAAAACGAGACTTTTTGCGGGAAGCTCATTTTTCAGTCCCCCAGAAACAAGTAACCCCTCGCAGGGCGCTGATCTTACGGGTAGCGGGAGGGGTGTTGTTGCGGGTAATTTTAGACCTTAAGCAATTAATGTCAACCACCTTATAAACCAAAGATCGCTGACGCCAGACGTCAATTTCTCTATATCCATTTGTTTTATATGACATTTAGCATCCTGCTATAGCAAATCAGTATCTAATCCCGCGGTCTTTAATCTTTAAGTTAAATTCCTCATTTTACTGAATTCAGTGCCTAAATTAGGTTTTAAACCGACACCAAACGCGAATAGCCGATGCTATTGCACAGGGGGGCTTTCACTACGCAACCTAGCCCATGCAATCCATCCATCACCACTAGGTACATTATGGCTAAAGGCCAGAACTACCACATAGAGCCAGAATGGCCGGCCAACAGCTTTCATTTGTAGGCCGCGGCTTATCGCTCAGTGAGCATTACACCGGCTTAAATATCCACCGTTGCCCATATTCCCCCTTTGGGAGTCCCACCAAAGAGTTGTAATCGTCGCGGTCTAGGTCCGTGAGGTAGGATTCGGATTCAATTGGACCTCCGCTTCCACCCCCTCCGCCAACGCTCCAGATATAGGTACCATCCGTCTGCCAGCGCTTGTTCATGCCACTGTAGCTCGAATCAGTGCCAGCACCGGTAAGCTCGGTCGTACCACCCTGAGGAGTGCCCTTTCGTGCGTCTGATAAACGGTAGTATTCGTAATAGTTTTTAGCGCTACCAAGTAATTCCATAATGGGCGTACCACTTTTCAACTCGTGTGGTACCGGCAGAGCTTCCAGCGATTCAATCAAGCCTGGCGTCGAATAAGGTGAAGCGAAACCCATCTTTACAAACACTTGCCAAGCACTCTCTCCCTCTGTCCAAAATTTTGGTACGGGGGCCTGAAGGATGAAGTCGTCAATATTGAGCGCAAATTCGTGCCATTGTTTAAAACTCCCCGTCCAAAAATCAGGCATCATCAATTCAAGTTGTGGGTCGGTGGTTTCCACTCGCCGTGCTGGATGACTTGTAATGCCGATGACATAACTACCGATGTTTTGTTTCTCTTTAACAGCGACACTGACTAGAGTGGCACAAACCTTACCGTATGAGTCTACGCTATCGTTGAAACACCACAGCGTCTCTAATTCCGACGGCGCTTCTTCCTCATCCTCATCATAGTATTCCAACATTAAATGCGGCTTTCCAGTTGCGACCGTGGTATAGGTGTTGCCCAGCTGATAATCCTCATATTCGTCAGAGTCAGCAAGTATTACCCGAATCTTGCGCTCAGTATCTATGTTAGTAATTGTAAAATCACCGCTAGGAAATTCTGACATATACTAGCTCCTTCTAGAGATTGGTAGTTGGTTGGTTGGTTGGTTATATTCATCAATCGCGACGCCCGCTACACCTTCGGGGTGCATTACCTAGGTCGACTACTCCGCACCGAGACGGAACGAGAGGCCAGACGCGGCCTCATTGTCGTCGAAAGAGCGCTGGCGCTTTTCTTTGTTGATGCGCTTATTTACCGCAGAGCCTGGAAAAGTTTCAATACTGTTGTTAAATAACTCTACATTCTGGTTAAAAATGCGGATGGCGGCGGCAATATTATCCTGCTGATCAGCAATTTCACGCATAAGATTGTTCATAAGGCTGGCGGTCTTTAGATCTGGATAGGCCTCCATGGCAACTTTGAGACCAGAAAGCGCAGACTTCGTCTTCGATTCCGCAGTCTTAAGGGCATCTGTATCTACTGTGTCGCTGGCAAGCTGAGTAACTGCAGCACGCATTTCAGTTAGCTTTTCTAACACGCCAGATTCATAAGCCTTATGCTCCTCAACGATCCGCTCCAGCTCGGGAATCACTTTCAGCTTTTGTCGCTCCTGAACAATAACATCAGACCACGCACGCTGAATGGCATTGCGCCCGCTTACAATCTGGTTGTAAAACCAAATCAGTACAACAATGCCGATGACGGCAATTAAAGCCAGAATTATCGTGTCGCTCATTACTTCACTCCTTGAATGGATTCCCAAGTATTATCGTTGTTCAGTGCCGAAAAATTGGACTGAGTGTGTCGCTGAATCAGCGCTACCAGCTCAAGCGCTACATCTAAAATAGGCATTTTTGCACCATCTTCGATAATTTCCGCTAGCTCCTCAGCCCTATCTTTTGATCGCATAACGGTTCGAACATTGAACGGATCACTCTCCCAAGTTAGGCACATCTGGCCGTTCAAGCCAAATTCCAAGTTTGGATTCTTCAGCTGGGTAACGGCCGCCTCAAGAGCAATAACAATGGATGGTTTAAGAAACTTGGCAGTTTGCATCTCCTCAACACACCGAAGTTTGTAGAGCCGATTGAACGCGACAGAGGCTGGTCGGTATTGTAATTTGTACTTGCTATTTGGCGCATCAGAGCTGATCTGTATACCGCTAAAATTGCCTTCAACCAACACTCCATACCGATCGTAATGATAGTAGGTGGTCTCTGTTTTACTTGTAGAGTGGCCGTTGTGATCAGTCTCAGTGACTTGCCGCTCCTCACACACTACCCAATGAAATCGGAAAAGCGAATATGCCTCACGCCCGCTCTCGCCGCGCCCCGCGGCTGATCTGCAGTACATTATCTCGCGGGAATGGTTGCCTCGGTTAAATTCATGAAAATTCCTATCCCAGTCCTTCAGCTTAGGTATGGGTTCGTCGTTAAGGCCATAACTTGCTAGGGCTGCATTTTCATAAACTTCTTGTACAAATTTTTGGGCTTTGCGCCGCCGGAAAAACCAAAACAGAATAAAGCACGCAGCCAGAGCTATCGCGACGTTATAGATAAGCACGCTAGAACCCGACGTACCATCTGGGCCTATCGGGTAACCTCGTTCCGACCCAAGGATATGACCATAGGCCCCTATACCGAGCAAGAACAACCCCGACCCGAGCTTGCCGCTATCTTCGTAGCGTATTGGCCCACCTAGCGCTCTCAACTGGGTGACTATTCGCGCGGCATCATCTTGCGTGTTTGAGTTAGCCTTAGCGCCGCGAACCGACTTTAATAGTGCGTTTAGCTTTTGATTATGGGACATTCCTTTTCCCTTCTAACTATTTTCAATAGCCCAGCTATTGAAAATCATTCACCTAAACTAAGATTACTACGCTTTTTAAACGAGCCGAAATGATCAAATAGCAGCCATTCAAAAAGTGGTAGCGCCAACTGAGTTTCCAGCAGGTTGAATTCGACTATGCCGGAACACTGAAGTAAGCGACACCGAGTATAGTGCTGAACGCAGCAAAAATTAATACGCTCCCCATATAAAACCACTATTCACAGACATTTGGCTCGGCCGCCGAACCGGCTCACTATTACTCCTTTGCTGGTATTTAAATGCTCGCGATTCAGGAAGTTCGCGCTTGGCTTGCGATACGGCACGTATCATATAACCTTCCAGCAAAGGAAGACCTAAGCTAACGGCGTTCCAAAATTGTGCCAACTCTGGATCATTGGGAATCCAGTCAATTTTTGCGGTAGAAAAGTCACCTTCGATTTTGCGTACGATCATATTCATGTTATTGCCCACCTAGTTATTTTCGATGGGTCAATAATTACCGCTATTGACCTTAAGATCAATATAGGTTGTTTTGAATATCGCGCTTACTTGATGTAAATCAAAAATAGTGGGCTACTGATACAAATCTAAGGGTATTGAGGCTTGCCGTGCAATTAATTGCGAACCGCTAATTTAGCTAATTGTGATTTAGAACTGATATGCCAGCGCAACAGTAGCGCTGGCATAGAGTGAGAAGGCTTAAGGAGCCTTCACCTGGGCTTGGGCTTGGGCTTGCAAGCTAGCCGCAACGCGACAGGCGCGCACCGGCGCCTAAGCAACGCTAAATAGCGTTGCGGCCCTTTTAATCTGCTGCTTCCAAATGCTTATTAATTCGCAGCGCCAACAAGGTCGCCAGCGCGCCAGAGATCAAATACAAACTCACTGCCATCAGCCCAAAATGCACTGATAGACCAAGGGCAATTAACGGCGCAAACGCGGCGCCAAACAGCCATGCAAAATCTGAGGTTAATGCCGCGCCGGCGTAGCGGAATCGCCGTTCGAAATTAGCAGTTAAGGTTCCCGAGGCCTGACCGTAAGAGACACCGAGCAGTGCAAATCCAACCAATATAAAGGTGTCTTGCATCGCTGGCGTGCCGCTCATCAGCATTGGTGTAAACAGCGCGAAGATCCCAATAAGCACGGCCATTAATGACACCGTAGTGCGCTTACCAATGCGGTCGGCAATGATGCCCGATGCGATGGTTGCAATAATGCCTATAAAAGCACCAAACACTTGCACAATAAGCACATTGCCAATGAGTTGCGATTCGCCCAAGGCAATCCATGACAATGGAAAGATCGTCACGATATGAAACAAGGCATAGCTAGCCAGCGCAGCGAAGGCACCCAGAAAGATATTGGGGCCCTGCTTCTCAAGCATTTCACTAGTACTAATTGGCTCAAGCTCACTTTCTTCTAATGCCGCGGTATATTCCTCGGTTAACACTAGGCGCAGGCGTGCAAATAGCGCGACCACATTAATGGCGAAGGCCACAAAGAAGGGATAGCGCCATGCCCAGGCTTGGAAGTCTTCAGCGCTAACGCTATTAATTAAGTAGAGAAACAACAAATTGGCGATCAAGAATCCTATCGGGGCACCGAGCTGGCCGATCATGGCGTACCAGCTGCGCTTGGCTGGCGGGGCATTAAGCACCAGCAACGACGGCAGACCGTCCCACGAGCCGCCAAGGGCAAAGCCCTGAAGAATACGAAACATCGCAAGCAGAAAGATCGAAGCGCCGCCAATACTGTTATAACCGGGCAGAAATGCAATGCCGGCAGTGGCGGTGCCCAATAAAAACAGGGAGCTACTCAGTTTTACACTGCGGCCCCAGCGACGCTGAATATTCATAAACAGTGCGGTGCCAAAGGGCCTCGCCACAAAAGCCATGGAGAAAATAGCAAAACCGTATAACATGCCCTCCAAGGTACTGGCGAAAGGGAAAAACACGCTCGGGAAGACCAATACGCAGGCCATGCCAAACACGAAAAAGTCAAAATGTTCTGAGGCGCGGCCGATAACGACGCCAATGGCGATTTCGCCGGGGGCAACGGCCGAATGGCCCGCTGGGGTTTGCATATCAGCTGCGAGAGAAGAGTTTGTTGTACTGGCCATGGTGCGGCGCTCATCCGTAGGTTTTATGAATTATTGAAAGACTACTCCGATTAGAACGAGCCAGCCATAGGACAAATTGTCCAATTCTCTCTCGGCGGCAATTCCCTTAAAGTCTACGTCTTCTTATTAACATCTGGACTTGCGAGTGGCGATGTCAATTTCAAAAGCTCTGCGCACTATATTCGTTTCCACTATCGGAATGGCCCTGCTGTCTGCTTGCGACACTGTGGTTATGTCGCCGTCGGGGGATATTGCGGCCCAACAAGCACAACTTATTGTGTGGGCGACGATTCTTATGCTGATCGTCGTTATTCCGGTCATTGTACTGACTCTGCTGTTTGCTTGGCGCTATCGCGCGTCCAATAAAGACGCCACCTACAGTCCGGACTGGGATCACTCCACCAATTTGGAGCTTGTTATATGGGCTGCGCCACTGGCCATTATCATTGCGTTAGGCGCATTAACATGGGTGAGCACCCACCAACTCGACCCCTACCGCCCCCTTGATCGCATTGACGAAGGCCGCCCCGTTCCCGAGGGTGTTGAGCCGCTTATTGTTGAAGTGGTCGCCATGGACTGGAAATGGCTGTTCTTTTACCCCGAGTACGGCATTGCCGCGGTGAACCAATTGGCTGCGCCAGTTGATCGGCCAATAAAGTTCAAAATCACTGCGACTACCATGATGAACTCCTTTTATATTCCGGCCTTGGCGGGACAAATCTACGCCATGGGCGGCATGGAAACCCAGCTACACGCGGTCATCAATGAAGCCGGTAGCTACGACGGTTTCTCTGCCAATTACTCTGGTGCGGGCTTTAACGGTATGCGCTTTAAATTCCTCGGCATGCCCGAGATCGAATTTGACGAGTGGGTGAACAAGGTCAAAACCGACGGCGACATTCTCAGCCGCAGCGTATACACCGAACTCGCTGAGCCTAGCGAATACAACCCCGTGCAATACTATCGCGAAGTCGCGCCCGAGCTTTACGACACTATTCTCAACCGCTGCGTTGAACCTGGCACCCTGTGCATGAAGGATATGATGAAGCACCACGGCAGCCACAAAAGTGACGCCGCAGCGCCAAACTCAGCCAATTCAACAGCCAAAACACATGACGAGGGTCACCATGCCCACTAGCTCTTTTTGTGCAATTACCGTGGTCGCGAAGCGTCCGTCCCATTCACTTTTAGCGCGTCAGGGCGCCGGTAACTCTCATGTCTGATCTCAGTACCCTTATATTCGGGCGCCTAAGCCTTGATTCAATCCCATTTCACGATCCGATTTTGATCGCGACCTTTGTGGTCGCTGCCCTCGGTGGTATAGCCTTATTTGGCGCGCTCACCTACTACAAGGTGTGGGGCTATTTGTGGAACGAGTGGTTTACCAGCATCGATCACAAACGCATCGGCGTGATGTATATGATCCTGGGTCTAATCATGCTGCTGCGCGGCTTTGCCGACGCTATCATGATGCGGATTCACCAAGCCATGGCCTTTGGTGAAGCTACCGGCTACCTGCCCCCAGATCACTACGACCAAATCTTCACCGCCCACGGCGTGATCATGATCTTCTTTGTGGCCATGCCTTTTGTGGTCGGCTTAATGAACTATATCGTGCCCCTGCAGATCGGCGCGCGTGACGTTGCATTCCCATTCTTAAACAACCTTAGCTTCTGGATGACCAGTGCCGGTGCGGCGCTAATTATGGTGTCGCTGTTTATTGGTGAATTCGCCAAATCCGGCTGGCTGGCTTATCCGCCATTAACCGGAATATTACAAAGTCCCGGGGTCGGGGTAGATTACTATATTTGGTCCCTACAGATTGCCGGGGTCGGCACCTTGCTGTCCGGCATCAACTTTGTGGTCACCATTGTAAAAATGCGTGCGCCCGGCATGAACATGATGAAAATGCCGATTTTCACCTGGACCGCGCTGTGTACTAACATTCTGATTGTGGCGGCTTTCCCCGTATTAACAGCGGTAATGACCTTGCTGTCCTTAGACCGCTATTTGGACATGAACTTCTTCACCAACGATCTTGGCGGCAACGCCATGATGTACGTAAACCTGATTTGGATCTGGGGTCACCCAGAGGTTTACATACTGATTCTACCGATCTTTGGGGTGTTCTCAGAGATCGTTTCTACCTACAGTGGTAAGCGCCTATTCGGTTACTCGTCGATGGTCTACGCGACCTTGGTCATCACGATTCTGTCTTACCTCGTGTGGCTGCACCATTTCTTTACCATGGGATCTGGCGCAACGGTGAATAGCTTCTTTGGCATCACCACCATGATCATTTCGATTCCCACGGGCGCGAAAATCTTTAACTGGCTGTTCACCATGTATCGTGGCCGCATTCAGTTTGAAGTCCCCATGCTGTGGACTATCGGCTTTATGATCACTTTCGTGATTGGCGGTATGACCGGCGTGTTATTAGCTGTGCCACCCGCTGATTTCGTGCTGCACAACAGCCTATTTTTGATTGCTCACTTCCACAACGTCATTATCGGTGGTGTCGTCTTCGGTACCTTTGCGGCGATCACTTTCTGGTATCCCAAGGTTACGGGTTACAAGCTGGAACCCTTCTGGGGCAAGGTCTCGTTCTGGTGCTGGTTTATCGGTTTCTACCTCGCCTTTATGCCGCTTTACATGCTCGGTTTTATGGGCGTAACCCGCCGCATGAGCCACTTCGACGATCCATCGCTGCAGATTTGGTTCCAAATCGCCCTAGGTGGCGCAGTGTTAATCGGCATGGGTATTATCGCCTTCTTGGTTCAGCTCTATGTGAGCTACAAGCGCCGCGACTCGCTGCGCGACGAAACTGGCGATCCGTGGGGTGGCCGTACCCTAGAGTGGTCAACTTCGTCACCACCACCAAAATACAACTTCGCGTTTACCCCACGGGTATACGATCTTGATGCGTGGTGGCATATGAAGAGCAATGGTTTTAAGCATGCAACTGATGGCTTTATGCCCATCCATATGCCCAAAAATACCGCCGCCGGCATGGTGATCTCAGGCCTCAGCGCAGCGTTCGGTTTCGCGATGGTTTGGCATATGTGGTTAATCGGCGGCCTGACGTTCGCAGCCCTTATGATTGCCATTATTGCGCACACTTTTAATTACAAGCGCGACTACTACATCCCCGCTGAAGAGGTTGAGCAAGTCGAATCCAAACGAACTGAGGTGCTTGCCTAAGATGTCTCATTCCACTGCTACGCCCGCCGTTCAGGCGGGTCAATTCGACTTCCTCGTTAAGGGGGAGCATCACGTCGCCAACGGCACCCTGCTGGGCTTCTGGCTGTATTTGATGAGCGACTGCCTCATCTTTGCGGCGCTGTTTGCCACCTATGGCGTATTAAGCCAGAACTATGCGGGCGGGCCATCGGGCGCAGATTTATTTGATCTGCCGCTGGTTGCCTTAAACACCAGTTTTCTGCTGTTTTCGTCGATCACCTACGGCTTTGCCATGTTGCAAATGCAGCAGCGCAAACTCAAAGGCACCATGATTTGGCTCGCTATTACCGGCGTATTCGGGGCAGGCTTTCTGGGCTTAGAACTCTATGAGTTCTACCATCTTTTACACCAAGGTGCTGGTCCCCAGCGCAGCGCGTTCTTGTCGGCCTTTTTCACCCTCGTCGGCACCCACGGCCTACACGTATGTATCGGAATTATCTGGTTGGTCACCTTGCTGTTCCAACTCCGCAAGCACGGCCTAACTACCGCTAACCGCCGCCGTTTATTCTGCCTGTCTATGTTCTGGCACTTTCTGGACGTTGTTTGGATCGGCGTATTTACTATTGTTTATTTGATGGGGTCTCTGTCATGAGCGAGCTTTCACACAACCACGATGAGCATCACGACCACCACGAAGAAGAAGGCCCGCACAGCAGCTTCAGCGGTTATATGTTGGGATTTATGGCCTCGATATTTCTTACCGCCATCCCCTTTTGGCTAGTAATGGGTGATGTATTCAGCTCACGCAACACCACCGTGCTGATCATTCTCGCCTTTGCCCTAGTGCAAATTCTGGTGCACATGGTTTATTTTCTGCACATGAATTTTCAGTCTGAAGGTGGCTGGACCATGCTGTCGCTTATCTTCACTGTGGTATTACTATTCATTACCTTAGCCGGGTCGCTGTGGGTGATGTACCACATGAACGTGAATATGATGCCCTCGATGATGTCGGGCGGCAGCTAAACCGTGTCACTTCGCCGCATAGTTAGCTTATCGCTAATCAGCCTATGCGGCCTGCTCCTCTTTGCGGGCTTTATTGCCCTTGGCAATTGGCAGTTAGAGCGCCGATTGTGGAAGTTAGATTTAATCGAAAAAGTCGAAACCCGCGTTCACGCGCCCGCTGAATCAGCACCAAGTATTCGCGACTGGCCTTCGGTTAATAAGGCCGATGACGAATACCGTCACGTCGAATTACGCGGCCAATTCCTCCAGAACAAAGACACCCTCGTCGTTACCGCCACCGAGCTTGGCAGCGGCTACTGGGTAGTCACGCCCTTTCAGCGTCACGATGGCAGTATCGTTTTAGTCAATCGCGGCTATATCGGCCAAGGTGTCACGCCACTGGCGCCACCGCAGACCGACACAAGCCTCACCGGCCTGCTCCGGCTTAACGAGCCAAACGGCAGTGTACTGCGTGAAAATAGCCCCAGCACCAACCGCTGGTATTCACGGGATGTAAAGGCAATTACTGACGCCCTTGGTATCAGCGCCGCACCTTATTTCGTAGACGCGGACGCTAATTCGCCACAAACCCAAAGCGACGACAGCCAAAGCGCCAACACGCCGATCGGCGGCCTCACCGTCATTAGCTTTAACAATAGTCACCTGGTGTACGCGATCACTTGGTACGGCCTCGCCCTTTCAGTACTGATCGCGGGCTTTATTGTGTTTCGGGAAGGCCGCCGCAGCAAAGACTGAACGCGGCTGCGCACTCAGCCCGTCATGCGTATACTGGCAAACGAAGCACTACAGCGCCTTAGCTAAAATAGCTCCGGGGAGAAACACAATAATGACCGACACCAGAGCGCTGGCCGCCGTAAACCAGCTGCTAAGACAAACCGAATCCGACGATACCGACACCCTTGGCAAACATATGCGTCAGCTGGTTCAGTTGCGCTGGATGGCAGTGCTCGGCCAATTACTCACCATTTTGGTTACTCATTACGGCTTTGGCGTCGAACTGCCACTGCAGCCAATGCTAAGCGTGCTAGGTGGACTTGTCGCCTTCAATGCATTTAATGAGCTAAGTTTGCGAATGCGGCGCCGAGTAGGCACTGCAGAGTTGTTTACGGGCCTACTGGTAGACATGGGCACACTAACCTTACAACTCCTCTTCAGCGGTGGCGCCACTAACCCCTTCGTATTTCTCTATTTACTCCAGATTGGCCTGGCCGCCGTACTCCTGACCCAAGTCTACGCATGGGTACTTATGGGCGTTGCCACCGTGTGTTTTCTTTGGCTGGCCGAAGCTGGTCGCCCCATCGACCTTCCCAAAGATTACCACCTGGGCATCCGCAGTTATTACATTGAGGGCATGTTGATCTGTTTAGCGCTCAGCGCCGCCCTGCTAGTCATTTTCATCAATCGCATTAATCGCACCCATCGGGAACACGATGCCCGCCTGGCCGAATTGCGCCAGCGCGCCGCAGAAGAAGAACATATCTTGCGCATGGGCTTGCTCGCCTCGGGTGCCGCCCATGAACTTGGTACGCCACTGGCCACCATTGCCGTCATTTTAGGCGATTGGCGACATATGCCCGCGCTTAACGACGACCCGGATCTACACGAAGAAATCACCGAGATGCAAACTCAGGTAAAGCGCTGTAAAACCATCGTGAGCGGCATTCTTATGTCGGCGGGGGAAACCCGTGGTGAATCCTCCGGCGAAACCAGCGTCTGTGCGTTTTTCGACGAGCTACTCAACGAGTGGCGGAACACCCGTAAAGTCCGTGAATTCAGTTTTGACAATCAATTTGGCGAAGATCTAGATATTGCCTCAGACACAGTGTTAAAACAAACCATCTGCAATCTGCTCGACAACGCCCTAGAAGCCTCACCGGAATGGGTCGGCCTCACCGTCTCCCGCCAAGACGACAACGTGCTGATACGGGTTATCGACCGCGGCCCCGGCTTCGCCAAAGAAGTATTCGACCGCTTGGGTCAACCCTATCAATCCACGAAGGGGCGGCCTGGCAGCGGCTTGGGACTATTCCTTGTGTTCAATGTGGCGCGAATTTTAGGCGGCCAAGTACGCGCCCGCAATCGTCACGATGGCGGCGCCGAAATCAGCCTGCGCCTGCCACTAGACGCACTCCGACTCAAGGAGGTTTAAGCAAATGACAAACGACTCCAGCAGCACCGATGCAAGCACCGACAACAGCGCACCGACCCTATTACTGATTGAAGACGATGCGGCTTTTGCGCGAACTTTGAGTCGCTCCTTCGAGCGCCGAGGCTACTCGGTGCTCAGCACCAGCAGTCTCAACGGCGCACTTATTTTATTAGAGAGTCACTCTCCCGGTTACGCGGTGGTGGACCTCAAATTAGATGGCGAAGCATCTGGCCTAGCCTGCGTGCAGGCCTTGCACAAACACGACCCCGACATGCTAATTGTGGTGCTCACCGGCTACGCAAGCATCGCCACAGCGGTAGAAGCAGTAAAACTCGGCGCCTGTCATTATCTTGCCAAGCCCTCCAACACCGACGACATCGAAGCCGCATTCAATAACGCAGAAGGCAATGTTGCCGTTGAAATTCGCGGCCGCGCTACCTCGATAAAAACCCTCGAGTGGGAGCGCATTCACGAAACACTTGCTGAGACAGGTTTTAATATATCTGAAACGGCCCGGCGCTTAGGAATGCACCGAAGAACACTCGCGAGGAAGCTCGCCAAGCAGCAAGTAAAATAACTTCGCATCGCGAAGACCAGCTTGACACTGCACCACTGATCGTCCGACACTTCCAAAAATTATTTCACGGAAGTCCCGCTGTGTCGCAAGCGCCCTATTTCTCGCCGAGTATTATTTTCTCCGAAACGTGGCAGTATATGCTCGCCGGCGTTTGTATTATTACTGCGGTAATCTGCGTAATCAGCTTGCTAAAACGCAGCACCGAGCACAGCGAATACCGCGCCGATCTCGCTTGGCTGCGCGCCATTATTTATTTTTGTACAACCACCCTCATCGCTCTACTCTGCGGGGTCAACGACGCTGTTTTCACGCGGTCATTGGTGACACCGGAGCAAATCAATGACCCACTGTGGCTCACCAGCCTAGCGCTATGCAGCCTCCTTATTATTGGCGCCTACGGATTCATCTGGGCCAAAGGCACTTACACCGACGGTCGGCAATGGCACCCGCTAAGTACAACGTTATTTGGTCTCATATGGGGGCTGAGTCAGGCCCAGTTATTTCTTAGTTTATGGGCCCTAAGCGAACTTTTTCAACTCTCGCTGCTGTGGACAACACTCATCACTATTACGCTTATTTCCATCTATAACGGCAACTGGCAACAGTTTTACTGGGACATTAAAGTGTCGCCACCGCACAATTACCCAGAGTGGAATTTGCGCAAGGTGCTCTTCTGCCACGTACCCAATCTCTTGCTGACGCTGCCCTTCTTTGCGATCTACGGCAATGTACAGCTCTATATAATTTTTCAAACTGGGGCGCTATTGCTGTCCTCGCACCGCATGCATTTCCCGCACTGGACCGACAAATATAGCGGGCCGACTACAAACCACTAGCAACGCCAATAGAATAAGGTTTTCCTGCCATGCACGGAGTTTTTCTCGATCTCGACAGCCTCGCCCCAGCAGATGTGAACTGGCAAAAATTGCGCAACGCTGTCGACAGCGCCGATGTTTTTCCGCACACGCCGGCAGCAGACATTGCGGAACGCATTGCCGGAGCAGATGTTGTTTTTAGCAATAAGGTACAACTCAAACGCGAACATTTTGCTAGCGCCAAACAACTGAAGCTAGTCGTCGTACTCGCCACCGGCACCAACAACATAGACCTTGCTGCTGCCGCCGAATTCGGCGTGACGGTGTGCAATAACGTAGCCTACTCCAGTATCGCACTAGTCGAACACAGTGCCATGCTCATACTTGCATTAATGCGTCAGTTACCCAGCTACCACGCTGCGGTGCAGCAAGGACAGTGGCAAACCCACAATCAATTTTGCCTACTGAACCCGCCTATTCGCCAACTCAGCGGTAAGACATTGGGTATTATTGGTTATGGCGCATCAGGTCAGGGCGTAGCCGACTTTGGCCGCGCCATGGGCATGAACATCCTCGCCTGGCAATCTCGCCCCGGTACTGACGCCGAGCGAATACCGCCGCGCTTAGCACTCGACGCGTTGCTCCCGCAATGTGATGTACTGAGCATCCACTGCCCACTAAATGAACAAACCCGCGATTTGATTAATTTCGCTGCACTGCAAAAAATGAAACCCGACGCTATCCTCATCAATACCGCAAGGGGTGGCATTGTTAACGAAGCCGATCTCGCTCGCGCACTAAACGAAGACCTAATCGGTGGTGCAGGCGTGGATGTTCTCACCGAAGAACCGCCAAGAAATGGCAACCCACTGCTCAGTTGCAAGCATCCCAATTTAATAGTAACGCCCCACAACGCGTGGGGCAGCCGTGAAGCGCGACAGGCACTAATCGATCAATCGGTGAGAGTCGTAGCAGCTTTTCGGCGAGGAGAAGCAATAAATATCGTTAATGGATGCTGAGTGCTATTCCAAATAACCCGTAATCAGCTACCCGTTTATTATAAACCTTCACTCAGTGCCTTAACCTGATCCATGATTATTTGTTGTAACTCCCCAGCACACACATAAATTTCAATGCGGCTAATCAACTTATTCTCAATGGTGAACCGCGTGGCTATTTTCAGCGGCTCGGGCAAACCAGCTATTCTTAAATCATAAAAACAATCGACCTCATCGCCCTCTACCAGCCAGCGTCTATTCTCAATCGCCTCATTGCCCTCATACGCGGGGTCTTTTAACAACTCGCGCAATTGGGCCGCTCCGCTGCCCGTGGCATAGCCCATCTCCCAGCGGGTACAGTTCTCAGCGAACAATACATTCTCTGGCTTATGCTGCAATAAACCCGCATCTAAATACGTTTCGACAATAGCAATTTGTTGCGCACGAAAATCACTCACTCTCTATCCTTATAATTATTTTAATCTGCTAATCGGATTCCCAAAACTCTTCAAGTACTGCGATTACGAGCAATAGCACCCGCAATTAAACACTCCACAAATATGACAGTTCGCTCAACAATTACGTCACTATTTTCTTTCTGCTCCAAATAATCGAGCGCCGCAAAAAGCGTGTGCTGCGCAATCAAACGCGTCAAAGTTAAGAGCATTTCATAGTCAGGTAACAATTTATCTAAGCCAAGCAAGCACAAATCTTCTGCGCTATCGGCGGCAAATTCATCTAGCATTTTCTGCAATGCCTCACGAAGGCAAGGCAGACCGCCATGAATCTCCCTAGCGCAAAAAATTACACCAAGCGGATGCTCTCGGACATAGTCAAAATAGCGTAGTGTCGACGCCCTAATCATATCGTTGGCATCTCTATTCGCACTTCGTCGGGCAAAGCGAAGGTCTACTCGCAATTGCGCAGACAGCGGTTCGACTAAAGCAACAGCAACTTCATCTATCGATTTAAAGTGGCGATATATTGCCGTGTGGTGCATGCCGGCTTCCCGCGCCAGCTCCCTCAAGCCGAGATTTGCAATCGACCGCTGCCTAGCGCCTAGACGTAACGCTGCTTTCAACAGTCGATCTCGGCCGCCACCCACTTTAGACACGGACGGATTCCCCTTCCCACCCCCTAGTTTCTTAGCTGTAGTTTCGATTTTGCCACTCACATTCACGCCCGAAATTAAAAATAACTGAAATCGAGACTAACGTAGATTGACACAAATGTCACCACGTGGTTACATTTAACTAAATCACCACATGGTGACACTGAGTATTAGTGCGATGCCATTCTCGGACTCAATAATGACGAATGGTGAATTGCGTCATACCAACAACGTATTTAATCGCTAGGGCGCCAACAAAGGAGTTCCACGACATATACCTAATAGAAAATAGAACGGTGCCGCTTGTTTTGGGGGGGCACTACGCTTAGAAATACAGTTAAAAATAAAAATATAAGGAGTGAATTATGCGTATAACGCGAAATGTCCTGACCAAACGGAAGCTAGCAATTTTGGTTTCTATACTCAGCCTGACCGCTTGTGGTGGATCAGCCAGTAAAGCTGAATTGCCGGAAACAACAGCGAACATAACAAACCTACCTGAACACGCCCTCAGAGTTAACAGCCCAGATGACGAAGTCGATGAGACCCCCGGAGATCTAATATGTGCGACCGCGCAGGGCGCATGCACGCTACGCGCAGCAATCATGGAGGCGAATTCTAGTGTGCTGAATTCCGAAGGAAATCCGCACACCATAGTTATACCGGAAGGCACCTACGCGCTATCAATACCCAATACACTTTCTACAGGTGATTTAGGACTTGATGCCGCCATCGCTAGACCAATCATCGCAAGCGAAGCAACCGGGTCACTCAATATAACGGCGCCAATGACGATTCAAGGCGCAGGCGCAAGGGAAACAATAATTGACGCCCAACAACTAGATCGGGTATTCGAAATACATCGCGGCGCTGACACAGCATTCACCGATTTGACGATAACCGGCGGTTACGGCAACACCATGGGAGGCGGAATATACTCTCAGGCGCATTTAAAACTATCGCGGGTTTTGATTACAGAAAATCAATCCAGTGGCGGCGGCGGTATATTCGTTAACCCACTCGGCAGTCTAGAGCTAAACGACAGCACGGTTAGCCATAATATCGCTGAAGGTCAAGCTGGCGGCATACGCATAGATACCCGAGGAACAATCACAAACTCGACCATTAGCCACAATGAGGCACTGGGTTTAGCAGATCCACTCCCCGCCGGCACAGGCGTTCCGTTCGCTTTCTCGCAAGGCGGTGGTATCGACATTCGCGGTATCGGCACTATTATTCGGAATTCGACAATTGTATTTAACAGCTCCTCCCAAGGTGGCGCCGGAGTACATTTCGACACTGCATATATTGACGCCCTGCCGGATCCAGTGACCGGCGCAGCCGAGATTCCACACTTTGATTTAATTTTAGAAAATACAATTATCGCAAACAATATCGCCGAGGTTGAAAGCGCCGATTGCTTAACGACGGTTGGCCTTTCGCGCATATTGTCACAGGGCAACAATATAGACAGCGACGGCAGCTGTGGTTTGAATCAGGCGGGAGACCTACCGGGCGTTGAACCTTTTCTTGCACCATTAGCAAACAACGGCGGGCCAACCGACACACATCTACTATTACCGTCTAGCCCCGCAATAGATGCGGGAAAGATCGAAACCTGCACGACAGTTGATCAACGTGGGATAGCTCGCGGCCAAAATAATACCTGTGATATCGGCGCCGTCGAATCAGAGTGACAAGTTTCTGGAGTAAATTATGAATAGTTTTTGTAGCAGCGTTTTAAAATTCACTGTCCCACGCCTACTTATTGCAGCTGCACTGGTATTTCAAAGTGCTTGCGGCGGAGGCTCAAGTTCGCCCGGAAATAATCAAAACCCAAGTAATACGGCACAAGAAAGTCAGGATAACTCCCCACCGTTCAGCCCGGCATCACCGGGCACCTTTATCGTCGATTACGAGGGTGACGAACCAGATATATTACAAGGTGATGGCCTCTGTGAAACAGAGACCGGGGGTTGCAGTTTACGAGCAGCCGTTCAGGAATCTAATGCCACAATACTGCTGAGTACAAATCCATTCACCCACACTAACGTAATAATTATGCCTCCAGGCCACTATAAATTTATAGAGCCGCCACTTATACCAACCGTTGTAGCCGAGGGCACCTCCGATGCTGGAATGCTATCGATCCTTGGTTCCACCAACATTCGCGGCGCAGGCGCCCGAAAAACTATTTTAGATGGCAATGGAATTGACCGAGTATTCGGTGTTGGGCCAAACGCAATTTTATCTATTTCCGACCTAACCATAACCGGAGGATCCGCCAGCGGAATCTTCAATCAAGGCCAATTAACCGTTACGCGATGCACTATTAGCGGCAACACTAGCGGCTATGGCGGCGGCATTTTCAATACGCCAAGTAGCTCCGCGATTATAGATTCAAGTACCATCAGTGATAACACCGCTGAAAGCGAAGGCGGTGGGATTCGCTTTGATGCTGCGGGTCTGGTCATCAACTCGACAATTAGCAACAATCGCATACTAGAAGATTGCTGTTCAGACAGTACCTATGACGGCGGCACACAAGGTGAAGGCGGCGGAATAGATGCACGCGGCGGCGGCCCAGTCACCATCATCAACTCCACTATAGTCAACAATCACGCGGTCATTGGCGGTGGCGGACTCAATATCGCGACGTCCTATCAAGGTGATCCTGGCGGGGTATTTCAGGAAATTGGCAGTGAAGTTTTCGGACGCCCGGTCGAATTAATTAACACAATAATTGCTGGCAACACCTCCACACGAGGTCCTGCAAACTGTAAAAATACTATCTCGGCTATCCACTCACTCGGCGGCAATATATCCGATGACGACAGCTGTAACCTAAATTTTACAAATGACCAGAATTCTACCAACCCAGAGTTAGATGAACTCGCTGACAATGGCGGCCCTACCGACACCCACGCCCCCTTCGCAACCAGTCCCGCACTTGAAAATGGCCTAATGGACCGATGCCCCGCTCAAGATCAACGTGGCGCTCAGAGAGAAAACGTATGTGATAGTGGCGCAATGCAAGACGAGACGTAACTCAACAACTATTTGCGATGACAAGAAAGCTTAAGCATACGCCCCTTGGCAGGTGGGAACGCTAAAAAAACAAAAGCCCCAGCAGGAAATCTTGCTGGGGCTTTTTTGTGGGTATTGCGTAAGGCTGGGAACCGGAGACTTGGTGTTGATTTTATCTTTTGCGCCTTCCGTCTCCCGTCTAGCGTTGAGCTGCCGCGGGTACTGCGGGTTATAAAAAGGACTAAAAAACCAGCGTTGCAGCACTTAATAAAGTTTGGCGCGTAGTGATGACCTACTTTGTGTTGCGAGCAGTGCTCGCAATCCCTTTGGGACGCTTCCGCTTCGCTACATCGCACCTCCTCCGTACCTGCGGTACAGGCTGCGTCGCATGAGCCCGGTATTTAGTGAGAGACGCTCCTCGCATCCTAAATAAAAAACCCCGTCCAGCATAAGCTGAACGGGGTGTTTTATTTAGAAGCCTGGCGATGACCTACTCTCGCATGGGGAAACCCCAAACTACCATCGGCGATGACACGTTTCACTTCTGAGTTCGGGATGGGATCAGGTGGT
>NZ_JACHHW010000012.1 GCF_014202945.1 Zhongshania antarctica | reverse complement strand
GTGCAAAGGCTTCTAAGTCTTTTTTGTTCATAATCTGTCTATCCTTCCCGTAAGGGGTTAATGATAGACAGTTACACAGACTTAATTACAGTCTCCCAAGCAGAGAATTACAGCTAGAAAACCGACTAACGACTTTTTAGTTTTCGACTCCGTAAAAGCAGCTCAGGCGGAGATCGATTCACTCAAACGAGAAATCCAATGCGAAAGAGATGTGCGAAGAAAATCAAAGGTTCAAAAATTAAAGTTAGTAACTTCAAGAACTGAATAAGTGCGGCCGTTTATAACTTCATAAGTTGAACATCGAATTTATCAAAGCTTCAAATTATGAACACTGGATAAATCGCCTTGTGCCTTACGCCCCTAGCATTTCAAACGATTTTAGAAGTTTTCGAGAAGGCACTTCCACCATTCAGAAATTGAACACCTTATGTATATACCAACCCCTATACGGTTAAAGGATTAACGAAGGGCAGGATGATATAAGCACAACACCTTAAACACACGAATATGAACATAGGCTATTTTCTAATGTTTTCGGAAATAAACTGGAGGATGACTTTATGGGCGGAATTGGAAGTGGACGACCATCAAGTAACCGTGACACTGTCGACAGCACGCGCTGTATAGATATTCGATTCATGCGGCGAATGGGGTGGCTCCAAGCTGGTATGGCTGGCACCTTAAGATGGAACTGCAACGGCCTGCCCTCCGGTGACATCCGCTACCGAGTGACTGAACATAGTCTCAATCTTAACTATCGTTATCGCATTAACGGTGGTGACTGGCAGAGCGTAGCCCAAACTGTCGCGCTAGAAACAACACCCTGTCATTATGGCGGTTTACGGTATTGGTTTACTTGCCCGCGCTGCGAAAGGCGCTGCGCCTTACTATGTGGCGCAGAAAGGCTGTTCTACTGCCGACAGTGCTACAACCTTCCCTATCAAACACAATTGGAAGGGGCGCACGGAAGAGCCTGCATGAAGCGCAACAAGCTGGAAAAGAAGCTGTTTGGCCCCAATCGCCGGCGCATGTGGGCACATACAAGAGACCGACTAATTAACGAGCTAGTAAAAGCCGAGGATGCGGCCAACCAAGCCCTTATTGCTCATTTCAAAGATTTATATAGTGATATATTCTGACCCGTAAAAGGCAACACTCATAGCCAGAGAACAGCTAATGAAGAAAGATAACGGTAAATATGAGTACCTAGATATTCCTGACTATTTAATGCCCAGTCCAAGAACAAACTGGCGCCTACCTCCGCTCTGGTGGCCAGCCGCAATTATCAAATATTCACTACTACCTTACCTTTACCCAATCGGGGTAATACATTGCCGATGGGTTTCAGACATAAGAGCATGAATTAGCGGCAGGAAACTCCCCGCTCTCTATATCGTAATACATTGTGACTCCTCCGCAACGAAATATAACGCTCACTTTTGGGAAAGCTTAAACGTAGCGTAGGCCACCCCAGCCGCGCTGGCCTTTTTTGCACCGAGATAATATGTGCTTGTTATGATTATTTAATTTTTTCTAAGGTTGCTGAGTTCGCCGCGACTAAGTATTTCACTCCCCCCTGTTCAGACACCTGAACTTTCACCTTAACCCTGTCACCAACTTTAAGCTTTGCGCGCTCTTCGCGATTGCACTGCACACGAAGGCCCTCTTCAAATGGTTGACCACTCACACATTTAAGCCGCTTTCTACCAAACTCCTCAAAGACTACCGCGACTACGGCGATCCTCTCAGAGTCTTCCCGAGCGTAGGAGATCTTCCCACTGCTCTTTTTCTCAAGAACAATAGGGAGTGATATTTGAGAGCCTATTGCTTTAAATCCGTAATCTCTATCACTCACTACCTCAGATCTCATATTCAAGTTATGGCCGTAAAACTCAATTGCAGCAGCTTCTTTGTTTACTGCTGCGTTTTCAAATGAGGATATTGCTAAAATATAATGCTTAAACGTATCATGGAACCCTCTTATGGCCTCCCGAAACTTATCATCTGTATTTTGGCTGTGCGAATTGAACGCATCAGAAACATGCTGCTGCCATCGCCTTACAGGATCTTTGGAAAGTCCAACGTATGTTCCTACAGCGCACTGGTGGGCATAAATGAGATACTCCGCTGATTTAACTTCCTGCTCTTGCAGCCCATTTATTAATTCAAATCTTATTCTCGACGGGACACTCATCAATTACCTCGAAAAATAATAACACCCACAAGACGGGCCGGAATGTAAGCGCGAATCGCTGAAATAGAAGCCCGACCCCGTAGGGTTACGTGCCTGCGATGAGGCAGTATATAAAGACTCTGCATTTTAACCTAATCCGACGCTTGGCAGGCTCAAACGCAGTGGACAACCCATTTTTACAGCAGTTTCCATCTACCCCCTGATAAACCGACAACAACAACCTGCAGGGGGGGGGGTACATTGATACCCCCGACTATTTAATGCCAAGCCCTCACACGAACTGGCGACTACCACCGCTCTGGTGGCCGGTTGCGATGATTAAATATTCACTTCTGCCCTACGTTTACCCAATCGGGATAATACATTACCGATGGATTGCATACATAAGAGCCTAAATTGACTACACGGGCGAAGCCTTACCATGTATAATCGCCTATATACAGCAGCATAGTTCCTTATCAATCGCTTCTTTCAGCGAGATAAACAGCGAGGATTACTAGCTGGAAACACCCGCACAACAGATACTCACCATCAAACTGGCCTTTGACGCACAATAAAGGCGACAAGTTGTGACACTGACTATAAATCGGAATGCAAAACAACTGAAAATTAATGTCGCCCTATCAGAGAGACCACTACCATTGTAAATTCATGTAAATATGCGCGATTAATACTCCATATAGGCGATGGGCTCGTAAATTATTCCATTGACGATAATTGAGGATAGATAATGACAAAAACAATTTTAGCCTGCCTTTGTATTGCGGCAATGGCATTACCTGTTACTAGCGCGCTCGCAGACGACGACCGCGAGCTCTCAAAGTCGAAAACATCTAAAAACTATTCCGACAAAGATCATAAAAAGGACAAGAAAAAAAGTAAACCAGACGATTATCACGATGAGCATGAACAAGCTGCTAATAAAGGTAAAAAGCATGGCTGGGTTAATGGCATGCCGCCCGGCCAAGCCAAAAAATCTGGTGAAGGCAAAGTAAAACACAAAGAACATGACCACGAAGACAATGATCACGACTACGATCGCGAAGGGTATCGCAGTGGTGGCGCCGAGCGAAATACCCACTACGATCGCAATCAACCGCCCGCTACAAGCGAAGAGATCTTGACTGATATGGCTAAAGACGCAGCGGCCAGAAGTGCTGGCGCGGCACCTGGTAGCGCAGAAGAAGCGCTGATCTATATTGGCACTGATGTCATCCTCGAACGCACAAACCGATAACTAGACCGTATAAGGCCTTGCCACCCGCGAGGCCTTATTTTTTAATCGCACATAAAGCAGCCGCTAGTTCAATTCATATTCGGCCTCATTGGCAACGCGCGTGCTGATAGTGAACAATGCCTGCTGGCTTGATTATCCTCGCCCCTCCGCCTGTTAAAGCAAGACCTTATAATGATCGACTCGCCCGCAGATACTTAACAATGACAGATAGCGACGCCACCTTGGGGGCACTTTTGGGGGCATAAACAAAAAACCTAATTTAAATAACGTTTATTATCAACAGGATATGAGTTGTTTTAAAGTGACGCCGGCCCACCAAAAATTCTTCCAAGGGAGACCAAGGAAGGCCTGAAACCCCAGTAAATCTGGGGTTTTTTGTGTCTGGAGCGTCCATAGGGGGCTGGGGGCATCTATTGCAATCTAGCATATTATGAGGGTATATCTGGGGGTACATTGACCGACGCTATACGTGATACCCCCAATTTAAGTAGCCCCGACAAACTAAGCGACGGGGGGGTGAACTGTTTCTATTGGTTAAACCCAATGGGGAAAAATATTGGCGCTTCAAGTACCGATACTTCACCAAGGAAAGGCTGTTGGAGCTGGGGGTATATCCAGACCTATCCCTAAAATCCGCCCCCAAATACACTAACTTTTTATTAAGCTGAACTTGTTGTGAATCGCATGATGAATAAATGATAATTTTTTTCGTACCGGCTGAGACAACACAAAAGGGTAGGCGTCGTTCATGCCCATACTTCTATTTAAGGAGTTTAGAATCACGGAGAACTCCATCCAAGCATCTAGTACAGATGTGATTGATGTTTGAGAATAAAAGAACTTCGAGTCTTGAGGTAAATTTAATTCATCAGTTTCTTCAGCGTCCGCCGCATCACCGGTAATTGAGCCCGTAATTGAGAAGTTTTTAGCGGTTTCTAATGTATCCATGATATGCATGTAATGTGCCCACGTCTCTGCCCAATCCTCATATGGGTGCATGGTGGCGTATTCACTAATAAATTCATCACGCCAATTATCAGCAGGCTTATTTTCATAATACTTTTTCAAGGATTCTTGATAATCAAGCTCATCATCACCAAAGCATTCTTTGCTTAGCGCATTTTTTTTCTCTGAGCCGACAATCAATTGGTCAAAGTAGTAGTGACCTAGCTCATGCCGGAAATGCCCGAGCAAAGTTCGATAACGCTCATTCATTGCATACTTTGTCTGCGAACGAGCAACATCGTCGGCTTCCGCCAAATTAATAGTAATATGGCCACAGTCATGGCCGGTAAAAACAGATTCAGAATAGTCTAATTTACTAACAAAATGGTCATTCACATCGCGATCGGTAGTAAAGTCAAAACTCAATCCATTCTCTGGGTCCTGCCTAAGATTACGCAGCGGCAGGGATAAAGCCTTTAGGGTATACAATGCCCGACGTTTAGCTGCCTCCATCTTCTTCCACAACGGGATATGCTCAACAATAGATAAGTCAGGAACCGTTTCATTAAAACGACAAGCAAAACACAACACTTCATCATTGCCGTCCTCCGGCACAAGATCATCCAAGTTAACCATGCCATTGCATACATTATAGTCGGCATTATTATCACACTTTTGATAACGAGCCGCTGGTCTACGGGCTTTGAAATAGCATCCACTTTCTTCATCAAAGTCATACGGCTCTACCTTATTAAAAGCATCATCAAGCCCAACAACTCTTTGACATGAAACACAGCTACTGCTTTCAAAAAACAGTAGCTGCTTATTATCACAGCTACATCTAAAGGTTTTCATAGGTTTTCTCAATTTTATATAGTGTTGAAATAACAGACGATCAACAGGGCACTTCGCTACCGTCCCAGGCAAATACCTTTCCGCTATCGGCTACCGTAAGCCCTTGTAAAACGTCGATCATTTTCCTTGCTGAGTAATCCGCATTAAACAATTTATTACTGGGAACGCGCTGCTGGAAGGGCTGTGATAAATTGGTATCTACGGTACCGGGGTGCAGCCCCACTACAATAGCTTGTTTTTTACGCCAAGCGACTTCAATGCTGGCGGTTTTTATTAGCATATTCAGCGCGGCTTTGGCGGCACGATAAGAATACCAGCCACCCAGACGATTATCTCCGATACTGCCAACGCGGGCCGAAAGCGCGGCAAACACTGCCCGCTGTTTAAGCTGAAGCTTGGGCAAAAAATACTTGGCAACCAACGCGGGACCGATCGTATTGGCGAGAAAACTCCGCTGAAAGTTTTCACTACTTAAATCGCGCAATGACTTTTCCGGCATAAAATCGCTTTCATGAAGTATTCCGGTGGCAACAATCACACAATCCAATAGCCCGTCTTTTGCGCTCTGCTCTGCAGCCTTTTTGATGGATTCTTCATCAGCAAAATCGACTCTGCCGTAATTCACATGAGCCAACTTGTTTTTTATTTCTGAACGAGAAAATGCATGGATTATATTGCTGGGATCAGCAGCAAATATTTTAACAAAGGCAGAGCCAAGACCACCGGAGGCACCGATGATGACAATATTTTGATTTGGCATATTTATGCTCTATTAGTTAGGCCTATTTTGCAAAGAATCACCAGTGACGACTCAAGCAATCAATCATTGCTGTCGCCGTATATTGCACTTTACGTATAGTTACATGCTGGCGCACAAAATGAATCAAATTTTCATCGCTCCTAACTTGAGATCCCCCACCTTAATTCCGAGCGATGACGGCAATCACCGGTCTTCCACGTACGCCAAATACCAACCAGCTCGCCCCAAAGCCTCCTCCCGAGCTTCTTTCGCTCGCGCATCCCAACGACGACATACCGTGCTAGTAGGTGGATTGTTGATCCCTGTATTGTGGTCCTAGACGGGTACTATTGTAATCCGGTGCTAAGCGGGGGTATAACTGAGGGTAACTGGATATAGGGACGTAGCACAGCCAATGAAGGCCGATAAAGATCCTGATAAATACGAGTACTTAAAGATTCCCGACTACTTAATGCCGAAGCCAAGAGTCTATGGGCGATCTTCTTGCTTATGGTGGCCAGCGGCGATGTTGAAATATTCTGTATTGCCCTATTTATACCCTATAGGGCTTATTCGCGGCCGATGGATTAGCGATATTCGAGCCTGATTTTACAATAAGCGCCACACCGCTGTCGGCAAGCTAATTCTTACTGGATAACCATGCACCACACTGCATGGCGCCCCATGGCTTTTGGGGCCGATGTCCCGTCAAGGTTGAAACAATCATTGCATTGCCGCGCCATTCACTCCAGTCTACAATTTGTCATTTTCGTGTCATAGCGACGTGCAATTCTAATAAGTAAGCCGTCCTTTTAGATAAGTAGGAAATAATACTATGGGTCAACGTAAATCCCGTCGCGGATTATCGCGCCGCAGTTTTTTACGAAGAATGGGCCTTGGCGGCGCCGCAGTTGGCGCTGTAGCAGGTTCTACCGCCACGGTGAGTATTGCCGCATCGACATCTGACAAGAAGGCGATATCCCAAGCGCTGTCGCCATTTCAGCACGGTGTGGCCAGCGGTGACCCACTGCAAAACGCCCTAATCATTTGGACTCGGCTTAGTATTGAAGGCAGCTTGCCCTGCGATGTGAGCTGGGAGGTAGCCGAGTCACCCTCGTTTAGCAGCACAGTGGCGCAGGGCGTGTTTACCACCGACAGCAGCCGCGATCATACCGTTAAAATAGACGTAACCGGCCTCTCGCCTGAAACAAGCTATTACTACCGCTTCTCGGCTTTGGATTTTGTTAGTCAAATCGGCCGGGGCCGCACCTTGCCCCAGGCCGGGGTCGATCACTTGCGCTTGGCGGTATTGAGTTGCGCGAGTATTCCCCACGGCTTCTTTAACGCTTACCGCCGTGTTGCCGAGCGGCCTGACCTCGATTGCGTGATTCACTTGGGTGATTACATTTACGAGTACGGTAACGATGGCTATGGCAGCGATGTGCAGGCTGGCGGCCGCATTTATAAACCCGGCCACGAAATGGTGAGTTTGTCTGACTACCGTCGTCGCCACGCCCAATACAAGCGCGATTTAGATTTGCAGCGCTGCCATCAACAGCATCCGTTTATTTGTGTATGGGATGACCACGAATTTACCAACGATGCCTGGTTGAGTGGCGCTGAAAACCACAACGACGGTGAAGGCGACTGGACCCAGCGCTCGTCCTTCGCATTGCAAGCATATAGCGAGTGGATGCCAATTCGCTTACCGGAGCCGGGCAATCGCGCGCGCATTTACCGGCAATTCCGCTTTGGTGATTTGCTAGACCTCATTATGCTCGACACGCGCTTTGTCGGCCGCGACCAGCAGCAAGCCGGTAGCATTCCCGCGCAAACACCGGGCCTCGGTGGCTTTGGCTTTATTGACGCCGGCGACATTGCCAGCGCAGATCGCGGACTACTTGGCGATGCGCAAACTCAGTTTTTAAGCACTGCGCTGAGCAGCAGTTCTGCGCAGTGGCGATTCCTCGGCCAGCAGGTGATGTTTGGGCAGTTAAAACTCATTGGCGAGCCCAATGCGCTAAATGTAGCGAACCCCGGAGGCCAAGGCGGCATATTCTTAAATACCGATCAATGGGATGGCTACCCTCGCGCTAGGGAAGAGGTTTGGAAGATGATTCGCGGTAATGGCGGCGCACCCGTCGACAATGTGGTGGTGCTAACCGGCGATATTCACACGGCGTGGAGCATGGACATTAATGAAGACCCAAACAACCCGATAGCCTACAACCCGCTTGATGGTAGTGGTTCGATGGCGGTGGAGTTTGTGGCAACGTCGGTGTCGTCACCGGGGCTCGACGAAGTGCGCGAGCTTGGTGAGGAGGGACTGAAGATTGTGAACCCCCATATGAAGTACATCAATTTACGCGAACACGGCTATTTATTATTAGACCTAACGCCTGAGCGCTGCCAGGGCGAACACTGGTTTGTCGACGCCATTGACGGGCCATCGCGAGGCGAAAGCTTGGCTGCGGCGCATTTTACCGCCAGTGGCGAAAATCGCCTGCAGAGTGCAGCTGGGGCCAGTGCGGCCAAAGCGAATCCACCCGCACCAGCACCGTACGAGGGAATTCCGCTATGAATAAATTATGCGTTTTTATTGCGCCAATGCTCTTAGTCGCATGCGGTGGCGGCTCCAGTTCCAGCTCGCGAGATGCTGGCGTACCGAACACACCAACCGCGCCCCAGGCTGAGCAAACCCTACGATTTATTGCCATTGGCGATACCGGCACCGGCAATGATGGCGACGCCACTCACCTGCAATACCAAGTGGCCGATATGCTGAAACAGGTTTGCGAAATGCGCGGTTGCGACTTTGCAGTATTAGCTGGCGACAATATGTACGAAAGCGGTGTCGACGGCACAGACGACCCGCTGTTTGCCGATGCCTTTGAGCAACCCTACGGCGATATTGGCATTCCGTTTTATGTGGCGCTGGGTAATCACGACAATTCGGTTACGCTAATTGGCGAGGGCTCACAAAACGCCAAAGGCGATGTGCAAGTTCAATACACCGACGTGTCGCCGTCGGGCACGTGGAAAATGCCAGAGCGTTTTTACACCCAGACCTTCACTGGCAGCGTTGGCGACGACGTATTTGCGCAATTGTTCACGCTAGACTCTAGCCCAATCAGTCACTTCTTTGACGACACCAGTTCGCAGTGGAGTGGCGATGCCCTAGACGCCTATATTCTCAGTCAGGCGAATTTTATGCAGGAGCAGCTGGCCACCAGCAAAGCCAAATGGAAAATTGCCCTTGCCCACCACCCCTATATTTCGAATGGCCAACACGGCAATGCTGGCCAATATGATGTGGGCACCGCGCCCGACCCCTGTCTTGGTGTGGGCGACGTTATGCTCAGCAGCAGCTGCCGTGGCGCTGACTACAAGGCCTTTTTGGAGGCGACGGTGTGCGACAAGGTCGACCTGTTTATAACCGGCCACGATCACGAGCTGTACTGGTTTAAACCGCAAGCTGGCTGCGGCAAAACCCAGCAGATTGTCTCTGGCGCGGGGGCAAAAAGCCGTGAGGTATTTGATGCCACCCGTAACGATGCCTATTTTCAGCTGGGCATGAGCTGGGGCTTCTTTTGGATTGAGCTGCGCGACGACCGCTTGGTAGGCGCGGCCTACGCCCTCTACCCAGACGGCAGCTTTTACAATGCCGACGACCAAGGACGACCACTGCCGGTGTTTGAACAGGTGTTGATGAAGCAACCATGAAGGCATTCTTATTTGCGGTAGGCTTATTGGCATTGCTTGGTTGCAGCGATAACAGCCAGCGCTACCATAATGCCCGCTTCGACTTTAGCTTGCAGCTGCCCAGCGATATGCAGTGGCGCGAAGACTACTTGGGCAGCGCACTGGTAATAGAACCACGCGCCGACTCGGCACTGGCAGGTAAGCTCCGCTACCTGAGTGTCGATGTGAATGACGCGAAAGCTACCACCAACAGTCTAGAAGATTACAGTCAGTTTCGCCTGAGCGAATTACAGCGTTTTGCGCGGCGCAGCGAAATTCATCAACGCGAAACCCGCAGCCTAGCGGGTTACCCCGCGCAGCGTTTACGGGCTAGCGTTCAATTCGGCGCCCAAGAAAATACACTACTACTTTACTACCTGCTGGCCGATGGTCGCGGCTATACCCTGACTGCGGCGTTTGTGCCCAATAGCGACCAAAACAGCACTGCGCAAGTCGACGCCCTTATCGGCAGCCTGCGCTTGCCAACACCCTAACAAAGGCGCGGGCATTACTAACACGCGGTTTACCAGCAGAACATCGCCAGCTTTTTGCCCATAATCATGGCGGGTAAATATTCGTCACTCGCCCTACCGGCCAAGCCATAACAAACATGAAACGGCAAAAGATGCTCTTCTCTTGGATGGCAAAAGTGGGCGAACGGTGCCGTATCCCAATGGGCGAGACACTCGTGTCGCTCGCGCTCAGTAAGATCTGAGCTGCTCATGGTGTGGTTTAGCCAGCGTTCAAAGGCATCGCTATTCGAATTGAGTTCACCTGCATTTGCGCCAGTGACTTTTCAGAATACCAAGATGCGTTTCGATACGCCGAACACGGCTTTATCTTGGCAGACGGCTTCGATTTGCTAAAAGTAAAAGGATCAGTCTACCATCTAAGCAAAGAGCTATAGACCAAGGGCTCGCCGAGCCCGCTTTTTAAGCATGTTCTAAAAATAATGAGTAAACGTTGGGTTTAATTATGCTTCTAGTGCTTAATTGTTTTAGCTTTTTAATAGTTTTAGCGACCTTGCTGCCTATATCTCGACATCCACACTGGATCGTCAGAGGCATGGACTTCCCCCGCTTGCAAATTGGCGTTATTGCAGCCGTTGTATTGCTTGCCGATTTTATTTTTATGGATCTTCACGCGTCAGTCACTTGGGCGCTGATAAGCGTGACAGCACTATGCTTGATATGGCAGTTATGGTGGATATTGCCTTATACGCCGTTATGGCCTAAAGAAGTAAAGACAGCCACAGACGGCAGCCCGGAGAGACAGCTCAGCATTCTGACCTCTAATGTGCTGACGCCCAACCGTAACGCCGACGCGCTGATCAAGCTGGTCAAGCTGCATCAGCCAGATATTCTCGTCACACTGGAATCGGACCAATGGTGGGAAAATCAACTTAGTGCTCTAGAACCAGATATGCCCTATTGCGTAAAATGCCCCCTGGATAATTTGTATGGCATGCATGTCTATTCAAAACTTCCTCTGGAAGCGCGAGAGATCTCTTATCTGGTCGAGCAAGGCGTGCCATCGATACACGCCTCTGTGGTATTGAGAACAGGCGACAAGGTTCGCGTACATTTCATCCATCCTGCGCCGCCCAGCCCGACTGAAAACCCTGAGTCGGCTGAGCGGGATGCTGAGTTGGTCGTGATCGCTAAAAGTGTCGTCGATAGCGATCAACCTATCATTGTGACCGGAGATCTTAACGACGTTGCCTGGTCCGCCACAACGCGTCTTTTCCGTAAAATCAGTGGTTTATTAGATCCCCGTGTGGGCAGGGGAATGTACAATACCTTCCATGTTGACTATCCCTTACTGCGCTGGCCTTTAGATCATTTGTTTCATAGCCAGCATTTTGTATTAATGTCTATAAAACGCTTGCCCTCAATAGGCTCTGATCACTTCCCCCTGCTAACTAAGCTACTATTCGTTCCACAGCGCGGTGACAATCAAGAGGGCTTGCAGGCTGATGCTGCAGACCATGAATGGTCAAAAGAGATTGCTGAAGAGCAAAACGTCAGTAAACATGATGTGCCTGAGCCCGGTGAGTAAGCGAAGGTAAAGACCCTAGCCTTACGAGTCCGTTTTGGCGCGGACGAATAACTGCCCTAATCCTTGGGGCTCTCCATTAACTCCCTATTGATGAGAAGCCGATTAGCGATGAACAACACGATAAAGGAGAGCAAAGAAGCACGGCAGCGAAAAGTACTTGAACGCTTGGAAAAGTTTAGCCACTTTACCGACAGCAGTATTGGCATACCCTTTACAAAATTTCAGCTCGGCGCAGAATCTGTGATCGGTATGTTACCCGTAGTAGGCGACATAGCCGGTCTGGTCTTGTCTTCTTATGTATTAGTCGAAGCACAACGCGTAGGTGCAACGAAGGAGGTAAAACTCCGAATGTTGCGCAATATAATTATCGACTTTGTGGGGGGCCTGCTGCCGGTAGTAGGTGATGCCTTCGATGCCATATTTAAGGCCAACACCCGTAATACACATTTACTGAAAAGCTACCTGGAAGAGCAACTTGCAACCGAGCCCCCTGCACAGCCCTTTCCCTGGCGAACATTAATTGGCTTGTCGATTTTTTTTGCACTGTTGACGGGCGGATTAATTTTGCTTTTCTAAGCCGGTGAAAGCTTGTTCTCCGGGCACTATCCAATGGAACATTAGCGCCTGCTTGCCCATAATCGTTGTTGGAATAGTTTCTTCACAGACATCGCCAGCCATGCCATAACATACGTGGAGCGGGAGTAGATGCTCTTCTCTTGGATGGCAAAAACGGGCAAAGGGCGCAGCCTCCCATTGCACTAAACGCTCCCGTCGATCCGTTTCGCTTATATCCCCACTGGCGAGGGTTTCGGCTAACCATTGTTCAAAGGCCGCATTTTTCTGATCAAGCTCATTTTGCTCTGCAGAAAAAAACGCCGGTATATTGTGAAACGACGCGCCCGACCCGATCACTAATAAATTATCCCATTGCAGTGCACGCAAGGCCTGCCCCATTGCGAGATGTTCGGCAGCATTTAATGATTGCTTTAAGGAGATTTGCACACAGGGGACATCCGCGTCTGGATACATAATTTTTAAGGGTACAAACATACCGTGATCAAAGCCTCGCGACGAGTCGAGCGCAGCGTCAATACCCGCATTCGCGAAGGATTGATAAACCTGATCGGCAAGCGCAGGTTCTCCCGAACAGGGGTATTGAATCTGGTAGGCCTCAGCGGGGAAACCACCGTAATCATAAATAAGTTGCGGCGTATTGCCAGCAGTAATACTCGGTTCGCGCGCCTCCCAATGAGCGCTAATCACCAGCACTGCACTTGGTTTGCCAATCCGCTTGGCAAACGCCTGCAAGGTAGCCACCATGTCACGGTGTCCAGGGTCGCCCAATAGCGGCATTGGCCCAGCCCCGTGAGAGATATAAATAATATTCTGCTTGATTGTCATTTACTCTCGCTACTTTTATCGCTCAATTCGCGGCAGAATAGCATTTGGCTGAATAGCTAACCACAGGGGATAAACCCGTTTGCGCACCGCCATTACATAGACCATTTTAAATAATGACAGAATATTGGGTATTGCTCGTTATTCTTACGAAGCGTTGAATTACACATAAAAAAAGGCGAGCCAATACTAGCTCGCCTCCTCCCTATCACCGGCACTACACCATTATTAGCCGACAACTAATACCTTACCATCTCGACCACCCTCGGCCGCCGCAGCAACAGCCTGCTTAATTTCGCTAACGGGGTATTCAGCATGGATTGGGGTATGCAATTTACCTTCAATTATGTATTTAGTGATCTTACCAAATACCGCCATTTGCTGCTCAGGTGTCGCGGTGCGGAACCAGCGTGCCAGCCAGAAACCTTTGAGGGTAACATCGCTAAACACCAAGGATTTTGCAGACAAATGGCAGGGCTCACCACTCATCAAACCGTAATTCACCAAAGTGCCGCCCACCGCAAGACAGGCGCCAATGCGATCTGTTGCCGCGCCGCCAATGGCGTCAATCGCCAGCTTTGGTAGTTTATCGCCGGTAATTTTAGCGACCTCTTTAGCGAGGCCTGGGCCGTCGACCAGCACCACGTCGCCACCCTGGGCCTTTACACCTTCGATGGCAGATTCGCGGCGAACAATATTAATGGTTTTCAGGCCTTTAATTTTGGCGAGCTGAACAAGGTAGCTACCTACCCCTGAGTTAGCTGCATTTTGAATGACCCAATCACCAGCTTCTAAGTCTACAAACTGCTCAAGCATCAGCAATGCCGTTGGCGGATTAATGCTCATCATTGCCAGCTGCTTCGGATCGGCCTCATTTGGTACCGGTATAAGCTGAGCGGTCTTACACACTATGTGGGTAGACCAAGTGCCAATACCCACGGGCAACATCACGTTTTGACCTACAGCTGGGCCTTTGCCGCCTAGCTTCACGATTTTACCCACGCCCTCATTACCGCCAGTGGCCGGCATAGGTGGCAATATGCCGTATTCGCCAGTAAGAGTGAGTACGTCTGAGGGGTTAATTGGCGAGGCGATTAACTCTACTAGGGCCTCGTCTTCGGCCAGCGCGGGGGCCTCAAACTCCACGGCAGTAATTGAGTTCTGTGGAATTGGCCCGCGCTCGGTGTATTGTGCTTTTAACATAGTTTGCTCCTTTGGATTTGCGCCGCGTGGCACCCGTGGTGCGCCGACAGCAGGTAAATAGGTTTGGTTTAAGCCACTAATGCTTATAGGTCTCGATACAACTCGGCTATTTTGTCGTAACGCTTGCGATTCAAGCCCATGTCCGAATAACCCGCTCGACTAGATGAGCGGTAATGCACGTGCTGGCTGTCAGTGTCGAGCCAAAACTCCACGTCATCGCGGTAACGCATTAGGGATGTGGTAAACACCACATAGAGGTAATCGTCCGATTCAGTTTGAATCTTAGCCCCGCCATAAGCCGCAACGGCCTTTTTCAATGCAGTCAAGGTGCTGGCTTGCGAATCTTTAAAGGGCAAAGTAGCAACCCGCTTCTCTGGGTCTTTCGCTTGGCTAGACACATTATTAGGCTTGCTGCTTAATGCCGCTAACTTGCCGTCTGTCACGCCCAGCTCGGGCACCTGATTGCCTTGAATAATTACCCTAGCCAAAAACAACACAACAAGAACGCCAATAACTGACAAGGCGATTTTCATGGTTTTATTCCTCTTATTAGCCCTAAGCCTCCCCGCTAGGCAAGACAACCTTGCGCCAGGCAAATTACTTTGTGCGCAAAATAATGGCAGGCAAACATTGACCTGTCAATGATTTGCGCGCAAAATATTTTGGACTTTGGAGAACAACATTGACTGACATACCCGCCCTCAAGCTCAAGAATCAAGTTTGCCACTCGCTGTATTCGGCCACCAACGCCCTAATTCGGGCTTATCGGCCGGTGCTAGATCGGCTTGGCCTAACCTATGCGCAATACTTAGTCATGTTGGCGCTATGGGATGAAGACACCGTTATTATTAAAAATTTGGTGCAACGCACTCGTTTTGACGCTGGCACCCTTACCCCGATACTCAAGCGCTTAGAAAGCAAAGCCTTGGTCACCATTGCTAAATCCAGTGGCGATTCCCGGCAAAAAGTCATTGTGTTAACACCACAGGGAAAAGCCCTCGCCGATCGCGCCCGGAAAACACCCGACAATATCACCCGCCAAATTGCCATGGCGCCAGAGGATGCCCAGCAACTTAAAGCCCTCGCTGAACAACTGTACACACTGATTAATAACAATCTACTAGAAAACGACACCGAGTAAGTTCCCGCGCATATTTCGCAAGTTCACTCCGCCTGCCCGTCAGTACGCCCCAATTTTCAACAAAAAATCAGCCCAAAATAGTTAAATTGCGCCTGTGTGCTATTGTTTTAGTGTTTAGCCACGTCGACTTCGCCGTACATTCACGAAGATGATCTATTCGCTGCGCATTTTGCGTATACCCCGGCCAAGAACTTAGGCAACACCGATTGCACCGTCCAATTAAGTCGATATTTTGGAGGAAAAATGAGAGCGCTTTGGCAGACACTTCTTATTCTGATCTTCTTCAGCTCCCTGGCGCAGGCCCAGCAGACAATGCGCGTTGGCGTAAAATCGGTACCACCGTTTGCAATGCAAACTGAATCCGGCGAATGGACTGGGATCTCGGTTGAACTCTGGAATAATATTGCCCGGCAGCAAAACTGGGAAACCCAATGGCTGCCAATGACAAGATTGATGTGGCAGTGGGCGCGCTGTCGATGACCCCCGAGCGCGAGCAGCTCATCGACTTTAGCTACTCCTTTTTCTCAACCGGCCTAGGTATTGCCACACCAGTAAAAAGCAGCGGCTGGACCACCCTCTTAGTGCAACTCATATCCCCCGCCTTTCTCAGCGCGGTCGGCATTCTTGCCGTGCTGCTACTCGCGGTCGGCGCGCTGTTGTGGCTAGTGGAACACAAGCGCAATCCCGAGCAGTTTGGTGGCAGTGTCGCCGACGGCATTGGCAACGGCTTTTGGTGGTCTGCCGTGACCATGACCACCGTTGGCTACGGCGACAAGGCGCCAATCACCCGAGCCGGACGCCTGCTCGCAACAGTGTGGATGTTTGTCAGCGTCATCACGATTTCCAGCTTTACCGCCGCCATTGCCTCGTCGGTGACCCTAAACCAAATGCGTACTGCGGTGAATGGTGTTGACGACTTAGACCGCGTTCGCACCCTGGTGGTCGCCGGTTCTACTGGCGAGCAAAGCCTTGCAAACAGAGGGATTAGAGCAAACACCGTCACCGATCCAGAAGCTGGGCTAAACACCCTAAAAAGCGGCCAAGCTGACGCGCTGGTATACGACGAGGCCGTGCTGCGCTATTTACTGCGCAATGACGACGCCAACATTCAGGTCTTGAGCTTTTCTGGAAGCAAGCAGGATTATGCACTGGGTTTGCGCTCAGGCTTTGAACAGCGCGAAAACCTTAACCGCAGTTTGCTAGAGGTGACCCGCAGCAGCGCGTGGCAGACAACCATGCAGCAATTTATAGGAATAAAATAAGCAATGCACAGCCTCCTTATGCTCACTTGCGCAACTATCCAGTAGGCGACGTTGGGCCTTACGCTATTCGCTTAAGGCCGCCACCTTCTATTTTAAGTATGCAAGTCAGCCACAATGGCGCGCCACATATCATCGCTTGCCGCATACGGTGAATAGATTGCCAAGCGGTCTGCCAAACCTGCGTACTTCGTTTTTAACAAGCCAGCAATGTCTGCTGGGCGCCCGCGAGTAGTAAACGCATCCAAAAAATCATCGTTAATATAATCGGCCAATTCCTCCCACTTGCCCTGTTTAGAGAGTGCGTTGAGCGTTGGCTGTAAATGTCCGAGCCCCACCGCATCCATTGCCGGGCGATAGGCCGGCGTCGAACCGTAGAAGCCAAGCAGGCCCTTTACGCTCGCCTCAGCCGCGTGGTATTCCTCATCGCTGCTGCCCGTAATAACAATGGCATTAACCTGCAAGCAAAAGTCACTCCGAGCGCGCGCCGATTTTTCTAAACCGCGCGTTACCGCAGGCAAGGCGAGCTCACGGAGAAAAGGCCGCGTATTGAACGGGTGGACAATAAAGCCGTCGGCAACCTCGCCCGCCACCTCGGTCATTTTTGGGCCAAACGCGCCGAGCATAATAGGCGGTATACCGTAGGGGTTAGGGCCTGGATTAAACATTGGTGTCATCAGGGTATGGCGGTAGTAATCACCCTCAAAATTCAGCGCCGCGCCATGCTGCCAACAAGCAAAAAATGCCTTTACCGCTAAAATATACTCGCGCATTCGCGCCGCTGGCGGGTCAAAGGCGAGGCCAAATCGTTTTTCAATGTAGGGTTTTATTTGCGAGCCAACTCCCAAGCTAAATTTGCCCTTAGAATACGTCTGTAAATCCCATGCTTGGTAGGCTATATGAGACGGGTTGCGGGGAAACGCCACCGCAATCGCCGTTGCTATATCAAGCTCTGGCGCGTGTTCGCTGGCCAAGACGAGGGGCAAAAATGGGTCTGAACTTCCTTCTAAGGTGTAAATTCCGTCAAAGCCAATGTCGGCGAGACGCCGAGCCTCACTGGCGGCATTATTTAGCTGCGCATAGAAGGGCCCATCAATTTTCATCACCACACTCCATTCTTATTATTAATTATCAATAGCTTAAAGACGTTGTCAGAACGCCTCCCAGTACAAAATTTGGCATCTTGGGTGAATATACGGCCTACGCCCCATACTAACGGCACAGACAATGTCACAAATTTGCCACATTGCTATTATCGATTCCGTTAATTTACGGTAGGCTGTATGCGCTGATTACATATAACTACACAAAAATAATATTCGGTCGCCAAAAAGCTTTGCTACTTCGTAACCACTACTTACGGTCAATTTTATGAATGCTCGTCTATTGCCCCTCGTTTTTCTATCCTTCACATTGATTAGTGCCTGCGGCGGCTCCAGCAGCACCAGTAGTCACAGCACCCCCAAGCCCAGTTCTGAAGTACCGCAAACCCGCTTTGCCATGGCCAATGGCTGTTATGCGCTGCAATCGGTAAAAACCGCAAAGTACGTCGTTGCCAGCGCAGAAGCTGGCTATGCCACTACTGCCGCGAGCACTAGCGGGGCAGAAGCATTCTTCATGCAGCCAGCCACACTGGGCAAGTATCTGTTTTACACCACGGACAAACGCCTCCTAACTGCCGCTGCCGACACTATTAGTGGTGAAGAGGCTGCAACAGACGCAGCTATTTGGACCATAAACCTGAATACCAGTAACGCCAGCTTTAGTATTGTGTCTGACAGCACCAGCCAGACTATGCAGGTAAATGACAGCGGTGCGCTTATCGCTGGACCAGCCAGTACGGAGCCCGCAGCCCAATTTAAATTCGCCCCCACGACCAACTGCACCAGCTACCCAGAAATGCCGACATCAATAAGCGGCGAAACCTATAAAGGCAGGGGCGTAGACAAGCCTATTATCGGCTTTGCCGATATTCACACTCACATGGGTATGTCGAATGAAATGTCTTATGCCGGAGACGTTGGTCCCTCGGCTGGCGGCGTTTTATACGGTGGGCCTATCCACCGCTTTGGCGTAGACCACGCCCTAGAAGACTGCGAAGAGCTGCATGGCCCCAACGGTATTCGCGACGGCAATAATGTAATTAGCGAAAACCCCACCGACAGTCATGAAACCAAAGGCTGGCCCACGTTTGTAGACTGGCCGCGCCGCGACTACTTAACTCACCAAGTAATGTATTACAAATGGGTCGAGCGCGCCTATTTGTCTGGCTTGCGCCTGATGGTTAACCACGGCACTAACATCGCGGGCTTGTGTAACGTCGGCAAGGTGATTGCAGCCAACCCCAACGCCGACTGCGACGATATGAGTGTTGCCGTTAAACAAGTTGAATACCTCTATGAAGTGCAAGACTATATCGACGCCCAGTACGGCGGCCCAGGCAAAGGCTGGTATCGCATTGTAAAATCGCCTCAAGAAGCGCGTACCGTGATTAACGACGGCAAAATGGCCGTGGTCCTCGGCGTTGAAGTAGCGCAGGTATTTGACTGTGGCGTCACCTTTTTGCTCGGTGGGATCGAACAACGTAATTGTGACGAAGCTCAAATTGATTCTGAAATTCAGCGCTTATGGGATCTTGGTGTTCGCCATGTTTATCCCTTCCACGACATAAACAGCTCACTGGGCGGCGCCGGTCTTTTTAATGGCAGCACCATGAACCTGCTTAATTTCTTGGACACCAAAGCCTTCTTTAAAACCACCACCTGCCGCGACTACCCCGTAGACGAGCCCTTAGTTCGCTCTCCCGGCACAGAGATGGCTACCGGCATTCCCGGCACTGGCGACGACCCTATATCACAGGCCTTTTTTGAAGTCAGCGCCGGCGCCTCACCACTCTACCCCGCCGGTGTTCGCTGCAACGCACGCACGGTCACCGATTTAGGTGAATACGCGCTGCGCGCACTGATGAAGCGCGGCATGGTGATTGATATTGACCATGCCGCCTACCACAGCAAAGACATTATGATTGAACTCGCTGAGCAAGAAGTGCCCAAATACCCGCTGTCTTCCTCGCACGACGCTCACGGCGGCTTAACCAGCGACCAAGCCGCAAAAATGCTGAAAAACGGCGGCGTTATTTATCCCTACAAAGGCAATGGTATTAAGCACAAGGAGTTTTTAGAGAAGTTAAAATTCTGGCGTGCAAAAGCAGGCATTAGCGACACCGATCAAGTGTTAGGTCTAGGCTACGGCGCCGATGCCAACGGCTTTGGCGGCCACCCAGGACCTCGTGGCGGCGACTCAGAACCAGTTCGCTACCCATTCACCCTATTTAGCGGCGACGACTGGGGCCCACAATTTAGCGGTTTCAAGCCCGTTACCGTCAACATGCTGTTGATTCCCGATAGTGGTAAATACTGGCATATCGACGAAACCGGCATGTCGCACTACGGCCTTGTTGCCGACTTCGTTGAAGAAGTGCGCCTAGAAGGTGGCAAAGAAGCCCTTGACGCGCTGTACAACTCGGCCGAAGGCTACGTGAAAATGTGGGAGCGCGCTTACAATCGCAACGCGAACCTGAGCAGTGCCAAATAAACCTGCACTACCTATGCCGCGCGTCTAGGCGCGTGCCAGCAATGCAGCAGTGCACAACAAGAATAAGCCTATACCTCGCCGGACTGCTTGCGTCCGGCTTGGCGCAGGCCCACTCCTTTGGCGAGCCCTATATTCTGCCCATGCCCTATTGGATGTATATCTATGGGGCGATGGCCGCGTTAATTTTGTCTTTTATCGTCTTGGCTTACTTTTACAACGCGGACCAAGCCAACCGCCCAGCACGGAATTGGCCCATCGGCCACCCCCGACTGCTTCAGGCATTTAACACAATACGGCTTGGCGCATTGCTAAAAGGACTTATCTTGCTCTGTTTTGGGCTTGCCATTGTTAGCGGCTTTATTGGCAACCAAGACAGCTACCGCAATTTCAATATGACCTTTTTCTGGATTAGCTTTGCATTAGGCGCAAGCTACCTCAGTGCGGTATTCGGCAACTGGTATCACTACCTTAATCCCTGGCGCGTGATATTGAGTCCGCTAAAACACTTTTGCCAAGGTCGCCAAGCCTACCCCAAGCAATTGGCTTACTGGCCCGCCGTAGCACTGTATATGGCCTTTATTTTGTTAGAGCTATTTGGCAATACCAAGCCCTTCTCACTGTCCTTGGCGCTCATCGCTTACACACTCATTAACACCCTAGCGGTATGGCGTTTTGGCAGCCAAAGCTGGTTTCGCTATGGCGAGCTGTTCTCGGTGATGTTTCAGCTAATCGCCAAAATGGCGCCTATACATTATGACCCCAGCGCCAAGGGGCGAGCCAAGCTCAGCCTGTGCATGCCCTTCAGCGGCTTATTACACCAGCGCCTAGAGCACCGCAGTCTGCTGGTCTTTCTTCTTTTTATGCTGTCGTCTACCGCCTACGATGGTCTGCGAGAAACGACGCTGTGGTTCAATCTGTTTTGGACCGACCCCCTGCATATTTTGGAACCCTTGCTTGGTAAGCACCCGCTCTATGCCTACGTCACCCTTCGCCCCTGGTACTTAGCCTTTGAAGTTGTCTGCTTACTGCTGTCGCCTTTTATCTATTTATATTTATTTCTATTCTTCCTGTGGGCAGGTAAGCGCCTAACCCGCAGCGAGCTGAGTGTCACTGAACTATCACTGCGCTTTGGCTACAGCCTGCTGCCCATCGCCTTGGTCTACCACATTACCCACTACTACACTCTGCTACTCAGCCAAGGCCTTAAAGTACGCGGACTCATCTCCGACCCATTCGGCTGGGGCTGGGATCTATTCGGCACCGCGATCAGCGGCCGACTGCCGATACTCCCCGACATGGGCCTGATCTGGAACAGCCAAGTGTGGCTCATTCTTATCGGTCACGTCGCCAGCGTATACCTCGCTCACGCCGAAGCACTGCGCAGCTTCCCCAGCCAACGCAAAGCCAGCCTCAGCCAACTACCCATGCTGCTATTAATGGTGATCTTCACCGGCGTGGGCTTATGGATACTTGCGCAGCCGCTGCAAGGCTAAACAGAAAGCCTATAAATACCGGCAAAACCGTACCCTCCAAATCTAATTCACATTAATTTAAACTTATTCGGCGATAGGGCTTGCAAGAATTAATTTCCGCTCCTATAATGCGCGCCCTGTCATAGAGAAAACGACAGCAGATCAGTTGCGGGGTGGAGCAGTCTGGTAGCTCGTCGGGCTCATAACCCGAAGGTCGTAGGTTCGAATCCTGCCCCCGCTACCACATTAAAGAACGGCAAATCAGTAACTTACTGGCTTGCCGTTTTTTTTCGCCTGTTGCTTTTAGGCCCCCGTGACACTCCGTGACGTTTTCCGTGACACTTTTGAATTTAGACCCGCGCTGAGCAACTGCCTCTGTGACCTTCGGTCACCACGCTACTACTGCAGCAATAATAAGCTTAGCCCCGAGCAGCTATGACTCGAGACCAGCTAACATGCGCACTCAATGCGCGAGCCAACAGCCAAACTTGTACTAAAGCACACCAAATAGGAAACTGGCGGTCACCTCCAAATGACGCCACCTAAGGTAACCACTGGACTTCCCCGAGTAAAGTAGACAACTCAGCGCTATTCTGTGGACTTCCCCGAGTAAAGTAGACAACTCAGCGCTATTCTGTGAGCACAGGAGGAAGTCTATGAGTAATCAACGTTACACACCAGAATTTAAAGACGAAGCCGTTCGGCAAGTTGTCGAGCGGGGTTATTCTGTCGCTGAAGTAGCAGAGCGTTTAGGGGTCTCTGCCCACAGCCTTTATAAGTGGGTTAATGCTGTCAAACCGGATCAATCAGAAGTTCACGCGAATGAGCTTCGAGAAGCCAAAACTGAAGTCCTTAAATTGCGCGCCCAGCTCCGCCGTACTGAGGAAGAGCGAGATATTCTAAAAAAGGCGGCAAGGTACTTTGCAAGCCAGCCAGAGTGAAGTACCAATTTATTAACGAGCATAAAACGCGATTCAGTGTTCTCTCAATGTGTCGATTGCTGGATGTTGCACGAGCCGGATATTACGCGTGGCTGCATAAACCATTGTCTGCTCGCGCTATTGAAGACCTGCGATTACTGTCTCTAATACGGGCATCTTACGCCGCTAGCGCGGGCGTCTATGGCTCGCCAAGAGTGTTTCAAGATCTCAGAGAAGTGGGCGAAAGTTGTGGTGTCCATCGCGTAGCGAAAATCATGCGCCGCCATCAAATCAAGGCTATTCGGGGCTATAAGACACCTCGTGCGATTGTGGGCCGTCCGTCAATTATTGCGCCCAACCACCTCAAGCGAGAGTTTACGGTCGCGCATCCGGATCAGGTGTGGGTAACCGATATTACTTATTTGCGAACGTGGCAGGGCTGGCTTTATCTTGCCGTTGTCGTTGACCTGTATTCTCGAAAGGTAGTCGGATGGTCAATGAAGCCTAGCCTGGCAAAAGAAATCGTCCTAGATGCATTACTTATGGCCGTCTGGCGCCGACGCCCAAAACAGCGTGTACTCGTACATTCAGATCAGGGTTCACAATACGGCAGCGATGCCTGGCAACGTTTTTGTAAAACCCATAACTTACAACCGAGTATGAGTCGCCGGGGAAATTGCTGGGACAATGCCGTCGCGGAGTCCTTCTTCAGCAGTTTAAAAAAGGAGCGTATTAAGAAAAGAATCTATAAAACACGCGATATAGCACGCAGCGACGTGTTCGATTATATTGAGATGTTCTACAATCAAACCCGACGCCACAGTCACCTCGGTGGCGTCAGTCCAGAGGCATTTGAAACAGCCTCAAAATTGGCGCGCTAAGTGTCTATGTTAGGCAGGGAAGTCCAATTTCTCCTTCGTTCGCATTATTAGTCGATGAGCTGGTTGAGCTTGGAAATCAGGTGGCTTATTTCACCGCGTGAATTATTCGGTTGTTGTGTAATGCCGTTAAAGATCATCCGGGTGAGCTGGTCGGCAATAAGCGTGGGGTCTTCACGTGCTGTGCCAACGACGGTATTCCACAGATAGTGCTCTATGGTGCCAAAGACAGCATTGCGGACAAGTGCTGGCGAGGTGGATTCTGAAATTTCGTCATTTAGTTTTCCTTCGCGAACAACGTTAATAACAATATTGCTGTATTGTCGATTAAAAGTGTGAACTTTTTCTAGTAGCTCGGTTTGCGAACCGCGAGACTCTTTAAGGATTACGGTGCAAAGATCACTATTGTTATGCAAGAGCGACATGTGGGTGTGGATAATATAGCGCAGCTTGTTTTGCGTGCCTGAAATTGCGTTGACACCGGACTCCATTGTGACCGTAATTTCTTCGTAGAAGTCTTCGATGACCTTCGCCATCAAAGCGCGTTTACTTTTAAAATAATGTAATATGGTACCTTCGACCACGCTAATGGAGTTAGCAATTTCCGCGATGGTAGCCAGCTCATAGCCGCGATGAATAAATACTTTTCGGGCGGCGGTGACGATTTCCTTTTCGCGGAGTCGCCGCGGCAGTCGTGTGCGTGTGCCAGCGTTTTTTGTTTTAAGTTCCATGTTATTTTCTCTTGCTTACAAATCTCAGGAGAATAAGTTAATCGTCCCGTGTGCGGTAATATCAGCTTCGCGTCGCTCTTTAAAAAAGTTAAGCCCTTCTGTAAGGCCTTTTCCGCCGAAGCTCGCAGTTTTAGCTGGGTGTTGAGGTTTACTTCCACAGGAAGAGCTTCGCTAAGTTTTCAGTCTCATTCATGGGCTCTCTATCGTCAACACAATTATAAATCATTCCGCTGTGCGTCGCATCCTATTGTGTAAGTGTATCACCTGTTAAAATATCGTGAGCGCCTGATTCTAAATCAGACCGCAGGTGACGAGCCAGGAGCAGCCCATGTCTGGAATAAGACTGGGTTTGGGTGCAAATGCTGGTGAAAATAGGCAAATTTTGCGGGCAATACGATATCAGCGTTTAGTCCGAGGTCGACGCCTGCGCCAATAGCGGGGCATTAATCGTTGATGCCACTGGGAAGGGTATTGTCATCATATATTCCGCGAGTAGGTTGTATGTATTTTCAATCGCCTTGTTAACGTAGTCGTCTAATGGCCCTTCTTGAGTGTGGTTTCAAATGGTCAATGCAACGCTCCAATCTGTAGAAGCAGAACAGGAGTGTCGTCCATGAAGCAAAGGAAATGAATCAACTACTCAGAGGCGCGGGAAGCCGAAATGTGGGAGCGTTGGCAAAAGGGTGATTCTATGCACGCAATAGGTGAAGCGTTTGATCGCTATCATGGCTCCGTAAGTAATATCCTCGCCCAGAATGGCGGTATTTGTCCTGCGGTGAGAAAACGCGCTCCTGTCTCTTTAACGTAGATAGATGTAGTGGCTTAATGTGGATTCAAATGGTCAACGCAACGCTCTAATCTGTAGAAGCAGAACAGGAGTGTCGTCCATGAAGCAACGAAAGCGAATCTACTACTCAGAAGCGCAGAAGGCCGAAATGTGGGAGCGCTGGTAACAGGGTGATTCCATGCATGCTATAGCAATAGCGTTTGATCGCTATCATAGCTCCGTAAGTAATATTCTCACCCAGAATGGCGGTATTCGTCCTGCGGTGAGAAAACGCGCTCCCATCTCTTTGACGTTGATAGAGCGAGAAACTATTTCAAGGGGCTAAGCTAGCCAACAGTCGATACGATCAATTGCCGCTCAGATTGATCGAGCACCTTCCATGGTGAGTCGGGAAATTCAGCGCAATGGCGGTGCTGAATCATATCGAGCAAGCAAGGCTGATACTGACGCCTGGGAGCGGGCACGAAGGCCTAAGTCCTGTAAGCTGGCAGGCAGCCCCTACTTAATACGGGAGATTACTGCAAAACTGATTAAACAGTGGTCGCCAGAGCAAATATCGGGCTGGTTAAAGCGACAATACCCCGATGATGAGTGCTATCACGTGCCTCACTAAACTATCTATAAAAGCCTATTTATACAGACTCGAGGGGTTCTTAAAAAAGAACTGTTGGCCTGCCTACGAACGCGGAGATCATCGCGAAGGCCGAAAAAAGTCAGCTTGAAAGGCACAGGAATTGGCAAGGTACCTGACACTATCTCGATCCGCGAAAGGCCGGCGTCAGTAGAAGATCGGGCCGTCCCTGGGCATTGGGAAGGCGACTTGATCGAAGGCTCAAAAAACACCTATATTGCCACATTAGTTGAGCGCCATTCTCGCTATGTCATATTAGTTAAGGTCAAAGATAAAAAGTCGGAAACGGTTGTTAACGCATTAATAAGATAAGCGAAAAAATTGCCGGATGAACTTTATAAATCTCTCACCTGGGATCGAGGTGCAGAAATGAAAAGTCATAAGAAATTTACATTGGCGACCGATATCCAAGTGTATTTCTGTGATCCCTATAGCCCTTGGCAGCGTGGCACGAATGAAAATACCAATCGTCTATTGAGGGATTATCTTCCGAAGGGAACAGACCTATCCGCTCACTCACAGCAAAAACTAAACTCGATTACCAGACAGCTCAAGGAACGTCCCAGGAAAACATTGGACTACGAGACGCCAGTTGATAGATTTAACGCATGTGTTACATCGATCCGTTTAATCCCCCAGGCATAAAGGTTGTAAGATTGCCGCCCGAACTAAAAAACTTGCCAGTGCCGGTTAATAACGCCGCGCAAATTTTTTCGTCGGCGACGGCACCGCGTAGAGTATCCAATAAGGCATTTGCCGAATCTTCGGTAATGCTGTTGAATGTTGCGGGATCATTTAGGGCAATTGTGCGTACGTAGTTATTGTAGCTGGTGTGGACCATGGTCTGTCCTTACGGTTTTTTGTTGGATGTTAGGCAGTCGATGCTTGCGTCGCCTATCTGGTAGTCGGCGTCGATGTCGAGAATCGTGCCAGTAATGTATTTACCTAGATGGCTGCTTAAATAGGCCGCCGTAGCACCAATATCATCTACCGGGCCTAAGTGGCGCATAGGCAGGGCCTTAAGTAATTTTTCGCCCGCTGCGGGCTCGGTGGCAAATAAGCGTTTTAAGGCTTAAATTTCTGCGGTAAGGCCCGAAGCAATACCGTTAACAGTAATGCCCGCAGGGCCCCATTTCATTGCCCTGGTTTTTAGCAGTGCAAAAATTCGCTTGTAATGGTGTCGGGTTGACCGCTTGCGGCGCGGAAATAAAGCACGCTCCCAGTTTGGTACGATAGTCGAAGGCTGCTCGGCAGACGTGGTTGCTGCCGATCAGGTCGATGTCGATGTCGATGATGGTTTTGAAGCCATTGAGGCTGAGTTTACCGCGGGGGCAAAAAAGTTACCGGCTGTACCCGCAACCACGATATCTAAGCTGCTGAATCGGTCGGACCTGGCTGCGATCGCGTCATTCACCGCTGCGTAGTCACGCACATATGCGCTGAACGCCAGAGCTTTGTGTGAGCCAGCTTCACTGATTCCCGTCACGGCTTTTTTGGGCCTTGTCTGGGTCACGACCAATTACGGTGACTTTGGTGCCAAGCTTGGCTAAAGATTTGGCGATGCCTAGATTGATGCCGCTGGAGATAAAGGCGATTCACCATTATGGGTACTTTCTTTAAATACGGTACTTACCGTATTGGGGAGTTTGGTTGTGATTTATTGGTGCCTTGCCCCGCCGTTCGTTCAATGCTGGTCGTGACATTACCGGCGCTTTTGTTGTGTGCTTATAAAGCATCTGTATTGACATGTTTGTCATTACTTGCTGGGCTGACCAGCACTCAATAGTGGTTTACACCGAGCCTTTAATTGGGTTAGAATTTCGCGTGTCCGAAATACGAAACAGGTTCCCTTCTAAGTGCGGTCCTTTCCCGCTGTAACAGGCGGGTTTTTTGTTCTGGGCGAGATCACTGCGGGACTCTGCTCATTAAATGCTTAATATTCTGTATTATTGAAAACGCGAAATAATAAAATAAAGGCGTTTGTAGTAAATGTCGTTTTTAACGGTTCTGTAGGTATTTATTGGTAATTTTAGGCGCGCTCAGCGTGGGGCTTAGATTAACCCAAGTTTTTATTGAGCACAGCTCAATTGTGCTGTATAAATATAGTAGTCAACTAAGCACACTGGAAAATTCAATGTCAGCTGTACGAAGTTTTAAAAAAGTACTTGTCGCTAACCGCGGCGAAATTGCGATGCGAATATTGCGCACGCTAAAAGACCTGGGGCTGCCATCCGCAGTTCTTTATCACCGTCAAGAGATCGAAAGCCCGGCGTTAAGCCTTGCCGACGAAGCCTACGAGGTATTTGGCGACACGCCTGTTAGTGCTTATCTTGATATTCCCCAAATTGTTGGTTTGTGTAAAGAACACGGGGTTGATGCGGTGCATCCGGGTTACGGATTTTTGGCTGAAAACGCCAGTTTTGTCCGCGCTCTGGATGGGGCTGGAGTGTGTTTTATTGGCCCGCGTCCCGAAGTGATGAATCTTATGGGCGATAAAATTGGTTCGCGTGAGTTTGTCGCTGAGCGTGACTTCCCTATAGCTCCGTCGGTGATTGATGATGGTGACGATGACAAATTCATTGCTGGGGTTATCGAAATAGGCTTTCCCGTATTGATTAAAGCCTCTGCTGGTGGTGGTGGTAAGGGAATGCAGATCGTTCGCGAGGCTGATGGCCTGCGAGACATCGTTGCGACCGCAAAAGTAGAAGCCCAACGTTACTTTGGTGATCCGCGTGTATACGCAGAGCGCTACATCGAAAGCCCACGCCATATCGAAGTGCAGGTATTGGGCGATGAGCACGGTAATTGCGTGCACTTGTGGGAGCGCGAGTGCTCGATTCAGCGCCGTTTTCAAAAGGTAATTGAAGAGACGCCGTCCCCAGCGCTGACCCCAGAGCTGCGCAAAGATATTTGCGAATCAGCAGTGGGTATCGCCAAGGCAACCAATTACACCGGTGCCGGTACCATCGAGTTTATTTTCGCCCCCAATGGCGATTACTACTTCTTGGAAATGAATACCCGTATTCAGGTAGAGCACCCCATTACCGAAATGGTTACTGGTGTTGACCTGGTTGCAGAGCAAGTGCGGATCGCCATGGGCCATCCTCTGAGCTACAGCCAAGAAGAGATTAAGCAGGTCGGTCATGCTATTGAATGCCGTATTTGCGCAGAAATTCCCGACGACGACTTTGCGCCTGCTGCTGGCAAGGTCCTCATGTTGCGTCCGCCAGTTGGCGAAGGCATGCGCTTTGACAGTGGTAGTTACGAAGGTCAAAAAGTCGGTACCGCTTTCGACTCTATGATTGCAAAACTTATTGTTCACGCTGAGGACCGCGATGCCGCTATTGAGCGGGCCTGTGAGGCGCTGGATCAATTCGTGTTACTGGGCGTGGAAACAAACGCAGACTATTTGGGGCGCTTGCTTCGTCATCAGGCGTTTAAAGCAGGTGAGACTAACACCGGTTTCATAAAAGAGCATGCAGCGGATTTGGGGCCGTCGGAACTTAGTGATGACCTGGAGGCTGCCGTATTGGCCGCCGCCGCGCTGAGTGATCACCAGTTTGTGGCGATGATGGATGATGTGCCGTACCCATATCGTCTCATGAAAGAATGGAGAAACTGAGTTGAGATACACATTCAAAATTGGTGATGAACTGCATAAAGTTGCACCGCGTAGTTTGGCCGACGAGCTAGTTTTAACGATTGGTGATGCAGAGTGTCGTGTTGAATTTGAGCACGGTAAAGGAGGACGCTGCAATGTGACGCTAGATGGCAAATCTTATGATTATTGGATGGCTCGTGATGGTGATGACATTTACATAAAAATGTCTGGCAGTTATTTCAAGGTCGCCGCCATAGACCCCTGTGCCGCGGCTGCGGGTGCCAGTGCCGGTGCCGGCGCGATTAGTGCGCCTATGCCGGGTGTTGTTGTTGAAATGCTGGTGCGGGAGGGTGATAGTGTCGTTGATGGAGATAAATTATTGACGATTGAAAGTATGAAATTACAATCGACTATTAGGGCCGCCTGCGACGGTGTCGTTGGACGCATACATGTTAGTGTGGGTTCCGAATTCAACAAGGACGATGTTCTTGTTGAATTCGAAAACGACGATTAAATCCTTGGACATTCACAAAAATCGGCTGGACTATCGCAATGCGTAGAATTCAATCGCGAGTGAACATTAACTCGCCAGAGTACCTAGAATATCTTAAAGCAAACGAAGCACGTTTGGGTGAATTTCATCGCCGCCAAAATGCAGCTCGCCACGAACGTCCTCAGCGGGATCTAGATCGCTTGGCCCGCCAAGGTAAGATGTTGCCACGCGAGCGCTTAGAAATGCTGCTCGATCCGGGTACGCCATTTTTAGAGTTGTCTACTCTGGCAGCGGGCGAGCACTACGATGGTGATTCCCCGTCGGCGAGCTGCATTACCGGCATTGGTATTGTCAGTGGTCGTGAGGTATTGATTCATGCGAATGACAGCACGGTGAAAGGTGGTGCTTGGTATCCGATAACAATCAAAAAGATTGTTCGCGCCATGGATATCGCTATTGAAAATCACCTGCCAGTCATTCACCTGTGCGACAGCGCTGGCGGTTTCTTGGCTCTACAATCAGAATTGTTTGGCGATAAATATTTTGCAGGTCGTATTTTTCGCAATCAAACCATTCTAAGCAAAATGGGTTGTAAGCAATTATCGCTAGTATTTGGTCACTGTACGGCGGGTGGTGCTTATGTGCCCGCGCTGAGTGATTACAATGTTATTGTTCGTGGCACGGGTGCAGTATTCCTCGGTGGTCCGCCACTCGTAAAAGCGGCGACCGGCGAAGAGGTAACTGTTGAAGAACTGGGTGGCGCAGACATGCACACCTCGGTCAGCGGTACCTGCGATTACGCTGCAGATACCGAAGAACAAGCTATTGCTATTGGTCGTGAAATTGTTGGTCAGTGGAGCAAAAAGAAAAAATGGGATGCCCAGCAGCAGGCGCCAGAAGCGCCCTATTACGACCCGAAAGAGTTATACGGTATTATTCCAGTTAACATCAAAACTCAGTTTGACATGATGGAAGTCATTGCCCGTGTAGTCGACGGTAGTCGTTTCCATGAGTACCAGCCCGCCTACGGTAAGACCCTGATCTGCGGTTTTGCTCATATTTGGGGTTACAAGGTCGGCATCATCGGTAATAACGGCATACTATTTAACGATAGTTCCAAAAAAGCGGCGCACTTTATTCAGCTTTGTAACCAAAATAAAACGCCGTTGGTATTTTTGCAGAACATTACCGGCTATATGGTGGGTCGCGAATACGAGCGCGAAGGTATAACCAAAGACGGCGCGAAAATGATTATGGCACAGGCCTGCAGTGAGGTGCCCAAATTCACCATAATGACCAATGGCTCCTATGGCGCTGGTAACTACGGCATGTGTGGTCGCGCCTTTGACAGTCGCTTCTTGTTCAGCTGGCCCAATAGCGAAATTTCGGTAATGGGTGGCGAGCAAGCAGCAAAAACTTTGGCGACCATTAAAACCACTCAGCTTGAGCGCGAAGGCAAAACCCTGAGCGATGAAGAGCGTGCAAAAATTTACAGCGATGTAACTGACGATTACGAGCATCAAAGTAGCGCTTACTACACTTCATCGTTAATTTGGGATGACGGCATTATTGACCCAGCCGATACCCGCAATGCACTGGGTATGGCGATAGCCGCCTCGATGAACACGCCGATAGAAGATCCCCGTTATGGCGTTCTGCGCATATAAAATTTTTCCAAAAGAAGAGAGATAAGTGATGACAAATTTATTTGAATTGAGTGATGAGCAACAAGGGTTACTGGATCATTGCGATCGAATCGGGCGTGATGTGTTGTACCCGTTATCTGGACGTATGGATAACGAAGAATGGTGGCCATCTGAGGTTTTCCCGAGGCTGGGTGAGCTTGGTTTGTTAGGTGTTACCGTTGGCTCTGAGTACGGCGGCGCAGGTATGGACTTTTTGTCTAGCGGTGTGATTTTGCAAGCTTTTTCTCGCTGGAACCACGCTCTAGCTTTGAGCTGGGTCGCGCACGATAACTTATTCGCCAATAATGTTTATGCAAATGGTAGCGAGTTTCTGAAAAAGAAGTATTTACCGGATGTTTGTGCCGGTACAAAGATTGGTGCGCTTGGTTTAACTGAGCCGGGAGCGGGTTCTGATGCATTAGGGTCTATGCATACAACGGCCCGTAAAGATGGCGACCATTACGTTTTAAATGGCAGTAAAATATATATCACCAATGGTGCTGTCGCAGATGTGGTGTTGGTATATGCAAAAACGGAGAAAGATGCAGGCTCAAAAGGTATTACTGCATTCTTGGTTGAGAAAGATTTCCCCGGTTTTAAAGTGGCGCAGAAGCTGATCAAAATGGGTTTCCGTGGCAGCCAAACTGCTGAATTGGTTTTTGAAGAATGTCGTGTACCCTCAGAGAATATCGTTGGTGAGCTAGGACAGGGCCACCGCGTTGTGATGAGCGGACTTGATCTCGAGCGCGCCATGGTGAGCCCAATTTGTGTTGGCATCGCTGAGCGCGCATTGGAGTTGGCAGTGGACTACGCTAAAACCCGTCAGCAATTCGGTAAGCCTATCGCCAGTTTTCAAATGGTGCAGAGTCGCTTGGCAGATATGTACGCCAATGTTGAGACCATGAAATTAATGACCTACCGTGCGTTGTCTGCTTGCCAAGGAGTTGCGCACGGCGAGGCTGGACGCGGGGAAATTCACAAGGTGACGGCCGCGGCAATTATGTTTGTTTCTAACACTTTGAACAAAGTTCTTGATGATGGTGTGCAAGTGCATGGCGGTAGTGGTTATATTTGGGAATCTGAAATAAACCGCTTGTTCCGTGCTACCAAACTATTAGAGATTGGTGCAGGAACAACTGAAGTTCGTAAGCTGATTATTGCCGGTGAGCTACTGCGCTAAGTCTTTCGGTTGAGCGAATAATAATGGAATTACGGATGATTGTACCCAGTGACGCTGAATTTTCTGCGGCTCCCCTGCCGTTTGGCGGGGGGGCGTTTAAAGGGCAGGTAGTCCTTGTTAGTGGCGGCGGCAGTGGCATTGGTAGAGCCACCGCGTGGTGTTTCGCCCGCCTTGGTGCCCACGTAATTATAACGGGCCGTACAGAAGAGAAACTGATTGAGACGATTGCGGCGCTAACCAATGCAAATTTACTCGCAAGTTACAAACTTCAAGATATCCGTGACTACGACGGAATTTCCGCAATGTATGCGGCAATTTTTGAAGAGCACGGGCGTCTCGATATTTTAGTGAATAACGCGGGTGGCCAGTTTCCGCAGTCGGCTATCGATTTTTCTAAAAACGGCTGGGATGCCGTGGTCAATAATAATCTCAATGGCAGCTGGTATATGATGCAGCATATTGCTCGCCAATGGCGAGATCGCAAGCAGCAGGGCAGTATTGTTAATATCGTTACCGTGGTGGCTAGAGGTATGAATGGCGGCGCGCACACCTGTGCTGCTCGTGCCGGCGTAATCCATTTGTCGAAGACGGTGGCGGTGGAATGGTCAGAATATAATATCCGTGTGAACTGTGTTGCCCCAGGGGTTATTTTTAGCGAGGGTATGGGTGCTTATTCTCCAGAGGCACTTAGTGAATTTGATAAATCAAATCCGATGAAGCGGTTTGGCACACCGTGGGACATTGCGCAAGCCTGTGTCTATCTTGGCGGCCCAAGTGGCAGGTTCATTACTGGTGAAGTGCTCACCATAGATGGCGGTGGCCAGCTGTGGGGTGACTTGTGGCTGCAGGGCAGACCAGAGTATTTTTGTTAAAAGAACTTTCTAAATAATATAGAGTCGCTGTACACGGTTCTATATTTTCGTACTTATTTAATTACCCCCATCTTTACATGCCGAGCTCTTGCTAACAGCAGGGGCTCGGAGTGTGCCCCATTTTTCTAAACAGAAGTCAACTCTAGCTTCTATCTGATAGGTGGTTTGCTCTGGATGGGGGGTTCGTATGGTTACCTGGATTGAGCGGCTGATCGGGGATCAGAATTGCATCTTGTTTCTTGGTGACATTGCGAGCTTGGAAGTTCACTGATCAGGCGCCTAGCTCCGAACGCAGGCCCAGGCCAACATCGGTTAGAGTGACGGCGTCTTGCAATGTGTTTGGGTTAATGTTGTTGTGCGTTGGTATATTTTAGCGCGAGTAAAAGTAGGACGGGATAGGGCTTTAGTGATTGAGTTTGCTACCAAATCAAGTCGGTGCATCGCTTCGCTCCCTGCTGCTACTTGATTTTCTTGCGGCCTGCAGAGCGGCGTTTTTCAAGGTGGTTGTCGCCTCAGATTGATTTATGCCGCCTTATTTTCCTCGCCCACAACCGCTGGCTTTTCCGGGTTAAGATAAACGTCTTTTATCAGCTCCCAATTTCTAATATGACCGCTCCAGCGCATTGGATTCTCTAATCGGGCTTGTTCGTACACCTGTTTCCGGTAAGCCAGTATTTTGGCGTTTTCTCCTGCATGGCGCTGGACTGGCATAACAAACTTAATCGCGCTATGCCGGTGTTTCTTGTTATACCATTCGACAAAATCGTGTACTCAGACCCGCGCGGCATGTAAGTACGTAAACGGTTGTGCAGGATAGCTGGGGCGATATTTCAAGGTGCGAAACAGGGATTCAGAATAAGGGTTGTCATTGCTCACCGATGGTAGGCTGAACGACGACATGATCCCCAGCTGCTGCAATGTTGCGAGCATCGTCGCCCCTTTCATTGGGCTGCCATTGTCCGAATGAAGTGTGACTTGATGACGTTTGACACCTTCTCGCTGACAGATATCGGTCATTAATTCCACCGCCAAGACGCTGCGCTCCTCGTCATGCACCTGCCAGCCAACTATTTTCCGGCTGTAAATGTCCATCACGACATAAAGGTATAAAAATACGCCTCGAGCCCGCGTGGGCGGATAGGTAATGTCCCAAGTGTAAATTTGATTAGCGCCAGTCGCTGTTGGGGCTTTGGGCTTTTTAATGGCGGCTGCCAGCCTGGACTTCTGGCGGTGGTTAAGTTGCTTCTCGTCTTTCAGAATGCGGTATAACGTCGATTCAGAACCATTGTAGCGGCCTTCATCGGCCAGCGTGGGGACAATTTGGCTCGGTGCCAAGTCAGCGTACTCCGGCTCGTTCACCAGTTTGATAATGCGCTGTCGTTCCAGTGCCGACAGCTTCTTCGCGGGTGTGTGCACGGCATTTTGCCGACTGTCGCCAACATTGTCGCGCCGATCCCAGCGCTGATAGGTCTTGGCGCTAATGCCAACAACCTCGCACGCCGCGGCCTGTCTGGCGCCCGTCGATCGTGCGTCCTCAGCAAGGTTATTGTCGATATTGACGTCGCCGTCTTCTATGTAGCGAATCAGTTTTTCCCAGTTTTTATTGAGATAACCCAGCGCCGTACCGAGCAGGCCTTTGGGCAAGGTGCTGTGTAAGGTTTTATCTAACCACTCCCTAAGGGCGTTTAGGATCGGAACGCTTTTATCTTGTCGTAGCTGGCGACGAGCTTTGCTGCTCGCGTCTTTCGCCTGCTTTTCGATGGCGTACAGCTTGGCAATGTAGTTAATGGCCACATCGGCTTTGCCGGTGCGGGCGGTCTTTTTGTCTTTGGAGGTCGCCGCCTTCTGGGCGTCAACGAACTTACGGCGCGCGTGTGCCCAGCAACCCACATGGCTAATGCCGTCTTGGCGGCCGACCGCATGGTAGCCCGCATAGTCGTCGGTTTGCAGGTAACCACTAAAACCCTTTAGTAAATTCTCCGCCACGCTGCCAGCGCGACTCGGTGCATAGTCATATAACACAATGGGGTGATCTGGGGCGCCACTGCGCCTGACCCCCATATACGATTGGCTACTCGCGGGCCTGTCCGGTTCGTTTAATACCTGAAGCGGTGTTTCGTCGCACTGGATGATCTTGCCGCGGCGGAGCTCGTGATCAAGCTGGGTGATGAGTGGCGCGATTAGTTCGCCACTGCGCATCATCCAATTGGCGAGGGTGTTGCGGGGGATATCAATCTCCATCCGTTTGAAGATGGCTTCTTGGCGGTGCAGTGGCAGCGCATCTTGGTATTCTGCGGTAGCGATATACGCCAGTAGGCCTGCACTCGCATTGCTTTTTGGAATGGGCTGCGCCGGTAAAGCGGCGGTACGTACCGTCAATTCACACGCTTTGCAGGCGTATTTCAGTCGGGCGTGTACTAAGACTTGGACGGTTGCGGGAATGATATCCAGCTGCTCGCTGGTGTCTTCGCCAATATGCGTTAGCGCACAACCGCATTCACAGACTTTGTCGGCATCAGCCAGATCATGTTCGATACGAACGTGTGGCAAGTCAGCGGGTAACGATTTACGACCACGGGATTTGCGACGCTCGTATTGGATCGTTTCGGTTTCAGCGTCATCCGTGTTTTCGTTAAGGTCTTCTTCTGGGACAGGCTCAGCCGCCTCTGCTTCATTAAACAGCTCCGTCTGCCCATCCGACTTCTCGCTGCTGGCCGCAAAGCGTTTATGCCTGAGTAAACGCACTTGTTCTTCGAGTAACGAGATGCGTTTATCCTTCTCCAAAAGAAAAGCTTTGAGGCTGTGGATATCGTCCGACGAAGGGGGTGAAAGTCGCGTCGTCATGACGCGTATTATACCAAAAGAGCTTTAGCTAACCGAGTCAAAATACAAGGTTTCATGCGGTTTATTGCGCCAAATATCCAAGCTATCGAGCAAGAGGTTTAAGTCGCGGCCATCGCGTAATTCATAGCCTGACTCGCATTGGCGAGGCCACTTAAAGCGCTGCTTTTCTAGGCGCTTATACCAGACAACAAAGCCATTTCGCTCCCAATACAGAAGTTTGATTTTATCTCGGCCACGATTACAAAATACAAATAGCACTTCCATCATCGGTGAGAGCGCTAGTTCGTTTTCAACCAGCGCGGCCAAGCCATTAATGGACTTGCGCATATCGACTGGCGCCATGTACAAATACACGTCAATGTTTGGCGAGGGCCGAAGCATCAGTTCGATTCCCGAAGGATATGCAGCACAGCGGGCAACACGACAGGCAAATCGCTGGCGGATAATTCCAGTCGAACGCCCAGCGGCAAATTCATTATCATACGAGATGAAGCTGGCATGCCGCCCAGTTTTAATAATTTTGCTGAGGGCGCTTTTGCAGGACTTAAACGATTGCGCCAATACGCGAAGTTATGAAATTTGATCTCATGCTGCTTGCAATACGCGGCTTGGGATAGACCGCTGCCCTGCCATGCGGTGACATGGTCTTGCCAGAATTGGGCTTTGTTGATGGTGGTCATGGATAGCTCCTCAGTTAAAAACTGAAGAATAAAGCCGCAGCGGGTAGATTATTAGATGTGGTTAATTGACCGCTTACTTATATTTAAGCTTAATCACTTCATTTACATCAGGCTTTTTCAAATAAAGAAATTGTTTTCTTGGCCCTAGAGGTCAGATCAATCACTTGATAAATATCTGAGATTGGTACAGGCTGTGTGAAAACTCCGACGACCAAATTAATCACGCAATGCTACGTGAAATGTTTATTTGATTGGCTAGAAAACTTGATCAGATTTTGATGTAAGACACATATTCACATCAGTTCTTGTCTAAATTATGACTTGAAAATAGTTTTCACACAGTCTGGGTAAAAAGCGGACGGTCAAAAATCCCGAACTAGATGGAAGTCCACTGTGGCGCTGATATGGGACAACGCCTCGAGATTACCACCAGATTCTAATTAGCAGAAAAGTGTGAACGCACCACCGATTATGACCGGTGGTGTTGGATTGCAAATACACTTGCTCCGTTCACGCCATCTTTTTTTGCGCGTACGTAGCTTGATCCAAATAGCCAGCCATACGCATTTCATCCAGCACCGAACCTGCGTAACCGTAGCATCATATTTGAATATAATTACCGGGCCAGCATTAGAAGCCATTCAATATTAACGATTCATGTACGCCGCACTACAAGCCATTGTTCCAATAGGGAGTAGGCTACAGGAACCACGAACAAGGTCAGAAGTGTTGAGCTAATAACGCCACCAAGCACAGCTACCGCTAAGGGCCCGTATTGTCCCGATCCAGGGCCGTGACCAAGTGCGGCTGGGAGCATTGCTAGCACTACGGTGAGTGAGGTCATCAGCACAGGCCTTAGTCGCAAAGGGCAGGCTTCCAGAATCGCTTCATGGGCGTCCATGCCCGAGAGCCTACGATTGTTGATACGATCAATCAGTAAAATCGAATTCTTAGATACTAGGCCAACGAGTAATACTAGCCCAATCATGGAATAGATATTTAGCGTATGTCCGGCGAGCCATAGTGCGGCAACTCCACCAATTATTGCGAGCGGCTGCGCTAACATTACCAGCAACGGTTGTAGCAGTGAGTTGAATTGGCTGGCAAGCACCATATAGACCATCAGCATCCCTGTTAGAAAAACGAAGGTGATATAGTAAACGGTCTTTTCTAGTTCGTCGGCCTGTCCTCCAGGGCTTAATTCGTATCCGGGGGAAAGTACGTCAACTGCCAACTCATTAACGAGCGCTAATGCTTCACCCAGCGAAACTGTTGGCGTTGAATAAAATGCTGCGGAGTAAGTGAGATTGCGACGATTAATAATTGACGGTCCATAGGTATTTTCTATCCCAGCCACAGTATCTAAGCGGATAAGTCCGCCGGTGGCGTTGCGCAAATAAACCTTTTCAAAGCCCTCGCTTAAATTAAAACTGTCTCTATCGGCGCTAAGGTGGACATCATAACGCTCACCGTCTGAGGGCAAGTCATTAAAATAGGCTACATCAATGCCAGCCGACAGCAGGCTTAGAGTCTCGCCAATAGCCGTAACACTCAATCCCAATCTAGCTGCACGTTCGCGATCTATAGAAACACTGACCATCGGCTGATTAAGCTTCAATGACAGCTGCACATTCCCCAGTTCAGGGATTGATCGCATACGCTCATGTAGCATTTGCGCAATTTCCGCAACGGCGTGAAGATTCGTGCCACTCAGATGTAACTCCATAGTTTCGGCACGCAATCCGTTAAGTATCGGAAAGGCATTAACAAAACTTTCAACTCCCGCCACCCTTCGCAATGCGGTGGTAAGCTCACTCATGATCAACTGCTGCCCAATCTGCCGTTCCTGCTTGGGCGTCAGTATCACACTGATTAAAGCTTCGTTAACATTGCCCTGATTCACGTCGCCAATGGTGGTCAAAAAATGTTTCACCTCCACATGACTGGCTAATACGAACTCAATCTCCCCGACTTTCCGTTTCATGTAGTCGAGTGAACTCCCTGCGGGCGCCGTCACTTTAACTTGTAGTCGAGATTCGTCATCTGCTGGAATAAATTCCGTACCCATGCGCGTCATGAGCCAAAAACTCGCGCCAACAAGTGCGAATGTGACCAGCAAAATAAGTAATCGGTTTCGGATGGCGATAATCAGTCCTTGTCGATACAGGTGTTCGACCCATCCATGAAATTTATCGATAAACTGAATAACACTACTTCTCTGCCCTTCTGGCCTCAATAGTATCGCGCCTAAAGCGGGTGTCAGGCTAAGTGAGATGAACAATGAGACTAAAACACCGACTGTAGTGATTACAGCAAACGATCGTAGAAATATGCCGGCCATACCCTCCATAAATACAACGGTGGCAAAAATACACACTAAGGTTAGCGATGCAGCTACAACTGGAGCGACAACTTCAGTAGTGCCCTCAATCGCCGCAGTATCCGGATCCTGTTCGCCCGCCTCAAACTTACGATGTATGTTCTCCACCACAACAATGGCATCATCGACAACCACACCAATCAATAATAGCAACGCGGACATGGACATAATATTGAACGAGTAGTTGTTGAAATACATAACCACTACCGCGCCAAGCAGTGAAATCGGAATCGCTATAGCGACGATTAAGGTAGAACGTATATTGAGTACAAAACCCCAGACAACCAGAATTGCCAACAATAGTCCCGTCGTCAGGTGGTCGCGTAGGGCCAACACTGTTTCGCCAATCACGTTGGCTTCATTGATCGCAAGCTCAACCCTGACACCCACAGGTAGCGATGGTTGAATAGTTTCCTTTAAGCGACGTTCGACTTCCCTCACGACTAAAACCGTATTGGCGTTGGGTAGCTTCTGAACAGCGATAGCTATAACAGATTCGCCGTCATAGCTAACCTGTGTGCGCTCATCATCCAAGCCGTCGCTCACCTGGGCAACATCGCCAAGGGTAATTCGCCCATTGCTACCCTGATTTAAAAGCAGTCCGCGGAGCGCTTCGATACTGTGATGCTCCATATCCAGATGCAGCATTCGCTCGTCATCGCCAGTCGCGATAAAGCCGCCAGGACGCTGTGCGTGTTGGCGCGAGATGGCCGCAATTACGTCTGATACAGTCATGTTAAACGACGATAATCGCACGAGATCTAGCTTGATCTGGATCTTACGCTCCATTCCCCCACCGAACGCGACCTGCCCTACGCCATTGATAGTTTCTAACTGCCGCTTGATATGATGTCGAGCAATGGCGTGCATTTGCTCCTGACTACGGTCACCACGCAGCACAACCCAAACCACCGGTGTAGCGTTCACATCGAGCTTAGCGATAACCGGCGTCTGCGCTTCGCGGGGAAGACGGTTAGCTATCTGGTTGACCTTGGATTGGATTTCATTGAACGCAACATCGGGGTCTAGCCCGGTTTTAAACTTAACCCGTACTAGTGAGTAACCGGGTAGCGATGAGGATTCCAAATAGTCGATCCCCGACACCGTATTCACAGCCGATTCAATTACTCCGCTAATACTACTGTCCACCGCTTCTGGGCTGGCCCCAGGGTGCACTGTAGCGATTGTGATCAGTGGCACATCAATATTCGGCAACTTGCCCAAACCAACACTGGCGATACCGATCAGTCCGAACAATGCGATCGCCCCACTAAGCATGCAGGAGGCAACACGGTTGCGTACAAAAAGTTCCGCGATATTCACGGCGCTTGCTCGGCCACAACAGTGACCGTCGATTTATCGGATATCTGGTAGGTGCCGTCTACGATGACACGATCCTCTTCATCAAGACCTGATAGTACTTGCACCCATTGACCTTCCTGCCAGCCTGTATCTATTTGCCGCTCCTCTGCAACACCACCCTCCTCAACGAAAACGACTTGCGCACCGTGCCTTGAGGCGATAGAAAGCTTCGGAACGACGAGCACATTGCTACGCTCGTCGAGCACAATAGTGGCATCCACACTTGCGCCGGGCATCCAGCCGGCGCTATTTGAAAACCCGACCAACACAGCAACCACTCGACTGGCTCCCGCGACTGTGGGGTTGGTGCCGATCACAGTGCCCTGAATCCGTTGCTGTGAGGCCGGGCTGAAAAGCTCGACGGGCTGTCCCTGTTTCACTAAAGCCGCATGACGTTCTGGTAAGTACAAACGCGCACGGAGTCGGTCGGTTGCCACAAGATCTAGCAAAGTGGTACCTGGATTCACGTAGTCACCAACACTCCGATGTCGAGCTGATACTTGGGCATCCAGCGGGGAAAGAATTTTTGTCCGCGTCAATTGCAAGCGCGATAGCGCAAGTTGTTGTGTCGCTATATCTACTTCTGTTTCATAGGTTCGCAATTGAGCTGCCGCATCCTGAAGCGTTTCATTTGAGACAGATTGACTTCTGGCGAGCGCCTGAAGTCGCCCATACTTGCGCTCTTGGTTGTCCGCGAGTACCTGAAAGCGACGCAACTGAGCCTCAGATGAAGCAAGCTCTAATTGTTGCTGCCGGTTATCTAATTCAACCATTACATCACCACGCGTCACTTTCGCGCCTTCGTCTACAGTGATCTTAACGATACGACCCGAAATTTCCGCCGCGATCGACGGCGAGTCCTCGGTTTCTATCACTCCCAAGGCTTTGGCAGTTTGACGTAAGGTTTGACGCTCAGGCATCGTGACACTCACTGCGGTGGATTTCTCAGCCGCAATTACCGAACTGAAAGAACACAGCGATGCACTGAGCAGCGCGCAATACAATAACTTCTGGCTTCTAGTTTGAATTCTAGCTCGTCTGCTATATGGCATTAAGTTGACCTGTTGTATGCATAGAAATGACACTGCCGTGTCCCGGATACAATTTACTTACACCGAGATCATTAATACGCCTAAGGGTGCGCCGAGTTTGAAAAGGATTAGCGTAAATTGCCGGCGGCACCGCGTTTTCACCACTACCAAGCAACGTATCTCCTGTCACGAGGCTGCCACTTTCGGCATGCCAAAAACAGATCGAATCCCATGTATGTCCCGGCGTGTGAATAACAGACCAGTCGTCGAACCCTGGCAGCTTGTCTCCATGTTTTAGGCGCAAAGCGTCACTGGGAAATGTAGCGACTTTGTCGACATGCCCTTGCCAGCAAGGTTGCTCACGTGCCTGCCGAGTGCGCTCCGGACTTAGATACATTTGCCAAGCACGCGCACGGAATGCTTCTCGAAACGACGAACCAAACCGGAAAAATGGCCCTAACGGATCTCCCCGTATTTTACGCACGAATTCACCCGCAGCTAGTGGAATGGCCGCGCTAGAACCACTCGCAGCAGCCAGTGCCGAATGTTCTGGTCAACAAAACCGGACACATTAATTTGCTAATTTCTCATACTGAATCGGCGATAAATCATTGTTCGATGAGTGCAGTTTTATACTTTGATTCTTTTCAGAAGTCTTCTAAAAATAGTACTAGGTAATGACTTTTTATTAATCAGTGGTTATTTCTATTGCATTAATCCTGAAGCTGTCATGTCCTTACATTGCGCGACTGTTTTATAGTCCATAATGGGAGTTGAATTATCGTAGATATTGAGTTAAATTCAATACAGGCACTGATTTCCACTCCTGACCTTATCGTGGCCGGTGCCTCAACTTTTGTCGAAATAAAACATTGAGGGGCCTCATGTCGGATTCATATCTTATTCAAGAGCTTTCAGCTGATGGCTATCTATGGGGTGGCGCTGATTTCTCTTATTGCAAGAGCAGCCCGTGTGCGCTGCCGGATCCCATCTGACATGCATGTGACTATACCGCCTATTTTCCATTATAGTAGTTTGACTCAGTAAGTTTCAATAAAGCCAAAGTTACTTAATCGAGCCTTGGAATTGATATCGGGATATGGCCGTAACCTGACTGATACAGAATACAACTATAGTCGTTTTGTAACAGACTTAGGTTCACTAGATGCACGTGCACCGCTAGCAAATTACGGTATTAGCCTCGAATATAATTTTAATTATTAAGATTGTAAAAATAATCATTCCCGATTGCTGTTATAGGTTGATAAATGAGTTTAGCTAATAATTCACAAGATAATTCTTACAGTAGGACTTTAAATAAATCGTATTGGAGCCCAGTGTGCGATAGCGATATTCAGCGCGAATCGATCGGCCAGAGGCTTGATGAGGCTGCACGCGATTCTAAAAACTCGCTAGCTCTGACAGAAGTCACTATAGAAGGTAATGTTGCTCGAAAGTGGACTTACGTAGAACTACAATCTGACGCGAGGCGGCTGGCGGAGATTCTCGTCAATCGTCATCCTCCTCGCTCCAATATAGCGATATGGGGAAACAATATCCCAGAGTGGGTGTTGCTCGAATATGCGGCAGCCTACGCAGGGCTGACTATCGTGACGGTAAATCCGTCGTTTCAGCTGCGAGAAGCAAAATATATCGTTGAGCAATCCGAGTCGACAGCAATTTACTACGTGCCCTCAGTGCGTGGTAATCCAATTGAAGCTATTGCTAAAGAGATTAAATCCGAGCTTCCGCAGGTTCAATCCATAATAGACATGACATGTATTGAAGAGCTCTATAAGAGGTCGTCAGAGATGGCCGTCCTTCCAGAAGTTGAGTCTAATGATCCCGCGCAAATCCAGTACACCTCTGGTACGACAGGAATGCCAAAGGGGGTGCTGTTGCATCACATGGGATTGGCGGAGAATGCTAGATTCCATGCTGAACGAGGTGGTATGCGAAAGGGCGACGTCATCATGAATGTGATGCCTTTGTTCCATACAGCGGGGTGTGCCGTACTTACGTTAGGGCCGCTAGCTGCTAGAGCCACGGTAGTGCTGTTCGCGCAATTTGATCCGGAGCATACGCTTAAGGCAATTGAATCTGAGGGAATTACCTGTGTATTCGGTGTACCTACGATGCTGACAGCTCTGGTAGATGTACAGAAGACTCTCGGCTGTGACATGTCTACAGTGAAAAATGTTATTGCTGGAGGCGCGATGGTCGCCCCGGAAATGGTTCGCGCAGCTAAAAAAACCTTTGATGCAGAATTTCAAATCATATTTGGACAGACCGAAACATCTCCAGTCCTCACAATGGTTTGGGATTCCGATGAGATCGAAGACGTGACTGAATCTGTAGGTCAGCCTTTGCCTCATGTAGAGCTAGCAGTGCTGGACACGGAAACGGGCCAGACACTTGCTGTTAACGAGGTCGGAGAAGTTTGTGCAAGAGGCCCGATGAATATGTTGGGGTACTTCCGCCAGAAAGAAGCAACGGCAAAGACCATAGACAAAGAACAATGGTTGCATACTGGCGACCTAGGGATGCTGGATAATCGCGGATACCTCCACATATCGGGGCGGTTAAAAGAGATGATTATTCGAGGGGGCGAAAATCTGTTCCCGGCTGAGATCGAAAACACCATGCTCGAGCATTCGGATTTAGTGGAAGTTGCTGTTGTTGGTATTCCAGATGAAAAATTTGGTGAAGTTGTAGCGTGTTTTTTCCGCTCTACGCCTGGAGCTGCGCTAACTCGATCGGACCTTGTAATCTTTTGTAGAGAACGAATTTCTGCGCAGAAAATGCCAGCGATCTGGGTTGGCGTCTCCGACTGGCCCCTTACCGGCTCAGGCAAAATTCAAAAGTTCATGCTTCGCGAAAAATACGTAAATGGCGATTACATCGACGCCGTAATTCAGTGAATTGAATGTTGATTATACTACTAAAAGGTACTAAATATGGATAGTTCGGAAGTACAACAACATAATAAAACGGCTATCGACTCAGCACTGGAAATCGACGTCGTAGTGATCGGAGCAGGGTTCGCCGGCTTATATGCATTATATAAGTTTCGAGGCATGGGGAAAAGTTGTTGTTCTCGAAAAAGGGCAGGACCCGGTACTGGAACTGTTACCCTGGTGCTAGATGTGATGTTGAAAGCCTAGAATATTCCTATCAGTTCGACAACGAGCTGCAGCAGGAGTGGAACTGGACCGAGCGTTACCCCGGCCAGGCGGAAATTCTTTCTTACCTGCTTGAACAACTTCGTAGCTCTCGTCGAAGAACTGCAAGGAAATCCAGAAAATTTATTTTTAAAAGCCGGCATCGATTACAAGCAATTAGAGGATGAGGATTATTCTTTCCCTTATCAAAGTTTTATCAACCTACTTGAATTGAGTGCAGCTAGCCTTGATCTCCCTGACATTGGACTAAGGTTAGCAATGCGGCAGGACCAATCCATTCTCGGTCCAGTTGCATTTTTAGCACTATCGGCGCACGACGTAAGATCCGCGTTAACAAGCGTAGGTAAATTTCTGTACCACTTTACCCCTGCAATTTCCCTTACACTTAAAGAAAGCGACAATCAACCTAGCTACGCCTGCTTAGATCTAATTGACGTAAACCCAAATGACTGTCAACAGGCAGTTGAGCACGCCGTGGGCTGTACACTCCACATTATCCATCTACTTACTGAAGGAAAATTTAAAGCGCGGGCCGTGCATTTCCGCCACTCAAAAATCGCTCTTGAAAAGCAATACCAAAGCGCGTTTAACTGCCCGACAGTATTCAATCAAAAATATGATTCAATTGAACTTGATACTGACTTTTTAGATATTGAACTAAGCTCTCACAACCCGCAGCTACATGGTTTAGTGTCCAACTATCTGTCGATGGTAGAGTTTAAATCGAGTTCCACCAGCAAACCGAACTTACTAGCTAGCGATCAAGCCCGCCATCTAATCCAAAAACTCCTGCCAACCGGCCAGCTTTCAAGACCAGTCATCGCACAAAACATGAACCTTCACGAGCGCGCTCTTCATCGGAAATTGCAAGCTGAGGGCTGCACCTTTGAATCGCTTGTTGACGAAATAAGAATTACAGAGGCCAAAAAACTCCTTGCACATGAAGCCATACCAATGTCACAAATAGCTGGGTTACTGGGATACAATGAACAAAGCTCATTCAACAGGGCATTTAAACGCTGGTTTGAAATGACCCCAAAGCAATACCTGAAAAACAAACACTAGGCTTACTTCAGCACGCTAATCCTTGACTAAAAACTGTGCTCGCGCCATCGTAATAGGGGCCGCCTCATCATCTTGCCAAGCACTAATGCTCACGTTAATCATCCGCCGACCAAGGTAAACCAGCTTGCAGCGCGAGTAAGTTGTCACGTATTTCCCAGCGCGCACATAGTCCACGGCGAAATCAACGACCTTAGGAATTTTCTCACTATGACTATGCTGCAGGACATGAATCATTGCAGACAGCTCCATAAAGCCAGCGATAGCACCGCCGTGCAGAGCCGGAAGAGTCGGATTACCAATATTACTCTTTTTTACCGGTAACAAAAAACAGCCCGCCTCCTCGCCTATTTCAATTCCTAGGGTGCGCGCATAGGGAACTCGGTTAATAAGCTGCTGTAATTCCACATCATTCATTTCCACTACCGCCTGCCTTTAGCTCTGAATTTTTCAATACCTGTGCTGCGCGAAAATCTCGGCGCATACCTGCAAACAAATCCAACTCCATACGGAAAAAATTGCCCACCACCGATGCAATGGCACGCTCAGTATCACCATGATGAGCAATGGCGCGGGTAAAGATTACACTTTCAGTAACGCGATAAACTTCAGCATCGGCGTACACGGTTAAGCCGGGCGTTGCTGGACGCATATAATCAATACGCAAATCAATTGTTGGGGTTAGCCCCAAATCATCTAATGCAGTCGCGGCAGCAAAGCCACAGCAGGTATCCAATAAGGCAGTGATGGCACCACCGTGAATCACACCGGTATCCGGATCCCCCACCAAGGCTTTATCATAAGGCATCGACAGGCCAGCCCTGTGACGCTCAACATACTCAGGACGAATCCCCAGCGTCGTAAAATGGTCCCCGTCATTGGCGGCAAGAATAGTCTCAATGAAACAGTTAAGTTCTTCGAAATCCAATGCCATTACCCCGCTGAAAAGTTACACGAATTATACTTAGTTAACACTCTAAAAGAGACATAAATACAACTAAGTTGACACTTACCATTTTTGCGCAACGACGCCGAATTGCTAGGGTGAGGAGGAGTCCATCCCATTGCTTACGTACCTGCCGACAATTGCTCTTGTTGATCTTTTTCCAGCGATACAGCATATTGCTGGCCACACCTAATGATTTAGACGCTTCAGCCACCGAATAGCTTTGATCACGAATCAACGCTACAGCTTCTTCTTTGAATTCTTTAGAGTACTGCTTGTAACTGCGTTTCTGTACCATGATGACACTCCAATAATTGACGGGTATTGTCTCTTATTAAAGTGTCCGGTTCATTCAACCAGAACAGGCAAGCCAAGTATGGTGCGCACATGCAGCACAAACTCGGAAAGGTCTTGGGGGATTAAGCTCACCGAACCAGTATCGTGGGGACGGGGCGAGACTTCGCTATAGATTACCTCGTCGCCTTTTACAAATAGCTCTACGCCAAACAGCCCCCAGCCGCCCACCGCTGCTGTAACTTGCTCCGCCATCTGCTGCGCGCGCTGTAATGCAATTTCAGGCATAGCTTGCGGCTGCCACGACTCTTGATAATCGCCGTTTTTTTTGCAAATGACCAATCGGCGCACAAAAACTTGTTGCCGTGTCTTCGCCGTCGGCGCCGCGATGGCCAATGGCGAGCTGGGTAATTTCATAATCGAAATCGACAAAACCTTCTACGATCACACGGCCCGCACCGGCGCGACCGCTTTCTTGAGCGTGGATCAAAGAATCGTCAACTTCGGCGGGACGACGCACCAAGCTTTGCCCCTTACCTGATGAGCTCATGATCGGCTTAATGACACCTCGGCAAAGGCAGGCAGCAATGACGAAACGGCGCTGGCAATCTACATGGGGCGGCACGCGCTTTTCATCGCAAAAACACGAGCGTGTTCTAGATATACTGCGTAAAAAAGGCGACACCCCATAAGGATTTATTATTTTTTGCCCACACCGGTTTTGAAGGATCAGCTGACTTTGCCAGTCTATTTAACGGCAGTTGGATGAACACCACGGTGCGTCTACGCTACTGGCTGGTAAAGGCAGAAGGCATTCCCACCGATGAAGCTGGCCCACGCGCCTTACTCAAGTCGCAGTGGGAAAAATGCATAATGAGGTGACAGCGATGACCGCCACCACCAAGCAGGAGAGCGATCAGCTCGCAGCGTCGCAAGAAATACTCAACTAGCCCGGCCGCGGCTAATTCACCTGACGCTCTCGGCCCTCCCAGTAAGGCGCCCGAAGTTCGCGCTTAAGTACCTTACCAGCGCCCGAGTGCGGCAGTGGCTCATCGCGGAAACTCACCGATTTGGGACACTTGTAGTGCGCAATTTTCTCTCGGGCATGAGCGATAATATCCGCCTCCGTACATGCTACGCCGGGGCGGGCAACCACGATCGCGTGCACCGCCTCACCCCAATCGTCATGGGGTATACCCACTACCGCAACTTGCGCCACAGCGGGGTGGGTAGACAGCGCGCTTTCCACTTCGGAGGAAAATACATTTTCACCGCCGGTAACGATCATATCCTTAACCCGGTCGACAATAAACAAATAACCCTCTTCGTCGATATAACCGGCGTCGCCGGTGTGTACCCAATTGTCTTTAAGGGCTGCCGCTGTTTGCTCAGGTTTATTCCAATACCCCGACATCGCATTTGGCCCGCGGGTGCAGATCTCACCGACACTGCCCAGCGGCAAAGTTTTGCCCTGCTCATCGACTGTTTTAATTTGTACCGAGTAGCCAGATTTGCCTGCAGACCGCAGTAGGCGCGCGGATTTTTCATCGCCACGGATCGCAGCCCGATGGTCTTCCGCCGACAAGATAGTTATTAGCGGTGCCATTTCTGTTTGGCCATAGGCCTGGGTTATCTCCAAATTCGGCAGGGTTGTCAAAATCTTGCGCAGCAGGCCCTCGGGCATCGGCGACGCACCATACAACAGCGCCTTTAATCCCTGTAACTTGCCAGCATCAAACTCAGGGTGATCAAGCATCATTTGCAACATGGCCGGTACCATTAAGGTGTCACTCACCCCCAGCTCCGCAATCGCATCAATGACGGCCAGCGGCTCAAAGGCCGGCACAATAACGTGCTTGCTACCTAGTATTGAATACATAAACACCGTCGCCAAATCCGCCATGTGAAACATTGGCGCACAGTGCAGCACGGTTCTATTTTCATCGGCATTTGAGGCCGCAGCAAGACTGAGGCCGCTAGTAAACAATGCTACGTGACTTTGCATCACTCCTTTGGGGTAGCCGGTTGTGCCACCGGTGTAAAAGATGCCGGCGAGTTCCCGATCAGCCAATACGCTATCCAGCAGAGGCTCGGCTTCTTGCATCAAACTTTCTAAACACTGCGCCCAAGCGGGACAATCTTCTGCCGCGCCCATATAAAAGTAGTGCTCAATCGCGGTGTCTTCACTGCGCAGTTGCTCAACCACGGCGATGAAATTGCTATCAAACAATAGCCCCTTACTATCGGAGTCACTCAGTGGGTATTGAAACTCAGGAAGGGCCCAGCGCGTATTTAGCGGCACCATCACGCCTCCCATATGGGGAATGGCAAACAGCGACTCTAGGTAAACATCACTATTCAAACTAAGTATTGCCACCTTGTCGTTGATACCCAGTCCCTGTTGAGCAAGCGCTCCCGCCATCGCACACATGCGCTGCTCAGTTTGCGTCCAATTACGCACATTGCCCTGATACTCTATGGCTTCGGCGGTGCCGCGCTGCTGTGCCGCGCGGAAAACAATCTGACTAATATGCATGACTAAATACTTCTCTTTTATTTTAAGAATACAGGAGCATGATACTGCCTGCTGTTAAAAATCAGCCCCATCGACACAGAATCTATGTGCTGACAATCAGAATATTTCTGGGTTGGCGCCAAATCCAATATGACTGGTGCCAACTCGAAAATTCTCGGCCCTCGGCTGGCCGCAATTGAGACTATAATAATCCCGACACCGTGGCTACAATGCACGTCAACATTTCCTCACAAGTCACATCGACCTTACGTATACAAAGGAGCATCTTAACCACGCTCAATTCTTGCTACTATCAGCCCTCGCGTCGCTGAAGCTATAGAGTTTTAAATACATTAACACCCCGCTCCCAGCAATAACTCTGACAACCAATATTCTTAAGGTATTTTCGCAACACCGTGGCTGACCAATCCGCCGCGGTGAACGGTGGTATCACTATCACTGGATGGCCATTCCCCGTGGCACTTTGTGCAGACAACGCCAACTCGCGACAACGTGAGAAAGCTCAACCGCTGAAGTTCACTAAGATCTAGATGCAAGCCGGGAAAGTCCGCATATTTTTCTAGCATATAAGAATCCTGTAATTATTAAAGCTCCTTCTTTGCAAAAAAAATACGTTCTCCCTGAACGGTATAACTAGCAGGTCCGCCAGTGACCGTCATCCGTCGATTACGTTAACACGCCTTACTCATTCAGTTGCTGCAGCTCTAACACGGTGCGGCTGAATCGGGGGTGCAGGTGCCGGTTGAACCTGACCGGCAAACTCAATATCGGTTTTGCGGGCGACATTGTGTGGGTGCTTGGGCGCCTCGTGATAATCCAATACCGGCGCATAGCAAACGTCACTGCCTTCCATAGTCTCGCACCACTCCACTGTGCCTGAGTTTTGGTTTTAAATACGGCCGCCAATGTCTCTTTCAGCAGCGGCCACTCATCGGCCCGGCAAAGGCAGCGGGATCAAGTTCCCGTTTCTCAATCAACAGCGCATAAAACTGTGGCTCGTTTGAGCCGATGGAAACAAAATCACCATCGAGTATTTCATACACATCATAAAAGTGCGTCGTACCGTCAAGCAAATTACTAGCGCGCTTTGGTCCCCAGGCGCCAAGCTTGTCCATCGAGTAAAGCATCGGCATCAGACTCGCGGAGCCATCGGTAATGGCAGCGTCAATCATCTGCCCCACACCAGAAGTTTTTGCCTTTAGCAAAGCAGCCAGCATACCCATCACCAGAAAGTGACTACAGCCTGCGTAATCATCCATCAAGTTTAGCGGTGGATCCGGCGTATCCTCACGACCGATATCTACTCCAACTCTTGTAATGTTCATCTTGGGTTTCTCCTCATCATCTGAATGGCTAGTTGACACTTACCATTCTGGCGCAATAACGCCGAATTGCTAGGGTGAGGAGGAGTCCATCCCATTGCTTACTTATTTTTTACAAAAAAAAGCATTTTGCGCATAAAAGAACCAAAGCTTTGTCAACACGGCACGTATCGGTCCCTTTCTTATTTCGCTTAGACGAAAATTAAATTATTTTTTCTCAATATTTGAAAAAAGCGTCAGGCCGAGAACAAAAACGACTAAAGACAAAACATGTTAGCGCTATGTCAGCCAAGCTACTCTTCCCATATAACTTAAAGCAATACGAGCAGCCTATTTATTTAAATCGATTAATTCTTCCTCAGTATTCATAGTATCAAAATCCAACTGCCTATTTGAATCCACAAGCGAATACGGTCACTCAGTGATAAACAGTTACATAGCTTTATCTAGAATCTGAATTTCACTAAGTATGTTAACAAAATCTTGCATTCACCAATTTGGGGGGCGCTTTGCCAGAAATGCAGAAAGGCCTTCTTGTGCTTCCTCTGACTCACGTATTTCGGCTATCATTTTTATAGTGTGTCCAATCATGTCTTCTGTAATACCACCACCGGATACCTCCTGTACTACCCTTTTACAAATTTTAATCGCATTGGGGGCGTTGTTGAGCAAATCGCTCACAAGATCATCGACCGCTGCGTCTAACTTGTCAGTTTCGACAAGGTCACTTATGAGGCCTATCTGAAGTGCTCTTTGAGCATCGGTTCGCCTACCCGACATAAACATTTGCCGAGAGGCGCGTGCGCCGATTGCGCGGACCACATAGGGGGCGATCGTCGCCGGTGCCATGCCAAGCTTTACTTCGGACAGAGCGAATCTGGCTTTTGGTGTGCCTATCGCGTAATCACAACAACAAACTAGCCCCACTCCGCCACCGAATGCAGCGCCTTGAACTTTTGCGATTGTTGGAAGTGGATGAAAGTAAAGGGCTTTCATCAAGGCCGCGAGCTGCTTTCCGTCTTCGAGATTATCCTGGTAACTATTCATACCCATGCGCTTCATATAATTCAAGTCACCACCAGCGGAGAAGCTACTTCCCTGCGATTGAATAACGACAATCCTGGCTTTTTCTGAATTTTGAGCTTCGATTAAGGCCTTTGTGAGCCTTATTATCTGCTTATCATCGAAGGCATTGTGAACATGCGGACGATTCATAGTTATTGTAAAAACTCCGACGCTATCGAGAACCGTTTGAAGTTCATTGCTCATACTTATTCCTTATATAAGTGCTTCACATTAAATTCAAATTTTTTCCATATATCAATAGCTTGGTATTATTGGCCGGACAAGCTATTTACTTTATGAGCAGACTTGAATCATTGCCGCTATTATTTGTCTTTGAGGGATTCTAGCTCAAAATAGATTACAACACTATTGAGCTACAATCAATTATGATTGTGTTACTAACAATGACTTTTTTGGAAAATATTTTTCCTTTTGGGTTAATATTGAGTTTACATCAATATTAACCGTAAGCGACCAACAAACCACACCCTATACTAGCGACACGCCCCAGGGTAGCAAGGCCTGCAATTCGTCATCACTGGATATGCTTGGCAGTCTTGTAAACACTTCCCGCAAATACGCGTAAGATTCAAGGCCATTCGCCTTCGCGGTTTCGATCAAACTATAAATAGCGGCGCTGGCGTGGGCGCCTCGGGTGTTGCACTGAACAACCCCTTCTTCCGACGATATCCACAGCCTCAAAGCTTTGCTCTTGGAGAAGGTCGATGCCTCAACGAGAAGGATAAACGCATCTCGTTATTGGAAGAGCAGGTGTGTTTGTTAAAGCATAAACGCTTTGCTGCCAGCAGTGAGAAGCCGGATGGTCAGACCGAGCTTTTTAATGAAGCCGAAGTGTGTGTGAGCTCTACCCAGTTATCCCTAGTGATTTATCGGGCATAAAATCAGCTTCTTGAGATAGGATCGCCGATTGCATCCCCTAAAAACCAGAACAGGCAGCACCCAACAGCACTTTTTCCCGATGACCAGAATAAAGCCGAACTCTTTAAGTTAATTTATTTCCGCTAACCACAACGGATCTCCTTATTAAAAATATATAACGCGGATTCAAATCCGCGTTATATAAAGGCACTACCAATACTTTAGGACGTGAAATTGCTTTCGATACATTCTAATACTAGGGTCCCTATAAAGGTTCATTCACCAGGGGAATAGCTGGAACTAACGTTATAGCGGGAATAAGAATTACGCCTCCATTAGAAAAATAGTCGCCGACCTCACCAGGATTGTTCATTAAAACCGTCAATACCGGAACCGCGCTTTCTGCAACTGGCAGGGCAATACCGTTCACCACTGATGAAATTTCGTCAACCCCCAAGAGCGAACTGCCTAAGCGTGAAAGCGGTTCAACCCGGGACGCCAGATCACCGTCACCAGCATAAGGCAATCCACCACCTAGAGCGCGCCCATCAATAGAAAGAGCACTCACGAAATTTTGAGCATGAATACTACCCGACAAGGAAAACAAGCATAGGCAAAGCACAAGAAAATATTTATTCATATCCAACTCCAACAAGATTAACAATCTAATTACAAACGCAAAAACTCACTTTTCGTTGTGACACAGCGTAATAAAACTGTCCATTGCTCTCGCGACGAATTCATCATTTATTACCTCCGGCACCAAAACCAAACAATGGAATGCTAGCGACCAAAACTCCACTCTAGGCTAAGGCCGTAATTTGCTAGCGGCGCTCTCGAATCCAATGCACCAAAGTCGGTCATAAAGCGACTAATGTTATATTCCGCATTACCAATATTTCTACCAAAGGCACTTATTCTTAAATTTTGATCTTCCAAAAGATAACTTGCACGCGCACCTATCTCTCCGTAGCTCTCCTCACGAGAAGTCGATGCATTGCTTGCGAGATAATAGAATCCATCGTTATAATAATAATCCACGCTAAGCTCCAGTGGCCCAGAATTGGTCATGAATGTTTGGGTCAAGCCGACGGATCCCGAATAGTTAGGAGAGCGCACAACCTCACTCCCTGAGTAATCTTGACCTTTTTCAAGAGCTCCCGTATCTTCATCAAATCCCGTGCCGTTTTTATAATCAGTGTACACCGTATCCAGATATGCCATGTTTGCTGTGAGTACCAAGCTATTAAAGAAACTCGGTAGAATTTGCGCCAGAATATCGATATCAAATCCTTGAATCACTGACTCCCCTGCATTTTCGAAATTAACCACACCACCTTCCAGCACAGAGACGATCTGGACCTGAGGATTTTCTACAGTGTAATGGAAAGCCGACGCATTTAACGTAAGAGTGTCATCGAAAAGCAAAGTTTTCACACCAATTTCATAAGCGTCAATTTCCTCAGCAAGAACTTTCTCCGCTTCGAAATCCAAGAAATTTATTACGTTATAAGCCGCACTCTTGGTTGATTGCTGCCATGTGGCAAATATTAACGCGTCAGTTCCCGCCCACTCGCCAGCTGGTCGATAATTGAAGGTTACCTTGGGACTAAATGCGTATGTCGTAGTTTCTAACTCTGGATTTGTCTCAAAAGATTGATCTTGATAGACGAGCAAGCCTCCATCAGTCTGTCGCAACCCAGCCCTCGACCTAATTACTCTACGCTGCTCTTCCTGATAACGACCACCGAGAGTCAATGAAAATTGCTCGTCAAAATCCACGGTCACCTGACTATAGTAAGAATAGGACTCCGTACCCAACATTGAATTCGTCTCAAGATCACCCGTTGGTAGTGGCAAGGTAGCAAGCAGGCCAGCAAGCTCACCCGGTACAAGTGGTAAACCCACCACGTCTCCATTATCAAGGTTGGTGCCGGTAAACCTAAGTTTTAACACATCAAAGCCGGCTACCGATTCGAAATAGTACATACCAACAATCCACTCAAGCCAATCTGACCCCCAAGAACTATCATTAGAAATAATCTGAATTTCTCCAGTCTGAGCATCAGAACTCCCAGGCTCAATTTCAAAGTATACTATCGGCTGAGCCGACCCATCAAAATCATAACGTTGATATACTTCAATATACTGATCGCTACCAAAAAACTTAAGATCGAATTGATCAAAAAACATACTTACGTGGCCATAGTAAGTATCTGCAGTCTGCTCAAAAGCGGTATCTTCATTATTGACACCTTTATATGGATCTTCCGGCTTGATTCCAAGAGCTTCGCCGAGATCACTCGGATTAACATTAACGGAGTAAAGAGTGCCAGCTCCCCGCTGATCTAATTTATAGGCATTCAGTTGAATCTCCATCCAATCAGTAGGCACCCAAAGTACCTTGCCTCGATATGCATTCGTCTCTTCACGAGGTAACTCCTCCCCGTCCGGGAATTCACTAGTGTTAACTCTACCGTCAATATGGCCAAGTGCATCGCTATAAATGCCGGAAAGGCTTACCCCCAACTTATCTTCAATAAGCGGAAAACTGACTGTACCTCGCGCACTATCTTTGTCATAAGACTCCCGAGAAACCCGGAACGTCGCATCCACTCCCTCCAGCGAAGGCTTCTTAGTAGTAATACTAACGGCACCACCAATGGCATTTCGACCAAACAAAGTACCTTGCGGGCCCTTAAGAACTTCAATACGTTCGACATCACCAAAATTAGTCGTTTGCCCTAAAGAATACGGGGAATAAACACCGTCGGTGTAATTCACCACACTCGGGTCAGCAAATAAAAATGCATCAGAGCCTAACCCCCGCAAGTAAGTTACCGTAAAACCCACCTGAGTGGTCACAGTTAAACCTGGAACGATTTTTGGCAAAGACGCTACACTTTCGACACCCATAGCATCTAGTTTTTCATTACTAAACGCCTGAATAGAAATGGGGACTTCTTGCATATTTTCTTCGCGCCGTTGAGCGGTAACCATTACCTCCTCAAGTAATCGACTTGTACTCTTTTTTTTGCCACCAGCATTTCGGTCCTCTTCGCCCTCTGCGTAGGTGACTGAGCTAGCCACAAGGCTTGCCCCAACTAAAACTAGTTTCAACATCTGTCGCATTAACACTCTCCCTAATTATTCTTCTATTACTTAATAAGTAATTAGCCATCGCTTATAATATTTAATTCTTTAAATACATAGTCAGAGCGATATTTTTCAAAAAGCTCTTCAATCGCCGAAACAGACCACCTATTGACCAACGCTCAACTAACTGCGGCACCGCCAAGACTAAAACAACCAATCATAACAAGCAACATATTTAGGGCAAATTACACTAAGATATATAATTTACACCCAACCAAAAACAACCTTGCAGAGCAAAAGGCATAGCTTACTGACCCATAGTCAACAAGATAGCGCTCAACAAACACCCCTCTAACGCCCCCTGTTTTCCCGTCACGAAAGGCCGAAATGGCAAGCCTCTATTACTGTAGAGGCCTGATGGCAGTATAATTAGCGCAAAAAATGCGAAGTAGCCGAGAGGCAAAGAGTCTTCACGACGGGGGCAAAAAATTCGGTTAACCTGGCTCTCAGCACCAAACTATTACTGAGCAACAAGAAGAAATGCGACGACTAAAAGCCCAGCTACGCAGGATTACTGAAGCGAGAGATATTGCAAAGGAAGCCGCGGCATTCGTAAACGATCAATAAACCCTACCTAATAATCTTTCCGCTGCGGCGTTACTCTTCAGGTTTTAACTGGAGAGCCATCCATGAGCACAGTCAATAAAGCACAATTCGGGCAAGACCACATCATTGCCTGGCAAGGCAGCCGCCTTTATCAAACCATGCATTGCAAACAGCGCGAAATCAAATTCCACAACTTTGCCTATTAGCGTAATCGTTTAAGTCCCGCAAAAGCGCCGTCAGCGAAATCAATGAAACTGGGCGCCATGCCATTTTCATCCTGATTGGTCACTGCTGTCCCGTTAAGGAGAAATAAAAAAGCCTGATTCCACCACAATTGATACAATGAGATTATCTAGAAAACACTGTATTAATAGAGGGTATCAGGCCGTGGCACATTGTAATACCATTCTTTCACAAATACTAAAACTTGTTCCGAGACATGAATTTGAGACCCTTGCAAAACAACACCATTCAGGTAGTGCCTTTCGTACAGCCTCCCGTTGGTCGCAGTTCGTGTCACTGACGATGGCTCAATTGTCTGGGAGAAACAGCTTGCGTGACATCGTTGATAATATGTCGGCGCAAATGCATCGCCTCTACCACTTGGGCAGCGCCAAACTATCGCGATCTAACCTGTCGCGCATCAATGAAGACAAACCCTATGCCCTGTACGAAGCGTTGTTTGGAAAGCTGTTAATGCGCTGCCAAGGCGTAGCGCCTGATCATAATTTCAAGTTTAACCACCCCTTGTATTCGCTGGATGCCTCTACTATCGACTTGTGCTTGTCTGCGTTTCCCTGGGCTGATTTTCGCACCACTAAGGGCGCGATTAAGTTGCACGTCGGCTTGAATCATGCCGGTTATTTACCGGAGTTTGTGACCATTACGGAGGGAAAGAAACACGATGTGACCGTGGGTCGCATGCTCAACTTCCCTAAAGGGAGCATGGTTGCCATTGATAAGGCGTACAATGATTATGTTTGGTATAAGCAATTGACAGAAAAGGATATTTTCTTCGTTACCCTGCTTAAGGACAATGCAAAATACCGTATTATTGATCGTCGAGCCGTGTTGAAAAACAAAGGCTTAACGTGTGATCAAACGATAGAATTCACCGACCCGCAGGTCTCTAAAAAATTTCCCGTTCAATTGCGTCGGGTAGGCTATAAAGACGCGGATACGGGCAAACACTATGTGTTTTTAACGAACAATTTCAAGCTAGCCGCCAAGACGATTGCCGATATCTACAAAGCTCGGTGGCAAGTCGAGTTGTTCTTCAAATGGATAAAACAAAACCTGAAAATCAAATCATTTGTAGGCACGAGCAAGAATGCGGTAATGACACAAATATGGATAGCCATGTGCGTTTATCTGCTCATTGCATTTCTTGCGTTTCAGTCAGAGCTTACAAAAAGTATGCAGCAGATATTACGGCTACTGCAGCTTAATTTGTTTGATAAACGTGACCTGATGGCTCTCTTAAGGGGAGACCCATCTAATGACAGGCTACCCGATATCAATCAGTTGAAGCTCATATGAAAGTTAACGGGACAGCAGTGCTGATTGGTGATGAATTTACCGCTCGGTGTCAGGTTAGAATTATCTGCCAGTGATTTGCCTGTCGTATTTCCCGCGGTGCTGCATATCCTTCGAGAATCAAACTAATGCTGCGGCCGACATCCAATGTTGAGGTCTAATTGTACATGGCCCCAGTGGATATGCGCGAGTCCATTAACGGCTTGGCCGCGCTGGTTGAAAACGAGCTGGCGCTCTCGCCGATGATGGAGGTGCTATTTGTATTTTGTAATCTTGGCCGAGATCGCGAACATTAAAAATATGTTGAAAAAAATCAATAAACAATGTACATCTGTATTCACATATTTAGCTATCTATATATCGAAAAAAATAAAACCCATTTAAATCCATACAACCTAATATCAAGGACATTAAATGAACGACGCCAATGAATTACCGATTTATAATAATATCATTAACGGAAATATCGTAGAACCTAGCTCCGGACGATATATCGATGTATATAGCCCAGCTACCGGAAATCTAATTGCTAAGACTGCCGACGGCAACGCAACTGACGTTGACCTAGCTGTAAATGCTGCCAGCTCTGCTTTTAAAAGTAATGATTGGAAAGGTATCAGCGTTTTAGCGCGCTCAAAGATTCTGTATCAAATAGGAAACACGGTATTAGCGAATGCTCAAGAACTTGCTATTTTGGAAGTTCAAGCATCTGGCGGAACAATCAAGCGAGTAATGGGTTTAGATATTCTGGCCGTTGCAGATTTATTCTTTACTCTTGCCGAATCGATAAAAACCTATCCATTTATCGAAAACCTACCCCCAAAAATATTGCCAGAACAAGTTCATACTATGGTGGTAAAAGAGCCAGTTGGCGTGTGTGGCATTATTACTGCCTGGAATTTTCCACTCCTTTTACTTTCGTGGAAAATCGCACCTGCTTTAGCGGCGGGAAACACTATAGTAGTTAAAGCATCCGAATTAACACCAACATCAACATTTCGTCTAATCCAGCTACTTAATACCTTCCTACCCGCTGGCGTGCTGAACCTAGTAAGCGGTACCGGTGTGGACGTAGGTGATGCGCTTGTAAAACACCCCAAAGTCAACAAAATTTCTTTTACCGGATCCACGCAAACTGGCAGAAATATTCAGATTGCAGCGGCTGCGACATTAAAACGAGTAACCCTTGAGCTTGGAGGCAAAGGCGCGGCAATCGTAATGCCTGACGCCAATATCGACTTGGTGGCGCATGGCGCCCTCTTCGGCATTATGATGAACTCTGGACAGGCTTGTGAATCAAGTAGTCGATTAATTGTCCATGTCGACATTCACGATGAACTCATCGCCAAGATGAAGATCTTAGCCGAGAAAATAGTTGTCGGCAATCCGCTCGATCTCGCAACCGGCATGGGCCCTATTATTTCCGAGCAGCAGTTTAATCGAATCAAGGCCTATCTTAAATCAGCTCAAGAACAAGGTGCCAACATCGTTACCGGAGGAAAACGGAAAATTGTTGCCGGCTTCGAAAATGGTTATTTTCTTGAGCCAACCATTGTCAGCAATTGCCAGAATGACATGAAACACGCTTGTGAAGAAATCTTCGGCCCAGTTGTATCTATTATTAAATTTACCGAGCTAGACGAAGCCATAAACATCGCAAACGATTCAATATACGGACTATCGGCAGGTATTTGGACCGAGGACGTCATTGGCGCTCAAGCGGTTGCTCGCCAACTCGAGGCCGGCTCGATTTGGATTAATGATTGGCACATGATGCGTACCGACGCACCTTTTGGCGGAATGAAGCAGAGTGGCTATGGTCGGGAAATGAGTCATAACAGCCTGAACTCATATACAGAATTGAAATCGATTTCCACGGCTTTCGAGCGCGACCCGAGGAAGAAGTCAACATATCAATTGGTCCATACGTTTTGAACCCCGCGCCCCAGCTAACTGAACGTCAATTATTAATAGGATACCAGTATGTCTAGTTCACATTATTATCAATACAATATGCGCAGCACGATCCATTGTGCCGCGGGATCCGTGATTCGTATACCCGCATTATTCGAAGGCATGGGCGCCAAACGAGTTGTGTTATTCAGCGATATTGGCCTTGAACAAGCCGGCATCGTCGACCAAATAAAAGCGGTATTTGCCAGTTGCTCTAGCAATAAGGCAATGCTGGTAGGCGTCTACACCGGCATTAGCCAAGACGCAGCCTGCCAGTCCGTAAATGCCGCAACTGCCTACGCTCGATCGGTAGCCGCTGATGCAATACTCGCGGTCGGTGGCGGCAGTGTTCTTGACGCATCAAAGGGTGTCAAATACTCTCTGCAGCACGGGGCAACTGATATAACAGATTTACTACAGAATGGAATAAAAATCGACGCTTGGCCAAGTAGCCAGCACTCAGGCATCCCTCATATAGGTGTACCCACAACAGCAGGTACAGGGGCGGAGGTTTCTCCGGTAGCGGTCTTTTACAATGAAGCATTAGGCATTAAAACTAACCTAGTAGCGCCCTTTCTTGAGCCAGACATGGCTGTTTTAGATGGTAATTTATGCTTAGGACTTCCTGATTTTCTCACTGCAGCCACTGGTATGGATGCACTAACCCACGCGATAGAAGCAGTCGCATCCCCAACCCCGAACGCAATGACCGACGCCCACGCATTTCAGGCTGCGCAGATGATTGTCGAAAATCTACCCAAGGTAATCGATAATGGCAAGGACGTTGTTGCGCGCTCAAATATGTTACAGGCGAGCAGCCTAGCAATCGATGCCTTTGGTGGCAGCCTGAACGCAATACCAATACATAACTGCGCTCACGCTTTTGGCGGGATGTTCCACATTCCCCACGGCGACGCCAATGCAGCACTGCTTCCTATAGTGATGGAAGCATGCCCTGAATTTTACGCGGGTAAAGGACAGCGGCTTGCCAAAGCACTGAATTTACCTCAAAACGGCAGCGATCAAGAGCTGGTAAGGAACTGCATTAAATTTCTAAAGGACTTCCAACAACGCATCGGCTGTACTACCAACTTCAAACGTTGGGACGTCAGCGAAGAAAAGCAAGACGCAATTTGTATAGCCATTGCATCTGACCCAGCAGCTATGTTTTATAGTATATCCCCCGTCGCGATGGGAAAAATAATTAAATCCGTATGTTAAATGGGTCTAGAATATTGATGTTTTAGCAAACACCAAGGGCATGGATGCCCTTGATGTTTTAGCAAACACCAAGGGCATGGATGCCCGTCAAAACGCGTAAACGATCAATATACCCCATCTCACTGCTGTCTCGTTAAATTTCATATGAGCTTCAACTGATTAATATCAGGCAGCCTGTCATTAGATGGATCCCCCCTTAGGAGAGCCATCAGGTCACGCTTATCAAACAGATGCTGCTTTTCTAAGCGCTTATACCAGACGACAAAACCGTTTCGCTCCCAATACAGGAGTTTGATTTTAATTCGGCCACGATTACAAAATACAAATAACACCTCCATCATCGGCGAGAGCGCCAGCTCGTTTTCAACCAGCGCGGCCAAGCCGTTAATAGACTTGCGCATATCCACTGGGGCCATGTACAAATAGACCTCAACATTGGATGTCGGTCGTAGTATCAGCTTGACTCCCGAATGATATACGGAACCGCGGGCAACACGACAGGCAAATCACTGACGGATAACTCTAACCTGACGCCCAGCGGTAAATTCATCACCACTCGGGATGAAGCTGGCATGGCGCCCAGTTTCATTAATTTTGCTGACTGCGTTTTTGCGGGACTTAAACGATTACGCCAATAGGCAAAGTTGTGGAATTTGATTTCGTGCTGTTTACAATACGCGGCTTGAGATAGTCCACTGCCTTGCCAGGCGGCGATGTGGTCTTGCCAGAATTGTGCTTTATTTATTGTGCTCATGAATAGCTCTCCAGTTAAAAACTGAAGAGTAAAGCCGCAGCGGAAAACTATTAAATGGTGTTTATTGATCGCTTACTGGTAGAATGCAACCAAAACACTTCATCGCAGCAATATTAAGACTATACGATGATAGCGCGGCGCGGTTCCAAGCAATAAGTGCAATCCTTTCACGCAGCGAGTAAGTCTTCTCGCTGCCCCATAAATAACTCATTTGGCGATCGGTGACCACGACTGGCTCGTGGTCTAGCATTAAGCGGATCCATTACAAACTGAATTCAGGCCTGGGTTATTAGCTCTAGAGCTCCAGACCTGATCTGACATGTTTTCTTAAAAAGTAAAGCTCACGCTGTTCCTGTTATAAATACCTCTGGCGGCCCTTAAAGAGGGTGAAGCTTAACCGGTAACGAGGAGTAGCCTCTGACGATATTCGAGTGCACGCGTTCTGGTGAGCCAACGACCTCAACAAAAGAGAACCGCTGCAGGATTTCTTCCCACAGAATGCGCAATTGCATTTCAGCTAAACGGTTGCCCATACAGCGATGCACGCCAAATCCAAATGATAGGTGATGGCGGGGGTTCTTTCGGTCGATAATAAAATCATCCGCTTTTTCAATAACGCTTTCATCTCTGTTGCCAGAGATATACCACATGACAACTTTATCACCCTTTTTGATCAGTTCCCCACCTAGCTCTACGTCTCTCGTTGCTACACGACGCATATAAGTAAGTGGTGTTTGCCAGCGGATGATTTCAGGGACCATGCTAGATATCAGGCTGGGGTTATTGCGAAGCTTGTTGTACTCGACTGGATTCTCATTTAAGGCTAATACTCCCCCTGTGCTAGAGTTACGGGTTGTATCGTTACCGCCTACGATTAATAGTGCAAGCGTTCCAAGAAACTGCATAGGGTTATCTATCATATTGGCGGTATTTGGATTTGACTGCAAGAGCGATATCAGGTCAAATTTATCCTTAGAACCCTCCTGCTTACGTTTTTCCCAGAGAGAAGCAAAGGTTGCAATACAGTCCATCAGGCCGGCTTTTCGTTCTTCCTCACTGCACGTGCCCCCAGTCATTCCTGGGTCCCCTGTAACGAGGTCAGACCAGTAAGTTAGTTTATGTCGGCTCTCAAACGGGAAATCGAACAGCGTGACAAGCATCTGAGTTGTATATTCGATAGAAACTTTATCAACCCAATCAAAAGTTTCACCTACAGGTAAGCTTTCTAATATTTTCACCGCACGAGCGCGAATTTGAGACTCCATGTCTGACAAATTTTTCGGGGAAACGGCAGATTGAACTGCGGCTCTATGCTCATCATGTTTGGGTGGATCCATTGCAATAAAATTTTCTATCGCTAGATCCTCAGGTTGATCACCAAGCGTAATAATTGGTTCTGAAGAAAAGTCTCGGTGATTACTATCCACGGCAACGATGTCTGCAAACTTTGTAACTGACCAGAAAGGGCCAAAAGGACTTTGATCGAGGTAATGTACTGGAGCTTCCTCCCGTAACCGTTTGAAGAAGGGGCGCCACGCGTCTTGTTGATATAGCAGGGGATCGCTGACATCTATTTTCGCTAGAGGGACATCGAATGCTTCAAGTAACTTTTTAGTCTGATTCATTTTTCAAATTTTCCTATTTTTTACATTTGAAATTCTGGGATGTTGACTACTAGGCCATCAAGCTCATTGGTGATATCAATCTGGCAACTGAGGCGTGAATTTTTAGCGCGGTCGGGCCTCATTCTCAGCATCTCCTCCTCTATTCCCCCTGCTGCCCCGGTAGCCTCAATCCACTCATCCCCTATAAAGCAATGACAAGTCCCGCAAGCGGATGCTCCTCCGCAGTCGGCATCGATTCCCGGCACGCCTTCATCCACAATGCACTGCATTAAGGATGTGCCTGGCTCTACTTCGATCACGTACTTACTCTGGTCAAATCCAATTACGTTTATTTTTAGCATGGTACTTCTCCTCTGTGGCAATATTCGAAACTAAAATGAGACTTCACCCCCTACCTCTGCGGAGCTAACATGTTGTCAATTAGAGGGGTTGCTTTTTGTCCTGCCCCCCTTTTGCTTTAAAACTCAGCGTGTAGCTATTGTAATTTTTTAGGCGCTGAAGTCACTTCGTTGACATGTTGTCTTGCAGTAGACCGGCCAGGCGGTCGAGACGAACCTGAAGGCTCGGATATCCTTCTTCTAGAAAGCTGTCACTGCAGAATGATTTCAATCAGAGCGCTATCCGGAGTTTGGGTGTTTTCGGTGAGGCTGATTGTGTTACTTGCTGCTTTCAAGTTGCGAACCCCTCTTATTGATTTCTACTCAGTATATATTTGAGGCTAAATAAGTATGCTGATCTATCCAGCACCTAAGATACGACTGTTTTTTATACGAGACTTTGTTTTTTTAAAACTGAGCTGCACTCAATAGTGTCAGTGGTAAGTATATATGTCAACATATAATGACTTTTTATGTCCGCGATCAGCTAACCACACCCTATACGAGCGACGCATTCCTGGGTAGCCGCGCCTGCAATTCCTCATCGTCCGATATTCTCGGTAGCTTTGTAAAC
>NZ_JACHHW010000011.1 GCF_014202945.1 Zhongshania antarctica | reverse complement strand
CGTATTATATACATCTCAGCCTCCGTAGCAAGTAGTTTTTTAAACTTTCTCACCACCTCAACCGCTTCGTTTTACTGCTTGCTCCACCTCGGTGAAGTCCGCGTCAGCTGTTGAGGAGGCGCATTATAGACGCGCAGCTTTAGGAGTCAACACACTTTGCTAAATAATTGAAAATACTTATAAAATGCTCGTTTTATAAACAAGATGGCTATTTATTACTCGACATCAGCAGCAGCCCCCGCACTATCGAACACCAATATTTCGACAACGCACACTAAGGCAGCCTACCCTCACAGCATATATAGGTAAACACCCCGCTCTACAGACCAAAAAAAACCACCCGATGGGTGGTTTTTTTGGTCTGTGCTACTTAACCGAAGGGATGGCGCAGCACTATCGTTTCAACTCGATCAGGGCCGGTAGATATAATATCTATTGGCACACCGACGATTTCTTCTATGCGGCGAATATAAGCCCGCGCATTTTCTGGCAACTCCTCAAGCGTCTTAGCGCCCACGGTAGACTCAGACCAACCTGCGATATCTTCGTAGATCGGTGTAATCGTACTGTAGTCTTCACAGTCGAATGGCGCAGCAATTGATTCACCAGCGGGATTTTTATAATCCACGCACATGCGAATCGTTTCTAAACCATCAAGAACGTCCAATTTAGTCAGACATATACCGGTCACGCTATTAATCCGCACGGCCTGACGTAACGCCACACCATCGAACCAACCACAGCGACGCGGCCGCCCGGTAGTAGCACCAAACTCATGCCCTTTTTTGGCCAAGTAGGCACCGGTCTCGTCAAACAATTCGGTTGGGAAAGGACCGCTACCAACGCGCGTGGTATACGCCTTGGTAATACCCAGAACATAATCAAGATACAAAGGGCCAAAACCGCTTCCCGTCGCTGTACCACCTGCAGTGGTATTCGATGAGGTCACGAAGGGGTAAGTGCCGTGGTCAATATCTAGCAAGGAGCCTTGAGCACCCTCAAATAAGATATTGGCGCCCTCTTCCCGATACTTATGCAGCGCACTGGTCACATCGGTAACCATCGACCGCATTTCTTCAGCCATACGCAGCGCGTCATCCAGGGTCTTTTGGTAATCGACCGCGGGCACTTTGTAATATTCGGTGAGCATGAAGTTATGGTACTCCATCACTTCTTTAAGCTTCACCGCAAAACGCTCAGCATTATACAGGTCACCCAAGCGCAAACCGCGACGCGCCACCTTATCTTCATAAGCTGGGCCAATGCCGCGCCCGGTGGTGCCAATCTTAGCCTCACCACGCGCAGCCTCACGCGCCAAATCAAGAGCAACGTGGTAAGGCAGAATCAATGGACACGCCGGACTCAGACGCAGGCGATCGCGCACCGGCACACCATTAGCCTCTAACTCAGCCATTTCTTTTAACAGAGCATCCGGTGCCAATACCACACCATTGCCAATTAGGCAGGTTACACCCTCGCGCAGGATACCTGACGGGATCAAGTGTAATACGGTCTTTTCACCACCGATAACCAAGGTATGACCGGCATTATGGCCACCTTGAAAACGCGCGACAGCTGCCGCCTGATCGGTAAGTAAATCGACGATCTTACCCTTGCCTTCGTCGCCCCACTGGGTGCCTAGCACCACTACATTCTTGCTCATATCCGTTTCTCTGGATAAAGGTTAGTCAACTGACCCACAGTGCGCGGGCCTAATCTCGCAATGGTGTAAGACACCACTGTCCATCGTGTTTGCCAACCAAGCGGTCACATGTCGTATCGACATCTTGACCGGGTAGCCCGCAAATCACCCGCTCACCAGCATCGCGCAAGGTCTGAACAAACAGCCACTGCTTTGGATCCGGATCATAGGGTGCAAACACTGCCGACGGCTCTGCAACCGGCGACAACAATTCTAATAACGCTTTTAGATCAACACTGAATCCTGTTGCTGGACGAGCGCGACCAAACAGTACGCCAATATCGTCGTAGCGACCACCGAGGGCCAAGGCCTGACCGTGTTCGCGCACCAGTGCAGAAAACACCACACCCGTGTGATAGTGCAGACCGCGCAACTCAGCCAAATCAAAATAAAACTTAATATCGGCAATACGCAGGGCCAAGGCACTGGTTAATTCTTCCAGGCTAGCAATGGCCGCAACTGCCTCGGGGATATCGGCAAACAGTGCTCGCCCCCGACTCAGTACATCTTCGCCGCCATGCAGTTCATTCAATTCCAGCAACTGTTTAGCAACATTCGCCGACACCGGCAGCGATGCGACAAACAGTTTCAATTCAGTTTTTGCCTTACGCTGCAAGATATCGAAATAGCTCGCCTCTTGCTCGGCATTCAAAGCCGCGGCTTTCACCACCGCACGGTAAATACCGACATGGCCGGTATCTAAGGTGATGCCTTCCAAGCCCGCAACTCGCAATGTCTCGAGCATCAGGCAAATAATTTCTAAGTCGCTAGCCGGGCTATTATCACCGTATAACTCAGCACCAAGCTGAATCGGCGAGCGCGAGGCCAGCGGCTGCTTGGGCTTGCTGTGCAAAACACTGCCGGCGTAACACAAACGCACCGGGCCTTCCCGCCCCAAACTATGCGCATCAATTCGTGCGGCCTGCGGGGTAATGTCGGCACGGATGCCCATCATGCGACCAGTCAATTGATCGGTCACCCTAAAGGTGAGCAAGTCAATATCGCTACCTAAGCCAACTAATAAAGACTCGGTGTATTCCAACATGGGCGGAATAATTAATTCGTAGCCCCAGCGCTTATACAAATCCAAAAGCTGGCGGCGCAGTGCTTCGACCTGGGCCGCCTGCGCGGGTAACAGCTCTTCTACACCATCTGGGAGTAACCAACGATCTACCGAAGTCATACGTGTATTTTGCTCTCTTTCTCTGCCATCAGACGCTAGCGCAACAAGCTTAATAAAATAAGCCCCGCTAACATACTCACTAAACCGGCAATACGCACAGATCGACTGTCCATATCCGCCATCCGGTATGCTAATAAACGCCAGCGCTCAGGACTGAGGAATGGCAGCACACCTTCAATAATAAGTACCATACTGAGAGCCACTGACAGTTCCTGCCACATGCGCTTCGCCTGCTACAAACATAAAAAATCCGCGCTGCCCGCAGGGTTTTAGACCTCGGTGCAGCCCGGATGCGTAGATGATACCACACTCCCCGCCGCAGCGAGGAGTGAAACAAGGATTGCTACTTACTACCACCCTGTTTCAGGTAACGGAAAAACTCACTTTTGCTGTCAACCACCAATAGATCACCTTTATTACTAAAGGAAGACTGATAGGCACTAAGACTGCGCAAAAAGGAATAAAATTCCGGATCACGATTGTATGCCGCCGCGTAAGTGCTGGCCGCTAGCGCATCGCCTTCACCACGCAGTACTTCTGAGTCGCGGTAGGCGTTTGCACCAATAACCGTACGCTGACGATCTGCGGTTGCGCGAATTTTCTCTGCCAATTCACGACCGGTCGAACGATGCTCGCGGGCTTCGCGCTCACGCTCAGACTTCATCCGATCAAACACCGACTGACTTACCTGAGATGGCAAATCAATACGTTTAACTCGAACATCAACCAGCTGAATACCAAACTCAGAGGTCGTAATCTGATTGAGATCCCGGGTTAAATCTGTCATTAACAGATCCCGCTCACCAGACACCACTTCGTGAAATGTGCGCTCACCAAATTTATTCCGCAAACCCGTGTTTATTCGCTGAGCCAATAAGCCTTCCGCACGCCCCTCTTCACCATTGGTAGCGGTATAAAATTTCTGAGTATCGATAACCTTCCACTTGGCGTAGAAGTCGACATCCAAAGGCTTTTTCTCAATGGTTAAAAACCGTTGCGTTGGTGCGTCAAGGGTTAAAATACGACGCTCGAATTTGCGCACCATATGCACAAAAGGCGTTTTAATGTGTAAACCGACACTAATATCAGGGTCTACTACCTCACCAAACTTGAGCAGCACGCCGCGCTCAGTTTCACGCACGATATACAGACTATTCATCGCCAACACGATCAAACCCAGCAGCACTACCACTACCGTAAAATTACGACCACCCATGTTAACGACCCTCCCGACGCGAGCTTTGACTGTCACGGCGCAATTGCTCAATGACCTTATCAGTCAACTGGCGCATATCCGGCTCAGAACCCGCCGTTTGGCGAGTAACCGCCGATTTTTCCATCAATTTATCAAGCGGCAAATACATCATATTATTACCACCCTCGACATCTACCATTACCTTAGTAGCATCGCTATACATGGTTTCCAGTGCATCAATATACAAACGCTCACGGGTAACCTTAGGCGCCTTACGGTATTCATCGTAAAGATCCACAAAACGCTGGGCCTCACCCTGCGATCTAGCAACAACCTGCTCTTTATAAGCCTGCGCTTCTTCGAGCTGGCGCTGAGCCGCACCACGAGCTTCAGGAATAATACCGTTTGCATACGCCTCGGCTTCATTCTTTAAGCGCTCGCGGTCTTCCTTGGCGCGAGTAACATCATCAAACGCGTCTTGCACCTGGGATGGCGCTTGCGCATCTTCAATATTGACCTTGGCAACCAAAATACCGCTTTGATAGGTGTCTAAATAGCCCTGCAAGCGCTCTTGAGTATCGATAGCAATTTGCTCTCGCCCCTCAGTAATCACTTGATCCATTCTCGAACTACCAACCACGTGCCGCAAAGAGCTTTCTAAGGCATGCTCCAAACTCAGCTCAGGGCTTTTCACCTTAAGCAGGAAATTCGCCGGATCAGATACCGTGTATTGCACAGAGAGAGCAACATCAACAATATTCTCGTCCTCGGTCAGCATCTGGCCGCGACTGGCAATACCACGCACTTTGGTGACGTTAATTTTATTCACTTCGTCCATCAACGGCGGATTCCAGCGCAGACCAGGCATCACCGTTTCGTGATAAACCCCTAGGCGCAGCACCACCGCACGCTCTTGCTGGTCGACCTGATAAAAGCCAAACAAGCCCCAAACCACCGCAGCGAGGACTGCAACAATACCTAAGGCGCCGGCGCTAAGATGAAAATCGCCACCATTGCCGCTGCCACCACTCTTTTTACCGCCGCCAAATATACTATTCAGCTTTTCCTGCAGCTTTTTCAGAGCTTCATCTAAATCTGGCGGCCCTTGGTTATTACCACCCCAAGGATCATTGTCTTTACCGCCACCCGGTTCATTCCAGGCCATAGCCCTCTCCTATCGATTATCGTTGTGGTTCGCTAATGTTATACCGCAGCCAATTTGTACTGCGGAAAGCCCGCGACATCACGATTTTGTCCGGCGGGCAGTCTAGCAGAATTCTTCGCGCATGCTAACCGGACGACTTGAGTCCAGCGACGCTTCAGTAATTGACTCAGCAGCCAACAAGCGCTGCCAATCGGCTTCCGGCAAACGTATTTTTAAGCGCTGAGAGCCATCATCATTCATCTCTTCGTCTAGCACCGCATCAAAACTAAACAAGCGCGCACGCAAACGCCCTTGCGCCGTCGTTAAGGTAATGCTGGTTTCGCAAATCTCATTGCCAAGCAACTCACTCAAGGCCTGATAAAATAAATCGAGCCCCCGGTCATCTCGCGCTGACAACCAAACACGCACCGGCCGACCAGCATCGTCACGCTCAATACGCGGCTCACTGCCAATCAGGTCAGTTTTATTGTAAACCTCGAGAATGGGGATATCTGCAGCGCCAATCTCAGCAAGCACGTTCATTACCTGCTTCATATTGTCTTGGCGCTCGGGATCAGCGCAGTCAACAACATGAATCAGCAAATCGGCAATGACAGCTTCTTCAAGTGTTGCTCGAAACGCCTCAACCAATTTATGCGGCAAATGCCGAATAAAGCCCACTGTGTCGGCCAAAATAACTGGCCCAACATCGTCCACCGTAATACGCCGCACGGTCGGATCCAAGGTTGCAAACAACTGATCAGCGGCGTATACGCTAGAGGTAGTCAACACATTAAACAGCGTCGATTTGCCAGCATTAGTGTAGCCCACCAGTGACAGTGCCGGAATCTCTGCTCGCCGCCGCGCGCGCCGCGCTTGCTCGCGCTGGCGCCGTACTTTTTGCAGTCGCGCCTGAATGGCGGTGATGCGCGCACGCAACAGACGCCGGTCAGTCTCTAACTGACTCTCACCCGGCCCCCGCAAACCTATGCCGCCTTTTTGACGCTCTAAGTGAGTCCAACCTCGCACCAAGCGCGTCGACATATGCTGCAGCTGAGCGAGCTCAACCTGCAATTTGCCTTCATGGGTATGGGCGCGTTGAGCAAATATATCGAGAATCAGACCGGTACGATCAAGCACGCGACATTGCAATTCGCGCTCGATATTACGTTCTTGGCTAGGCGACAAGGAATGGTTAAACAACACTAGCTCGCCTTCATTGGCGATCAGTGCTTCACGAATTTCTTCGAGCTTGCCGGTGCCGACAAACAATCGCGCGTCCGGACGTTTACGAGATCCAGTGATGAACGCGACTGGATCACCCCCTGCGGAGGTGACCAATTGCACAAATTCATTGGAGTCTTCGCGCTCGTCTTCACTGTGAAAATCCAGGTGCACCAGTATTGCGCGCTCACCAGAATTAGGTCTTTCAAATAGCAAGGACGAACCTCAAATCAACAAAAAGCGATTATTATGCGTCTTCTTGTTCTTCGTCATCTTCTGGCGGATGCGCCATCGGTAAACGAACAACACGTGACGGAACCACGGTAGAAATGGCGTGTTTATAGACCATTTGACTAACCGTATTTTTTAACAGAACCACAAACTGGTCGAAAGACTCAATTTGGCCCTGCAATTTAATGCCGTTAACCAGATAGATAGAAACCGGAATACGCTCTTTGCGAAGAATATTCAGGTAAGGGTCTTGTAAGGTATGCCCTTTTGACATGGTGGACCTCCTGTATGCCCAAATCGGGCGTTGATAAAACGTATCAAAAAGTAGTATTAGGATCGCAAACCCAACAACAAGTTCGCAAACAGACTGGGTAGTGCCCAGTATACCTAAGTTATAGCAGTTCGGCAGCGCCAGAATGCGCTAACACGGAATTTAGTTGCAATTCAATATTACCGCCCGTCTCCAGCCATTGCAGGTCTGACCAACCGCGCAACCACGTTAATTGCCGTTTGGCCAATTGGCGGGTGGCTATCAAGGCTCGTTCAAAGGCCTCATCAAGAGAGTAATCGCCGCGTAAATGCTCCCACACTTGCCGGTAACCCACCGCGCGAATGGCAGGTAAATCAGCGTGTAAATCGCCACGCGCCATTAAACCCGCCACTTCATCAACAAAACCCTGCGCAAACATTTGTTGCAAGCGCTGCTCAATGCGCTGGTGTAAAACGCTACGCTCTGGCGGCGCAATCGCAAACTGAAAAACGCGGTACGGCAGAACTTGCTCAGCCTGCTGAGCCTGCCACGCACTCATAGTGACACCACTAATACGGTAAACCTCTAGAGCGCGGGACAAGCGCTGAGAGTGATTAGGGTGAATTCGCGCCGCCGACGCTGCATCCACCTCCGCTAATAGCGCATGCACCGCAGGCCAACCGTCCGCCTCGGCTACCGCATTAATCTCAGCGCGAATCTGCTGGTCCGCTGACGGCATATCGGCCAAGCCCTCGAGTAAGGCCTTGTAATACAACATGGTGCCGCCGACCAAGAGTGGAATTCGACCCGCCGCCGCACTTTTGGCCATAGCTGCCAGCGCATCGCGACGGAAGTTTGCCGCCGAATACGCTTCACTGGGATCACAAATATCTATTAACTGGTGGGGATAGCGCGCCAAGGTCGCCGCATCGGGTTTGGCACTGCCAATATCTAGGCCGCGATAGACCAAGGCCGAATCAACGCTGATCAAATCACAGGGCAGGCGATCACTGAGCGCAAGGGCAAGATCGGTTTTGCCTGCCGCAGTCGGCCCCATCAAAAATATCGCTTTCGGCAATCCCTGACTAGAATCATTGCTTAAATCAACGGCCACGCAAAAACCACTTATCCAACTCAGCCAGGCCAACTTGTACCCAGGTTGGCCGCCCGTGATTACACTGACCGCTTCGCTCTGTCGCCTCCATGTCACGCAGCAAGCCGTTCATTTCTGGCAGCGTCAGGCGGCGATTAGCCCGCACCGAGCCATGGCAGGCCATGGTCGACAAGATCTCGTTAATATGCGCCTGAATGCGATCAGTACTGCCAAACTCCAGCAAATCGGACAGCACATCTCTCACCAGCTGCTCGACGGAGGTATCGGCTAAAATCGTCGGCAACTCTCGCACAATAATCGATTCTGCCGCCGCGCGCTCAATACGCATACCTAACTCAGCAAACACCTCAGCGTGCTGTTCAGCGCAATCGGCTTCGCGTTCACTCACTGCCAAATTCATTGGTACCAGCAAGGGCTGACTGCGAATCCCCTCGCCGTCACGCGCATTTTTCATGCGCTCGTAGGTAATGCGCTCGTGGGCGGCGTGCATATCAACCAAAACCATACCCTGCTGGTTTTCAGCCAGAATATAAATCCCCTTCAGCTGGGCGAGCGCATAACCCAATGGTGGCGCGATACTGCCATCACTAGCAGCGGCACTTTCTGACCCCGCTTGCAGACGCTGATAATTTGCCCGCTGGTCTGCCACCCCCGCACCATACTGCGGCTGGTACTGGGGATTATAAGTAGCGTTATTCTGGGGCTGAAAAGAGCTTGGCGCGGCATTAAAGGAAACAGGAGACGCGGAGCCCGCCTCCCCCAAGGGCATCGCCGATTGCGTTTCCGGCATGGCCATTAAAGATTCAGCACCCCCTGCAGGCATAGCGGCTTGTTGGGGCACGGTATCAGGCCGCACATCAGCGAGTACTTTGTGCAAAGTGCGGAAAATAAAATCGTGTACAGTGCGGCCGTCGCGAAAGCGCACTTCGTGCTTAGTCGGATGCACATTCACATCCACCGCCGCCGGGGCCAGCTCGAGATACAACACAAAAGCTGGGTGGCGACCATGGAATAAGACATCACGGTAGGCTTGGCGCACCGCGTGCACCACCAATCGGTCGCGCACATAGCGGCCATTGACGTAAAAATGCTGCAAATCAGCCTGACTGCGGGAAAAACTCGGCAGCGCCACCCAACCCCACAACCGCAGGCCCATCGCCTCACGATCTATATACAGGGCCTGCTCCATAAAGGCTGGGCCACAGACCGCTGCCAAACGCCGCTCCTGCTCAAGCTGATTATCGGCGGGCTTTAAACTGTGCACCGCGCGGCCATTGTGACGCAGGGAAAAGCCAACATCGTAGCGACTCAGGGCCTGACGCTTGACCACTTCTTCAAGGTGATTAAATTCCGTTTTCTCGGTACGCAAAAACTTACGCCGCGCCGGAGTATTAAAAAACAAATCCCGCACTTCCACCGTAGTACCGCGCGGATGCCCTACCGGCGCCAGCACGGTTTCCATATCCCGACCTTCACTGCGCGCCGACCAACCCGACACACTACCCTCTTGCGCAGTACTTAAACACAAACGCGACACCGAGCTGATACTGGCGAGGGCCTCGCCACGAAAACCAAGACTGGCGACGGACTCTAGATCTTCCAATACCGAAATTTTACTGGTGGCATGGCGACTCAGCGCCAAGGGCAAATCATCTTCCGCGATACCCGCACCGTCATCGCGAACTCGAATTAACTTAACGCCGCCCTCTTCAATATCTAACTCAATACGGCGGGCACCGGCGTCCAGACTGTTTTCAAGGAGCTCTTTAACAACTGAGGCAGGACGTTCTACCACTTCCCCCGCGGCAATTTGGTTAGCCAAACGGGGATCTAATAAACGAATTTTTGTCATTACGATGCAGGAATCTGTATTTTTTGACCGACGCGGATGCTACTCCCCGACAGTTGATTATGGCGCTGAAGATCGCTGAGGGGCACATTATAGCGCAGCGCAATACCAGAAAGCGTATCACCCCGAGCAATTGTGTATTCACGAACACCCGCCGTCGCGGGCCGACCCCCAGGGGTATCGCCGCGTTTAAGCGCCGCGAAGTAGGTGTCTGGCGGCGGACTCTCTCTAAAATAGCGGTCAATACCTTCAAAAATAGCTAGCGCCATATTACTTTGGTAGCTGCTACTTTTCAGTTTGCTAGCCTCGCCAGGGTTAGAAATAAACCCAGTCTCCACTAAAAGCGAGGGAATATCCGGCGACTTCAGCACCGCAAAACCCGCTTGCTCCACCCGTTTACTGTGCAAACGTGAGATTTTCGACATTTCACCCAGTAACTGAGCACCAACACTGAGGCTGGCATCAAGGCTGGCTGTCATCGACAAATCCGTTAACACCCCCGCCAAAACTTGGTCTTTATCTGACAGACTAACGCCACCCACTAAATCGGCGTCGTTTTCGCGCTGCGCCAAAATTCGCGCCGAGGCACTGGTGGCGCCGCGCTTAGACAAGGCATAAACCGAGCTGCCATTGGCTTGGGGGTTGGTAAACGCATCGGCATGGATAGACACAAAAAAATCGGCCTGAGCTTTGCGTGCAAGGTCACGGCGCTTGGCCAAGCCCACATAATAATCGCCGTTGCGAATCATCACCACGCGATAGCCCTTCTTGCGTTCAAAGCGCTCTTTGAGACGCGAGGCAATCTGGAAGACCACATCTTTTTCTTTAACCCGCCCCGGCCCAATTGCGCCAGGATCTTCACCGCCGTGACCGGCGTCGATGGCGATAACCACATCACGCTGCGAACTGGTTTCAACGCTCTTAATCACTTGGGCTTCAACAGATTCGCCCTTGTCTAAAAAATCCACAACAAGGCGATCATGCAAATCACCGCTGGCGGCGAGCAAAAAGCTGCGCACCTGCACGTCGGCACTAAGGTCAAATACAATGCGCAGCGCGCCACCGGGCTTATCTGCATGACGCAGGCCAGTCACCGGGCTATTGGCGAACTGTAATTTTTGAGTGTCAGCGGCGAGCTTGGTATTTTGAATATCAATAACCAGGCGATGAGGGTTACTAAGGGTAATGAGTTCATGAGTGACCGGCCCACTTAAATCAAATACCACGCGACTGTGGTCGGGCGCCCGCCAAAATCGAACGTCGCGAACTTCAGCCGCCTGCACAGCGGCAGTCAAACCAAGTAGGCAAGCTAGGACAACACTGTTAATCCGTTTCATATTCGCTCAATTGCGCCAAGATTTGCTGCCCACGCGGCGTTGCGCTGCGTGCGGCAAGAAGGCGACCCGCTCCCTGAGCCTCAATGCTAACCATTATATCGGCCAATGGCAAAATACCCACGCCACGCTCAGGCCACTCGACCAAGCATACGGCATCATTGTCGAAGTAGTCGCGGATCCCCATGTACTCAAGCTCTTCTGGATCGCCGAGACGATACAAATCAAAGTGATACACATTGACCCCGCCGGCCTCATAGGGTTCAACAATGGTATAAGTCGGACTCTTCACCGCACCAGCATGACCAAAAGCCTGCAGTACACCTCGACAGAAGGTGGTTTTGCCAGCGCCAAGCTGGCCGCCAAGATACACCACCGCCCCGCCCCGCAAGGCCCGCCCCAAGCGCTGGCCCGCCGCCACGGTGTCGGCCTCGCCATCAAGATAACGCTGCATACTGATTTATTACACCTCGTAATTGCTCGATCACATCACTGGCCAACATTCCGCGCTCCCCGGCTTCAGCGGCGACATCGGCCGCCTCGGCATGCACAGCCACGCCAAGACACGTCGCGCGCTGCGGAGACAAACCCTGGGCGACAAAAGCGCCGATCACACCCGATAAAACGTCGCCCATGCCGCCACTCGCCATCCCCGGGTTGCCACCACTGCATAAGTACAGTGAGGCATCGGCGGCAATCACCGTACCGCCGCCTTTTAATAGCACGTTAGTTGCAAAGCGATCTGCCAATGTGCGCGCCGCGGCGAAACGATCTGCCTGCACAACCGCAGTAGTGCAAGCCAACAAGCGCGCAGCCTCGCCCGGATGGGGTGTGAGTATACGTGGCCCGCCATGAGAAAGCAGGAGCTGAGATTCACTCGCTATTAAATTTAAAGCGTCTGCGTCAAGCAGCAGGGGCTTGTTTGCCGTCAATGCTGCCAGCAATAGTTCGCGTCCCCACGCGCCCTGACCTAAGCCCGGTCCAATCACCACAACTGTCGCCTTGGCCAGTAAGGCGTCCAGTTCTTGGCCGCGACTCACGCCGTGCACCATCAACTCCGGCCGCGCCGCGACAAGTGCCGCGACATGCTCCGGCCGCGTCGCGCAGGACACCAAACCAGCGCCACTGCGCGCAGCAGCGCTGGCCGCCAACAGCGCGGCACCAGCCATACCGTAGTCGCCACCAACCACTAACACATGTCCGGCGACGCCTTTATGGGCATTGCGGGACCTCGGCCCCCACTGCGCCAACATCGAACTTAAATTTAAATGCCTAACAACGCCATCAAGAGACTCAACAGAGCGCTCAGCATAAACATCGCGAGGCACGGCTAAATCAGCAAAACTGATATTACCTGCGCAATCAAGAGCATCGAGGGTATATAAACCACGCTTTAGGCCGATAAAACTCAGCGTTTGTTTCGCCTTAATCGCCACGCCCAATATTCGGCCGCTGTCGCTACACAAACCCGATGGGATATCGATGGCCAGCACTGGAAGCCCACTGCTATTAATAGCCTTTATCGCGGCGGCATAGTGTGGCCGAACGTCGCCGTGCAAACCAATACCCAGCATGGCATCCACCACCACGCTGTTTTCCGCGGGCAGTTCACCCTGCCATTGCGCCACCGCCACCCCCGCCCGCTGGGCCCATTGCCGCGCCAAAGCGGCATCACCGGCAAGCGACTCTGGCGCCGCCAAGGCCCACACGCGCACTGGCAAGCCGGCCTCTGCCGCCAAAGCCGCAACCACATAGCCGTCGCCACCGTTATTACCGCCACCGCAAAAAACTTCAATGGGCGAATGATCCGGCCAGTGCTGCTGGACACAACTGAACGCAACCTGCCCTGCCCGCCGCATTAACTCAAAGCCGGCAATACCACTGGCAATCGCCAGACGATCTAATTCACGTACCTGAGCGGCAGTGTACAAAATGTGTTCAGTTGCATTAGGCTTATTTGGCAATGGCATGCAGCGACTTCCCGAATCGATTAGCTCCCCCCATCATAACGCGTAAGCTGGCGCGGGCAATCTGATGGCGCCATGCGCGTAACACATCCGATTGAAGACCAAGGCCTATTCGCACTTAGCCACGGCAATTATGCCAACCTTGCTACTCTTGAGGACTCGCAACGATGTTATTCAGCGAATCCCGAATTGCCAGCTCCCTGGTTGCCACTTTTTTGAATAAACCACCGGCGGCCTGCTCCGCTACGTATTGACCGAGCTGATCGGGGGAAACCGCTTGCGGCTCGGCGGCTTGCTCCTCGACACTGCCGGCGGACGCTGGCGTCCCAGCGGGCTTTTGCGAGGTTTGCAGTAAGTCGCCATACAATTTGATGGCGCCATTTTCTTGCAAATTCTGAGTGACTGCTGGCAACAACGCCAACTGTACCGCCTGACCACCTTCAGCCATTAGCAAATCAGTGGCTGCGCTCCGCGGCGAATCCACCAACTTTTGCAAGGTCTCGGCATCCATATTCGCGATCATGTTTTTCAATATCGGCCCAGCCACGGGAATCGCATTCTCCGCCGCGCGGTTCATTAAGGTTTCCAATAGCGCCGCTTTGGGGTTGTCATTTAAATCCCGTGCCACATCAATCACTAAACCCAAGGGCGGCGGCAGTAGAATGCGCACCAGCGGATCGTCAAGAAAGCCGCCTTTGACCGCCAGCTGCCTAACCGCCAGATCAATACCTGCGGTCAATTTCTGGGCAAATCTATTGGCGAGCATTTGCTGAAACTTGGTCTGAGCAGCCAAGGACATATTATCGAACATCGACGCACAACCAGACGTCAGGAGCATTACCAACACAAGGGCAATTACACGCAATTATTAAATACCTGAATAGTGAGACCACTGAAGGATTGCCGAATCGGCGGCGCATTCTAGCACGAAGCCCAGCCCACGAAAGCGAGACATTGGTGAACAAATACCAATATTGAATCCGCCGCAAGGGCCTATGTACCGGCCATTTCAGCCAAAAAATGGCATTGAATAAACACTCGGTATGGCGAAGCTAGGTGACGAACTCAACGCCAATACGTTGACAGCGCCGGCAACACCAATGACATACAGTGACTTAGCAAATGTGTAAAATACCTGCCTACCTAGGCACTAAGACGCGCAAGCAGGCACCGACAGCCCAATGAACCCAATTTCCGCCGACCTCGACGCCCTCGCGCTACAGATTAAAGACTGGGGCCGCGAGTTCGGCTTTGCCCATATCGGAATCAGCCCAGCCAGCAATGACGCCCATGCCCAGCGTCTGCGCGAGTGGCTTGCTAAGCAATACCACGGCGACATGACCTATATGGCTGAGCGCGAGGGCCTGCGCGGAGAACCGGCGGAACTGCACAGCGGTACGATTAGGGTGATCAGCGCCAGAATGGATTATTTGCCCGACGCCGAAAATATGGACGCCGTGCTCGGCAACCCTAATAAGGCCTATATCTCCCGCTATGCACTTGGCCGTGACTATCACAAATTAATCCGTAAACGCCTTAGCCAACTCGCCGAGAAAATAAGCGCCGTTGCTGGCGGCCATCACCGCGCCTTTGTCGATAGCGCGCCGGTATTAGAACGCGGCTTTGCCGAACAAGCAGGACTCGGCTGGATTGGCAAAAACAGCATGCTCATTAACAGCAAAGCAGGCTCGTGGTTTTTCTTAGGGGAAATTTATACCGACTTACCCCTACCCCTAGACCCGCCCCAAGAGGCCGGGCATTGCGGCAGCTGCCGCGCCTGCCTTGACGACTGCCCTACCGGCGCGATTGTAGCGCCCTACCAAGTGGACGCTCGGCGCTGTATTTCTTATTTAACCATTGAATTAAAAACCAGCATTCCCGAAGAACTGCGGCCACTAATGGGCAATCGGGTATTTGGCTGCGACGACTGTCAGTTAGTTTGCCCCTGGAATAAATTTGCGCAAGCCACCGCCGAAGCCGACTTCTCGCCACGGCATCAACTGGATAATAGCGACTTGATTGAATTGTTTTTATGGGATGAGGAAACGTTCTTAAAAAACACCGAAGGCTCAGCCATTCGCCGTATTGGCTACCAGCGCTGGCTGCGAAATCTCGCTGTAGGTATAGGTAATGCTTCTGCCAGCAGCGCCGCGATTAGCGCCCTTAAACAACAACGCCCAAGTGCCGAGAGTATGGCACTTGAGCATATTGACTGGGCTATTGGGCAACTGCAAGGGAGAAGCCGCGCTACTATTAGCAAGGCAAACTCGTCTGACGTCTGACGTCTGACGTCGGACGAGTCGTAATATTAGCGTCTTCCGTCTCCCATCGAGCGTTCAGCACCTGGATTCGTCGGACGCCAGACATCTGACGTCCGACATGCCCTTAAAACGGTCGCGAATAATTTAACATCGCGCTCTCGCGCCCTTCACCTTCATCCGTATAATTCAGGTTCAACGCCACCCGCGCTTGTCCCACGCTCAGCGCCGCACCCAAGCTCACATCGGCAAATCCTTCACCATCGTTCTGGTAACTTGGCAAGCGATAGCTGGCATACCCTAGATTGGTATTACGGATCTCGATAGTCTCGTCCGCGTCCTCTTCTTCGGACACGCCGAAGGCTTCAGCATAGAGACTAAAACTCTCGCTCACCGCAACATTAGCCAACATACCCAAACGGAACTGGCGACTAGCCCGGCTCTGCTCACCCCACTGGTAATTAGAGACCTCACCACCCGATTCTTCATAACCATCAACGTTGGTATTCAACCAACGCACGCCGAGGGCGGGCGCCAAACTCACGGTTTGCGAAGACAGTAAGTTATAAGCGAGCTGGCCGTCTAAATGCCAACCGTGGCCATCAGTGCCACCACTGGCCGTTAGGTTTTGACTGCCCAGATTAAATTTGCGATCAATGTCGCTGTAATCAACCACATTCAAGCCGACACTCGCCTCTGCCAACCAGCGATTTTCGCGGTAATTCACAAGACCACTAAGACCAACGCTGGTCGCCGCAAACTCGCTGCGATCGGTATTTAACTCATGGTCAGCCATACTAATTGCCGCGCCCAAGCTTAAGCCCGGCGCTACGGCGCGACTTAGGCCTAAAGTTAAGTATTTAGACTCTTGATCACCGCCCGCGGGCTCATCACCGGTTGCGCCACTTGCGCTTATAAACAAGCGGTCCCCATCAGCTAACCAGCGATTTTCGCGCATCACCTGCACCAAACTTTGCTGCTGCGTGCGAGCGATACCTAAGCCTAAGCTGGGTAGCTGACCAACCACTTGTGGCGCCACAATTACATCGATCATGTAATCGCCAGCAATCGCACCTACACGAGCTGTTGGATGCACGCCGTCATTAAACATAAGCTTATCAGGGTTGGGGGTTGAGCCGTTGATACCGTAAACCGGATGCTCGATACAACCAGGAGCTGGCTGGTTAGGAGCACCTGGTGTCACGCCGTCATCAAAACACATATAGCGCTGGTCAAACGTCCCAATAGGCCCAAATGCCGCATTAGCGCCATTGGCGAATCCATAGGCCTCGGCGTTATTCGACACATAGTTGATCAAGCCCGCGAGATCAACAGGAATGATATTGGCACTGCTGAAGTTCGCATAAGTCTGGACCGCTTGATTAAAACCTGCAGCCCCTGCAGACGCAGTAGCCGCCGCCCCAGAGGAAGGAGCACTAAAATTTTGAGCCTGCACAGCAGCAGTCTTTCCCAGATCAGGTAGGTTACTGAGCATGATGTATCGGCCACCGGCTCTACTTAAGAGCGATACGCCGCCAATCAAATTCTTAGCCGCAGCTATCGCTTCGTCTGAATTTGTAATCCTTCCCTGTAAAAAATCATTACCACCCCCGTCCATCAATATTAAAGCTCGCGGGTTAGGCGTCAAATTCGCACCTACCACCGAACCTAAAATTTGATCTGTTCTGTAGCCACCAACCGCGTAGTTTGTGCCTGAAGAGTTAGCCGGATCAGTCGCTAAGCCAAGTGCTCTGCCGAGGTGCTGAGGGGCAATTTCGGCATATGCTCCCGTAGAAAAATCACCATTGCCGTCACCAACACGGTTAGTAAAACGAATACCCAAATTACCAGTATCGAGCAGACTGTCACCAAAAATAAATAATTGGTCAAAGTAAGTATGAGCCTGGGCTGAAACTTGGGTACAACACAGCAGGCTTGCTGCGCAGAGTGCGGTCAACTTTTTCATAATGGTATCCCCTTATTATTATCTACAGCTTAGTTGATAAATTCGCGACTGCTAGCGCAGGCGAAATTAAGCTATCAACACAGCGGTAAAACAATAAGCAGCAAAACCCATGTTGTCAGCGACAACAATATGGGCTTATACCTATGAAATGGTCATCAAAGGAATGGCAGGCCTAGGACAGCCGGATAAAATGCTCGCGGTAATATTGAAGCTCGGCAATCGAATCACGGATATCATCGAGCGCCAAATGAGCACCAGACTTCTTTAAGCCCTTCATTAACTCTGGGCGCCAGCGCCGCGCCAACTCTTTTACACTGCTAACGTCGAGGTTGCGGTAGTGAAAAAACGCTTCTAGCTCGGGCATTTCTCTGGCCATAAAGCGCCGATCCTGACAGATACTATTGCCACACATTGGCGAAGCACCTTTCTCAACGTGTTTATCGAGAAAGGCGAGGGTTAAACGCTCGGCCTCTAGCGCAGTAATGCAGGTGTCTTGCACTCGCTTAACCAAGCCCGACTCGCCGTGCTGGCGCGTATTCCATTCGTCCATCGCCGCGAGGACTTCGTCAGGCTGATGAATTGCCAGCACCGGCCCCTCAGCCAACACATTGAGGTCGCTATCGGTCACCACCGTGGCAATTTCAATGATGTGGTCATTGAGGGTATCTAAACCGGTCATTTCCAGATCAATCCAAATAAGATTCTGTGCTTTAGCCATGCGGATGCCTTTGCGATATAAAAAAGGGGAAACAAAAACACGGTAGAAACCGCGCGGAGTCAGTAGGTTACGCTGCAACAAACCAGAATTGCTATCAAAATACACGGTGTCTGTGTCACCGCAGTGTCGATTATACCAGCTCATGGGTTAAGATGGCGCTTCTCCGGCGAATGACGTGTCTATGACCAAGCGTAAACTCAGCCGCCAGCAGCGCTGGCGGATAGAAAAAGTTCAAGCAGAACGCACCGAGCGCGCGAGTAAACGCGACAGCCGCGCTGACCAAGCACTAAACGAAGGTGAGCTCGGCCCCGAGCAGAGCGGCCTGATCGTCAGCCACTTTGGCCAGCAGGTTGAAGTTGAAGGCGATGGCGGTCAACGCCAGCGCTGCCATGTGCGCGCCCAGGTCGAAGGCCTGGTGACCGGCGACCGCGTCACCTGGCACGAGGGTAAACCCACGGGTGTCGTCGTCGCCTGCAACGAGCGCCGCAGCCTGCTGCAACGCCCCGACAATCATGGCAAGCTCAAACCGGTGGCGGCCAATATCGACCACATTGTGATCGTTATTGCCCCAGAACCCCGTGCCCACGCCAATCTTATTGACCGCTACTTAGTGGCCTCCGAGGCCATCGGTATTCGCCCAATTTTACTGCTTAATAAAACTGACCTAGTTAACGAAGAGAACAGCGACTACCTGAACTCCATGCTCGCCAGGTACGAAGAGATTGGCTACCCCGTCACACGGGCGTCAACAGAGTCTGAACACGGACTCGACGAGCTAAAAGCCACCCTACGCGAGCACATCAGCGTGTTTGTTGGTCAATCCGGGGTGGGTAAGTCATCCTTAGTTAACAGCTTGCTGCCCGGCACCGACTCCCGTATTGGCGCATTGTCTGAAGCCACCGCCAAGGGCCGACACACCACCACGACCGCGCGGCTTTACCATTTCCCTGACGGTGGCAGCCTTATAGACTCGCCGGGGATAAGGGAGTTTGCGCTGTGGAATATGGATCGAGAAAAGGTATTGGCTGGCTTTATCGAATTCCGGCCCTTTCTCGGTCTGTGCCGCTTTCGGGACTGCAAGCACGAACACGAACCGCGCTGCGCCCTGCTTGCCGCCGAGGCCGAGGATAAAATTCGGCCCGAGCGCATGGCCAGTTATCGACAGATTATTGCAAGTCTCACCGCAGAATAATGTGCAGGGTAATTTAACGCAGTGAGTAATATCCAATAATTACTGTCTCAATTTTACAGCGATACATTTTGTGGCACCATGACGCCCGCAGTGAAAGGCTTATTTACATCGCATCACCTCGGCCGCTACTGCTAAAATTCATTATAAATCAGCGAACACATTATCTATTATGAAAGACTGGCCATTACTTATTGAAGCGACCCAGCTCGCCGACGCACTCCACGAGCCCAAACTGCTTATCTTAGATACCAGCAGCGCCGACAATTACGCAAAACATCATGTGCCTGGTGCGGTTCACATTGCCCCCGCCGAACTCCAGTGCGGCATCAAGCCCGCCGTTGGCAAACTGCCCTCGACAGCGCAATTACAATCACTCTTTTCTCGCGTCGGCCTAAGCCCCGAGAAACACGTTATTGTTTATGACGATGAAGGTGGTGGCTGGGCTGGACGCTTAATCTGGACACTGGATGTTATTGGCCACCACAACTACTCCTATCTAAATGGCGGCCTACAGGCATGGCTAAATGGTGGCCACCCCAGCGAGGAAGTGGCAAATTTGCCACCGCCGAGTGAAATCGCTATCAGCATTGACAGCACCCCTATCGCCGAGATCGAAGACTTTATCAGCCTACTCAGCAACAGCCAGCTGGCAATCTGGGACGCCCGCTCACCAGAGGAGTATCGGGGCGAAAAAGTACTCGCGCAGCGCGGTGGCCACATTCCCGGCGCCGTCAATTTAGACTGGTTAGAGCTCATCGACAAAGAGAACGATATGCGCCTGAAGGACCTACGCACTCTGCAGCTGCGCTTAGATCAACTCGGCCTCAGCAGTGATAAAACCATTATCACCCACTGCCAGACCCACCATCGTTCGGGCCTCACTTACTTATTAATGAAAATCCTCGGCTACCCACATATAAAGGGCTATCACGGCTCGTGGGGAGAGTGGGGAAATCGCGATGACACCCCTATAGAAGTTGGCGACTAATCCGAAGGTAGCGCCCAGCAAGCTTGAACCTATGTTAAAAAGGACTATTGTGTGAACATCGCGTTTATAATTTTGCAATATATTCTGCCCCAGCACCTGCTATCGAGGCTCGTTGGTAAATTAGCGGAAACCCAAATTCCTTGGCTGAAAGACCTGCTAATCAGCCGATTTATCGCCCAGTACAACGTTGACATGAACGAGGCGGCGGACCCAGATTACCGCAATTACCAGAACTTCAACGCGTTTTTCACCCGCGCGCTAAAAGACGGCGCTCGGCCGATTGCCACTGGCGCACAGGACATTGCCTGCCCCGCAGACGGTGCTATAAGCCAACTGGGGCAAATTATTGACGGACGAATTTTTCAGGCCAAGGGCCAAGATTACAGCTTACTGCAACTGCTCGGCGGTGATCGCGAAGCGGCGGCGCTATTCTCTGGCGGCAGCTTTGCCACCGTGTATTTGTCGCCCCGTGACTATCACCGCGTGCACATGCCGCTGGCGGGTACGCTGCAATCGATGACCTATATTCCCGGCGCGCTATTTTCAGTAAACACTACCACCGCCGAAAACGTACAAGGCTTATTCGCCCGCAATGAACGCGCAGTGTGTTTATTTGAGACTGAGGCTGGTCCGATGGCGGTTATTTTGGTCGGCGCGCTGATCGTGGCGGGTATCGAAACCGTCTGGGACGGCCAAATAGCGCCGCCGCCCAGCGGCATTAAAACCACCGACTACCGCAAAGGCGCCAGAGAAATCTTTTTAGAAAAAGGCGAGGAAATGGGGCGCTTCAAACTTGGCTCTACCGCAATAGTGCTGTTTGGCAAAGACCAAGTGCAGTGGGCTGAAAAATTTGTGGCCACCACCCCAACCCGCTTAGGTGAAGTTTTGGGAACACTCTCGTCAGACGCCTGACGTCCGACGCACTCACACCCGCTCCAGCGGAAAGGCAATAACTTGGTCTATCCGCTCAGCTTTACACGCAATCATCACCAGCCGATCAAAGCCAATCGCGACACCAGTGCATTCTGGTAGGTATGGCATGGCCTTTAATAAATAACGGTCTATCGGTGGCAAATCTTGGCCGCTAAGGCCGCGACGGCGATGATCGTCGCCAATCCTGCGCACCAGCTCACCCGCGTCGCGCAGCTCATCATAGCCATTCGCCAACTCCATCCCTGCGTAAAAAGCCTCAAAACGACGAGCTACTCGTTGGCCTTCGCCATTCACCGCAATTTTTGCCAAGGCGGCCTGCGTCTCAGGAAAATCACAAACAATGCTGATTTGCTCAGGGTCTAATGCAGGTTCGACCACCGACGACATCAACAACTGTAGCCACAGGTCGCGATCATCGCTGTCAAAACCCAGATCGAGGTGCTGCCCTGCACAGGCCTTTAGTTCAACTAGGCTCGCAGTATGCGGATTGAGATGGCAATGCATCTCAAACACCTGCTGGTAAGTCATCCGCGCCACATCCGCGCTACCGCTCGCCAGAGCAACAACGGCCGCCACCTCATCAATTAAGGCATCGAGCCCCATATCTGGCCGATACCATTCCAACATGGTGAACTCAGGGTTATGGCGCCGCCCGCGCTCGCCTTGCCGAAAGGCTTTGCAGATTTGATAAATTGGCCCACTGCCCGCAGCCAATAAGCGCTTCATGGCAAACTCCGGCGAGGTCTGCAGGTACATTTGCCCCTCGCCGCTAGGCGATTGGGCAGTAATGGCTTCAATATTGGGGTCGGTAACAGGGGCGGAGGCTAGCAGCGGGGTGTCTACTTCAAGCACCCCGCGCGCCGCAAAAAACTGGCGAATCTGACTGAGCAGCTGTGCACGGCGGCCCAAGGCCGCAAAATCGGCAGTGGGCCGCCACTCGCTCATTTAGCTTTTTACCCGGTTCTGGTATTCACCAGTACGCGTATCTACTTTGATAACTTCACCTTCACTAATAAATAAAGGCACTTTCACCACCGCACCCGTACTCAGGTGAGCGGGCTTGGTTCCACCTTGCGCGGTATCGCCTTTAACACCAGGGTCTGTTTCAACGATGGGTAATTCAACGAAATTTGGCGGCGTAACCGACAAAGGCGCGCCGTTATACAGGGTCACGGTGCAGACATCCTGCTCTTTCAGCCACAGCGACGCGTCGCCCACGGCTTTTGCGTCAGCTTGAACCTGTTCAAAGGATTCCGGGTCCATAAAGTGGTAAAATTCGCCGTCGTTGTAGAGATACTCCATGCTTTGGTCAACAACGTCAGCGCCTTCCAATGACTCACCGGATTTAAACGTGCGCTCCCATACTCGACCAGAGTTAAGATTGCGCAGACGCACACGGTTAAAGGCCTGACCTTTACCGGGTTTAACAAATTCATTTTCCAGAATTGAACAGGGCTCGCCATCGAGCATAACTTTAAGCCCGTTGCGAAATTCGTTAGTAGAATAATTGGCCATGGTTCTCCTCAGCGGCTAGGTCGTAAACCGTAGATTAAAAAGGCAACAATGATACCTCTTATCACCACAATTTGGCAGACTCAAAGCTGGCAACAGCAAATGCAGCAGATGATCCGCGACCCAGAACAGCTTTTTAAGCGCCTAGGTTTAGACATTGCCGCTCGCCCAGAACTAACTGGCGCGCTCAAGCAATTCCCGTTGCGGGTAACCGAAGCCTTTGTCGCCAAGATGCAAACCGGCAACTGGAACGACCCCTTACTGTTACAAGTTTTGCCACAAACACAGGAAACTGAGCCGCAGCCCGACTTTATTGACGACCCGCTAGCGGAACTCGACGCCAACCCAGCGCCGGGCTTAATACATAAATACCACGGTAGGGTGTTACTCATCACCAGCTCGGCCTGCGCGGTGCACTGCCGCTACTGCTTTCGGCGCAACTTCCCCTACAGCGACAACAACCCCAGCCAAAAAGACTGGCAACAGGCGCTGGATTATATTGCCGAGCATCCCGAAATTCATGAAGTTATCCTCAGCGGTGGCGATCCGCTAGCCACCAGCGACGACTACTTAGACAAACTCATTGGCCGCATTGCCAATATTCCCCATGTTGCCACACTGCGTATCCATACCCGTCTGCCGCTGGTGTTACCTGCCCGAATTACTCCAGATTTACTCAATGTACTTACCAAACACCGCCTGCATACGGTAATGGTCATCCATTGCAACCACGCCAATGAGCTGGATAACGCCAGCGCAGACGCCCTGAAATCCCTGCGTGACGCCAATATTCATTTGTTAAATCAAACCGTACTACTTAAAGATATCAATGATCGTGCCGAAATATTAATTAAGTTAAGTCGTCGACTGTTTGAGACCGGGGTTATGCCCTATTATTTACATGTATTGGATAAAGTCCGCGGCGCGAGTCACTTTGATGTATCTGAAGCCACCGCTCAGGCGCTAATGCGAGAAGTACTGGCCAGCTTACCGGGTTACTTAGTACCGCGCTTAGTGAGAGAAGATCCTCACGCGAGCAGTAAACGACCACTTGCGCTATTATGAATTAACGCGTAAAAACATAGACTTAATGCACATACTTAATATTTGTGCTTTGAGACTGCGGAAAATAATGGGACATGATGAAAAGTAGCTCAAGCTTAGACATAGCCTTACCCAAGTTTAATCGCGATAGCCACAGCCAATTCGCGCTGAATGCCAACGCGGTTAACTCTTGGTTAAGTAGCTTACCGCTGGCCAATCTTGGCGAGTCTACTCGTCAACTTTTTCAGGCGCTATCGGAGCTCAGCCACGTCATCTGTAAAGCCAAAGACCGCTTTGAAATTCTCGAAAAAATTCGTCCGCAAGTGCATTACGTCACCAAGGGCCTCTCGCAGCACTATTTAAACAAACCCATTATTCTTCCCGAAAAGACCGAAAAAATTGTACTTCTGGCCGACACCCTGAACACCCAGCTGGCCACCGCCTACTGCCAGGCATTTCAAGGCTTTGAAGCAGAGAGTCGATTATTAAAGCCCAAAGAAGCGATGGCCATCTGCCTGCATCGCGCGCTGACTGAGCACAGCTGTATTTTACTGCGCAGCCACCAGCTCTATCGCGCCAGCCAGAATGGCTTTTGGCAGACATTGCACACCATCTACCAATGCGCGCTCACCATGAAACTGAGCAAGGTTAAGGTCAGCGATGCCACTCACGGCGATGGCGCAGTAGTGCAAGCGTATCTGCGCTCATTAATGCTCGCCTGCAGCCGCACTCACCAGCTACCCCAGCGTCATATAGAAGAAATCTTCAAAGAACTGAACTACTGGACTGGGTTTATCGAATTGCGCGCGGATCGCCTTGAGAGCTGCGTACTCCTTTTAAACCCCAAAGAAGATGGCCAGCCTGTATATCGCGAGTTAATTCAACGGGCGCCAGCACCTGGCTGGCTCGGCATAGACACCAAAGCCATTTTAAGCCAGGGCGGCGCCTTGTCAGATAGCGCGTCGGCACGCAAACCTAGTGCCCCGTCCATCCTGCCCAAAACAATCATCGATCACTTGGCTCTCGCATGGAGCTCCGCAACGTCACGTGCCGCCGAGCGCGTCCCCTGCAATGAGCCTGTACTCATCACGCTAGGTATGAACGCCACTCACTTTTTTGTAGCTAATCAAGTTGATTTCGAGCAATTTAAAATAGATCGGAATCAAGCGGAGTCGCGTCCCGACCCGTACTTTAAAGACGACGGCAAAGCTAAAGATCCCTGGGGCAGCGCTGGCTTAGACACCCGCGATGTCGACACCAATACCACTGAACACCTCGACATTGAATATGATCAAATGCCGAGTCACGTCGAGAATATCAGCTATAGCCTGCCGTCAAACAACCACAACGGGCCGACACCCGACACCCAACACCAGTATTTACGAACTCGCATTCTCGACACCAGTAGCGCGGGTTACCGGCTTGAGTGGCCAGAATCGGCTCAAGCCCGCATTCGTACAGGCGAGTTACTGGGTATAAAAGTCAACGATCATGAGGGCTGGCAGATTGCCGTGGTGCGCTGGCTGCGCAGCGATGATATTCATCAAATTGGCATTGAAACCATTGCCTCAGCTGCCACCCCCTACAGTGTCAGACTGATTCATACAGGCCTGCCAGTCCAAGATTTTCAACGTGCAATGCTACTCCCCGGCGGGCAGCTCGCCAAAGGCCCATTACTGCTATTGTCTAGCGTCACGGGCTTTGCCGAGGGCCAAACCGTCGAATTACTGCGCCCCGGCCACGCAATGCGGGTAAAACTAGATAAAAAAATCGACAACTCCAATGCCTTCAAGCTATTCACTTTCCAAGACATTTCTCGCGCCACCGTTAAGGTGGATGCACCGAACGCCGAACAAGGGAATAAAGGCGATTTCAATCAGCTCTGGGATATATTGTAAGCCTGCAGCGACCCAAGTATCACCACGTAATGAGTCATTATGAGTAACGACACCGCTATCAATATCCTGCTGTTTTGTCTAGCGGACAATGACGCCGAACAAATCATTGCCTGCTGCCGGCGCGCTGGGCGAGTAGCCCACACTCAAGGTATTGAAACCGGCGAAAAGCTCGCTGAAGTCATTCTTGAAAAACAATGGGATGTACTTATCTTTGACGCCGAGCGCTCGCAACTTGACGTGCAGCGCTGCGGGCACATTCTGCGCAAACACCAAGTCGATATTTCCCTGATATTTATGGGCGAAGGAGATCCATTAAATCCCCCAGATCCGGCGGTCACGGACATTATCAGCAAATACGACGTTCCTCAGATCGTGGGCGCCGCGCTCCGCGAACAACGTAGCCAAACGCTTCGCCGCCAATTAAAACAGCGTGAAATTGACCTTAAAGAAGCGGAAGGACGCAACGAACTACTGCTTGCCGACCATCTCGACCCGCTCGCTTATATCACCGACGGGATGATTATTTATGCTAACCCGCCCTTTTGTGAACATATGGGCAATGAAGATTTGGAAGGTTTCCCCATTGTTGACTTGATCACCAACAAAGATCAGGACCGCTTTAAGAATGCCCTTAAAAAGCAGCAGTTAAATAAGGACCAACAACAACTTGAGATTAGTTTCGCCCACAGCGACGGCCGCGAAATTAAAACACTGATTACCTGCAATAGCGCTAACTACGATGGGGAAGCGTGCATTCAGCTTAGCCTAAATATTAACGACAGCAATAATCAGTTCAACGGCGTGGATCTCAGCACTCAAATGAGCAATAAATACCGGTTTCAAGAGGTATTGCAGGAATTTATTGAGAATGAGCGCAATAGTGACTCGTCCTTGATCCTGTTATCCCTCGACCGCTTTAGCAAGCTGCGACAGAGTTCGAGTCTGCTTGATGTTGAGAAAATACTCGAGGCGATCAGCAAGCATGTTCGCGAGGTTATGCCCGCCCAATTCTATGGCCGAGTGGCCGACGACATGATCGCGGCTATCTGCCACCACGTGAGCAGTGATGCAGCCTTAGAAATGGGCTTGGAACTGTGCAAAACCATTGAAAATGACATCTTTGAAATCAAAAAGAAGTCACTGCAGTGCACCGCCAGCATTGCGATTATGCCCATCAACCATCTGACCCCACCGCGGGCGAGCGTGTTGCTTGACACCCTATTCCACGGCGCCGAAAAAATCTTTCTCGCGGGTGGCAATAACGCCGAGATTTGTCACCGTGAACGTCAACAGCTCAGCACCCTGGACGCCGCGACCTCACTAGCCAGCGAAGCCTTAAACCAAGGCCGACTCACCCTACTATTCCAACCGATGATTAATCTCGGCAACGCCGACGGCGACCACTACGAAGCCTCCTTGGATATAAAAGACTGGGTAGAAGGCGAAGTCACCGCAGGCGAATTATTGCGCGTCATAGAACAAGAGCCCGACAACAACAAACTCGACCACTGGATTGTGGTTGAGGCGACCAAACAATTGGCCAAAGAACGCCAGACCGGCCAAGACCTAAAACTCATCATCAACCTCAGCGGCAATGTTTTTCACGACCCAGAATTTTGCTCGTGGTTGAGTGTCGCGTTTAAAGCTGCGGGCCTACCGCCGTCGTCGGTCATATTGCAGTTTAATGAAGAAAGTATTGCCAACGCCTTAAAGCCGGCGTTGAACTTCGCGCAACAACTACAAAAAATGGGGTCTGCGCTCAGTGTTCGCAACTTCGGTCGCGCCCAAAAAGGCAATAAGTTTCTATCGCACATTCAGCCACATTTGGTAAAACCCGGCTTTAGAAAGACTGACACCCCGAGCGACGAACAAATCAAAGATATTGTTGCCCAAGCCAAAATGCTTAAAAGCAGGGTATTAATCCCCAATGTGGGCAGCGCCGCCACCCTCGCCATGCTCTGGCAATTGGGACCTGACTTCATCCAGGGCAGCTACGTCAACGAACCCATGCCGAGCATGAACTACGAATTTGCCTCGTTCAACTAACACTCACGGCAGGAGGTACTCCTGCCGCGACACTATTTAGTTGGTATGGCGGTCGCTGATGCCAAGTAGGTACAAAATACCGTCCAGCCCCAGGGTCGAAATCGACTGCTTGGCATTTTCTCTAACGATGGGCTTAGCCCGAAACGCTATACCTAGCCCGGCAATACTAAGCATAGGCAAATCGTTAGCCCCATCACCCACCGCAATAACCTGCTCTAGATTTAAGCCTTCACGCTGGGCAATTTCACGCAATAACTCCGCCTTGCGCTGCCCGTCAACCACAATGCCCTCAACCTCGCCGGTCACGCGGCCATCGCGAATAACCAACTCATTGGCATACACATAGTCGATACCGAGTTTTTGCTGGAGGTACTGACCAAAGTAGCTAAAACCGCCAGACAATATCGCGGTCTTATAGCCTAGCTGCTTTAAGGTAGACACAAGTTTTTCAGCGCCTTCAGTAATTTTCAAGCTGGCGGCAATACCCTCAAGCACAGACTCATCCAAGCCCTTGAGCAGCGCGACCCGGGCCTTAAAACTCTCGGTAAAATCAATCTCGCCGCGCATAGCCCGCTCAGTGATCTCGGCAACCTGCTCGCCCACACCCGCCGCTTTTGCTAACTCATCAATGACCTCGGCTTCAATCAGGGTTGAATCCATATCAAAGGCCACTAAGCGCCGCGTTCGCCGGAACATATTGTCTTCTTGGTAGGCAATATCAATGTCCAACTCACTCGCTAGGTGCAATAGCTCCCGACGGAAATCAGAGGCATCCACTAAATTGCCCCGCACCGACAACTCAACACAGGCTTTAGACTGCTGCGCCACACCTTCTAGCGGCACCCGACCAGATAAACGGTCAATACGGTCAATATTAAGCTCATAACGCGACACAATATCGGTAACACTGGCGATGTGACGCCCAGTGATTTTGCGCGCCAACAGCGTCACTATATGGCGCTGCTTACCCTGTCCAGTTACCCATTGGTTATAGCTCTCGGGGCTAACGGGTAAGAATCGCACCTGCATTTGCATTTCGTGGGTACGAAACAGGATATCTTTAAGGATACTCGCCGCTTCAGCACTCGCGGGCACCTCTACCAATAAACCCAGTGCTAAATTATCGTGTATGACGGCTTGACCAATATCGAGGATATTCACCCCGTGGTCAGCTAGAATACCGGTAATGCTACTGGTCACCCCCGGACGATCATCTCCGGCAATATTGATCAATATGATTTCGTTCACACCACCCCCTACGGTAATCGGGGTATTGTAGCGGTTGACGGGATTCCACCCAAGTGCTGCGAGCCTTGATATACTCGCATTACCAATAAAACTTCTAATTCCGGATGGAATGATAGTAAATGCTAAAGCAGCTCCTAAAGCTCCCCTTATCCGCCAAATGCGGATTGATTACCGCGCTCATTTGCGCACTCGCTGGCCTAACCTTATTACTCACCAGCATGACCGCCAGCAAGCAAATACTGCTGGAAACCACCCGCATGATTGGTCAGCAGTGGACAAATCAACTCGCGTCACAAAGCCAGCAAGCACTGCTGCGCAACGATAAGGTCAGCTTGCAGGCCATATTGCAGGATTATATTAATAGCCCACTGATCGTCTATGGCAGTATTTCGAATGCCCGCGAAGAAGCGGTCGCAGAAGCGGGCCACTGGCGCGCAGAAAACCTCAATTACGAAGCACAGGTCGCTGCCGACGGCCGCCTAGGCTTAGTTAAACTTTCGCTGAGCCGAGAATTAATTGGCGATGAAATTCGCGATCTCGGTAAAACCCTACTGATTTTAACCGGACTGCTTGCCTGCTTTAGCTACGCCATTGTTGCCGTTCCGCTGCGACGTATTGAAGAACTTCTGGAGCTGGCTAGAGCTAGGCTAGCGCAACCACTGCGCAATGATGATTGCTTGTATCGCGGCAGCGACAGCCTCGGTAAGCTTCTCGAAGAAATCCACAAACCCCAAATACGCCTAAGTAAACTCGGCAAAAACCGCTTTAAAGATTATTATGTCCTGCACTGCCACTGGCAGGCCTACGATGCCTTGCAAGCCCAGATGGCCCCCGACAGTTTTCGCGACCATCTGCGCACCAGCTACGCCCGGGGCGAAGCCATCGCTCGACTCTACCACGCCGATATAGTGGTACACCGCCACAATGCCATCAGCCTGCGCTTTTTTGAGGTGCCCGACACCGATCATCCGCTGTTCCGTGCACTGTGCTGCGCCGAGCTATTTCAAAAGCTCGATAAAATTTTGCGCAGCCGCGCCGGTATCGCCCATATCCTTGGCGAGGGCGATCACTGGGAGTGTGCATCACTGGAGTGCGCCGCCATCGATCTACTGCACGACGCCACCGCCGAGGGCAAGGGCACCTGGCTGGATAAAAGCAGCCGGCAACACGAGCGCATAGAGGCGTGGGGCGATTTCCGGGGCAATCAGGTAATCGGTATGAAATCGCCGTATAACGACTTGCTTGAGCGTCAGCAGACCCAGCTAAAAAAGCTGAGCCTTGAATCCTTCAAGCAAGACAGTTTACGCCAACACGAAGATCATGCAGACAGCCCTAATTAATTAGGGCTGATGGTCTCCAAGGCATCTACTTTTTGGAAACCGCGGGGCAATTTGTGACCACGACGGCCGCGCTCACCCACATAGTGTTCGAGTTCAGCAAACTTAAGGGATAAATGGCGCTTACCAGAGATCACCTTCAACACGTCCCGTTCACCAAAAATCGCCACTGCCGTCACATACTCTTCGCGGCTCGCTAGGCGCGCCGACGGAATACCAATCATCTTATTGCCTTTGCCACGCGGCATGACGGGTAGTTCTGCGGCAGGAAAAATCAACATCCGACCTTCCGTCGTCACCGCCACCACATAGCTATTGGTCAATTCGGCAATGGCAATCGGTGGCAGCACTTTTGCGCCATTGGGTAAGGTCAACGCCGCTTTGCCCGCCTTATTTTTACTCTGTAGCTCTGCCAATTTGGCAATAAAGCCGTAGCCCGCATCCGACGCGAGCAAGTAATAACCCTCGTCACCCCCCATCATCATGCCAGTAAAGCTCACGCCGGAAGGCGGATTAATTCGGCCGGTTAACGGCTCGCCTTGGCCCCGCGCCGACGGTAGGGTATGCGCGGCTACGGTGTAACTGCGCCCCGTACTGTCGAGAATAATCACCGGCTGATTACTGCGGCCCCGCGCAACCAAGTTGTAGCGGTCGCCAGATTTATAACTCAAACTCACTGGGTCAATATCATGGCCTTTGCCGGCGCGAATCCAACCCATTTCTGACAGAACCACGGTAACGGGTTCGGCAGAGACAATATCTTCCTCCAAGAAGGCTTTAGCCTCTGCGCGCACCACCAATGGTGAGCGCCGCTCGTCGCCAAATTCCTCGGCAACCGCCAGCAATTCTTTGCGAACTAGAGTTTTCATGCGCCGAGACGAGCCTAAGGTTTGCTCTAGCGAATCGCGCTCCTTCGCTAACTCTTCTTGTTCACCGCGAATTTTCATCTCTTCAAGCTTAGCCAACTGCCGCAATTTTAATTCTAAAACCGCTTCAGCTTGGGTATCCGTCAAGTCAAAGCGTGCCATCAAGACTGGCTTGGGCTGCTCTTCTTCGCGAATAATGGCGATAACCTCGTCAATATTCAAAAAGGCAATTAATAAGGCGTCGAGAATATGTAAGCGCTTAAGCACTTTGTCCAAGCGGAATTCAAGGCGACGACGCGTAGTGTTGGTTCGAATCTCTAGCCATTCGCTAAGAATTTTGTCGAGGCTTTTCACTTGAGGGCGACCGTCAAGGCCGATCATATTCATATTGACCCGGTAGCTGCGCTCCAAGTCGGTGGTGGCAAACAAGTGATTCATTACCGCTTGCGCATCAACCCTATTGGAACGGGGTATAACCACTAATCGCGTCGGATTCTCATGGTCAGACTCGTCGCGCAAGTCCACCACCATCGGCAGCTTTTTGGCCTGCATCTGCGCGGCAATTTGCTCTAGCACTTTGGAGCCTGAGGTCTGATGGGGCAGCGAGGTAATAACGATATCGTCACCCTCCTCCTGCCAAAGCGCACGCATTCGCAGCGAGCCACGACCGGTTTCATACATTTTACGCAGGTCTTCCGGCGGCGTAATAATTTCAGCATCGGTCGGAAAATCTGGGCCTTTAACATGCTCACACAGTTCGGCTACCGAGGCATTGGGCGCATCTAACAAATGTATGCAGGCGCTGACTACTTCACGCAAATTATGGGGGGGAATATCCGTGGCCATGCCCACCGCAATACCGGTGGTGCCATTGAGCAGTATATTCGGCACCCGCGCAGGCATGGTCGACGGCTCATCCATGGCGCCGTCAAAATTTGGCACCCAATCAACGGTACCCTGACCCAGCTCGCTCAATAGCACTTCAGCGTATTTGGTGAGCTTAGACTCGGTATAACGCATTGCCGCGAATGACTTTGGATCGTCGGGAGAACCCCAGTTACCCTGACCGTCAATAAGTGGGTAACGGTAGGAGAAGTCCTGAGACATCAACACCATCGCCTCGTAGACCGCACTGTCACCGTGGGGGTGGAATTTACCGATGACGTCACCAACGGTACGCGCCGACTTCTTATACTTGGCGTTGGCCTTGAGCCCCAGCTCACTCATTGCGTAGACAATCCGCCGCTGCACTGGCTTTAAGCCATCGGCAATATTTGGCAGGGCGCGATCTAAAATAACGTACATCGAGTAGTCCAAGTAGGCTTTCTCGGTGTAGCTCTTTAATGGCATTTGTTCGACGCCGTCAGCGCCAATCACAATAGTTTCCGACATACAGTGTTATTTAATCCTTAAACAATGATTCTAGAGTCTAACCACAGCAAACAGACGTAAGCCCATTCGTGTGGACAGCCCCTAATTTAATACAACTCCTCAATACGGCAGCAATGGGGACTAGTGAACACTCGCTGCAGTACGGGTAATTACGAAGGGTTAAATCCGCTCAGCCCCCTATACTTGATTACAAGTTGACCAAAGGAGATCTGAAATGGCCGCCCCAAAAGTTGTTAGACTAGCAGAATATCGTCAAAATACGCAGCAGATGCATATCGACGACATTAGCGCCCAGGCATTTCTGTTCCTACAAGAGCAAGCTCAGGAGCACGACTTACCAATGCGCGTGTTACTCCGCGAGCATTTACTCGGCCTCGCCTGCGTCGTCAAAGCCGTTGAAGGCCTAGATGAAGCGCAAAACTGGCTCGCCTTAATCAGTGATGAAATCAATCACGGTGGCTCAATCGAAATCCAGTAAGTACCTCAATGTGCGGTGATTTTCTGTTCACCGCAGCGTTCACACCGGTATACCGTCACTAACTTGCCCTGCTTTACATCAAACTGCTTAGCCTTATCGACCCGCCATTTATGATGCCCCTCGCGACATAAACTGCTCGCTGCCTTGCGCCCCGATGGGCGACGTTTAAAGGGGATGACCTCGCCCATACCGTTTCTCCATTATATTCAGCCAGGCAAAGCTACCACTGGGCGAATTTCACGATTACTATACGCGGCTTAAGATTGCGGTGCGATATCCAATCGCGACGAGGAGACAAGATGGAAATCAGCAAAAATAAGGTGGTGTCATTTCACTACGAACTTCGCGATAGCCAGGGCACGGTATTAGAAAACAATTTTAACGATACCCCGTCGCTGTATATGCACGGCGCCGACAATATCATCAGCGGCTTAGAAGCGGCCATGGCGGGTCACAAAGTCGGTGAGGAGTTTGAGGTTACCCTCGCGCCTGAAGACGCTTACGGCCACGTAGAGCCCAATAAACAAGAGCGTATTCCTGCCAAATACCTCAAGCACGAAGGCAAAATGAAGCCCGGCCAAGCGATTAGTTTTAACACCGACAAGGGCATGCGCCAAGCGACCGTGGTTAAAGTTGGCAAATTTGCGGTAGATATCGACCTCAATCACCCACTTGCGGGCCAAACCTTGAGCTTTAAAGTGCTAATCAAGGACATTCGCGACGCCACTGACGAAGAAATTCGTCACCGTCACGCCCACGGCGAAGGCGGACATCAGCACTAAAGGCCAAATTCGGCTTAGCGCCACTCGGCCACCGCCTTGCGAATAAAATCCATGACGGTGGCCCGGTTTTGCATGCCCGCGTGCGGATGGTTAAAGGTTTCAATATGACCGCCATCGTAACTGAGCAGCTGGCGCGGCGGTGCCGCCGCAGCGTATAGCGCCATCGCATTAGCATATGGCACAACGGGATCGCTGCGGCCATGAATCAACAATAGCGGCAGCGGCGCAATCTCAGCAATTTCCGCAATCAAATCCTGACCCTTGGGCATCGCCCACGCGACGGGATATTGCAAAGGCCACGTCACGTAATTCGCGGCTGCCACGGTCTTGGCAATGGCACTATACCCGGTAAATCCCGCGTCTAAAATCACCCCAGCTAAATTAGCAATATCCCTGCGATGACGTGCCACAACGACGCCCGCCAAACTCGCGCCCAGGCTTTGACCTAAGACCAGAATCGGCGTTTCTTGTAGCGGAGGCTGATCTTGTAACCATACCAAACTCGCGAGGATATCCTCTTGCGCCGACGCGACACTTGGTCGGCCTAGTGAGCCACCATAACCGCGGTAATCAATGAGCAGTACATTGACCCCCTGCGCGGGCAGCCAATACACACTGGCCAAATGGGTGCTAATATTTTCAGCATTGCCGTGGGCAAATAGCACGGTTGCTGTGGCTTCGCCGACTGCTGGCAGCCACCACGCGCGCAACTTAGCGCTGTCATCGAGCGCGATCTGCACGTCGCTATAGCTCAAGCCAACATCCGCTGGGGTCCGTAACAATTGCTGCTGAGGGAAAAACAGCAGGCCTTCACAAGCACTAAGCTGAAAGCATAACAGCAGCAAAACACCGGGTTTGCGCCAGCATACGGCAACCGCCAACATTCGACTAAAGCTCAAAAATAATAGCGCCATTGCAATTCTATTCCAGTCGACTCGCCCCAGGGTTGATGACGGTAGACCACCGAACCGCGCAAGGCATACGCGCTCGAGAAGGCCCAATTACTGCTGACGCTAACGCTGCGACGCTCGCCGTCGCCGCCAAAATCACTGTAACTAAAGCTCAATTCGGTGGCCAGCACAGCGCCCTGCCACAACTGGCCCAACGCGACGTGTGGCGCAAGGCGCAAATGCTGTTTCGCATCACCGTTATACTCCAGGCGCAGCCCCGGCAGCGCATACGCCACGCCACCCAATACGCCAGCACTAAAGCCCGCCCCGCCGCTGACACGGCTCACCAAACTCTGTTCAGGCGCGTCGTCTAAACGCTCTAGCCCCGCGTCGACCTGCCAACTCAGCGGCGAAAAAAAGCCATTGCGCGGCGCCAATGAGCGGATGGCCACCGGGTCAAAGCGCTGCAATTGAATATTATCATCGTCCGCGTTACGCCCCTCCTGCCAGCGCACTTCTAGACGCCCCATGCTCAAGCTTGCACCAGCGGGATAGCCTACAGCGGAATCTAAAGCATCGTGATAACTAATCCGCCACTCGGCAGTACTGTACTGACGGTCATCACGGGAACCCACATTCAAAGCAAACAACGATGTCGGGTGCCCCTGATCTGGCTGGGCCGGCGATAGCGCTTGTGGCCACTCGATCCTGCCGTGACCTTGCACTTCACGCAGCAGCGCCAAACTACGCGCAGCCCCCGCGCTGCTGCGCTGCGCGCGATTATCGCTGTAACGCAAATAGCGGTAAGCCGCCATCGCCATGGCTTGACGCTCCAGATCGACGTAACGAACAAAATCTGCGCTTGCAAGCGCATCATCCCGTGTCGCCAAGGCGTTTATCAACCGTCGCTGCTCACCGTTAAAGTCCGCCAGCAATAATTCGAGCTCAACCCGCTTTGAAGCCCGGTACTCCGGTTCTTCCGTTAAACCAGCATCGATAACTGCCCGCACGGTATCGACGGGCATTGCCGCGCGGGTAAAGCGGGAGGTCAAATCCACGTCCGGCAACGCCACTTCCAATAACTCTAGCAGGCGGAAGGAACAATTTTCGTCAAAGTAATAATAATCAAAATTAATCTCCCGCAATTCCCAAGTATGCGCAAGCAGAGTATCGATCTGTTCGGCGCTTAGGCGCAGGGGGTAGGCCCACATATCGCGGTTTTCTAGGCGGCTATACTCCTGAATTTTTTCATAATAAGGCTGCATACTGAACAACCCAGGATACCCCCCCAAGATGCCCCGATACGCATATAACAAACCGTTTTCACCAGCGGGAATATTCGCGGCAAAATTCAGCGCGTAAGATAAAAAGGCGCTCTCGCTGCGCTCACCCGCCGGGTCGAGTCGTAGAAATGTATGGCCATACATTGACGAGGGACTGTTTAAATAACTCGCAGCCAGCACCAAGACCACTCGATTTATATCAGTTTGCGTTCGCCACTGTTGGTACTCGTCACAGTGCGCCAACAACGTTGGTGGCAATACACCCTCCTGCTGCAGCCATTGGTAACGAGCAGGAAAACGGCAGGCCGTTGACTCAGGGTCCTGCGCAAAAGCAGCCAATGTTGCAACAAGTTCGGCAGTCCGATTACTTGGACCGTCTTTAGCAAGAAAATACCGGGGGTCATCAATATAGCTGTGTTTATTTTCGCCCCAGGGAATATGCAACAAAGCTCGCCATGAATTACTCTGTGCCAGCGCGCTTACGTCTACGCCCTGGCGATTAGCATCTAAGGCGAAGGCGGGAACGCAGAATACAAACCCCATCATTGCAGCGAGTAAACGCGTCATAAAATTCCTTGTATAAAAAAACGGCCCCGAGGGACCGTTATCGCACTGATAAAAAGAAAATTTAGGCAGCGTATTTCGCTAAGCGCTGATCACTTTTCATAATTTGAAACATGGACGCCACCACGGCATCGGCGTTGACATCACCCTGTGGGAACAGGCTGTCAAAGTGCTGGTGCATTGCCGCTTTAAATACCGGGCGATCTTCTGCGCTAATACCCAGTGACACAGCAACAGCCGTTAATGCTTCGCCATCGCCACGGGCAACGTCTTCAGAGAACTCGTCCATGATGGCGCCGACATTAATCATTTTCTTGCCGCCGTAGGTCAAGGTGCCGTCTGCTGAACAACCGTTGGTGCCCAAAGTCATGCCAAAGGTGTTATTGCCAGACGTGCCATTGGTGATTGACGCAACCAGGTGCGAAGGCAAGCCAGATTGACCGGCAAACAGCATATTGCCCCAACCACAATTCGGTCCACCCGGTGCAACCGCGAACGAAGCGCTAGAAAAAGCCATCACAGCGGAGGCAAGTAGTAATTTTTTCATTCAAAATCCCCTTTGTTGTTTTATACATTTTTAACCGCACCCGAAGATTACCACAGCGGGGCACACTGTCTACGGCAAATTTAGTGCGCCAAACAACAAGTAACGTAAATATCGAGACAAAAAAAACCCCGCAGTGCGGGGTTTGGGTCAAGCAAGAAAGCAGCGCTTATTCAGCGGCAGGCTCACCTTGCTCTTCAGTTGCTGCTTCCGCTGCAACTTCTTTAATCGACAGCTTGATGCGGCCACGGGCGTCAACGTCTAGGACTTTAACCTGTACGTCTTGGCCTTCGGTCAGGTAATCGCTAACGTTCTCGACACGCTCATCAGAAATCTGTGAGATGTGTACCAGACCGTCTTTACCCGGCAGAATCGTAACAAAGGCACCAAAATCAACGATACGCGCCACTTTACCAGTGTAAATTGCACCGACTTCAGCTTCAGCAGTAATCGCCAAAATACGGTTAACCGCATCGTCACGTGAGGCAGCATCAGAACCGTAAACGCGGACAGTGCCGTCGTCTTCGATATCGATCTGCGCACCGGTCTCTTCGCACATTGCGCGAATAGTGGCGCCGCCTTTACCGATGATGTCGCGAATCTTGTCAGAATCGACTTTCATCACGTGCATGCTTGGCGCGTTGTCCGACACATCGCTGCGCGAGCTGGCCAGGATTTGGTTCATCTGACCAAGAATCAACAAACGAGCCTGCTGAGCCTGCTCCAGAGCGACTTCCATGATCTTCTGGGTAATACCCTCGATCTTGATGTCCATCTGCAGTGCCGTTACGCCGTCGGCGGTACCAGCAACTTTAAAGTCCATATCGCCAAGGTGATCTTCGTCGCCGAGGATGTCAGTCAGAACGGCAAAACGCTCGCCTTCCTTAACCAGACCCATCGCGATACCAGCAACAGGTGCTTTCAGGGGCACACCAGCATCCATCAAGGACAAGCTGCCAACACAGACCGAAGCCATGGAGCTTGAACCGTTAGATTCAGTGATTTCTGAAACAACGCGGATGGTGTACGGGAACTCTTCAACAGTAGGCAATACCGCTTCTAAGCTGCGACGTGCTAAACGGCCATGACCGATTTCGCGACGACCCGTGCTGCCCATACGACCGCACTCACCTACAGAATAGGGAGGGAAGTTATAGTGCAATAGGAAGTGATCTTTAAACTCGCCCTGCAATGCGTCAACAAACTGACCGTCGCGAGACGTACCCAGTGTTGCCACACCAATAGCCTGAGTTTCACCGCGAGTAAACAGCGCTGAACCGTGAGCTTTGCCCAATACGCCAACTTCAACATTAATTGGGCGTACAGTGCGACCATCACGGCCATCAATACGCGGCTCGCCATTAAGAATACGCTGACGAACAATTTGTTTTTCCAGCTTGGCAAAAACGCCTTTCACGTCATCTGCTTTGTACAATGCATCTTCACCACTGGCCAAGGCAGCAATCGCCTCGTTGCGCAATTCGCCAACTTTGGCGTAACGCAACATTTTGTCAGTAATGCGGTAAGCATCGCCCAAACCGGCTTTAAAGCCTTCAGCAACGGCGCCCAGTAAAGCAGTGTTTTCCGCTTCTGGCTGCCAATCCCAAGATGGCTTGCCCGCGTCTGCCGCAAGCTCTTTAATCGCTTGGACAACAGCTTGCATTTCCTGGTGAGCGTAAAGAACGCCGCCCAACATTTGGTCTTCGGTCAGCTGCTTCGCTTCTGACTCAACCATTAATACGGCGTCTTGAGTACCGGCAACAACCATGTCCAGCATGCTGGTTTTCAGCTGCTCAAACGTCGGGTTGAGGATATAGCCGTCTTCGGCGGTGAAACCAACGCGGGCTGCGCCGACGGGACCAGCAAAAGGAACGCCAGAAATTGCCAAGGCTGCTGAAGTACCGATCAGAGCAGCGATATCTGGATCGTTTACTTTGTCTGCAGACATAACCGTACAGATAACCTGAACTTCGTTCTGGAAACCTTTAGGAAACAGCGGGCGAATTGGACGGTCGATCAAACGTGACGTCAGCGTCTCTTTTTCAGAGGGCCGCGCTTCGCGCTTGAAGAAACCACCGGGAATTTTACCCACAGCGTAAGTGCGCTCTTGGTAGTGCACAGACAGCGGGAAGAAATCCTGACCAGGCTTGGCAGATTTTGCTGCAACCACAGTACACAGAACTTGGGTTTGATCGATGGTAACGAGTACCGCGCCGCTAGCCTGTCTGGCTATACGACCGGTTTCCAGAGTGACAGTTTGACCGCCCCACTGGAATGTTTTAGTAACGGGATTCACGGAGTAATTCCTCCCAAAATAAGGATGATAAAAGTAATAAGGGGGCCTCTAAGGCCCCCTCACTTATTCTTCTTAGCGACGCAGACCTAAACGCTTGATCAGCTTGCTGTAACGCTCTTGGTTTTTACGCTTGAGGTAATCCAGCAATTTACGACGCTGGTTTACCATACGGATCAAACCACGACGTGAGTGGTGATCTTTTTTGTGGCCTTCGAAGTGACCTTGTAGCTTGTTAATATTGACGGTCAGCAGTGCAACTTGCACTTCTGGTGAACCAGTATCGCCTTCGGCGGTTTGGTAGTCTTTAACAACTTCAGCTTTCTCGACAGCAGATAATGCCATTTTTACATTCCTTAAGTACGAATATGCGTTTATCAATCGAGCCTGACCGCGCATATTTACAGTCAGGTTCGGAAGCCCAGAATCAACTCAAAGCTCCATTTTTCATATTGCGCGAGCTATTTTTGTGGCAGCTTCGCAAAATCAGCCGCGCATTATCCCATAGTTGAAAGTAAACGACGAGGCGTAACTCGCCCATCGTCTAAAATTTCACCAATTCCCATGAATTCGCCCTCATTACTGCTTAGGACGACCATGCCCTCGGTAGGCGCACCCGAGACCTGAACCGCCTGACCCTGCCGTAAATAATAGGCAGCGGTATCGCCAAGAGTGAGGGTATTCATATGCCCAAGCGCATCACTAATGGGCAGCAATAATGCGTCTAAACCCTCAAAATCCCCCGCATCACGCAGTGCTTGAATGGTTTCAGTCGTCACCACCTGAGCCTCGCAAAACGGCCCGGCCTGCAGGCGACGCAAGGTCGCCACGTGAGCACCCACACCCAAAGCGGCGCCCAAATCTTCGGCAAGCGAGCGTATATAAGTGCCTTTAGTGCACACCACACGCACCACCGCTTCCGCCAACGGCCCAGCAGTAAATGACTCTAGCTCAAATTCCCGAATTGTCACGGGCCGCGCCTCGCGCTCAACGGTAATACCCTTGCGCGCCAGAGTGTACAAGGGCTTACCATCGCGCTTAAGCGCAGAATACATCGGCGGTATCTGTAGAATATCACCGCGCAAGGTATCGATCTGAGCCTCAAGCTGTGCCGCGGTTATATTTGAAGCGTCTTGCTCAGCCAATATCTCACCTTGGGAATCACCGGTATCAGTCTGCTGACCAAATACAAAGGTGCTGCGGTATTCTTTATCCGCTTCCAGTAAGTATTGAGAAAATTTGGTCGCCTCGCCAAAGCACACCGGCAATACACCGGTAGCCAAGGGATCAAGCGCACCGGTGTGACCGGCTTTAGTAGCGTGGTAGATAGCGCGGGCGACAACCATCGCACCATTAGAAGAACGACCTGGGGGTTTATCCAGCACCAAGATGCCGTTAATCGGTCGCCCTTTACGAGCTTTTGCCAAAACTATTCCCCGTCATCTTCCGGGTAGCGGCTGCGGTCAGACGCGACCGCATCCTGAATCAATTTACTGATGTGTTGACCACGATTAATACTGCTATCGTAGTAAAAACGCAGCTGCGGGGTAGTCCGCGCATTATTGATTTTAGCCACTTGGCTGCGTAAAAAACCCGAAGCTTTATTGAGCACGTCTAAAGATTCCTTGGCCTCTTCGGCCGAATCTTTACCCATGACCGTGACGTAAATTTTGGCGTGACTCATGTCGCGACTGACTTCTGCATCAATCACGCTAACCATGCCAAGACGCGGGTCCCGAAGCTCTTTCTGGATAAAACTACCCAGTTCGCGCTTCAGGAAATCCGCAATACGTGCTGTGCGACTAAATTCTTTCAATTGACCTTATACCCCACGACGCGCGCCCTTAAAGGCTACGCGCGATTTCCTTCACTTCATAAACCTCGATCTTGTCACCGGGGCGTACATCTTTGTAGTTCTTAACGCCGATACCACACTCAGTACCGTTTTTAACTTCAGCAGCATCGTCCTTAAAGCGACGTAGCGACTCGAGTTCACCTTCGTAAATAACCACATCGGCACGTAACACACGGATGCGCTTATTGCGGTAAACCGTACCTTCAATAACCATACAGCCAGCAATATCACCAAACTTAGGCGAACGGAACACGTCACGCACTTCAGCAACACCAACAATCTCTTCGCGCATTTCTGGGCTAAGCATACCGGTCAGAGCGGCTGTTACATCATCGATAACGTCGTAGATGACGCTGTAGTAACGCAGATCGACACCTTCGTTCTCAGCTAATTTACGCGCGCTAGAGTCAGCGCGGACGTTAAAGCCGAACATCACCGCACCAGAAGTCAGTGCCAAGTTAACGTCAGTTTCAGTAATACCACCGACACCGGCAGAAACAATATTAACGTTAACTTCTTCGTTACCGATATCCATCAAAGACGCTTGCAAGGCTTCTAGTGACCCGCGAACATCGGTTTTTAAGACGATATTCAAAATCCGGCGCTCGGCGGTTTCCATGCTTTCAAACATGCGATCTAGCTTAGCGGCTTGCTGGCGCTTAATTCGCTGCTCGCGTTCGCGAACCTGACGGAAGTCAGCAACTTCGCGGGCACGCTTATCGTTTTCGACGACCACAAAGCTGTCACCCGCATCTGGGGTGCCATCAAGACCGAGTATCTCTACTGGAATCGACGGGCCGGCTTCTTTCACTGGCTTGCCATTTTCGTCCATCATGGCGCGAACACGCCCGCTGCACTGACCAGCCAAGACGATATCGCCCTGCTTTAAAGTACCGCTTTGGATCAGCAAGGATGCAACCGCACCGCGGCCTTTATCCAAACGAGATTCAATGACCAAGCCCTGTGCTGGCAGATCAGGCGCCGCCTTCAACTCAAGCAATTCAGCCTGTAACAGCACCGAGTCAAGCAGTTTGTCAATGCCTTCACCAGAGTGCGCAGAAACATACACAAACTGTGTGTCGCCGCCCCACTCTTCAGAAATTACATTGCGCTGAGAAAGCTCGTTTTTAACGCGCTCAGGGTCAGCTCCCTCTTTATCCATCTTATTCACTGCAACAACCAAGGGTACACCCGCGGCTCTAGCGTGAGTAATCGCTTCTTCGGTCTGCGGCATTACGCCGTCGTCCGCTGCCACGACGAGAATAACAATATCTGTACTCTTGGCACCACGAGCACGCATTTGGGTAAATGCCGCGTGACCAGGGGTGTCGAGGAAGGTGATCATGCCGTGACCAGTTTCAACGTGGTAGGCACCGATGTGCTGGGTAATACCACCCGCCTCACCGCTGGCAACCTTGGCTTTACGAATATAATCGAGTAGCGAGGTTTTGCCGTGGTCAACGTGACCCATAACGGTAACTACCGGTGCACGGGCAACCATGGTTCCGGCGCCGCGAGCGCCAAGCGTCTCTTCCAACGCTTCTTCTACCGCGTCTTCAGAAACCAACTTAACTGTGTGGCCCATTTCCTCAACAACCAGCTGAGCAGTGTCCTGATCAATAGGCTGATTGATGGTAACCATCAAGCCCATTTTAATCATTTCCTTAATAACTTCAGCGGCCTTCACCTTCATTTGCTGAGCTAGCTCAGCAGCGGTGGTGGTTTCGCCAACATTAACGGCGTAGACAATTTTATCTGTCGGCGCGTTAAAAGCGTGACGCTGTGCATCATCTGGCAGTTTAAGGGTTTTCTTCTTACGGCGACCGCCACCGGCAAAACTGCCGTCGAAATCATCACGCTTGTTACCGCGAGACTTACCGCCTTTACGACGCGGACGATCATCATCTCCGGCAGCAGCTGGCGCTGCGGCGGCACGACGATGATGGCGTGGCGCGGGTTTATCGTCACCGGGCTTGGCATCGGCTACAGCTGGTGCTGGACCCGCGCCTTTATCCGCGCTAGCAGGACTTGGCGCTGCAGCGGCTTTTTTGCGTGCTATGCGTTCGTCTTCATCGCGCTTCTTCTCAGCAACTACCGCGGCGCGACGCTCTTTAACCCGCTCTTCTTCTGCCTTGCGACGCAATATAGCGCGCTGGCGAAGCACTTCTGGGTCGACATCTAAAACGTTCTCGACCACTTCGCGATATTCGTCAGTTTTATTGGCTGGCGCTGGCTTGGCAACTTCCGCTACCGGCTCGTCAGCAACAACCTGCTCTGGCGCAGGCTTTTCTTCTGCAACAGGAGGCTCAGCCTTAACTGGTTTAGCTTTCACTGGCTCAGCTTTAACCGGCTCAGCCTTCGCCACTTCCGGCTCAGGAGTCGGCTCTGGCACTTTTTCAGCTTCGACCGCAACCGGCTCTGCCGCTTTTTCTGCGGGTTCAACCTTCGCTGGTGCCTCAGCCACAACGGGTTCTGCGACAACTTCCGCAGCCGCTTTCGGTTCGTCTGCTGGCGCATCGCCGCGCAGCAGCGCTTCTTCAGCCGCCGCTTCCGCGGCCATCTCTGCAGGATCGCGTTTCACGTAAGTGCGCTTTTTACGCACTTCAATATTTACAGTCTTTTTGCCCGCGCCCGAACCCGTTTTTAAGGTGCTCAGGGTTTTGCGCTTCAGCGTAATTTGCTGGGGGGCCTCGGCTGATTCTCCGTGGCTCCGCTTTAAGAAAGTCAGCAGGGTTTGCTTGTCTTCATCGGACACAGCTTGTTGAGCAGCACTGTGTGACAGGCCCGCTTCTTTCATTTGTCGCAGCAGACGCTCGACAGGTGCGCCAACGACTTCTGCTAGCTGGCTCACGGTAACTTCAGCCATTCATCATTCTCCCAAAACGGTACGACTCGCTTATTTTGCAGATTCTTCTTCGTCTGCAAACCACGGAGCACGAGCAGTCATAATCAACTCTCCGGCCCGTTCTTTAGTCATATCTTCAATGTCGAGAAGATCTTCAACAGCCTGTTCGGCCAGATCTTCCATCGTTACTACGCCACGGCTGGCAAGAATGAACGCTAGATGTTTTTCCATCCCGTCCATTGTCAACAAGTCTTCAGCCGGCTCGGCACTTTCCAAAACTTCTTCGCTAGCAATTGCTTGCGTCAGCAGTGCATCTTTCGCTCTAGCCCGCAGTTCTTGGGCCAAATCTTCGTCAAAGCCATCAATTGACATCATTTCTTCTAAAGGAACATAGGCCACCTCTTCCAGCGTGGTGAAACCTTCCTCTACCAAAACCTCTGCAATGTCTTCGCCAACATCTAGGGCTTCAACAAAATAACTAATGATATGACTCGATTCTTGTTCGTGCTTGGCAGACATTTCCTCAATGCTCATCACATTGATTGTCCAGCCCGTCAACTGACCCGCAAGACGGACGTTCTGTCCAGCCCGACCAATCGCCTGTGCTAAATTATCATCTGCTACACCAACGTCCATGGTGTGGGTATCTTCGTCAACTACAATCGACTCCACTTCAGCAGGGGCCATCGCATTGATAACGAGCTGAGCTGGGTTGTCGTCCCACAAAATGATATCGACACGCTCGTTGCCAAGCTCACCAGAAACCGCCTGCACTCGTGAACCACGCATACCTACGCAGGCGCCAACGGGGTCAATACGACCATCGTTAGTTTTCACGGCGATCTTAGCGCGCGAGCCTGGATCGCGCGCTGCAGCACGAATCTCAATAACTTCTTCGTTAACTTCAGGCACTTCAATTTTGAAGAGTTCAATTAACATCTCAGGGCAAGCGCGACTCAAGAATAATTGCGGGCCGCGGGCCTCGGGGCGAACATCGGCCAATATAGCGCGCACACGATCATTGATGCGGAACACTTCCCGCCCAACTAATTCTTCACGTGGCAATAAGGCTTCAGCGTTGCCACCTAAATCAACAATAATACTGTCGCGGGTGACTTTCTTAACCGTGCCGTTGATTAACTCACCAACGCGATCTTTGTATTCGTCGACGATCTGTGCGCGTTCGGCCTCACGAACCTTCTGCACAATAACCTGCTTGGCAGTTTGTGCAGCAATACGACCAAAGCCAACGTTCTCAACGATTTCTTCGTGAGTATCACCAGCTTTAAGGTCCGCACTATATTCGCGAGCTTCTTCGGTTGTTAACTGTGTCCCGAGTAATGCCATTTCGTCATCAGGCATAACCAACCAGCTCCGAAAAGTCTGGTAATCACCGGTAACACGGTCAATAACCACACGGATCTCAGAGTCTTCGTCGTAGCGTTTTTTCGCTGCTGTCGCCAAGGCCTGCTCAATGGCCTCGAAAATAATGGTCTTAGACACACCCTTCTCGTTAGAGACGGCCTCAACTACCAATAATATTTCTTTACTCATTATCCGCCTCTTTCCGCAGCCGGCTATTGAAATTAGCGCGTCCGATTAAAATCGGGGCACAACATTCGCTTTATCAATCTGATCAAAGGGCAGCAAATACTCATGCTCCTCCACCGTCAGTACCACATCGCCATCTTCGATCCCCGTTAGGCGACCAAGGAATTTACGGCGCCCATCAAAAGGGACCCGCAATCGAACATTGATATCGCTACCAATGTACTGGGCATACTGTTCGGGCGTATACAACGGCCGATCCATGCCCGGCGACGAAACCTCAAGATTATATTCTCCGGCTATTGGATCTTCGACATCCAACACACCACTAATCTGATGACTCACCTTGGCGCAGTCGTCCACGCCAATGCCTTTCTCGCTGTCGATATACACTCGCAGCAAAGTATGACGCCCCTGAGACTGATGATCCAAGCCCCACAGCTCATAACCCAGCGCTTCCACGCCAGGCCTAATTAACTCTTCAATTTTGACGGTCTTACCGGACAAGATCACTACCCACCAATAAAAAATGGGCCCAAGGCCCACTCGAAATTCCTTAACGCATGCCCCGTGGCAATACGAAAAAGCCCCTGTACAAGGGGCTTTTGAAAACTTCTGATCACCCCTAGGAAACCGTACATCCTAGGTCTAAAGCCCGCTCGCCACTATCGCGCTACCGACCCACTATCAGGAGGCCGCATTATAGTCGCTGCGCCTATACAGGTCAAGCTAGTAACACGGCGCACTGCGAGAGGTCAGCTTAATCCACAACAACCTCTACCCGTCAAATAAACACCCATAACAAGCGCCAACTACCACCGAAATAGCCACCAACTCAAAGGGGGCCCAACGCGAATCCGCGAAGCAACCCCCGCCGCACAAACGAAAAAAAGGGCTATCGCTTGTGGCGATAACCCTTTTTATTTGGTGCCGAAGGCGGGACTTGAACCCGCACGAGCAATGCTCACCACCCCCTCAAGATGGCGTGTCTACCAATTTCACCACTTCGGCTAAACTTTTACTACAAACCTGCTTCCGGCATTTCTTCACTGGCCGGCATATCCATCGGCAACTCTTCAGACTGAGCAGGCATAGTCCCATCACCCACTGGCGCCACGTCGCGACTTTCTTGCAACTCAGGAATATCGACAATAATGTCTTCTGAGCCACCGCTGCGCTGCTTGGCAACATACGCCAATGACAAACTGGTTATGAAGAAAACCGTTGCCAATATGGCTGTGGCGCGAGTTAAAACATTACCGCTGCCACTGCTGCCAAAAATAGTTTGCGAGGCACCAGAACCAAAAGAGGCCCCCATGTCCGCGCCCTTACCCTGCTGAACCAGAATCAGACCAATGATCGACAAACCAGCCAACACATGTACGATTAAAATTGCTTGTTCCATTACTCCGCCGCCCGACATATTGCGGAAAATTCCTGCGCATCAAGTGATGCACCGCCTACTAAACCGCCATCAATATCCGCCTGCGCGAATAATTCACCTGCATTGGCCGCCTTAACACTGCCGCCGTACAGAATTCTTAAACCCTTCGCCAAGGGCTCATCTTTTTTCGCAAACAAGGCACGGATAAATGCGTGCACCTCTTGAGCCTGCGATGGCGTCGCCGTCTTGCCAGTACCAATTGCCCACACCGGTTCGTAGGCAACCACGATACTGCGCATATCCTCAATGCTTAATACTGCAAACACTGACTGAAGCTGCTCAGCGATTACTTCTAAGGTCGCACCATTATCGCGCTGACCTTCCGTCTCACCCACGCAAACTATCGGCGTTAAGCCCTGCGCTAAAGCTTGTTTCGTCTTTTGGGCAACACGCTCATTACTATCTTGATACATGGCGCGACGCTCGGAGTGACCAACAATCACATACCGGCATCCTGCGTCAGCCAACATGCCCGCAGACACCTCGCCAGTGAAAGCACCCTCACCGGCTTGCTCACACACATTCTGCGCGCCGACCGCGACTGGCGAACCAGACATACCCTCAACAACGCGCGCAATATACACTGAGGGCGGAAACACCGCGATATCAACACCGGGTTCCGACGGGAGTGCGGCTCTTAAATTCGCCATTAATTTTCCAATGCTGGCGCTATCGCCATACATCTTCCAATTACCTGCTACGAGACTACTCCGCATGCCATTTCCCTTAGCGCAAAATGGGCGCCAATCTTACATAAACTTATAAATACATACAAGGAGACGAGCGCTTAAGATGAAAGCTTTCTCACCTTATCGGCTAGACGCTGACAAAGTGCCGCAACCTGCGTGGCATCTTCACCCTCAACCATGACCCGCAACAGCGGCTCAGTTCCAGAAGCGCGCAATAATACCCTGCCTCGCCCTGCTAATTCCAGCTCAACCGCCTCAACTGCAGCGACTAATTCACTATTTTTTAGATCAACAGGTGAATTAATGCGCACATTCTCCATTATTTGCGGAAACTTACTCACTGGCGCCCTCAATTCCGCCAAGCTCTTGCCGCTGCCGACGATTGCGCCAACCACTTTCAAGGCCGCTACAATGCCATCACCGGTGGTACTCACATCAGCGCAAATAATGTGTCCCGAGTTTTCGCCACCCAAGTCCCAGTCCAGCGCGTTCATTCGCTCTTTTACATAACGGTCGCCAACATTCGCGCGCTCAAAGCCAACACCTAAATCTTTTAAGGCCAACTCAAAACCCAGGTTCGACATCAGTGTCCCCACTACACCAGGGCAAGCCTTACCTCGACGCAAACGCTCAGCAGCGATAATAAACAACAACTCGTCACCATCAACCAAATCGCCATTGGCGTCGACAAATAAAACGCGATCACCATCACCATCGAAGGCAATACCAAAGTCCGCTGCCTCATCAGCAACGCGCTGCTGCAATGCTACTGGATGGGTGGAGCCCACATCAGCGTTAATATTTAATCCATTAGGGGAGGCTCCCATGACAACCACCTCTGCGCCCAACTCAGTAAACACCGCAGGGGCGACGTGGTAGGTTGCACCATGAGCGCAATCAAGCACGATTATCAGCCCCTTTAAGGACAGACCAGACGCTACCGTTGACTTGCAATATTCAATATAGCGACCTGCCGCGTCATCAATACGCCGCACCTTGCCAAGGTCTGCAGACGCCACCGTGGTCATAGTGAGATCAACAGCTGACTCAATGGCAAGCTCAACATCATCAGCCAGCTTGCTACCATCACCTGAAAAGAACTTAATGCCATTATCGTAATAGGGGTTATGACTCGCGCTAATAACAATACCGGCGCGCGCCTGAAACGTCCGGGTCAAATAGGCAATAGCCGGCGTTGGCATGGGCCCTAACAACAACACATCAACGCCAGCAGCAACCAGCCCCGCCTCCAGCGCCGACTCAAACATATAACCGGAAATGCGCGTGTCTTTACCAATTAAAACTTTGCTGCGCCCCTCTCGGGCAAACACCTGCCCAACAGCCCAACCCAACTTAAGAACAAATTCTGGAGTAATTGCACCCTCCCCAACTCGCCCACGGACACCGTCGGTGCCAAAATATTTTCTAGTCATTTTTTATTTTCTCAAATTTCAAAGCCTGCGCTACCCGCACGGCATCAACAGTTTCCTTAACATCGTGAACCCGAATAATATGAGCGCCGCGCTCCACGGCCATCGCCGCCATTGCCACACTTCCGGCCAAGCGCTCGCCCACCGGCCGCCCCGTAAGGTCGCCAATCATCGACTTGCGAGACACCCCGACCAATATCGGGTAACCCCACGCCACCATGTCCGGCAAGCGCCGAAACAACTCCAGATTATGGGCAAGCGTCTTTGCAAAGCCAAAACCCGGATCGAGCACAATCCGCTCAGAAGCGATACCGGCGCTGACACACGCATCAATACGCTGGCTCAAAAAGGCATCCACCTCCGCCGCGATATCTCGATACGCAGGGTTATTCTGCATCGATACAGGCTCGCCCTGCATATGCATAAGACACACCGGCAAGCCGCTAGTCGCCGCCGCTTGCATGGCATTTGGCCGCTGCAGGGCACGCACATCATTAATGAGCCCCGCGCCTAAAGCGGCGCTTTCGCGCATAACAGTCGCATTGCTGGAATCCACAGAAATAACCACATCAAAGCGCTGCGCAATGGCCTCGACCACTGGCAACACCCGCCGACATTCTTCAGCCTCCGACACCGGCGTGGCACCCGGGCGAGTAGATTCGCCGCCGACATCAATCAGGCTGGCGCCCTCCGCGCAGGCTAAATCAACTTGCGCCAAGATTTTATCGAGCAAAGCGGAACCGGCGTGGTATTTACCGCCATCAGAGAAGGAGTCAGGAGTAACATTAATGATCGCCATAACCTGCGGCTCGCGCAGGTCTAAAAGGCGATCACCGCAGCGTAGCTGCGATGAGGATTGAAAATTGTGCATTGCCGACCTAGTGATCACTCACCGAGTCAACGAAAGGATCTTCAGGACGATCTTTCTTGTCCGCCTTAGGCGCCGGATCTTCATCGACCTCTTCCTTCACCGCGCGCCCACCGCGACGATCATCATCGTCCCATCCCGCAGGTTTACGCGGAGTGCGACCATTCATAATATCGTCGATTTGCTTGGCATCAATGGTCTCATAAAGCATCAAGGCATCAGCCATAACGTCTAATTTACCACGATGTTCTTCCAGAATTTTACGGGCTGCGGCATAGCACTCGTCAATAATACGACGCACTTCTTCATCGATCTGCCGCGCGGTTTCACCAGAATGCCCCTTACCGGCTTGACCTGCAGAGCGACCAAGAAAGACTTCTTCCTCAGCGTCGTCATACATCAGCGGCCCCATCTTGTCGGACAGGCCCCACTTAGTCACCATTTTGCGAGCAATATCGGTGGCGCGCTGAATATCATTTGATGCACCCGTGGTCACACCGTCTGGCCCCAAGGTCATTTCTTCGGCAATACGACCGCCAAACAAAGAACAAATTTGGCTGATAATATGACGGCGACTCAAACTGTAACGATCTTCCTCAGGCAGGAACATGGTGACGCCCAAAGCGCGGCCACGAGGAATAATACTGACCTTATAAACCGGGTCGTGCTCAGGCACGGTGCGACCGACAATCGCGTGACCGGCTTCGTGGTAGGCCGTATTCAATTTTTCTTTGTCTGACATCACCATGGATTTGCGCTCGGCGCCCATCATGATCTTGTCTTTAGCTAAATCAAATTGCGACATGCTGACCAAGCGCAGATTACTGCGGGCCGCGAACAGCGCCGCTTCGTTTGCCAAGTTAGCCAAATCTGCGCCCGAGAACCCAGGCGTGCCGCGCGCAATAACAGATGCCTCAACATCATCACCCAGAGGCAATTTGCGCATATGCACTTTTAAGATTTGCTCGCGACCGCGAATATCCGGCAGACCAACAGTCACCTGACGGTCAAAACGACCTGGACGCAGCAGCGCGGGGTCGAGCACATCGGGGCGGTTAGTTGCAGCGATAACAATAACGCCGTCATTGGCTTCAAAACCGTCCATTTCAACCAGCAACTGGTTCAAGGTTTGCTCACGCTCGTCGTGACCACCACCCATACCGGCACCACGATGGCGACCGACGGCATCGATCTCATCAATAAAGATAATACACGGCGCCTGCTTTTTAGCCTGCTCGAACATGTCACGAACACGAGAGGCACCGACACCGACAAACATTTCAACAAAGTCAGAACCAGAGATAGAGAAGAACGGCACCTTAGCTTCACCAGCAATCGCCTTGGCAAGCAAAGTTTTACCGGTACCCGGTGGACCCACCATCAACACACCACGGGGAATACGACCACCCAAGCGCTGAAACTTACCTGGGTCGCGCAAGAACTCAACCAGCTCTTGCACATCTTCTTTGGCTTCATCTACGCCCGCCACATCGGCGAAGGTCGTTTTAATTTGATCCTCACTGAGCAAACGCGCCTTGCTCTTGCCAAAGGCCATCGGACCACCTTTGCCACCACCAGCACCACCTTGCATCTGGCGCATAAAGAACATGAAAATCGCCAAGATGATTAAAATTGGGAAGCTAGCCACCAGCAATTGCGTCCACAAGCTCTGACGCTCAGGCTTAGTGCCTTCGACGACGACGTCGTGCTGGAGTAAATCATCAATGAGCTTGGGATCATCAAGCAACGGCCGCACGGTTTCAAAGCGGCTCTTATCCGCCCGCTCACCGCTGATCATCAAGCCGTCAATGACCACCTTTTTGACCCGCTCATTCTGGACTTCAGAAATGAATTGGGAGTAATTAAGCTGCTCTGTTGGCTGCTGAACGCTGAAATTATTAAACACCGTCAATAAAACAGCGGCGATAACCAGCCACAACAGTAAATTCTTTGCCATATCGTTCAAAAACCGATCCTCACGCTGCACTGTTTGCAGAGGCTGCAAACGGGAAAAATGCCCGGATATCTGCCCACTCTACACCATTAATCCGACACCCTCTACGCAATATTCAAGCGCGCAGACCAGTGGCCACCAAATACACTTCCCGCGATCTCGGCCGTGATGCCGCCGGTTTGCGGGTCACCACTTTGCTAAATCGCCCGCGAAGCATACGCATATACTCATCGAAACCTTCACCCTGAAATATCTTAGTGGCAAAGCTTCCACCTGGCCGAAGTACTATTCCCGCCATATCCAGCGCCAGCTCACACAAATACATAGATTGCGGCTGGTCAACATCTCTCATACCACTCATGTTTGGGGCCATATCTGAGATTACAAGGTCTGCCTTGCTATTTCCCAAGTGCGCCATCAATTCATCAATGACTTCTTGCTCAGTAAAATCACCCCGCACAAACTCGACCCCAGCGATGGAATCCATCTCCAAAATGTCGGAGGCCAACACCCGGCCATGGTGCCCAACCAGCATGGCCGCGACCTGCGACCAACCACCTGGCGCACTACCGAGATCGACGACACACATACCCGGCTTAATCAGGCGGTCTTTTTCCTGAATTTCGAGCAATTTATAACAGGCTCTGGAACGATAGCCGTCACGCTGAGCCATTTTGACGTACTGATCGTCAAAATGTTCCTTCAGCCACGCACCGCTGGATCCTTTAGGTTTCGCCACACTAACTCCATTATTAGCGAGATTTGAGATACCGACTGGGCGCACTTTCTAGTAAAATAAGCGCCCACGCTCTTTCCCGGTTCGATATATTATGCCCAAATTCAGCGCCAGCGATAAAAAACACTTACGCAGCATCGGTCACAAACTCAGCCCTGTTGTTATGATTGCCGACAAGGGGCTTAGTGAAAGCGTAGCGCTGGAGCTAGACCGCGCACTCGACGACCACGAATTGATTAAAGTTAAGGTCAATATAGCTGAGCCAACTGAACGCCGCGCGCTAATCGATCAACTGTGTAAAGCGCATAAAGCGCTGCTGATTCAGGCTATCGGCAAGATAGCGCTGATTTATCGTCCAGCGAAAACCCCAAACCCGAAATTATCTAATCTACTTCGGGCTTGAGTTAGCGCTCACTCGGCAAGGTGCTCGACCTTGTCGATTTCGTACTCAATGTTGCCACTTGGCGCGACGACTACCGCGACATCCCCCACCTCTTTACCAATTAAGGCGCGGGCTATAGGTGAGGTCACCGAGATTTTACCGATTTTCACATTGGCTTCATCTTCGCCAACAATACGGTAAGTCACTTCTTCGTCGGTTTCGCAGTTAATTAGCGATACTGTCGTGCCAAAAATCACTTTACCGGTATAGGGAATGGTAGTGATATCAATCACCCGCACGCCACCCAGCTTACCTTCAATTTCTTGAATCCGACCTTCACAAAAGCCCTGCTGGTCGCGGGCGGCGTGATACTCGGCATTTTCTTTCAAATCGCCGTGGGCACGAGCCTCGGCAATCGCCTGCGTAATGCGCGGGCGATCAATCGATTTTAGTTTTTTTAACTCATCGCGCAGCGCTTTTTCGCCAGCAACGGTCATTGGCAATAAACTCATTGCATCAACCCCATATGAACATCTTGTAAGCGGCGTACGGTTTTCTCTTCGCCAAACACCAGCGCCTGGCAAATAGCCTCGGCACCCGCCAAGGTCGTTGTATAGCTCACCTTATTGGCCAGTGCACTACGACGAATCAGTGACGAATCCGCAATTGCCTGCTTACCTTCTGTAGTATTAATAATCAGATCGACATCGCCATTCTTCACCATATCAACAATATGGGGGCGGCCTTCTAATACCTTATTAACACGCTGACATTTAAGGCCCGCTTCCGTCAAGACCTTGTGAGTACCACGGGTTGCCAACAAGCTAAAGCCAAGTTCAACTAATTGACTCGCCACGGCGATCGCACCGGCTTTATCGGGATCGCGAACACTAATAAATGCCTTGCCACTCGTTGGGAATACTTCACCGGCACCGACCGCCGCTTTAGCAAAAGCTTCGGCAAAGGTTTCGCCCAAGCCCATCACTTCACCAGTCGATTTCATTTCTGGCCCAAGAATAGGATCAACGCCGGGGAATTTATTGAAGGGGAAAACCGCTTCTTTAACAGCAAAGTACTTAGGAATACGCTCTTCGGTAAAGTCCTGGTCGGCCAAGCTCGTACCAGCCATGCAGCGCGCCGCAACTTTGGCGAGCGAAATACCAATACACTTAGACACGAAGGGCACCGTACGTGAAGCGCGAGGGTTAACCTCAATCACGTAGATTTCACCATCCTGCACTGCCAGCTGCACGTTCATCAAACCCACCACGCCCAATTCCAGCGCCATGGCTTTAACGATTTCGCGCATGCGATCCTGGACATCCGCATCCAGCGAGTAAGGCGGCAATGAACACGCGGAGTCACCAGAGTGAACGCCCGCCTGCTCGATATGCTGCATGATCGCGCCGATCACCACATGCTTGCCATCGGACACAGCGTCAAGGTCAACCTCAACCGCCGCATTCAAAAAGTGGTCAAGCAATACTGGCGAGTCGTTAGACACCCGCACCGCTTCACGCATATAGCGCTCAAGCTCTTCTTCTTTATAGACAATTTCCATGGCCCGGCCACCTAATACATAGGATGGACGCACAACCAAAGGATAGCCGATTTCAGCCGCCGCCCGCAGTGCCGCTTCTTCTGAGCGCACGGTAGTATTCGGTGGCTGCTTGATATTTAAACGCTGCAGCATCTGCTGAAAACGCTCACGATCTTCAGCGCGGTCAATCGCGTCTGGCGTTGTACCAATAATCGGCACGCCAGCGGCCTCAAGGTCACGGGCCAATTTCAGCGGAGTTTGGCCGCCAAACTGCACGATAACGCCCTTTGGCTTCTCTTTGGCAACGATTTCGAGCACGTCTTCCAGCGTCACCGGCTCAAAATACAGGCGATCTGAAATATCGTAATCGGTTGATACGGTCTCAGGGTTACAGTTGACCATAATGGTCTCGTAACCATCTTCACGCATCGCCAGCGCCGCGTGAACGCAGCAGTAATCGAACTCAATACCCTGACCAATGCGGTTGGGGCCACCACCGATAACAAGAATCTTCTCACGATCCGACGGGTTAGACTCGCACTCCTCCTCGTAGGTCGAATACATATAGGCAGTAGACGTCGCGAACTCTGCCGCACAGGTGTCTACGCGCTTGTACACGGGGTGAATATCAAGGCTATGACGCAGGCCGCGCAGCTGTTTTTCGCTCACTGCCAGTAGTACTGCCAAACGCTGATCTGAAAAGCCTTTGCGCTTCAAACGCCACATCATGTCTTTGGTGATATCCGCCAAAGCCACGGTTTTCAAAGAATTTTCAGTTTTAACAATGTCTTCAATCTGTACGAGGAACCAAGGATCGATCCACGAGTGCTCAAAGACTTCTTCAACGCTCATACCGGAGCGGAAGGCGTCAGCAACAAACCAAATCCGCTCTGGGCCCGGGTTGGTCAATTCAGCAATCAGAATATCTTTGGCGTCGTCACGGTCAGTGTCAATCTGGTGTTCAAAACCGGCAGAGCCCACTTCCAAACCGCGCAGGGCTTTTTGCAGGGATTCTTGGAAGGTACGACCAATCGCCATTACTTCGCCGACAGATTTCATCTGAGTGTGCAGACGGGTCTGGGCTTCACCGAATTTTTCAAAGGTGAAACGCGGAATTTTGGTAACCACGTAGTCGATAGCTGGCTCAAAAGACGCGGGGGTCGCGCCACCAGTAATTTCGTTCTGCAATTCGTCGAGGGTATAACCAATCGCCAATTTCGCTGCCACACGGGCAATCGGGAAGCCCGTCGCTTTCGACGCTAGCGCCGAAGAGCGGCTAACCCGCGGGTTCATCTCAATAACCACCAAGCGACCCGTGTGCGGCTCCATACCAAACTGCACGTTAGAACCGCCCGTTTCAACGCCGATCTCACGCAGTACCGCGCACGAGGCGTTACGCATGATTTGATATTCTTTGTCGGTCAGGGTCTGTGCTGGCGCAACGGTGATGGAGTCGCCGGTGTGCACGCCCATAGGGTCGAAGTTTTCAATCGCGCAGACAATAATACAATTGTCGTTCTTGTCGCGAACCACTTCCATTTCAAATTCTTTCCAGCCAATCAAGCTTTCGTCAATCAACAGCTCATTGGTGGGCGACAGATCTAAACCGCGGGTACAGATCTCAATAAATTCTTCTTTGTTATACGCGATACCGCCGCCGGAGCCGCCCATGGTGAAACTGGGACGAATAATCGCGGGGAAACCGATAGAGTCCTGCACCTGCAGAGCCTCTTCCATGCTGTGAGCAATGGCCGAGCGCGGTGTAGCCAAGCCGATGCGTTTCATGGCTTTATCGAATAACTGACGGTCTTCCGCCATGTCGATAGAGTCTTTGGTGGCACCGATCATTTCTACGCCGTATTTCGCCAATACGCCTTCGCGATCCAGATCCAGCGCACAGTTCAGTGCGGTCTGACCGCCCATGGTCGGCAGCAGTGCGTCGGGACGCTCTTTTTCAATGATCTTGGCAACCGTCTCCCACACCACCGGCTCGATATACGTGGCATCAGCCATCGACGGATCGGTCATGATTGTCGCGGGGTTCGAGTTTACCAAAATAACGCGAAAGCCCTCTTCGCGAAGCGCTTTACACGCCTGGGCGCCGGAGTAGTCAAACTCACAGGCCTGACCGATAACAATCGGACCAGCACCGAGGATGAGGATGCTTTGAATATCAGTTCTTTTTGGCATAAGTTCTAATCATCTGGCTCTGTGCTTCGTTACAAAAAGTCGGACGCCGGAAGCTGGACGTCGGACGCTAAAGTCGGGCGCGATCCTGTTTTTTCTCATCCGACGTCAGACTCCCGACGCCAGACCAGAAAAACCGCATACAAAACCGCAAGGCCGGACTTTCTACTCAGCCTGCTTAGAGGCTTTAATCAAATCTATAAACTGATTAAACAAGGGCGCAATATCATGGGGACCCGGACTCGCTTCAGGGTGGCCCTGAAAACCGAATGCGGGGATATCAGTGCGCCGAATTCCCTGCAATGATCCATCAAACAATGATTTGTGGGTCACTTCCAAATTCGCGGGCAAGGAGGCTTCATCTACCGCAAAACCGTGGTTTTGACTGGTAATGTGCACAACCTTGGTCGCCAAATCTTGCACCGGATGGTTGGCGCCATGATGACCAAATTTCATTTTGACGGTTTTTGCACCTGAGGCCAAAGCCAATAGCTGATGGCCAAGGCAGATACCGAACACCGGCAAACCAGTGGCTAGAATCTCTTTAATTGCCGCAATCGCGTAATCACAGGGCTCTGGATCACCAGGACCATTCGACAGAAACACACCGTCGGGCTTCATCGCCAATACGTCGGCAGCCGGTGTTTTGGCCGGCACAACCGTCAGGCGGCAACCGCGATCGGCGAGCATGCGCAGAATATTGCGCTTTACGCCAAAGTCGTAGGCCACAACATGGTAGGGCAACTCAGCGTCGGTAAGCGTGCGATGCCCCTCACCCAACTCCCAGCTGCTTTCGCGCCATTCATAGGACGCGGCGGTAGTCACTTCTTTCGCCAAATCCATGCCTTTTAGGCCAGCAAATTCTTTAGCGAGTTGCAGTGCTTTGGCTTCGTCGATATCACCAGCCATTAAGCAGCCACCCTGAGCACCCTTGTCCCGCAAAATACGGGTAAGGCGACGGGTATCAATGTCGGCAATGCCGACAATATTGCGGGCTTTCAAATAATCGGAGAGGCTTTGTTCGCTGCGAAAGCTGCTAGCCGTCATAGCCAGATCGCGAATCACCAAGCCGGCAGACCATATCTCAGTCGCCTCTTCGTCTTCGCTGTTCATACCGGTATTGCCGATATGGGGATAGGTAAGGGTTACGATTTGGCGGGCATAAGAGGGATCGGTCAAAATCTCCTGATACCCTGTCATCGCGGTATTAAACACGACCTCGCCAACCGAATGCCCTTCGGCACCAATAGCGATGCCCCGGAATATGCTGCCGTCTTCGAGGGCAAGTATGGCTGGAACCGTCAAGACTACCTCCTGGATCAAACTTGCGGCCGAGAGTTGCCACCGACATACTCGCCGGAACGACAACCAAAGAACCACAGAGGAAAATACGCGTGCAAAAAAGCGAGATGAAGACGTACTTCACCTCGCTCCTTGCGGGGATACGGAGCTTATTAAGCTCGGCACCCTAATCTGATGCGCGATTTTACGCGAAACCACCCCCGCTCGTCCACCGCAATAAATACCAGCAATAGCAAGCTTAGCGCCGTTTCAGGCTAAAACCTGACTTTTAGCGCGCAAATACCACGCCTTATTTAAGGCCTAATACATCCTGCATATCGTAACGACCAGCCGCTTGCGCGCTCACCCATGCGGCCGCACGCACTGCGCCACGACCAAAGGACATCCGCGAACTGGCTTTATGGGTGATCTCAACACGCTCACCCTCGGCAAAAAAGGACACCGTGTGATCGCCCACTACATCACCGCCGCGCACGGTGGCAAAGCCAATGGTTTCGCGCTCACGGGCGCCGGTTTGACCTTCGCGGCCGTACACGGCGACTTTTTCCAAATCACGCCCCAGCGCATCGGCGACAACATGCCCCATGCTCAGGGCGGTGCCTGAGGGCGCGTCGATCTTATGGCGGTGGTGCGCTTCTACAATTTCAATATCAACGTCGTCACCCAAGACTCGCGCCGCCATATCCAGCAATTTAAAGCAGAGATTCACGCCGGTACTGAAATTAGACGCCTGACAAATCGCAATCGGTGCAATAGCGGCCTCAAGTTCGGCTTTTTGCTCAGCATTAAAGCCGGTGGTACCAATTACCATGGACTTACCGGCGCCACCGCAAAGGCGAGCATTCGCCAGGGTAGCCGCTGGCACCGTAAAATCGATCAGCACATCAAAATCGTCGAGCACAGCGCTCAAGTCACCCACAAGAGTGACGCCATTTTTGCCCAAGCCAGCCAATTCACCTGCGTCGGCGCCAATCAAGGAACTCTCTGGCCGCTCAATTGCCGCCGCCAATACGCAAGCCTCATTGAGGGCGATGGCCTCAATCAAAATTTTCCCCATCCGCCCGGCGGCGCCCGTTACTGCTACCCGTACTGTCATATTCTCACCACACTCAATTTAATTGTTCTTGCCAGCCTCAGCGCCATCAAGCGCCGAACCGTCATCTTCAATTGCCATATCCCGCACACTGGTCGCCGCCAAAGCAGCATCCAGGGCGTCATCAATTGCTTTAGTCACCGCCGCCACACCATGCACTGGCCTGCGCGGCGTACCCAAGCCCAGCATTGATGCATTGCCTTCACTGCGCACGGCATCAATGACTTGCTTTAAACTGGTTTTTTCAAGTGGCGCATTCGGTAAATAACGGGCTGGCTCTTCACTATTCTCGGTGATTAGACCAGCCTCCTTCAGCGCTCGCAACACCTTAGTCACGCCCTGAATCTGAACGCGTAAACGCAACACAAAATCACTCGCCGAAAACGGTTTACGCGACTTGTAATGACGCTCAGCAATCACCCCCATAATTTGCAGGGCTAAAGCCTCCCGCTGCTTAATGCTTAAATCACCGCTACGCCGCGTCGGCGCGACATACTCAGGATGCTGAACGTAAAATGCGACGCTGCTGCCCACCAGCAAAATCAACCAACTGATGTACATCCACATCATAAACAAAATGAGAATGGCAAAGCCCGAGTAAATTGCATAAGTCCCGCTGCCACTAGCCGACACCACTACACTACCAAAACCCCATCCCAAACTCTGAAACAAAAAGCCAGACACTACCCCGGCAATCAACCCCGCCCGCACAGTGACCCGAGTATTCGGAATAAACATATAAAAGAAGCTGAAGGCCGCAATGATCATTAAATAGGGCGCAGCTTCCGTGGCAAAGGTAATCAAATACTGCATGAAAGGCAGCTGATGACTAATAGCCTGCACAAAGCTGCCACTCAGCACACTGGCCGACAAGCCAATCGCAGAGAACACCAATAGCGGCCCGATCAGCATCACACTGCCGTAGTCGGCGAAGCGACGACCAATACTGCGGTGTTGATCTAAACGCCAAATATAATTGAAGGTGGCCTCGACTTTCTGAATGAGCGAAATCGCGGTGTAAAACAATAGCGCCACACCAAAGGTACCAAGCACGCCGATTTTAACATTATCGATAAAGCCGATGATTTTGTCGGTAATCTCCACGCCCTGCGCGCCCATCGGCGCCAGAAACTGCAGCATAATCGGCTGCAACTGCTTATTGTGCATACCAAAGGCTTTGAGCACCGAAAAACTCACCGCCATCATTGGCACCAGCGACAGCAAGGTGGTGTACACCAAGCTCATGGCCCGCAGGGTTAGCTCACCCTTGGCAAGATCGTCTAGCACCACGTAAACATAGCGCAGCAAGTGAATCAATTTGCGGCGCGGCGCCGAATAATCTGCCACCTTTTCAGACCACAGATAATTGGCAACGAATTGATTGAGGGTCTTATCCATACTTATTTCCGCGGCTTTTATATGCAGCTCAGAATGGAGAAAAACAGAGGGGAAGTCGAGGGCCGATTCAGCAAATCAGCCCTCGCGCTGTTTTGACGAAATTAGATTTTCATATCGTCAAAAAAGGTTTTTACACCGTCAAACCAGCTTTTTGCGCGGGGCGACTGCTTGTCGTCACCAGCAAGACTGGCCTGCAACTCTTGCAACAGCTCTTTCTGGCGCTTGTTTAATGACACCGGCGTTTCAACGGTCACCTTGCAAATCAAGTCGCCAGTACTACCACCGCGCACAGGGGTTATACCCTTGCCACGCAAACGGAAGGATTTTCCGGTTTGCGTCTCTGGCGGTATTTTAAGCTTAACCCGACCCTCTAAGGTTGGCACATCCAGCTCACCGCCCAGCGCCGCATCGGCAAAACTGATTGGCACATCGCAGTGTAGGTTTTTGCCATCGCGCTTAAATATCGCGTGAGGACGCACCTGCATTTGCACATACAAATCGCCAGCTGGGCCGCCATTGGGACTGGCCTCACCTTCACCGGTCAAGCGAATCCGATCGCCGGTATCCACGCCCGCAGGCACTTTCACTGACAGGGTCTTGGTCTCTTCAACGCGACCCTGACCGCGACAGCTCGTACAAGGATCAGCAATGATGGTGCCGGAACCACGACAGTGCGGGCAAGCCTGCTGCACAGCAAAAAAGCCCTGCTGCATACGCACCTGACCAACACCATTACAGGTGCTACAGGTTACCGGCTTGCTGCCTTTTTTCGCGCCACTGCCATCACAGGGCTTACACGCAACCAGTGTTGGGATACGAATCTTGGCCGTGGAGCCGTGTACTGCCTGCTCCAGATCAATATCAAGAGTGTAGCGCAAGTCAGAGCCGCGCTGCGGACCGCGCTGACGACCACCGCCACCACCGCCAAAGATATCGCCAAACACATCACCGAAAATATCGCTAAAGCCGCCCGCGCCACCACCACCGCCGCCAGCGTTAACGCCCTCATGACCAAAACGATCATAGGCCGCACGCTTCTCCTCGTTAGACAGCACTTCATAGGCCTCGGTGGCCTCTTTGAAGATATCGTCCGCCTTGGGGTCTTCGGGGTTACGGTCGGGGTGATTTTTCATCGCGATACGACGGTAGGCTTTTTTAATATCCTTGCTGTCGGTGTCTCGCGACACGCCCAGAATTTCGTAATAATCTCGTTTTGACATAGCTTCGCTTCACGCTAGACGGGAGACGGGAGACGCTTTTTGAAGTGCCACCCACAACCCCTATAAATGATTCTACCCTTCATGCCAAACGGGAGATCGCAAAACACGCTGACCTTGGCCTTTGCGTCTTCCGTCTCCCGTCCAGCGTTACACTCAAGCGAGGCACGGCCTCGCGTCGAGTTTACTTCTTGTCGTCGTCTTTCACTTCTTCGAACTCAGCATCGACTACGTCATCTGCGCCGCCAGCTTGAGCCGACTCTGCGCCGCCTTCAGCCTGCGCCTGAGCAGCTTGCTCGGCGTACATTTTCTCTGCCAAGCCACCAGACGCCTCAGTCAGCTTCTTGGTTGCCGCTTCAATCGCGTCAAGATCATCGCCTTTAAGTGCTTCGTCAACTTCGGTCAGCGCTGCTTCGATCGCCGCTTTTTCTTCGTCAGACGCTTTATCGCCAGCTTCTTCTAAAGTTTTGCGGGTCGCATTAGCCATGCCTTCAGCCGTGTTGCGCGCTACAACCAGTGCTTCGAACTTCTTGTCAGCTTCAGCATTTGCCTCTGCGTCGCGCACCATTTGCTCGATCTCTTCATCGCTCAAACCGCTTGAGGCCGTGATGCGAATAGACTGCTCTTTGCCGGTCGCCTTGTCTTTAGCAGACACGTGCAGAATACCGTTGGCATCGATATCGAAGGTAACTTCAATTTGCGGCAGACCACGCGGTGCAGGCGGAATGTCGGCCAAGTCGAAACGGCCCAGTGACTTGTTGGCACTGGCTTGCTTGCGCTCGCCCTGCACAACGTGAATTGTTACCGCTTGCTGATTGTCGTCTGCGGTTGAGAATACCTGCGATTTCTTAGTTGGAATCGTGGTGTTTTTCTCAATCAGGTGAGTGGCAACACCACCCATGGTCTCAATACCTAAGCTCAAAGGAGTAACGTCAAGCAGCAGTACGTCTTTCACTTCGCCAGACAATACCGCGCCTTGCAGAGCAGCACCCATGGCAACCGCTTCGTCAGGGTTTACATCGCGACGCGCTTCTTTACCAAAGAACTCAGTCACCTTGGTTTGCACCAGAGGCATACGCGTCTGACCACCAACCAAAATAATTTCGTCAATTTCAGAGGCAGACAAACCAGCGTCTTTCAGCGCCACTTTCATTGGCTCAAGTGAACGCGCAACCAAATCGCCAACCAGTGATTCCAGCTTAGCGCGGCTCAGTTTTACAACCAAGTGCTTAGGACCTGTTGCATCGGCAGTGATGTAAGGCAGATTGATTTCAGTCTGCTGGCTAGAAGACAGCTCGATTTTGGCTTTTTCTGCCGCTTCTTTCAGACGCTGCACAGCCAGTGAATCGCCTTTCAGGTCGATGCTGTTTTCTTTCTTGAACTCTTCCGCCAAATAATCGATCAGGCGCATATCAAAATCTTCACCACCTAAGAAGGTGTCGCCGTTCGTCGACAGCACTTCAAACTGGTGCTCGCCGTCTACTTCAGCAATTTCAATAATCGAGATATCAAAGGTACCACCACCCAAGTCGTATACCGCAATGGTGCGATCACCCTTAGACTTGTCCATACCGTAGGCCAAGGCCGCTGCGGTAGGCTCGTTGATAATACGCTTTACATCCAAACCGGCGATACGACCAGCGTCTTTAGTCGCCTGACGCTGAGAGTCGTTAAAGTAAGCAGGTACAGTGATAACCGCTTCGGTGACTTTCTCACCCAAGTAGTCTTCAGCAGTTTTCTTCATTTTCTTGAGAATTTCCGCAGAAATCTGCGGTGGCGCCATTTTCTCGCCCTTCACTTCTACCCACGCGTCGCCGTTATCGGCTTTGCAGATATTGTAAGGCACCATCTTAATGTCTTTTTGAACCACGTCGTCTTCAAAACGACGACCGATCAAACGCTTCACCGCATAAAGGGTGTTATGCGGATTGGTAACAGCCTGACGCTTAGCGCTCTGACCAACCAAAATTTCTTTGTCTTCAGTGTAAGCAACAATCGAAGGAGTTGTGCGTGTACCTTCTGCATTCTCGATAACCTTAACCTTGTCGCCGTCCATAACAGCCACACAAGAGTTGGTAGTACCCAAATCTATACCGATTATTTTACCCATGTTAAATCTCCGATTTACCTAGTCGCCACTTTTGGCGAACACTATGTCTTGTTGTCAGATATTGGCCCTTATCCACATATTTCAAGGGGACATAGACCATTTTTTACACAATTTAAAAAATTATTCCGGCGCTTTAGCGACCACCACCATGGCAGGACGCAATAAGCGGCCATTCAAGGTGAAGCCTTTCTGCATGACATCCATCACTGAATTTGGCTCGGCATCAGGATTTGGCACCATCGCCATGGCCTGGTGAAACTCGGGGTTAAAGGGCTCACCCACCGGATTGAGCTGCACCACATTGTGGCGAGCCAAGGCATCGAGCATCGATTTATGCGTCAACTCCACCCCTTCGATCATCGGCTTTAAGGACTCATTATCCCTATCGGCTGACGCTAAGGCGCGGTCGAGGTTATCGGCCACCACCAGCATATCCCCAGCAAACTTCTCTAAAGCAAACTTACGGGCGTTTTCTGCGTCTTTCTCGGCGCGGCGGCGGATATTCTGAGCGTCAGCGACGGCGCGCAGCGCCTGCTCTTTAGCATCAGCGGCAGCCTGCTTAGCCTCATCTAGCTGTACCTCAAGGCTCTTTTCTTCCGCTGGCGCAGACGCCTGCTCAGCCTCAGCACCATCAAGCGCGTCTTGAATCTCGCCAACAATCGCTTCTACTTGAGCATCCTCATCTTGCGATGCTGATTTATCCTGATCTTCTGCCACGTAAACTATCTCCTACACGCCTATACACTTGCGGCAGCATGGCCGCGCTGACTGGGATATGGGGCTGTAGCAAACTATTTCAAGGCAAGCGTAAAAAAATTTCAGCACCTTATTTACCAGCGCTTGCCCAGTCACAGTATTTTACTGTATAAATATACAGACAATTTCCCACACCTACCGTGAGAGAACATTATGCTGAGCCACCTTCACATCAGCAATTACGCCATAACAGAAAGCCTAGACATTGAACTGCACCCCGGCATGACCGTACTCACCGGCGAAACTGGCGCAGGCAAATCCATTATGCTCGACGCGCTGGGCCTCGCCCTTGGCGACCGCGCCGACGCGGGCATTGTCCGCCCCGGCGCCGACCGCACCGACATTCACGCGCTATTTGAAATAAGCCAAATTCCCGCCGCCGGCGCCTGGCTAAAAGCCCGCGATTTCGATGGCGACAACGAATGCCTACTGCGACGCGTGATTACCAGCGAGGGTCGCTCGCGCGCCTACATCAACGGTCAACCTGTCACCCTGCAAGATGTGCGCGAATTTGGCAGCCTATTAATAGATATTCACAGCCAGCACGCACACCAATCATTGCTGCAAAAACCCTATCAGCGCGAACTACTCGATGCCTTTGCCGGCACCACAGCACTAGCCCAGCAAGTCGGCGAACACTGCAGCCAATACCAACGCAGCAGCAAAGCCCTCGCCACGCTAGAAAGTAACGCCGCCGAGCAAAATGCCCAGGAACAGCTACTTAGCTATCAACTAGAAGAACTGAACCGCCTCAACCTTCAGCCCAATGAGCTAGAAGAGCTCGAAAACCAGCAAAAGCAGCTGGCCAATGCCGAGCAAATCCTCGCCGCCAACCACCACAGCTTGCAGCTATGCCGCGAGGGCGAAGTCAATGCCATGGGCATACTCCATCAAGCCCTGTCTTCGCTAAATAGCAGCCAACACCGCTGCGCCGCTCAAGAAAATGCCGCCCAACTGATGGAGAGCGCCCGCATTCAAATTGAAGAGGCCGCACGGGAACTGCAAAATGTCATCGACGGCACCGAACTCGACCCCGACCGCCTGGCCGAAACCGAGGGCCGTCTCGATGCCATTTACCAAACGGCACGCAAACACCACCTACAAGCCAGCGAGCTCCCAGCCCTGCACGCATCACTAGCAGAGCAACTCGAAGGCCTTAACGCCAGCGACGAAAAGCTCGAGCAGCTCCGCGCTGAGCAACAAGAATCACTAAAGTCCTACAATGACAAAGCCGCCAAGCTGAGCGACAAGCGCCGCAAAGCCGCTGCCACCATGAAAAAACGCGTCGAAGAACAGCTGCGCGCCCTGAGCATGAAACATTGCGAAGTCGACTTTGCCCTGCACACCCTAAGCGACGAGCCACACAACTGCGGCCGCGAAGAAGTTGAAATACTGATTAGCACCAACCCCGCCGCCGCCAAAGGACCACTGAACAAAATCGCCTCCGGCGGCGAGCTATCACGGATCAGCCTCGCCATACAGGTGGTAACCGCCCAAGTTGCCGCAATACCCACCATTGTCTTTGATGAAGTCGACGTGGGCATTGGCGGCGCCACTGCCGAAATCGTCGGCAAACTGTTAAAAGAACTCGGCCAGCGCAGCCAAGTACTCTGCGTCACCCATCAACCCCAAGTGGCCAGCCAAGGCGACCATCATATTCGCGTGCAAAAAGTGGGCGACAAAAAACACCTACGCACCGAGCTAGAGCCGCTCAAAGACGAACAGAAAATTGACGAGATTGCGCGGATGCTAGGCGGTATCGCGATTACCGAGAATACCCTAGCGCATGCGCGGGAAATGCTGGGGGTAAGGCATTAGTTGGTTCGTCGGATGTCGGGCGTCTGACGTCGGATGCTAAATACTCGCACCGGCAAACGTGACGAAAGCTGCTTGAGGTTAAGGGTTTTAGACTTTTCGTCAGACTAGCCAATGTCGGATGTCGGATGTCGGATGTCGGATGTCGGATGTCGGATGTCGGATGTCGGAAAATTGGATTCCGCACCCAAAACCTCGTCAAGCGCAGCCTTTGGCTTTATGCGTCAGACCTCAGACACCCGACGTCCGACTAGCCTTTCTTCGGCTTCACATACAAAACCAAGCTATGATCAACCAGCTCATAGCCACGCTCGGCCACCAGTTGACGCTGACGCGTTTCAATAAGGTCGTCGCAAAATTCGATGACCTCGCCCGTTTCTAGGCACACGATATGATCGTGATGATCGCCTTTTTCTAGCTCAAAAACCGAGTGGCCTGCTTCAAAATTGTGCCTAACCACCAGGCCTGCAGCTTCAAACTGGGTAAGCACACGGTAAACCGTTGCTAAACCTACATCCTCGCCAGACTCCATCAGCGCGCGATAGACGTCTTCTGCACTGAAATGCTGATTGTCGCTCTCAGCCTGTTCCAGTAACTGCAAAATTTTGACACGAGGCAAGGTAACTTTGAGCCCTGCTTTGCGGAGCTCTTTATTTTCTATAGACATGTGCCTTGGACCTTAGCGTTGCGGTGGGGATTGCGTTATTATCCCACGCCTCTGTAAGCGATTGGAACCCTTTAGCATGTATAGACGATTTGCCACAGCATGCCTGCTTGTATCACTGGCGGCATGTAGCACTCTGGAATTCCCCGGTGTTTACCGCCTGCCTATTGATCAGGGCAATATCATTACGCCGGAAATGGTCGATCAGCTTAAAGTCGGCATGAGTCGCAGCCAAGTTGAATACATTATGGGCACACCTATGGTGCGCGACACCTTTAGCCCCAACCGCTGGGACTATATCTACACACTAAACAAGCCTGACGAGCCCAAAGAACGCCACCAGTTAACGGCCTACTTTGACGGCGATACCCTGGTGAAATTCACCACTGACGTCAAAACAAGCGACGTCAAGCCCTTAGAAACAGTGCCTGCGCCAAGCGGCGACGGCACCGCAACAGACCCCGCTACTGTGCCAGCACCGGTTGCTGAATAATTATTCAGCGGCCTTGCGGGCCTTCACTTTGGCGGCCCGCTGCTTGCGCACTTCTTTTGGATCAACAATTAAAGGTCGGTAAATTTCTACCCGATCACCATTTTTCAGCGGCTGCTCTTCGGGCTTGCTGACACTTTTACCAAACACCCCCAAATCGACACTGCTCAAATCCAGCTCAACAAACTGCTTATCCAGCCCCGACTGCATCGCCGCCGCCCTAACCGTGCTGCCCGCAGGCAATTCGAGGGCAACAATGCGCTGCTTATCCGGTAGCGCATAAGCCACCTCGACATGAATCGTTTTATTATTTTCCATACTGTGCATTTGCTCGCTTCACTAGGGCGTCCACCAAATTATTGGCCACCGAATTAAATAATTGCTTGGTTGCCGCGCCCACCAAACTGTTTGCCAAGGCAAAATGCAAGTGCAAACTTACCTTGCAAGCCTCGTCACCCAAGGCGAGAAGCGTCCACTCGCCGCGCAAGTCATCAAAGGGACCATCGACTAACTTCAAGCTAACACTGCGATTATGCTTTAACTCATTACGTGTAATGAAGCTCAATTTTATACCCGCTTTCGCCAAATCTAAACGGGCTTCCATAACGTCTTCACTACGGCTGAGCACTTCCGCACCCACACAGCCATCCATATACTGAGGGTAGGCCTCAACATCGTTAATGAGCTGGTAAATGATGCCTGAGGAATAAGGCAATAGCGCACTGCGCCGAATTTCGGTCATTCTACTTTCCAATAATGTTACGCAGTCACTCGCAAATAGAGCCCTACCACGAGCACCAGCAATATTGCAGGGGGCGCAATATACCGCAACAGGGCCTGCCAAATCCAAAAAAACAGCCCTTCAAACCAGCCTTCTCGCACACCGTAAACAAGCTTAGGTACCCGCCACGCGGCAAACAGCACAAAACACCAAGCCGCCAGCGGCAGCAAAACATTGGCCGACACGATGTCTACCCACTCCATGAAACTGCGCGATAACCAGCGCAGCTCACTGAATGGCGCCAAGGAGGATATGGCTAAATCACCGCAGATTAAAATCAAGCTACCCGCAGTCAGCGCTGCCAGAGGTCGCCAAAAGGCCCAGCGCTCAACCAAATACGCCACGGTCGGCTCCATTAGTGCCACCACCGTCGTCAGCGACAAAATACCCAGCAGCAGAAAAAACGCGGTGCCCGCTATATCGCCAAACACCAAATTACCAAAACTAAACGGCAAGCTAATAAAGAGCAGCGCAGGGCCGCTTCCCGGCACAATATGCTGATCAAATACCAAGGCCAATATTGCCAAACCTGCCAAAATCAATACACCGGCATCGATAATGACCAAGGCAAACAGCTGCCGAGTAATAGATCGTCCAGAGGGAAAATACGCGCCGTAGGCCATCAGCGCCCCAGTGCCAATACTCAAGGTATAAAAGGCATGCTGCAAAGCAAAAAAGCCGCCCCGCCAGCTTAAATCATCCATTCGCAGAGTGAACATCCATTTCACCGCAGACGCAAAATCACCCAATGCATAGCTGTAATACACAATACTCAATAGCGCTAATAGCAATACCGGTAGCAACACCCGCAAGAGCCCAGCCATACCCCGCACCACATTCATCGCCGACAGCGCTATTGCCAGCAACACAAACAATCGCTGCCAAAAACGCATTACGTCAGGAGCAGCTAATAAATCGGTAAACTGCCCTGCCACCAAATCTAAGCTAGCGCCATCCATCACGCCGGTGGCCATTTTGCCGATATACACCAACAACCACGCCGACACCACCGCGCCATTGGCCGCCAACAACAACGCCGTGACGCTGGCAATTTGAGTCACCAAAGACCAATGCTTGCTCGCCTTGGCATAATGCGCCAGCTGATCCACAGCGTGAATTGGGTTACCCCGCGCCCGCACCGCAATACGCACCTCGGCCACCGCTATCGGCAGCATCACCAACAGCACGCAGGCCAAGTAAATAATCAGAAACGCCCCGCCACCGTTGTGCCCTGACTCTTGCGGTGTACGCCAAAAATTGCCTAAACTGACCACCAAACCGGTAGCAGCAGCCAGAAATGTCCAGCGGCTAGACCAGATACCCTGTATTTTTCGTTTCTTTAAGGCCATATGCCGTCAACATCAATTTTGCAAAGCAGCGGTCTTTTTACCTGACCCCAATAGGTTTTGCCAGCAACTCCCTCTATAATCGCCACCATGAGTAAAAACAAAAGCAAAAGCCCTAGCGGTACGATCGCCTTAAACAAAAAGTCGCGGCACGACTACACCCTTACCGACAAGTTTGAAGCTGGCCTGGTATTACAGGGTTGGGAAGTTAAAAGCCTGCGACAAGGTAAGATTCAGATCGTCGATACCTACGTAATCCTCAAAGATGGCGAGGCATTTCTGCTTGGCGGCAATATAACGCCACTGCCCAGTGCGTCTACGCATTTCGTCACCGACCCAATTCGTACCCGCAAGCTCTTGCTTCACAGCAAAGAACTGCGCAAACTGGAAGAGGCTGTCCAGCAAAAGGGCTATACCTGCGTATGCACGGCCTTATATTGGAAAAAGCACATGATCAAAGCCGAGATTGCTTTGGCCAAGGGTAAGCAAGACCACGACAAGCGCGAAACTGAAAAGAACCGCGATTGGGAACGTCAAAAAATGCGCATTGTGCGCGACCATAACACCTGACCCGAGCTAGCTAGCCAACGCCAATGAAAACTCTTTATCTGTTACGTCATGCCAAATCCGGTTGGGATGACGACCAGCTCAGTGATGCTGAGCGACCCATTACCAAACGCGGCAAGCGCGACTGCCAACTGATTGCCAGTGAAATCCAGCGTCGCGAGCACCTCTTCAAATACGTTTACTGCAGTACTGCAAAGCGCGCCCAGGAAACCCTCAAACGTTTTCAAGCTGACGCCAGCGTATTTGACGACGCCACCATCACCCACGACGAAGCGCTATACACCTTCGAAGCACCCAAATTGCTCGCGTGGATAAAAGAACTGCCGCAAGCGCAAAACCACGCCGTGATTATTGGTCATAACCCCGCGATCGCCGATCTCGCCAATTATTTATACGACGGTAAAATCAGTCACGTTGGCACCTGTAGTTTTATGGAGCTGGAAATCAATATTGAGTACTGGGATCAACTCCGTGCCGACAGCGCCAAACTCATCGAGATTATTCGCCCAAAACAATTCCGCTAACTCGACCAATCAAGCATAGGATGCGACTCAGCAATGGCCGATAACCCGGTTTTAAAAGACATTAGTATTGTTAACGACGTTCTAATTCTCAAAAAGCGCCACAAGCTAATCCGCAAAATGCAGCGCAACCTGCCCGGGCCAGAGATACACGGCTATCAAGTGTGGGGCTCCTCCTTCCTCATCATGGACTACCTGCTCGAAAACCCGCCTAAAAAGCGCAGCAAGATGACCGAAATTGGCTGTGGCTGGGGTATTCTCGGTATATCTTGCGCTCAGCACTTCAAGGCCAAGGTCACCGCCATCGACGCCGACGAGCACGTGTTTCCGTATCTTGAGGCCCACGCCTTACTCAACGACGTCAAAATCAAAACCCGCACCGCCCGCTACGAACACCTAAAAACCGAAGACCTGCACGGCCACGGTCTAATGCTAGGCGGCGACATTTGCTTTTGGGACGCCCTAGTTAAGCCCTTATTTTCTGCCATTAGCGCGGCGCGCGACGCCGGCGTTGGCAAAATTATTATTGCCGACCCCGGTCGTCCACCCTTTCACAAACTGGCTAAGCGTTGCCAAAAAGCTTTTGGCGCCGAGCTGATTAGCCGCGAAATACGCAGCCCTAAAAAACTCAGCGGCGAGCTACTGATTATTTCGCAATAGCGATTAGCCACTTTATTTTTTGTGTTTCTTCTTCGGCTTACTTACCCGAGGCCGGTAGTCCAACTTCGCCAAGCGCGGCAGTTTTCCCGTGCTGAGAAATTTGTGAGTTAAACCTTGAGAGCGAACTTTACCACCGCTCTTTTTCCGTGCCCGAAAACCATTGCTCTGCGACGCATCAATAATCCGCGCCTTCACATTGTCGGCCCACTGCAAGTCGATGATCGACTGCAACATTTTTTGCAGGGGCTTGCTGTAAATAGGGCAGGTTACCTCTACCCGAAAATCGATATTGCGCGTCATTAAATCGGCCGAGGAAATAAAATAGCGCGGCTCGCCAGCATTCCGAAAAATATACACTCGGGGGTGCTCTAAAAAACCATCAACAATGCTAATCGCTTCAATATTTTCACTCAAACCCGCCAAACCCGGTACCAGCGAACACATACCACGCACAATTAAACGCACCGGCACACCCGCCGCACTGGCCTCGTACAGTAAATCAATTAACTCGCGGTCGACCAGATTATTACATTTAAGCGTGATACCACACTCATCGCCCTTCTTAGCATTTTGTATTTCTGTTTTAACCAAGCCCAATAAGCGCTCGCGACTATTGAGTGGCGACACCCCTAAGTGATTAAACTCATGGCGCTTATAATTGTAAGCAATAAAGTCGAAAACCTTAGCCACTTCATCGCCAATCGCCTGATCGTAGGTCAGCAAACTAAAATCGGTGTACACCGTGGCCGTCTTTTCATTGAAATTACCCGTGCCGACATGGGTGTAAAACCGTTGCACACTGCCCTCTTGGCGCACAATCGAAATCAATTTACTGTGCACCTTTAAGCCCGGCACACCCAGAATAACGTTCACACCGCCGTCGGTTAAACGCTGCGACAAGGCGATATTCGCCTCTTCGTCGAAACGCGCCTGCAACTCAACTACCACGGTGACTTCTTTGTGATTTGCCACCGCATTAAGCAGCGCATCAACCACATGAGAATTCGACGCTACCCGGTATAAGCTTGCTTTAATACTTTTAACTGCCGGATCAATCGCGGCGGTTTTCAGTAAATCGGTCAGGTAATTAAAGCTGTGGTAAGGGTAGTACAGCAAAATATCCTGCTCGCGCAGACAACTCAAAATATTGGCGGCCTGATCGATCACCGGCACCGGAATTGTCGGCAAAGGCTTTGCATCTAAATACGCCGGACCTAAGTTCGGAAAACGCATAAAGTCTTTGGAGTTGTGGTAGCGACCACCGGGAATCATTGAGTCTAATTTACCCAAGCCCATGCGCTTGACCAAATAATCTAACAAATCATTAGGCATCGCCGCATCGTAAACAAAGCGCACTGGGTCGCCTTTTTTTCGGCGTTTAAGGCTCTGGGTCATTTTTTCTACAAAGGTGTGAGTAACCTCTTCACTCAGTTCCAACTCCGCGTCACGGGTTAGCTTAATGGTGTAGGCATCGGCCGTCTCCAGCGGAAAAATCCCCCTAAACACCTCCGGCAAACACACCCGAATCATATTTTCTAACGAAATCAGTACTTTGCCACGTTTACCCTTGCGACTAGGAATGCGAATAAAACGATCTAGCCGCGAGGTGGGAATTTCTAACAGTGCAAAGCGAGTCTGCGACTCATAACCCAAACGGATAGCAAGATAAATAGACGACTCATTCAATTCAGGGATCGGGTTGGCATCGTCAAGAATAATAGGAATGAGTTCTTGCTGAATATGCGAGTGAAAATACGAGCGCACATAGTTTGTTTGCGCCTCGTCTAACTGCTTTTCATTAATAAGGTAAATTTTACGACGGCGCAGCTCTTTTAAATTTTCCCGATACACCACATCAAAGCGCTGCTGCAGCTTCAGCACCTTCTGACGAATTTCCTCCATTAACGCCTTGTACTCATCCTGCTTAGACGCGGCAGAGAACACCGCCAAGCGCCGCACATCTGCCACCCGCACTCGGAAAAACTCATCTAAATTATTCGAGAAAATACCCAAATAGCGAATACGCTGAATAATTGGCACCGAGGGGTCGGCAGCCTCCTGCAATACCCGCTCATTAAATGACAACCAGCTCAATTCTTTGGCAACCCACGTACTGTCCACGTCCTGCCTACCCCTCTGTTAGTCCCTTAAATTAATGTAGCAAAAAAAATACACGCTAGTGTAGCCACCGCTCATGTCATTTTTATGACAAAAGCCTAGAGTCGATTTTAAGCCCCCCAGCCGATACACTGTGCAGCCAACAGGGAATTCATACTACCATGGCTCAAAACAGCGACTCTTACGCGGCACTCGACCTCGGCTCTAATAGCTTTCATCTGCTTATTGCCAGCTTCAGTGACAACAAAATTCGCGTCATCGACCGCCATAAAGACATGGTTAGATTAGCCGCTGGTCTCGACGACGACGGCCGCCTCAGCGACGAAGCCCAAGACCGCGCCCTCGACAGCCTCGCCAAAATGGCCGACCGCCTGCGCGGCGTACCTCGACGCCAAATACGCGTAGTGGGTACTAACACACTGCGCGCCGCCAGCAACGCTGTTGAATTTATGGCCAAAGCCGAAGCCGTGCTCGGCCTGCCCATTAATATTATCTCGGGTACCGAAGAGGCCCGTCTCGTCTATTTAGGCGTGGCCAACGATTTTGCCCCAGAACAAAAGCACCGCCTTGTTATCGATATCGGCGGCGGCTCAACCGAACTGGTGGTGGGCAATAACACCCCCCGCCAACTCGAAAGCCTACCCATGGGCTGTGTCAGTTTCAGTATGCGCTATTTCAAAAATGGCGACATCAACGAGAAATCCTTTAAAAAGGCGGTAAATGCCGCCAGACAAATGATCAGCCCCTACGTAGAACCCTTTCGTGGCCATTGGCAAGAAGCCGTCGGCTCCTCTGGCACCATTCGCAGCATTGGCAAAATTCTCGCCGAGCAAGAACTCAGCGAAGCGGGCTATATCTCTGCCGACGGCCTAGAAAAACTCAAAAACCAAGTACTTAACGCAGCTAATAGTCGCGACTTGAATATAAAAGGCCTCAGCGAAGATCGCCGCGACGTCTTTGTGGGGGGCTTTGCCGTACTCTACGCCCTATTCGAAGAACTCGGCATGGACGGCTTACACGTCTCCGCCTATGCCATTCGCGAAGGTATTGTGCACGACCTTGCTGGCCGCCTCCACCACCGCGACAAGCGCGAAGACACCATTAAGCAACTCATTAGCCAATACAGCATTGACGAGGCCCAGGGCAACCGCATTGCCGAACTCTGCGCGCGCTGGCTACCCGCCGTGGCCGACCACATCACCACCCCCGACACCGAGGCAGGCCCCCTGCTGCGCTGGGCCGCCCAGCTCCACGAACTCGGCCTCGCCATTGCCCACGGCAGCTACCACAAACACGGTGCCTATATACTCGGCAACGCCGACATGCCCGGATTTTCTCGGCAAGAACAAGCCCGCCTCAGCTTTTTGGTGGCCAACCACCGCCGCAAACCCAAACCAGTAGGCAACCCCAGCTACGGCGTAACCGCCGACTGGCCACTGGTTTGCGTGTTGCGCTTAGCCTGCATTTTTTATCGCCGCAGGCAGGCCAAACAACTCCCCGCCAACATCACCTTAAGCAGCAAAGACGCCAACAAACTCTGCGTAAACATTCCCGAAGACTGGCTGCTCGCCAACCCCCTCATTGCCGCCGACTTAGAAGACGAAGCCGAACTGCTCAACAAAAGCTTAGACATCAAACTCAGCATCCAGCAAAACCACAGTGAACAATCCTAGCCGGACACAGTCCAAAAGAGTACAATCACCAATCTGGGGCCGATTTGGATTCGACGCCGGTTACAAAACTTCTGGTGCATGCCGTGATGACAGCCAATCACGTTAATCCAAAGCTGTAAACCTAATAGTTGCCAACGACGACAACTACGCTCTAGCCGCTTAAACCCCGGTTAGCGGTCGCTACCAGATGCTTGTAAATGGGACGCGACTGTCATATAGAACAAGCTAGCGAGTAAGGTATGTCTGAGACCGAGCCGCGAAACACTTAATCAGAATCGCTAATTACGTCCTGCCCGTCGGGCTGTATGCGGCTAAATTAATTGACGGAAACCAAGCATGTGAAGAGCCATAAGCAGCGGACTGGCGGACGCGGGTTCAATTCCCGCCGGCTCCACCAAAAATACTTCCAAGGGAGACCAAGGAAGGCCTGAAACCCCAGTAAATCTGGGGTTTTTTGTGTCTGTAGCGTCCATAGGTGTCTGGGGGCATCTATTGCAATCCAGTACAAAGTGGGGGCACAATCGGGGGCATAAACAGATTTCACCAAACAGGTGCCCCCAGATGCCCCTAACAGACCCCGCAGTAAAACTAGCCAAGCCCAAGGACAAACCCTATCGCCTAACTGATGGCGAAGGCATGTACTTGGAAGTCTCTCCCAAGGGCGGCAAATACTGGCGCATGAAATATCGCTTTGGGGGAAAAGAAAAACGGCTTTCTATTGGCGTCTACCCAGCCACATCCCTAAAGAAGGCCCGCCAACTTCGCGAACAAGCTCGGCAACACCTCTCTAATGGCGTAGACCCCTCTGCGCTTAAACAAATCACTAAGCTCACCAACACCACCGCCGCGGCAAACAGCTTCAAGCTTGTCGCCTTAGAATGGTTCAGTAAACAAAAACCGATCTGGGCAGAAAATCATTGGTCAAAAGTTGAGCGAATGATGGAGCGGGACTTATTCCCCTTCCTTGGCTCCCGCCCACTCAATGAGATCACACCTCCCGAATTACTCGCCGTATTGCGAAAAATTGAAAGCCGTGGCGCTCTTGAGTCTGCCAAGCGCACAAAGCAGATAGCCGGCCAAATATTCCGCTATGGCGTGGCTACAGGTCGATGTGAACGCGATCCCGCCCAAGACCTGAATGGTGCGCTGGCCAACCCAATCAAAAAACACCGATCCGCAATCACTGACCCTAAGTTAGTCGGCCCTCTGCTAAACGCCCTAGATGGCTATCAGGGAACCGCTGTTGTAAACGCAGCCATTCGCCTTGCTCCGCTTACTTTTGTGCGCCCCGGCGAATTACGGAAGGCTAAATGGGCTGAAATTGATTTAGACAAGGCTGAGTGGCGCTACTATGTCACCAAAACCAAGTCAGACCATATTGTGCCGCTGTGTAAACAAGCAATCGACATACTGCGAGAGCTGCAACCGCTAACTTGTAACAGCGAGTATGTATTCCCTAGCGCCAGAACCCTTAGACGGCCAATGAGTGACAACGCCGTTTTATCAGCAATGCGCCGCATGGGAATCGGTAAAGACGAAATGTGTGGGCATGGTTTCAGAGCGATGGCGCGAACAATACTGGATGAAGAATTGCATTTTCGGCCTGACTGGATCGAGCACCAGCTAGCCCATGCGGTGAAAGACGTTCACGGGAGAGCCTACAACCGCACAGCGCACCTACCGGAGCGGAAAAAAATGATGCAAGCCTGGGCGGACTACCTTGATAGCCTCAAGATTCAAGCCCAAAATGGGAATGTAATTCTCGCTAAATTTGGCGGGTAGCTGAAAAATAAACAAAGATAACGACTCAGTATAAATTGCCGCCCCTTACCCGACGGGGGACAAGCTGGACACCTTCACCAGCCTGGGGCGGCAACACCGAAGGAGCACAATGTGAGAAGGCGTGCATGAGCAAACTACTTAAGCTTAAACCTTGGCTAACACTTACCGAAGCTGCAAGTTATGCTTCGAGTATAATTTCAGAGAAGGTAAAAACATCGGATCTACTGCAATTTGCACTGGAAGGACATTTAACCCTATCAGTAAACCTCGTAAATCATGCCACAGCGGTACTAGGGAATAGCGTGCTTCCAAGTGAAGTTACCTACAAAGACGTTATCGTCCCTGCAATAATGTCCAACAAAGAAAGCACATTAAGGATATTTGATGGCAAGTTTATCTCTGAAAATGAAGCAGTAGTATTTGAGAAAAATGTTAAGTCGATTAACGGCATCTGGGATTTATCGATGCACGGATGTGAAAGACTAGACGTCGAGTACGAATATTTACGATTAACTAAAGGTCCCGAGCTAACGCTCTTCGATGTAGACGGAGATGTCATACTTTACCGCCCGGAGGATAAAATATGGGCAAATCTCAAGGAACATCTCGCCGACAATCCATTTAACAAAAATTCTGACTATCCAGTAGACGAAAACTATCGAAACTACGAAAACTTTTACCCTGCCGGCGGCCTACCGAAGGATTGCGTATGGGGAGTAAAGCCGCCAAATCTCATGGACTTTATTCAGTCACTAAGCGAACCTTTAGATAAGCCAAAAGCTACCGCACAAAAAAACCGTAAACGCATACCTCGCCACTATAAACGCCCTATCCGCAGCCCTTATTGACGGCGCGACTGGAAAACACATGAAAGACGCAGAGGCTATTCTTAGGCACCTCAGTTTGAAAGGAATTAAGGAGCCTGTTACTGCCAAAACTTTAGCAAAGTATCTATCTGAGAGCTCAGGATAGAATATTCTACGCCGATTTCGGAATATTCCATTTAGACAGACAGAAATAAATTCTAATGAAACCTCGGAAGTCACAAGCACACAGAGGTTTTACTTAGATATGAAAACACAAGAAGCATTATTACGCCGGAAACAAATTGAAGCCCGTACTGGGCTAGCCCGCAGCACAATTTACGCACTTATGGCCGAAGGCAAATTTCCGAAACCATGCAGGCTCGTCGGTCGCACAGTTGCGTGGCCCGCAAGCAGTATTGATAAATGGATTGCTGAGCGCATTGCCGCTAGCAAGTCCGCAGTATAGAGGGTGCAGCAATGAAAAAGGCCACCCCGAAGAGCAGCCAGTTACACACCACCAATTCTACTGCTAGCAGCGACCAACGCCAACGCCTTTTAATTGCCTTACGTAGAGTGGGCAACGAGGGTCTAACAACAATCCAAATAAGAGAACAGCTCGATATTATGATGCCCGCAGCAAGGGTTCATGAATTGCGCTGGAATTATGGTTACAACATTCAGGCCATTCCCGCCCACGACAGGAACGCTCAAGGCAATCGCCATACCTGTAAACGCTACGTGCTGTTTTCTGGCCAATGGGACAAAGTACGGAGGGCTGCATAATGGGACGCTACATTGTGGAAGTCCGCCAAGAAATCACCACCCCCATCACTGTATATGCCGACAACGCAGACGACGCACAGAAGCGCGCAGTTTACGGGCTAGGCGAATTTGGCGACCCAGACGCAAGTGAACTGCAAATAACCTCCACACGGCTCCTAGAGGAATTTGGAGCCAAGCAATGAGCAGGAAGTTTAGCCAATACGACGAACACTGGAAGGGAGTTGCGCACATTCGCATCCCCCTTGCAGTTCTCGATAGCCCAGCTTGGCGAGTTTTGGCATTTTCTGACAAAGCATTGTATGCCGATTTACGCGCTAAGTTGCGGTCGACTAATAACGGCAATATCAATGCCACGCTTTCAGAAATGAAACATCGCGGATGGAGCTCGTCAGCAACATTGTGGAAGTCACTTCGCAATCTCGAACGTATGGGCTTAATCGCCCAAACGCGGCAAGGTGGTATCGGCGGGATGTCGAAGATATGCAATTTGTATCGATTTACTGACCTACCGGTGCACGACTTCCCCAAGCAGGAGCCTGTAAATAATTCTGTGTAACTGCCAAGGTTAAATATAATCCGCTAAGCGGTCTTCAAATTCAATCATAAATCGATTGAGTGCTGGCTTCC
>NZ_JACHHW010000010.1 GCF_014202945.1 Zhongshania antarctica | reverse complement strand
TTCCCTCTATTAATACAGTGTTTTCTAGACAATCTCATTGTATCAATTGTGGTGGAATCAGGCTTTTTTATTTCTCCTTAACGGGACAGCAGTGAAAACTGGCGATAAAATAATAACTATGGTCGTAGCCGTCTTGGTAGTTCAACTGCAAGGGATAGGCTCGCTTCTTGGCCGCTGCCGCCAGTAAATGGGGTCTGAGTTGCTCATTAAGAAACGGGTCATCATTGCCCTGATCAATAAGTTCCTACAGTCCCTTAACGATATAATCGTACATATGGAAATGACGATTCCACGGCGCTTGACTGGCGTTTAGGTAAAGGTATGCCTCTTTGCTGAGGTCGTAACTGTCGTCGTCGGCAGCGCTTTTCGCCGCGCGGGCTGGTGTCGGTTGCGAGAATGGCAATGTTCGGCGGCGATGCGCGCCGCCTTTTAATGGATGGCCTTGATAAGGGCGGAAAATCTCGCCGCGTTCAGGTGTTTGGTCGTATCCACGGTAATAGCGGTTATGCACTGATTGATGCCGCATTAAAAGGCTTCGGCGAGATTCATGCCTGATTATTATGTTCAGGATTACCTTGAGGAGGGGCGTTTGATTCGCCTGCTCGGTTACTACCTCGAGCCAGAGGAGGGGGTTTTCAGACGGTATTTGTGGTATTTTTAGTCCTGTTGATCGTGCTGTGTACACAGGGACTAATTGGAGTTGAAGATGTTTAAGCTTGGTGGATATCGCGCACTTAATACATGCGGGCTAGTTCTTGTGGCTGTGGCGGCGAGTTCATCGCTATCAGCGCAGACGATGCCAGCGGTGGCTGGAATAGTACCCAGTAGCAGCGAGCTTCTCGATGTTGGCTTGGTTGTTGGTGGCGATATGCTACGAGGTAGTCTACTCGATGATACCTTGAACCTGCCCGGCGCGGGCGTGGTGCTTGGTGGTTCGCTGCTAGATACTGTTGGCGCGCTGAGTCTACCGGCGAGTTTGCCCGCAAACACGGCTGTACTGAAGCTTGTCGATATACCTGCGCAGGCACTGTAATAAGCGATTATAGGCTTTCTAGCATTGCCCGCATTTTATCCTTAATAAGGTTGATTGCTTTGTAGGGTCTGAGCATCACCTTAAAATCGGCGATCTTACCGTTTTCATCCCAGTGAATCATGTCGACACCGTTCACGGTGACGCCGTCGACTTCCACCACAAACTCGAGAACGGCATTTTGGCCGTCCACGACTTCGCGAACATAGTGAAAACTGTCGTTGGCCAGAACATGAAAGGCGGCACTTAGATACATCTTGGTCACGTCTTTGCCCACTTGCGGGCTGTGTACAACGGGTGAATGAAATACTGCGTTGTCGGCGAGAAGGGTGTCTAGGGCTGTGGCGTCTTTAGCGCTAATAGCCTGGTGCCATGCGGCGAGGGGGCTGTTCATTTTGGCGCTCCGGTTTGCGGTGACAGCAGCCTAAAATACAGCAGTGAAACCGGCCGGGCAACACTCAAGGGAGTATTGCCCGGCGCAGTCTTAGCCGTGTAAACCGTGTTCGATAGGGCATTGGCCGTTAGCCAGCTTTTTGGCGCGCGCTACTAGCGTCGCTTCCATCGTTTCGCGGCCAATCATAATGACAAAATCTTCTTTGCGTATACCGTCTAGGGCGAATGCCGCTAATTCATCTAAATCTTGAACTGGCAGCTCAACACCAATCTCTTTCATGCCCGTCATGAATTCATCAAAGGTCATTTCGCCACCAGCGGGGGCTGGCTTCTCGCGCGCTAATTCGGCGGGGCGGTTGCGGCGCGTGGTCCAAATTCCGGTTGGCAAAATGCCGCCAGAAGGGTAGAAAATACAGGCGCGGAGCTTGGTGTTTTGGCCGACAAGCTGGGCGTTTAGGCACTCGGTCATAATAGACACACCGGCTTTGCTGCAGGCGTATACTGACTGGTCGGCGAGGGGGGATATGCCGCCATCGCCCGACGAGGTGTTCATAATTAAGCCGGGCTCGCCTGACTCAATCATTCTGGCTACAAATGCTTGAATACCGTGGGCAACGCCCCGTAAATTTACCCCTAATACCCAGGCCCAGTCATTAGGTGTAGTGTCCCAAACATTGCAATTTGAAACGCTAACGCCAGCATTGTTGCAAAGAATATGGCAGGCACCAAACTCTGCAAACACAGCATCGGCGAGTGCGGTGACCGACTCCGCTTTTGAGACATCGGTGACAATGGCGCGTACTACGCCGCCGTTGGCGCTAAGTTCCGCGGCAGTTTTATCCAATGCTGTTTTTTCGACATCAGAAAGTACCACCTTGGCGCCTCCAGCGAGAAACGCCTTGGCCAGTGCCTTGCCTATGCCGCTAGCGCTGCCGGTAACGACAACGACTTTATCGGTGAAATCTTGCATCTTTGCTCCCCATTTATGGTTTTTATCCTGGTTTAATTCCTACCGTGCTGAAGTGCTATTACTGGGCACTTCTCCGCACATGGCTTGTAGTAACCATAATATAAATTTACACCATAGTGTAGTTATTTTCAAAGGGCTTTATAAAGGCCGTCTTGGCGGGGGCATAGCGGCTGTGCTGGGCCATAGAATGGCCCAGCTTGGGATAGCAGTAGAGCGGGCAGCAATCGGGCTAGTGAACTATGGATCCGAAACGGTCGTCTTGTGGGCAGCTCATATGCAAATGATCCTGTCCGTTCATTAGCTCCATAAATGCCCCGTGCTGAAGATGAATTAAGTGTTCATGGTCACCACTTTCGAGGTAAACGTCGTTGGCGTGATTGAACTCGACCTCCCAGCTAACGGGCATACCATAGACTTGGCCGAGAGCTGGAACCGCGCCAATTTCACAATCGTCGAAAAGCATGGCGACCTCGCGCTCCGTTGCCAGGCGGTAGTTGCCGTGCATGTGGGCATTGACGCGCTCGAGTATGAGTCGATGGTTTGCGGGAATCACGCACATGCGATAGCGGTCGCCGTCGTGGAGTATTACTGCCTTGGCAATTTGCGAAGGTGGTAATTTCGCCATGCGCGCGCTTTGCATGCTATTGCGGCTATGGGCGTGGCTGACAAGGTCGAAATTCACCCCAACTTTATTGAGGTGGGCGGCGATACGAGGAGACATACTCACGGTTTTACCCTCCGGCGTTTACAAGAAACGCATTCATTAGTGCTATTTAAATATAGTTTGGCGCTGGGGTGCTTGTCCAAGAAGGGAATCATGTTATGTCAGTGCTTTATAACGCTAAGCGCTATAAGTATTTTGGTGTTGGGGCGTTTGGTAATACTTTTTGAATGGCCTCATCTCGGCGGCAGAGAATAGTTTACTTTTTGCTACATAATTAGCGTTTGTAATATTAACGTCATTACGGTGTAACATTTATGCACGATAATTTGTCCTTTCATGGCAGCCGGATTCCTGCCTTTTTATTTTAATATTATCTGCAAATACGGAGTGTATATGCGTTTAAATTGCGTGGGTGTTAAGGCGGTTCAGTTAATGGTGGTGTCGCTTACTATGTTGCTATCGACAATCTCGATGGCCGATGAGCCAGTACAGTTACTTGAAGAAGTCACCGTAGTGGGCGCTGTGCGCGGTAGCTCGACGATAGTGATTGCCGATATTGATGTGGCGGGCGATGAAAGCCTCGATGAAATGCCCTACGTCTACGAATAGCGCAATTACGCCGACATTAAACGTTGTTGAGCTTCGTTCAGCGACGTTTAATGTGCATTGCAGATGTTATTTTTAGTGTATGTATTTTTTCATTTATTTTTAACACTGCGCTTTGTTCACCGCTGCTAATACCCAGTGCAATATGACCCGCAGTAAACCCACCTAAGCCGCTATCGAAACTCTGCCACTTCTCTCCCGTCCAAGCCTGTACCCAGGCGTGGGGAACAAACACATATTTGCGGCCTAAAAAACGCTCATTATTATACGCTAAGCCAAATACGACACGGCTTGGAATACCGGCTGCGCGCCCAAGTGACGCTAATAAGAGCGCGTGTTCAGTGCAATCGCCTTGTTTGCTGTGGTATGCCTCCAGAGCAGTGGCGTAGCCGGAATAGCTGGCTTCGCTACTCATGTGTCGGCTCACAAAGTGGCTGAGGCGGCGCATTTTTGCAGCCGGGCTTATGTTTTTTTCGCCGAGTACATCGCTAACCGTGGTATGAAAAATGGCGTTGTCGCTAGCAAGCCAATAATTTGTTTGTAAGTAGGTGTTGAGTAATTCTGGGTTGGGCGATGTTTTTGTAGCACAGTCGGTGCAGACGGTTATTTCTACGCCGCCGTTAATCGGCGTTACCGTTTGTTCATTGGTGCTTGGCGGTGTGTCGGAAAATTCGCCGAGCAGGTGGTAGCGAATTGTGCCGCGCAGCGCCGCGTCACTGATTTTGTAGGGGGAGGCGATGAGTTGGCGATACACGTGGGTAACTGCCTGAAAATCTGCGGTGGCACATTCATAGGTGCAGTTTTCAATACGCAATTCGTCGCCGCCGGAGCGACTGATCTCAGTTAATGGCCGAAACGCCGAGTCGGTAAAAATTTCGCTATAGCGGGCTTGATTCGTCATGATCTGACGTTGAATTTGCCAGGCATAGGCGGGCTGGTCCGCTGCGGTATAGGGTTTGACGATCAGTTGAATTTGTTCAAATTTTTGGCTGCTAAAATTCCAAGTGAAATAGGTGAATGGCGATGTTTGTCCTGCGCCGGTAGCTAAAACCTGACGCAAACCCTCGGGTAAATAGAAGGGTTGGGGTATCGCATAGTCCTTGGTATTGCCGGTAAGGTCATTCTGTATTAAGTGCAGCACGTTCGTGTCTACAACTGCGCGCATATTGTGATTGGTCGTGGCTGAGCTAACACGCTTGCTTATTGATATTGGCGCACCCTCTGGGCTTTCTCGGTACTCTAATACGGTTGTCGTCGTTGCGTCAGCTGCGCCGGGCTGACTAAGGGTAATCACCAGGGTTTCTTTGCTAATGATTTCGTCTTTTGTGGTGTGGCGCTCTAGGTGCCGATAGCCGAGTTTACTACCCGCCAAGCTCAGGGTCTGCCATTGCTCGGTTTCGCCCCAGACAGCGGCGCTGGTAATCATAAGAAGTAAGGCAAGCGCCGCACTGAGCCAGTATTTGAAGGTGTTTTGGGGCGCGTGCATATTCTAGGTTTCTGCGCGGAGCAGTTTGTTGTTTTGCAGCCAGTCTCGACTGAGTTTAACCACTTGCGCGCAGTCTTCCTGTAACGCCATATGTCCGGCACCTTGAATAACACCGTGACTAACAAAGGGCGATAGTCGCTTTACTCGTCGATCAAACTCCTTGGCCTTGTGCAAATACGAGTGTTCAGCCCTCAGCACCAGCGTGGGTACCTGAATATTGCGCAGTGCCTGCCAAGGGGAAAAGGTGTGTTTGAAATTATGCGCTTCCCACTCGCGGCTATAGCTCAGCTTATATTGGCCGTCGGCCTGCTCAATAAGTCCAGCTTGAGCATATTCATTAAACGCGTCTGCTGAAAAGTGACGGTAGGCCGCTCTGTTGCGGTGGTAGTCTATAAATGCCTGGCGATCGGGCCACAGCTGCTGACGATTTTGGGTGCGCTTTACTAAATTTAATCGGCCCATCAGTTCGGTGGGTGCAATGGCTGCCACGGCGGGTAAAAACCGGCCGGGGATGGTGGCGGGGTCAAACATCAGTAGTGCTTTAAAGAGCTCAGGACGCTTGGCGGCGGCTAAGGCGGAAACCGTGGCGCCAATAGAGTGCCCCATGGCAATGACTGGACGAGATTGGGCGTGCTCTAAAAATGCGATGAGATCGTCGGCGTGCTGGCGCCACGAGAAGCCGCGAGGCGGTGGCTGGTGATCCCAAACACCGCGATTTTCTAGGCCAATTATGCGGTAGTCAGATTGAAAGTGGGCGAGAAATGGCGTGTAGCTAGCCACTGGGAAACCATTGGCTGCGGCAAAGTGCAGGGTTTCGTCACCCTGCCCGCCTGCTTGCCATATTGCCGGGCCGCGGCCGAAGTCAGATTGTTGGGTATTTAACATGGCGGTTTATTGGCTGGGAATAGTAAGCCCTAAGCATACCATGGTCTTTTGTGCTGAGGAGAGGGGGAGCCGCTTGCGCGCGTAAGGTAAGTGGTTAGGGTGGGGCGCGGGGCCATTGAACGGCGAATATACAGTAATTGTATCGTTGAAATCCGCTATGGACGTCACTCAGCAGGGCGGGCTATGGTGGCGTTTGCTGGCGTAATGGCCTGTTCAAATGAGCAGAATAAGCGCCCTTAGGGGAATCCCCTATAAAGTTAAATGCTTTGCTGCCGTTAATAACGTTACGTATGGGTGAACTAGCGGCCGAGAACGGCAAACCCCGGCGCTTTTACCAATTCACTGACCAAGATAGTCGGAGTTTTCTTTGGACATAGCAACGTTATTAGGCATGTTGGGTGCCCTCGGGGTCATCGTCACCGCGATTGTGATGGGGGGCAGCGCGAGTGGGTTTGTCGACGCGCCAAGCATATTGATCGTGGTTGGCGGGGGCTTGCTGGCGAACTTGGTTAAGTTTCCTTTAGATCAAACGATGGGCGCATTTAAAGTGGCGTCGCGGGCGTTTGTGCACAAGCCCACCAGTTCTGAAGATCTAATTGTTGAGTGTATGTCTATGGCTGGGGTTGCCCGCAAAGAGGGGCTGCTGGGTTTGGAGTCACTAGAGATCAGCAATGAGTTTCTCAATAAGGGTGTGCAGATGGCTATTGACGGCCACGACCCTGAATTTGTGCGCCGGGTGTTGAATAAAGAGATTAGCCAAACTATTGAGCGTCATGAAATGGGTGAGGCGGTTTTTAAAGGCTTTGGCGAGTCGGCACCCGCCATGGGCATGATCGGTACCTTGGTCGGCTTGGTGCAAATGATGTCCAATATGTCTGACCCCAAGGCGCTTGGCCCGGCAATGGCAGTGGCCTTGTTAACAACCCTCTACGGCGCTGTTTTGGCAAATGTGGTGGCGTTGCCAATGGCTGAAAAAATGGCGTTTCGTACTGCAGAGGAACGTCGTAATCGCCATCTGATTTTAGAGGCAGTTGACGGCATACAAGAGGGCATCAACCCTCGGGTACTGGAGTCCTTATTGCAAACCTATTTGCCAGACAATAAGCGTGAAGTCGAACCCAAGCCTGAGGAAGCCTAAGTGAACTTGGAAGATGCGCCAAAGAAGGTATCTGCTGGCGCGCCCGCCTGGGTGCTCACCTTTGCGGATTTGATGTCGTTGCTGCTCGCCTTTTTCGTGCTGCTGTTTTCATTCTCGGAAATGGATAAACAGAAGTTTAAGGAATTGTCAGGATCGATGAAGGACGCTTTTGGGGTGCAGCGGGAAATACCCGCATTTAAGCCGCCGATAGGAACCAGCATGATTGCGCGGGAGTTCAGCCCCGGCGCGCCGAAACCCACAGCCGAGAATCAAGTTCGTCAAGAAGCTGTTCGTGAAATGCGCGATTTCGTTAAGGTTGAGGCCGACGAGGCGCTGAATGACGACCTTGAAAAAGTAAAAGCGCATCTTGCACTGGAAATCAGCGAAGGTCTGGTTGAGGTAGTCGATGACGGTGAGCGAGTCATTATAATTCGGATTCGTGAGCGCGGTTCGTTCTCATCAGGCAGCGCCGATCTATCGCCGGGGTTTGAACCGGTGCTGGCTAAATTAGGCACTCTACTAAATGAAATAAAGGGCGAGATCGTCGTTGCCGGACACACCGACACCGTGCCGATCCATACCGAGCGCTATTATTCAAATTGGGATTTGTCTTCGGCGCGGGCGACCACCGTACTGCGGGGTATTATTGATGCCAGTAGTCAGCCTAATGAGCGCTTTCGGGTTATGGCGCACGCCGCAACACGGCCTCTTGCCGACAATGAGACGGCCGAAGGCCGGGCGCGCAATCGTCGGGTTGAAATATTTCTATTGCGCGGCGCCAAGCATGACCCGGCCATGGGCGCGGCCATTGGTGGGCGAGAAACGTCATTATTGAATTGAGTTGTAAGTTTTTAATTTAAAAGCTAAATTGCGTCATTAGAAATGTGACTGACATCTCGCAAAGGAATAATACGTATAGCATGCAAACCACTTTCATAGCTAAATGCACCCCTAGCAAAGGTAAATACGTAGCAAAGTATAAGGTGGATGTAATGACTATTCGTAAACTAGTATCTGTAGGTGTCGCCTCCGTTATCTTGTCTTTTGGCGTGCAGGTGAATGCATCATCAGGCTGGGAGTTAGAGGCAATCTCCAAGTCAACCGGTTACAGCGTGCATGGCCAAAAGGGCAGTGCTAATCAATTCGGTTTGCTAAAACACAGTAATACCTGTGGTGCAGATGAGCTTTACATTAGCTGGGCAAGCGACAGTGCCAATATTTGGTCTCTCGCCGGTCAAAAGGTTTCCCTCGCAGCAGATTTTGATGGCGTCGCTTTGGATATCCCTCTTGAGGTTATTTCAATTCGCCCGTTGAAGGGTAATCAGCATCAAGTGATATTTGGTCATTCCTTTGCCAATCCAGAGCTGTTGGCGCTAATGACCGCGGCTGGCTCCGTCAATTTAATGATGACCTCGTCTGATGTCGCGCAGTATTTCACCGTGACTGGCGACAATTTCCCGCTACAGGGTTTTACGCAAGCGCGCTCAAAAGCACTTACGCGCTGTGAATCCCAGAGTGGTTGAAGGTAATATAATCGAATGAAAAGGGGCTGCCGTAGATTACGGCGGCCCTTTTTTTATGATTACGGATGGTCTTCAGCTTTCGTTCAGCTAGCTCCTGATACCTTACAAGCACATTCAGGAGGAACTGATGATGACAAATACAACGGCACTAAAAGTAGAACACCCCGGTGTAATCCGTAACCTGCTACTCACCGCCTTGCTTGCGGTCGCGGTCGCCGTGACGCCTAAGCAAGCTCACGCTGAACATGCGGAGACGGCTGCAGCGGTGTTAATTGGCGCCGCAGTTTTGTATGCCGCCCATGACGCCCATAAATCAGATAGAAAGTACGCCAAACGCCACGCCCATGTTCACGACCGCCATTGTGGACACCATGTTGAGTATCGACGTAATGACCATCATCGCTACGGCAATGCGCATGTGTATTCCCAAAATCAATATACCCGGGATCGTCATTCAAGCTACTACGGTAAGCACCCTAAATACGTAGAGCAACACCACGGTGGCAAGCACGGTAAAAAATACGCCAAGAAGCATGATAGGCACGATAGTTATGGTCGGGATGACCATAGAGGCAAGAAGTATCGCCATGATGATCGTCATGGTAATCAATCGTGGAATACCCGGGTAAGAGTGAGTCAGGGCCACTAAGACGCTTGATTACAAGAGTTCAAAGATTGATGTGGCGGCTGCAATAGGCCGCCACTTTTTTATGTGCCGAAATCTACCCCTATGCGGTCGCCATTGTGATTTTACGTTGATAATAGTCGCGCTTCCCCGCTAAGACGTTGATGCGATTGATATCGTTCTCAGCCCAGTTGAGTACCTTTTTATCCATGACCCGAAACCACAGCGGTGGGATATAGGCGAGCAGGAACATGGCGTAGTAGCCAGCGGGGAGCTGCGGCACATTATCAAAGTGTCGCAAGCACTGGTAGCGACGGCTGGGGTGGGCGTGATGGTCTGAGTGGCGCTGAAGCTGAAAGGTGATTAAGTTAGAGATAAGTGAGTTTTGGTTCCACGAGTGCTGCGGTTGTGGGGTTTCGTAGCGGCCGTTGTCCAGCTTTTGCCTTAGTAAACCGTAGTGCTCAACATAGTTTGCTGCGGTTAAATTGGTGTGGCCTAGCAGGCTAGTGATTATGACAAAGGCTAATATTATTGGTCCGCATAATAGGCCTACCGTCGCAAAAAACACAAAAGTGATGATGGCGCCGGGCAGTATTTCATTTTTGCTTGACCAGAACGACAGGCCCTTTGAACGCAGCCGTTCGGCTTCTAAGCGCCAGCCGCGCAGCCAGGTGCCCGGCATTTCTCTAATCATAAAGCGGTAAAAGTTTTCACCTAATCGTGAAGAGGCGTGATCGTTGGGCGTGGCGACATCGCGGTGATGGCCGCGATTATGTTCAACGCTGAAGTGGGGGAGTGCCGCAATACCGAGAGCAAGACTGGCTGCCCAGCGCTCTGGTCGGTTCTTTTTGTGGCCTAATTCGTGGCCAAGGTTTAAAAATGCGCCGCCCAAACCCATGCACGATAATGCAAGTGCCGCCAGCCCTAGGATTGATAGCTGTGCATACCACGCATAGGCAATAGCACTAAACCACACCACAAGCGTGCCCGCCAAGGCGACAAATAAGGCCCAGCGGAAGTAATTGTCCGCATCCAAGGCGGGTACATCGGCTTCATCGTGGTTATTGGGGTCTTGACCAGAGACATAGTCGAGCACCGGAATAACGACATAAAAAATAATAAAGCCGAGGGCCAGCCACGCGCTATTGCCGGTTTTTAGTGCGGGAATGATTCCGATCAGGGCGAGCCACGGCATAAAAAAGGCATTTATCATCCACAGCCAGCGAAACCGCTGAGTGAGGTCGGTAATTGAAAATCGCGATATTGTCGTTGCCATCGTTATCGTCCTTATTATGGGTCTTATATCGGGTTATGGCGTTTGCTCAGTGCAGGCACTGAGTTATTACAGTACGCCTAGGCCATGGCGAGTTAAATGTTGCGACTGACCGTGATTGTTGTTAATTTCGGCCATTATGAATAAAAATAACAATCATATGCCCGCATCGCACACTGGTCAGCGACATGCACTGGGGCTCTTAATCTTGTGCCAAACCCTTGAGGAGCTAGGGTTAGATTACGAGGCGGCCAGTTTAAGAACCGGTTTAAGTCGGAGTCAGCTAGAAACCCCAGGCCTCTTGATCCGCTCCGATCAAGAGGTAGCCTTTATTGAAGCGGCGTTGGCTGCGAACCCCCGGCCTGATCTTGCCTATCTGGTGGGGCGGCGTTATCACTTTGGTGTTTTTGGTATTTGGGGTTTGGCGCTTATCTGCAGTGAAAATTTGCTGCAGGCTTTTCAAATTGCACAGGAGTTTATTGAGCTAACCCACAGCTTTGTCGGTTTGGAATTAAGCATTGACGGGACCGTAGCGAGTTTGGCGTTGCGCGATCACTACCCTGCTGGTGCGGTGCGCAATTTTGTGGTCGAGCGGGATCTGATTGTGACCCTGGTTATTGCGACAGAGGCGGCCGCTCAGAAAATACCGCTGCTATCTTTGGAGGTGGCAATCCCCGCGCCTGCGCACGCCAAAGAAATTGAACGTATGGTTGGTTGCCCAGTGGTATTCAATGCGCGCCGCACTCGCGCGACCTTATCGAGCGAGATATTGCAGATTGCCCTGCCTCAGTCTAACGCGGTGACGTGGTCGGCCTGCGTTCGGCAATGCCGTGAACTCATTGCCAGGCAGCACGGTGAACGCAGCTTTACGTACAGAGTTGAGCGGGCAATTGCGGACACAGCATTTCAAGGCATCCAGGCGGTTGCCGACGCGTTGGGCCTGCCGGAGCGAACGCTGCGTCGGCAGCTGCAGCATGAGGGCACGAGTTATCGCGCGCTAAGCCAGAAGCTGCGTTTAGAATTGGCACAGCAATTTCTTGCTGATGAAAGTCTACGGCTCGATCAGGTGGCTGAAAAGCTCGGTTACAGCGAGGCGGCAAACTTCAGTCATGCATTCAAACGCTGGAGTGGGCTAACGCCGGGGGAATATCGACACAGTACTCGCGATGTTAAATCTGAAATTAATCTATAATGCCCAGCGTTAAAAAGAGGATTAAACATGACAATAGCAGAACTGATTAAGCGCTTGGCACAACAGCCAGTGGCATTTACCGAGGTAATAGCGGTAATTGACGAGAATTACACGTTTACGCCGACCGCCTTCCACAATGGTGAGCAGTATAATGAGGCGGGAGCGAACAATGGCTCGTGTAAGGTTTTCGCGTTTGGCGCCTTGCACCAGCTAAGCGAGCAAGCGACGTTGAATGCCTTTGGGGATTTTTATACTAAGGACGTGCTGGCGAATCCGGATGGTGACGACCATGCCAATATCCGTAATTTCATGCGCAGCGCGTGGGCTGGTATTCGCTTGGAGGGGAGTGCTTTAGCGCTTAAATAGGCTAAAAGCTGGGTGCTTGGCGGTTAAATGTAAGCACCCATGGCATTGCTTAGGTTAGCGCGTCGGTTTCACTAACAAGGGGGCGGTCGGTTCTGGTGCCGCGCATTATATTGCCATCTGGCTTATTGTCGGTGCCACAGTGGCCTAGCATTACATAGTCGTCGTGAACCTCAACTAATACGCCAACAAAGGGCATGTCACGCATGCTACCGTCGACTCGGTAGCTAACGAGATCACCGGGCTTAAAGGTGTCTGGTTCAAAATTTAAATCAAAAGGGCATTTTTCGCCGTCGCTACTTCCCATATCCATCATGGCTGATTATCTCTATTTATTGATTTTTTTGTTTGGAATTATAAAGCGCAGTATAACAATTTTTTGATGTAGTGACCCTTGTGTAGGGGTAACCGTTTTGCATACTGTAGGTTTACTTGTATCTTGCAATACCGCAACAGGGCAATTTAGCGATGAAAATGTTTAAACGATTACTCTTCACTGTAGCGGTGATCCTTGGCTTGCTTATTTTTACGCCGTTGGTGCTTATTCAGTTTGGCCCAGCGGGGTGGGGCACCACCTCAAAAGTGATGCTCAATATGGTGTTTGGCTATGGCGGAGAAGCGCCCAGCGCCAGCGCGATTAAGCAGCGCCTAGAGGTGGCCGATGGTTTTAGTGTGGGCCTTTACGCCACTGGCTTGGGGAAGATAAGGTTTTTGAAGGTAACCGACTCAGGCGATTTACTGGTGAGTCGGCCGCGGAGCGGCGAAATACTTTTGCTTGAACGCGACCGCAATGGCGATGGTCTGCCAGATGGGCAGCGGGTGCTGTTGGCGGGCTTAACGCGTCCCCACGGTTTGGATATTGCGGGGCGCTGGCTGTATGTGGCGGAGTCCGACGGTGTTGGAAAAATTGCGTTTAATAGCGACGACGGTGCTGTTTCTGGCGATTACCAGCGTATTGTCTCTGGCTTGGGGGACAAGGGTAATCACTGGACGAAGACTGTTCGCGCCTCCAGCGATGGCTGGTTATACCTTAGCTCAGGCTCAACCTGTAATGTCTGCGAAGAAGCGGATTCGCAGCGCGCCACCATAATGCGCTTTCGGCCAGACGGCAGCGAGTTCTCAATTTACGCCAGCGGTTTGCGAAATAGCGTCGGCCTCGATTGGGCGCCTTGGGATAATAGCCTGTACGCGACGGATAACGGCCGCGACTTGCTCGGCGATGATATTCCACCCTGTGAATTGAATCGAATTGAGGAGGGCGGTTTTTACGGCTGGCCCTATGTAAACGCGAGTGCGCTAGACCCTGATCTTGGCGAGTTGAACGCCAGTGCAGTCGCGAAAAATATCCCGCCGACTCACGAGTTTCGCGCGCACAATGCGCCACTGGGACTTCGATTCTTACGCCGTAACACGGTTGCGGGTTTTGAGCGAGCGGCGCTCGTTGCCCTGCATGGCTCTTGGAATCGCAGTGTTCCCGACGGCTATAAAGTAGTGTCGCTGCATTGGCAGGCCGACGGCCGTATTGTCGAAAAGGACTTTTTAAGCGGTTTCTTACAAGGCGATAAATTGCTCGGGCGCCCAGTGGACATTGCCGAAGGCGATAATGGCGATATTTTTATATCAGATGATTATTCCGGCTCAATCTATCGCGTGGCAATTGGCGAGGGTGGTGCGTCGGCCCTTGCGTCAGTGGCATTAGCGCCGCCACAGCCGGGCCGCAGAGACAGTGGTTTGGCATCGTATACCGGCGAACAGCGTCGCGACTTGCTTGCGCGCGGCGAGATCGTGTACCAGAGCTACCCCTGCAGTAGTTGCCATATGAGCGGTAAAACTGCATCGGCCATTCCATTGGTGGGCTTAGATGAGCGGTATACGGTTGCTGAGTTAGCCGCATTTTTTACAGCGCCAACACCACCTATGCCGGTATTTCCATTGAGCGCGTCTGATCGTGAAGCCCTTGCGGTCTATTTATTGGCCCGACCGTGAGTGTTTAAGAGGGGTATAGCTGGCGGTTTATTGAATTGATACGCATTTTAGGATTGTCAAAATACGTATCAATTCACAGTGCGTATTGATACGTATCGAGATAACTAAGCAATTTCGTTAGTGTTCTGGTGAGCGATATAAGTACGTGAAAATCTAGATAATATGGCTCGTTTTGACTAGTCTGTGTAATACGGATGTTCCACCTTTTAATAGCGCGTGCATATTGCTAAGTGGCATTGGGCACCGGAGGGCTGGCTGGCAGGATGCTAGGCCCGCATTTACATCACCCATGTTGTAATGCAAATAGTTTGAGGCAAATCAATGAAAAAATTGAATAAAGGTTTCACATCTAAGGGGACATTAAAGCGTAAGCAGGGCGGTTTTGTCCTTGCCGCTGAATTAACCCTGATGAGCTCTATTATGGTCGCTGGCGTGACGGTTGGGATGACCACCCTGCGCGATTCTTTGCTGGCCGAAATGGAAGATACCGCCGAGGCAATTGGCTCTTTAGACCAGAGTTTTTCCTATGCAGGTGTGCGCAACGGCCACGGTACGGCGGCAGCGGGCGGCTCTGGCTTTCGCGATGCGATCGATACTAATGCTGGCGACGGCGTAGGTTTTGTTTTTGTGCAGTCAGATAACGTCGAAGGCGGCTTGTAGTTCCCTGCACCAAGGGTAAGAGATGAAGGCGCCTTAGGGCGCCTTTTTTCTGGTTTGGCCGTGCTGTAATTGTGCGGCGCTATAGCTACTGGGTGTTTAATGCGCAATGTTGCAGTGTGGCCCGCGATGGGCTCACTGGCTTTGTGTTGGTCACCGAGCATAATTTGCGTCGCCAAGTTTATGCGTAGCACTCGAGTAATATTCAGGCTGCGCAAAATATAATCTGTGGTCACATATCATAAGGTGTTGTATTTATTGGTATTAATATTGATAGCTGGCAATGCCAAGGCCTTGCAGCGGGAGTGCTAATCTGCAATTTAAGCTTAGGGCTACGATACAGGGGGAGATCGTAGTAAACTTGGCGCCGCCAGAATTCCTCAAGAAAGATAAATGCCATAGAATTTTGGAATGCTATGTGCTTCGCTATTGTGCCTAGCGCAAGTGTGGCCAGTAGGTGTCGAGCTAAAAATCCCGTGTTTGTGTAAGATTCGGATCTAAAAAGGAACCGCAATGAAATCCATTTTCCCGCTAATATTCGCCACCTTGTTCTTATTTGCCTGTGCAAGTAACGAAACCGTGGTGTATTCAAATGGATTCAGTTTTGTCAATTACGATTATGTTGTCATTGAGCGCGATACCAATAGCGCTATCTACGGCATGGACCTTGAATTTGGCAATATGATTGGTGCCTACAATATGGCCGTGGTCGGTTCTAAAGAAATTGAGAACCTACCCTATGAGGCGAAAAAGCGTACGCTTGGGGTTCAACTGTCGGTAAGCGGCAGTAGTGAGCGTATTATGCTGGGGATATCCTTCCAAGACTTTATTACCGGTCGCACGGTCGCGACCATTGGCTCTACCGAGAAGGGCGACTTATTTGACCGCGATGATCGCACCGAAATTTTTGAATTAGTGACCGGAACGGTGGTTGCCGCAATTAAGCGCGACAAGCAACTCAATGTGGAAAATGGTCGTAGCCTAGATCGCAATCCGCCGATGGCGGTTGCCGCGCCGCGTTACACTGACCGGGATGACCGCAATAGTCGCAATAGCGATACAGAAGAATGGCGTTACGAATCTTCTGCGGAAAAGGCCTATACCTTGACTCCAGATTTCTCTGAATAATTCTGCGCCTTACCAACTACCCCCTCCCCAGTTTGCAGGCGCATCGCACTGCCTGTCGAGCGCGGGGTATCCGTCACAGCCATATTGGTCTTGTGCTAACTTAACGTATTTGCCTAGGATCTCCAGCTATGAATGCGCTTGATTTTACTACCTCTATTCTCGCCAGCAGTGTCCGCGCATGGCGGGGAAGCACGGCATTTTCACGGGGTGCGAAACAGCCGGAAAAGCTACTTGAACTCTACGATATTGAAGGCTGCCCGTATTGCCGCTTGGTGCGCGAAGTACTGAGTGAATTAGATGTTGATGCCATGATTTATCCTTGCCCTAAGGGTGGTATGCGCTTTCGCCCCACCGCGCTGGATATCAGTGGTGTTAGCCAATTTCCGCTGCTGGTCGATCCCAATACGGGCGACGCGATAGTGGAGTCGGCAGATATTATCGCCCATCTTTATAAATATTATGGTGGTGGTAAAGTGCCTGGCACTAAAGGGTTTGGCAGGCAGGTCGCTGTCGCCAGTTCTATGTTGGCCACAGCGTACCGCTCTGTTGGTCGCGCGCGTGGAATGTATGCGAAAAATGCTGAGGCACCGACTCAGCCCCTTGAACTCTATAGCTTTGAATCTAGCCCTTATTCGCGGCCAGTGCGTGAATTATTGTGCGAGTTAGAAATCCCGTATCGCCTGCGTAATTTTGCCAAATCGCGCTGGCAAGAAATGGGACCGCCTCAGGTGCGCGCCAAGTTTTTTCCTGACGCGCCAATTAGTAGCCCAAACCGTATTCGCCTGAGCGAATTAACTGGCCGCTCTCAGGTGCCTTACTTAGTCGATATGAATACCGGTGTTGGGATGTTCGAGTCGACAGATATCCTCGCTTATTTACAGCAAACCTACGGGCGTTAAATCGAGTATTGCTGGGTGCAGAGCCTAACTGCCGCATGTTGTTTATACGGCAGTTTTGGTAGATACAGCCACAATCCTTGAATATCGGCGCGAATTAGCGATAATTGGCCGCAAAGTAAAAAAGCCTGTGGGGCCGTCATAAGCACAATTTTCTTGCTGGGCGGTATCTTCTTGCTATTGGGCTTCGTGTCGGCTTACGTGGCTCGCGATAGGGTATCTTGGCCTGGCGGTGTTTAAAGTGGTCTGAATGCGGGCACGATAATAAAGGTGACTATGAATTCGGTTTCAGTAAAAAGCTCGCGCTTACAGGCAGTCCTCAGCGAATTGGCGCTAGGGAATGCCGAGTTGAGCCACAAGAATTTTGCTGAAAAGCTAGGCCAGCTAATTGATCTGTCGGGCTCTATTGCCCTTGCTGAGTCGCTGCGGGGCCTGCAAAAGCTTGAGTTTACGCCAGCCACAAGCGATGTGTCGGCACTCAAAAGCAGCTTTTTAACCAGCCGGGCTGAAATGTTGGCCTTTATTCTTAATAGCTTTATTACCGAACTGCATGAAGGCCAAGACAGCTCCGCGCCGTTTATACTACCGCGCGCCAATGCCGAAACCTTGGCGGACCCAGAAGCTGGCTTTCAAGCGTATCAGCGCTTTTATAATTTACATCAAAGTCAGCTCGATCATCGGGTACTGGTGTTGCGTCGACAGCTGCAAGAGGCGCTTGCCGGACAGTCACCACAATTAGCGCAATTGGCCGAATTGGACCGTAGTCTCGCCGATAAGCTGGGCGACTATACCCGCAAGGTATTTGCGAGTATTCCGCGCTTATTGGCTCAGCGGTTTTATTATTTGAACCAGCAATACCGCGCAGTACAAGAAGCTCAACGCAGCGCCGCAGATGACACTGGTTTGAAGCTGGAGTTAGAGCCAGAATTGATGAGTGACAGCCCAGCGCTGTGGATGCAGAAAGGCGCTTGGCTCGATAACTTTTTCACCGAAATGCAGGGCTTATTACTGGCCGAACTAGAGTTGCGTCTCATGCCCGTAATGGGCCTGTTGGAAGTACTAGAAGTAGAGGTAGAAACACAAAAATGACGAGAACTCTGTCGATAGTCGCCTTTGTTTTAGGCGCAATTATAGTTCTGTGGATGGCGTCTGCTTTTGTTGGTAGCAATTTATTAGCGCTGGGTGTCACCCTATTAATTGCCTTTGCCTATACAGTCGGTTTTGCCGAGCTAGTGCGCTATCAGCAGGCAAGCTGTGCCCTAGATGCCTCGCTGAACGCGGCGGGCGACGCGGTTGATGATTTGGATAAATGGTTGGCCAAAGTGCCGGCGGTGTTGCGCAATGCGGTTGGTCAGCGGATTCAGGGTGAGTATGTTGGCTTGCCTGCCCCAGTGCTGACGCCATATTTGATCGGCTTGCTGGTGATGCTGGGTTTGTTGGGCACCTTTATTGGCATGGTCGATACCTTGAAAGGTGCGGTGTTGGCGCTGGAGGGCACCACCGAGCTCGAAGCTATTCGCACCGGCTTAGCGGCGCCAATCAAGGGCTTGGGTATGGCCTTTGCCACGTCGGTTGCTGGGGTTAGTGCCTCGGCGATGTTGGGCTTTATTTCGACGCTGAGTCGACGCGAGCGACTGCAGGTGTCGCGACAGCTAGACAGTCGGATGCGCTCGGTGTTTAAACATTACTCACTTAGTCATCAGCGCAGTAAAAGCTATACCGCGATGCAGCAGCAAGCGGCAGCCCTGCCGGAGGTTGCTCAGCAGCTTAGTGAATTGGCAAGTCGGCTCGGCCAAATGAGCGACGACTTAGGTAATAAGCTCATCGCGGGACAGCAACAGTTTCACGCCGCTGCGCAAGCCCAGTACCGCGAGTTGGCGCAGTCGGTAGACAATTCCTTAAAGCAAAGCCTAGCCGACAGCGGACGCTTGGCGGGTGAGAATATCGCTCCGGTGGTGCAGGCGTTTGCGCAGGATATTAGTCGCGAGTTACAGCAGACCCAGCGGCAGCTCAGTGCGAGCGCCGAAGCACATTTAGACGGTTTGGGCGGCCAGTTTGTTAAAACAGCGGAGGAGCTTAATACTGCCTGGCAGCAGGGCATAGCCGATCAGCAAGCCAGCAGCGAGCGCTTGCTTGCGAAGATCGATGATGGCCTGGGTGCGTTTAACACGCAGTTTAGCGCAGCGACCAGTTCGCTATTAGATACCTTTAATCAGGTGAGCAGTGACGGCTTGGCGCGGCAGCAGGCGGCTGAGCAGGCGCGTTTAGAAAACTGGTCAGCCGTGTTTAATCACAGCGCCGACTTATTGCGCGACAGTGCAGCGCAGTTGGCGAGTAATGCACACAGCGGTTCTCAAGAAGTGGTGGCGGAGTTCCGCGACCTAGTTAAGACCTCCGAGCAGCTCACTCAAGCTCGTATCGCCAGCGAAGACAAATGGTTGAAAGACTATCAGCAGCGTATGGCTGAGCTGGCTAATACTCTGAAGACTGAGCTGGGCAGCCTTCGGGATGTTGAAGAGCGTCGCGGCGAGGCGGCCGTTGCGCGCTTGGCAGAATTACAAGGGGCGGTAGCCCAGCACTTGGCGACCTTGGCCAATGCCTTAGAAGAGCCGATGGCTAGATTGATTGAATCGGCGTCAGAAACCCCGCGAATTGCCGCCGAGCTCATGACGAAATTGCGAGCGGAAATGAGCGACAATATTGAACGCGACAATAGCTTGCTGAAAGAGCGCAGCGAATTACTGCTGCAGCTCAACAGCCTGTCTGAGTCGTTACACGCTTCTGCGGCAGGTCAGCGCGAAGCCGCCGAAAATATTTTGAAAAATTCCGCCGAATTACTCGACAATATCGGCAGTCGCTTTACTGATAAAGTGAGTGATGAAACCGGTAAACTCGCTGAAATTATCAATCACTTTGAGGGCAGTAGTGCTGAGTTGGCCAGCTTAGGCGAGGCGTTTAGCACGGCGGTGGCCTTGTTTAGTGAGTCTAATAATAGCCTTATTGGCACCATGGCCTCGATTGAATCAGCCCTGAGCAGTAGCACCGAGCGCAGTGATGAGCAAATGGCCTATTACGTTGCTCAGGCGCGGGAAATTATCGACCACAATATGTTGTCTCAGCAAGATATTATCAGTCAGTTACAGCAGCTCAGTGGCAAGGCGGTTGCCCAAGCGGGTGAGCGGGCGTGAGTATTTCAGAGCTGGACGACGGCTTAGATCAAGAGCCGCCGATCTGGGCGATCTTTGGCGACTTAATGACCGGCCTTGTTGGGGTGTTTGTTCTCCTGCTGGTGTGGACCTTGGGTTTTCAGCTGGAATTATCGCAAACCCTAGAGCAGGAAATCCAAAAACGCGAAGTGGCCGAGCAGCGTCGTCAGGCCTTGGAGGCGGCCCTTGCCGACCCCTTGGCGACCGGGCGAGTGACCTTGCGCGATGGCCGCATTGGTATCAGCGGCAGTGTGTTGTTTTCTTTAAACTCGGCTGAACTGCAAGAGGAGGGGCGGGCGCTGCTCCATACTTTGCGGGCGCCGCTGCAAGTGTATTTGACCGACAGTGAGCAGCTATTAATGGTCAGCGGCTTTACTGACGATCTGCCAATTCAGCAGGGAAATCTGCACTTTAGCGATAACTGGGAGCTGTCTGCGCAGCGCGCCTTGACGGTAACTCGCGCTTTAATCGAAGAGGGTATGCCACCGAGTATGGTGTTTGCGGCGGCGTTTGGCGCCCAGCAGCCGGTGGTGGCGAATGCCGACAGTGAGAGCCGTTCGCAAAACCGGCGAGTGGAAATGGCACCAGTGCCACGGGTTTCTGGCGACAAAGCCGCCCTCAGCTCAGGGCCGTGAACACGCCATGAATAGCGACGCGCTCATCCATAAAATCAGTGAACTGCGGACGGCGGGAGCCGACCAATTTGACCCGGTACGCTTTCGTTACATTGAAGCGTTGGCATTGCGCGCACACGGTTCGCGGCAGCCGCTGGGGCAGCGACTTACTGAAAAAAGTGCAGCTTCTTTAGCCGATTACTTGGCTAGCCGCGGCGCAAACCGAGCCGATAATAAAGCAATTAAATCGCGCCCAGGCACCGCCACTGTCGCGTCTTTAGCGGCGTTGCGCCGAGCGCTGGACGCTAGCCAAACCCGCCCGACTGTGGGTGCGAGTGATTTTGAACAACAACTGCAAGATCAAGAGGGTGAGCTGCTACAGGGCGCATTATTTGCGTCCTCACTCGGCACCGAAGCGGCCGCTGAGCCGCTTTCAGATAATGTTGATGTCGCGGTTAAGCCCTTAAAATCCAGTCAAAGTTTGCGAGTGCATCAGCAGCGCCGCGCGGCAGAAAAGCGTGTTGAACTCGCCATAGCGGAAGGGCCGGAAAGCCCTGGCCCACTTAATCCGCAAATGCTGGCAATTAAAGCCCTGAGCATAATGCGCGACATCTCTCCGCATTATTTAAATCGCTACGTGGCGTATCTTGATACCTTGTTTTGGGTAGAGCAGTTGGACACTGCGGCGAGTACCAAAGCAGACAAGAAAAACAGCCGGGTAGGCAGCCGCGCAAAGGCCAAGAAAAAGTCTGTATAGTCGCGATGCGGGCAAAGCTCGCCATTGCTAAATATGACTTGCCTCGATTAATGTTTTTCTTTTACTATAATTTGGCACGCGCATTCTTATTACGAGTTCAAATTTAATGCCTTTCATTTGTCCCGCCATGTTTGCCTCGGTCCAGCACAAATTAGTTGTGCGCTGGGCGCGTTGGGGTGTGGCCGAGCAATGATGTAAACCGATTTAAAACAACATTATTCAAAGGCCGCAGACATTCCGCTGCGGCCTTTGTCGTTTTAGGCCCAGCAGAAATCTACGGCAAGTATGCAAGGACAGCACAATGCTTGTACGTTTCACCTATTTACTGGTTATTGCCATTTGGGCAACTACGCCGCTGGCGATTAAATTGGGCGGCGATTCCCTTACCCCGATAGCGGGGCTGACGCTGCGTATTGCTTTGGCATTTATGGTGGGCAGTCTCATTTGTACTATTGGCGGTTATGCCGGATTGGCTATTCGTCGCCACTGGAAACTTTATGCTGCAGCGTCGATTAGCTTATTCCCCAATATGGCATTGGTATACATCGCGGCGCAGAGTATTTCGTCGGGCTTAATTGCCCTGCTGTTTGGCCTAACGCCGTTTTTTACAGCGGTATTGGCCAAGCCAATTCTCGGCGAAAATATGCTGCAGCCGCGAAAATTGCTGGGCATTGGTTTAGCGCTGGGCGGCTTGGCATGTATCTTTTTTGATAAGGCGACTGTAACTGCCGGTAGCTATTTGGGTATTAGTTTAATGCTGGTATCGAATTGCTTGTTCTCAGTTAGCGCCTTATGGGTGAAAAAACTCAATGCCCAAATGGCCGTAGAGCCTACTGAACAAGCGCTGGGCGCCATGGCCTTTGCCTTGCCGGGGATGGCGCTGAGCTGGATTTTTTGGTTCGGCATTGAGCCTCTTAGCCTGAGTTCAACCTCGCTGGGGTCTTTGCTGTATTTGTCGCTGTTTGGGTCTTTGGTGGGGTTTGTTGCTTATTATTCGCTGCTTAAAAATTTGGCGGTGGAAACGGTTTCACTTATCCCGTTTATTACACCGATTTTAGCGATGGCGATCGGCGTGCTCGTCGCCGACGAGTCAGTATCGCTGCTAATGATGGCGGGGGCCGGTTTGATACTCGTCGCGCTGGCGATACATCAAAATTTTTGGCGAGCGCCAAAAATGGTATCGCCATAGAATTTGGCTGTAGTGGCGTAGAAAACGTGGACAGCCTATGCAGCTGTTCACGTTTTGACCCTGCGATTACTTAATGTTCGTGTTGGCCAAAATTGCCGCTCCATGCAGACATATCGTCTTTCTGGGGGAAATTTTTGCGAATATTTTCCATTAATCCAAGCAGGCTAAATATATGGCTGCCAATGACTGGTTTGCCATTATTGAGTACCGCTACGGAAATGTCGCGCTGTGGGTCTGCCCAGCACAATATATTAGAAAAACCTAAATGGCCAAAGGCGTAAGGTGTATTGCGGCCATACAGCCCCATTACGCGGCCACCTAACATGGCACCTGCGCTGTAGCGCATGGGAATAATTAGCGACCGATCATGCTGAGGACGGGATGCCTCTGCAGTTAAACGGTACACCGACAGCGGTGACAGTATTTGCTTGCCTTGCCATTGTCCCTGTTGAAGCAACATTTGAAAAAACTGACAGGCTTCATCGGCGTTTGCGTATAAATTTCCAGACGGAATAATGGCGCCAAGAAAATCGTCAGTATTCGAAAGCGCGACGACGGTATCGACATCGGCGCCAAGTATTTTCTCTAGGTGCTTACCGACAAGGGAGATATTGGCTAAGCCGCTGCTGTAGTTGTGCGCTTCGGTGCCGCGACTACTTTTGGGCATACCGAAGGTGAAGGATTTAAAGCCCATCGGTTTGCGAATAACTTGGTCGAGGTATTCGTTCATGCTCAGGCCAGTGCAGACCCTGACCAGCTCGGTTGCAATAATGCCACCTGTAATCGCGTGATACGCAAGTATACGGCCGTCGATGTCGAGTGGCGGTTGCTCGCATATTAGGCGCAATGATTCTTGATGATCAAACAGCACGCTTGGTGAGGTTCCCGGCGGGACACCAGGTACGCCCGCGCGATGTGCTAATAGCTGGTATATGGAGATGCCGGCCTTGCCGTTTTGGGCGAAGGCGGGAATGTAATAGCTGACCGGATTTAGCAGGTCGAGTAAGCCATCTTCGGCAAGCTTATGGATTAATACCGCGCTAACGACTTTGGACGCTGAGAATAAACATACGGGTGTGTCTAATTGAGCGCCAACGGCTTCGGCGCCATTTACGCCCCGGGCCTGTCCGATGCTGCGATGCAGCACAGTTTTGCCTTTGTGGCGCAGGCACATGCTGACCATGGGGTGCATGCCGCTGGAATGAAAGGCTCCTGCGCTGGCCCAAATAGCCTCGATGTCGGCGCCGTTCGCGGCCTGCTCTGCGGGGTCGATGGTGAGGGGGCTGGTCGCGGCTGGGGATAACTCGGGTGCTCTAAATATACGCCGACTGATTTTGTTCGCGCTAAAAGTAACCGACATAGTAGGTCTCTTATTTTAAGTAGTGATTTTTATACCATGGTCGCAGTTTACACACTAGGGCTGAATGCGTTTGTATTAAACTTTTCAGACAGTAATGGCGCGCGATAGCAGTATTGCTGGGCAGTAACTGCGGCTAATTGCCTTATTGCTTTGCAGCGCTGTACCATGCTGAATGGGAATTTAGCCATAAGCAATGCAATGGGAGCCAAAGAAAATGTCAGAGTCGACAATATATACCCCACCTGCCGTTTGGAAGTGGGAGAATCAGAGTGGCGGCCGTTTTAGTAATATTAATCGGCCAATTTCCGGCGCTACCCATGACAAGGTGCTGCCAGTCGGTGAGCATGGTTTACAGCTTTATTCCCTGGCTACACCCAATGGCGTGAAGGTGACAATCATGCTCGAGGAGTTACTTGAACTGGGTATTAGCGACGCCGAATACGATGCCTACTCAATTATGATTTCCGACGGCGACCAGTTCGGTAGTGACTTTGTTGATATTAACCCTAACTCGAAAATACCGGCGTTAATGGATCGCAGTGTAAGTCCGCCAATCCGGATTTTTGAGTCGGGCGCGATTTTATTGTACTTAGCTGAAAAATATGACGCTTTTTATCCTAAGGATGCGGCCGAACGCGCCGCCTGCCAATCGTGGCTAATGTGGCATATGGGCAGCGCGCCATTTTTAGGTGGCGGCTTTGGTCATTTTTACGCTTATGCACCAGAGAAATATCAGTACCCCATCGACCGTTACGCGATGGAAGTTAAGCGTCAGTTAGATGTTTTAGATAAGCATCTTGCCGCGAATACTTTCTTGTGTGGCGACAACTACACCATTGCCGATATGGGGGCTTACCCGTGGTACGGCGCGCTGGTGCAGGGTTATTTGTATGAGGCCGCGGAGTTTCTTGATGTGGCCTCGTATACCCATGTTTTACGCTGGGCGAATCTTATTGCCGAGCGCCCCGCCGTACAGCGTGGCCGCCGGGTAAATCGCCTGTGGGGCGATGAAGACAAGCAAATGGCAGAACGTCACAGTGCGGAAGATTTTAAATAGGGGCGTAAACCCGGCTCCGAGGCCATTCAATGCCATTGGGGCGGCGGCTTAGCCATCATTGAGAAAGGCCTTGTCACTAATATAACGCAGCGGCATACAGTCGCTGTTTTTATTGATTACCATGGACGTGTCTACCCGTACGCAGCTACCGGCATACACCCCAGATGCCGTAAAAGTGCAAACCTGCGTGTAATACTTGTCGACTTTTGGCAGGGGGTAAAACTGTTGATATATTTTTTCCTGCTGGGCAAAGCCGCCGCTGGTTGCTTCAAGTAATTGCTGGTCTCGATCGAATAGCGCGATGTTAGCGCCGCAGCGGCCAACAATCGGTTTTTCAACATAGCCAGTGGTTTTTAACTCGTCGGTTAATTCAAACGCCGAATTCAGTAGTAATGGGTGATTGGGGAATAATTGCCACAATACTGGCAATATCGCCTTGTTGCTGGGAATGAGTGTCCACAGCGGCTCAAAAACCATGATGTTTTTGCGCAACAATACATCGGATAAGCGCAGTGGCTTGCCGAGCGACCACTGGGGTTCAAATACGGCATGGCTGGCGTCATCTTCGCATTCGGCGCGAATTTGGTCTAAGGCGGTTTCCCAGGACCAGGTTTTCCACACCCAGTTGACGGCCTCGCCATCTTGATCGCGAATAGTGCCTTGCTTGTCCCACGCGAGTCCCTCGAGTTGAATAATGATCTTGCTAGCTATGCCGGCTGCTTCAAGCGTCTGCTGTATAAAGAGCGCGTGGTATTCCTCCTCGGGGTCATGGTCTCGCAATATATGCACTAAGCCCTTTGCGTGGCTCTTCTCCCAAGCGCGGCTGAGGTCGTGAAACAAGGCTTTGCCTGCATCCTCGCTGTCAGTCAGCTGGTAGTGCTGACCCCATTTCCCCTGAACCTTGCCCGCCTCCATATAGCAGGACGCCGAATCACAATTGTATTCGTAAACTTTGAGCCCATCGGCGGTTTGGGCAAAGTCAAAACGGCTGGTAATCAGTTGATTTAAACGATTGTCCCAAGACTGTCGAATTTTGGGTAATACCGCCTTGGGCAAATTAAATTTGGCCAGTAAGTCATCGTGGCAAAGAACGTAGTCGGTGGCGTGCATAAACAAGCCGTGCAGTTCATTGGTGGCGTATTCCAGGTCATCAATGGCGGTTTTTGATAATAAAAAGTAACGAGATTGATCCGCGGCGCTCGTTGTTAAAAAATGACCGCCCATCATCTCAACGAAGGCAGCTTCGTCATTATTGGCCATGTTTAGCCACGACCTGCGGGGGGCGCTACTGGCGTCAGCGTGGCGGCTCTTAATGGCACTCAGGGCGGTGTTTTTTGCCGGGCGTGGTTCAGCGTGTCGGGTGTCGTCAGTCTGTGTCATCCAACCGAGGATTTCGGCATCGCCGTAGGAGCACTTTACCCAGTACTCACCGTCTGCGGTGGTTTTTGCACTGAGTTCTCGCGCATAATCTTGTCCTTCTTGCCACTGCCCGTGCCCAACATTTTGCTCGGCAATGCGAATGTAATTTGGTTTAACTTCGGTCACTACCGCGACATGGCCGGTGTCTTCAAACTCGCCACCTTCTTGCCAGATGAGCAGGCTGCCCAGTACTGGGTGAGACTTGCTGCCATTGCGAAAGGCGTTTAGGGGTAAGCGATTATTGCTGGCTAAGTGACGCACAGAGCGTAAGTCAAAAATATCGTAGGCCATCGCCACGTCATCAAAAATATAGCCATAATTGATATACATCCAGCGCCGAGCAAACTCGACACATTGCCATTTGTAGCCCATATACACGCCGTCGATATAACTGCGGTATGAACTGCGTTTTGGGTAGTCGGTGGTCGACGCCGAATCGTAATCCGAGGAATAGGCTGGGACGCCGCCTGGCGCATAGCCAAGTAAGACTCCAAAGGGCTGGGTGGTGTTTGGGATATTGCTCAACGGCGTCTCCGTTAGGTTTGGCTTCTGGGTTTTATGAGCTGAGTATAGGCAGTGCTTTGCGGTTTAGTACAGATTCTTGGCGTTGAATGTAGCTCACCTAATTCCAGGCGTCGTAGTGCCAATTTCTAGTAATGATCAAAAGCTCATGTAGGTCGCTGGGCTTATTGGCTTTAAGATCACTAATACGCTTTGTCGCAAACTAGTATGTTTATAGTGACTCTGCATCGGAATTATTCGTTGGCGCGGCAGCTGAAAACATCCACAATGACGCTTAACGCGTACAATGTCCGAGAGAATTTACGCTACCTGATTTGGGGGCGTAGCAGGGCGAGCGAAACATTAACGGCGAGTGTTATTTATGAAATTGTTTATCTTTAGCATTGCGACACTCTTTGTTGCCGCATGTGCGGGTAGCAAATTTAAGGGCGGTAGTGAGTATGCCTACCAGCAGAATGTAATATACAAAACGATAGACACGCAGCAGCTAGGCGGCGACCTTTATATCCCTAGCTCGCCAGGTTTAAAACCCGCCGTTGTTGTGGTGCATGGTGGCGGCTGGACTAACCGTAGTGGCGATATGGAGGGAGTGAGTAAGAAGCTGGCAAACGCGGGTTTTGTGGTGTTTAACATCACCTATCGCTTGGCGCCGGATGATCGTCATCCCGCCCAAGTCAATGATGTTTCTGCGGCGCTGGAGTGGCTCTATGCCAATGCTGGGAAATACCAAATAAACCCACAGCAAATTTCTGGTTGGGGCTATTCGGCGGGTGCACATCTTATTTTGATGGCGGGCCTCGACAGGCAGCAACCGCCTTATTTGAGTAGTATCGTTGCTGGTGGAACCCCGGCTGATCTGACCAAGTGGCCAAATTCGCCGTTGGTATTTAAGCTCATTGGCAAACCCATGAGCGACGCTAAAGCGGCGTGGCAAAATGCATCGCCGGTGAATCATGTCGTTAGCAACTCACCACCGGTATTTTTATACCATGGCGAGTGGGATAAGTTGGTAGAGATAGAGCAAATGAATTTGATGGCTGCTGCGCTTGCCGCGAAAGAGGTGACTGTAGAGAGCCATACTGTCAAATTTCTTGGTCACTTCGCTACCTATGTTTTGGCTGGCGGAGCGGAGCAGCAGGGTATTCAATTTACCAGAAAGCAACTTGCTAGATAGTGTGTAAATTAAAAGTAATGCAGTCAGTGGTCCACTGCTAACGAGGTGGGCCGCTGAGGTTTTTGTCTTGGGGCGCAGGAGCTTTTTTGACAGGCTTCATTACTTCTTTGGCCCAATCTTTAAATTCATATAATAGACCACTGCCATTTTTCCCCTTGCCTGCGCCGTCGACGGTTTTGTACATAATCATTTTTTTAGCAGGGCTGCTGTGGTTGGAAATGTCGATAACCCTCCGTACCGACCACGCTTGCCCCGCTGCGCCGTTGGTGTAAAGCCCGCCGATAACAATATTGAAATTCGCTTGGGATTCACTGAGCATTAATTCATCGGCTTTGTCGATAATGTATTTTATTTGTTCTGGCGCAATATCAATGACTTCGTCTAATGATTCCATGGCGAGCTGGATATGACGAACATGAATGTTTGAGGTTTCTGGACTGTACATAGATTTGTCATATTTCATAAGACTGGATGGGTAGCGGCGCCAATGAAATAAATTATTAAAAATAATTGAGAATGAGAAAATGATGATGCAATTGATTAAGGTGGGGAATAATAAAAAGCTGAAACCCAAATTATGAATTGCGTCACCACCAACAACAGCAACGAGCGCCGTGGCACCACCTGGTGGGTGAATGCACCGAAAAACGTGCATAGTTAATATGGCAAGTCCTACCGAGCAACCTGCGGCAAAATAGATATTATTTATGGTGAGCGCGCAAACAACGCCTGCGCCGGCAGACAATACGTGGCCGCCAAACAAGGGCCAGGGTTGCGACAGAGTACCGTGGGGTACTGCCAGCAATAAAACCGCAGATGCACCCATAGAGGGGAGCAAGGTCATCGCCAGTGTGCCGTTTGTCAGCCAGTCGCTTACAAAAAACACGGCGCAAATGCTGAGTATTGCGCCAACGCTGGCAATGATTTTTTCATCTACTGACGAGCGCGCTTGAATACCAATAAATTGCTGTAGTCCCATTATTTGATTTCCACGGCGAGATTCTCATTGTTTGTCGCTGCGTCTGGAAGCAGATCCGCGAGAGTGCGTTGACGCATGGTATCCATAAAGGCATTTGTTGCTTCAAAGAGCAGGCCCTTCAGTTGGCAACTGGAGGTGATCTTGCAGGGTGGACTATCGCAATTGACAGGCTTTAGCGTGGTTTCAAAATCGGCAATGACGTTTGCTAGATTAATTGCACTTGGTGAGATCGCTAAGCGAATACCGCCGCCATGACCTCGTACCGAGCTTAGATAGCCAAGTTTGGTTAATTTCACAACGACTTTGGCGATGTGGTTTTGAGAGATGTCGTAGAAAGCGCATATCACCTTAATATTGGCGAGCTCACCTTCGGGTAGCTGGCCGAGATAGAGCAGAATTCGAAAGGCAAAATCAGTTTGCTTGGTGAGCTGCATGTAATCGTGAGTCCGAGGGGGTTTACGCGAGTTAAATGTGCATGTATTCTACACCTTTAAAAGATGCATTAAAAATGCATCTTTATTTTTCTAATAGAGGAGTGGCTCAGTGACCACGTTGTATGAGCGGATAGGCGGTGAGCCTGCAGTAGATAAAGCGGTAGATGTGTTTTATGAAAAAGTTATTGCGGATGATCGAATAGCGGGCTATTTCGACAATCTTGATATGTTCGCCCAAGCGAATAAACAGAAAAAATTCTTAACAATGGCATTTGGCGGGCCCAGCGAATACTCAGGTCTAGACATGCGTAAGGCACATCTTCATTTGGGATTGAACGACGAACATTTTAATGCCGTCGTCGAAAACTTGGCGCTCACTCTAGAGGAGCTTGGTGTCGCTGCCAGTGATATTGGCGAAGTCGCTAAGATAGCCAACAGCGTTAAAGATGAAATACTGAACCGTTAACATCATGGCGCTAGCGGCGAGCTAGCAACTTACCCTAAGTTGGCGGCTTACTTCACTTTATATCGGTGTTGCCGACCATTTTTTATCGTCGTGAATATGCTTCCACTGTTCGGACGGTGCTGAAATCTCAGCATTGTTCCCCAATTATCGAGTGCAGCACTGGCGCGTAGAGCGATCTTTTCAGAAAGCCGCTCGTTAGTAGTGTTACTAATGAGTGGCTAATTGAAAATGTATTGTGCGTACGATGGGCTTGGCAATGTCCTTACTCAGCTGTGTTTTTAATAAAACTAGTGTTTACATATTTTAATCGGCAGTGCACTCATGCGCGGCATACCTGAGAAACGGTCATAACTGTCGTTGGTGCTGACCAGTCTTGAGGTGCTGCTGCCGTTGGAAAATAAACTACCGTTACGGTCGTCCTGCTCTACATCGCCAAAGGCGTGGGCCATTGACAATATGCCGCGCTTAAGGGTTTTGTCTGCATTGGCTATGCCGATAATTTCACCATGAATAGACGTTATTACAATATTTTCGCCCTCGCCGACACCTAGCTCGTCGAGGTCATCGGGGTGCATAAATGCAGGATTGTAAGGGCGTTTGGTTTTAACAAGCTTAGGCAAATCCCGCAGCGACGAGTTGTAGGCATTCTTCATGCGACGGCACACGAGCTTGTACGGATAGCCCGCGAGGCCGGTTGTTTCGTGTTGCACTGTGGCCAGTTCAGCCATCATGTCGGTGTTACCGATGTCTAAGCGCGCGTCGCAATCTTGGCTTCTGGCTTGTGCAATAATCGCTTCTGGAAAGAGTGCGCCGTTAGGATGTTGCTTAACCTCTGTAAGTGGAATACGTGAGCGATTGCTCAGTATCTCAAAGACTTCGTCAGTGGTCGGTTTGTTGACCATATCGAACATGACAAAGTCACGACCTTCCCGGGCAGTGGCGGTCTTGGATTCTAAGGAGTAGGCGAACAAGCCGATATCGAGGCGTTGGGCGAGGCCGTAGTAAAACTCCCACTCCTCGATTAAATCTGAGCCTGCTGGTGGCTCTACAAGCGCTGGAGCGTACATGCCGAAGGGCTCGCACAAACCCCAGTGGTAAGAGAAGTTTTCGAGCTGCTCAACTGCTAGTGACATCGTTGGCACCTCAAAGCTTACCTTGGGGGCGATAATATAGTCGGCTAGTTTCGCCGTGGCCGACATTTTAATGTCGACGTGGACGAGCAATTCCAGCGCCTTCATTGCCGCAACCGTTTTCTCTTGGTCTGGCCATGCAGCGACGGGGTTGCCGCCATTAATAATTAGGGCTTTTACTTGGCCTTCGCCTTCCAGCAGAATTTCGTCGGCCAGTGCGGCGGTGGGCATGCCGCTGGCGCTTTGGGCCAAACCGCGCACCCGCAGCTTCTCTCCAAGGTTTGCGTAAGCAGCTGGCGCGACCGCTTCGGCTACTGGAGTGGCTCTAGGCAGCAATACGCCGGGGTTGGCGACGGCTTCGCCTGCGCGAACAAATCGGCCGCACAGGGTATTCATACATAACATTAAATATTCGACGAGGGAGCTGTGGCCGGACATATTGGCACCTGTTAAGCCTGTGGCTACGCCGCGTTTGGCAGTGGCGAACAAGCGTGCGGCGTCGATAATTTGCTGTTCGGGTACGTCGGCTCTTGCTGCGGCAAAGGCCGGAGAAAAGACTTCAACGGCGGCGGCCAGCGCGGCGAAGCCAGCGACGTTGTCGGCGACAAATGCGGCGTCGTAAAGCGACTCATTAATAATGACGTGGAGCATTGCTGCCAGCAGGCTACTATCTTCGCCAGGGGTTGGGCGCAAGTGAATATGTGCTCTTGCCGCCGTTTCGCTGCGCCGAGGGTCAATAACAATGAGCTTCATGCCGTCTTTTAATTTGTCGGTTAGGCGCCTAGCGGGGTTCTGGCTGGGAATTCCGCCGGCAATTGACACCAGTGGGTTGCCGCCTAGCATCAGCCATACATCGGCGTCGGCAAAGGCCTGAGGCCCCGCTTTCCATTGCCCTAGCATGGCGTTGGCGATGTCTTTGCCCGGTTGGTCTATGGTGGCGCTGGCGAAAATCATCGGCGAGCCCAGCGACGCAACCAGCGACCCCAGCATGGGCGGCGCGGCGGGGTAGGGGCCGGAGTAAGTGCCAAAATAAGCGGCCAATGACCTTGGGCCATTGGCATCGATAAGTGCTTTTATTTTGTCAGCGATTTCATCCATTGCCTGCTCAATCCCGATGGGCGCGAAGCTGCCGTCGGCTTGGCGTTTCATTGAGCTGAGTAGCCGGTCTGGGTGGTTAATATGCTCAACCGAGGCTTGGCCGCGACTGCAACAGAAGGCGTGGTATGTTGGGCTGGCCTTGTTGCCAGTGACCTTTATCGGCTTGCCGTCTTCCATCTCAACTGTGATGGGGCAGGCCGCATGGCACATTCTGCAAATCGACGGTTGCTCGGTTCGGATTGTCATGCTGTGGTCTCGACGTGTTTGGCAGGGGCGCGCAATATAGATGAAATATAGGGCGACTTTTGGTATAAGACAAATTGTGAGTTTTTATAAAAGATATAAATATGACTGATATATTGAGGGCCGACCTCAATCTGCTAAAAGTGCTTGATGTACTGCTGGACGAATGCAGCGTTTCCCTCGCGGCAAAGCGCCTGCACGTTACCCAGCCCAGTGTCAGCTATACCTTGCAAAAACTGCGGGAGTTATTTGACGACCCCCTGTTTATCCGTGCCCAGCGCGGGCTTATTCCAACGGCGCGCGCCGAGGCGTTGCGGCCATCGATAAAGCGCTTACTCAATGACGCGCAAACCTTGATCAAACCGCCGGAGTTTAGGCCTGATCAAGCCGAGTTCACCTTTTCGGTGTCTGCTAACGACTACTTGCAAATTGCATTGCTGGCGCCTTTCGTAAAGGCAGTTCGAGCGCTGTCACCTAAAGTGAAAATAGCTATTTACGATCTGAGCGCTGAGGAGGCGACGGCGCGGATGCGGCGAGGTGAACTGGATTTGGTGCTGACGTTTCCCCAGGAATTGGCTGCGGATTTTTGCAGTCGGCAGCTTTTTCGGGACGACTACGTTGGCGTGGTCGGTCGCGACCATCCGCTTAAATCCAAAAGCGTATCGGCCAAGCAGTTTATGCGTTACGACCAAGTTATTGTGTCGCCAACGGGCTTTGCTTTCGAAGGGCCGCTATATCGAGGTTTGATTGATTCCCCGATAATGCAAAAGATCGCAGTGACCTCGCCCAGCTTTGCCATTCTGCCGCGACTTTTGGCCGGCGGTGATTTGGTGGCGATGATTCCCCGGCGGTTATTGGCGATGATTGCGAGTGATCTTCGCGAAATTCATATTGCTGCCGAAATGCCCGCGCTAGACGTGATTGCCGCTTGGCATCCACGCTTGGATCATGACCCAGCGCAGCAGTGGGTTCGGGATGTTTTGGCGCGGGTCGCGGCCATAAACTAAGGTCAACTTTCTCTGAGGCCGAAAATAGCACGCTGCGCTATATTTAAAGTAGTCTTTGTGACGGGAAGGCCGCGTTAGAATGCGCAGTATTGGACGTGATGAAGTTGAGCGGTTGTTTAATTAACTTAATCTCGATCTACCTAGTTTCTCGCCTATGGCGGCTAGGTAGGTTGTTAACTATCATCGCAATTTAAATCCAAACGCAGGTGAGTGAATGTGCGGCGCATTTGAACAGCACGGTATCGCGATGCATCAATGGGCGGCGCTTTTGGCTGATTGGCCCGCTAACGATATTAGTCGAATCAATATTCGGCCGACCGATATGGCAGCAACCCTGGATGCCCGAGGTTACGCACTGCGCAGGTGGTCTCTTATCCCACGCTGGTCCAATGATCCAAAATTAAAGTTCGCGACATTTAATGCGCGAGCTGAAACGATCGCGGAGAAACCGACATTCCGCGATGCTTGGCGTCAATCTCAGCGGTGTATTATTCCCGCCTCGGCGTATTTTGAGTGGCCAGTAATTGAGGGTGACAAGCAATGTCATCGATTGTCGCGAGAAGACGGCGATGCGATTTTATTTGGCGGGCTTTGGGAGACGTGGCAACAAGCAGAATTAAAGCTTGAGACCTTTACGATCATTACGACTGCTGCGGCAACGGATATTGACTGGGTTCACGCGCGAACCCCGCTATTAATCGACGCAGAACATATTGATCAATGGTTAACGGGTTCGCCTGAAGCGGCTGGGAAGATGCTGCGGCCAAGAGTTAAATCAGCATTGCATGTGAGTGCTGTGCCTAGTGCTAAGGATTGTTAAAAACTATCTGTGTCACTACGTATTTAGGCTTGCCTGTGCTTGAGGCGTCTTCAGTCATCTTCTTTTTTGAGTTTCAATGTGTGAGTGCCAAGATGCATGGTGGTAATGCTACGCCAATCTGCTGTTGCGAGCATTCGGTGCCCAGTGTCGAATCTAAAATTAGTACATAAATCCTTATATTTATAGCGTCTGCTTATAAAAAAATTGACCCAGTGAGTATCTTTGATACTATCCCCGCTCGCACCAACTGCATGCTGATTAATTTTTGTGCAGTTGTGTGTTTACTTTGGAAGGTGTGAATCAAACGTACATGGATGCATGTGAGGCTCACTGGTGGTATTTATATGGAGAATTGTGCGTGATAAAGAAAAATATGAATGTAAAGTTTGTAGTCCTTGCTACATCGTTAGTGCTGGCTGCTTGTGGTGGCGGTGGCGGTGAGTCGACATCGGCAGTAGATGGCCCTTCACAAAGCCTTAAGGGTGTTTTTATTGATTCACGTGTTGCTGGCCTAGCGTACAAAACCGGATCAAAAAGTGGTGTGACAAATAATCTGGGCGAGTTCGAATACAATGAAGGCGAATCAGTTACCTTTACATTGTTTGGTAATGATTTTGATGCCGTGCCTGGCGCATCTGTAATTACCCCGTTTGATTTGATTGGTAAAGACGGGAATCCTGATCTTGCTATCAATATTGTGCGCTTACTACTTACGGTTGATACTGATGGTGATACCTCTACTATCAATCTGCCTGAAACCACTGCAGTACTTAACTTTTCCCAAGATACTGCTGCTTTTGAAAACGACCAAGCTGTTACCCAGTTTGTTCAAGAGAATTCAAATACTGCGCTAAAGTCTGCAGAAGAAGCTGAACAGCACACTAAGCAATCGTTTGAGGACCCCGCATTCGAGGGCAAAGGTAAAGAGCTAGCTGGAACTACGGTGTATTCTTTAATTGAAAGCACGCGCTGTCCTAATGAGACTTTGCGCGCTACCTACGAGTTTGGTGGCGACAACACCGTGGTAATCAACGAGACTGTAGTCGACGAGTTTTGTGGTGTAACAGCGTTATCGGAAACGCTTCTGGTAACTGACTTTATGAGTCGTATTGGCAATCCATTGAGCTGTGAGGATACGTCTTGCAGCTACGGCGAGCTGAATCGGTCATACGGTACAGGTGCGAGTCGGGTGACTATTAGTCAGCCGGCGGGCACTGGCTATGCAACTGCATATACCGGCGAGGGTTCAAACATGTTGACCTATCACATCGCTTTCGCAGATTATCGCTTCGATCTAAGCGGAAAAATTCTTGATACTAAGATGACGGTTAGCTATTGCGACTCAGCAGTTGAAGCTGGGTATGAATACACGTTCCGTGATTCCGATTATGTGCGAGTCGGTTCGGACTATATTAGTCGTGCATGTGAGGTTGGTGAGCCAACGACAAAAGTTCGCAGCTTTGCTGATAATGATTCTAGCGGTGATTCAACCTTGCCCTGTGCAGCGCTGCCGCTATGTACTGCGCAAGAACTGAATCGTTACGACGAAGGTAATGACGGCGATAGCCGCGCGTATACTGCTAAACGTGTGCATTTTCCGGGTTCTCGTTCATTTCGCGCAATTACCGTGAAAGAGGGTGTTACCTTCGATGAGATTTCAACCATCCGCAAATAAGACTTGAATGTGTAAGGCTAATATATCGAGTATTGGCTTCACTTATAATGTTGTTTGCAGAAAACCAGCCTTCTATAGGGCTGGTTTTTTTTGGATTGAATTTTTATACCTGGTGGCGAGCCAGAATTTCATGGCGGCTCTTTGTTGCGATTATTGTTAACAGCACCGGCATTAATTTATTCCAATCGGTACCGGTTACTTTAAAGAATCCATAGGTGGCGAGTGCCAGCCAGCCGGGTGGGCCAATAAGCTGCGCAATGGTTGCCGACAATCCTGTGTAAGCGGCATAGGGTAGGGTAATGCCAACCGCATGGGTCGCAAAACCAAGTGCTGTGGTGGCGCCAGCGTACACCGCATAGCCCGAGGCATTGGCTAGCGCCAATACACTGGCGGCTGTGCGCAGGCCACCAATTTCGCGGCTTTTCACCCCAGCAGCCTCCCACATCGGTGTGGCATTAAATTTTTCGGTAAAAAATCGGTCTCGTTGCGGCGGGTTCATTCTTGCTAGTGCAGCGACGATAACAGCCTGGGGAATATAGCGCTCGTAATCATCTGTTGATGTGCAGTGCTTATGGATGCCAAGCTTTTTTGCCGCGCCAGCCAATAAAACCTCGTAGCTTGGGCAAGGCATATCCTCGCTGGCATGTTGCCTCACAACACGCTTAAAATTGCGTTTGATGCTGTGTCTTGCACGGGAGTTGTATAGCCAGCGTATTTGCTCGGTGATTGCCGTTACAGAAGTGGTGTCTTCGTCAAGGTCGCAGAGAATAGCCAGAATGCTTATATCGCGCTCGTCCCAGCTTTCGAAGATTGATTTAAGCTCCTTCTGATTTGTCACGTTTCTTTCGTTCCAGCATTATTTCTGACCGGGAGCGCAACGGCGTGTTATTACGCAGGGCGTCGAAACCGTCGTGTTGCTCTATAAGCGTATTTTTCGCAGCTTTATTTTCTTGGCGTGGAGATTTACCCGCGCCATTTTTTTGCACGCGATCTGCTTTGCTGGCCTTGGCAATTTTGCGTTCCACAAACCATAAATAGCCGATTCCCGCCAACAACCAACCCAGCCAGCGGAAGTAAAAAGCCAGCGGTGCTAGCTCTAGCCGCTCTGTTGCTTTAAAGAATGCGAAGGCTTCAGTGTGAATTAAGTTCACCGCCAAAATCGCCAGTACGGTAACGATTATACCGAGTGCGCGCTGGCGAATATGTCGTCGCCAAATCACATACAGCACGCCGCTGCGCAATAAAGGCATCAACATTAAAAGTGACCTAGGGTGAGGGCGGCAATCAGCGCGGCAAGACTGTAATTCCTCAGCTTGCCCCGCAGCTTTACTTCTTCATCGTGGACTAGAATCTCCAGCTCGTCGGCGCCCAATTCACCGGCTGTGATGCCTTTCATCGCCAATTGTTTCTTGGCGTTGGTGATCGCAGCCTCGCGGATGCGCGTTCGGTATTTGGCGAGTAGTTTGTTTTTGGCTTGGCTAATCATAGGCTCTTAATGCGTGCTGGTATCGGTTAGTGCTTGTCTCCATTCTAGCTCGCTGAAGTGGGCTTAGCGACTAGCTACACGAATTAGCGGTTTGAAATACCTCAGTTCAGCGCTAGAGGGAGGTGTGGTAATGGCTCGCGGCACGGCGTGGAGCACCAATAAAAAAGGCGAACTGAGATCAGTTCGCCTTTTTTATTGGTGGTGTCAGATGCGCCCACCTTGTTGTGGGCGTGTCATTAGGGTTTTAACCGCGACTAAAAGTCATAAACCACACCGGCAAAGAAATACGCTCCATTAAAGCCAAATGGAGCGGATCGGCGGGAGTATTGAAATACGCCCGGCGAGCTGACAAACACATTGCCGTTACTGTCGGCTATGGTACCGGCACGGCTCTGGCCGATTCGGTTTCTGTCGGGTGTTTCGTCGAGAATATTATTGCCCCCCACATTAATCGTTACATCGTCTTTTAGGCGGTAGCTTAAATTGACATCTGTTAACACTTTTGAGCTAAAGGTCTGCCGGTTTGCGGCGCCGGTGCAAGACCCTTCACACACGGTGTACTCGCCGTAGCGATTAAAGGCGAGTACGGCAGTGAAGCGCTCAAGTGAGTAATTAAAGCTGAGGTTGATGCGGTCTTTGGGCTGCCATTCCTCAATAATGGAAATGTCCTGTTTGCTAAAAACGTCTGAGGTGTTGAGCGTTGCGAGTCCGCCACCGGCAAACACTTTTGTTACTTCAGTCTCAGTAAAGTTAGCCGCAAATGAGATGGCTAAATCACCCGCGCCAGCAGCCATGGCGTAGGTGCTAACAATATCTACCCCGCTGGTCTCGGTGTCGGCGCCATTGAGGAAGAACTGGGCACTGCTTGCACCCGCTGCGGCTAATGCGGCGGTCAGGTTGGGATCGCCAAGAGAGGAGCTTAAGCCACCACTTAAGACGATGCGGTCTTTAATATCGATTTGGTAGGCGTCTATGGTGATGGTTAATGCGTCGACTGGCTCTAATACCACCCCTAAGCTCAGGTTAACCGACTCCTCTTCTTTTAGCTCAGGAATACCAATGGCTTTGGCTACAGTGCTGTCGTTACGGAAGGTACCGCGCTCTTGTGCTGTTAGCCCGCCCATGCCGTCAGAGACAAACTGAGTACTTATATTGTTGAAGTACTGCTGTTGCATTGAGGGTGCGCGAAAACCGGTACTCGCCGCGCCCCTAAAGCTTACTCTGTCCGTTGCGCGGAAACTGCTGGCGAGCTTGAAGTTAACCGTGCCGCCAAAATCGTCGTAGTTGTCGTAGCGCAGCGCACCACTGGCCAGCCAGGCGTCAGAAATTTCATATTCGGTATCGGCGTATAGTGACCATACATCGCGGCTTTCATTCAGTTCGTTGCCAGGTTGGAAGCCTGGAAATACCTGAATGCCAGCAGCGGCATCGGCGGCATACATTGATGCGCCGCTGGCATCTGTGTCGTAGTCAAAGTATGAGTATTTATCGCCGGCCTTAATTTCATAATCATCACGGCGCAATTCTGCGCCCCAGGCTAGGCTCCAGGCGCCAAGTTGTTGAGTGAAATCGAGGTTGATGGTTTGCAAGCCAAGGCTTAGTTCACCGGCATCGGCGGTCCGCGACGCGCTGGCGCGAATCTCGGCATCGCTGAGATTCTGCCCGTAGCGCAATTCGTTGATGTAGGAGGCATTGACGGAATTGCTGATATAAAAGGCAAAGTCGTTCCAGCCTATGGTGTAAGACACATCCATCGTTACATCATTGCTGAGTTCTTGCCGGTAGCCCAGATTGGCGGAGAAATCATCTATTTGGGTGTTAATTAACGGAAGGAAGCCGTTGGGCGCAAAGGCTTCGCCGTCTGCCAAGGTTGGGTTGTTATCTGTTTGATTGGCGCGGCGATAGAAGCCCCCCGAGGTGCTTTCGCGGTCTGAGTAAGTAACAAAGCCATAGAGCTCGCCGGATTCCAGTTGGTAGGCGGAATTGAGTATTACGGCTAACTGTTCTGACTCGGCGTCGCCAATTCTGAAATTCTGCCGCGGGAAGGTCGCTTCCCGTGGATCGGAGGCTTCGTCTATTCCATCAGGGTCCGAACCTGAACTGATGGTGCCATCGTTGTTCGCATCGCACCCGGCTAAATACTGGCATTGACCGCTGAGTCCGGCGCGATTAGTTGAACCGCGATCTCGGTAATTTAAGGTTGCGTTGATAAACCCGCGATCACCTAGGGCGAGACCTTTGGAGAGGTCGAGGTTGTAGGTCGTACCGTCACCTTCGGAATACTCACCGTACGAGACGCCAATGCGGCCCGCTTCGGGTTCGTCACTGAGTACGATATTAATGACGCCAGCAATGGCGTCTGAGCCGTACTGCGCGGCAGCGCCGTCGCGTAGCACCTCAATTCGCTTGATGGCGGCACCAGGCACGGCATTCATGTCTACCCCCGAGGTGCCTCGGCCCACGGAGGTGTTGACGTGAATCAGGGCGCTGGTGTGCCGCCGCTTGCCGTTGATGAGCACCAAGGTTTGATCTGGGCCTAGGCCGCGCAAGGTGGCAGGCCTAAGCGCATCCGTGCCGTCGCTAATCGACGAGCTGGAAAAATTGAATGATGGCGCAACCGACTGGAGCATTCGACCCACTTCAGTTTGGCCTGTTTGGCGGAGGGTATCTGCGCCCAGCGAGTCGACGGGAACCGGCATGTCTACTGCGGTTCGGCCGGGTTTGCGAGACCCTAATACCACCACCTCTTCAATTTCTAGCGTCTTTCCTGCGGCATTCGTACTTTGCGCATAAATATCGCTCGCGGCGAGTGCTACCAAGCAGACCCCAACGGGTAATTTTAGTTTTTCGACATAGGACATAGATACCTTCCCTTTTATGATTATTATTTACGTCGAGCAAGCAGAGTGCTTTAAGCAGAAAGCGTTCTCCATAGCCTTCCTTCCAATATAGGGCAGATTTCGTCATTCACAAGTTGCGCTTGGGTACTATTACCATTTATAGAAAGGGATATCGAAGGGTTACTAACCCCAGTAACGTTGAATCTGGCGACGCTTCAGGTTTTAGTTTATCTGGGGTGACATCTAGCTAGGTGCGTTGATGTCGACAAAACTGCAATTAGTCACTATCTGGCAGGTCGGAAAACCAGCGTTGATGTTTACAATTTAACGTTGAACGAAAATGCTTAGTATAAATGGTGAGTGTGGGCCCTCGGTCTCAATGCACTATCGATCTCTGAGCCGTCATGAGATCATCAGCTTAAATGAGACGGCCTTTGCTCTATTACAATAACAGAGGGTTAATTTCGCCAAGGCTGCTGTCTTTATAAGAGACGATGTTAAGCGACTAAATAAAAACAAGAGATATTGAACTATGAACGAGTTTTCTAGAGTAATGCGAGACTTTGTTTCGGTACTGCCGGCCCTGACGTTTAGACCACCAAAAGACGATGATAAAAAATCTTTAGGTCGCCTTTTTCAAGAAACAGCAAAACGCTATGAAACGAAGCCCGCTATTATTTTTGAAGGCCGAGAATTAAGCTGGGGAGAGTTTAATGATCTAGTGAATCGTTTTGCGCATGCCTTAAAAGGACGCGGTGTGAAACGGGGCGACTGCGTTGGTCTTTTGATGGATAACCGCATTGAAATGCTGGCCTGCTTCATCGCACTGGCTAAACTGGGTGCCGCTACAGGCTTGATAAATACCAGCTTGAAGGGTCGTGCACTGATTCACTGTATTAATATAACCAATTCCATAAAGTGTATCGTCGGCGAAGAGCTCATAGAGAGTATTGCCGAAGTTAAAGATGAGCTTCCGCTAAGTGATAATGATTTTATCTGGGTTAGGGATGAGGGGCTGAGTCCTGGCGTGGGCGAGGCGGATCATCAATCCAAAGCACCGGTATGGGCAGTGGATGTGATGGCCACCTTGGATCAAATGCCCGCAGACAACTTGCCTGAAACACTCGATATTCGTGCTGGTGAAAAGGCCTGCTATATCCTCACTTCAGGTACAACTGGCCTGCCCAAGGCCGCGCTAATTTTACATCGTCGTTACCTGTCGGCGGCAGAACCCTATTCTCGCATTGCGTTTCGTGCCAAGCAGACGGATCGGATTTATCTTTGTTTGCCGCTCTACCACTTTACTGGCTTAGGCCCAGGGGTCGGTACCAGTCTGTATTCTGGGGCATCGATATTTTTACGGCGACGCTTCTCCGCCAGTCAATTTTGGTCAGAGGTTCAGGAGCATCAAACTACCTTGTTCGTATATGTCGGTGAGCTGTGCCGGTATTTAGCGATGCAAAAAACATCCCCCGACGAGCTTAACAACCCTATTCAAACCATGGTGGGTAATGGTTTGCGCCCCGATGTGTGGGACGTGTTTCGCAAACGCTTCAAAATACCGCGAATCAGTGAAATGTACGGTTCGAGCGAAGGCAACGCTATTTTTATTAATTTGCTCAACAAGGAAAAAACAATTGGTACGACGTCGGCCGATATTTTGCTAATTCAGTATGACTTTGATGCGGATGAAATGATTCGCGATAAGAAGGGGAAGTTAGTCGAAGTAAAAAAAGGGGAGCCTGGTGTGCTTCTAATGAAAATTGACAATCGTTTTAAGTTCGATGGCTATAACGATAAAAAAGCCTCTAATAGTAAAATACTGTCTGGAGTTAGAAAAGAGAACGATCGTTGGTTTAATACCGGGGATGTCATTAAACAAATTGATGTGGGTTTTTCGGTAGGTCTTGCGCATTATGAATTCGTCGATAGATTGGGTGACACCTTTCGTTGGCGCTCTGAGAATGTGTCCACCAATGAAGTGGGGGAAACGCTGAATAGTAATGCGCAGGTTGACATCGCCAATGTGTATGGGGTGCAGATTCCGGGTGTCGAGGGGCGTGCGGGAATGGCGGCAATTACCCTTAAGCCAGGGGTGGAGTTCGACTCTGAGGAATTTTCTCGTTTTGTGGTGAGTGAAATGCCAGCCTTTGCACGGCCTGTCTTTGTGCGAATACAGCCGGCCGCGGAGACGACCGTGACATTTAAGTTATTCAAGGCGAATTTGCGTAAGCAGTCCTATAACATTAATGAATTTGACGACGTGGTTTACGTCTTGACGCCTCGCGCTAATGCTTACGAGATTTTAGATAAAACGTTTTATCAAGCGATCATTGATGGTCAGCACGGCTACTAATATTGATTTTAATGATCGTCGCCAAAATGAATTGGTATTCGGTTTTCTTGGGGCTACAGCTGGTCTTTATGGTGGCACATTAGGGCGGTTGGTTTTATCGCTTTACCGTCATATGAAACTTTCGCCGGAACGTTAACAACACTTGCGTGGCTGGGTAGATTAAGTTTTATAGTGATAATTAGCGATAAGGTCACGTCCAGTGTCGTCCATCTAGTGGATGGAATGAAATTTAAACCGCGTAGTAGACTGGCAGTGTTGCAATCGAAAAATTAAAACTAGTCCTAAGTCCGATATTGAATATTTGATTACTGCTAGTCGATTAAACTGAAGTAAGAATATCGGTGGTACCCTATAGATCTTTGTGTAAGCTGAACACGCCTCTTGAGTCAGCGGCCCTAAGTGCTTCGCGAACGGCTTGGTCAATTCAGGCGGGGTATGACCGGGAAATATTATGAGTGGCTTGTTAAGTAGAATTCAGGGCATTATCGGCGGCATTAATATGGCTGAGCCTACCGACCTAGAGTGTCGTCATTTTATTGTGACAGGGTGCGCCTTGGGTTCCTTAGGGTTTGCCACGGCCTTGCAGTTACTCGCGCAGGGCGCGGTGGTTTCGATAACGGTGCGCAATAATAGCGAGGCAATTGCGGCAGCGTTGCGCGAGCAATTGGCTGCTCGCTTCCATCAAAATATTCACGCTTTTGATTTGGATTTGTCGCAGTTCAGCTCGGTCGAAGGTTTCCTGCGAGCTTACGAAGCCAAGGCCTTACCTTTAGATGTACTCATTAATAATGCGGGTATTCATCTCGATCTGATGTCGAGGTGGACGTCGCCGCAGCGCAGCGCTGATGGCTTTGAAATTCAGTGGCGGGTTAATTATTTGGGCACCGCGCATCTCACATACCGTCTACTGCCGCTTCTCAAAACGTCGGCGGCAATTTCTGGCGATAGCCGCGTAGTGACCGTGGTTTCGCAGCTGCATAGCAAAGGTCTTAATACTGAGTTTTTTACGCCGCAGCGGCCCTATAACTCCTGGAATGCTTACGGGCAATCCAAACTGGGGCTGGTGCATTTAACGCGCAGCATAGACGCACACTTCGCACAACACGGCATTAGCAGCTACTGCCTGCATCCCGGCGCGGTATACACCAATGTGGCCGGCAAAGGCCTTGCAGGCACTGGTATTATTGAAAAGGTGCGCAGCGCTCTAGCGCCCATCGAAAAGCTGTTTTTGAAAACGGCAAGCCAGGGCGCGCAAACTCAAATTCACTGCGCTACCGCTGACAAGGCGATATTAAGCTCGGGGGGCTATTATTGTGATCGGCAGCTTAGCGCGGCGAGTGCCGAAGCCGATGACGCCGATCTTGCAGAGCATTTGTGGCTCGATGTGCAGCGCTGGGTGACTGAGACGAGCTAATTAAATGCCATCGCTGAGGCGCACCACACAAGTTGTCTGGAGTTTAAATAAGTCGATGAATTAGGAAAAACTGTCATCTTTGTAACAGATAAATGGCATGTTTAAGCCTAAACTGCTGGCCTAGCGTATTTTATTACAACAATAAGGAAGAAAAACGATGGCGCAAAGTGTGTTTATCGATATTGGTTTACCCGTTTCTCTTTTTATCATCATGATTGGTATGGGGCTCGGCTTAACCGTTAAAGATTTTGTAAAAGAGGCACATCATCCTCGGGCCGCGATAGCGGGTAGCGTCGGGCAGTTGCTGGTTTTACCGGCACTTGGCTTTTTGGTGGCGTGGGCCTTGGGCTTATCTCCCGCTATTGCCGTTGGTCTGGTGATACTTGCGGCCTGTCCCGGTGGCGCAACATCGAATGTTATTACCTATTTAGCCAGAGGCAATGTGGCGCTCTCTATTGTAGTTACTGCCGTTGCCAGTATCGCGACGATTATGACTTTGCCGCTATTAGTGAATCAGGCATTGAGTTGGCAGCTTGGTCGGTCTGCCAATGTCACCATGCCGGTTGTCGATACTATTGTCATGCTGGTGGTGATCGTTTTACTGCCGACGGGTATAGGTATGCTTATTCGAGCAAGGGCGCCAATTTTTGCGGTCCGTTCAGAGAAGAAATTTAATGCCTTTGGCGCTGTGGTGCTGCTGAGTTTAATCGTCATTATCTCTTACGGTTTGCGTGATCAGCTTCTAGGACTACTGATTCAAGCGGGCCCTGCTTGCATATTGCTTAACATCTTGGGGATTGGCGCAGGCTTAGGCATTGCGCGTATTGTTGGCGTGGCAAAGCCGGACCAATTGGCCATTGCGGTGGAGCTTGGCATAAAAAATAGCACTATCGGCATTCTAGTCGCAACCACTATTCTTGGCTCGCAGGAAATGGCGATTCCGTCGATGGTATACGGGCTAACTATGTACGTGTTTGGTGCGGGTTTAGTTGCGTTTGGGCGGTCGACAATTTCAGCGAAAATCGTAAGTGTCGGTAATGTTCATTCGTGATGGCTTGTGCTTGGTTTTTTACAATTTTGGTGGGCGAAAGTACAGTAGCTCTTTGTGCTGAGGTTTTACTCCGCCCCAAATGCCACTATTTAAATATGCAGGTTTAACAGGTCGATTAAGCCAATAGCAATTAAATAGCCAGCAACAATATAGTTTAGCAGGCGCGGCTTGACCAAAATCGCTACGCCGGCGGCAATAGAAATAATCGGAATGATGTCTAAGGTAATTGTCATATAAATTCCTTGTGGTGTTGGCGCCCCTCGCAACTGCTTGGGGCGCCCAAAGATAGTGTAATTAGAGTTTAAATTTCAACATCAGCTTATACATTTTGTCGAAGGTGGCACCGTACGGTGGTGCCATCATGAGCAGCGCACTCATTGGTCCCTGTTTAAAGATCGGCCGCATTTTTGAAAACTCAATAAAGCCCTCGTGGCCGTGGTAGTGCCCCATGCCACTGTTGCCAACGCCACCAAAGGGCATGTCGTGCTGTGCTACGTGCACCACGCTGTCATTGATGCACATGCCGCCGGACAGGGTGTTGTAAATGACCTGCTCTTGAACCGCCTTTTTGTTGCTGTATAAATAAAGTGCTAATGGCCGTTCGTTGGCGTTTATATAGGCAATAACGTCTTCGATATTGTCATAGGGTTTAATGGGCAGCAGCGGGCCAAAAATCTCGTCCTGCATAATCAACATGTCGGCGTTTACATCGCACACGAGGTGAGGCGCTAACTTTCGCGATGCGTCGTCGTTGGTGGTTTGATCCATTAGGTTGACGGCACGGGCACCTTTGCTAGTGGCATCTTCCAGTGTTTTATTCAGTCGCTGATAGGCTTTTTCGTCAATAATCGATGTGTAGTCGGCGCTGCTCAGATTAGGGTAGCGTTGTTTAACCACGGTTTTCGCCGCATCAATAAAGGCGTCAACTTTGTTGCGGGGAATAAACACGTAATCTGGTGCTACGCAGGTTTGCCCGGCATTCAAAAATTTACCAAATAGTAGGCGGTCGGCAGCGACTTTAATATCAAAGTCGTCGGCAACGATGGTGGGCGATTTGCCACCTAGCTCGAGGGTGACCGGCGTCAGGTATTTAGCGGCGGTTTCCATAACGGTTTTCGCGGTGGCCGCTGAACCGGTGAAAACTAGGTGATCCCACGGGAGATGGGTAAACTCGTGGGCCGAAACCCCCGCGACAACGGCGAGCACACTATCGTCAAACTCTTCGCTGATTAATTTTTCCATCAGTCTCGCCAAGGTTTGCGAGTTAGATGCCATTTTAATAATACAGCGATTACCTGCCGCCAGCGCGCTAATTGCCGGGCTCAGGGCGAGGAACAGCGGGTAATTCCACGGGGTAACAATACCAATAACGCCCTTGGGCTGAGGGATGACGGTGTTTTTTGCGCCGAAGAAGGCAAGCCCGACGTGGCGCTTCTGGGGCTTCATCCATTTTTTCAGGCGCTTTCGAGTGTAGTTGCAGCCACTGATCAGGCCAAAAATCTCCAAGACCTTGGATTCTTGGCTGGGGCGGTTGCCGAAATCAGTCGAAATCGCGCTGGCGATCGCGTCTTGATTTTTTTCCAGTAGGGCGGCGAGTTTATCAATATGTTGAATTCGTTCCTGTACGCTAGGGTAGGGCGCGCGCCGTGACGCTGTGCGCTGGGTCTCGAAAACCTGTGCAATACGTGATGCCTGTTGGATGGGTTGAGCTTCCGCCAAATTGTTCATTGTGCCCCCTATACTGTAATTGTCGAGATAGTGCAGCCGCCTTTGTGGTCAACGGTCTGAGTACTGAATAACGTAACATGCCATCCTATGCCTAATAGTACAAATAATAAACGTTTAGTGGGTATTCGGTGGCGTAGATGGCGGGACAGGAAAAGCGGAGGCGGGGGTGGATACTAAGCAGATCTGGCGCGTCATTTTGATGAGCTGCGCAAGCGGTTAGGGGCCTCGTTTTGAGCGCGACGCAAACGCTGGTATCACACCGTTTTATCTTTGGCCGGAGCAGTCGTTTGTGATCGAGGAGCATGGTACATGGTAAGGCCAGCCCCCGGCACCATATAGCATTATAGCGTCTGGCGAGAATTGGGCTTCGCGTCCTTAGCGATAGAGCGCGGCAATATAATCGTCGGCGTAACGTTTTACGCCGTCAATCTTCTTGGCTACGTCCTGGGTATCGCCGTGATAGAAGTGCCAGGGTTGGGTTAAGATATGGCTTACGCCACCTTCTTCTAAGCGTTTATAGGCGTCAGGTGTGAAGGCGTCTGAAGGCGTCGCCATTACTGAAAAAGGCCGTTTGTCGCGTCCATATTCTCTTCGGTATACCTGTATCTTAGCAATGCTCGCTAAGATATCTTCGCTGGTTTGCAGGTCGCTTACCCAACCATCGCCGACTCTTGCCGCGCGGCGCATAGCGGCCTCGCTAATACCGCCTACCCATATTGGGATATAGGCGCTGGGGGCTGGATTCATTTCAAGTGGCGGAAATTGATAGTGCTGGCCGTTATATTCAACAAACTTTCCAGTCCACAGCAGGCGCATGATCTCGATCATCTCATCGGCCCGCTTGCCCCGTGTGTGAAAGTCTTGCTGTAGCAGTTCAAACTCATCTTTTGACCAGCCAACGCCGATTGCGGGAATGACTCGGTTGTCAGAAATGATGGCGGCAGTGCTTATTGCCTTGGCGACCAAAAACGGATTCCGCATTGGCAGTACAAATATATTATTGGTGAATTTTAAGCGAGTAGTGATACTGGCTAAGGCGCCAATCATTACCCATGGGTCGGGCCAGTCGGTGAAGGACTGCCAGCGACGCTCGCCATCTTCGGTGTAGGGGTAGGGTGTGTTCAGTTGTTCTGGATTTACCACATGATCTGAAAATGACATTGCCTCCCAGCCGCATTCATCTGCTGAGATCGCTATTTTCTTTAAGTCAGTGACGCTGCTAAACGACGTAGATAGTACAAAGCGCATATTAGGGCCTATTATTTTTTATTAAAATTATTTTGAACTAACGCGATGCCGCCTACTTGCTTTTTATTTTAAAAAGACCGTATAGCTAACAGGCTAGACGCCTGCTAAATTGACGGTGCAAGGCTGGGGTTGAGTCAACGCCGCGCGAAAATCATCAGGCATATCGATTTTCTGATACTCATTCGCCGTCACCATAACGTATACGATTTTTGCGCTGGCGATTTCTCGTTGCGTTTCAACATCGCTAAACCGCAATTGAATCGTATACGATGTTTTCCCCAAGGTGATGTCGTCAATGCTAATTGCGACCACGTCGTCGAAGGTGCAGGGAGATTTCCACTCGATTAATAAGGACACTACCTGGCTATCAATACCCATATCCAGTATTGCCTGATAACCACCGAAGACCTGTCGATAAAATTCAGTCACCGCGACGTCGACATATTCCCCGTAGCGAGCATTAAACATAACACCTTGGGCATCGCAGTCGGAATAGCGAATTCTAACCAGTACTTTAAATGGATCTTGCAAGAGAGATTCTCCGGACATCTAATTCATTTTAAAAGTGTAAAACTGGGCCCGCATTAAGTACAAATCAACAGGCCCCCTTCATTAATCATTTTTATGCCCTTTGAACGGCACCCACAGCTGCGCCCGCCAGCTGGCGGGGATAGTGTCATCTTCTATTCCTAGCTGTTCCGGACCAGATTTTTCTGCATCACGGAATCGGGTGCCAAACACCACATCCCAAAACAGGAAGTTACTGCCGTAATTATGATTCGCCTCAGATATTTTCAGTGAATGATGCCAGCGATGCATTTCGCCTACGCTGAAGATCCAAGTCAAAGGGCCCATTTTAAAATTGATGTTCGCATGCTGGAATAGGCCCAGTAGTGAGTTCGCCAGTCCCACCAATGCTAATACTTCTGCGCTTGCCCCTGCCAGTGCCAGCGGAACGGCGTTAAAGATGCCGCGAAACACGACTTCACCAAAATGCGCTCGCGTTGCATTCAGCCAGTACAACCTTTTGGGGTTGTGGTGAATGGCGTGGAAGCGCCATAGGAAAGGTACTTCGTGTAGCCAGCGGTGAGGCCAGTAATCGAAAAACTCCACAACTATGCAGGCCAATAGAAACTGAGCGAGCAGTGGCCACTCCGAGGGCCATAGACCCATGCCTAGCGCATTCGACAACCAGGCACCACCCAACACAATGCCAGCGGCAACGACGGGTTGTACCAGCGCGTTAATGCCGAAATAGCTAGGCAGGTACAGCAAGTCTGCGCGCTGGTCACCTTGGGATTGATTCCATTCTTTGCGGTAAGGCAGTATGCGCTCTAATGTTACCACCAGTGCCACGCTTACAAATGTTCCGATACCAGCGACTAGGCTTGGAGCATGGCCGGCATCGATTGCCCAAACCCCACCCAGCAGCACGACGGCGACCGTCACCGGAAAGATAGACCACGAAAAGACATCACGCGTTTTCATCGATTACTCGTAGTAGTTCTTATTTCATATAGAATACGGTAGTTTGCATGCCTGTTGAATAGTATTTAATTTTGCGCCATTTAAGACTTAAATTCGCAAGATAGCTTGATCCTGTTACCTACCTGTAAGTATTTAATTAGATCGCAAAAGTGCTACTCCGAGAAAGTCATTTTAAGGTCCAAAATCCTGGATCAGTATTAAGTGCAAATCAACAATAAAGGAGCATAATGTGAAGAAAACGCTGTTTACAGCGCGGTTTTACGCCTTGATTGCTGCATTGGCGACGATTATGTTCACTAGCGTGAATGTGCTCGCCCACGGTATGTCTGAGGCAGATAAACAGCGCGCAATTGAGGCTGGCCTACCAGATTACATATTGTTAGGTGCCGGTCATATGCTTACGGGCTATGATCACTTGCTGTTCCTATTTGGTGTTATCTTCTTTCTCAGCCGCTTTAGCGATATTGTAAAATTCATTACGGCGTTCACTGTGGGTCACTCGATTACGCTGGTCTTTGCCACGCTTTATTTCGTGCAGGCAAATTACTTCCTGATTGATGCCGTTATCGCGCTGACCGTCTGCTACAAGGGCTTCGAGAACCTAGACGGTTTTAAACGCTATTTTGGTGTGAACTCGCCAAACGTGATGTATATGGTGTTTGGCTTTGGTTTGATTCACGGTTTTGGCTTGTCTACGCGGCTGCAACAGCTGCCCATGGGCGAGGGCAGTATCGTTATGAAAATACTGGCTTTCAACGTCGGTGTCGAAGTCGGGCAGATCGTGGCACTCACCGTAATGTTGGTGCTGTTAGTCGGGTGGCGTAAAACTGCCTCTTTCAAGCGCTTTAGTGTTATGGCCAATACATTGCTAATCATTATTGGCGGGCTGCTTTTTCTACATCAGCTACACGGCTACCAGCACACCGTGTTTGCTGATGACTTCCCGATTAATAGCGATGATCACGCCCATATCCATGAAGATATGGTGATGGAAGCGAAATCAAATGTCCTCGATCACTATCCGCGGCGCATAATTACGCCTCAACCTTCACCGCAGGAAGACGGCCCACATGAACACGGCGATGGTGCTTACCACAGCCACTAAATAAAGGTGAAAAAATGAAATACCGAGTTACCCTGTGTTTACTTGCAAGCTTGTTTATAAGCTCAAATCTACTGGCGCATGGCAGTGGTCATGTGCCAGTTACCGAACAAAAAGCGTTGGTTATCGCAACGCAAATTGTTCAGGGTTTTGCCAATATCGACCCCCAACTTGGCTTTGGCAAAGTACCTGCGAGCTGGGCAAGTATCAGTAATGAGGCTGCGACAATTTTTGAGAGTGGCGATGGCTATCGTATCATCAAAGTTGTAAATCCGAATGAAGAGAGCGCACTCTATATCCTGATGTCCGCTGAGGGCGAAGTTTATGATGTGAATACCAGTGGTAAGTTTGACGGCGTAAATTAACGGTGAGTCTATAGCAGGCTATATCTTTGTCGCAAAGATATTTCTCGCCGCGTTGGTTATTGGCTATCCGTCGTGGTTATCGGATAAAAAATAGTGTTGGCGGGTTTTATTGTTGCGCTACCATTAGTTTCTATTTTAGCTCTGCTGTTTTCGTACCTAGAACACAAAGATCCGCAGGCCAGTATCACCTTTGCCAAAAGCATTCTCTTTGGCGTGCCGATTTCTTATTTATTTTTCCTGCCGTTTTTACTAGCTGATTGGCTCGTTCTCTAGCAAGCTGGGCATCATTGTGACTGAAAGCCGATCAGCTGAACCCCTTGCTCATATTGATTGTTGAAAAGTAAAAAGGCCGCTAATTAGCGGCCTTCGGGATCATCACTAGTGACAAAGTGTCGCTCTCTAGTGAGAATTGCGGATCCCGAAGTATCGTTAGAGGTGAAGCCTCGTCCCCCAGTCTGCGTGCTTTTCCGGAGGCTGTACCGATAGAGAATCCACTGATATACCGTTAGACAGAATACTATGATAAAAATCAAAAAGTTACTGGCGTGCGGCTAACGGCAAAAATAGCCAATATCAGCGCAAACAAAAATACCCAGAGCGACTAATTAGTCTCTTGATAATGTATGTGTGCGATAGCGTAATCCTGCGCAATTGATTCCCTTTTTGCAAGACATACAGTGTGTTTGCCCTCGGGTGGACTGAGGCAGTAGTCGACGGTGTAGCCAAGCGGCTACGTCCCAAATTAATGACCGGGCTCGCATTGCTCATGGGCTTAGTGCCGATCATGCTCAGCAATGGCAGTAGCGCTGATCTAATGAAATGGGTCGCCGCGCCGATGGTGGGCGGGGTTGCGACCTCGCTCATTATGGTCTTAGTGGTTTTTCCTGCGTTGTTCGTGATCTGGAAGCAAACTTCTAAAAGAGGTGGGGCGACTATCGAATCCCAATAAAATTACTGTTTAACGCTGGCCGGGTAGTTAAGGCTACTCGACATTATTATAAGTTCGCAGCAAGTTACCCTCCGAAATATCGTATTACAATGGAAGCTGCGTGAATTTCAATTTACAGTCGGCCACTGTAATTGAATTGGGGTGGAGTTCAAACATTAAGGTTTGCTGATCCATTAGAATTATTCTGCTGAAGGCGGATGCTAGCGGTTATATAAATTTAGCAATTTACGCCGCCCCTCAACGATTATATTAAAGATACCGAAGCGAAATATTGGGGCAACGATAGGCACTGAGGACTCGAAAAAATGCATGAAAATCAAATTTCATCACAGCCTTGGTTAGGGTCGGTGGCCATAACTGCAGGCATGGGGGTATTTCTTGGCGCCTCGGGCGACAACAAACCTCACCGGCATTGGGCTCATCAAATCGCTATTGGTCTAGAAGAACCAATAGCGCTTCGATCTGACAAAACACGATATTTCGAACGCGGGCTATGGATACCTGCGGGTACCATTCATCAACTAGAAACCGCACATGTATTATGCATCTATATTGACCCAACACATGATTTTTGTAAAACACTGCTACCGCAGATAGCCGTAGAGGAATGGTCTATATCCGTACTGAATGAAGAAATTTCATCCGCGTATGTAATGCGCTTTGCTAAAGCAAAGAACCTCCAGGGAGCGTTGATTAGCTTCGACAAACAATGTCGCTGTCAATTCAGTGACACTCCAGACGAGCGATTGAATATCATTTTGGCAGCACTTAAAGATGATATTAGTAGCGGCAACAATACTACGCAGAAAACCTTATCGAGTTTGCTACATCTCTCACCCAGCAGATTCTCTCATTGGTTTACAGAGCAAACAGGCATGCCATTACGCAGTTACAGAAAGTGGCTTAAACTACTGGTCGGATTTGAACTATCGCGGCAGATGCCCCTTACCGATGCAGCATTTTTATCTGGCTTTTCTGATCAGGCCCACTTCTGCCGAGCTGTTACGCAGGCATTTGGCGTAAGCGCTACAACTATTAAGCAACTTCTGCTACAGAAATAGCTTTTTCGTTCAATGCGCCGCCATTTAAAAATGACAAACTAAGCACTCTGTAGCTCTGGGAACTTTTGCATATGAAAAGCACATTGGAAATGTTTGTCAAAGTCCTTTACTTGCCTTTCTTTCTGATCGTAGGAAATGGCTTTGCTATTTATATGGCAGAACAAGATTATTCGAAATTAGCCTTGGTTGCATGGGTTGGCTTACTCATCGCTGTGTCGTTCTTAATTGAACAATGGATGCCATTTAGTCCCGAATTCAACAAGCCTCAAGCAGACTCGGGGCGTGATGTTATTCATGCTTTAGTCAATGAATCACTGAGTATTGTCGGCGTATTAAGTGTCCCAATCATTGCTAGTTTTATCCCATTTAATTCAATTTGGCCCTCCTACGCACCGCTGTGGTTGCAAGTGTTGTTGGCGGTGATCATAGCCGATATAGGTATTACACTGGCACATTACGCCAGTCATAGGTACAGCGCGCTGTGGCAGCTACATGCAGTACATCATAGCGTGAAACGTATGTATGGGTTTAACGGTCTGATGAAACACCCCTTGCATCAAACTATTGAAACCCTTGCAGGTACTGCCCCGCTACTCTTGATGGGCGCTCCACAAGAAGTCTTACTGCTGCTGGTTGTTGCGGTGGTTATCCAGTTGTTACTGCAACATTCCAATGTTGCCTATTTCGCAGGGCCGCTCAGATCTGTTCTAGCTATCAATCAAGTTCATCGCTTCCACCACCTGAATACGGCAAAAGAAGGCGATGTCAACTTCGGTCTATTCACAACATTAACGGATCATCTCTTAGGCACTGCGTACTATGACAAGGAGAGAGTTATCCGTTCAGAAGATCTGGGCATCGGAACCGCGCCGGATTATCCCGTAGCTTATATTTCACAAATGCTAGCACCGTTCAAGCGTATTAGCTGAACCGCCGACCCACAGTACATACATCTACTTTACTTAAATATTTGTCGCTAAGAAGAAGCGCAATCGGAATCTGTTTATTAGTACTCCAGGTGCTTCCAAGCATGGTGTAGTGGCATAGTGAATTTGGTCACCTGGCTAGAAGTATTATGATCGCCTCTATGAAAACCTACGACCTTTATTGGATTGTGTGTGTTTGGCCGTCCGCTTTTTACCGGTTAAAGAAATACAGCCTGACCGCTAAGGTGTCTGGCTCTTGCGTCACATTAGCGGTCAGTCGCTGTGCCCAAGTCGTCAAGGCTTTTGAGTCGTAGAGCCTTTCCTATTAACACGTTGATTTTTTAACCCATAGGCCCGAGCTTTGATCAGAGGGACAAAGTAATAGGGAAGCGCGAGTATCAATAGCTACTGTTCTTTGGATAAATAATATCCACAACTCAAAGTAGGAATTTAAACCTGATGATTAACGCTGCACAAAAAACCTCACCGAAGTGAGGAATCTATTTCTTGTGTGCCAACGGATTGCCGTATCAAAATCGGATTTTATTGAGCAAAGTGCCCACCAGGTATGTCTTGCAATAAGGAAAACAATTATGGAAAATTACGCTATTCAATTCGCAAACCTAGGGCCTAATTAGTCGCTCTGGGTAATGTATTTTTTAGATAGTGTAATCCTTGCTAATTGCTTCCTTTTTTGCAAGACATACCGTGTGTTTGCCCTCGGGTGTACTGAGGCTGAGGCTTGGCACTTTAGCGTATACCATTGATATCCTAAGCGACGTGACGCTAGCCCCCGGTTTTTGTACCACCGCCTCTGTTAGCATCTTCCAAGCTTTTGTCTAGCGCGGGGCGGATGATGGCGGCGCAATAGCCGGGATGGAAAGCCAGCCAGCCCATAAGCGATTTTCGTTAAATTTGATGCAACCTTTTGCCTATCTCATTCGTGATAGTGATATAAGCTAGCGCAAAACAGTCAAGTAAGCTTAATCGGCGCAATCATAACAACTGGGTTTACTGCTTTTATGGCAAATATTCTGTCTTGGCGGCGCAAGTCGAGATCATCCGCAGACGACATCTTGAATAGCCACTTACCCGATCTTTACCGGATGGCTTTCCGTCTGTCCGGTAATCAAGCGGACAGCGAAGACTTAATTCAAGAACTCGCAGCGAAATTTTTAAGCAAGCCTAATCAGCTGGACAAGCTCGATTCCCCGCAAACATGGTTAAAACGTTCGCTCTACAACCTTTTTGTCGACGGTTATCGCCGTACCAAGTTGCAGCCGGTGACGTTTTCAACCATCACCAGCGCTGACGACACAGATTTTACTGACCAACTAGTGGATAGCGCTGCGGGCCCCGCCGACCAGGCGCAAAATGAGCAACTCCAACAACAATTGCAAACTGCGCTGGAATCACTTCCCGTGAACCAAAGAGACCTTGTGATTTTGCATGATGTTGAGGGTATGTCATTGACTGAACTGGAAAATATTCTGCAGGAGCCACTCGGCACATTGAAGTCACGACTTCACCGCGCGAGAAAATCACTTCGTTTTTTTCTGGTTGATGCAACCTTTTAAGCACCTCAGTCGTGTAAAGGGTAAGAGGACAAATTATGAACTGCGATATTTGCGACAATCAACTCGACAACTGGCTGGACGGAGAATTATCCGCAGTGCAGCTAAAAGCGTTCGAGGATCATTTAGATAGCTGCGCAAGATGTCAGGCTGAGGCAAAACGTGCGCAGCGCATTATCGCGGCGCTAAGCCAATTGTCGGCGCCAAAAATGCCTGAGGCATTACCAATTTTATTAGGGGCACCCATCAAAAAGCGCAGCGGTGCTCTGCAGTTCGGCATAGCCGCATCACTGCTGTGTTTGGCCATTACCGGGGCGCTATTTCTGGACCGCTCAAGCAATGCGCCTTTTAGTGATGATGACGGAGTTAAGCAGCAGTGGGTATCGCTAACGTTTGCTGAAGCCAAAGATGTCACGTTCGCGCTTTCCAGTTTATCGACGATGAACGATGCGGTTTTGACATTGGAGCTCCCCGACGGAGTGCAATTAGCGGGCTACCCTGATCAGCGCGAGCTACGTTGGACTGCATCACTACAAAAAGGCGACAACCGGCTAACGCTTCCGCTTATCGCCAACAAAGACAATTTGAACACTGAGTTAGTACTTCGTATCGAACACAGCGGTAAACATCAAATCATGCGCATTGGCATTCAGGCCGATACGCACTCATACCCTGCAGGTGCGACTTTGCGCGCCACCCGTGGGTTTACGGCCTAAGCGCCATAATGTTAGAGGTAATTAATATGAAAAACACACTGACTATATTTGCACTTGCTCTTGGACTTACTGCCTTGCCCCTTATTTCCTATGCTCAAGAGGAATCAACTACTGATCCAGTTGAAACAACAGCTGACGACAGCACGGTGGTAGAGTCTACTGATGACAATACCGTTGTAGAAGTAGAAGATGACGGCACCATGGAAGCAGTCGAAGACGAAGAAATGGCTTCCGAAGAGCGGATGCTCGCCCTACCTGCCTCAGCATCTGAGCAAGGTCGCTTGAGCTCTGCAAAAGGCATGGAAACTGCGAATCAAGCCCGCCAGCGTGGCGCTGATTTTGGTCGTGAGCGTGCAGAACAAGCCCGCAATAATGGCGGACGTCCCGATGCACCAGAAGCGGCAACTAACCGTCCAGAGGCTCCAGAAGCCGCAACTAATCGTCCCGGTGGTCGCCCTGAACGTTAAGATATAGAAGCGTGGTGCGCATTGCGCGCCACTTTTCTTTTAGAGGATTTCGATTATGAAAATGCGCCTATTACTATTGCCAACTTTTCTTTATCTCGTTGCTCTGCCCTCATATGCAGCCGAGGAATTGGACGTTACATTAACCATTATTGAAAATGAAGCCTTCTCAGAAGACAGCTTTATTAATGAAATATCATTGCCTATCCAGGCGGCTGAACAAGCCCGTGACAATTCGGGTAATGGCATGGAAAACTCCAATCAAGCGCGCCAGCAAGGCAGCCAGCAGGGTGCCCAGCGTTCACAAGATGCCAGAGAAAATGGTGGTGGCCAAAGTAATCGCCCAGATATAAACGTGCCAAGCCCACAGAATAATCGCTAGCGTATAATAGCGATGCTACTAAGAAATTTCACGCTACACTTGTGTAGCGAAACACCGCAATCTCGGTCGCGGTGTTTTTATTATAATAAGTGATTGAGGATGTACTATGCCGTTGACCTCACCGAAGTATTTCGCAGCGTTGGCCATCGCCATCGCGGCAATGTCGCCTCATTCTGTATTCGCCTCGACCACAGCGAATGATGCATTTAAACAGGGTGTGGTCTCGTCTAAAGCCGGGGACTACGCCCAAGCAGTAGAGCGCTTCCTACAAGCTAAAAAAGCCGGTAAAACCTCCGCCGCACTCTACCATAATCTTGGCGTGGCCTATTTCAAGCAAGGTCGTTATTCAGCAGCCCTCACCGCATTTGGAGAGGCTAGCCGTTCAGAAAAGTTGGCCTCGCTGAGTTATTACAATATGGGCCTCGTCGAAGAAAAGCGTGGGAATCAAGCCGATGCTGCAAAGTGGTTTGAAAAGTCACGGAATATTGCCACGACGGAAACACTGCGGCGACTTGCAGAACGTAAGCTGGGTTTGCGCGACAGCGCCATCGTCCCGTACATCGTTTATTTAGAAGCTCTTGTTGGTAACGACAGCAATCCACAGCTGGTCGATGAAACGAGTAACCTCGCGGTGGAGCGTGATGGCGACAATTTCTTAGGTACGCTCTTGTACGGCCGGTATCATTTTGGCGGCGATGCGAAGCAAGGTGGCTACATCAGTGGCACTGGCTATATTCGACGCTACGCTGACGTGAATGATGAAGACGCCACCAATCTGGGTATTGGTGTAGGGTATATACAGTTGCTGCGCGCATGGCGCCTAGACTATCAATTAACGGCAAGCCAACTCGACATTGGTGGCGATACCATTCAGAACAGCATCAACGCTGCGTTAAATGCACAATATTCGTTGCCGTCCGCGTATATTGATACCCGTATCGCGCTGGAAACGGTCAACGGCGACGATGGCAACGGCTATGACTATTTATCAGGCGAGCGAATGCAACTGCGCATGCGCTACAACGACACTTTCGCGTCGCTGCGTTGGCGTGTTGGCTATGAGTTGAATCTTAATGATCGCAATCAATTAATTACCACCGATAGTACTGGTGCGATAAGTGAGCGCTTTAGTGCGTCACCGCTGCAACATACGTTTTCTCTGCACGCTAGCTTACCTCTGGTTACAAACCTAACTGCCGAGTTTTCGGGTGATTACCGTATAAGTCGCTATGACGAGCAAGAAATTCGCGCGGGCGCTTTAGAGGCGGAAAGGGACGATAAGCGCTGGAGTACTCAAGTCGGCGTTCGCTATCAGCTCAGTCGCGGCTGGTCGACAAGGCTTGAAGCGACGCATTGGAATAACGACTCCAACTTTGATGCTTATAGCTACCAGCGCAACGAAATAACTCTGGCGGTTTCAAAAACGTTTAACTAAGTGAATATTGGTAAGCGCGAGATATAGTTGTACGGATGGGTATTTACTTGAAGGTAGTGCGCCAAAAGAGTTTTTAAAATTCGATGAGGGGGCCTTTATGAACACTAAAGCGCATTGGGAGGCGGTATACACAACAATGTCAACGAACTCGGTAAGTTGGTTTCAGGCCCACGCTTCCTATTCTCTGCACATTATTCAGCAAATCAATCTTGATAAAACGGCACAAATAATCGATGTCGGCGGCGGTGCTTCGACACTTGTAGATTCATTGCTGGAAAATAATTTTACTAATGTAACTGTTATGGATCTATCTGGGGCGGCACTTAACGCGGCCAAAAAACGACTAGGAGAAGCTTCAAAAAAAGTACAATGGATTGAACGAAATATCTTTCACTACCTCCTTCCGGCTCAGGGTATCGACTTATGGCATGACCGTGCGGTATTCCACTTTCTGATAGAGGGCGCGGATAGGCGCCGCTATGTCGAGGCAGTTTTAGATAGCGTGAAATTAGGTGGGCACGTGATCATTGCGACTTTTTCCGAAGATGGCCCTGAACAATGCAGCGGCCTGCCTGTGCGTCGTTATTCGCCAAGCACCTTACACGCCGAATTAGGCGCGCAGTTTGAATTATTGGGCCACGAAGAGGAATTGCACCAGACGCCCATAGGAAAAATGCAGCGTTTCATTTATTGTCATTTCAAGCGGACAAATTGATACGGCCAATCGTCCAAACTAAATTCAGTGCGCTCGTCATCTGTGAAAATTGGTCGGCCAGGCTTGAATTTATCCATGTTATGTATAGCGGGGGATTTATTGTTTTAACCAGCCATATTCAAGCGTTTCCGCGTCTATTTGCCCTGTTAACCCGTCGTCTCCATTGCAGTGCCTGCGATAAAACCGATTGACGATCGGTTTTATCGCAGGCACTATGGCAGTCTTATGCAACTCTAGGTCGAATGTGGCATGCAATTGGGAAATTTGGAAAAGTCAGTTCTTCAGTATTTTTGGGATACTGATGAAGCAGACGCCAAGCGGGTACATCGCGAGCTAGCGGATGATACAGTAAGGACGTTGAACACGATCCAAAGTACCCTTGATCGCTTATATAAAAAGAAGCTTTTGTTTCGCAATAAGTCAGGTCATGCCTTTATTTATCGCGCAGCTATGGGCAAAGATACTTTTCTGGCTCGGTTGGTGCGCGAGGTCGCTGCCGACTACACTGATAGTGAAGACACGCTACTGGCTGCGTTTAGTTCACTATCAGCAGAAATGACCGAAACGCAATTGCAGGCATTGGAATCGCTTATTGATCAGCGCCGCGCCAGCGATAAATCGGGGAAATAAGAATGCTTGTCGGCGGCTATGCAATTACCCTAAATAGCGTGTTTATTGCCGCATCGGTGTTTTTCTATTGCGCCCTAATTCTTTCTTTAGTTTTTCGAACTACTGAGCGGTGGCGAGTCAAACTATCCGCAGGCGCTCGCCAATGGGTGTTGTGGTCATTTGTTTTGATCCCTTGGCTTGTTGCTCTAAGCGTTACAAGCGTTGTGCTGATGCCCGATTCTGCCGTTGCTATGCCCTCGTGGTTCTTGGCGCTTACCCATTGGCACCATATTAATGTTTTCAACTTTTATAGCTGGCATAGCGTGCTGGTACTTCTATTTGCCGCGACGTTTTTCCTAGCGATAGTTCGTCATACTCACCAATTGCTTAAGCATCGGTCTGCCCTTGGTGCGCTGCTTAGCCTTGATGGTTTTACTAAAAATAGTAGTTTGGGCTCTACGGTGATTTATGCGTTCACCGCTGGTCTTTTCCGGCCTAAAGTTTTCATCAGTCCTGCCTTGCAGGCACAATTATCTGCGGCTGAAAATGACATCGTTTCTCGCCATGAACTCGCCCACCAGCTGCGGCTTGACCCTTTACGGAAGTGGTCTTTTTCCTTTCTTGCCGCGTTTTATCTGCCAGTCATTAGCCACCGGTTACGCCGCGAATTTTCTTTATGCCTGGAGCTGGCTGCAGATGATTATGCGGCTGGAGGCGGATCGGGTGGCACCACAGTTGCTAGTACCGTGATAAAACTATGCCGTTTGTCGCGAAATCAACAGCAATTTCCCAGTCCCTTGTCTTGTCATTTCTATGCGTCTGAAATTGAAGCGCGCGTTCATTATCAGCTGAGGTCTGAACCAGGCCGCGGTTTCCCCTTATCCTTGTTTGTTGTATTTCTGTGCGTACTTTTGGCTTCCTGCCTTTTGAGCGTAGACAGTTATCATCATGCGATTGAAGCAATTTTTAGTCATTGAGGCTTATTTATGCATGCTTTTAGTCCGTTTCGAATGCCAAAAAAACCGATTGTGAATCGGTTTTTTTGGCATAAAACGCTTATTCTAATTCCGTTATTGCTGACTATGTCGACGGCCTCTGTGGCCGAGAAATCCTTAACATTAAACGAGGCCATCCAACGAAGCTTTGCTAAACACCCAGAGCTCCAAGCCTTTAACTACCGTCGCGCTGCTGCCGATGGAATGGCGCAGCAGGCACGGGTCGGCAATCGCCCCCAGCTTGGCTTAAGTGTTGAGGATGGCTTTGGATCCGGCGATTACAGTGGCGCCGACAGCCTTCAGTCGACGCTCAGTATTAGTTGGATTTTAGAGGGCGACTTACTGGAGCAACGCGGACGTAGCGCTGACGTGCAAAAACAGGTGATTAGCGATGAGCAAGCGATAAAGACTCTGGATGTGGCCGCCGAGACCGCCCGGAAATTTCTCACCGTAGTCGTATATCAGCAGCGTAAAGAGCTCGCTACAGCCGCAAGAGCGCAAGCGGAATCAGTTGTAAAAGAACTGTCAAAACGCATGGATGCAGGCAAATCGCTGCTCGCTGACAAACTTCGGGCCGAGGCTGAGCTGGCGCGGGCAGATATCGCCTTGGAAGATTTAGATCATGAAATTCGCGGCGCTAAGCGGATGTTGGCGACCCAGTGGAATGCCCGCGAACCCGATTTTGAAACTGCTTCCGGCTCGCTTGCAATAGCCACGGATAGATTGAATTACGAGGATCTGGCGCAGCATCTAAGCAGTCATCCGCGTGTACGGAAACTACTCAGCCAAGAGCGAGTGGCGCAATCCGAAATCGCTTTAGCGAAAACGGAAGCCCAGTCCAGGTGGCAGTTCTCAACCGGTGTAAGGCGTTTTGAAAATACCGACGACTACGCCTTAGTGGCTGGCTTTACCGTGCCCTTAGGGGGGGAACAGCGTAATAGCGGACGTATAGCCGCTTTAGCTGCGGAGCGTGATGCTTATCGTGCTGATGTTGACGCAGTGCAATTAGCGCTGGAAGCGCGCTTGTATGTTTTGCTTCAAGAGTTTCAGCACGCGCAGCATGTGGTTGGCGCACTGCGTGAGCAAATTATTCCAACGCTTGAACAAGCCCAGAAAGAAGCCCGTAACGCCTACCAGCTTGGCCGGTACAGCTACCAAGATTGGCGCGGGGTGCAGCAGGAATTGCTCGCGACACGCAGTCATTTATTAGATAGCCAGTTTAAAGCACAGCTCACACGCGTCGAAATTGAACGTCTAACCGGTTTGCCACTGTTGGGCAACGATGAGGTAAATCCATGAGTAATTCAGTAAAACGATCGTTAATCGTCAGTATGCTTGTCTCGCTATTAATGAGCTTAAGTAGCGCTGCACTCGCCGTTGGCGCCGAAGTCCAGGAAATTGAACCTGAAAAAGGCCCGCACCGAGGGCGTATGTTGCGCGAGGGTGATTTCGCGATTGAATTGGCAATCTTCGAGACCGGCGTACCGCCTGAGTTTCGTGTCTGGGCAAGTCAAGGTGGCGAGGCATTGCCGCCAGAAAACGTCAAGGTGAGCGTTACTTTGGGGCGCCTCGGTGATGGCGACGATCAAATCAATTTCAGGCCGCAAGACGATTTTTTGCGCGGTGATATGGAAATAGTCGAGCCACATTCTTTTCTCGTTACGCTTAATGCGGCTTACGGCGATAAGCGCTATGAGTGGCAGTACGATAATTTTGAAGGGCGAACTCGGATTAATGACGATGTTGCTGACGCCATGGGTATCACCACTGGTACTGCGCGTTCACAAGTGCTCGTCGAGCAGCTGCCGCTCTTCGGTCGACTGGTAGCCGATACCAATGCTTTAACGCAGTTAAGTGCCCGTTTCGACGGTGTGATTAAAGCCATTCACGTTAGCTTAGGTCAGCAGGTGAAAGCGGGCACTCCGTTGATGAGTATCGAGAGTAACGAAAGCCTGAAATCCTATGTGTTGCGCGCCGATATTGCCGGTGAAATTGCGGCCCTGCCGGTCAATATCGGCGAAGCGACTGCTGGTCGCGCGCTGGTGAGTATTGTTGATCGTTCCCGCCAAGTGGTTTTACTCAAAGCCTACCCTGACGACCGGCGTCGAATTGCGCTAAACAACAGCGTGCAGTTGCGCAACGATACGATGGACGTCATTGGTGAAGGCGAGGTGCAGTGGATTTCTCCGCTGCTGAATGCCGATCAATCTGCAGACATCAGGGTTAGTGTTGATGCCAGCAATCTTGCGCTGCCAGCGGGGAGCTTTATTCGCGGCGATGTCGAAGTGGCTCGCTATGAAGTGCCGCTTGCGGTAAAGCGGAAGGCACTGCAAAGCTTCCGGGATTTCACCGTGGTCTACGCCAAAGTGGGCGATCAATACGAAGTGCGCATGCTAGAGCTCGGTCGCGAGGCTGGCGAATGGGTTGAGGTCTTAGGTGGGCTAAAGCCGGGAACTGAATACGTTACCGACAACAGCTTCATCATCAAGGCCGATATCGAAAAATCTGGCGCTTCACACGACCACTAAAGGACGTCCCATGCTTGATGCAATTATACAATTTTCCCTAGCGCGGCGCGGTGTGGTGATGGCCGCCGTGCTTGCGCTTTGTGGTCTGGGTTTATGGAATTTCAACCGACTGCCGATTGATGCCGTTCCCGATATCACCAATGTTCAGGTCATAATTAACACTGAAGCGCCAGGCTACACGCCGCTGGAAATCGAGCAACGCGTTACCTACGCTATTGAAACATCGATGGCAGGCCTGCCCGAGCTGAAGTACACCCGATCTGTTTCTCGCTACGGACTTTCCCAAGTCACGGTAATCTTTGGTGATGACACCGATATTTATTTTGCACGTCAGCTGGTGAACGAAAGACTTGGCAACGTGCGGGCAAAATTGCCAATAGGACTGGAGCCGGAGCTTGGGCCGATTGCGACGGGGCTGGGTGAAATCTTCATGTTCACCGTGGACGCTGAACCGGGTGCGACCGACGCCGATGGCAAGCTGATTACGCCAACGGATTTGCGCTCAGCACATGATTGGATTATTCGCCCCCAGCTATTGCGTGTGCCCGGTGTGGTTGAAGTAAACCCTATTGGCGGTTACAAACGGGAAGTCTTAATTGGTCTGCAACCTGAAAAAATGCTCGCCTATGGTATCTCGCAGCAAGAGCTGATCGATGCGGTTGCCGACAATAATCAAAACCGTGGGGCTGGCTTTGTTGAGCAAAAAGGCTCGCAGTGGCTGTTACGTATTCCGGGGCAAGCCGAAACGCTTGCTGATATTAGTAGGATTGTAATCAAAACGCTTGATGGTCAGCCACTGCGTGTTGGTGATGTTGCGACTGTTGGCGAAGGCAAGGAACTGCGTACGGGTGCGGCCACCCAAAACGGTCGCGAGGTCGTCATGAGCACGGTATTTATGCTCGTTGGCGAAAACAGCCGTACCGTTGCCAAAGCGGTCGGTGAACGGCTTGAGGAAATTAAGTCGAGTTTGCCAGCAGGCATTACCGCGACGGCGGTATACGATCGCACCGGCCTAGTGGATAAAACTCTGAAGACCGTAACGACCAATCTGCTAGAAGGTGCATTGCTGGTTATCGTTATTTTATTCTTACTGTTAGGCAATGTGCGCGCTGCCCTACTGACGGCTGCGGTTATTCCGGTCGCCATGCTAATGACTATTACTGGCATGGTACGTAGCGGTGTTAGTGCAAACCTGATGAGCTTGGGTGCATTGGATTTCGGTTTACTCGTAGACGGCGCCATTATCATCGTGGAGAACTGTTTGCGCCGTTTGGGTCTTGCCAGCGACAAGCAGACCTTGTCGCTGAATGAGCGCTTAGATGTTGTGTATAGCGCCACCAAAGAGGTGATACGGCCCGCACTGTTTGGCGTGTTTATTATTACAGCAGTGTATTTGCCGATTTTCTCCTTAACCGGTGTAGAGGGCAAAATGTTCCACCCCATGGCCATGACGGTGGTCATTGCTCTGAGTGCCGCAATGCTACTGTCCATCACCTTTGTCCCCGCGGCAATCGCCATGCTGTTTAAGGGGCCGGTAGTCGAAAAAGAGAATCGCGCATTTGATGCAACAAAAAACCTTTACGGTCGGCTGCTGCGCAAAGCCATCGCTATGCGTGGCACAGTGGTTGCAGCTGCGTTGGTATTACTTGTTGTATGTGCTGGCTTGGCCAGTCGCTTGGGCAGTGAGTTTGTGCCAAATCTCGATGAAGGTGATATCGCGATGCACGCACTTAGAATTCCGGGCACCTCGCTTAGTCAGGCGGTAGCCTTACAGGAAACATTGGAAGCCGCTATTAAGACCATGCCTGAAGTAGAGCGGGTATTTGCCAAGATCGGTACTGCCGATGTTGCGACTGATGCAGTTCCGCCGAGTGTGGCAGATAATTTCATTATCCTAAAACCGCGCGATCAGTGGCCCGATCCGAGTAAGCCTAAAAACCAGATTGTGGAAGAACTCGCGGCGTTGGTGGAACCCGTGCCGGGTAATCGCTATGAATTTCTTCAGCCGATACAGATGCGCTTTAACGAGCTGTTGTCAGGCGTGCGTGCCGAGTTAGCTATTAAGATATTCGGTGATGATTTATCGCAGCTCGAAACCCTTGGTGGAGAAATTCAAAATGTCATCGGCTCAGTGGATGACATTGTCGATATCCAGATGGAGCAGACCACGGGTTTATCCATGTTGACGCTTAAGCCTAAACAGTACGCCCTAGGCCAATATGGTGTTGAGCTGAATACCCTGCAAGATCAAGTTGCCACGGCAATGGGTGGTCAGGGCGCGGGATTCTTCTACGAGGGTGATCGCCGCGCCGAGATTGTTGTGCGGCTACCGGAAGACCGACGCAATGATATTGACCAGTTGGGCTCACTTCCCATTCAAATATCTGGTGGTGGCTATGTGCCGCTGAAAGAGTTGGTGGATATTGGGCTGACGACGGGGCTGAATCAGGTAAATCGCGAGAACGGTAAACGCCGCGTGGTGGTGACTGCGAACGTTCGGGGACGTGATCTTGGCAGCTTTGTCAGTGATGTGAAGGAAACCATTGAATCGCAAGTAACACTGCCAGCAGGCTATTGGGTGGAATACGGTGGTACCTATCAAACCTTGCAATCCGCTTCGCAGCGACTGGCCGTGGTTGTACCTGTGACTCTGCTCATGATTATCGGTCTCTTATTGTTAGCACTTGGTTCGTTAAAAGACGCAATGATTATATTCAGCGGTGTGCCACTCGCACTTACCGGTGGAATCTTAGCGCTGGTGTTTAGAGATATACCTTTTTCCATCTCCGCAGCAGTGGGCTTTATCGCTCTATCCGGTATCGCAATACTGAACGGCTTGGTGATGGTGTCGTTTATTAGAGAGCTGCGCCGTGATGGTCTAGGTCTAGAGCCAGCGATTATCGAAGGCGCGCTGACTCGTCTGCGGCCTGTCATTACCACTGCGCTGGTTGCGTCCTTGGGCTTTGTACCAATGGCTTTAAACACGGGGATAGGTTCCGAGGTGCAGCGCCCCCTAGCGACCGTGGTGATTGGCGGTATTTTGTCGTCGACACTGCTGACCTTGTTTGTGCTGCCGTCCTTGTACCGGATGCTGCACCGCGCCGATAAAGGAGCATAATGTGAAGAAAATAATGTTTACAGGTCGTTTTTACGCCCTCATTGCAGCAGTAGCAATGTTGATGTTCACGAGCGTGAATGTGCTCGCCCACGGCATGTCTGAGGCAGATAAGCAGCGCGCAATTGAGGCTGGTCTGCCAGATTACATATTGTTGGGAGCAGGTCATATGCTTACCGGCTATGACCATCTGCTCTTCTTATTTGGTGTCATATTTTTTCTCAGCCGCTTTGCCGATATTGTAAAGTTCATCACGGCGTTTACCTTGGGTCACTCGATAACGCTCGTGTTTGCCACGCTTTACTCAGTACAGGCAAATTACTTTTTGATTGATGCTGTGATTGCACTCACCGTTTGTTACAAGGGCTTCGAGAATCTCGACGGCTTCAAACGTTATCTTGGCGTGGCGTCGCCTAATCTAATGTGGATGGTGTTTGGCTTTGGCTTGATTCACGGTTTTGGTCTGTCGACTCGGCTGCAGGAATTGCCTATGGGGGACGGCAGCATCGTTATGAAAATCCTGGCTTTCAACGTCGGTGTCGAATTGGGTCAAATCGCAGCGCTTACCGCAATGTTAGTGTTGCTGGCAGGGTGGCGCAAAACAGCCTCATTCAAACGCTTTAATGTAATGGCCAATACATTGTTGGTCATCGTAGGTGGCTTGCTGTTCCTGCATCAATTGCATGGCTACCAGCACACAGTGCTTGCCGATAATTTCCCGATCAATACCGATGACCACTCGCATATCCATGAAGATATGGCAGCGGAAGAGAAAGCAAATATTCTCGATCGCTATCCTCGGCGCATAATCACTCCTCAGCCTTCACCGCAGGAAGAAGCACCCCATGAACACGGCGATGGCGCTTATCACAGACACTAAAGAAAGGTGAAAATATGAAACTCCGAATTACTCTGTGTTTACTCGCAAGTTTGTTTATAAGCTCTAATCTATTGGCGCATGGAGATGGCCATGCGCCAATTACCGAACAAAAGGCTTTGGTGATAGCAACGGAAATCACCCAAGGCTTTGCCGGCATCGATCCTCAGCTTGGCTTTGGCAAGGTTCCTGAGAGCTGGTCGAAAGTAGACGCTGAATCAGCAACGATTTACCAGAGTGGGCCCGGCTACTTTATCGTAAAGCTTGTTAACCCTAGCGATGAGCGGGCACTTTATATCCTGATGTCGGCTGAAGGCAAAGTATTTGATGCGAACATCAGCGGTAAGTTCGAAGATGTGAACTAAAGGTGAGCCTATGACAGCCTATATATTTGCCGCAAAGCTAATTCTTGCAGCAGCGGTTATTGGTTATGCGTCGTGGCTTTCGGATAAGAAGCCGGTGTTGGCGGGCTTTATTGTCGCGCTACCACTGGTTTCTATTTTAGCTTTGTTTTTTTCTTACATAGAACACAAAGATCCGCAAGCCAGTATTACCTTTGCCAAAAGTATTCTTTTTGGCGTGCCGATTTCATATTTATTCTTCCTGCCGTTTTTACTGGCTGAGCGGTTTCATCTTGGCTTTTGGCAAAGTTATATATCGGGTTTGCTTTTGCTGGTTGTGGGTTACTTTGTACACCGCGCGATAATGACGGCTATTGGATGAATTACTTATTTGCTAGCAAGCTTGTAATTGAAAAAGGCCGCTAATAAGCAAAGCATTAAACAAAAGTGGGGATTTATCCGCTAAGTCACAATAGCGGTCAGTCGCCGAATTTCTCATTATTAACTTAAATAGTCAAGAAAATAGGCTATCTGCCTGGGTCAAAACGCCTTCCCCGCCTTGAGCGCCAGTAGTTAAGAAGCCTAAATGGTTAGTCAGTATAAGCCGCTATATCGATCTTCGACACATACATTACTATACTTAAGTAACGTTTTTAAGAAAGAAGAAACAGTATGATTAAGCCAGAATTTCCGGCCAATGAAGCAGAGAGGCTTCATGCATTAAGATCACTCCAAATCCTTGATACGTCTCATGAAGAACGATTTGATCGCGTGACCCGAATGGCCAAGCGTATGTTTGGCGTTGAAATTTCGCTGGTTAGCATTGTTGATGAAGATAGGCAGTGGTTTAAATCCACGCAAGGTTTGGATGCATCTGAGACGCCGCGCGAAATATCATTCTGTGGCCATGCCATTAACCAGGATGGTTTATTCATTATTCCCAATGCGATTGAGGATGTGCGTTTTTCTGATAATCCTCTGGTTACCGGAGCGCCTAATATCCGTTTTTATGCAGGTTACCCGCTGAAGCTGAGGCAGGGTATAAACCTAGGCACATTATGTTTAATTGACTCGAAGCCAAAGCATCTGAATGAAGAGGATAAGCAGCTATTAAATGACTTGGGAGCCATGATTGAGCAAGAAATCAGATCAATTCAATTAGCAACACTGGATGAATTAACCTTGATCTCTAACCGGAGAGGATTTCTTACACTGGCTGAACACAGCCAAAAGTTCTGCCGACGCAAAAAAATACGAATGTCAGTTATTTTATTTGATCTTAATGAATTTAAACCGATCAATGATAATTTCGGGCATCATGAAGGTGATTTTGCATTAAAGCAGTTTGCAGAAGTGATGCGCAGCGTGTTCCGTGAGAGTGATGTAATTGGCAGATTGGGTGGGGATGAGTTTGTTGTCATGCTGACAGATACCAGTGATGAACAAATTGGGATAATTCTGGATCGATTTAAAACAGAAATGGACGCAATGAATAAGGCAATCAACAAATCTTACCTTATAGAATACAGTGCCGGTGTGGCGTGCTTCTCAAATGATAAAGAGCAATCGTTAGAAGAAATGGTGGCGGAAGCTGATGCCGCAATGTACGAAGAAAAGAAAAGCAGTGTGTGTTAGAACATGCAGACCTTATTTGTATCGGCTCAGCGAGGGAATTAAACTAACATCAAAATAGGCGCATGAAAACTCGCATAATCGGGTAGCCGAGGGTCTCTAACTCTCAGCCCTCACAACACCCTGCATGCGGATCCGCGCGGGGCGCTAGATACCAATATCGGGCTGTGGAAATTAAAAGCAGAAATATTGGTAATGAACTGATAAGTAATAAAAAAGGCCGCTAATAAGCGGCCTTTTTTATTACTTAGAATATTTTCTCTACTGCTAAAATATTCTCTCAATCGCGAACTGGGGGGGGGATGATCATCAGAGACACCTAGAGGCTGGACTGGTATCCCCGTATTTAGGGGCTTGTAGCCCGGTGCAAACTTAGAGGCTGGACTAACTCCTTTTTTGCCTTTATTTGTTAGTGCTTGCTACGGTTTTGTGGCTTGAGAATAGCGCGTCGGCAACCTTTGCGGCCAGTCCTACTAGATTTGGTCGTAGGTTTCGTCATATATCTGAGACAACGAAAGTGCAATGAAAGACGCTTGATAACCGAGCTCCCTATAAAATATTTTCGTTAAATCTCAGTGTTAGTTATTAGGCCCGCCAATTGGCAGTGCTTGCTCTATGTGGCTAACATAAACCCAGCCGGAGATATCTGGGCCAATTCTTCCAGCCGTACGAATAATGCCAGTGACATCATCAACTTGAGAATCCTCACAGACTAGTGAGATTCGAACCTCAGAAATAACAACACCAGCATCTGTTGAATACGATTGTTCGGATTCGTTTAGTGACTTTAGCGTCCCCTTTACATCTAGCAGGGTTAAATTTTTATAGCCGGCATCGCGCAGTGCTTCAACTACAATGGCGGATCTGACATGGTGTATAAATGCTTTGATTTGTTTCATAACGGTACTCCATGAATTAGTAGAGCGATATTTATGGTTGAGCATTTGTCTGGCCATAAGTAATGCACAGCCTTATGACCAGACGGTGGAGCATTAAGATGCCATTTGACTCTCATCACCCTCAGGGATGTTTTTTGGTTTGCGGTAAGCCATACGGTATAAACCGGGCAAAACCAGTAGGGTTAATAGGGTAGAGGAGATGATTCCCCCGATAACCACCGTCGCGAGTGGCCGCTGCACTTCTGCACCAGTGCTGGTGTTGAGGGCCATCGGCAGAAATCCGAGCGCGGCTACCAATGCGACCATTAATATCGGCCGTAGCCGTAACATCGCGCCTTCTTTGATCGATAAATCGATATCATTACCCTGCTCCAGCTGATCTCTAAACGCCGAGACCATCATTACGCCGGTGAGTACCGAAACACCGCATAGCGTAATGAAGCCAACCCCTGCGGTGATCGACAAGGGGATATCACGCAGCCAAAGCGCAATGACACCGCCAGTTAGCGCAAGTGGCACACCGCTGAATACGAGTGCCGCATCTTTCGCAGAACCAAAGGTCATCATGAGTAGGGCAAAAATCATGACAAGTGTCACGGGTACTAAGAGGCTTAACCGCTCCGTTGCGGATTGGAGTTGCTCAAACGTGCCACCGTATTCCAGCCAGTAGCCGGGCGGCAAGGTCACCTCTCGTTCAATTTGAGATTGCACATCGGCGACAAAACCACCTAAATCCCGGCCCCGTACGTTGGCACTCACGACAAGGCGGCGTTTACCATTTTCGCGGGAAATTTGGTTCGGCCCCGGTGCCAGCGTGAGCGTGGCGACTTCATTGAGTGGTACGTAGCCTCCTTGCGGGAGTGGTATCGGCAACCGTTCTAGCGCTCGCAAGTCGTTGCGGATTTCCTCCGCGACCCGTACAACGATGGTAAACCGTTGGTCGCCCTCAAAGATTAATCCGGCTTCTTCGCCACCTGTCGCAGCAGCTAATACCTCTTGGACATCAGCGACATTAAGGCCGTAGCGGTATAGCGCCGGTCGATTGGCTTCAACCGACAATATAGGTAAACCAGAAACCTGCTCTACTTTGACGCCTTCAGCACCCTCAACTCCGTTAAGCGCCGTAGCAATATCAGAACCTGATTTCAATAACTGATCTAGATCGTCGCCGTAAATCTTAATGCCTAGGTCTGAGCGAACACCTGAAATCAGTTCATTAAAACGAAGCTGTATCGGTTGGCTTATCTCGAACGCGTTACCGGGAATGAGCATCAGTTTTTGCCGGATATCTTCTAGCAGTTGGGCTTTAGACTTGTCGGGGTCGGGCCAGTCTGCACGATCTTTCAGCATCACATAGCCATCAGAGATGTTTGGCCCCATGGGATCACTGGCAACCTCTGCGGTGCCGACGCGTGAGAAGTAGGTTTTTACTTCCGGTATTTCCAGTACGGCGCGTTCAAGCCGAAACTGCATGTCGAGGGATTGGGTAAGGCTGGTGCCCGGAATACGCAAAGCCTGAATGGCAATATCACCTTCATCCAGGTTTGGAATAAACTCAGTGCCCATTTTTGTGGTCAATCCGCCAACAGCGATGATTAGCAGTACCGCGCCAGCTAATACGCTGAAACGGAATTTGAGTACCCACGCCAGAATTGGGGTATACACCCGTTTTGATTGACGAACAATGATGTTGTCTTTTTCTTCAATATGACCACTGAGCAACAGTGCGACTGCAGCGGGCACAAAGGTTAATGACAGCACCAAGGCCGACAATAAGGCGATGATCACGGCCATGGCCATGGGCGTAAACATTTTCCCCTCTACGCCGGTGAGAGCGAGGATCGGCAAGTTTACTAAAATCACCACCAGAACGCTGATCAAGCTTGGCGTGAAAACTTCCCGTGTCGCGGCGAAAACGGTTTGGAAGCGTTCATCCAGTTTGAGTATGCGGCCGAGTTGATGCTGCCTACCAGCCAGTCTTAGTATGCAGTTCTCAACAATAATCACTGCGCCGTCGACAATAAGACCAAAATCGAGCGCCCCCAAGCTCATCAAGTTGGCACTGACTTTGGCTTGTACCATACCTGTCATGAGCATTAGCATTGACAGCGGAATGACCATCGCAGTGAGTAAAGCGGCGCGGACGTTGCCGAGCATGACTAATAAAACAACGACAACCAGTACCGCACCTTCAAGCAGGTTCTTCTGTACGGTTGCAATGGTTTTATCGACGAGTACCGTTCGGTTATAGACGGGCTCGGCGGTGATCCCTTTGGGCAGTGTTTTATTGATTTCCACCAGTTTTGCGGAAACCGCTTCTGAAACACTGCGACTATTACCGCCCAACAGCATCACGGCGGTGCCGAGTACGGTTTCTTCCCCATCAAGGGTTGCCGCGCCGGTACGGAGCTGTTTGCCAAAACCGACGTCGGCCACATCGGCTACCGTTATCGGAATGCCGTCTTTGTGCGCGACAATGATCGTCTCAATTTCAGAAATGTTCGCAACTTGTCCAGGTGCGCGAATAAGATATTGCTCACCATTTTTTTCAATGTAACCCGCACCAACATTGGCGTTGTTTTTTTCTATTGCCTCAACCAAGTCATCAAAGCTTAAGCCGAAGGTTAATAGTCGCGCAGGGGTCGGAGTGATGTGAAACTCTTTTTCAAAACCTCCGATCGTGTTGATTTCCGTCACACCATTGACCAGGCGCAACTGGGGACGAATGACCCAATCTTGCAAGGTGCGCAAGGCAGTCGCATCATATTTCTCGCCGTTTGGCTGTCGAGCATCGTCGTCTGCGTGCACCGCGTAGTGAAAAATCTCCCCGAGGCCGGTCGCTACTGGCCCCATCACGGGTTCAATGCCCGAGGGCATATCACTTTTGGCCTGTTGCAAACGTTCATTGATCAGGTTGCGGGCAAAGTAAATGTCCGTCCCTTTTTCAAATACAACGGTGACCTGAGAGAGCGCATATCTCGACAAAGAGCGGGTACTCTCTACGTAAGGTAAACCGGTGATCGCCAGCTCGACCAAGTAGGTAATACGCTGCTCAACTTCCAGCGGTGAGTAACCGGGTGCACTTGTATTAATTTGTACCTGTACATTGGTGATATCGGGTACGGCATCGATGGGTAGGTTTTGATAATTCCAAACACCGAGTGCACTGATGGCGAGCGCAAAAAACATGATCAGCCAACGGCGGGCAATGGAAAATTGAATAAGTTTATCGATCATAGCGAGGCCCTACTACGGTCTCGCACCACGAAATAACGTAGTGCTGGTGGCAAAAACTGCGGTTGGAGTTCGCAGTGCGGCGGATGTGATTAATGTCCATGCTCAGCATCCTCCTTGCCCATTTCAGATTTCAAAACAAAGCTATTTTTGATCACATATGTTTCGCCAACTTTTAGTCCACGCAGTACTTCGCTGGCTTCGCCATCTGTGCGACCTAAGGTGATATTGCGAGGTTCAAAACCTTCGTCTCCTTTCACGAAAATGACGGTTTCACCTTCGATCAGTTGCACAGCTTCATTGTCGATAACAGTGGCTGCAGCAGTTTCTGTTTGGGTGATTTCGGCATTAACAAAAAGTCCAGGTTTCCATAGGTTGTCGACATTGTTCAGCAGGACGCGCGCTGTGGTGGCTTGATTAGAAGGGTTACCCTGAGTGGCAATAAAGATAATTCTCCCTTCGCCAGTGCTGGCGTGGTTAGTGCTTTTTATCCTTACCGTTTGCCCCAATGAGAGCTTGGCGATGTCTTTGGGGAACACGGAAAGATCTACCCAAACGCTAGAGTAATCTTCAACAACAAACAGTGTCTTATCGTTTGTCTGTTCGCCAATATTGGCGTTGCGCTGACTAATGACACCATTAAGTGCAGAATAAATAGGATAGGTTTTTAAGCTTTCATTCGCCTCAACAGTGACAAGCACATCACCTTTTCGGACGTTATCGCCAATGGTTTTATTGACGGCGCGGATGACGCCGTCATAGCGGGCTGTGACGGCTTGGGTTTGTTCCGCGTTGCTCGTAATAACCCCGTAAACGGCTAATGTCTCGCGAATTGCGCCAGGCCCAACTTGGGCTAGGCCGATACCCGCGTGCTTCATTTGCTCTTGAGAGAGTTCAATGTGGCCCTCGTCATGATCTTCTTCATCGCCATGTCCACTTTCGGCATGGGCGACTAATGCTGAAAAACAAATTGTGGCGTAGAAAATGGCATTAATAATGGGTGTTTTAATCGTATCGTATATATTCATTGTACTGTTCCTGAGAAATCGCTTGATACGCTATAGAGCGTCGAGGACAAGGGCTCTGCTGTTAGCTGTTCAATTTCGGCGCCATAAATGAGTGCAGACGCAGCCGCTTCGATCAGTGTGCGCTGAGCATTCAGTAATTCCTGCCGTGCAGACACGTAATCCAAATAGCCATAGCGCCCACGTTCATAGGCAGCTTGCGTTTCTTTGAGTGCATCTCGCAGTGCAGGGATGATGGTGCTTTGTAGTGTTTTGGCCGCGAGAATTGCTTGCTTTCTATTGTGGAATGCACGGAACAATTGTGTGTGCATACTCAGTAAAGCCACTTCTTTTTGTACATAGATTTCATTGCGCTGGGCACGCGCGGCAGAGACCGCCCCTGTGTTTCTTCTGCCGGAAAACAGTGGCATGCTGAAGCCGGCCACCAGTGCAGAATCATCGTTTGCTTGAAATCGACGCACCCCTAGCGACCAACTGACATCCGCTTTCGACTGTGTTGTGGCAACGCGCAGTTCGGCATCCTTGAGGCGCTCTTCAGCCGCAAAAATGAGGATTGCTGGATTCTTCTCCATTTTTGCGAAGAGCGAGTCAAACTCAATATCGGTGCCAAAGTGATATAAATCACCTTCAAGTGTCACAAAATTAGGCGTTTTTTTACCCCAGAGCGCAGCGAGGGAAACTTTTAAGTAGTTAAGCTGCTGTTGGGTGGACTGTAGCGTTAGGCCTGCCTGTGACGCAGCCGCGAGTGCCCGTTTCACCTCTGCTTCAGGCGCTGCCCCAGCTTCGGCTCGCCGTCTCACGATATTAAGCGTTTCATTGGCAAGCCTATTGGCTTCTCTCGCTAGGGTAACCTGCTCCTGTGCAGCAAGCGCATCCACATATCGGCGGGTCACTTCGCCTAATAATTCCAATGATTCCACTTGTCGCTGTGCATCGATCACTGAGCGACTACTTGAAACAATACCCCGCCTCGCTGAGCGTTTATCGCCCATTTCCAAAACAGAGGAGAGCGAAACGGTAAGTTCTGCGCCATCAAACCCACTGAGCTCATCTGCGCCAGAAAAGTTTTCTGCGTCAATTCCTAGCTCATAGGCAGGTTTTAGCGCCGCAATTTGCATCTGCCCACTTAGCGCAGAATTGCGAAACTCAAAAACCTTTAATGACGGGTTTAGCTCGATAGCACGCTTAAGTGCGGCATTGAGCGTAAGGGAGTTATTTGTAGCTTCAGCGTGCGCAAAAGATACTTGCCAGCCGAAAAACAAACATAAAAGCACCAGCTTTTTAAAGCTGTGTTGCGTGCGCCATACGAATCTCGTAGGCATAAAAAAGCGAATAGCCATGTAAAAATCCACGTTTAATAGACGGAATCATGCTAAACATTACGGAAATAACCGAAATGTCGTTAGATTAGTAAAACGTAGGCTTAAACTTTGGGAGGGCGGTAGAAGGAGAATAGCGGGTCGTTAGGAATCGCCATATTATATTGGGTTTTGAGTAATACAGTGCTCGGAGCAGATGAAAATGACAGGAGTGCCGGAACTAGCTGGCCATGATGACAAAAACCGCAGTGGTCGCAGTTGTCTAGATGTGTCGAATCTTTGGTATTAAGCTGCTTAACAATTAATTCGTTTTGAGTGATGTCACTTTGATCAAATACAGCCAATGGACTTGCGTCTTGAACGTCATGGTTATCCGCAAAAGCAAATACTGACTGGCAAGCAATCAGTATTATCAGCAGATAAGATGTCCAATGTTTAGTCACAATTAACCTTTTTAATGAATGCGGTTTGGTATCTGGTAGCGTTCGAAACGCCGAACTGTTTAAGCTTTTAACTTCAGAATTCGGTGCGCGCCATGCAACACAATGACGGAAATAACCAAGCCAATCAGCAAGTCAGGGTAGCGCGAACCTGTTGCTGCGACAAGCACGCCGGCTAAAATAATACCCACATTGGAGATCACATCGTTCGATGAGCAAATCCAGCTGGCCTTCATGTGTGCGCCATCATCTTTGCTTTTAGATATCAAAATTAGGCATATTACGTTGGCTATCAAAGCGATAAAACCAAAGCTCATCATCAAAGTGGACGCAGGTTCACTGCCAAACATAAATCGTCGTATCACTTCACTTAGCGCACCTAAAGCTAACGCTAGTTGCAACCAGCCTGAAAGGTGAGCAGCCTGCAGCTTCCTTTTGACGCTGTGGCCAACTGCGTAGAGTGCCACGCCATAAATTGTCGCGTCAGCGAACATATCTAGCGAGTCTGCAATAAGCCCAGCAGATTGCGCCAACCACCCAACCAAAAATTCAACAACAAACATGGTTGCGTTAATCGCAAGTAACCATTTTAGGATGGTACCTTCTTTTAAACTTGCCTCTTTTGCTGAAGCTATCACTTGCGACAGTTCATCGTGGTCTAAATTGTGAGTATCTTTAATTTTCGCGCCGAGGCTAAGCAAATCCAAACGAGACTGTATGGCGACAAGGTTGCCACTGTGAAATACCTTCAGCATGCGGTTGGGCGTGTCAAATTCTAGAACCACATCCGGTTCCATGCCCTCTAGAGCCATCTGAATTATGCGTTCCTCAGAAGGACAGTCCATCTTGGAAACCACAAACTGGCTAACGTAGATTTTATCGGGCTGCAGGGTGCTTATAGCACCTTTATCATCGGTATTCTCTGCAGGTTGGCCGTTGCCAGTCAGTGTCATTGCGCCGCTCCTTTTACTTTAAATCATGCTTAGCCTAAACTCTATGGTAACTATAGAGTCAAGCATTGAGGTGAGATTGGTGAAAATTGGAGAGCTAGCCAAGTTAACTGGGTGTTCTGTGCAGTCCATACGGCACTATGAAAAAGAAAAGCTGTTGGCCTCGCTGCGGCGCAGTGACGGTAACTTTCGCTTGTATGATTCGGCAAAGGTAGATCAGCTAAAGTTCATCAAGCATTGTCGGAGCCTTGATCTTTCGCTTGCCGAAATTCGGCAGCTGATCGAGCTAAATCAGCAGCCGGGAATGGGATGCGAGGATGTGAACAGAATGATTGATAGCCATATAGAGCAAGTTGCACTTCGAATAAATGAGTTACAAGACCTTCAAGACAAATTGATGGCGCTGCGAAATAGCTGTGCCAGTCAAAGCACTGTTAAAGAGTGCGGAATTCTTCAAACTTTGTCGGTGACTCAAAAATAACTTAAGAGTTAATTCACTCACTATTAAAAGCTTGCCTATGCCACGTGATAAGGAAGTCCGATCTGCGACTGACCGCTAATGTGACACTAGAGCCTTAGTAATAGCTTTTCATGTCGCATGTCCTGGCCTGGTAAAAAGCGGACGTTCAAAGGCTGGAAATTAAGTCAACGCCACGCACGCTACAGCTTTGCACATTCAGAAATGGCTAACTCAGAAATAATAGTAGATATGGGGCGATTTCAACTATTCAGATAGAGCGTTGATCAATTCGCATGCGGAATTCTTCTGCAGATTCTTTGCGTTCAGAATAGCGATCCACCAAGTATTCGCTGCGATCACGAATCAGTAGCGTAAATTTCACCAATTTCTCCATTACATCAACAACTCGATCATAAAGTTCGGCATAGTATTTTTCATCATACCAACTCTTTATCAAACCAGTGGCGCGTGCCGTTAGCGAAAGCCACCAACGTCAGCATCACAGGCACTTCTACCAAAACACCTACAACCGTTGCCAAGGCTGCACCGGATTGCAAACCAAATAAGGAAATTGCCACGGCCACCGCCAATTCAAAAAAATTGGATGTACCGATCATTGCGGCTGGAGCGGCAATGTTATGTGGCAACTTCATGGCCTTAGCTGCACCGTAAGCGATGACAAAAATTCCATAGCTTTGTATCAGTAATGGAATGGCAATCAGCACGATGACTAGAGGTTTGGCTAATAGTGTTTCGGCCTGAAAGCCAAATAGCAGCACCACGGTAGCCAGCAAACCGGCAACAGAAATTGGCTTGAGTCCTTCGATAAAGTTACTTAACTTCGTATGATTTTGCTTAGAGTCGAGTGCCTTCCGCGTCAATATACCCGCGACAAGGGGGATGACCACATATAACACCACGGACACCAATAAGGTGCCCCACGGCACTATGACATCGCTGACTCCGAGCAGGAACGCGGTGAGAGGTGCAAACGCAAAAATCATAATCACATCGTTAATAGACACTTGTACTAACGTGTAATTGGCATCGCCTTTGGTTAGATGGCTCCAAACAAAAACCATCGCGGTGCAGGGTGCAACGCCCAAAAGAATCATGCCCGCGATATATTCAGTCGCGGTTTGCGGATCAACTAAATCAGCAAACACTACTCTAAAGAAAAACCAGCCCAGCAGAGCCATGCTGAACGGTTTAACTAGCCAATTAATGACTAAGGTTAGTAAGAATCCTTTAGGTCTTTTACCCACGTCTTTGATGGACGAAAAATCCACTTGAATCATCATTGGGTAAATCATCACCCAAATGAAAATAGCGACAGGAATATTGACGTGCGCTACTTCCAAGGAAGCGAACCACTGAAATAGTGAGACTGTAATTAAGTCTGTGTAACTGTCTATCATTAACCCCTTACGGGAAGGATAGACAGATTATGAACAAAAAAGACTTAGAAGCCTTTGCACGCGAAGCGGCCAAAACGCTAAAAACTGAAAAAGATTTCTCTGATTTCAGGGCTATGCTCACCAAAGTGACGGTGGAAGCGGCACTCAATGCTGAACTAGACGATCATTTAGGCTACGACAAGCACGAACAATCCAGCTCAGAGAACAGCCGCAATGGCGTTACTCGTAAGACCTTGCGCACTGAAGACGGCCAATTTGAACTCGATACCCCGCGCGATCGATACGGTGATTTTGAGCCGCAACTGGTTAAAAAGCACCAAACACGCTTTACCTCAATGGATGACAAGATACTCTTTCTCTATGCACAAGGCATGACCACGCGGGAAATCGTGGCGACGTTCAAAGAGATGTACGGGGCTGACGTGTCTGCGAGCCTCATATCCAAGGTCACCGATGCCGTCATTGATGAAGTGATTGAATGGCAGTCGCGGCCGCTGGATGCGGTGTATCCCATTGTTTATCTGGAT
>NZ_JACHHW010000009.1 GCF_014202945.1 Zhongshania antarctica | reverse complement strand
AGTAGCGAGAGCTACACACATGAGAAAACTTGTTTATATCAGCTTATTTACCACCTTATTTGGATTGAATGACGCAGTGCCTAGGCACGTAAGACTTCTCATTTAACCAAGCCAGTTTGCCTGGCGACCATAGAGACATGGTACCACCTGATCCCATCCCGAACTCAGAAGTGAAACGTGTCATCGCCGATGGTAGTTTGGGGTTTCCCCATGCGAGAGTAGGTCATCGCCAGGCTTTAATTTAAAACCCGAGATTCATTAGAGTCTCGGGTTTTTTTATGGGCCGCTGGAAGTGGGTTCCACCAGGCGATGACCTACGTAGGTCATGGCCACGGCACTCGCTAACGCTCGCGGGCCACACTGACACCTCGTTCAGCTTATGCTGGACGGGTTTTTATTTAGTGCGACTGTCGTAAGTCTTTTTAAAGCCCGCAGTACCCGCGGCAGCTCAATGCTAGACGGGAGACGGAAGGCGCAAAAGATAAAATCAACACCAAGTCTCCGGTTCCCCGCCTTACGCAATACCCACAAAAAAGCCCCAGCAGGAAACCCTGCTGGGGCTTTTAAGTTTTAGCGTCTTCCGTCTCTCGTAACGCATATCCGAGGCATTCTGCGTTCACTGTCTCCCGCGCCCTAATAAAAATCTCGGCTGGGTAGTCAGTTAGTGCTTTTCAGTATTCGGCATTCACGGCTTTCGGTGTTGGCTCGTTCGGTGTTGGCTCGTTCGGTGTTGGCTCGTTCGATGTCGGTCAGGGTTGCGTCAGGCGTGTGATGGAGGTCCTATTAAAAGGTTGTAGAGAAAATGCCTCCATTGGTGGCTAAATGCGCGTAAGTTGTTATCAACATGTTAGATTGTCTTTCTGTGGTGTTGCTTGATTAATCGGGTCGTGGCCCTTGCGCGGGGCTGGCAGGCCACATTCGTGTCTGGCCGCCTTTATGCCGCGCTTATCGCTATTCTTGGGCTAGTTCTTGGTTGTCTGCTATGATCCGAGGCGATTAAGTAGCGGGTTTTTGGTGTGGATAATTCAATATTGTTGACGATTTTGGCTGATGGTGAATATCACTCTGGCGAGGAGCTGGGTGCGCAGCTTGGAATTAGTCGCGCAGGCGTTTGGAAACAATTGCACAAGCTCGAAGTGCTTGAGCTTCCGATAGGGTCAATAAAAGGTCGGGGGTATCGGCTAGCTGGCGGTTTGGATTTGCTTGGGGCCGACAAGATTCGTTCCTTGTTGCCAGAATCGGCGGCGTCAGCCTTGGGTGAGCTTGATATTTTCCCGCTAATAGGGTCGACGAATGACGCGGCGGCTGAGGCGATTCGTACAGGGCGAGGCGCAAATTATTGCTGTTTTGCTGAGCAGCAGTCTGCTGGTCGAGGACGCCGCGGGCGGGCCTGGCGCAGCCCCTTTGGTCGCAATATATACCTTTCTATGGTGTGGGAATTTCAATCTGGCGCGGCGGCGTTAGAGGGTTTAAGTCTGTCGGTTGGTTTGGCGGTGGTGCGAGCCTTAGGGCATTTGGGTGTGGATGGCGCTGGTTTAAAGTGGCCTAATGACGTCTTGCACGATAATAAGAAGTTAGCGGGTATCTTGCTCGAAATGCAAGGTGATCCCTCCGGTTTGTGTCAGGTGATTGTTGGCGTTGGTTTGAACGTTAATTTGGCGGGCTGCGATACGGAGGCGATCACGCAGCCTTGGACTGACCTTCAGATGATAGTTGGTAATGTCGCGCGTAATGAGCTAGCCGCGACGCTTATTGCGGAGCTCCTAAAAGTGCAGGCCGAATTCACTCGTGACGGTTTTACCTATCTTCGTGAGGAGTGGGGAAAATTTGATGTCTTTGCGGGTAAGTCGGTACAGGTTCAGTTGGGTGATAACGCAATTCAGGGGGTCGCGCGCGGGGTCGATGCCAGTGGCGGCTTAGTGCTTGAGACCGACGCTGGTGAGCGGGTTTTCCGCGGCGGTGAAGTTAGTTTGCGAGGCGCTTGAGTGTGGGGGCAGTAAGTCTAGAGTTGGATGTGGGCAATAGTGCGCTGAAATGGCGGCTTATGAGCGAGTCGGGGCGCCTGCAAGGCGGGCGTGTTGCAAGCTCGCCGGCTGCACTGGGGTTGTTGCTTGATGAGCTCTCTCTGGAAAATTTGACTGATATCAAGGTTGCCTCAGTCGGTTCTGTTGAGCGCGATGAGCCCTTGATGCATATACTTGCGGCTTCAGGCGTGCCGGTTAAGTTGGCTGTTAGTCAGGCTTTTTGCCGTGGTGTGCGCAATAGTTATGGCGATACTTCTCGGATGGGCGTTGATCGCTGGCTGGCAATGGTTGCCGCCTTTGGGGTTTGTGGAAGCGCTTGTGTGGTCGTGGATGCTGGTACCGCCCTGACCATTGATATTGTTGATGGCGGCGGCATGCATCAGGGTGGGTATATTATTCCCGGTGTCGCAATGTCGGCTCGGGCCTTGGCGGAACATACCGGGCGGGTTCGATTTGATGGTGCAGATAAGCAAAGTCTGGCGCCCGGCAAGGATACCGAGAGTTGCGTTCATCACGGAAAGTGGTTGGCCCAATATGGCGCGGTTCAGGCTGCGATTACCCTGGCAGAGGCCACTCAGGGGTCTTTAGAGGTGTTTGTGACCGGCGGGGATGCTCAGGGGTTGATGGTGGTGGCTGGCGAATATGCTCGCCATTGGCAGTACTGCGAAGAGCTGGTGTTAGATGGGCTTGCGCCAGTGTTGGCGTCATGCTGAGGGAGAGATAAGTGCGCTGGTTTTTTGTGTTGATTGTTATGCTCAATGGGGTGTTTTACCTTGCGCATAAATCCGAGCAGGGTTTTGATGTGCTGTCTGAGCGTTTGGACTTGGCTTCTGGTGGTGGAAATATACAGTTGTTGGCAGAGCGGAATAAGGGGGTGGTAGAGCCGCCTCCGCGCGCTGCTGTCGCAGCGCCACGCCCGCCGGAGCAGGCGTGTCTGGTTTTGGGGCCGTATTCGGATGAGGCTGATTTCGGGTCGGATCGGGCGCGCTTGTCTGGTCTGGGGGTGTATCTTGAGGAGTACGAGCGCGGTGCGGACTACTGGGTCTATCTTGGGCCTTATTCATCGTTGGCGGTGGCGACCAAGGCGGGTGGTGAGTTAAGGGCGAAGCGGATTGATAACTTTGTGATTCGCAAAGGCGAATTAGAAAATGCCATTTCCTTGGGGGTCTTTACCGATGCCGAGCGCGCAGCCACGCATGCCAAGGGTTTAAGTAAAAAAAATTATGACGCCAAAATACGCCGGATTGCAAAGCTGGCTAACCGTTATTGGCTGGTGTTTCGCGGTGAGCGCGGTGGTGGTGAGTATGGGCGCGCTGAGTCGGTAATGGCTAAGCTGGAGGATGATAATAAAAAGCTAGGTGAAAAAGACTGTAATTTGATTGCGTCTTATAAACAGTTCGACTAGAATGCGCCCCTCGTTTGGAAGCGACGTGGTAGTTTGCTGGCGTAGCTCAGTTGGTAGAGCAGCTGACTTGTAATCAGCCGGTCGGGGGTTCGACTCCTCTCGCCAGCTCCACATATTTTTTGTTGCGGGGTAAGTATTGATCATTCGGCCATTAGTTTTGGGCGATAGATATTTGAACTAAAACAAATTATTCCATTTTCTTGGGGAGGGGTTCCCGAGTGGCTAAAGGGATCAGACTGTAAATCTGACGCGCGAGCTTCGGTGGTTCGAATCCACCCCCCTCCACCATTAATTGCTAGACTTGCCAGAAAACAATGATTTCAGCGGGTATGGTTCAATGGTAGAACCTCAGCCTTCCAAGCTGATGGTGCGGGTTCGATTCCCGCTACCCGCTCCAGTATGGGCAGGTGTAAGGGTGTGAATTGCGGTGCTCATATAGCTCAGTCGGTAGAGCACTTCCTTGGTAAGGAAGAGGTCAGCGGTTCGAATCCGCTTATGAGCTCCATTAATTTGGCGGCAAAAGCTGATTGGTCGGCTTTTGTCTTTTTGTAGTGACTAGACGAAAGGTCCGCTAGGAGACTGTCGCAATGGCAAAGGAAAAGTTTGAACGTAATAAGCCCCACTTGAACGTGGGCACCATCGGTCACGTTGACCATGGTAAAACCACGCTGACTGCAGCACTGACCCGTGTATGTGCGGAAGTGTATGGCGGTAAGGCAGTGGCGTTTGATGGTATCGATAATGCACCTGAAGAGCGTGCACGTGGTATCACCATTGCGACCTCTCACGTCGAGTATGATTCATCTACTCGTCACTACGCGCACGTTGACTGCCCGGGTCACGCTGATTATGTAAAAAACATGATCACTGGTGCTGCGCAGATGGATGGCGCGATTCTGGTATGTGGCGCCACTGACGGCCCAATGCCGCAGACGCGCGAGCACATCCTGCTGTCACGTCAGGTTGGTGTACCTTACATCGTTGTATTCCTGAACAAAGCTGACCTGCTGGCTGAAGATTGCGGCGGTGTGGGCAGCGAAGAATACAATGAAATGCTGGAATTGGTTGAAATGGAGCTGCGTGAGCTGCTCGATATGTACGAATTCCCAGGTGACGATACCCCCATTATTGCGGGTTCTGCACTGATGGCACTGAATGGCCAGGACGATAACGAGCTGGGCACCACTGCTGTTAAGAAATTAATCGAAGCTTTGGATTCTTATATTCCACAGCCAGAGCGCGCAATTGACCTGCCGTTCCTGATGCCGATTGAAGACGTATTCTCAATCTCTGGTCGCGGTACAGTAGTAACTGGCCGTATTGAGCGTGGTATTCTGCGCACCGGTGATGAGATTGCGATCATTGGTATTCACGACACCACCAAGACCGTATGTACTGGTGTTGAAATGTTCCGCAAGCTGCTTGACGAAGGTCGCGCTGGTGAGAACGTAGGTGTGTTGCTGCGTGGTACTAAGCGCGACGACGTAGAGCGTGGCCAAGTACTGGCTAAGCCCGGTTCAATCACGCCTCACACTCGTTTCGAAGGTGAAGTATACGTACTGTCCAAAGAAGAGGGTGGCCGTCACACGCCGTTCTTTAAAGGCTACCGTCCTCAGTTCTACTTCCGTACCACGGACGTAACTGGTGCATGTGAGCTGCCGGAAGGTACTGAAATGGTTATGCCTGGCGACAACGTGAAAATGGACGTAACTTTGATTGCGCCAATCGCGATGGAAGAAGGTCTGCGTTTTGCAATTCGCGAAGGTGGCCGTACTGTTGGCGCCGGCGTTGTTGCTAAAATCGTAGAATAAGCCCGGCAATATTGGGTTAAAGTCCGGGCTTGTAGGCCCGGCACTTGTAGGCCAGTAGTTCAATTGGTAGAGCACCGGTCTCCAAAACCGGCTGTTGGGGGTTCGAGTCCCTCCTGGCCTGCCATTTACGTTGACACCGCTTCGCGTATGCGTAGTGGTGTTTTGCGCTTAGCGGAAAAGGGAAATGTTTTAACAATGAGTGCTAAGGCGGAAGACGCTGGTCGATTCGACGGTCTGAAATGGAGCCTAGTAGCTCTGTTAGTGGCCGGCGGTGTTGGCGGCAATATATATTTCTCTAGCGAGTCTCTGCTTTACCGTGTTATCGCCTTATTGGTGTTGGCGCTGGTTGCGGGGTATATCGCTTACGGTACAGTTAAGGGCGAGGCCTTTTTTGAGTTGCTCAAAGGCGCGCGCACTGAGATTCGCAAGGTTGTCTGGCCATCGCGTCAGGAAAGCACCCAAACCACGCTGATTGTTGTGGCGTTTGTAGTAGTTGCGGCATTGATTCTGTGGGGCTTAGACACTCTGTTGGGTTGGTTGGCATCCATGGTTATCGGCTAGAGGTAGGGCATGACAAAGCGCTGGTATGTTGTACACGCCTATTCTGGGTATGAAAAGAAAGTGGCTCTGGCACTAAAAGAGCGCATTGAGCTGTCAGGTTTTGCTGACCGTTTTGGTGATGTTTTGGTTCCGACCGAAGAAGTCATTGAAATGCGTGGTGGTCAGAAGCGCAAAAGTGAGCGCAAATTTTTTCCAGGTTACGTGCTGATTCAAATGGAACTCGGCGACGACACTTGGCATTTGGTTAAAGAAACGCCGCGGGTAATGGGCTTTATTGGTGGCAAGGCCGACAAGCCGGCGCCTATTACTGAAAAAGAAGCGCAAGCGATATTGCAGCGCGTCGAAAGTGGTGACAAGCCTAAGCCTAAAACCTTGTTTGAACCGGGTGAAATGGTACGGGTTATCGATGGACCGTTTAATGACTTTAACGGTGTTGTTGAAGAAGTAAATTACGAGAAAAACCGTCTGCATGTCGCGGTTCTTATCTTTGGCCGGTCAACGCCGGTTGAGCTGGACTTTGCGCAGGTAGAAAAGGCGTAAAAATTGCCGTGCGTCGTACGCGCTGCAAATGAAATGTTGCTAGCTAGTCAGTGTTGATAGTCGAGCAGTTTAAACCGGGGAGCTGATTGTCGATTTTTAAATCGCAAGGCGTTTGTACCCACTAGGAGGAAGTTATGGCTAAGAAAGTACAAGCTTATATAAAGCTTCAGGTTGCTGCTGGTAAGGCCAACCCAAGTCCGCCAGTTGGTCCCGCACTGGGTCAGCACGGCGTTAACATCATGGAATTTTGTAAAGCCTTTAACGCTCAAACTCAGAGCCTAGAAGCTGGCATGCCAATTCCTGTTGTGATCACTGTTTATTCAGATCGTAGTTTCACCTTTGTGACTAAGACTCCACCAGCTTCGTTCTTGTTGAAGAAGGCTGCGGGCGTAACTAGTGGCTCTGGTACACCTAACTCCAAGAAAGTCGGTAAAGTGACTCGCGCCCAGCTTGAAGAAATCGCCACTATTAAAATGGCAGATTTGACTGCGTCTGATATGGATGCAGCAGTGCGCACTATTGCGGGCAGTGCCCGTGCCGCCGGTATTGAAGTTGAGGGTCTGTAATCATGGCTAAGCTCACTAAGCGTCAAAAAGCTATCCGCGAAAAAGTGGTAGCTGGTAAGCAGTACAGCTTCGAAGAAGCCGTAGCGCTGCTTAAAGAAGTATCAGTAATCAAATTCCCTGAAGCAATTGATGTTGCAATCAACCTTGGTGTTGATGCGCGTAAATCTGACCAGGCGGTTCGCGGTGCAACTACTCTGCCCCACGGCACGGGAAAAACTGTTCGCGTAGCAGTATTTACTCAAGGTGAAAACGCTGAGAAAGCGAAAGCAGCCGGTGCTGACTTTGTTGGTATGGATGATTTGGCTGCCCAAGTTAAAGGCGGCATGATGGACTTTGACGTGGTTGTTGCGTCTCCTGATGCAATGCGCGTTGTCGGTCAGTTGGGTCAAGTACTTGGTCCGCGTGGCCTGATGCCTAACCCAAAGACGGGTACCGTGACTGCAGACGTAGAGACTGCGGTTAAAAATGCTAAAGCAGGTCAGGTTCGCTACCGTACAGATAAAAACGGTATCATCCATGGCGCGATTGGCAGCATCAGCTTTGAAGCCAATGTGCTCAAGGATAACCTTGAGGCATTGTTGAGCGATTTGCGTAAAGGCAAGCCGTCGTCAGCCAAGGGTGTTTATATGAAGAAAGTAACTCTTTCTTCAACGATGGGTCCCGGTATCGCAATCGATATGGCGAGCTTGTCGGCAAAATAATTTTAGGACGCTAGTCGTTCTAAATGAGGCGACCTTTTCGGAGGTTGTTTTATAGGCTTTGTGGTCTTTGACAGCTGACCTACTGTGTCAAAAGACAGAGACCATCAAAGACCGTAGGCGGGGTTTGGGTTATTTAGACTTACCCCTTAATCGATGTGTTGATTCGTCAACGTTTACCGGCATTGGCCTACGCAGATGGTGGAGTGGATTTGTTCTCCAGCAAATGACTTGAAACCTCGTGTTTTGAGTCTACGGTAAATAACTGACAAATCCAGGAGTTATCCAAGTGGCATTAAGACTCGACGACAAGAAAGCGATAGTAGCTGATGTTAACGAGACTGCTGCGAGTGCATTGTCATTGGTTATTGCTGACGCCCGTGGGTGTTCAGTAGGCCAAATGACTGAGCTCCGCAAATTGGCGCGAGAATCACAAGTAAGTGTGCGTGTAGTGCGTAACACTCTTGCGAAATTAGCGCTGAAGGGAACTGAATTCGAGTGCGCAGAGTCGGCCTTTAAAGGTCCTTCTCTGCTAGCTTTCTCGATGGAAGATCCCGGTGCGGCGGCGCGTATCTTCAAAGACTTTGCGAAAGCAAATGCTAAATTTGAAGTAAAAGCACTGGCAGTCAGTGGCCAATTGATGGGCCCAGATCAGTTAGATGTACTGGCGAAATTGCCGACCCGCGACCAGGCGCTCTCTATGTTGATGAGCGTTATGCAAGCACCGGCTACGAAACTGGTACGTACACTGAACGAAGTACCCGGAAAATTGGTTCGTACTCTAGCTGCAGTTCGCGAGCAGAAAGAAGCTGCGTAAGCGCAGCGTATTAATGGTTTTTCTTTAAGTAATTGACACAGTAGGGAGTTTCACATGGCTCTGTCACAAGACGATATTTTGAATGCAATCGCTGAAATGAGCGTAATGGACGTAGTTGGTCTGATCGAAGCGATGGAAGAGAAGTTTGGCGTTACTGCTGCTGCGGCTGTTGCTGCTGCACCAGCTGCCGCTGCTGAAGCTGGCGCTGCCGCTGAAGAGCAGACTGAATTTGACGTAGTTCTGACCGCTGTTGGCGAGAAGAAAGTTAACGTTATCAAAGCAGTCCGCACTATCACTGGTCTGGGTCTGAAAGAAGCTAAAGAATTAGTAGACGGCGCGCCTTCTACTATTAAAGAAGCTGCTTCTAAGGCTGATGCAGAGACTGCGAAGAAAGAACTTGAAGAAGCTGGCGCTAGCGTCGAGCTTAAGTAAGTTGCTTGTTGGCCTGCTTGCAGGTCAATCTCAAGCGAGGCTGGTGGGTTAATCCCGCCGGCCTTTTGCTGTTATTTGAGATATTACAGTCGGTTTCCTTTGGGAGCTGGCTAGCGGCAGATGAAAAACTGCCGTACTAACGATGCCGTCGCCGGTCGCGACGGGGTCAAGAAATGATGCTGGGGAGTACTGATGGCTTACTCGTACACTGAGAAAAAACGTATCCGTAAGGATTTTGGCAAGATGCCGCACGTCATGGACGTGCCCTATCTCCTTGCGATTCAGCTGGATTCTTACAAGAAGTTCACCCAGCAGGGTGTCCCTGCCGGTGAGCGCGGCGAGTATGGTTTACACGCCGCATTTAAATCAATATTCCCGATAGTGAGTTACTCCGGCAATGCTGCGTTGGAGTATGTCGATTACGTACTTGGCGTGCCGGCCTTCGATGTGAATGAGTGCCAGCTGCGCGGTGTGACTTATTCTGTGCCGCTGCGAGTCAAAGTTCGTTTGATCATCTATGATCGCGAATCGGCCAACAAAAGCATCAAAGATATTAAAGAACAAGAAGTCTACATGGGCGAAATCCCACTGATGACGGAAAACGGTACCTTCGTTATTAATGGTACTGAGCGAGTTATTGTTTCCCAGTTACACCGTTCACCGGGTGTGTTCTTCGATCACGATCGAGGCAAAACTCACTCATCGGGCAAGCTGCTGTACTCTGCGCGGATCATTCCCTACCGTGGTTCTTGGTTGGATTTCGAATTCGACCCGAAAGACATGGTGTTTGTGCGTATCGATCGCCGTCGTAAATTGCCGGCCACGATTTTGCTGCGTTCATTGGGTATGACGGCAGAAGAGATTCTTGAGCTCTTCTACGACGTTAACACCTTTAAGGTTGCCAAAAAAGGCGGCTTTACTATCGAATTGATCGCTGAGCGCCTGCGCGGTGAAGTTGCGACCTTTGATATTGCTGCTAAGAACGGTGAGGTCATCGTTGAGACCGGCCGCCGTATTACTGCGCGCCATATCCGCCAGATTGAAAAGTCAGGCCTGAAAGAGTTAGAAGTACCGGTTGAATACTTGGTTGGCCGCGCGCTGGCTAAAGACATTGTCGACAAAAAGACCGGCGAAGTGCTCTTTACTTGTAATACCTTGATTACCGCCGAAATCCTTACTGCGCTTGAAGAAGCTGATGTTAAGGAAATCGACACGTTGTATACCAACGAATTGGATTGTGGTCCTTACGTAAGTGATACCTTGCGCGCTGACCCGACCAATACCCAGTTGGAGGCATTGGTCGAAATCTATCGCATGATGCGTCCTGGTGAACCGCCAACTAAAGAGTCGGCTGAGAATTTGTTCCAGAACTTATTCTTCTCGCCAGAGCGTTATGACTTGTCTACCGTTGGTCGGATGAAGTTCAACCGTCGCGTAGGCCGTGAAGAAATTTTGGGCTCCGGCACCTTGGACCAAAGCGACATCATCGCTGTTATGAAAATGCTGGTTGGCATTCGTAACGGTAAGGGCATCGTCGACGATATCGATCACCTCGGTAACCGTCGTATTCGCTCCGTGGGTGAAATGGCTGAAAACCAATTCCGTGTTGGTCTGGTACGGGTAGAGCGCGCGGTTAAAGAGCGTCTGTCTATGGCCGAAAGTGAAGGTCTGATGCCTCAGGACCTGATCAATGCCAAGCCGGTTGCAGCTGCAGTTAAAGAGTTCTTTGGCTCGTCACAGCTGTCTCAGTTTATGGACCAAAACAACCCGCTGTCAGAAATCACCCACAAGCGCCGTGTTTCTGCGCTTGGACCCGGTGGTCTGACCCGCGAGCGCGCTGGCTTCGAAGTCCGCGACGTTCACCCGACACACTACGGTCGGGTATGTCCTATAGAAACGCCAGAAGGACCAAACATTGGTCTGATTAACTCATTGGCGACCTATGCGCGTACCAATGAGTACGGTTTTCTTGAAAGCCCTTACCGTAAGGTGAAAGACGGTAAGGTAAGCGACGATATCGAATATCTGTCGGCGATCAACGAAGCTGAAGAAGTTATCGCTCAGGCCTCTGCGGTCATGAACGAAAAAGGCGAGCTGACCGACGAAATGGTTGCCGTTCGTCACATGAACGAATTTACGGTAATGCCGCCTGAAAAAGTAACCTACATGGACGTTTCGCCCAAGCAGGTTGTTTCGGTTGCTGCGTCATTGATTCCGTTCCTAGAGCACGATGATGCTAACCGCGCCTTGATGGGTTCGAACATGCAGCGTCAGGCTGTACCTACCTTGAAGGCCGATAAGCCTTTAGTCGGTACTGGTTTTGAACGCTATGTGGCGTCTGACTCCGGTGTGTGTGTGGTTGCTCGCCGCGGCGGTGTAATTGATAGTGTTGACTCTTCGCGTATTGTTGTTCGTGTAAATAATGAAGAAGTTCAGCCTGGTCAGCCACCGGTAGACATTTATAACCTGACTAAATACACCCGTTCGAACCAGAACACCTGTATTAATCAGCGCCCCATAGTGAGCGAAGGTCACGACGTCGTTCGCGGCGATATTTTGGCTGATGGCCCGTCTGTTGATATGGGTGAGCTGGCACTTGGCCAGAACATGCGTATTGCCTTCATGCCTTGGAATGGTTACAACTTCGAGGATTCGATCCTTGTTTCTGAGCGAGTAGTGAAAGAAGATCGCTTCACTACCATTCATATTCAAGAGTTGACCTGTATTGCCCGCGACACCAAATTGGGTTCAGAGGAAATCTCTGCCGATATTCCCAATGTTGGCGAAGGCGCGCTGGCGAGTCTCGACGAGTCCGGTATCGTGTATATCGGTGCTGAAGTCGGTCCCGGCGATATTCTGGTTGGCAAGGTCACGCCTAAAGGCGAAACCCAGTTAACCCCAGAAGAAAAATTGCTACGCGCAATCTTCGGTGAGAAAGCCTCTGACGTTAAAGATACTTCCCTGCGTGTGCCTACTAGCACCAAGGGTACTGTTATCGACGTTCAGGTTTTCACCCGCGATGGTCTTGAAAAAGACAAGCGCGCGCTGGAAATTGAAAAAATGCAGCTCGACCAGTTCCGTAAGGATCTGAACGAAGAGTATCGCATTGTAGAAGAAGCTACCTTTGCGCGTTTGTCTACGGCCTTGGATGGTCAGGCGATCCTAAGTGGTCCCGGCATGAAGAAGGGCGATGTCCTGACTGCTGCTGGCTTGGCTGAGGTTAAGACTGACGATTGGTTCAAGCTGCGTCTTTCAGACGAGACCTTGAATGCCGCACTGGAAGACGCCGACAAGCAGTTGGTTGCGCATCGCAAAACCTTGGAAGAGCGTTTTGAAGATAAGCGCCGCAAACTGACGACTGGCGACGATTTGGCGCCGGGCGTACTGAAGATAGTTAAGGTTTACTTGGCCATCAAGCGTCGCATTCAGCCAGGTGACAAAATGGCTGGTCGTCACGGTAACAAGGGTGTTATCTCGGTCATTATGCCTGTTGAAGACATGCCTTTTGACGAAAACGGCGAGCCGGTTGATATCGTCTTGAACCCGCTGGGTGTCCCGTCGCGGATGAACGTTGGTCAGGTTCTTGAGACTCACCTTGGTCTCGCTGCGAAGGGCTTGGGTAGCAAGATTGACACAATGATTCGCGAGCAGCGTCAAATTGCCGATGTTCGTAAGTTCCTTGGCGAAATCTACAACGATGGCGCAGGCCGTCACGAAGATCTCGATAGCTTCAGCGATGAAGCCATTATGGACCTTGCCAAGAACCTCCGTGGCGGCGTGCCAATGGCAACTCAGGTATTCGACGGTGCTAACGAGGCAGAAATTAAAAGTCTGCTACGCTTAGCAGGCCTGCCAGACAGCGGTCAGTTGAAACTGTGTGACGGTCGTACCGGTCTGGAGTTCGATCGCCCGGTCACTGTCGGCTATATGTACATGCTCAAGTTGAACCACTTGGTTGATGACAAGATGCATGCGCGTTCTACCGGTTCGTACAGCTTGGTTACCCAGCAGCCATTGGGTGGTAAAGCTCAGTTCGGTGGTCAGCGCTTCGGGGAGATGGAAGTGTGGGCACTAGAAGCTTACGGTGCCGCCTATACCCTGCAGGAAATGCTAACGGTGAAGTCGGACGACGTGAACGGTCGTACCAAGATGTACAAAAATATTGTTGATGGTGATCAGAGCATGGAGCCGGGTATGCCCGAGTCTTTCAATGTATTGGTCAAAGAGATCCGCTCACTCGGTATTAATATCGAGCTGGACACGGAATAAGTATCAACAACGAGATGGCAAGGGGTGCCGCTACAGTTTTGTAGCGGGCACCTGTTGAATACCCTTGCGGAGGAACGGCCTTGAAAGATTTATTAAGTCTATTAAAACAGGGACAACCGAACGATGAGTTTGACTCTATTCGTATCGGTTTGGCGTCACCGGAGCTAATTCGTTCTTGGTCTTTTGGCGAAGTGAAAAAGCCAGAAACCATTAACTACCGTACTTTCAAGCCTGAGCGTGACGGTTTGTTTTGTGCCAAAATTTTTGGACCCGTAAAAGACTACGAATGTCTGTGCGGTAAATACAAGCGCCTGAAGCATCGCGGCGTAATCTGTGAGAAGTGTGGCGTTGAAGTTGCACTGGCTAAAGTGCGTCGCGAGCGCATGGGCCACATTGAGCTGGCTAGCCCAGTTGCTCACATTTGGTTTTTGAAGTCACTGCCAAGCCGGATCGGTTTGCTGTTGGACATGACCCTGCGTGATATCGAACGTATTTTGTACTTCGAGTCGTACGTAGTGACTGACCCAGGCATGACTACCCTAGAGAAAGGCCAGTTGCTAAGCGACGAGCAATTCTTTGAGGCAATGGAAGAATTTGGTGACGACTTCGTGGCCAAAATGGGCGCCGAAGCCATCATGCACCTGCTGATGGAACTTGACCTACCGGTTGAGATTGAGCGTCTGCGCGAGGAAATTCCCGCGACCAACTCTGAAACCAAGATTAAAAAGCTGTCCAAGCGCCTGAAGCTGATTGAAGCCTTGGCCGAGTCTGGCAACAAGCCAGAGTGGATGGTAATGAAAGTTCTGCCAGTTCTGCCACCGGATTTGCGTCCTTTGGTACCGCTGGATGGTGGCCGTTTTGCGACCTCGGATCTTAACGATTTGTATCGCCGGGTGATCAACCGTAACAACCGTTTAAAGCGTCTGCTTGATCTGAATGCACCTGACATCATTGTGCGTAACGAAAAGCGTATGCTGCAAGAATCAGTTGATGCGCTGCTGGATAACGGTCGTCGCGGTCGTGCCATCACTGGCTCGAACAAGCGTCCGTTGAAATCTTTGGCAGACATGATCAAAGGTAAGCAGGGTCGTTTCCGTCAAAACCTCTTGGGTAAGCGAGTCGACTACTCTGGTCGTTCGGTTATCGTGGTTGGACCTACCTTGCGTCTGCATCAGTGCGGTCTGCCTAAGAAAATGGCACTCGAATTGTTTAAGCCATTTATCTTCGGCAAGCTCGAAGCACGTGGTTTAGCAACTACCATTAAAGCCGCTAAGAAAATGGTTGAGCGTGAGCCGCCAGAAGTATGGGATATTCTCGCTGACGTTATTCGCGAACATCCAGTGCTGCTCAACCGCGCACCAACCCTTCACCGCTTGGGTATTCAGGCGTTTGAGCCGGTACTGATCGAAGGTAAGGCAATTCAGTTGCACCCCTTGGTGTGTGCGGCCTATAACGCTGACTTTGACGGTGACCAAATGGCGGTACACGTACCGCTGACAATAGAAGCGCAGCTGGAATCTCGCGCGCTAATGATGTCGACCAACAACATTCTGTCGCCCGCTAACGGCGAACCGATCATCGTACCTTCTCAGGACGTTGTATTGGGTCTGTACTGGATGACTCGCGACCGTGTAAACGGCGCTGGTGAAGGCACTGTGTTCGCTAACCCAGAAGAAGTGCATCGCGCTTATGTTACCGGTTTGGCGCATTTGCAGGCGCGTATTAAGTGCCGCCTGACTGAGGTGAGTTTTGGTGAGAACGGCGAGCGTACGGAAACACGCTCCATCGTTGACACCACCATCGGCCGTGTTCTGTTGTGGCGGATCGTGCCTGAAGGTCTGCCCTTCGACATGGTTAACCACGCCATGACCAAGAAGGCGATCTCTCGTATTCTTAACGAGTGCTACCGTCGCGTTGGCCTGAAAGCCACGGTAATCCTCGGCGACCAGCTGATGTACACCGGTTTTGAATACTCTACTCGCTCCGGTTCATCGATTGGTGTTAACGATTTTGAAATCCCAGAAGCTAAGGCGCGTATTGTTGCGGCCGCTGATGCTGAAGTGGTTGAGATCGAGAAGCAGTACGCTTCCGGTCTGGTAACCCAGGGTGAGAAATACAACAAAGTTATCGATATTTGGTCCCGTGCGAACGACATGGTTTCCAAGGCGATGATGGAAGGTCTGTCTAAAGAGCCCGTTATAAACCGCAAGGGTGAGGAAGAGATGCAAGACTCTTTCAACTCGGTTTATATCTACGCTGACTCGGGTGCTCGTGGTTCGCCAGCCCAGATTCGTCAGTTGGCTGGTATGCGTGGTCTGATGGCTAAGCCGGACGGCTCGATCATCGAGACGCCGATCACCGCAAACTTCCGTGAAGGTTTGAGCGTACTTCAGTACTTCATCTCGACTCACGGTGCGCGTAAAGGTTTGGCGGATACGGCATTGAAGACGGCTAACTCCGGTTACCTTACTCGCCGTCTGGTTGACGTTGCTCAGGATTTGGTTATTACCGAAGACGATTGCGGCGCGACCGAAGGTCTGACCATGACCCCAGTTATCGAAGGTGGTGACATCATCGAAACCTTGGGTGACCGCGTACTGGGTCGTCTGGTTGTTCGCGATGTATTTATTCCTGGCACCGACGAAATTGCTGTCGAAGCGGGCGTGATGCTCGACGAGAAAGGCGTTATCGCGCTGGAAGAGATGGGTATCGACGAGATCGATGTGCGCTCGCCAATTACCTGCGAAACTCGTCACGGCGTTTGTTCTGCTTGTTACGGTCGCGATCTGGCGCGAGGCCACTTGGTTAACCGTGGTGAGGCTGTTGGTGTTATAGCTGCTCAGTCTATCGGTGAGCCGGGTACTCAGCTGACCATGCGTACCTTCCACATCGGTGGTGCGGCATCGCGGGCAACTGCAGTCGACAATATTCAGGTTAAACAAGACGGTAAGGCTCGCCTGCACAATCTGAAGTACGTTGAGCGTGAAGACGGCTTCCTAGTGGCGGTAAGCCGTTCTGGTGAGCTGGCTATTACCGACAAGAGCGGTCGTGAGCGCGAGCGTTATAAGCTTCCTTACGGCGCCTTGATTAAGGTTGCCGACCGCGCCGAAGTGGCAGCGGGCGATATCGTTGCTACTTGGGATCCGCACACTCACCCAATTATTACTGAAGTAGCGGGTATCGTTAAGATGTCCGGTATGGAAGAAGGTATTACCGTTAAGCGTCAAACTGATGAATTAACCGGTTTGACCAGTATTTCGGTTATGGACCAGGGCGAGCGTCCAGCAGCGGGTAAAGATATGCGCCCTGCCGTGACCTTGGTCGATCCCAATGGTGATGAACTGTGCTTGGCGGGTACCAACGTGCCGGCCCACTACTTCCTGACTGAAAATGCGATCGTGTCCCTGGAAAATGGCGCCACCGTGAAAGTCGGTGACGTTGTTGCTCGTATTCCACAGGAAAGCTCGAAAACACGTGACATTACTGGTGGTTTGCCACGAGTTGCTGACTTGTTTGAGGCGCGTAAGCCGAAAGAGCCCGCAATTTTGGCGGAGATCTCCGGTACTGTGAGCTTTGGTAAAGAAACCAAAGGTAAGCGCCGCTTGATTATCACGCCTGCCGACGGCAAGCCGCTGTCTGACGGTTCAGATTACTACGAAGTGCTTATTCCGAAATGGCGTACTTTGACCGTGTTCGAAGGTGAGCAGGTTGAGAAGGGTGAAATTGTATCGGAAGGCCCATTGAGCCCTCACGATATCCTGCGCCTGAAAGGCGTTGAAGAGTTGGCCAAGTATATCGTCAACGAAATTCAGGACGTTTACCGTCTGCAGGGTGTAAAGATCAACGATAAGCACATCGAAGTTATCGTTCGTCAGATGCTCCGCAAGGTCAATATTCTGACTTCTGGCGACTCAACCTTTATCAAGGGTGAGCAGGCTGAGTATGTGCGGGTAGTGGAGGAGAACGAAGTTCTTCACAACACCGACAAGATTTGTGCAAGCTATGAGCGTGAATTGTTGGGTATTACCAAGGCCTCGCTAGCAACAGAATCCTTTATTTCGGCGGCTTCCTTCCAGGAAACGACGCGGGTTCTGACCGAAGCGGCGGTTACCGGCAAGCGCGATCATCTGCGCGGCTTGAAAGAAAACGTGGTTGTAGGCCGCTTGATTCCTGCGGGAACGGGCTTGGCATATCACCGCGATCGCAAGATCAAGAAAGAAGAACTGAGTAAAACCGTATCAGCACAAGATGTTGAAGCGGCACTGTCAGAGGCGCTCAGCGATAACGGCTGAGTAAATTTGACTACTTGACGGGAGTGGAGTGCGTCTTTAGAATTCGCGCTCCACTTTTTTTATAAGCTGCCGGTGGTTTCGGCAGTTGGTCGGCCAGTGCATTGGTGCCCTGGTCTTTAGTTTTTGGAGTTAATTAATGGCAACGATCAACCAGTTGGTTCGTCAGCCGAGAAAGCGTAAAGCGGCTAAAAGTGATGTTCCTGCATTGCAGGCATGTCCACAGCGTCGCGGCGTATGTACTCGTGTTTACACCACTACCCCGAAAAAGCCTAACTCGGCACTGCGTAAAGTATGTCGTGTACGTTTGACTAACGGCTTTGAAGTTTCATCTTACATCGGTGGTGAAGGCCACAACCTGCAGGAACACAGTGTAGTGCTGATCCGCGGCGGCCGTGTAAAGGATTTGCCTGGTGTGCGTTACCACACTGTTCGCGGCAGCCTAGATACATCCGGTGTTAACAACCGTAAGCAAGCTCGTTCTAAGTACGGTACTAAGCGTCCTAAGTCGTAATTCGATTTAACGCTACTTAAACAGACCTTAAGTAAGGCCAAACCATCGTCTCATCGCTGTAAGGGCGGCCCGGTGTTTGGATTTACCTGAAGACAAAGGAAGATAGAGATATGCCAAGAAGACGCGTCGCCGCTAAGCGAGAAATACTGCCAGATCCAAAATTTGGCAACCTGACCCTGGCCAAGTTTATGAACCACGTAATGGTCAGTGGTAAAAAATCAGTTGCAGAGCGCATCGTATATGGAGCTTTGGACTTGGTTAAAGAGCGCCTGAATACTGATCCACTAGAGGCTTTCGACACTGCCCTAGAAAACATTGCACCTATGGTCGAGGTTAAGTCTCGCCGTGTTGGTGGTGCTACGTATCAGGTGCCTGTAGAGGTTCGTCCTAGCCGTCGTACTGCTTTGGCAATGCGTTGGTTGGTTGACTACTCTCGTGGCCGTGGCGAGAAATCTATGCGTCAGCGTTTGGCTGGTGAAATTATCGATGCATCGCAGGGCAAGGGCTCTGCAGTTAAGAAGCGTGAAGACGTGCATCGCATGGCTGAAGCTAACAAAGCGTTCTCCCATTATCGCTTCTAAGAAGTTACACCAGAGTTTAATTGGGGAAGCATAGTGGCACGTAAAACGCCTATCTCAAGATATCGTAATATTGGTATCTGTGCCCACGTTGATGCGGGCAAGACGACGACGACAGAGCGGGTGTTGTTCTATACCGGTATGTCGCACAAGATCGGCGAAGTTCACGATGGTGCTGCGACCATGGACTGGATGGCTCAGGAGCAGGAGCGTGGTATTACTATCACCTCCGCTGCGACCACCTGTTTTTGGTCTGGCATGCAGCAGCAGTTTGAACAGCACCGTATCAATATCATCGACACGCCGGGACACGTTGACTTTACCATTGAGGTTGAGCGGTCTTTGCGGGTGCTTGATGGTGCTGTGGTGGTTTTGTGTGGCTCGTCTGGGGTGCAACCTCAAACTGAAACTGTGTGGCGTCAAGCTAACAAGTATGAAGTGCCGCGTTTGGTCTTTGTGAACAAAATGGACCGAATGGGTGCTAATTTTCAGCGTGTAATTGAACAGCTCCGCACCCGCTTGGGTGCGGTCGCTGTGCCAATGCAGATGACGATCGGTAGCGAAGAAGAGTTTCGCGGGGTCGTTGATCTCATCAAAATGAAAGCCATTATCTGGAATGAAGCTGATCAGGGTATGACCTTCGAATACGAAGAGATTCCGGCTGAGATGTTGTCCGCGTGTGAAAAAATGCGCGAGTACATGATCGAGGCTGCCGCTGAAGCGACTGATGAGATGATGGAGAAGTACCTTGAAGGCGGTGAGCTGAGCGAGGAAGAGATCAAGGCGGGTATTCGCAAGCGTACTTTGGCTAATGAGATCATTCCGGTGTTTGGTGGTTCGGCTTTTAAAAATAAAGGTGTTCAGGCAATGCTTGATGCCGTTGTTGAGTATATGCCTTCGCCGACCGAAGTTAAGGCGATTGAAGGTACCCTCGACGACAAGAATGAAACGCTCGCTACCCGCGAAGCAGATGATGATGCGCCGTTTTCGGCGTTGGCGTTTAAGATTGCGACTGACCCCTTCGTGGGTACCCTGACTTTCTTCCGGGTGTATTCCGGCAAGCTGGAAAGTGGTACAGCGATTGTTAATTCAGTAAAGGGTAAGAAGGAGCGTGTCGGTCGTATGGTGCAAATGCACGCCAACGATAGGCAGGAAATTAAAGAGGTCTGGGCGGGTGATATTGCCGCTGCCATCGGCTTGAAGGACGTGACGACGGGTGACACTCTGTGTGATCCAAATAACGTCATTGTGCTTGAGCGTATGGAGTTTCCTGAGCCGGTAATATCGGTAGCAGTGGAGCCGCGGTCTCAGGCAGATCAAGAAAAAATGGGTATTGCCTTGGGTAAGTTGGCTCAGGAAGATCCGTCTTTCCGGGTCAAAACTGACGAAGAAACCGGTCAGTGTATTATCTCTGGTATGGGTGAATTGCACCTAGACATCCTTGTTGATCGTATGCGTCGCGAGTTTAGTGTTGAGGCCAATATCGGTAAGCCTCAGGTGGCCTACCGCGAGGCGATTCGCAATACCTGCGAGATTGAAGGTAAGTTTGTTCGTCAGTCTGGCGGTCGTGGTCAATTCGGGCATGTCTGGATTCGGTTTGAACCGGGCGAGGATTCAAATGCCGAAGGACTGGAGTTTGTCAGTGAGATTGTGGGTGGTGTGGTTCCGAAGGAATACATTCCGGCAATTGAAAAGGGTATTGCTGAGCAGATGCAGAATGGCGTGTTAGCCGGATATCCCTTGCTGGGACTTAAGGCGACAGCATTTGATGGCTCATACCACGACGTAGACTCTAACGAAATGGCGTTTAAGGTTGCCGCCTCTATGGCGACAAAGCGGCTCGCTCAAGAGGGCGGTGCGGTCTTGCTTGAACCCATTATGAAAGTAGAGATTGTTACCCCTGAGGCAAACATGGGTGACGTCGTTGGCGACCTAAACCGTCGTCGCGGCATAATCTTGGGCATGGATGAGTGTCTGTCTGGCAAGGTTATTAATGCCGAGGTTCCGCTGGCAGAGATGTTCGGTTATGCAACCGATTTGCGCAGTGCGACCCAAGGGCGTGCGACATTTACGATGGAATTCGAAAAGTATTTTGAAGCGCCGCGTAACGTTACCGAAGAAATCATGGCTAAAAACAGAGCTTAATTTTTAAAACCTTTATGCGAGGAATATATTGTGGCTAAGGAAAAGTTTGAACGTAATAAGCCCCACTTGAACGTGGGCACCATCGGTCACGTTGACCATGGTAAAACCACGCTGACTGCAGCACTGACCCGTGTATGTGCGGAAGTGTATGGCGGTAAGGCAGTGGCGTTTGATGGTATCGATAATGCACCTGAAGAGCGTGCACGTGGTATCACCATTGCGACCTCTCACGTCGAGTATGATTCATCTACTCGTCACTACGCGCACGTTGACTGCCCGGGTCACGCTGATTATGTAAAAAACATGATCACTGGTGCTGCGCAGATGGATGGCGCGATTCTGGTATGTGGCGCCACTGACGGCCCAATGCCGCAGACGCGCGAGCACATCCTGCTGTCACGTCAGGTTGGTGTACCTTACATCGTTGTATTCCTGAACAAAGCTGACCTGCTGGCTGAAGATTGCGGCGGTGTGGGCAGCGAAGAATACAATGAAATGCTGGAATTGGTTGAAATGGAGCTGCGTGAGCTGCTCGATATGTACGAATTCCCAGGTGACGATACCCCCATTATTGCGGGTTCTGCACTGATGGCACTGAATGGCCAGGACGATAACGAGCTGGGCACCACTGCTGTTAAGAAATTAATCGAAGCTTTGGATTCTTATATTCCACAGCCAGAGCGCGCAATTGACCTGCCGTTCCTGATGCCGATTGAAGACGTATTCTCAATCTCTGGTCGCGGTACAGTAGTAACTGGCCGTATTGAGCGTGGTATTCTGCGCACCGGTGATGAGATTGCGATCATTGGTATTCACGACACCACCAAGACCGTATGTACTGGTGTTGAAATGTTCCGCAAGCTGCTTGACGAAGGTCGCGCTGGTGAGAACGTAGGTGTGTTGCTGCGTGGTACTAAGCGCGACGACGTAGAGCGTGGCCAAGTACTGGCTAAGCCCGGTTCAATCACGCCTCACACTCGTTTCGAAGGTGAAGTATACGTACTGTCCAAAGAAGAGGGTGGCCGTCACACGCCGTTCTTTAAAGGCTACCGTCCTCAGTTCTACTTCCGTACCACGGACGTAACTGGTGCATGTGAGCTGCCGGAAGGTACTGAAATGGTTATGCCTGGCGACAACGTGAAAATGGACGTAACTTTGATTGCGCCAATCGCGATGGAAGAAGGTCTGCGTTTTGCAATTCGCGAAGGTGGCCGTACTGTTGGCGCCGGCGTTGTTGCTAAAATCGTAGAATAAACATTACCGCTACGGCGGTATTTGTTTTGGAGAGGGAGGTTTTGCCTCCCTTTCTTAGTTGTTCACCGGTAATTTTGCCGGCTTTGTAATTTAGTTGTGGTTTGCGTAGAGAAATGATTGGATATTGTGTTGACAATGTCTGGGTATATCTTTAACATTCCGCTTCCTTTTTTCGGGTTACCTCGGCGACAAATGGCGAGGGTCCGGATTTATTCGGGATGGGAGTTTGATCAGGTGCAGAACCAACGGATAAGAATTCGTTTAAAAGCTTTTGATCACCGCCTCATTGATGCGTCTACGCAAGAGATTGTGGACACTGCAAAACGTACTGGTGCTCAGGTTAGAGGTCCAATTCCTCTGCCAACGCGCAAAGAGCGTTTTACAATCCTGGTCTCTCCACATGTAAACAAGGATGCGCGTGATCAGTATGAGATCCGCACCCATAAGCGCATGTTGGACATCGTAGAGCCTACAGAAAAAACTGTAGACGCGCTGATGAAGTTAGATTTGGCGGCTGGTGTAGAAGTTCAAATTAGCCTCGGCTAAAAACAAGTAAACACTGAATATTTTTTTCAGACCCGCTCGGGGGCTGGCCCTGGGTTGTGTAACGCGTGTTAAAGCGCGGCCATAGAGGGTGTTAGCCCCGTACACTGAGAGGTTGGAGCAATGACTATAGGTTTGGTCGGTCGTAAAAGCGGCATGACGCGCGTTTTTACAGAAGACGGTATTTCTATTCCGGTAACCGTGATTGAGGTTGATCCTAATCGCGTTACTCGTGTCAAGGCAGATGATGTCGATGGCTATCGGGCAATCCAGATTACTACTGGCGCTCGCAAAGCATCGCGTATCCCGAAAGCAGAAGCAGGTCACTTTGCAAAAGCCGGAGTTGAGGCTGGTCGTGGTTTGTGGGAGTTTCGTTTGGAGCAGGGCGAAGAAGCCCCTGAAGTTGGTGTTGAGCTAACTGTTGCTGCATTCGAGGCGGGCCAAAAGGTTGATGTCACTGGTCAGTCTAAAGGTAAAGGTTTTCAGGGCGGTATTAAGCGCTGGAACTTTGCTATGCAAGACGCAACTCATGGTAACTCTTTGTCTCACCGTTCTAACGGCTCAATTGGTCAGTGTCAAACGCCTGGTCGAGTTTTTAAGGGCAAGAAGATGTCGGGTCATATGGGTGCTGAGCGCGTAACGGTTCAGACTCTTGAGGTTGTTCGTGTGGACGCTGAGCGCAACTTGATTTTGGTCAAGGGTGCGGTTCCAGGTGCTCCAGGTGGTGATGTATTCGTACGTCCTGCTGTAAAAGCTAAAAAATCCTAGGGGGCGATGCAATGGAATTAAGTATTGCGAAACCCGGTAACGGGGCAGCGGGGACAGTTCAGGTATCTGATGTCACCTTTGCACGCGAGTTTAACGAAGATCTGGTGCACCAAGTAGTAGTGGCTTATATGGCCGGTGCGCGTCAGGGTACTCGTGCTCAAAAGACACGTTCTGATGTCCGTGGTGGTGGTAAGAAGCCTTGGCGTCAAAAAGGTACTGGCCGCGCACGTGCCGGTACGATCCGTTCGCCAATTTGGCGTGGGGGCGGCGTGACATTTGCTGCGCGTCCACAGGATCATACTCAAAAAGTAAACCGTAAAATGTATCGTGCCGCGCTTTGCACGATTCTGTCTGAGTTGGCTCGTCAAGAGCGCTTGGTCGTGGTTGAAGAATTTGCACTAGAGTCACCGAAAACGAAGTTGCTGGTTAAGTCGCTTGGTGAGTACGGTCTTGAAGGTGCCTTGGTTGTGACAGAAGAAGTGAATGGCAATTTGTATCTTGCTGCGCGCAATCTGCACAATGTTGATGTTCGCGATGTAAGTGGTGTTGACCCAGTAAGCCTGATTGGCTACGACAAAGTGGTTATCACTGTTGCTGCATTGAAAAAGTTTGAGGAGCTGTTGGGATGAATAAAGAGCGCATCTATAAGGTACTGCTCGGCCCGCACGTTTCTGAAAAAAGTGCAGCGAGCACAGAGCTTAGTAATCAGGTAGTTTTTCGGGTGCTGCCGAACGCTAACAAGCTGGAAATTAAGAAAGCGGTAGAAATGCTTTTTAAAGTCAGTGTGTTGGATGTTCGTACAGTGAACGTAAAAGGTAAGGTTAAACGCAATCGTTTTGGTTTGAGTAAGAAGTCAAGCTGGAAGAAAGCGTATGTAAGCCTTGCGCAGGGTCAAGATATTGACTTTGCGGTCGCTGAATAAGTCTGGAGTTTAGTCAAATGGCAATTGTAAAAAGTAAACCGACTTCTCCCGGCCGTCGCTTTGTTGTTCGGGTTGTAAACCCCGATCTACACAAAGGTGCACCGCACAAGCCACTGCTTGAGAGTCAATCGCGCAATGGCGGTCGTAACAATAACGGTCGTATCACCACTCGTCACGTTGGTGGTGGTCATAAGCAGCATTACCGTTTGGTAGATTTTAAGCGTAATAAAGACGGTATTCCTGCACGCGTCGAGCGTTTAGAGTATGATCCTAACCGCACCGCGTTCATTGCCTTGGTAATGTACGCTGACGGTGAGCGTCGTTACATTATTGCGCCAAAAGGTGTTTCGGCCGGGGATCAAATTATCTCTGGTGAAGCGTCGCCAATTAAGGCTGGTAATACTCTGCCTATTCGCAACATCCCGCTGGGAAGCACAGTTCACTGTGTTGAAATGAAGCCTGGTAAAGGTGCGCAGATAGCGCGCAGTGCCGGTACTTCTGCTCAGTTGGTTGCTCGTGAAGGTCAGTACGCGACGATTCGTCTGCGTAGCGGTGAAACGCGCAAGATATTATCAGAGTGCAAAGCAACATTGGGTGAAGTATCCAACAGCGAGCACAGCTTGCGTAAGTTGGGTAAAGCCGGTGCCTCGCGTTGGCGTGGTGTTCGTCCTACCGTTCGCGGTGTGGCGATGAACCCGGTAGATCACCCACATGGTGGTGGTGAAGGTCGTACTTCTGGTGGTCGTCACCCTGTATCTCCTTGGGGTATGCCGACCAAAGGGTATAAGACCCGTAAAAATAAGCGTACAGACAAACTAATTGTACGTCGTCGCGATAAATAATCGATCAGACGTCAATTAGAGTAAAGAGGATTAGCTTGTGCCACGTTCATTAAAGAAAGGTCCGTTTGTCGATCTTCATTTGTTGAAGAAGGTTGAAGTAGCGGTAGAAAAAAACGATCGTCGCCCCATTAAAACGTGGTCGCGTCGCTCCATGATTCTGCCTGAAATGGTGGCTCTGACAATCGCTGTTCACAACGGTCGTCAGCATGTTCCGGTTATTATTTCCGAAGACATGGTTGGTCACAAATTGGGTGAATTTGCCGCGACTAGGACCTATAAGGGTCACGTGGCCGATAAAAAGGCCAAGCGTTAAGCTTGGGCCGGGAGAGGCTTTTAAGATGGAAGTAGCAGCACGTTTAAAAGGCGCACGAATCTCTGCCCAAAAGGCGCGTTTGGTTGCTGACCAAATTCGCGGCAAGGGTGTAGAAGAGTCGCTAGATCTGCTGACGTTCAGCTCCAAGAAAGCGGCGAGCATTATTAAGAAAGTGCTCAACTCCGCAATCGCCAATGCTGAGCACAATGAAGGCGCAGATGTTGACGAATTGAAAGTTTCGACAATCTTTGTTGATGAAGGTACGACGATGAAACGTCTTCGTCCTCGAGCAAAGGGTCGTGCGGACCGTATTCTGAAAAGATCTTGTCACATCACGATTAAAGTCGCAGACGGCGAAGGCTAGGTAGGAGAGACCACATGGGTCAGAAAGTACACCCGACCGGCATCCGGCTGGGAATCGTAAAAGAACATAATTCCGTTTGGTACGCGAGTGGCAAAAACTACGCCGCGCACCTAGTAATGGATTTGGAAGTACGTGAGTTGCTTGAGAAAAAGCTCTCTCACGCTTCAGTAAGCCGTATTGTTATTGAGCGTCCGGCACAGACTGCACGCATCACGATTCACACAGCGCGCCCCGGTATCGTTATCGGTAAAAAGGGTGAGGATGTCGACAAGCTTCGTAAAGAGCTGTCAGTGAAGATGGGTGTGCCAGTTCATATCAACATCGAAGAGATCCGCAAGCCGGATATGGAAGCGAAGTTGGTAGCCATGAACGTCGCTCAGCAGCTTGAACGCCGTGTTATGTTCCGTCGCGCTATGAAGCGTGTGGTACAGAATGCAATGCGCCAAGGTGCAGAAGGCATTAAGGTACAAGTTAGTGGGCGTGTCGGTGGTGCAGAAATTGCTCGTACTGAGTGGTATCGCGAAGGCCGTGTGCCCTTGCACACACTCCGTGCTGATATTGACTACGCGACACACGAAGCAGCTACGACCTACGGCATCATTGGTGTCAAAGTCTGGATCTTTAAGGGAGAAATCCTGGGAACCAGAAAAGAAGCGGTCGAAGCTAAGGCTAAGAAAGGTTCAGAGTAAGGGTTACGCAAATGTTACAGCCGAAGCGCACAAAGTTTCGCAAGCAACACAAAGGACGCAACCGTGGTCTGGCAGAACGCGGTAGCCGGGTCAGCTTTGGCGAGTTTGGCCTTAAAGCAATCGGTCGCGGCCGTATTACAGCACGCCAGATTGAAGCGGCACGTCGAGCTATGACGCGTCACATCAAGCGTGGTGGTAAAATCTGGATACGTGTTTTCCCAGATAAGCCAATTACCGAAAAGCCTCTGGAAGTTCGTCAGGGTAAAGGTAAGGGTAATGTAGAATACTGGGTCGCACAGATTCAGCCGGGCAAGGTCTTGTACGAAGTGGAAGGCGTGTCTGAAGAATTAGCGCGTGAAGCATTCGCCTTGGCGTCAGCAAAGATTCCTGTGCCGACCGCATTTGTTAGACGGGTGGTGATGTGATGAATGCTTTAGAGTTACGCGATAAATCAGTTGAAGATCTTAATGCCCAACTGTTGCAGCTGCTTGAAGATCAGTTCAAGCTTCGCATGCAAAAGAGTACCGGCCAGTTAGCGCAAACGCATTTGCTGAAGAAAACTCGTCAGGAAATCGCACGCGTTAAAACTGTGCTCCAGGAAAAGGCAGGTAACTAAAAATGTCAGAAGTAGCAAAAAGTGCTCGTACAGCCACCGGTAAAGTGGTCAGTGACAAGATGGATAAAACCATCACGGTACTGATTGAGCGTCGGGTAAAGCACCCGATGTACGGTAAGTACATAACGCGCTCATCTAAAGTTCACGCTCATGATGAAAATAATGAGTGCAAAATTGGTGATGTAGTGACAGTTTGCGAAACGCGTCCAGTGTCCAAGTTAAAAACTTGGGCTTTGTTGAGCGTAGATGTAACGGCTACCCAGGTTTAATTTGGCCGGCGGCCTGTGTGCAATCGCTTGATGCACTGTTGACTGGTTTGGAGTAAGAAATGATTCAAACAGAAAGCTATTTGGAAGTTGCAGATAACAGTGGCGCACGTCGCGTTATGTGCATCAAGGTGCTTGGCGGCTCTCATCGTCGCTATGCACGAGTCGGTGATCTGATCAAAGTCACAGTCAAAGAGGCTATTCCTCGCGGCAAAGTGAAAAAAGGTCAGGTAATGACAGCTGTTGTAGTTCGTACTAAGAAAGGTGTTCGTCGTCCAGACGGCTCACTGATCAAGTTTGACGATAACGCTGCAGTGTTGCTAAACAATAACAACGCACCTATTGGTACCCGTATTTTTGGGCCAGTAACGCGTGAATTGCGTGGCGAGAAGTTCATGAAGATAATCTCTCTGGCACCGGAAGTATTGTAGTTCTAGGTGTAGAGAGAAGGCTGAGGTCAGGTTATGCGTAAGATTAAGCGTGAAGACGAAGTTATCGTCTTAACCGGGAAAGACAAAGGTAAGCGCGGTGTTGTCCAGAAAGTTTTGGCCGACAACAAGTTGCTGGTCTCCGGCATCAATATGATGAAGAAACACCAGCGTCCTAACCCGCAGTTGGGTGTGGCAGGTGGTATCGTTGAGAAAGAGGCGGCGATTCAAGTTTCTAATGTTGCTATTTATAACCCGTCTACCAAGCAGGCGGATCGCGTGGGCTTCAAGGTGGCCGAAGACGGCAGCAAGACCCGTATTTTTAAATCAAGCGGCGAAGCGATCAACGCGTAGGGGTTATTGAAAAATGGCACGATTAGGTGAACTTTACCAAACTGAGTTAAAAGCAAAGCTGATTGAAGAGCTGGCTTTGGCTAACCCTATGGAAGTTCCGCGCATTACCAAAATCACCCTGAACATGGGTGTTGGTGAAGCAGCTGGAGACAAAAAGGTTCTTGAGGCAGCACTGTCCGATCTGACGAAAATCGCAGGTCAAAAACCAGTGGTGACCAAGGCGCGCAAATCTATCGCAGGTTTTAAAATCCGTGATGGTTGGCCAATTGGCTGCAAAGTAACTCTGCGCGGCGAAAACATGTATGAATTTCTGGATCGCTTAGTCAGTATCGCTATTCCTCGCGTACGTGACTTCCGCGGTATCAGCCCGAAATCATTCGACGGTCGCGGTAACTTCGCGATGGGCGTAACGGAACAGATTATTTTTCCGGAAATTGATTACGATAAAATTGATACACTACGCGGTATGGATATTACGATCACGACTACTGCTCGTAATGACGACGAAGGTCGCGCGCTGTTAAAGGCGTTTAACTTTCCGTTTAAAGGTTAAGGGGTTCAGGGGACATGGCAAAGCAGTCAATGAAAGCGCGCGAATTGAAACGTGCCCAAACTGTCGAAAAATTCGCTGCAAAGCGCGCTGAGCTAAAAGCGATTTTCGCCAGCGTAAATTCTAGCGATGAAGAAAAGTGGGATGCGCAGGTTAAGCTGCAGAAGCTTCCGCGTGATGCAAGTCCATCACGTCAGCGTCGTCGTTGTCAGATCACGGGTCGTCCGCACGGTGTATACCGCAAGTTCGGTCTTTGCCGTAACCAGCTTCGTCAAGCCGCTATGCGCGGTGATGTCCCCGGCTTAGTTAAGGCTAGCTGGTAATAGTGGGAATTTTGCTGTCGCTGGCTATGGCCGCGGCGTTTAATGGGAGCAAAACATGAGCATGCAAGATCCTTTAGCGGATATGCTTACACGTATCCGCAACGCTCAGATGGCAGGTAAAACTGCTGTTCAGATGCCTTCTTCAAAACTTAAGGTATCGGTTGCAAAGGTACTGGAAGACGAAGGTTATATCGCTAGTTCGCGCGTTGAAGCCGATGGTGGCAAAGCGCAGCTGACAGTTGAGTTGAAGTACTATCAGGGTAAGCCGGTAATCGCTGAGATTCATCGGGTAAGCCGTCCAGGTCTGCGCGCTTACGCTGGTAAAGACGAATTGCCATCAGTGCGTGCCGGTTTGGGCATCGCGATTGTGTCTACCAGTAATGGTGTGATGACTGATCGTGCAGCGCGAGCGGCCGGTGTGGGCGGCGAAGTGCTTTGCACTGTTTTCTAACGCGACAGTTTAAAGAGTTCTTAACATGTCAAGAGTAGCGAAAAGTCCAGTGACTATCCCCTCAGGGGTTGAAGTCAAACTCGACGCCAGCAGCATCGCAGTCAAAGGTAAAAAGGGTAGCTTAGTGCTGCCTTTGCACCAGTCTGTTGAAGTGAAGCAAGAAGACGGGCGTTTAGTGTTCTCAGCGCGTGAAGGCGCGAAAAACGGTTGGGCGATGGCGGGTACTACTCGTTCATTGACTAACAATATGTGTGTTGGTGTTAGCGAAGGATTTCAGCGTAAGCTGATTCTAAACGGCGTTGGTTACCGTGCTAAGGCCACTGGTAATAGCATTAATCTGGTGTTGGGTTTTTCCCACCCCATTGATTATGCATTACCAGAAGGCGTAACTGTCGATACCCCGACTCAGACAGAGATTGTCTTGAGTGGTACTGACAAGCAAATACTGGGTAAGGTAGCGGCCGAAATCCGCGCGTTCCGTCCACCAGAGCCTTACAAAGGTAAGGGTGTTCGCTACGCAGACGAAAACGTCCGTCGTAAAGAAGCGAAGAAAAAGTAAAGGCTAGGTTATGAGCGATAAGAAAGTATCAAGATTACGTCGTGCCCGCCGTGCTCGCTTTAAAATGCGTGAGCTCCGCGCCGTACGTCTTAGCATTCACCGCACACCGCGTCACATGTATGCTCAGCTTATAGCTGCTACAGGTGATGTCGTGTTGGCGAGTGCCTCTACACTAGATAAAGAGTTGCGTGCTGGTGCGACTGGTAATGTTGCTGCAGCCGCTAGTGTGGGCAAGTTGATCGCCGACCGCGCGAAAGCCGCAGGCGTGACAAAGGTCGCCTTTGACCGCAGTGGATTTAAATTCCACGGCCGTGTCAAGGCGCTGGCAGATGCTGCCCGTGAAGGTGGTTTGGAATTCTAAGGTTTTAGGCGATGGCGTATAACGATCAGAAAGACAAAGCGAACACTGAAGGCTTGCAAGAGAAATTAGTGCAGGTAAACCGTGTTGCCAAGGTGGTCAAGGGTGGCCGTATTTTCAGCTTCACTGCTCTGACTGTAGTTGGTGATGGCAATGGTAAAGTCGGCTTTGGCCGCGGCAAGGCACGTGAAGTGCCGGTCGCAATCCAAAAGGCGATGGAAGCTGCCCGCCGTAATATGGTCCAGGTAGACGTAAAGGGTGATACCATCCAATACGCTGTCAAAGGCCGTCACGGTGCCTCCAAGGTTTACATGCAGCCCGCATCCGAAGGTACTGGTGTTATTGCCGGTGGTGCAATGCGCTCGGTGCTTGAAATTGCCGGCATTCATAACGTACTGGCCAAGTGCTACGGTTCTACCAACCCGGTAAACGTGGTTCGTGCAACTGTTAAGGCATTGGTAAGCGTTTCTTCACCAGAAGAGGTCGCAACTAAACGCGGCAAGACTGTTGAAGAGATCTTGGGCTAAGAAATAGGCAGGATTTGCAATGAGCAAGATTAAAGTCACACTAGTTCGTTCTGTTACAGGACGGCTAAAGTCGCACAAGGCCTGCGTAGCTGGTCTTGGCTTGCGTCGTATTCGCCACACTGTTGAAGTGGAAGACACTCCATCAGTGCGCGGTATGATCAATAAGGTCAACTATTTAGTACGTGTTGAGGGATAAGTGATGAGCGATATGCGTTTAAACACGCTGAGCCCGGCTCCCGGTCGAGTTAAAGATAGTAAACGGGTAGGTCGTGGTATCGGTAGTGGCTTGGGTAAAACCGCAGGTCGTGGTCACAAAGGTTTAAAGTCGCGTTCAGGCGGTAGTGTACGTCCTGGTTTCGAAGGCGGTCAGATGCCTTTGCAAAAGCGTCTGCCGAAGTATGGTTTTACTTCGCGCCTGTCACGCGTGACTGCACAAATTCGCACCGCTGAGCTCGCAGCAGCTGGTGATGGCGTGATTGATCTTGATGCGTTGAAGCGTGCTGACTTGGTCGGTCGCAATATTGAGCGTGCAAAGATCTTTCTGTCCGGTGATCTGAACAAGGCAGTTACTGTAAAAGGTTTGGCAGTAACAAAAGGCGCGCGCGAAGCTATTGAAAAAGCGGGCGGCAAAGTCGAGGAATAAGGCGAGATCCCCATGGCGAAATCCAGTCCATTATCAGCTGGAAGTCAATCCGGAGTAGGCGAGCTGATGGCTCGCCTTCGTTTTCTACTGCTGGCGATAATTGTTTATCGCATCGGTACTCACATTCCGGTACCGGGCATTAACCCGGATCAACTCGCCGCGCTGTTTAATCAGAATCAGGGCACGGTACTTGGTTTGTTTAATATGTTCTCGGGCGGTGCCTTGGAGCGTATGAGTATATTGGCGCTGGGTATCATGCCGTATATCTCTGCATCGATTATTATGCAGCTGATGTCGGCAGTGAGTCCTCAGCTCGAAGCGCTTAAGAAAGAAGGCGAGTCAGGCCGTCGGCAGATCAGTCAGTACACCCGCTACTTAACGGTTGTACTTGCGCTGCTTCAAGCGGTTGGTATGACGGTAGGTTTGGCTAATCAAGGCCTGGCTTACAGTGCAGATTTTAGTTTTTACTTTGTTGCCGTGGTTTCACTGGTAACAGGTGCGATTTTCATGATGTGGCTTGGTGAGCAGTTAACCGAGCGCGGTGTTGGTAACGGCATCTCCATGTTGATCTTCGCAGGTATCGTTGCGGGCTTGCCCTCGGCGGTCGGGCAGTCTTTGGAGCAAGCGCGCCAAGGTGAGCTCAATGTATTAGTACTGTTGGCGGTGTTGGTGCTGGCGGTAGCGGTGGTGTATTTGGTGGTCTTTATCGAGCGCGGTCAACGCCGCATTACGGTGAATTACGCCAAGCAGCAGCGCGGTAATAAGATGTATCAGGCGCAGTCCAGCCACTTGCCGATGAAGGTGAATATGGCGGGTGTTATACCGGCGATTTTCGCTAGCTCTATTCTACTGTTCCCTGCGTCCATTGCGCAGTGGGTTGGTCAGAGCGGTGAAGGCATGGAATGGTTGCAAGAGCTCGCTCTGGCAATTGGACCCGGTCAGCCCCTGAATATCATTATGTTTACTGCCTTGATCGTATTTTTCTGCTTCTTTTATACAGCGTTGATGTTTAACCCTAATGAAGTAGCAGATAATTTAAAACGCTCAGGTGCATTTTTACCCGGGATTCGTCCTGGTAAGCAAACGGCTAATTACATCGATGGTGTGTTAACCCGATTGACCATGTTTGGCTCTATGTATATTGCTGGCGTGTGTTTGTTACCGCAGTTCTTGGTAGTGATGTGGAATGTGCCGTTTTATCTCGGTGGTACATCACTGCTGATCGTAGTGGTGGTAGTGATGGATTTCATGGCGCAGGTTCAATCGCACCTAATGTCTCATCAGTATGACTCGGTCTTGAAAAAGGCCAATTTGAAAAATTACGGCGGTGGTGTGCGCTAAGGCGCACCAACCTGATTGCTAGTTTGGAGTGTCACAATGAAAGTACGCGCATCAGTAAAGACGATCTGTCGAAACTGTAAAATTGTTCGCCGCAAGGGTGTTGTTCGCGTTATTTGTAGCGTCGAACCTCGTCACAAGCAGCGGCAGGGCTAAGCAATACGGTTGGGGTTGATTTACAACCCCAGTACGGGTAGACTACTGCGCCTTTCGTGCGGTGGTTTCCTTGTTACCGGTCATTGCTAGGCGTTGGAAGAATTAGGCTTAATTGGAGTAACCTGAATGGCTCGTATAGCAGGTGTCAACATACCAGATAACAAGCATGCTGTTATTTCGTTGACCTATATATTTGGCATTGGCCGCACTACTGCTAAAGCACTGTGTGCCAAAACCACTATCGCTGAAGATGCAAAGATCGGCGATTTATCTGAAGAGCAACTAGATGCGCTTCGCGGCGAGATTGCCAAAATGTCAGTAGAGGGCGACTTGCGTCGCGCAGTATCTATGAGCATTAAGCGTCTGCTGGATTTGGGCTGCTACCGCGGTCTGCGTCATCGTAAAGGCCTGCCGCTTCGCGGTCAGCGTACTAAGACTAATGCGCGTACGCGTAAAGGTCCACGTAAGCCGATTCGTAAGTAATTTAAAGGCAGTGATTCCTTTAGTGTAGCTACACCACTTGTGTAGTGTTGATATTAGAGATGGAAATAGAACATGGCCAAACCAGGCAAGCAACAAGCTCCACGGAAAAAGGTCAAAAAGACCGTCGTGGATGGTGTCGCACACATACATGCGTCATTTAACAATACGATTGTTACTATTACGGATCGTCAGGGTAATGCACTGAGCTGGGCTACGGCCGGTGGTAGTGGTTTCCGCGGCTCTCGTAAAAGTACACCTTTCGCTGCCCAGGTCGCTGCAGAGCGCGCTGGTAACGCTGCGAAAGATTACGGTTTAAAAAATCTTGATGTGCAAGTTAAAGGTCCAGGCCCAGGTCGCGAATCTGCGGTCCGCGCACTGAACAATTGCGGTTACAAGATTACCAACATCACCGACGTGACGCCTATTCCGCACAATGGTTGCCGTCCTCCCAAGAAACGTCGCGTTTAATTAACAGTTGAGGAATACAGAAAATGGCTAGATATTTGGGCCCAAGCTGTAAATTATCCAGACGGGAAGGCACCGACCTGTTCCTGAAGAGTGGCGTACGTCCGCTGGATTCAAAATGTAAAGCAGAAACTGCACCCGGTATGCACGGTGCGCGTCGTGGTCGTCTATCTGACTACGGTGTTCAGTTGCGTGAAAAGCAAAAAGTACGTCGTATGTACGGTGTTCTTGAAAAGCAATTCCGCGCTTATTATGCAAAAGCTGCTCGTCGTAAAGGCGCAACCGGTGAAAACCTGCTGCAACTTTTAGAAAGTCGCTTAGACAACGTGGTATACCGCATTGGTTTTGGCTCTACTCGTGCCGAATCTCGTCAGCTGGTATCGCACAAGTCAGTACTGGTTAATGGCAAAACGGTTAACGTACCGTCTTACCAAGTTCAAGCTGGTGATGTAGTCAGTGTTCGTGAGAAAGCTAAAGCGCAATTGCGGATTCAATCTGCGATTACTCTGGCCGCACAGCGCGGTGACTGCGCATGGATCGACATTAACGCCACTAAGATGGAAGGTGTTTTTAAGAGCGTGCCAGATCGTAGCGACTTGTCTTCAGAGATCAACGAACAATTGATCGTTGAGCTTTACTCGAAGTAAGTTAACCTCCGGACAAATCACTACAGGTGAATTATGCAAAGTGCTGTCAATGAATTTTTAACCCCGCGTGTCATCCAAGTTGAAGAATTTGGCCAGACTCGCGCGAAAGTGACCTTAGAACCGCTTGAGCGGGGATTCGGTCATACCCTGGGTAATGCCTTGCGCCGTATTTTGCTGTCTTCTATGCCGGGCTGTGCAATCACCGAAGTTGAGATTGATGGTGTGTTGCACGAGTACAGTGCAATGGAAGGTGTGCAGGAAGATGTTATTGAAATCCTGCTTAACCTGAAAGAAGTTGCAGTAATCATGCACGGCAAAGATCAGGCAATTTTGAGCCTGAACAAAAAAGGCCCAGGTGTTGTTACTGCAGGTGATATCCAGACGGATCACGAAATCGAAATTGTTAACACCGATCACGTTATTGCGAACCTAAACGACGACGGCGAGATTAATATGCGCCTGACTATCGCTCGCGGTCGCGGTTACGTGCCGGCAGACGCTCGTGATAACGGCGAAGAAGAAACCCGCTCTATCGGTCGTCTTCAATTAGACGCCAGCTACAGCCCAATCAGCCGCGTAAGTTATGTGGTTGAGAGTGCTCGTGTTGAGCAGCGTACTGACCTAGATAAATTGGTTCTTGATTTAGAGACCAACGGTACGATTGATCCCGAAGAAGCTATTCGCCGTGCGGCAACCATACTTCAGCAGCAGCTGGCAGTATTCGTTGACCTTGAAAGCGAAGGTGAAAACGAGCCGTCACGTGAAGAGAACGAAGTAGATCCTATTCTGCTGCGTCCGGTAGATGATTTGGAGCTGACAGTGCGCTCTGCCAACTGCCTGAAAGCAGAAAATATCTACTACATCGGTGATTTGGTGCAGCGCACAGAAGTTGAACTTCTGAAGACGCCAAACCTTGGTAAGAAGTCGCTGACTGAAATTAAAGACGTATTGGCATCGCGTGGTTTGTCTTTGGGTTTGCGCCTAGACAACTGGCCGCCAGCAAGTCTTAGAAACGACGACCGAGTACTCGCTTAATTTTAAGTGATCACTCTCGAATATTTTTTGCTGAGATAGCAACGTTTATTAAAGGAAAAAGCCATGCGTCATCGTCATAGTGGCCGTCAATTAAACCGTAATAGCTCACATCGTAAAGCGATGTTCCGCAATATGACGGCGTCGTTGGTAGAGCACGAAATGATTAAAACCACCTTGCCAAAGGCAAAGGAGCTGCGCGGTTATGCAGAGCCTTTGATTACCCTTTCAAAGGTAGACAGTGTTGCTAACCGTCGTTTGGCTTTCGCCAGACTGCGTTGTAATGCTGCTGTTGGTAAGCTGTTTACTGACCTGGGTCCTCGTTATGAAGGCCGTCCAGGCGGTTATATCCGTATCATGAAGTGCGGTCTTCGCACCGGTGATAAGGCGCCAATGGCTTATGTAGAATTGGTTGACCGTCCAGTAGCAGAAGAAGCTGACGACGAGTAAGTCTCGACGTAGCAAAAAAGCCGACTTTTTAAGTCGGCTTTTTTTTGTCTTAAAATTGGCTTTTGGTGTGCTGGGCCAGTCAAAGACCGACCCAGCCGCGATTAGGCGCTGCGCTGCTTGGCGAGCTTGAGGACGTCCGCAAGAAAATGCCCGGTGTGGGACTGGCTAATGGTGGCGATGTCCTCGGGGGTACCTTCCGCGATAATCATGCCGCCGCCACTTCCGCCTTCGGGGCCAAGGTCAACGATCCAGTCTGCAGTCTTAATCACGTCGAGATTATGTTCGATGACCACGACGGTGTTGCCGTGATCTCGCAGGCGATGTAAAACCGTAAGCAGTAATTGAATGTCCTCAAAATGCAGTCCTGTGGTGGGTTCGTCGAGGATGTACAAGGTTTTGCCGGTGTCACGCTTTGATAGTTCCTTGGCGAGTTTTACCCGCTGCGCTTCGCCGCCAGATAGTGTGGTGGCAGCTTGGCCCAGACGAATATAGCTTAAGCCAACATCCATCAGGGTTTGCAGTTTCTTGCTGATAGACGGTACGTTTTCAAAAAAGGTGTTGGCGTCTTCTACAGTCATATCCAATACTTCGTGGATATTTTTGCCCTTGTAGACGATCTCCAAGGTCTCTCTGTTGTAGCGTTGGCTGCGGCAAACTTCACAGGCGACATAAATGTCGGGTAAGAAATGCATTTCTACCTTGGTGACCCCGTCGCCCTGACAAGCTTCGCAGCGTCCACCCTTTACGTTAAAGCTAAAGCGGCCAACCTTATAGCCCCGCGAGCGCGCTTCCTGAGTGCCAGCAAAGAGTTCGCGAATCGGCGTAAATATCCCGGTATAGGTTGCGGGGTTTGAGCGCGGGGTGCGACCAATGGGGCTTTGGTCAATATCGATGCATTTATCGACTTGATCTAGGCCGGTTACTGCGCGATGTGGCGCGGGTGTTAATGTGGTCGCGCCGTTAAGTACGGTTGCTGCCACGGGGTAGAGGGTGTGGTTGATAAGCGTGGATTTACCCGAGCCAGAAACGCCGGTGACGCAGGTCATCAGGCCTAGCGGGATAGTCAGGTCGACGTCCCGTAAGTTATTACCGGTCGCACCTTCTATCCGCAGGCATTGATCCGGATTAACAGGATTGCGTAGTTTGGGGATCGCGATCGCGCGCTTTCCGGATAAATATTGGCCGGTGAGGGATTCAGGGCTATTTAAAATATCTTCTATTTTGCCTTCAGCAATGACGCGGCCGCCGTGTACCCCGGCGCCGGGGCCAATATCGATAATGTGGTCGGCGGTGCGAATGGCGTCTTCGTCGTGCTCAACCACAATGACGGTATTGCCGATGTCGCGAAGGTGACGAAGGGTCTTTAAAAGGCGTTCATTGTCGCGCTGATGGAGGCCGATTGAGGGTTCGTCGAGAATGTACATAACGCCGACGAGGCCCGCGCCAATCTGGCTAGCGAGGCGAATACGCTGAGCTTCGCCGCCAGACAAGGTGTCGGCGCTGCGGTCAAGCGTAAGATAGTTAAGTCCAACGTCGACCAAAAAGCGCAGTCGGTCGTTAATCTCTTTCAGAATTTTTTCGGCTATTTGGCCGCGACGACCGCTGAGCTCTAGCTTGGTAAAATACTCGCGCGCTGCGCCAACCGGCATGGCAGTGATTTCCGGCAGGGTGTTGTCGAGGATAAAGACATTGCGCGCTTCTTTGCGTAATCGCGTGCCCGCGCAGTCTGGGCAGGATTGCGAATTTAAGAATTTGCTCAATTCTTCGCGGACGGTTTGTGATTCGGTTTCTTTGTAGCGGCGATCCATATTGGGGATCACGCCCTCGAAGGGGTGCTTGCGCTGGAAGTTGTCGCCGCGATCATTGATATAGGTGAAGCTGATTTCTTCTGCGCCGCTGCCGAATAGAATTTTCTGGCGGTGCTCATCGCTCAGCTCTTCAAAGGGGGCGTCAATGTCAAAGCCGTAGTGCTCGGCCAAGGACGTGAGCATATGGAAATAATAAACACTGCGCCGATCCCAGCCCCGAATTGCGCCTGTGGATAGGCTAACGTCGGGATGCTGTACTATGCGGGAAGAGTCGAAAAATTGTTTTACGCCTAAACCATCGCAACTACTGCAGGCGCCGAGCGGACTGTTAAACGAAAACAGTCGAGGTTCTAATTCAGAGAGGCTGTAACCGCAGTGGGGGCAGGCGAACTTTGATGAGAACGTTAATTCAGCTGCTTTGTCGTTGTCCATATCGGCGATGCTGGCGATACCGTCGGTGAGCTCTAGTGCGGTTTCAAAAGATTCGGCTAGACGTTGGGTGAGGTCCTCGCGTACTTTAAAGCGGTCTACCACCACTTCGATGGTGTGCTTTTTATTTTTATCCAGAGTGGGTAAATCGTCTAAATCGGTTACTAGGCCGTTTATTCTGGCGCGGACAAAGCCTTGGCTGCGTAGCTTTTCAAAGGTGTGAATATGTTCGCCTTTGCGATTTTGCACAATCGGCGCCAGCATCATTAGCTTGCTGCCCTCGGGTAGGGCTAATACTGTGTCGACCATCTGGCTGACAGTCTGCGCTGACAGTGCGGCGTTGTGGTCGGGGCAGCGGGGCTCACCTGCGCGGGCGAACAATAGGCGCAGATAGTCATAAATTTCGGTTATCGTGCCCACGGTGGAACGAGGATTGTGGGAGGTGGATTTTTGTTCTATCGAAATAGCCGGTGACAAGCCTTCGATGTGGTCGACATCGGGCTTTTCCATCATCGACAAAAATTGCCGAGCATAGGTCGAGAGTGACTCAACGTAGCGGCGCTGGCCTTCGGCGTAGAGTGTGTCGAAAGCCAGTGATGACTTACCTGAACCGGATAGACCGGTAATCACGACGAGTTTGTCGCGGGGTATATCAAGATCGATATTCTTTAGATTGTGGGTGCGGGCACCGCGGACGATAATCCGATCCATATATTTTCCCGGCCTAATAAACCGGACATTATACGACGCCGACACCATGGGGCGCAAAACAAGCTCGTTGCTAATATGTATGGTTTTTTGGCGGCAGCATAGCTGTTAGAATGGCGGCCAAACCCCTTAATTTTGTAGGACTTCCTCGCCCTTGAATCATCATTCGATGAGCGCAACTGAACTGCGCGCGATCGTATCCTTGGCAAGCCTTTATGCCTTCCGCATGCTTGGCTTGTTTATGTTGCTGCCGGTCTTGAGTTTGTACGCGGCGGAGTATGACTACAGCACGCCGGTACTAGTTGGCTTGGCATTGGGTATTTACGGCCTAGGGCAGGCCGCCCTGCAAGTGCCGTTGGGTATGTTGTCGGACCGTATTGGTCGCAAGCCCGTGATTATTAGCGGCCTATTATTGTTTATTGCTGGCGGCGTGGTTGCTGCCGGAGCCGACACTATTTTTGGTGTTATTGTTGGTCGTTTATTGCAAGGGACTGGCGCTATAGCGAGTACCTTAACCGCATTGCTCGCCGACCTTACTCGGGAGCAGCATCGCACTAAAGCGATGGCCTCCATTGGCGTGAGTATAGGGGTGTCTTTTGCTGTTGCGATGGTGGTCGGGCCTGTGATGGCATCGTGGTTTGGTGTTTCTGGTTTATTTTTGAGTACCTCGGTGCTGGCGGGGCTGGGGATTATTATTACGGTATTTCTTGTTCCCAATCCTGATGCGCAGCGTCTAGATGCTGATAGCCAGTCGTTGAGCGGTTTGTTAGGGCGCTGTCTTAAAGACAGCAATCTGATGCGCCTCAATCTTGGCATTTTCAGTTTGCATGCAATTTTGATGGCGATATTTATTGCCGTGCCGGGTATTTTGGAAGAGCAGGGTTTGCACCGTGATGCTCATTGGCAAGTGTATTTGCCGATGATGTTGGTGGCCTTTATCGCCATGGTGCCTTTTATTATTATTGCTGAAACCAAGAATAAAATGCGGGAAGTATTTTTACTCGGTATTGCCACCATTGCTTTAGCCTTGGTCGCAGCGACGTTTTGGGGGCAGCTCTTTACCCCTTTGCTTATTATTATTACCTTATTTTTTGTGGCATTTAATTTAATGGAAGCGTCATTGCCCTTGCTAGTAAGCAAGACCGTTTATGCTGGTGGCAAAGGTACTGCAATGGGGGTTTATTCAACGTTTCAGTTTTTTGGCGCATTCTGTGGCGGCGCGATTGGTGGTGGTTTATTTGGCCGCTGGGGTGCTAGTGCGGTATTCGCCGGGGCCGCGATACTTGCCGGCGCTTGGCTAATTGCTGCTTGGGGGATGTCGGTTCCTCTTAAATCAGAGAGTATCGTTTTACGCTGGCAGTTTGGCGATTGGGATGTCGCAGATATGCGTCGTGAAGTTCTTGCCTTACCCGGCGCCTTGGATATTACGGTGCTGGAAGGCGAGCGTATTGCTTATTTGCAGGTAGGCAGTGATTTTGATTTGGCGAACTTGCCAGAAGGTCTGCAGCTGGGTAGCTGATGGCCGCTTTCGGCGGAATCCGGTATAGTGCAGTGTCTGTTGCGAGCGTTGGTTCGCATCCATAGAAAAACAGGAGAGAACGCATGGCGCGTGGTATAAATAAAGTTATTTTGGTCGGAAATCTGGGCCAAGATCCCGAAACCCGTTACATGCCTTCCGGCGGTGCAGTGACCAATGTCACCATCGCAACCAGCGAAACCTGGAAGGATAAGCAAAGCGGCCAGCCTCAGGAGCGCACTGAGTGGCATCGAGTCGTATTTTTTAATCGTCTGGCAGAGATTGCTGGTGAATATTTAAAGAAAGGCTCCAAGGTCTATGTTGAGGGTTCCTTGCGTACTCGCAAGTGGCAGAATAAAGAGGGTGTTGATCAGTACACCACCGAAATCGTGGCAGCAGAAATGCAGATGCTCGATGGTCGCGGTGGGGCCGGCGGCGGTGCTTCTAGTGGCGGCGCTAGTGGTTACGATGATGGCGGCTATGGTCAGCAGCAAGCGCCTCAGGCCCAAGCCGCGGCGCCCGCGCCGCGCCGCGCGCCGCCCCCGCAGCAAAATCGTGCACCAGCACCAGCACCAGCGCAAAACCCGCCAGCGGGCTTTGACGATTTTGATGATGATATTCCGTTTTAGGGAATGCCTTTGGGAATAGTGTAACGCGTGAACAATATTCTGAAGAGCCCCGCTAGCCGGGGCTTTTTTGTGAGCTGATGATCGGCTGCAAGCGCGGCGTGAAATTGATATTTTCTTGCGCATCCATGATGCATTGAGTAATGTTGATGACTTTTCTGGCATTTTGAATCCTGTCATCTTTGCCATTTCCGCGGGTTTAAACGCCTGCTTTAACTGCTGAATTCTGTGATTTTTCTGTGAATGTTATTGTGATTTCTCGTCCGGGTGCCTTGGTTACTGCGCTGCTCAGTCAGTTTGCAGTGAGGGGGCGCGCGAGTATCAATGTGTCTTTTGATGAGCTGGCTGGCTTCGGTGATGAATTGCTGCGCGGTGCGCTAGTGATTGATACTGACGCGCTCAGTTTTCTGCAACGCAATGTGGCATTTGCTCATGCTGAGCATGAACGCTTACTCGGTTTGCGGCAGGTATTTTTATCCCGCTGTCGAACATTAGGTGTTCCGTATTTATTGCTGAGTGATGGCCGCGTATTTGGTGAGTTTGATAACACAGGCACCGCATTTTTTGAGGCAGATAAACCTGAAGCGAAGTGCATCGCTGGGGCGCAGTTCGCGGCGGTGGAAAACGCGCTTGTTGCTAGCGAAGTGTCAGGCTTGGTGCTGCGCACTGGGCCGTTGATTGCGGTACAAGAGGGCAATTTTCTCCGTGATTGTTTGCTTACTATGCGCGGGGGCGAGACGCTGCGCTTAAACGATGCGCAGGTTTCCTATCCAACGCCGGTTGCTGATTTAGCGCGGGTTGTATCGGGCCTAGTTGACCAAATTAGTTGTGGTGCTGCATGTGGTGGCGTGTATCACTATTGCAGTAGCGGTGGGGCCAGTGCGTATGAGTTTGCTGAAGTGGTGTGTGCTTTTGCGTCGCAATTTGTTGCGCCAATGGCGGGTTTAGAGGTCGATGAAGAGGGTGAGTCCTGGTGTCCTGAGGTACCAGAGCTGAGCTGTGAGCGCATCTTGCAGGATTTTGGTATTAAGCGTTTGCCGTGGCGGGCGTACTTGCCGCGCATGATAAAAACTGTTTGTGAGGAGACCTCGAAATGAGTGCTAGTGCAGATTTGACGCCGCTGGGGATGGCAGTGCTGACGATTTCAGATACCCGCGACGAAAGTACTGACAGCTCAGGGCAATATTTAGTTACTGCGCTCGGTGCTGCGGGTCACAATTTAATTGATAAGCAAATTGTTAAAGATGATATCTATCAGATTCGCGCAACGGTGTCCGCCTGGATTGCAAATCCGAATATAGAGGCGGTATTGCTCACCGGCGGTACGGGGTTCTCTGGTCGCGATTCAACGCCCGAGGCAGTAGCGGTGCTATTCGACAAGGTAATTGAGGGATTTGGTGAGGTTTTTCGCTCGGTCTCTCTGCAAGAGATTGGTTCTTCAACGATCCAGTCACGCGCTATTGCTGGGCTGGCGAATAATACGGTTATTTTTTGTATGCCCGGTTCGACGGGTGCCTGTAAAACGGCGTGGCAATCCATTATTTGTGAGCAGCTTGATAGCCGTCATAGACCCTGTAATTTTGTTGGGGTGTTAACGACCCGTAAGGGCGGAGGTCTTTAATCATGGCTTTGCGCTCTGTGGCTGAGACACTGCACCAATTGTTGGCGGATGTGCCAACGTGGGGCACTGAGTCGCGAAATTTAGCACAGGCGCAGGGCGCTATCCTGGCTGCTGATGTTTGTGCGCAAATTGACGTGCCGCCGTTGGATAATAGTGCCATGGATGGCTATGCGCTGCGTCTTAGCGACCTAAGCGCGGGCGCACCGCTGCGAATCAGTCAGCGGATACCTGCAGGTGCAAATCCCTGCGCTCTCCAAGCGGGCACTGCTGCGCGAATATTCACTGGCGCGTCAATTCCTGCGGGCGCCGATACGGTCGTCGCGCAGGAAGACTGCGAGCTTGTTGGTGACACGCTGGCGGTTAACATAGCGCCACGGTTGGGGCAGCATATCCGACCCCGAGGTCAAGATATTGCCGAGGGGCAGCGAATACTGCTTAAGGGTCATCGATTATTGGCTGCTGATCTTGGTTTGCTGGCCTCGCTGGGCGTTGGGTCTGTTCAGGTTGGGTGTCGGCTGCGAGTCGCTTTAATGTCGACCGGTGATGAACTGCGCGAGCCCGGCGAGATGCTGGCTGCGGGGCAAATTTACAATTCTAACCGGCCGATGTTAGCCGCGTTGATCGCGTCGCTTGGTGCTGAGGTGATTGATCTCGGTATTGTCGCCGACACACCCCAGGCGACCAGAGATGCCTTGGCGCGGGCAGCGGCAACGGCCGATGTGGTGATTTCCAGTGGCGGCGTTTCAGTTGGTGAGGAAGATCACGTCAAGGCTCAGGTCGAGGCTTTAGGGTCGCTGAATTTATGGAAGTTGGCTATTAAGCCCGGCAAGCCGCTAGCCTATGGTCGGGTAGCTGAGGTGCCGTTTTTTGGTCTGCCTGGCAATCCGGTGTCGGGCTTTGTGACCTTTTGCCTGCTGGTGCGGCCCTACCTGCTAAAAATGCAGGGTGCGACCCAATTGCAGTCGCCGCAGTGGGCGGCGCGGGCGCTATTCGATTGGCCGCGCGCAGGTACCCGACAAGAATATTTGCGTGCTAGAGTGACGCCGGGCGACGCGGGTATGGAGGTTGAAATTCATCCGCAACAAAGTTCTGGGGCGCTGTCATCGGTATCGTGGTGCAATGCCTTGGCGGTTATCCCTATTGGCAAAACCTTGAGCCGTGGCGATAGTGTGGACGTGATTTTTTTACAGGATATTAGCTAAATAATAATACCCAGAGGTGTTGTTAGTGGCGTGGCGAGGGGGGAGGCACTTGCAGCGCTGGGCGCTGCAAGTCAGGCAATTTTACGCCTGATAACGCTGGAATACCAAGCTGGCGTTGGTGCCGCCAAAGCCAAAGCTATTCGACATCACCGTATTCAGGGTGACGTTGTCTTGGCGCGTCAGTGCGATCGGCACGCCAGTGGCTTCGTCGTCAACCGTCTCAATATTGGCTGATGCTGCAATAAAATTATGCTTCATCATCAGTAGTGAGAAAATGGCTTCTTGCACGCCGGTTGCGCCTAATGAATGGCCAGCAAGGGATTTGGTGGAGCCTATTGTCGGAATGGTTTTGCCTTCATAGGCCTGCTTCACCGCCTTCAATTCCTGCATGTCACCCGCTGGCGTCGATGTGCCGTGAGAGTTGATGTAGTCAACGTCGCCATTCACGCCTTGGAGCGCTTGGGCCATACAGCGTGCCGCGCCTTCACCGCTTGGTGCAACCATGTCATAGCCGTCTGACGTAGCGCCGTAGCCGACGATTTCGCCGTATATCTTCGCGCCGCGAGCCTTGGCGTGCTCTAACTCTTCAAGCACGATCATGCCTGCGCCGCCGGCAATAACAAAACCGTCGCGATTGGCGTCGTAGGGGCGAGATGCTTTCTCAGGAGTGTCGTTATATTTGGTTGATAGTGCGCCCATGGCGTCAAACAAGCAGCTTAAAGACCAGTGTTCTTCTTCGCCGCCACCAGCAAAAACCACATCTTGTTTGCCGAGCTGGATCAGCTCCATGGCATTGCCAATGCAGTGGGCACTGGTCGCGCAAGCCGAGGAAATTGAGTAGTTAACACCTTTGATTTTAAACGGTGTGGCCAGGCAAGCCGAAACCGTGCTGCCCATGGTTTGGGTGACGCGGTAGGGCCCAATGCGTTTTACACCGCGCTCGCGCAGGGTGTCGGCCGACTCAATTAAGTTGGCGGAAGATGCGCCGCCAGAGCCGGCTATAATGCCGGTGCGCACGTTGCTGACTTGGTCTTCAGCAAGGCCTGAATCGCTAACGGCCTCTTGCATCGCAATATAAGCGTAGGCCGCCGCATCACCCATGAAGCGGAGTTGCTTGCGGTCAATACGTTCTTTAAGGTCGAGGTTCTTTATAGAGCCGGAAACTTGGCTGCGAAATCCCTTTTCCTTGTATTCTTCGTTGAACGCGATTCCCGACTTACCCTCTTGCAATGATGTGAGTACTTCTGCCAAATCATTGCCGATGCTGGAAACAATCCCCATACCGGTTACGACAACACGCTTCATCGGATACCTCATTATATTATCTGTAGTATTAATTGGGTTTTCAGGAAATATTAGAAACTGGCGTCGTCTTTAAACAAACCAACGCGCAAATCTTTTGCGGTGTAGATTACCTTGCCGTCGACAGCGACTTCGCCATCGGCGATACCCAATATAAGCTTGCGTTCAATAAGGCGCTTATAATTAAGGGTGTAGGTGACTAGTTTGGAGTCGGGCAGTATTTGGCCGGTGAATTTTACTTCGCCCGCGCCGAGTGCGCGGCCTTTGCCACTGTTGCCGCGCCAGCCAAGGTAAAAGCCAACCAGCTGCCACATCGCATCAAGGCCTAGGCAACCAGGCATTACAGGGTCGCCTTTAAAGTGGCAGTCAAAGAACCAGAGGTCCGGGTTGATATCGAGCTCGGCAACTAACACGCCTTTGTCGTAACTGCCGCCTTCAGTGCTAATGTGGGTAATCCGGTCTACCATTAGCATATTGTCTACGGGGAGTTTGGGATTGCCGGGACCAAATAATTTGCCGTGTCCGCAGTCGATGAGTTCTTCTTTGGTAAAGCTATTTTGATGGATTAGAGACATGAGGCCATAGTTTCAGGTTGAAAATGTAGAGCTTATCTTAGCACGAAGGTTTTGGATGGCACATTAAAATGTCAACATTGGCGTGATGCTTGCTGTCATAGGGTTGTCATCAAAAGACGATAAAAGAGCGGTGCTTGCCAAGTGTCGCAGCTGTTGGGAGAATGCCCGCAGCGTTAACATTCGTTAAAAGGATTCGGGATGGCTCCCGACAGCACTTCAGGAAATATTATGATTCGAAAATGTCTATTCCCCGTCGCCGGTTACGGCACGCGCTTTCTTCCCGCAACCAAATCCATGCCCAAGGAAATGCTGCCTATCGTCAACAAGCCTCTCGTGCAGTATGGCGTAGAGGAAGCGATTCAGGCCGGTTTAAAAGAAATAGCCCTGGTCACCGGTCGCGGTAAGCGCGCTATTGCGGATCACTTTGATATTAGTTACGAGTTAGAAAACCAAATAGCGGGAACGAGCAAGGAGCGCTACCTAGATTGCATTCGCAATGTGCTTAATGAAGGGACGTTTATGATGACCCGTCAGCGCGAAATGAAAGGCCTCGGCCACGCTATTTTGACGGGTGAATGCTTAATTGGTGATGAGGCATTTGGCGTAATTTTGTCCGACGATTTATGCCTAAACCAGGAAGATGACGGTGTTATGGCGCAAATGGTGGCGCTGTATAAACAGTTTCGTTGCAGTATTGTCGCGATTCAAGAAGTGCCGATGGAAGAGATTGAAAAATACGGTGTCATTGCTGGTGAGGAAATGGGCGATGGCTTGTACCGCGTAAGTTCCATGGTGGAAAAGCCCAAGCCGGAAGATGCGCCAACCAATATGGCGGTTATTGGTCGCTATATTTTAACGCCGGATATTTTCGATATTTTACGCAATACCCCGCCGGGTAAAAACGGCGAAGTTCAGCTGACTGATGCGCTGATGACGCAGGCGCAAAATGGCTGTGTGCTCGCCTATAAATTCCGTGGTAAGCGTTTTGACTGTGGTAGCGTGCCGGGCTTTATTGAGGCGACTAACTACGTTTACGAGAATGTTTATAGCGAGGCCTCGTCGTGAGCAGTAGTGAGATAACGTGTTTTAAAGCTTATGACGTGCGCGGTCGTATTCCCGACCAGCTAAATGAGGATATTGCCTATCGAATTGGGCGCGCCTTTGCCGAGGTGATACAGCCAAAGAAAGTGGTGGTTGGTCATGATATTCGCTTAAGCAGTGAGTCTATTAAAGGTGCGTTGACCGAAGGGCTGCGCGATGCGGGGGTGGATGTTTACGATATCGGTTTGTGCGGCACAGAAGAAATTTATTTCGCCACATCCCATGCCGAAATGGATGGCGGTATTGCCGTCACCGCAAGCCATAATCCCAAAGATTACAACGGCATGAAGTTTGTGCGCGAGGGCTCTAAGCCCATTAGTGGCGATACAGGGTTATTTGAAATTAAAGCGCTTGCTGAAAAAAACGAATTTGCGCCAGTCGCGGCGCGAGGCAGTTTGCAGGCCTTGGATACCTCGGCAGCCTACGTAGAGCATTTGCTTAGCTATGTCGATGTTGAATCCTTAAAGCCCCTTAAAATTGTGGTTAATGCTGGCAACGGCGGCGCCGGTCGGGTTGTTGATTTACTGGAGCCTTATTTACCATTTGAATTTATTCGGGTGCACCACGAAGCTGACGGTAACTTCCCTAACGGCGTGCCGAACCCCTTGTTGATAGAAAATCGTCAGCCCAGCATTGATGCAATAAAAGCACATGGCGCCGATTTGGGAGTGGCGTGGGATGGTGATTTTGATCGCTGTTTTTTCTTTGATGAGACCGGCGATTTTATCGAAGGCTACTATGTTGTTGGTTTATTGGCCGAAGCTTTTTTACTGAAAAACCCCGGTGAAAAAATCGTGCATGACCCGCGTCTAACGTGGAACACCATTGCTATTGTTGAAGAGGCTGGTGGTGAGGCGGTGCAGTGTAAAACCGGTCATGCCTTCATTAAAGAGCGGATGCGGATCGAAAATGCGGTGTATGGTGGCGAAATGAGCGCTCACCACTATTTTCGCGACTTCGCTTTTTGTGACAGCGGCATGATTCCCTGGTTGTTGGTAACACAGCTAATGTCGGTGAAGTCAGCGAGCTTGTCGTCACTGGTTGAGCAGCGAGTTGCGTTATTCCCCTGCAGTGGTGAAATAAACCGCGAAGTTGCTGATGCCAAAGCCGTGATCGCGGCGATTGAGGCGCATTACACCCCATTGGCCGCAGCGATAGATTTTACCGATGGCCTAAGTATGAGTTTTGACGGCTGGCGCTTTAATGTGCGGATGTCGAATACCGAACCGGTGGTGCGTCTCAATGTGGAGAGCGACGGCGATATACCGTTGATGGAAGCGAAAACAGCTGAGTTATTGGCTATGCTGTAAGTCAAATCTAGATGATTGAGTATGCAATAAAGGCGCCGAGAGGCGCCTTTATTGCATCTGCTGCTTGCTTGAAATTACGCGTCTTGGGCGTGTCGATAGCGGGCTATGAGTTCTCTAGTCGATGAATCTAGTGTGGCGTTATCGTCACCGCTCAAGCTAGCCATAAGCGTTTCGCTTATCTGTTTTCCCAGCTCGACTCCCCATTGATCAAAAGGGTTAATACCCCACATGAAGCTTGCGGCGAATAGACGGTATTCATAGAGGGCGATGAGCGCGCCCAGACTTTCGGCGTCAAGTTTGTTCATTAAAATAGTGGTGCTGGGCCGGTTGCCGGGCATGGCTTTGTGCTGGGCAAGCTGCTGGGCGGCGCTGGCGTCCATGCCGCTAGTAATTAAATCTTGTTCGATGTCGGCGGCAGCTTGGCCTTGCATTAACACTAAGCTCTGACTAAAACAGTTGGCAATGAGGGCTTGATGCTGCTCACCAATCGGGTTGTGGGAGCTTAAGCTGGCGATGAAGTCGCAGGGAATAGCGTCGCTGCCTTGGTGAAGGAGTTGGTGAAAAGAGTGCTGGCCATTGGTGCCCTCGGTACCCCAGATAACACCGCCGGTCGCGCTGGCAGTTGGGCCGCCATCGGCCTTAACGGATTTTCCCGCGCTCTCCATAAACAATTGCTGCAAATAAATCGGCAGTAGTTTTAAGTGGTGCTCATAGGGCAGTACCGCTTGCGACGTCATGCCCCAGGCATTGCGATACCATACATCTAACATGCCTAAGATGAGTGGAATATTGCTTTCCAGTGGCTGGCTGGCAACGTGCTGATCTACCGCATACCCGCCTTTGAGCAGAGCGCGGAAACTGTCCATGCCGGCATATAGAGCTATGGCGAGACCAAAGCCTGACCATACCGAAAAGCGACCGCCAACCCACTCGGGAGCGGGGATGATTAATTCCTCGCTAATGCCAAACGCCTTTGCTGCTTCGGGCTTGGAGCTTACTGCCACAAAGTGGGCGTCGACGTTGTTGGTGCCGAGCGCGGATTGCAGCCAGGCCCGTGCGGTCTGAGCATTGCAGCGGGACTCCTGAGTGCCGAAGGATTTTGAGGCGACAATAAACAGCGTGGTTTCGGCGGGCACGCGGGCCAATATCTCGGTCATCACGCTAGGGTCGATATTGGCGGCGAAGTGCGGTCGCAAGGTGTTGGCGTGCTGGTTGCTTAGGGCGTCGCAAACTAGGCGCGGGCCGAAGTCTGAGCCGCCAATGCCAATATTGACGACATCGGTAAAGGTTTGGCCGGTGCTGCTGCGGTGGGTGCCTTCGTGAATTGCAGCAACCAGGGCTTCCATTTTGCTATACATGGAGTCAATGGCGGGGTCATGCTTCGCGCCTGTGTCACCACTGGCCCAGCGCCGCAGGCACGGGTAGTTCGCAGAGCGATCCTCGGTGTTATTGAGTTTGGCGCCAGCGCGCAGAGCGTCGAGTTGTTGTGGCACGCTACGTTGGCGAGCGAGTGCGCACAGTCCGCTGAGAATACCGGCATCCAGATGGTGTTTGGCGTAATCGACAAATAAGGGGCCGATTTGGCCGCTAAATGTACTGGCGCGCTGGGGATCGAGCTTGAATCGGTGTTTAAGAGGGGTATTTGCGGCGTCGCGCGCGAGTTCGGTTAGCTGTGTCTGTAAGCCACGATCACTTAGTTGGGCTGGTGCCTGGTCTACAGCTGTGCTCAAAATAACTCCTCGGATATCCGTTTCGGTGCGCGCCAGTCATTCCATCTTGGCGATAAGTGCTGAAATTGTAACGGCTTATTAGGAGTATTGTAATCCGCCTACGCGTCGCTGTGGCGAGAAAATTAGCTGCGGCGGGAAAGGGCGATTTCAGTTAGCTCTTCAAGTGCGCTGCGGTAGGGGCTGGCTTGGAGGTTTTTGAGTGCAGTGAGTGCCGCGTCGGTGTAGCGTTTGGCCGCAGCATGGCAATAATCGAGCGCCCCGCAGTGCTTAACGGCATCGACAATGGCCTCGAGCTGTTCTGCAGATTTATGGCTAATGGCGTCGCGCACCAGCTGCTTGTGCTCGTCACTGCCGTTTTCGAGTAAATAAATTAGCGGCAGTGTTGGCTTACCTTCAGCTAGATCGTCGCCGACATTTTTACCGGTTTCGGCGGGGTCGCCCTCGTAGTCGAGAATGTCGTCAATGAGCTGAAAGGCGATGCCGAGGTTTACGCCATAGTCGTGCAGCGCTTCTTGCTGTTCCGTTCTATTGCTGAGAATGGCGGCGCCACTGCAGGCGGCACCAAATAAGACGGCGGTTTTACTGCGAATGACCTCAAAGTAGGTGGCTTCGCTGGTGTCGGGGTTGCCCGCGCGGGTCAGTTGCAGTACTTCGCCTTCGGCGACAGTGTTGGTGGTGTCTGACAGCAAGCCCATTAGCGGGAGGTTGCCAATGTTGACTAAGATCTGGAATGCGCGGGAGTAAAGGAAGTCGCCGACTAGTACGCTGGGGGCGTTTCCCCAGTTGGCGTTGGCCGTGGGACGGCCGCGGCGCAGGGCGGAGATGTCGACAACATCGTCGTGAAGTAATGTGGCGGTGTGGATAAACTCGATGACCGCGGCCAGTTGCAGGTGCTTTTCGCTAATTTGGCCAATGGCGCCAGCACTGAGTAAACTCAGTAGTGGGCGCAGGCGCTTGCCGCCAGCGTCGACGATATAGTGGCCGATGTTTTCCACGAGGGGCACATTAGAATGCAGTTGTTGGATGATGAAGTCGTTGACGGCGACGAATTCGCTGTCCACGACCTGTCTAATCTGTTGCATGGTAGCAAGGAGTCGTCTGGCGGAGTCGGCTGGCATCGTATGAGCGCAGCCGCGAGCTGTCAAGGTCTACGCGTCACTTGTGATTGCGGGTATTGTGTATTTTTTTAAAACTGCGTACAATTCGCGCCCCTGAAGCAAAACCGTGCGGCCCCTTAATGGTTAAGTGGTGGTGACGGTGCCTGGACTTGTCCCGGCGTGTTGTAGCTAGGCCTTATTTTGGTCTCGATACGAACGCTCGGCCGAAACAAACTATTGCAAGCAGGCTCTTGGAGATATAAACATGTACGCAGTGATTGAAAGCGGTGGTAAGCAGCACCGTGTTATTGAGGGCGAAACCCTTAAGCTAGAAAAAATTGAAGTTGCCACTGGCGAAAGTTTGACCTTCGATAAAGTATTGATGGTTAAGACCGGTGACGATCTAAAAATTGGCGCGCCTTATGTTGAGGGCGGTAAAGTGACTGCGGAAGTAATTGCGCAAGGTCGTCACGCCAAGGTGAAAATTGTTAAGTTTCGCCGTCGGAAGCACAGCATGAAGCAAGCTGGTCACCGTCAGTGGTTCACCGAAGTGAAAATCACTGGTATCAGTGCTTAAGGAATTAGGAGAGACTCATGGCTCACAAGAAAGCTGGTGGTAGTACTCGTAACGGACGCGACTCGCAGAGTAAGCGTCTGGGCGTAAAACGTTTTGGTGGTCAGGTAGTTAGTGCAGGTAGCATTATTATTCGTCAGCGTGGAACTCGTTTCCATGCCGGTGAAAATGTTGGTTGTGGTACTGATCACACTCTGTTTGCTAAGGCAGACGGTGTAGTGAAGTTTGAGGTTAAAGGTCCCAAGAGCCGCAAGTATATTAGTATAGTTGCAGCGTAAACCGCTCGGTGATCTTGAAGGCCTCGTCTATTGACGGGGCTTTTTTGTTTCTGTAGATAGGTTTTTCGGTATATTCATTTTATGTGGTTGGCGCGGTAATGAAATTTGTAGATGAGGCAGTAATTCGAGTTGAAGCGGGTCGCGGTGGCAACGGCTGTCTCAGTTTTCGGCGGGAAAAATTCATCCCTTGGGGTGGTCCAGACGGTGGTGATGGTGGTGATGGTGGTAGTGTGATTTTGCGCGCCAACGCCTCTATGAATACGCTGGTCGATTTCCGGTTTGTAAAATCTTATACCGCCCGCCCTGGCGAGGGTGGTCGCGGCGCTAACTGTCGTGGCCGCAGCGCTGAAGATTTGGTGTTAGATGTGCCGGTCGGCACCACCATTGTCGACGAGGACACCCTTGAGGTCTTGGGCGATCTGGTTGCTGCTGGCGATGAGCTTAAGGTCGTGCAGGGCGGTTTCCACGGTCTTGGTAATACCCGCTTTAAGTCGAGTACCAATCGCGCGCCGCGTCAGTTTACTCGGGGTAGCGACGGTGAGATTCGTAATCTGCGCTTAGAGCTAAAGGTGCTTGCTGATGTCGGCTTGCTGGGTATGCCCAATGCCGGGAAATCGACGTTTATTCGCGCGGTGTCTTCCGCCAAGCCAAAAGTCGCCGATTATCCCTTTACTACCTTGGTGCCGAACCTAGGTGTGGTGCGGGTGCAGCAGCATCAGAGTTTTGTTATTGCCGATATTCCCGGTTTGGTTGAGGGCGCGGCCGAGGGTGCGGGCTTGGGGATTCGCTTTCTCAAGCATTTAACCCGCACTCGTTTGTTGCTGCATTTGGTGGATATGGCGCCGTACGACGAGACCTTGCCGCAGGATGCGGTGGCGATTATTGCTAAAGAGTTGGGTCGCTTTAGTCCGACGTTGGCGAATCGAGAGCGTTGGCTGGTGCTGAATAAGTTGGATTTGATTCCTGAGGATGAGCGCGAGGCGCGTTGTCAGGAAGTGGTTGATGCCTTGGGCTGGACTGGGCCGGTGTATAAGGTCTCGGCCATAACGGGCACGAATACTAAGGCGCTGTGCCAGGATATTCTGCAGTTTGTTGAGGCGCAGGCTGAGTTGCTGGCGACCGACAGCGAGGCCGCTGAGCGCGAGCGGGATATCCAAGACGCTATGCAGTCGGAGGCGCGTGAGCGGATTCAGGCGCTGGCAGATCAGCGTCGTTCTGAGCGTCGCGCCGCCGGTGATACCGACGATTACGACGACGATGAAGATGACGACCACGATGTTGAAGTGGTTTACCGGCCCTGAGGTGAAGAAGCTTGTCTGATAAGCGGCAAAGTTTGCGCGCCTGTAAGCGCGTCGTGGTGAAGATTGGCTCGGCCCTGCTGACCAATGACGGCCGCGGCCTCTGTGTTGAAGGCTTGGATGCCTGGGTAGCGCAAATCGCTGCGCTGCGGGCCGATGGTCGTGAGGTGGTATTGGTGTCATCGGGTGCCGTGGCTGAGGGTATGACCCGTCTTGGCTGGAAAGAGCGGCCGGATGATCTTCATAAGTTGCAGGCTGCCGCAGCCGTGGGGCAGATGGGGCTGATTCAGGCCTATGAGCAGCGCTTCCGCACCCATAATCTGCAGACCGCGCAAATTCTATTGGGTCACGACGATATTTCTGCTCGTGACCGCTACCTCAACGCTCGTGGCACCTTGCTGACCTTGCTGGAATTGGGGGTGGTGCCGGTGGTGAATGAAAACGACACCGTGGTCACCGATGAAATTCGTTTTGGTGATAACGATACCCTTGCAGCCCTTGTGGCGAATTTGATTGATGCAGACACCTTGGTGATCTTAACGGATCAGCGCGGCCTGTTTGCCGAAGATCCCCGCAAAAATCCTGCCGCCGAATTGATTTCGGTGGCAGAAGTGGCTGACCGCGATCTCGATGTGATGGTGGGCGGTAGCGCGGGTGTGTTGGGGCGTGGTGGGATGTTAACCAAGCTGCGGGCGGCGCGTCTCGCCTCGCGTTCCGGTGCGAATACTGTGATCGTTGGTGGTCGTGAAGACCGGGTCTTGGATCGGGTGTTTGCCGGTGAAGATTTGGGAACACTGCTTTTGTCTGGTCAGCGGCCAATTGCGGCGCGCAAAAAATGGCTGGCGGGTCAGTTGCAGTTGCGTGGCAGGCTTCAGTTGGACGATGGTGCCGTGCGCGTATTGCGTCAGCAGGGGCGTAGTTTGCTACCGGTGGGCGTGGTAGCGGTGAGTGGTCAGTTTGCTCGTGGCGACCTTGTTATGTGTGTTGGCGCTGATGGTAATGAGGTGGCGCGGGGTTTGGTTAACTACAGCGCCGAAGACGCGCGTAAAGTGCTGGGTTTGTCCAGTGCGCGGATTGCCGAGGCGCTGGGTTATATTGCCGAGCCGGAATTAATACATCGCGATAATTTGTTGATTAGCTGAAATGCCGCAAGATGCTTGATGGGCGGCGGTAGGCGCTAAGATAAGAGGCTGGGTGCCTGTCGTAGTGGGTGCTAGTTTGTCTTGCTTAAATCGCAGCCAATAAAAAACCCGCGCTTGGCGGGTTTTTTATTGGCTAAACCAAAAGCGAATTAAGCGGTTGCGCTCATTGCTTTGATTTTGCTGTTCAAACGGCTCTTATGGCGAGCAGCTTTGTTTTTGTGCAGAATGCCTTTGTCCGCCATGCGGTCAATAACAGAAACTGCAGATACGTAAGCAGTCTTGGCAGCATCTTGATCGCCAGAAGCGATTGCGGCCAACACTTTCTTTAAGTACGTGCGTACCATTGAGCGCAGGCTGGCGTTATGCGTACGACTTTTTTCCGCCTGACGTGCGCGTTTTTTAGCTTGTGGAGAATTCGCCACCCTTATAACTCCTTGAAACCTAGTACTGAAAATTTAGGCCGGGAATTATTCCTGTTTACCGCCGGGTTGTCAATAGGGCTAGCACTAAAGAAAGAATAATTTGCTGTGTGCTTGTGGTCTATAAAAATCGCTGCACGGCAATCATCGCCCAGCAACTTAAACACAGCAGCATACTTAGCATCACAGCGGCCGAGCCGAGGTCTTTGGCTTGGCCTGAAAGCGGGTGTAGCTCGGTGCTGATCCGGTCTACGATGGCCTCGATGGCAGAGTTGAGTAGTTCGACGATGATAACAATGACCACACTGCCAATGAGCAGTGCTCTTTCGCTGGCGTTGGTGCCTAGCCATAGCGCAAGAGGTAGCAAAAGCGAGGCGAGGGCGATTTCTTGGCGGAATGCCACCTCGTGCTGCCACGCCGCGCGCAGCCCCTTCAGGGAATATCTGTAGGCATCGAAGACGTGGGCGACTCCGGTGCGGCTCGGTTTGTTCATCATGAAGTATGTGAATCTCTATTGTGGCGCAGTGGCAACTGGCGTGACTAATCAGTGTACAATGCAGCACGTTAAATTAAATGATCTATCGGCGCTAATAAGCGGCGCGAGTTTGTAATATTTGCTGTAACAATAGTGTAAATTCTAACGATGACAATTGAGAGTAAATTAATTTACCCCAAATATTGGCCAGTGTGGTTAGGTGTCGGTGTGCTATGGCTGCTGGCGCACCTGCCTCGGCGTATGAGCTATGCCTTGGGCGCGGGTATTGGCAATCTGTTCTATCGCTTTGCTGGCGATCGGCGCCATACCTGTGAAACAAATTTTCGTTTGTGTTTCCCTGAGTTAAACGACGCAGATCGCGATGACCTTATTCGCAAGACTATGCGCAATCAAGGTGTCGGTTTAATGGAGACCCTGCGAGTTTGGTTTTTGGCGCCAGACAAGCTTGATGTTGATTTTGAGCTGGTGGGCGGGGAGCATCTTGAGGTTGGCGAAGACGGTATGGGCATCATTGTATTGGGTACCCATTTTACGTCTCTTGATGTGTGCGGCACCTTGATAGGCTATCGCTACCCTACTGATTCCTTTTATCGCAAACATAAAAACCCGGTGTTCGAATATATTCTGAGTCGCTCTCGCGGACGTTACGGTGAGCCTATACATCGCAGAGATATCAAGCGCGCCTTGCGACGCTTGCGTGAAGGGCGGCGTTTATACTACCTGCCGGATCAAGATTATGGTCGCAAGTCTGCCGAGTTTGTGCCGTTTTTTGGTGTCATGGCGGCCACGACTATCGGTACCAGTACCTTGGCCAAGAGCGGTCGGGCGCGGGTGGTGTTTGCCCAGCAGCAACGCTTGCCAGGCGGGCGAGGCTACCGGGTAGAGATAATACCAGTGAATAACTTCCCCAGTGGTGACCCTGCTGCAGACGCTAGGGCGATAAATGCCTTGTTGGAAGACAATATTCGACTGGTACCAGATCAGTATATGTGGGTGCATCGCCGCTTTAAGACCCGTCCAGAAGGCGAAGCAGGGGTTTACTGATGGCGGCATTGCAGGTGTGGGTGCTCACGGACGGCAGGCTTGGCCATCTCAATCAGCTCAAGGGTTTAGTGGCGCGCTTGCAGGCAAAAAGAGCGCTTGCTGTGTCTTGGCTAAATATTGCGGAGCAGGGATTCTCCTATACTGGCCGCGCTGGTTTGCAGGCGCAGTTTGGCTGCGAGCAATCGCCAGACTGGATTATCGGCGCGGGCAGTCGTACGCACTTGCCTCTGTTATGGCTTAAATGGCTTGCCGGTGGTAAAGCACTGGTGCTGATGCGACCGAGTTGGCCGCTATTTTTGTTTGACGCAGTCTGTATGCCTCGGCACGACTCGCCGCCAAATCGCCAAAATGTGTTGGCAACCGAGGGTGTGATGAATCACATCGTGCCGGTGACTGAGGGGCGAAACTCTGCGCAGGGTTTGATCTTGCTCGGCGGTATTAATAAGCATTTTGTTTGGGATAGCGAGGCTGTTTTGGCACAAGTGCAGCAAATTGCCGCTGCCTCGCCGGGGGTGGCGTGGCTAGTGTCTGATTCGCCGCGCACGCCAGTCGGTTTGTTGGCGAAAGTGGCTGAGCTCGATATGGTAAATATCGAGACCATTGCCTACCAGCAAACCGGGTCAGGTTGGTTGCAGGCTAATTTGGCGGTGGTGGGCCAGGCGTGGGTGAGTTGTGACAGCGTATCCATGGTCTACGAAAGCATTAGTTCTGGCGCGCCTACCGGCTTGTTGGCTCTGTCGCCGCTCCGGGAGTCTCGTGTTACTAAGAGTATGGGGCAGGTCTTGGCTGCCAGCTTGGCCTCGGGTTTCGCAACTGCAAATTTACATCAGGTATTGCCAAGCGCGGCCTACCCGTTATGGGAGGCCGACCGCGCGGCGGATTGGTTATTGAAATTACATGGGAGCGTTTGAGCGCATGACTGATCAAAGTCCGCCCTTGAAAATTGTGCAAGTTTTGCCGGCGTTAAATTCCGGCGGAGTAGAGCGCGGCACAGTGGAATTGGCCAGGGAGCTGGTGCGTGGTGGCCATCAGTCGGTGGTGATATCCGCCGGCGGACGAATGGTTGACGGGCTCGTTGCCGAGGGCAGTGAGCATATTGAGATGCCGGTGCATCGCAAGTCGCTGATGTCGCTATTTCAAGTTCGGCCAATGCGTCGCCTGCTGACTGAGCTAAAGCCGGATATTGTCCATGTTCGCTCCCGCGCGCCAGCGTGGATTGTCTGGCTTGCTTGGCGGCGGATGAACCCCAGTACCCGGCCGAAATTGGTCAGTACTTTTCACGGCATGTACTCGGTTAACTTTTATAGTGCAGTGATGGCGCGCGCCGAGCATATGATTGCTATTTCCGACTGCGTTAAAAAATACATGCGTAGCAATTACCGTGTGCCAGAAGAAAAAATTACCTTGATACCGCGAGGGCTGGATCCGGCTGCGTTTAATCGCGACGCCTGCACTGCGCAGTGGCGAAAGGAGTTGTATGCGGCTTACCCTGAGTTGCAGGGTAAGCATATTGTTTTGATGCCGGGGCGGCTTAGCCGCTGGAAAGGCCAAGAGGCATTTTTAGATATGATGGCGCGGCTAATGCGCCTGCGGCAGGATTGCCACGGTGTTGTGGTGGGTGATGCTGAACCGGGCAAACAACATTATTTTGAAGAGTTGTTGGCTAAGCGCGACGCCTTGGGCCTGAGCGATAAAGTGACTTTTGTTGGCCATCGCAGCGATATTCCAGCCTTTTACGCATTGGCCTCGGTGACTTGCCATATGTCTAATAAAGAAGAGCCCTTTGGGCGAACCGTGCCGGAGTCATTGGCTACGGGCACGCCGGTGGTGGCCTTTGATCGCGGTGGCGCAAGTGAGTCTTTGAATGCGGGCTTTCCTCAAGGTTTAGTGCCCGCAGATGATGTTGTGGCCTTTGCGGTTCGGGTTGACGATTTAATCGATGCCGATGCAGAAATTAAGCTGCCAGAAAGTTATTATTTGAGCAGTCAATTGGCCAGTACCCTTGGTGTGTATCGGCGTTTAATAGCGCAGCGTTAAGACGAGGTTTGAGAATGAAAGTGCTTCACGTGGATTACGAACGCCTGCGCAGCTATGGCGCCAACCGGATTAGCTGGGCCGAGAAGATGAAATACGGCTTGATCCGCAATAATCACTATGTGCGCAGCTTTTCCGATCGCGATGTCGCGGCGTTTGAGTCGCCTTTAGGAATTCGCGAGCTGGGTAAAAAGGCTGCTAATAGGCGGTTTCTTGAGGTTGTAGAACACAACGATCCCGACCTTATTATTATTGGTCACAGCGATATTATCACAGTAGATAGTCTTAAATTGGTGCGTCAGCGTCGCCCCGAGTGCGTATTGATTCACTGCAATTGCGATCCCTTATTTGTGCCCAATAACAGCAAGCGCATTGCTGCTTTTGCGGGGGTGGTGGACGCGGTATTTGTCACTACTGGCCTGCGTGATTTGCGACGTTACGCTGGCTTGGGTGCACGGCTTTACTATATTCCCAATCCGGTAGAGCCCACGGTAGAGGTTTTAGATAACTCGGTTAAAACTGATTTGCCAATCGACCTGTTGTTTTGCAGTAATGCCACTAAATTCACTAAGCGCCTGGAAATGGTTAAAGCCATTAAAGACGCTGTCGACGGTGAAATGAATTTTAAAACTTACGGGAGTTTCGGAGAGGCTCCAGTGTGGGGTCGGGATTACGACCTGGCCTTGTCGAAAACAAAAATGGCGCTTAATTTAAATCGTCAGGAAGGCGATCACTGGTACACATCTGACCGAATGTCCCAGCTTGGTGGCAACGGAGTGCTGCAGTTCGCCCACAGCAGCGGCAATTTTTCGGAATACGTGCCGCCGGAAACCTTGGTGTATTTTGATGACCAAGAGGATCTAATTGCTAAGGTTCGCGAATTTCATCACGACGATGCTAAGCGCCAAGACTGGGCTGCGCGGGCGCGAGCCTTTTTTCAGCAGGAATTAAATTCGACCTTGTACTCACGCTATATTGTTGAGGCGACGATGGTTCAGCCCTTTAGCCATGACTATGTTTGGGCGCGGAACATCAACCCCGACGGCAGCGACAAAGCATGATTGCCCTCAAGGCGTTAAAGCCGTTTGCGGCGGGTGGTAATCGCTGGTGCTATGTTGACCCAAGTGATTCCGCGCGGTGTATTAAAGTGCGGCGCCCCGATTTTAGTATCGCGGAGCGGCGCCGTAGCAAGGGCTTCCCGAAAAACTTAAAGCCCTTGTCGAGCTTCGACGACAATCTAGATGAATTCAATGTTATGGCGAGTCTCGAGCGCCACTATGATGACAATATTTTTGCGCATATAAGCTGTTGCTTTGGTTTTGTCGACACCGATATGGGTAGGGGGCTGTGCTCCGAATTGATTCGTGACAGCGACGGTGACGTCTCGCTGTCGTTAAAGCAATATCTTTGGGAAAATGGCTACGACGAGGATTGTCGCTCAGCAGTGAATGCCCTGTGTGAACATTGGTTGGCATACCGCGTGCCTTCGCGGGATTTGATTTTGCACAATGTTGTAGTGCAGCGTGAAGTGAGCGTGCCCGATGCGCCCAAAATACAGCGTTTAGTGGTGATTGATGGTGTTGGTAGTGCCGGCGTGATTCCGGGCCATTTAATGCCGGGATTTATGCAGCAAAAGAAAGCGCAGCGTAAAGTGGCTAATATCCACCAGCGTATTGAAGATCTGCTCAGCGACAAAGCTCAGGGCAAGGGCCCTGGAATGCATGGTTTTTTATTTCATAGCGGGCAAAAGTAATTGGCTTCGACAGGCTTAGTTGGCGACCCCCTGTTCGGCGATATATTCCAGTAGTTTTTTTGCGATCTGGGGCCACTGTAATTCAGTCTGCGCACGGTGCTGCGCATTTTGGCCTGTGGTCTTCAATGTATTCTTGTCGCTGAGCATTTTTTTAAGGCTCAGATAGATGTCGTCCTCGTTGTCACCATCACACAATAATCCGGTATGGCCGTCGATAACGGCGTCGCCAGCACCCCCAGCGCGTCCGGCCAGGCTCGGCAAACCGAGCATGGCGGCTTCTATATAAACAATTCCAAAGCCTTCAACTGAATCGCCAACCGCGCGGCAGGGCATGGCAAAAACGTCTGCTTTTTGCAGCAGCGCTGATCGCTCGCCGTCACTCACTCTTCCGCAGAATTTAACGTTAGCGCCTAGGCCGAGTTCATTGACGCGGTTAACGAGACTATCTTGCAGGGGGCCGCTACCCGCGATTAGATATAGCGCATTGGGGTACTCCGCAAGCAGCTTGGGCATGATCTCAATGATCTTGTCCTGACCCTTCCGCGCTTCTATGCGGCCCACGGTGATTAAAATAGGGGTGTGTTCGCCAAGCCAGTCTCTGGCTTTTGCCTGCTCACTGTTGTTGGCTTGAATTGGCGGATTTACGCCCGGGTGCAATGTGTGAAGTCGCGTAAAATCGGGCGTGTAGGGCTTTGCTCTTTGGGCGGTAAATTCTGAGTTGGCTAAAATTAAATCTGCCCTCGCCAGGGTTTTGGTGATGCGCCGGTGCTTTTTGGCTTCAAGCTGGGCGGGAAACTCCATGCCATGAGCAATACAAATACAGTGGGTATTGCCTAATTTTTGCGTTTTTATAAGTTCAAGGCTTTTCCAGCTGTCGCAAATTAATATCGATTGGTCTAGCTTTTTGAGCTGTGCTAAAACCTTTAGGGCTTTGCGATAGCGGCGGAGGATTTTGGGGCCGCTGAGTCGTTCAACTGAAAATGGCAGACTATTGTCAAAATGGTCTTGGCCCTCTGCTGTCGGCGCATCACAAATAACGCGCACGGTATGGCCAAGTTGGTGCAGTGCTAGCGCAAGTTCATGCATATAATTCTGAATGCCACCAGCGGCGGGGGGGTAGTTCTGTGTGCTAATGATAATGTCGTGGCTTGGCATCGCGCTGAATCCGGTTTGGGGCTGGTGTATGCTGTCAAGCCATGGTGTTCAGTTTGCTGGGCTTGCTGCGTCCTATTCAATTTTAAATGTTACAATAGCGGCAAAATTGAAGCCGAGACGACGGCCAACTAAGCACTGGGTGAATATAAACGGCCGCTTGAAATCATACAAGGCGTTGCTGCCTCGTCAGTTTTTTACTTAGTTGACAGATTAACCGCTTGCCGAGGGTAGATTGTGCCTAGCTTGGGATCTGATGAAAGGCGATTAAAGAGGGTTTCATGCAAAAAAAATGCATATGCTGGGTGATAAGTCTTAATTCCGAGTCTGAAAATGCTCAAAAGCTGCTTGCCGACTTGCTGCGTCAGGGGCTTGATGCCGAGATTTTTCCAGCGATAGACGGCCGAGTGGGTATGCCTGCGTTAGAAGGTGGCGAGCAAATTCGTGGCAATTTGGCGATGGTGCGTCATGGTAAGCGCTTAACGGCGAGTGAGTTAGGGTGTTATTTGTCGCATTTGCGGGCGATAAAAGCGGCCTATCGCGACGGTTATGAGTATGTCTGTGTCATCGAAGATGATGTTGTTATTGAAAATCGCTTTGGCGACGTGTATCGCTCGGTACTTGATAAGGGCCTGGACATGGTCCGGTTGATGTCGCTGCGAATTCGTAAACGAACCGTGCTTGAATCTCTTGTTGGTGAGCACCGTTTGGTTCGCCCAGAGCGCGGTGGACTGGGAACACAGGCCTATGTGCTGAACCGCGTAGGCATGAGAAAGTTTATTGATTATGCTCAAAACATATACGAGCCCGTTGATAAAGTATTTGATCACTTTTTCCTGTTTGATCTAAAGGTCTTTGCTGTTGAACCGCATGTTGCCTATGAGCTGGTTCACGAAACCAGCGTGGCTAAGTCCTCAAATACGGCAGCCGATAAACCCCTGTTATGGCATCGTGTGGTGTTCCACCCAGTGAAACTGTGGTTCAGCCTACGCCGACATGCCTATCGATTTCGTCATTGGCGAGACTTTCGTAATGCCGCAATGCCGGAGCATGAGGTGGGTAGAACAGAGCGCGCGCGTTAATTATCAAGAGGCGTTTTAAAACACTAAATCGTCTTCTGAGTACGATACTCTTTGGGTTTTTCTAATATGAAATGTTTAGTCACCGGCGGTGCCGGTTTTATCGGCAGCGCCGTAGTTCGCCATATTTTGTCCGACACCGATGCCGCCGTCGTTAATGTGGATGTGCTTACTTATGCGGGTAATCTAGAGTCACTGCCCGGCGCGGAAGATTCTGGCCGTTACGCCTTTGCCCAAGTTGATATTTGCGACGCAGCAGCCATGAGTGCCGTTTTTGCCAAGCACCAACCCGATGTTGTGATGCACCTGGCCGCTGAAAGTCATGTCGACCGCTCCATCGACGGCCCCGGCGCCTTTATTCAAACCAATGTGGTGGGCACTTACACCATGTTGGAAGCGGCCCGCGCCTACTGGCAAGGACTAGAGGGCGACAAAAAGGCCGCGTTCCGTTTTCATCATATCTCCACCGATGAGGTCTATGGTGACCTTCACGGCACCACCGACTTGTTTACGGAAACCACGTCTTACGAGCCCAGCTCGCCCTACTCGGCCAGTAAGGCCAGCTCCGACCATTTGGTAAGAGCCTGGGGGCGCACCTTTGGTCTGCCGATCATCGTGACTAATTGCTCCAATAATTACGGCCCCTACCATTTTCCCGAGAAACTGGTGCCCCATATTATTCTTAACGCCCTGCACGGCAAACCGTTGCCAGTCTATGGCGATGGCAGCCAAATCCGCGACTGGCTGTATGTCGAAGACCACGCCCGCGCCCTGTTTAAAGTGGTTCGCGAAGGTAAGCTTGGCGAGACCTACAATATTGGTGGCCATAACGAAAAGCGCAATATTGAGGTGGTGGAAACCATCTGCGAACTGCTTGAAGAACTCGCTCCCGAGAATGCCAATTCCCGCGCCAGCGGCAAAGGCTTTAAAGACTTAATCACCTTTGTTAAAGACCGGCCCGGTCACGATGCCCGCTACGCGATTGATGCCAGCAAGATTCAGCGCGACTTGGGCTGGACGCCAGAAGAGACCTTTGAATCGGGTATCCGCAAAACCGTGCAATGGTACTTAGACAAGCCCCAGTGGTGGCAGCGAGTATTGTCGGGGGATTATAAGTTGGACCGGATTGGCGAGGCGGGCTAAGCGCTTGAAAACAGCTGGACGCTTGACGGGAGAGGGGAGACGCAGAAGCGAGGGCCGAGCTGAACCCGTTGTTATGTCTGTGTAAGTATGACGCCGACAAAACGCCCTTCGCCGTCATACCTGCGCAGGTAAGTATCCACGTGAGCGCAGCGAATGCCGTTGGGTGGTAAATGCGAGGTGCAAGGCCAAGGTATAGACTCCTGCCTGCGCAGGAGTGACTTAATTTGTTGTCATACCTGCGGAGGCAGGTATCCATTGAGCGCAGTGAGAGCGTTGAGTCTCCAGTGCAGTGCTTCGGCGAAACTAAATTCATATTGGGCCTGATGTTTGTGACATCAGGCCGGTAAAGGACGCACCATGACCAAGAAATACAAAGGCATTATCCTCGCCGGTGGCTCGGGCACACGCTTGCACCCCATTACGATGGGATGCTCCAAGCAGTTACTGCCAATTTACGATAAACCAATGATCTATTACCCACTGTCAGTGCTGATGCTGTCGGGTATCAAAGATATTTTAGTTATCTCTACGCCCACCGATTTACCGGGCTTTCAGCGCCTTTTGGGCGATGGCAGCCAGTTTGGTACGAATATCTCTTATGCCGAGCAGCCCAGTCCCGACGGCTTGGCCCAGGCCTTCACCATAGGCGCTGATTTCATTGGCAATGACAATGTCAGCTTGGTCTTGGGGGACAATATCTTTTACGGTCAGCATTTCTCCGATAATCTGAAAAGCGCCATGGCCCAAGACACCGGCGCCACGGTGTTCGGTTATCACGTCACCGACCCCGAACGCTTTGGGGTGGTCGAGTTTAATGCTGAAGGCAAAGCCATTAGCATTGAAGAAAAGCCCGCCAAGCCGAAGTCGCCCTATGCGGTAACGGGCCTGTATTTTTACGACAACGACGTGGTTGAGATTGCGCGTAATATTAAACCGTCTCACCGCGGCGAATTAGAAATTACCGATGTGAACCTCGCCTACCTCAATCGCGGCGACTTAAATGTGGAAGTGCTGGGCCGCGGCTTTGCCTGGTTGGATACCGGCACCCACGATTCCTTAATCGATGCGGGTCAGTTTGTGCAGACCGTTGAGCATCGCCAAGGTCTCAAAGTCGCCTGCCTAGAAGAAATTGCCTACCGACAGGGCTGGATCAATACCGAGGAATTGTTGCGGCAAGGTGAGGCCCTTAAAAAGACCGGCTATGGCGAGTATTTGTTGCGCGTTGCAGCGGGGTATAAATGAACGTCATTCCAACCCAACTCAAAGATTGCGTGATTATCGAGCCCAAAGTGTTTGGTGATCATCGGGGCTTTTTCTTAGAGACCTTTCAGGCAGATCGCTACCGCGACATGGCGGGTATCAGCCAGCCCTTTGTGCAAGACAATCACTCTCGTTCGGCCAAAGGCGTCTTGCGTGGCCTACACTTTCAAAAGACCAAGCCGCAGGGTAAATTGGTGCGGGTGGTCAGCGGTGAAGTGTATGACGTGGCGGTGGATATTCGCCCCGACTCACCGAGCTTCGGCCAGTGGGAAGGCGTAATCCTCTCGGAAGAAAACAAGCGCCAGTTCTGGGTGCCGCCGGGTTTTGCCCACGGGTTTGTGGTGCTCAGCGATACCGCTGACTTTGAATACAAATGCACCGACTACTATGACCCCAGTGACGAAGGCAGCCTGATTTGGAATGACCCGGCGATGGCGATTACCTGGCCGCTAGAAAATCCTACGCTGTCGGATAAAGACAGCAAGGCCCCCACCTTTGCCGAGCTGTTTCAGCAATGAGTGCGCAGGCCGCAATGCACCTGCTGGTGACTGGCGCCAATGGCCAGCTAGGCCAATGCTTGGCGGACCAGCTCAAGGCGCAGAACATTGCCCACACCCTGCTGAGTCGTCAAGACGCCGATATTAACGACACCGTGGTGCTGGAAAAGATCATCGCGGATAAGGGCGTTACCGCCATTATCAATGCCGCCGCGTACACGGCGGTAGATAAAGCTGAATTCGAGCCAGAATTAGCCATACGTGTGAATGTTGATGGCCCCACTGTACTGGCTAAACTCAGCGCGCGTTTTGATATCCCCTTATTACATGTTTCTACTGACTACGTTTTTGACGGTAATAAGCAAACACCGTACATCGAAACGGATGAAACTGGCCCCACTGGGGTCTACGGCCAAACCAAACTCGACGGCGAGTTGGCCATACAGCGCCATGCGACAAAATACATTATTATGCGCACCGCGTGGGTGTTTAGTGAATATGGCAATAACTTCTTGAAGACTATGCTGCGGCTGGCAAAGGAGCGGGACACGCTCGGCGTGGTCGCCGACCAAATCGGTTGCCCGACCTTTGCTGGGGATATCGCGCAGGCATTAATCAGTGTTGCTCAGCAATTGCACGAGAGTGAAGAGCAACGTCTGCCAGAAGCGCGCTACGGTATTTATCACTATGCCGGCGACGAGGCGGTGAGCTGGCACGGCTTTGCCATGGCGATATTTGAGGAAGCTCATCAGCAGGGTGCGTTAGCAAACATACCGGTGGTGAATGCCATTGCAACGCAAGATTACCCAACGCCAGCGAAGCGGCCTGCGCACTCGGTGTTGAGTGCCGCTAAGATCGGTGTGGACTATGCTGTGAGGGCGAGTGAATGGCGAATTTCTGTGGGCGAAATTGTGCGGGATATTGCAGGGTAATTTGGTTTTAAAACTGAGTAGATAAGGAATAGGGTAAAAGATGCAGGATCTCGCGAAAGAATTGACACTGGTAACCGTGACCTATAATAGCGCCAGTGTTTTGGCCGCGCATATTGATTCGCTGCGTGATTCGGCCGATTCCCCTCTGCCGCGGTGGCTTATTGTTGATAACGCTAGCACTGACGAAACCGACACTTTGCTAAGGGGCTATGCCCGAGATGTAGAACTAATTAAGAACCCGAAAAACATTGGCTTTGGTGGCGCATGTAATATTGGGATTGCAGCTAGTCAAACCCGCTACGTCTTAATATTAAACCCAGATACCGCGTTGTCAGAGTCAGCGGTACAGCAGCTGTTGGCGGAACTGAAATCCCAAGACGCAGCGATTGCCGGTCCAGCATTGGAGGCGGTTGCGGATAATAATGTGGAGGCGGTGGACTGGTTGGTTGGTGCAGTACTTCTTTTTGATAAAGAAAAAATGGACCCTATTGGCTATTTTGATGAGCGTTTCTTCTTGTACGAAGAAGATGTCGATATTTGCAAGTGCGCTAATAATGCAGGGTTGAAAGTTGTACATTGCCGCAATGTTAGTATTCCTCATGTCGGAGCGGGATCCACAGAGCGCACAACCACCGTGAATGAGTTTATTCACTTCCATAAAGGTCGGTCATTTGTGTTGTATGCGAGAAAGCATAACTTGCCTTCAAGTGTGGTTGAAAAATATATTGGCGATAACCGTCGTCGAAAATTTATTGCGCTACTGACCTTTGGGCGAAGTCGCTATTTGCGTGCTCGCGCCAAACTTAAAGGTGTGGCATCAGTGTTGTTGGAAAAGAACCGCAGTAAATAAAAAATTGTATAGAAGGTGTGGGTGATTAGAAAATCTGGCTTTTGTAGTCGTAGTCGTTTAAGTGCCTTTTAAGGTAGTGGGTCTGCGCGCGAGCTTGCCCTAATTTGGTCGGGAGAAGGTGTAATGAAAGTCCTATTTACTTTAGGAGTTTATCAGGAAGATCGGCCAGAACGATGGGCAGCTAAGCACAGTGTTTTTTTTGCGTTGGCGAATTCGCTTACTAATCTTGGTCATGAGATTTTATTTTACTGTAATAAGAATTCAGTCAAATCAAGATTTGTTACTTCTAAATATAAATACTACTTCGAAGGCGAAGACATTTTTTCGGAAGTTCTGGTGGAGAACAGCATTCAGTGTGTTGTTGTTTGGGGTGGGCGTACCGATGCTGACGACAAACTAAGACGAAGTTGTCCTGAAAATATAAAATTAATATATGCAGAGGCTGGCTGGTTTCCTCAGGCTGGTACCTGTTATTTTAGTGAATTCGGTACTAATGCTAATGCCCAGTTTTTAAAAGAAGGGCTTCAAAATCACCATTTTAACGCAGCAAGTTTTGCGCGAGCTAGAAGAAAAGTGCTGGGAGCGTCTATTGGCTATTTTCGATGCTTGAAGTTGCCAAGTTTTTATGATGTGAAAAAATTTGATTCGACAAAGCCTATATTTTTACCTTTGCAAGATGAAGGCGATACCAATATTGTGCTTTCCTCACCAGTGAAGAGCATGGCACTTTTTATATCTAAATTTGCGGAGCAATACCCGCAAGTGAGTTTTATTGCACGTCCGCATCCGCGGGCAAGCTATTCGAGTTTGCCAGCTCATGATAATGTAACGTATCAGAGTTCAGACGTTGATCCGTACACTAATTTTGATCATTACGGGGGGGTAATTGGGATTAACTCAACAATGCTTCTGCAGTACGCGTTACTTGGTTTGCCCGTGGCCGGTGTGGGTAAGGGAGTTGCTACAGGGAGTGGGGCATACTTCGACCTTGAATACGACCAATTGCCTAGCCAACTTGATGATATTGTGTACGACGTTCATTCGTCGGCAAAATTTTTCGATTATATGCTGAGAAATAAGCAGTTAGCGGTTAGAAAGCTAATGAATACTCGCTATGTCAGTAAATCATATTTAATGGGTATGTTTGAATAATAATGGGTGTCTAATGAGATTTGATTTTTGGTTTCGGCGCTATTTGCTTGGGTCTCGTTTGAAAAAAAAGAGTACCCCTATTATTGGGCTTAGTAGTAGCGCGCGTATACAAGAGAAAACTCGAATATTTATCGGTAAGGGTGCTGGTTTTTTTGAGCTAGGCGCTCGCTCTGAATTACGGCGTTTGGTTGATATTCAGGTTGGCGGCGGATTTTCCCTCGGCGAAAACTCTGTGGTTGGGGTTGGGTCCTTCATTGAGGCTTTTGGAACGGTTCGCATTGGCGATCGAGTGCTAATGGGCCCTCATGTTAAAATATTTTCCAGTACTCACGAGTACGGTGTGCCCGGTGCTTTGCACAGACCGTTGGTCAAAGGGGATATTAGTATTGGGAACGATGTGTGGGTCGGAGCGGGCGCAGTCATAGCAACAAACGTGACGATAGGAGAGAATTCAGTGATTGGTGCTAATGCATTCGTTAATTCAGATGTGCCAAGTAATTGTGTAGTGGCAGGCTCTCCGGCTAAGGTTGTAAAAAGGCTCTAGTTGTTTGCTATGAGTGTATAATGCTCCTTCTAATTTAAGTATGGTGCTTTGCGCTGAATTATAAATAGTGGCCGGTGTTTGTACTTAGGCAATAGTGGGGCAGCCTTGATGTCATGTGCATATTGTGCGTCATAGCTCCGAATCTGCAAACGGGGTGTCACGTTTGGACTTGAGTCGCCACATACCAAATGACTAAGCCCGTCATGAGATCTCTTTTTTCGATTTAATTTAGGCCTGGTGGTATACAGAGGCAGTAGTGTTTTATGGCTATTTGGATTCGGAAGTTTAAATGAATGTGACGCGAATATTGCGAGTGAAATTTTTGGCGCGTGCAAAAATGTGTGCGTTGGGGTCCACCGTAGATCGTTGTGGGCTACAAGCGTGTTAAGCGCCCCCCCTAAGATATCTGTAGCGATGTGCACGTTTAATGGCGAGCGCTTTGTGGCGGAGCAATTGGATTCCATTTTAAACCAGACGTATAAGAATATTGAGCTGGTGATTGTCGATGACTTATCAACTGACGGTACATTATTGTTACTTGATGATTATGCTGCGCGCGACGAGCGGATCCGTGTGATCCGTAATAGCGAGAATATTGGTTTTGTGCGGAACTTTGAAAAGGCAATGGGGGAATGCAATGGCGAGTTTATTGCCTTGGCGGATCAAGACGATATCTGGTTCCCCGAAAAAATTGAAACTTTATATAATGAAATTGGCGAGAACTGGCTGATTTATTCCGAGGTAAGTCCGGTCGATTTTGAAGGAAATCTTTTGGATATAAACTTTCCAAAGGTTAATCGCTTGGAAGGTCGTTGTCCCTTGGCATTAATGCTAAATAATTGCGTTACCGGTCATGCAAGTTTAATAAAACAAGAGTTGCTGAGCTTGGCGATGCCTGCAATGAGTGGAATGCCCTTTCATGACCAATGGCTGGCGATAGTTGCTGCATCAAGAGGTAAGCTCAAGGCCAGTAATAAGGTTTTGTCTTTCTATCGGCAGCATGAAAATAATGCAGTCTGGAAAACGAAGGCCAAGCGAACTGAGGCTAAATATCTAAAAACCTTGCGAGATGTGGAGCGGGTCTGCGAGTTTATCCGCACCGTGCTGGCGGCAGACATCCTTGTCGGGCGAGAGCGGGAATTGCTCGAAGAGTTTTACGCCTGTTATTCGCGTTACGATAGAGTTTTTTATAATTTTAAACTGCGCTGTTTTCTTAAAAAACATGGGGATACTTTTCTGGCCTTGTTTCTGCAGAAAGACAAATACCGTCGTAGGATTTGTCGCGGCAAGTGGTACTTTATATTTTTGGCATTTTGGTAGTAAGGTTTGATAAAGGTATTTAATAATATTTATTTGTAATCTGAAATATTCAATATTCTAGGGCGAGTAAGAGCTCTATTATTTGCATTATTCCCGTGTCACAGTAGCGATATGAGTCTATTTTTTGCGGTGGTGTGGTCATATTTTTTTAAGGTCTGATTCTCTGCTTTGTTTAGAGGTGGTGGGAATGACTTGATTTGTATTCCTATGCTGTTGCTGCATTCTGGTGTCAGCTCGGTTCGTCAATGTATTGGTTAGGGAGTTTCGGCAACCACATGAAGTGTATTATTTGCGACTCAAATGTCAGCTACTTTTTTTCTAAGCGGTATACGGATCCGTATATAGCTAGGCTAATGGCTGATGTTGGTGATGTGCATTATTGGCGGTGTGGTGATTGCGGTTTTGTTATTTCTCGAACTCATGTCGAAATGTCAGGTGAGGTTTGGGGTGAGCTAAATTACCAGTTCCATCACTTTCATGAGAAGTCAGGTTTTGAATCCGAGATTAATCAGCCTCCTTATCTCGAGCAAGCAGCGATGTTAGCTGTGTTGGTTGAAAATGACATAGTTGATGCTGGAAGTGTGTTGGATTATGCCGCTGGGTATGGCAGTTTAAGTTTTTTATTAGATAAGTATTTTGGCTTGAAGTTGCCGAAATATGATCCTTATGTAAATCAAGGCGGTCACCTTCCTTATTTGCAGCAAGAAGAGTTAGGGACGTATAAAACAGTGATTAACTCGGTCATGTTTGAACATGTGCGAAGTCGAGATGATTTGGATCGGGTCCATGAACTAGTTGCTAGCGACGGGTGCATGGTTATTCACACGCTTGTGTGTGAGAGTGTCCCAAATGACCCCGATTGGTTTTATCTGCGGCCTCCAGTTCATACGGCATTCCATACTAATAAAAGTATGGAAATATTGATGGCTCAGTGGGGGTTTAAATCTTCTATATACTGCCCTCAGAGTAAATGCTGGGTTTTACTTAGGGGTGATGTGAGTGATGTTGAGCTGCGTGTCGCAGATATAAATCAAGAACTACAGCACCAGTGGCTATTTTGTAAAAATGGCTTCGTTGATTTTTGGAAGGGTTTTTAAGTTTCCGAATTTTGGTTGAGAAAAAATTATGTTGTTGAGCGTAGCACTTTATTGTTCGCTATCGCCTAACTGTAACAATCAAAATTAAGTAAAGTGTTGATGTAGGTTAACTAAATGACCGATAAGCCAATTTTTGTTACACAACCATTTTTGCCGCCATTAGATGAGTACGTCCCGTATTTGGAAGAAATATGGGATAGTAAAATACTCACAAATGGCGGGCAAATGCATCAGCGCTTTGAACGCGCCTTGTGTGAGTATTTGGGCGTAGAGCATATATCTTTATTTAATAATGGCACGATAGCGCTACTTGCGGCGTTGCAAGAATTGCGTGTGACCGGGGAGGTCATTACCACGCCCTACTCATTTGTGGCGACCAGTCACTCGCTGCTGTGGAAGGGCGCAAAGCCGGTATTTGTTGATATCGACCCCGTTAGCTTGAATCTTGATCCTCAAAAAATAGAAGCGGCCATAACGCCACAAACAACAGCTATCATGCCGGTGCATTGCTATGGGAATCCATGTGATACGAGGGCCATTAAGGCAATAGCAGATTTATATAATTTAAAAGTTATATATGACGCCGCACACGCTTTTGGTGTTGAGGATCACGCGGGCAGTATCTTGAATCATGGTGACCTCAGTGTGCTCAGTTTTCATGCCACAAAGGTATTTACTACTTTTGAGGGTGGTGCCGTTATTTGCCCAGATGCCAAATCTAAGCAGCGCCTAGACTACATAAAGAATTTCGGTTTTCAGAATGAGGTCTCCGTGGTTGCCCCCGGAATCAACGGTAAGTTGAGTGAGGTGAACGCCGCTATGGGTTTGCTGCAATTAAAATATTTTGATCAGATTGTTACGCGTCGAAAAGATATTGATGCCTATTATCGGCGGTGCCTGGCGGGTGTCAGTGGTATTGTCATACCTGACAGGGAGCGCCAAGTAGTGGATAATTACGCGTATTTTCCCATTTTGGTTGAAAGTGATTTCGGCATCTCTAGAGATGAGCTTTACGAATTGATGCTAAGCGATAATATTTATACTCGCCGCTATTTTTATCCGCTTATTAGCGAGTTTCCGATGTACCGAAGCTTGCCGTCGGCCTCCACAAATAACCTGCCGGTGGCAAGTGCGGTGTCCAGAAAAATTTTGTGTCTGCCAATTTACCCGGCGCTGGAGAACACTGATGTTCTGCGTGTTGTCGATGTAATAAGGAACGTTTGAAATGGGAATTTTGTCGAAAGAGCAGATAAACGAAATGGGCTTTGCGCGTGTTGGCGAAAACGTCGCCTTGTCTGATAAAGCCTCTTATTATAATTGCGGAAAAATCTCAATTGGCAATAACGTCAGAATCGATGATTTCTGCGTTCTATCTGCAGGTGACGGGGGGATTGAAATCGGTAATTATTGTCACTTCGCCGTTTTTACCTCAATGATGGGTGCGGGGAAGATATCCTTTGGTGACTTTGGTGGTACATCGTCGAGAGTGAGTATTTATAGTAGTAATGATGACTACAGTGGTGCGTATTTAGCTGGGCCTCAGGTCCCTCCTGAATATACGAATGTGTATCATGCCGATGTCGTCATTGGTCGTCATGTTATTTTTGGTGCGGGTTCAGTGGTATTGCCAGGGGTGGTTGTCGAAGATGGTGCCGTTGCGGGTGCGCTTAGTTTGGTGACGAAAAACATGAGTGCGTTTTGCTCGTACTTTGGGGTGCCAGCGCGAAAGATTGGTACGCGATCACGGCAGTGTCTAGAAAAGGAGCAAGCATTGATGGCGTCTTTGCAGATATGAGTGACAGGGCGTTGATGTGTTTTTTTTATATGTGTCCTAAGCTACATCGGGTGGAGTGAATGCGCGCTAAGCCCAAATATATTATTGTAACTCCGGATTACGATGACACCTCTGGCGGACGTATTGCGCTGCATAAGCTATGTCATGAGTTGAATCAGCTTGGCGCGACAGCAGTCATTTGGCCAGATAAGTGGGTGCAGCGTAAGAAAGCATATAGCCGTTTGAAGCAATTCCGCCTGAACCTAAAGGACGCAATCCATGGCGTGCCATTTTATTGTCATCCCCAGCTCAATACACCGCTAGCGAAGCTTTGGGGGGTGGGGGCGAGAGATATTGTGGTGTATCCAGAAGTGGTCGCGGGGAACCCTTTGGGGAGTCGCAACGTGGTGCGCTGGCTCTTGCACCGGCCAGGCTTTCATACCGGTATTGTCGACTACAATGATGGCGATCTGTTTTTTAAATTTGCTGATTTCGCGGATGATCCAACTGTAACGGGCGGCAATGCCGATCGACTTTTTGTTTTTTCGGTAAACGAAGTCTATCGGAATCAAGGTCTAGCGGAGCGAAAAGGGGCTTGTTATCTTGTTCGCAAAGGCGGTGATATCGAAATAGGTTCTAGTCTTGCTGGGGCTACGAAGATTGACGGCTTGTCTCATTCAGAGGTAGCTACAATTTTTAATCGCTGTGAGGTCTTTTATTCTTTCGACGATGCGAGTATGTACTCTTGCTACGCTGCCATCTGCGGCTGCACGAGTGTTGTATTGCCAAAACACTACGCGTCGCGACAAGATTGGGTGGCTAAGAATCCTGGGCTACAGTTTGGGGTTGCCTACGGTGAAGATGATATAGCCCATGCACGTGCTACCCAGAAGCTCGTGCTTGGCCATCTTAATTCGCTTGAAAACGAGTCTCTTGAGTCGGTTAAGCGCTTTGTTGAGATTACACAGGACCGGTTTGGGGGTAGGTTCTAGCGCTGATCGGGCAGCAAATGAATTGCTGCCTAGCTATCGAAGCGTATAAACGCCTCTGTTCTAGCGGTCCTTGGCAATACTCACAGCGACCGGAGTCTCGACGACATACGGTGTTATAATGCCGAGCTTTTGCCCTTACGGGTTTGCCGTTAATCGTCTATATCGGAATTTTTATGTTGTTGTTATCGAAGAAAGAAGACTGGCTGGGCAATGTCCGGGGTGATGTTCTCGCCGGCCTTGTTGTAGCGCTAGCGCTGATCCCTGAGGCGATAGCCTTTTCCATTATCGCGGGCGTTGATCCAAAAGTAGGTCTTTACGCTTCGTTTTGTATCGCGGTGGTTACCGCCATCGTTGGTGGGCGCCCCGGCATGATCTCGGCGGCGACTGGCGCCATGGCTTTGCTGATGGTGACCTTGGTTAAAGATCACGGTTTGCAATACTTATTGGCGGCAACACTATTAACCGGTGCACTACAGATTGTGGCTGGCTATTTAAAGCTCGGCCAGCTGATGAGCTTTGTGTCGCGCTCGGTGGTTACCGGCTTTGTGAATGCCTTGGCGATATTGATTTTTATGGCGCAGTTGCCAGAACTGACTAATGTGACTTGGCATGTGTACGCCATGACCGCGGCCGGGCTTGGGGTGATCTATTTATTCCCGCTGCTGCCAGTGATCGGCAAGGTAATCCCTTCACCACTAGTGTGCATTCTGAGTTTGACGGCCTTTAGTCTATTCGTTGGGCTGGATATTCGCACCGTGGGTGACATGGGTGAACTGCCCGATACCCTGCCTATCTTCCTCTGGCCAGATTTGCCGATGACGATGGAAACTCTGGCGATTATATTCCCTTATTCTGCGGCACTGGCAGTGGTGGGCTTGTTGGAGTCGCTAATGACCGCGACGATTGTCGACGACTTAACCGATACCGGCAGTGACAAGAACCGTGAGTGCAAGGGGCAGGGCGTCGCTAATATCTTTTCCGGTTTGTTGGGCGGCATGGCGGGTTGCGCCATGATTGGTCAGTCTGTCATCAATGTAAAATCGGGTGGTCGTGGCCGCCTATCTACTATGGTTGCTGGGGTGATGTTGCTGACTATGGTGGTGTTTTTGAGCGATCTGGTCTCTATTATTCCTATGGCAGCCCTCGTCGCGGTCATGATTATGGTGTCGATAGGCACGTTTAATTGGGGCTCGGTGCGTAATTTGAAATCTAATCCGCTGTCCAGCAATGTGGTGATGATTGCCACGGTTGCCGTGGTAGTGTGGACCCATAATTTGGCCTTTGGGGTATTCGTTGGGGTCTTGTTAGCCGCGTTGTTCTTTGCTAATAAAGTTAGCCATTTTATGTATGTGGACAGTCAAATAGATGAAAAAACTGCCGCACGCTATTATCGAGTAATTGGCCAAGTTTTCTTTAATTCAGCCGATAAGTTCGTCGCATTTTTCGATTTTAAAGAAGCCAATGAAAAAGTGGTTATTGATTTGAGTCGTGCTCATTTCTGGGACGTATCCGCGGTCGGGGCGCTGGATAAAGTGGTGCTGAAGTTTCGCCGTGAAGGCGCAGAAGTCGAGTTAATTGGTTTGAATGAAGCCAGCGAAACCATCGTCGACCGTTTTGGTGTCCATGATAAGCCGGAAGAAATTGAAAAGGTTCTCGGAGCGCATTAATGAATAATAATTACATATTAGGCTGTATTGACGGCGCAAGCCTAACAGCCGCAGTTTGTGACTACAGCGCGTGGTTGGCAGGTAAAATTGCCGCGCCAGTAAAGCTACTACACAACCTGGAGCATCGTCCTCAAGCGCCGCTTGCTGATTTAAGCGGTAGTATCGGCCTAGGAAGTCAGGAGGAATTGCTAGAAGAGTTGATCAAGGTTGAGCAGCACCGCAACCGGCTCTTGATGGAAAAAGGTAAATTGATGCTCGATGCGGCACGTCAGCGTGTTGAGGCTGAAGGCGTAAGCGATATTGAGGCTTGGCAGCGGAACGGCAGCCTTCAGGAGACCTTGGTTGAGCACGAAGAAGATATACGGGTGCTCGTCATGGGGGTGCGTGGTGACGAGCATCGCGAGGGTCAGCTAGGCGCTCATTTGGAAACGGTTATTCGCGCTTTACACAAGCCGGTACTGGTTGTGAATAAAGCGTTTACTGCACCTAAACGAGTGATGCTGGCCTATGATGGACAGGACGCAGCCCGAAAGGCCCTCGATATGATGATCAACAGCGCTATATTTAAAGATATTCCCTGTGATCTGGTTTATGTCGGTGAAGAGCGGCTTGGCGAAGATTTGCTGTTGGAGGCGTCGAGCTTGCTGACAAAGGCAAATATTCAACATACTACAGTGTGTTTGCAGGGGCGTGGCGACGAAGTTCTATGCCAGTATCAAATTGATAACGATATTGATATGACGGTGATGGGGGCTTACAGCCACCATCCTCTGCGTAATATGTTGCTAGGTAGCTTTACGGCGAAGATGCTGCAAAAAAATCGTCAGCCATTACTGTTGTTGCGCTAGATAAAAGCGAGTTCTCCGTCCGATGAGTGAGACAATGCTTCGTAGGCCATGCTCCTCATCCTGACATTCAATTTTCTCGGCTATTGAATCCAGTTGGGTCTGCGCTTTTCTAAAAATGCAGAAAGGCCTTCTCTACCTTCGTCGGAGCCACGAGTTTGAGCGATGCGCTCGCTGGTGTCGGCAATCATCGCGGCGTCGATTTCACGGTCCGCGATATCCAGTACTAGGCGTTTGGCTTCGGCCATCGCGTTTGGGCCATTGCGAAGTAGATTTTTCACGAGATTCGCTATACGGGCATCGAGCTCTTCTCTCTCTACTAATTCAGAAACTAAGCCTAGCTCATGTGCGCTCTTCGCGCTAATTAGCTCTGCCGTGGTGAAATAGCGGCGCGCGGCGCGCGGCCCGATTGCTCGAACGACATAAGGGCCAATAGTAGCGGGGATCAGGCCAACTTTAACCTCGCTAAGACAAAATGCTGACTCGGTTGATGCTACCGCAATATCACAGCAGGCGACTAAGCCCACGCCGCCACCGTAGGCGGCACCTTGTACTCTGGCAATTGTCGGCTTTGGTAAAAAATTTAGGGTGCGCAACATGTTTGCAAGTGCATTTGAATCTCGCAGATTTTCCTCGTAATTATAGCCAGCCATACGGCGCATCCAGTTTAGATCGCCTCCAGCACAAAAACTCTTGCCGTTCGACGCCAAGATCACAACGCGCACTGCAGAGTCGTTAGCGGCCTGCGTGAATGCATCGGTCAATGCTGCAATTACAGTGTCGTCAAAAGCATTGTGGATGTCTGGACGATTCAAGGTGATGGTTGCTACACCGTGTTCATCCACGTGGTAATGAATGGATTGACCCATAAGCTTGGCGGTCATTTGATGTCCTTAATATGAGGTGGAGATGGCTGGCTGCTAGTTAGTTTAAAGTGTAGATGATGATACTTTACCGCAGTTACTGGGTGTAGGGGTAAAACCGTAATTGCCACAAGGGATTCGGTTTTGTTGATGTGTGTCCTAGGGCGCAGTTGGGAAGAGCGTCAAGGGGCTGCCGATGGGCGTGCACTTGTCCTATACCTTAGCCGTATTTACTTAATAGTGAGGTAATATGGCCGATCTGCTCGTTCAGTAGTGCGTCATCTTTGGTGTTGTCGCTTTTAGACAGCTCTTGTTGCATCGCGCAGGCCATGGTTTCAAAGAACGTCTTGTCTAGGGCCTTGCGGGCTGCTGACAGTTGTTGCGCCACGCGCTCGCAACTTTGCTCTTCCTCCATCATTTTCTGTATGCCGCGCAGCTGTCCTTCTACCCTTTTCAGACGAGTGATGAGGGCTTTGCGCTTTTTGTCCCATTCCTGTTCCATAATGCCTAATCTTCGATGCCTATACTCTGCTCAGTATATACCGCTAGGTCGCTACAGCTAGGGATAAGCGTATAAAACCAGATTTTGTTCGGCGTTGTGGGTGCGCTGCTGCCAATCGTCGTCACCGCAGGCGTTCGCGCTACCGCTGCTATGAATGGCGCGAAATAGACTGGCACAGCGTTGGCGGAATAGCCTAAACCCTTTAAATGCAGCGAAAAACCGTAAATACTTGTGGTCGCAATTGGATCTTTGTTATTTTTGCTGCCTAGAAATCGGCAGCTGATGCTATTTAGATATAACTTTTATTGGTGAAATTTTATGAGTATTGAAGATCGAGATGCCGGTGAGCTTATTCGTCGTGAAGTCATGGGTAGCGCCCATGTTGATGCATCATTAGGCAATGCATCAGATTTTGATATGCCTCTGCAAGAGGCGGCGATGGAGCATGCCTGGGGGGGAGTGTGGACTCGCGAAGGTATCGATCGTAAAACGCGGAGCATTGTAACGGTGTCTATGCTTATTGCGCTACAGGCACACGGTGAGCTGAAAGGTCATGTGCGCGGGGCGCTAAACAATGGCGTTAGCCCAGAGGAAATTCGTGAGATCGTCATGCATGCCGCTGCTTATTGTGGTTACCCTGCGGCCCTGTCGGCAATGCGCGTGGCGCGCGAAGTCATTGATGCTTATGGGGTTTGATTGCAGTTTATGAATGTAATGGGTCGCCGTGCGGCGAGTACGGATGCCCAGTTTGTTGCATGGCTAATGATTCAACTGATCGTTTCAGTTAAACCATAAATGTCATAACCAGTTGCGAGGAAATAAAACAAATCAAGGACAAGCTCAGCATTGGCCGATACGCCAGCAAACTGTATCGGCATCGGCTTGGACTCCGCCTGATCCATCATCGCCAATTGCTGCTGTAGCTGATTTTTCACTGCAGTCTACTTCTGAAAGGTAAGGCAGGTTCAGATGGGCCTGATTCTAGCGGGTCAGTTATTTGAAGCGCGTTATTGCATAGTTATGCTTGATGCTCATTTAGCGCTCGCCAATACTGGTCATAAAGTTCCGCGTAAATATCGCTAGTGCCACTATATTGCGGCGGTTGGCGCGTTTTGCCCAGTGCGCAAGGGTGACATAGGCGGCGATAGGTGTGCCGGTTATGGGGCGAGATGGCCATCGCTCAGCTCGCCGACCTTTGGGTGCCAATGTTGCTCTGCTTAGCTCATTGGCCTGCCGTGTTAGCGCGGTAGCAGCTTTGCGGGCATGGTTTTAAAGGCATGAATAGAGTTTGAGCGTATGTAACTTGGCTTCCCCAGCAGTTCAATACTGGCGAAGTACTTGAAGAACTCCTCAAAGAATATTCTAGCTTCCATCCGCGCCAAGTTGGCACCAAGGCAGAGGTGAATGCCGTGGCCGAAGGCCATGTGGGGGTTATGTTTGCGCTCAATGTTGAATTGCATGGGCTGATCGAAAACGGCTTCGTCAAAGTTGGCTGAGCTATAGAGCATGACCACCTTGTCTCCTGCTTTAATCGCCGTGCCGCCAATGTCGGTGTCGCAGGTCGCCGTGCGGCGAAAGTAGTGCAATGGGCAGGTCCAGCGCAGCATTTCCTCTACGGCACTAGGCAGTTTCTCGGGCTGGGCTTCGAGCTCCCGGTACAGCTCGGGCTGTTGCAGGAGCTGGTACATGCCGGAGCTGATTAAGCCGCGGGTGGTTTCATTGCCTGCCACAGCGATTTGCACAAACAAGCTGGCGAACTCGGCTTCAGAAATGAGCTCGCCGTCGACTTCTTGGTTGATGAGTAGGGATATGAGATCGTCGCCGTCTTTGCCCTTTCGCTCGCAGGCCAGTTCAAAGCCGTAGGTGCCCATTTCGATACTTGCCTGTAGAACTTCTTCCTCGGTGCCGCCTAGGTCGGGGTCCGAGGCGGAAGTCTGCATGTCGGACCAGCGTCGAATCTGCGGCCACATATCTCGGGGAATTTCCATTAGCTCGCAGATGACCGCGGTGGGGAGGTCGCCGGCCAGGTCGTCGACAAAGTTCACGGTGTCGCGGCCTTGGGCTGCGTGCATAATCTCTTGGGCTATCGCGCGTATTTGTGGTTCTAGCGCTTTGAGTCGACTGGATGTAAAGCGGGTAATGACCGCACGGCGAGGCTTGGCGTGACGAGGTGGGTCCATGCCCAGTAATTGGTTGCGGGCCATTTCCAGGGTACTGTCTGGCAGGTCGTCAATTAGCACAAACCCCCGCTCCGCAGAGAATGTCTGGAAGTCCCGCGATACCGCCATAACGTCGGCGTGTTTGCTAATGGCCCAGTAGCTACTGCCGTCCGGATGTGGGTGCTGATACACCGGCGCATTGTCACGCAGCCATTGAAACTGCTTGTGGGGAATGCCATTGAGATAACTGTCTGGGCTATAAACATCAATATTCATCTTATTCCACCAATACCTTGGGGCTTGGTAAGCCTTGCGCCTCACACATGGCGAGGTAGAAATCGAGGGTCATTTGGCCATCGACAACGGAGGTAATATTGCCTTTGGCGTCCATATTGGTGTTTGAACCGTACATCTGAAACCACACCCGGGTATTGTCTTCAATACATTGCAGGGTGTGGACTGACCCGGCTGGTTCATATAAGAACGATCCGGCGCGGTTAACGTAGTCGTACTCTTTGTACTTCCACGCGCCAGAGGTGGTGTAGCCCCACACTGGTCCAGTGTGTTTGTGGGTTTCAACTTCATAGCCTGCTTTGAAGATGTTCTCGATTATCCACAGGCCTTCACCGCGCTTGACCTGTAGTACCCGTAGTAGGCTGCCATCGCCAATATCAATGAACGGCAGCTCGTCTGCGCCGATGTGAACCGCCTCTGTAATAGCCATGTTTGCTCCTGATGTCGTGGTCTCTTTCGAGTTCTTATTAGTACTGCTTGCAGCTCTAATCAGTATGACGGGATGGCAAGGCCTTTAAAACCTCCGTTTGGAGGAGGGTGCTTGATTTGTCAGATCTTGAGTTCAGGGGGTATTTTACTTAAATACCGTGGGGGAAAATCATGGGCATCACATGCTTAAAGCACTAACCTTCTTAAAAAAAGAAAGAGGGTAAGAGTGATAGCGTTTGCTCAGCTCGGTATAGACTCGCGAGGTGGAATTACCCGTTTTCACTAGCAAAGTAGCGATATTGTGGGGCTGGCTCCTTACGTGGCTATCTATGTTAAAATACTCGTATTGGAATAGCCTAGGTTAATCCCATTTCCAGTTCGGCCTATTGTTTATAGCGAGTTATTTTGATGTCAGATAACGATATTATCCCGTCCGTGCGAATCCATAGTGGTGAAAAATTCACCACTGAAAGGGGCGTAAAGGCCATTAAAGATGGTATTAAGGCAACTAATCAAACCCAAGAGCGGTTAGCAAAACCTGATTGGCTGCGGGTTAAAATCCAGGGCGGCAATGCTTATAAAAAAGTGGCGTCGATTGTCGCTGAAAATAGACTCGCGACGGTTTGTGAAGAGGCAAAGTGCCCAAATTTGCAGGAATGCTGGAGCGCGGGTACGGCAACCATTATGTTAATGGGCGATGTGTGTACACGAGCTTGTCGGTTTTGCGCCGTGAATACAGGTAACCCCAAAGGCGCATTGGATGCCGACGAACCGGAGCGCACGGCGCGATCAGTCGAATTGATGAAGCTTAAGTACGTGGTGCTAACGTCGGTCAATCGCGATGATTTGGCCGACGGTGGTGCCGGTCACTACGCCGCCTGTGTTAAACGGGTAAAAGAAGTAAATCCAGATACCGCAGTTGAAGCCTTAACCCCAGATTTTGAAGGGGTATTAACCGATGTTGAGGCTGTGGTTGATTCTGGGATCGAGGTGTTTGCACAGAATATTGAAACGGTGAGACGCCTAACCCACCCAGTGCGTGATCCTCGAGCGGGCTACCAGCAAACCCTCGATGTCTTGGCACATGCTAAACGCTATAAGCCAGAAGTATTAAGCAAAACGAGCTTAATGCTGGGTTTGGGTGAAACCGACGAAGAAATCCTAGAGACAATGGATGATTTGCGAAGGGCTAATGTCGATATTCTGACACTGGGTCAGTACTTGCAGCCAACGGTAAATCATTTGCCGATCGCGCGCTATGTGACGCCCGCGGAGTTTGAGAACTATCGCCAATTAGGCTTGGAAAAGGGATTCCTAGAAGTGGTTTCTGGCGTTATGGTGCGCTCTAGTTACCGCGCGGAGCAGGTGCTGCAAAAGAATAATGTGGGGCTTGGCTAAGTTGTTGAATATTCCGCTAGCGCGGGATACCAGTACTAGTGAAGTGTCGAAGCACGGGTGGCTCAAATAGCTGAGGCAGGCTAGGGCCACGGCCACCACATAATCAAATTCCATTACACGCTGCTTGCCGCTTACTTATAGATTTCGTTCACTTGCGGCGTTCTCGCTACTATTCCTCGGTCAGTGTGGGTTTTTATTGGTATAAAAGCCGGTGCCATTACTTTCATGCTAGTTAAGGGAGGGCGGGGGTGGGAAGGGAGCACGGGTTTCAGTTAAGGCCAGCAAGATGAAAAGTACGGTGGTTTGTTGTGCGGCCTAAGCGTAATTTAAATGTGCAAGTCGGTTAGCTAGGTAAGTGCTTTAAAGCAACAACGGCGGCAGCGGTGCGATTTTCAACATTGAGTTTGCGAAAAATTTGCTCAAGGTGTTTATTGGCGGTGCGAGGGCTCATGTCCAGAATAGTGCCAATTTCTCGATTCGTTTTTCCGTGGGCAATCCACAGTAAAACCTCGGACTCCCGTTCGGTAATGGGTAGTGCGGCGCGCAGGCGTTCAAGGTCTGAGGGGCGTTCCATGTCGATAAGTTGTAATAAATATTCATCGTTACCCGTTTGGCTGATGTAACGAATTTCCAGCGGTTTATCGACCGCTTTCACGAGCAGCCCCTTGTCCCTATTGTAGTGTGGCGCCAATAATTGGCGGAGTTGACTGGGCAAATTCTCGTCTAGCCACGCGTTGTTAAGTCCTGCGTCTTCAAGTAAGTGGTAAGCCTGTGGGGTTGCCCAGAGTAAATTACCTTCAGCAGAGGCTGAAAATAAAAAGCTGCCGGTATTGTCCAGCGCCACCCGCGCGCTGAGAGTTAGGCGCGCATTGTTTAAATGGGCGCGCATTCGCGCAATCAGCTCGTCGCCTTTTACCGGCTTGGTAATATAGTCGACGCCGCCTGCGGCAAAGCCTTTTACAATACTTTCGGTGTCGCTGAGGCCCGTCATAAAGATCACCGGAATGTGAGCTAAATCGCGATTTTCTTTTAGGCGTCGACAGGCTTCAAAACCGTCCATATTTGGCATCAAGGCGTCCATTAATATGACGTCAGGTGTGATAGTGGCGGCAATGGTTAATGCCTGGGCACCTTCCAGCGCGACGAGTACAGTGATGCCCGCTTGGTCTAATGTGTCATTTAACATGCTCAGCGTGTCGGGGGAGTCGTCGACAATCAGTACGACGTCTTTCTTGGCACTTGCTTGCTTCATATTGGCTTTTCTTCCAGTGCGGTAATGAGTGCCGCGAATTGAAATCCTGCCGCCTGCTCTTGCAGGCTGGAAAGGCTTTGAGGGTCGATGTTTGGGTCTTTGGCGAGTTTGTCTAAGCAGTGGCGAATGCCTTTAGCGTAGCCAATCTTGGCGAGCTGAATTAGCTCGCGGCGCGCCTCATTGCTTAAGGTTAGTGGAATTGTATCAGCCTTGGTCGTATGTGCCACCACGCGATTTTCACTCTGTTCTTTTGATTCATATACCCAATTAATGCCGGCGTATTTTGCTAGGTAGTCTAGCACCTGGCTGACGCGGATGGGTTTGAACAAATAGGCGTCGTGGGGAGGAACTCCACTGCTTTCCGGCGTGACTTCAGTTGCATTGGCGGAAATCATAATGATGGTGGCGTTGTGAATACGCGCCCGTATCGCTTTGGCCAAGTCCCAGCCACTCATGCCCGGCATGGCAATGTCTAGTAGGAAAATACGCGGCTGAGATTCGCAGTAGCGCAGCATATCCAAACAGGTGTCGCCGTCGGGGGCGGAGATCACATTAAAGCCAAGTGGGTTTAGCATGTCGTTGAGTAAACTGCGGTGGGTGGGTTCGTCATCCACCACAAACAGGGCTTGTTCGTAGCCTTCGTAAGCGATAATTCTTCGCTCGCTGGGGCTGGCGCTGGCCAGTTTGTCGGTGCTACTTAGCATTAAATTGAGTTTTACTTCGCTGCCAACGCCTACTTGACTGTGAATAGCGATATTGCCGCCCATAATATCGGTGAGCAGTTGGGTGATTGTTAGGCCTAAACCGGTGCCGGCAATATGGGGTGATCCGGGTTTACGTACTCGCTCAAAAGGCCGGAAAATGCGTTCAATATCTTCCGCGGCAATACCAATGCCTGTGTCATTAATGATAAATTCGGCGACCTGATTGCGGTAGCTAACGGTAAAGTTAACCCTGCCCTCTGGTGTATATTTGATGGCATTAGAAATTAAATTAATCAGAATTTGGCGGAGGCGTTTTTCATCGGTTTTTACTGTTTCGGGCAGCGGGGTTAGGCGGTCAAAACTAAAGCCAATGCCTTTTGCCTGAGCTTGAACTTGAAACATACTTACGATTTGATCAAGTAAATTTCCCAAATTAATGTCGCTTGGCGCGAGTTCAAGGCGGCCGGCTTCAATGCGAGATATATCGAGTAAACCCTCAATAAGATCCGCTAGGTGTTCACTGCTGCGTCTGATTACACGTAAGGCGTCGAGTCGACTGGCGGGGATTGAAGCGTCTTTTTCCAGTAGTTGGGCGTAGCCGAGGATGGCGTTTAGGGGGGAGCGTAGCTCATGGCTTATGCCCGTTAAATACCGTGTTTTGGCTTGGTTGGCCGCCTCTGCGATTTCTTTGGCGCGCTGCAATTGCTGGTCAGTTTGTTTATGAGCGGTTATTTCAGCCATGAGCAAGGTGGTTTGGTGTTGGGATTCTTCCTGTGCAACTCGGCGGCTGTCGTGAACCAGGGCGAACATCCAGGCCAATATGCCGGATACGATCAGCAGAATACAAAACACATTAAATAAAGCGCCCGCCGCTAGGCTGCGCTCCATACCTTCATCAATCGTTATTTGGACATAGACCAAGGCTAAAACACTGGCGATGATTAAGCTGATTAAGGTGAACAAACCGATAAAGTGGCCAGTGCGGGTATTGAGCGAGCTTATCCAGCGTCTTGGCAACAGAAAACTAAGGGTATTGGTGAGCTGCTCTGCCATGCGCGAATTAGTCTTGCACATATCGTGGCAGCGGCTGTCGAGTGAGCAGCACAGTGAGCATATTGGCCCTGCATAGGCGGGGCAGTGGCTCATGTCCTCGCCTTCAAAGTGGTGGTAGCAAATACAGCAGCGCAGCGAAATTTTACTGCTCGCGATTACTGGCTCGCGTGCTAAGTAATATCGGCCCTTAGTAAACCAGCAAATCAAGGGAGCGCAAATAAATGTGCTGCCCAATGCAATAAACGAGGCTAGCGCCTGGGCCGTGATGCCGAATTGCCCAAGGTGAGCGAGCAAGCCTACGGTTGAGGCGATAATCATTGAACCAACCCCAACAGGGTTGATGTCGTAAAGATGGGCGCGTTTAAACTCGATGGCTTGGGGCCGTAAACCAAGGGGACGATTGATCACGAGATCGGCCACTAAAGAGCCTACCCAGGCGAGCGCGATAATGGCGTAGGCGGTGAGAATTTCTTCAAGAATTCGATAGATGCCCAGCTCCATCAACATCAGGGCAATGGCGACATTAAAGACAAGCCAAACCACGCGACCGGGGTGGTTGTGGGTGAGTCGGGAGAAGAAGTTAGACCACGCAATAGAACCGGCATAGGCGTTGGTGACATTAATTTTCAGCTGCGACAAAATCACAAATACACTGCATAAAATAAGTGTTAGTTGAGGTGATGAACCCAAATAACTGAATGCGGTGAGGTACATATGGTTGGGGTCGGCGGCCTCGCTAAAAGGAGTGCCATGACTCAGTGCTAATACCGCCAAAAAGGAACCCACTAATATTTTGATTGATCCGCTAATAATCCAGCCTGGGCCGGCAGCGATTAGAGCGAGCCACCAGCGTTTGTTCGGTCGGTCTTGGTGGGGTAAAAATCGGAGAAAGTCCACCTGTTCGCCAATTTGCGCGATTAATGAAAATATCACCGCCGAGGCGGCGCCAAAGGCCAAAATATTGAGGTTTGGGTCGCTGTCTGGTGGTGTGAATGCCACCCAATTGCTAAAGGCCTGGTCGGACTGCCACGCGATACAGGCCAGTGGTGCGAGCTGTAAAATAATCCACAGCGGCTGAGTCCACACTTGAAAGCGGCTTATCCAGGTAATGCCGTGGGTCACCAGCGGTATTACTACTACGGCGCTGATTAAATAACCGTATTTAAGTGGGATGTCGAGGCTCAGCTCTAGGGCGAGCGCCATGATCGACGACTCGATCGCAAAGAAAATAAACGTAAATGAGGCGTAGATCAGTGAGGTGATCGTTGAGCCAATATAGCCAAACCCGGCGCCGCGGGTGAGCAGGTCAATATCGATACCTTGGCGCGCGGCGTGATAGCAAATGGGCAAGCCGGTTAAAAAGATAATAATACCCACGGCCATTACCGCAGCGACGGTATTGTTAAAACCGTAGCTGAGGGTGATCGCGCCGCCAATCGCTTCTAAAGCAAGAAACGAAATAGCGCCCAGCGCCGTGTTTGAAACCCGGTTAAGTGACCACTTGCGCGCGCTTTTGGCGGTAAAACGCAATGCGTAGTCTTCTAAGGTTTCATTGGCGACCCAGCGATTGTATTTCCGGCGTACCCGGAACACTTTTTGTTGCGCACTCATATGGCCAAATGACGCTCCGATAACAGCTCATTGGCTGAATGACATACTCATGTTTGGCCATTATAGGCCTTAATTTCTTACGAATCTCGCGCTATTAGGCTTGTTCTGTTTCTCCTGGTAACCGTCAGTTGATGCGTAGCGCGGCGTCTGTTTTGCGAAAATCAGCTGAGTATGGAAAGTACCGCGCCGCTGCCGTAGGCGGTATACGTCATTTAACTTAGCCGGGGGGAGCATTCGCCTCATGGTGCGGTACGTCACTTCTGCGGAGACTGTCCACTGTCGAATCAAGCAACCGTAGGGTAGGAGAAGTAACGATGAGTGATAAATCCGATAATCAGCGTTCTTGGGGGCGCCGCAAGGTAGTTCGCGCTCTTGGCGCACTACCGCTGGGCATTATTCTGGCATCGCAGTTGAGTTGGGCTGCACCCGCCACCAGCACAGGGCAGGCGGTTACCGATGACACCGTAACCGTGGGCATTTTGCACTCGTTAACGGGCACCATGGCAATCAGTGAAACCGGTGCGCAAGAGGCTGAAAAACTGGCCATTAAGCAAATCAACGAATCTGGCGGTATTCTGGGGCGTCAAATCAAAATCATTCAGGAAGATGGCGCCAGCGATTGGCCAACCTTTGCTGAGAAAAGCCGTAAATTGTTAGTGAACGACAAGGTGGCCGCCGTATTTGGCTGCTGGACCTCGGCCTCGCGTAAAGCGGCGCTACCAGTATTTGAAAAAGAAAACGGCTTGCTTTACTACCCCACATTTTACGAAGGCTTAGAGCAGTCTAAAAATGTTATCTACACCGGCCAAGAAGCGACTCAGCAGATTCTAGACGGTTTGAACTGGGTGGCGAAAGAAAAGGGTGCAAAGACTTTCTACCTGATTGGCTCTGACTATATCTGGCCGCGTACCTCCATGAAAATTGCTCGTAAACACATAGAAAACGTTTTGGGCGGCAAAGTTGTGGGTGAAGAGTACAAGCCACTGGGCGATACCCAGTTTGGTTCGGTCATCAACAAAATCCGCCTGAAAAAGCCTGACGTGATATACGCCGCAGTAGTTGGTGGCAGTAACGTCGCGTGGTTTAAGCAGCTTAAAGCGGCGGGTATTAACTCTAAGAAGCAGACGTTGCTGACCATCTCGGTGACGGAAGATGAAGTGTTGGGCATCGGGGGTGAAAACCTCGAAGGCTTCTACTCCATCATGAAGTACTTCCAGAGCCAGGATAACCCTAACAACGTCGCTTTCGTGAAAGCGTTTAAAGAGATGTGGGGCGACGACAGTGTGATCGGCGACGTAACGCAAGCTGCTTATCTAGGACCTTGGTTATGGAAAGCTGCTGTAGAAAAGGCCGGTACCTTTGACGTAGACGCAGTCGTTAAGGCATCTGAAGAAGGTGATATTGAGCTGACTACCGCGCCAGAAGGCTATGTAAAACTCCACCCTAATCACCACCTTTGGAGTAAGGCACGGGTAGGTATGTGGAAGAAAGATGGCCAGGCCGAGGTGGTGTATACCTCAGAGCTGATCGAGCCAGATCCATTCCCAGAAGGTTACCAATAGGCCTTCGGGTTTCCTAGAAAGATCTTAGCAATACCGGCGAGCAGCAATGCTCGCCAAGCGCTTTAACGAAATCATGCAGTGGAAAAAAGTAGTGAAAAGAATGTTGAAGTATTTTTTAGCGGAGGCTAAGTAATGGGCGGTTATAGCTACGACGAGTTAGGTGCGATATTCGCTATGCAGGGCTTCGCCGGCATCAGCTTGTTCAGCGTACTGTTGCTGATGGCCTTGGGACTCGCAATTATATTTGGGCAGATGGGGGTCATTAATATGGCGCACGGCGAATTTATGGCCGCCGGGGCATATACCACCTATCTTATCTCTACACTCACAGAAACCTATATTCCGGCATTTATGCCGTACTATTTTGTGTTCTCGATAGCGGCGGCCTTTCTGGTTGCAGGCACACTCGGGTACTTAGCCGAATTTATATTGATAAGGCACCTCTACAAGCGCCCGCTAGACACTTTGTTAGCCACCTGGGGTTTGAGCTTAATCATGCAGCAGTCCTACCGCTCGATCTTTGGTGCGCGGGAAGTTAGCCCCACGCTACCTGAATGGTTGATGGGTGCTTATCCAGCAACCGATATGATCGACATCCCCATTAACGGCATGTTCGTGCTCGGTTTAACGATATTCACGACCTTGGCGGTATTTTACCTCATGTTTAAATCTAGCTGGGGTTTGCGCGTGCGTGCCACCACCCAGAATCGGGTAATGGCTGGCGCGGTGGGAATTAACACCAAGAAAGTAGACCGCTACACCTTTGCGCTGGGTTGCGGTATTGCGGGTATGGCCGGCGCGGCGTTTACGACAATTGCGTCTACGGGACCAACCACCGGAACCTTGTATATCGTCGATACCTTTATGGTTGTGGTCTTTGGTGGCGCCGCGAGTTTGTTTGGCACTATTGCCTCGGCATTTTCAATTGCACAAGCCCAGTCTATTCTCGAATTCTTTATCAGCGGATCAATGGCCAAAGTCTTTACCTTGCTCACCTTGGTAATAATTTTGATGTTCAAACCAGAGGGACTGTTTGCCAGCAAGGTTCGTCGTTAAGACGAACCTCGCGCTTACAAGAAGTCTGGTTCTAAATTATTGGGAGTTAATGATGAGCTTTGTTTACGAGAAATTATTTGGCGATAAAAAGGGGCTGATAGGGTTTTGCATCCTAGCGGCGCTTATCCTGGTTGTATTTCCTGTGATGCTAGATTCCTTTCGCTTGAATCTAGTGGGTAAATATTTAACCTACGCTTTTGCGGCAGTTAGCTTAGTGTTGTTGTGGGGTTATGGCGGGACGCTAAGTTTGGGGCAGGGTATATTTTTTGGCATTGGCGGGTACGCTATGGCCATGTTCTTAAAGTTAGAGGCCTCCTCGCCAGAGAATACCGCTATCCAGTCAACACCGGGCATACCCGATTTTATGGATTGGAACCAAATTACGGAGTTACCACTGTTTTGGATGCCATTTCATAGTTTCTCTTTTACCTTGTTCGCGGTTTTGGTTGTACCCACGATATTTGCGTACATCATTGGCGCGGCCATGTTTAAACGCCGGGTCGGCGGCGTGTACTTTGCGATTATTACCCAGGTTGTTTCCGTTATCTTAACGGTACTGATTGTAGGTCAGCAGGGGCTAACGGGCGGGATCAATGGCATTACTGATCTGCGTACCTTAAATGGTTGGGATATCACCTCTGACAGTGCAAAGACGCTGTTTTACTTTATTAACTGCTTTTTACTCCTCGCGGTCATTATTGCCTCCCGCTTTATTTTAACAAGTAAATTTGGCCGGATACTGCTGGCGATGCGCGACAAAGAAGATCGGGTGCGCTTCTCTGGCTACGATGTGGCGAACTTCAAAATATTCATATTTTGTTTTGCAGCGATGATCTCGGCGATAGGTGGGGCTATGTTTACCCTGCAAGTCGGCTTTATGTCGCCGTCCTTCGTTGGCATTGTGCCTTCAATTGAAATGGTGATATTTGCCGCGATCGGCGGCCGCATGTCATTAATTGGCGCGGTCTACGGCACCTTGCTCATTAACTTTGGTAAAACCGCTTTTTCTGAGTCTTTTCCTGAGTTGTGGCTATTCCTTATGGGCGGTTTGTTTATTGCGGTAGTGATGTTTTTTCCTAATGGTTTGGCGGGCTTGTGGGAAGACTATGGTCACCATCTCACTAAGCGTCTCGATTTTATTAAAAACTTATTTAGTAAATCCAAAAGCGCTGCAGACGCCATTGAGCTGAAGGGGTCAAAATCATGAATATGTCTACCAATACTGACTTTACCTTGGCGATAGAGGATCTCACTGTATCTTTCGACGGCTTCAAAGCTGTCGACAACCTAAATTTTTACTTAGATCGAAATGAGCTTCACGTGGTTATAGGGCCAAATGGCGCGGGAAAAACCACTGTGCTCGATTTGATTTGCGGTAAAACAAAATCGACCTCTGGCAGTATAAAATTTCTGAATAAGGAATTAACAAACCTCTCCGAGCACGAAATTGTACTGGCGGGGGTGGGGCGTAAATTTCAAACGCCGTCTATTTATGAAAACTTGAGCGTGATGGAAAATTTGGAAATTTCCTATCCTAAAGGACGCGGTGTATTTGGCTCGCTGATGTTTAAACACGATGCGGTGGTGCGAGATAAGATTCTGGAAGTCGCCACGCAGATTATGCTGGAAAAGGCGTTGCACACCGAAGCTGGCTTGCTGAGTCATGGTCAAAAACAGTGGCTAGAAATTGGCATGCTGCTGATTCAGGATCCGCAACTGCTTATGTTGGATGAACCTGTCGCAGGTATGAGCGTCAAGGAGCGTGAACAAACTGCAGAGCTGCTCAATAAAATCAGTGAGGGTCGGTCGGTGCTGGTCATCGAACACGATATGGAATTTGTCGCGCGTATTGCTCACAAAGTCACGGTTTTACATCAGGGTAAGATTCTGGCATCTGGCGATATGAAAGATGTGCAGAAAGATCCCAAAGTGATTGAAGTCTATCTCGGTCACTAAGCACATCGTTCAATCTTCTTCGAGTGCACAATCGGCCCATGTGAGGTGAAAAATTATGTTAGAAGTATCTAATTTGAAAGTGTGTTACGGACAAAGTGAAGTTATCCATGGGCTTGATTTTGTGGTGCCAAAAAATGAGACGCTGGCGATTATGGGGCGCAACGGCATGGGCAAAACCACCTTGTTCAAATCCTTGATAGGCGTGTTGCCCAGCTCTGATGGTCGGATTTTGATAGACGGTATTGATGTTAGTAAGAAAGAGAGTTTTCAGCGAGTTGAAAATGGTATTGCCTACGTGCCCCAGGGGCGAATGATTTTCCCCTCGTTAACCGTACAAGAGAATATTGAAACGGGGATGGAGGTCTCTAAGCTCAAAAAAATTCCCGATGATATCTATGCACTATTTCCTGTGCTAGCCGACATGCGCAAGCGTAAGGGTGGCAATCTTTCGGGTGGTCAGCAGCAGCAGTTGGCCATCGCGCGGGCGCTAGTAACAAATCCCAAGGTGCTGTTGCTAGATGAACCAACGGAAGGCATACAGCCTTCTATTATTAAAGACATTGCTAATGTGCTTAATGAAATTAAAAAATTGCGCGACATCACCATTATTGTTTCTGAGCAAGTACTGAGTTTTACCATGGCGATTGCCGACCGAATTATCGTGATCGACAAGGGCAGTTTCATTCATGAAGACCTTCGCGAAGACGTCGATACCGACAAGATAAAAGCCTATTTGTCGGTGTGATCGTAATGAATTTCAGTGTGTACGTTGAACAACGAATGAGTAAAGACGGAGAGTAAAATGAGACACGGTGATATTTCTAGCAGCCCAGACACCGTTGGCGTGGCGGTCGTTAACTACAAAATGCCGCGCCTACACACCCGCGAGCAGGTGTTGGACAACGCCCGCAATATTGCGGAGATGATCAAGGGCATGAAGATCGGCCTGCCCGGTATGGATTTGGTGGTATTCCCTGAGTACAGCACCATGGGCATTATGTACGATAATGAAGAGATGATGGCAACCGCGGCCACTATTCCCGGTGACGAAACGGCTATTTTTAGTGCTGCGTGTCGGGAAGCCAAGACCTGGGGGATTTTCTCGCTTACCGGCGAGCGTCACGAAGAGCATCCCCATAAAGCGCCCTATAACACCTTGGTCTTAATCAATGATCAAGGTGAGATTGTTCAAAAATACCGTAAGTGTATTCCTTGGTGTCCAATCGAGGGTTGGTATCCCGGTGACAAAACCTATGTCAGCGAGGGCCCCAAGGGTATGAAGATAAGTTTGATTATTTGCGACGATGGTAACTACCCAGAGATCTGGCGAGATTGCGCTATGAAAGGCGCCGAGCTGATTGTGCGCTGTCAGGGTTATATGTACCCGGCTAAGGAACAGCAGGTCATGATGGCAAAGAGTATGGCGTGGGCGAATAACTGCTATGTTGCGGTTGCCAACGCCAGCGGTTTTGACGGCGTTTATTCTTATTTTGGTCATTCCGCCATTATCGGCTTCGATGGCCGTACGCTAGGTGAGTGTGGCGAGGAAGATATGGGCGTGCAATACGCTCAGCTGTCGGTGAGTCAAATTCGCGATGCCCGAGCCAATGACCAATCTCAGAATCATTTATTCAAATTACTGCATCGGGGTTACACCGGGGTCTACAACTCAGGTGACGGTGACAAGGGCGTTGCAGACTGCCCCTTCGACTTTTACCGAACCTGGGTCCTAGATGCTGAAAAGGCCCAAGCCGATGTTGAACGCATGACCAGGCCAACGATTGGCGTGGCAGATTGCCCTGTAGGTGAGCTACCTTTTTATGGCAAGGAAACGCAGGCGGGAAAATAACGCTATGCAGTGTGTGGTCGCGCCGCAGTAATGCTAAGTGCGCTTGTAGACGTGGGGGCTTATCATGCCGTTTATTAACGACCAATTGGCAGAAAACCAAGTGCGCTTGGCCAGTCAAACTGATACTTGCTTGTTTTCAGCCGCGTGTATGCCGGATAAAACGGTTGCTGCTAGGCGCCAATCCCGCTTTCGCTTTGAGCCTAGCGCGGTAATGAGCTTGCTGCGTAGCCGTATTATTGCTCAAGACGCCGCTTTGGCGGCAATAGAAGATATGCTCAATGTGGTAAAAGCTGATATTGGCAGTAAGCAGCGGCCTTTGTGTGTGATGTTGTTGTTGGGGCCTACTGGGGTTGGTAAGACCCAGACCGCTCGCCTTATTGCTGAGGCGATTTGCGGTAGCGTTGAGGCATTAGTTCGCATCGACATGAATACCTTGGCGCAAGACCATTATGCCGCTGCGCTCACTGGTGCGCCGCCGGGCTATGTGGGTAGCAAAGAAGGGCATAGTCTCTTTCCTACTGAGGCGATTGCAGGTAGCTATAGCGTGCCTTCCGTCATCTTGTTTGATGAAATTGAAAAAGCCAGCGACGAGGTAATCCGCTCTCTACTCAATGTACTGGACAGCGGCAAACTTAAGCTCTCGTCTGGACTAAAAGAGTTAGATTTTTGTAATAGTTTGATTTTTATGAGCAGCAATATTGCCGCCTCAGAACTTGAGCGCCATCGGAATAAAAAATACGTATTTACTGGGCGAAGAATCAGTGAAAAGAAACTAATTGATCGTGCGCTTGGGAAGAAGTTTGATCCCGAATTCATTAATAGGATCGACGCAAGCCTTGTTTTTAAACATTTGCGGCGCAGTGACCTTGGCGCTCTCTTCGATCTTGAGCTAGGTAATCTCCGACGGCGTTTAGGCAAGCAGGGTGTCGAGCTTGACTTAGATCAAGCCTGTTTTGATTATCTTCTGAAACACTACGACCCCCGCTATGGCGCGCGAGATATTGCTCGCCGTTTGCGTGCACACTTGGAGCCCGTTGTGGCCAGAGCGATACTTTCAGCGCCTGCGAGTGACCGCTTTATTGGTTTTGTTCAGAATAATGCCTTGGTAGTAGAGGGTGAGTAGCGCGTAGTGATGATCTTTAGGCGCCCCTCGATATTATAAAGCCCAAGCCCAAGCCCAAGAGCTCGTCACTGCATATCGAATTTATGTTTGTTCGATAAATGTACTAAGCCGCCAATCACTCGGCGGTCTCATCTCGCTAGTTTCTTGTCTTAAGATAATTCAATTTAGATAGTCTGCTGAAACTGCCGCTGTGGTTTGTTCACGTTTCGAGGCTAGGCAGCGATATTTTTCAGCCTGTTTAGCTCTCAGTTTCTCGTACTCTGCGTCATTTGACGTAGTCTTCAGGGCATATTGACTAATACCGGATTCAGCAGCGATTGGGGATAGTGAGGTCATGGCGATGGCTGCTTATGACTATCTTGCATTGGCTAAGTTTAGGTTAATAAGTCAGTACAGTTATCGCTCAGAATTTTCTAAGACTGATCCGGAGAAAAACGATGGCTGAAACAATCATCAAGGTTGACCTTAGCAAGTCGGCTTATGAGAACGATATGATCCACAACCGCTGGCATCCTGATATTCCGATGGTGTCGATGGTCAAGCCCGGCGACGATTTTAAAATCGAATGTGTGGACTGGACCGGCGGTCAGATTAGCAATAACGATTCCGCTGACGATGTCCGCGATGTTGACCTGAGTAAGGTCCATTTTCTCTCTGGCCCTGTCGGCGTCGAGGGTGCCGAACCGGGTGATTTACTGGTGGTCGATATTCTAGATATCGGTACCTTTGATGACAGTCAGTGGGGTTTTAACGGCTTCTTCTCTAAACAGAACGGGGGTGGTTTTTTAACCGAACATTTTCCCGAAGCCCAGAAATCGATTTGGGATTTTAATGGCATGTTCACCAAATCTCGGCATGTGCCTAGAGTGGAATTTGCCGGTTTGATTCATCCCGGTTTGATTGGCTGCCTGCCATCACGGGAAATGTTGAACGAGTGGAATACCCGTGAACAAGCGCTGGTCGACACGGACCCGCACCGCGTTCCGGAATTAGCGGCCTTGCCCTATGCGGAAACTGCCCATATGGGGCGCATGACCGGTGAGGCGGCCAAGGCTGCTGCCGCTGAAGGCGCCCGCACGGTGCCACCCCGCGAGCACGGTGGCAACTGCGACATTAAAGATTTGTCTCGTGGTGCAAAGGTGTATTTCCCCGTCTATGTAAAAGACGCTGGCCTGAGTGTAGGAGATTTGCACTTCAGCCAGGGCGACGGAGAAATCACCTTTTGCGGCGCCATTGAAATGGCCGGTTGGATCCATTTACGGGTTAATTTAATTAAAGGCGGTATTGAAAAGTACGGCATTAAGAATCCTATTTTCAAACCTAGCCCGATTACCCCTAAGTACGATGATTATCTGATTTTTGAAGGTATCTCGGTAGATGAAGGCGGTAAACAGCATTACCTCGATGTGCATATTGCTTATCGGCAGGCGTGCTTGAATGCCATTGAGTATCTCACCAAGTTTGGATACACCCGTGCGCAGGCGTACACCATACTTGGGGTGGCACCGGTGCAGGGGCATATCAGTGGGGTGGTGGATATTCCAAACGCCTGCGCCACACTGTGGCTGCCCACTGATATCTTTGATTTTGATCTGCAACCCAATGCCAATGGGCCCAAAATAGAGGTCGATGGCAGTAGTTCAGATGTGCCTTTATCTCCGGATTTGTGACATCTGAATAGTGAGTCACTGTGCGCCGGCGTATTGGGGAATGGGCTGGCGCGCTAAACGACGAGGCGAGAGGAGACTAAGCAATGCCAGTATACGATTATAAATGTCAGGATCACGGCCTGTTCCACGATTTAGCCAGTATGGCCGAGTCGGCTCTGCCCTGTGCCTGCCCGCAATGCGGCGAGCTTAGTGCGCGGGTGATTATGATTCCGCCTGAGGTGTTGGCCATGGCACCAGCGAAACGGCAGGCCATGGCGCGCAATGAAAAGGCGCTACATCAACCGATAATATCAACACCAGATTCGCGCGAGGATGCGAGTCAGCGTCGCGCCCACTCAGCAGCCAAAAAGGGTTGTGACTGTGGGCCTAAGGTATTTAATCCTGATCGTAGTAGCTTGCGGCAGCAGGCAATTTTCTTGCCTGATGGCAGCAAGGTTTTTCCCTCCCAGAGACCCTGGATGATTAGTCACTGAGGTGACTTTGAAATTCTCTTTGGGAAGGGATATTGAAGGGGTGGCGCTAGAGTGCAGCCCCTTCCTTTTTTGATTAAGCGCTGATCCTTGTATTCGGCGTCTGCTTCAGTGCACAATGTTTCTCGGTGTATTGCTAACAACGGTGAAATTCTTTTACACCCAGAATAGTTTTTCCGCGAAAAGTGACTGTCACTCAGCGCAGCTTACAGAATGCATTATTTACTGTGCTGAGCTTTGTGTGTCGCTGGGCTGGCGGGTGTTAACTATTGTGCTAATAGACCCGTCGGGTATTGTGGCGGTTGTGTTAATGGGCTATTTCTTTGGCAGGTTCTTTGCGGCGTATTCGTTTGCCTATCGCCCGCACTTTCATACGACAATACCCAGCGTTACCTAAACACCAACAGTCTTATTATGCCAATCTGGATGCGACCCGTGGAGCGGTTTTGGCGGGGTCAGAATTTACACTTTATTCATCACCTCGTTCCTCGCGTACCGTTTTATCGCTACCATGCGCTGCATCGGCAAATTGGGCCAATACTGCGCGCACATGGCAGGCCTGTTCTTGGTGTTTGGAGTGGGACGCCGGTGAAGGTGTGAGTGGCGCTATTTTTTTGAGGGGCTTACTTGTATTTTTATTCAATACCCTCATTGATTACATATCAGTATTTTTGGATCTAAATACCAGGGAATTCATTTTGACTTCAATAACAACGATAGCCAGTCAACTCGATGTAAATAACAAAGCGAGTATAAAAAATCGTCTTTTTAAGTCGGCTATGAGCGAGCAGTTGGCAGATCGCGATAACGCGCCCACCGATGAGTTAGTACACCTTTACCGTGCGTGGGCAAAGGGCGGCACGGGTTTGCTGGTTACCGGCAACGTAATGGTAGACCGCAGCGCCTTGGGTGAACCGCGAAATGTGGTACTGGACGAGAAATCGGATATTGCTAAATTTAAGGCCTGGGCTGATGCCAGTACAGAAAATGGCGCGCAGGTCTGGATGCAGCTGAACCATCCGGGTAAGCAAATACCGAGTTTTTTGAGTAAAGAACCGCTTGCACCGTCAGCAGTGCCACTTGGCAATGGTCTAGAAAGTGGCTTTAAATGCCCGCGGGCCTTAACCGAGGCCGAGATTTTGGCCATCATTGAACGTTTTGCTTGGGTAAGCGCCAAGGCGAAGGAATGTGGCTTTAATGGCGTGCAAATCCATAGCGCGCACGGTTACTTGGTCAATCAGTTTTTGTCGCCGCATCATAATCGCCGCGACGATCAGTGGGGCGGTAGTCTTGAGAACCGCATGCGCTTTTTAATGGAAATTTATCGCGCGATACGCGCCGCGGTAGGAGATAGTTTCCCTGTTGGTGTAAAGTTAAACTCTGCGGACTTCCAAAAAGGTGGTTTTGATGAGTCTGACTCGATTGAAGTTATCCAGGCCTTGCAGAACGAAGGCATTGATTTAATCGAGATCTCCGGCGGTAACTACGAAAACCCCAGTATGGTTGGCAGTGGCGCGAGCGAAAGCACACTCAAGCGCGAAGCCTATTTCTTAGACTATGCTGAGAAAGCACAAAAAATCATGAATGTGCCTCTGGTTGTTACCGGCGGCTTCCGCTCTGCCAGCGCTATGAATAGTGCAATCGCCTCTGGCGCGGCAGATATGATCGGTATCGCAAGGCCGCTGGCCTTAGATCCGGCTCTAGCAAATAAACTGATGGCGAGTGACAAACATTCAATTCAACTACCGGTGCTTAGTACGGGCATAAAAGCCTTAGACGCAATGACCATGCTGGACATTACTTGGTATGAGCACCAGCTTGAGCGTATTGGTAAAGGCAAGTCGCCAAAGCCGAATCTTTCGGAGTGGGTATCTGTGTTAAAGACCTTCACCGCCTTAGGCGCGCTGGCCTTTCAAAAACGGCGCGTGTAGCCGGCTACTATTCTTACGAGTTAATCGCCCAGGCGCGATTCGCTCGTGGGCGTAAGATTTTCTTCTTGGAAGAGTTGCCAGGCAGGCATTGACGTAAAATATGCGTTTAAACCCAGCCGTCGATTTTGCTACCTAGCGAGACGAGACGCCCACCTAGTTTCATGGTGTTGTCATCGGCTGTTCATTTGTATTTAGACACAAGTCGCAGTAGCGGGCTTTTGTTGCGGCTTGCGCAAATGGTGAATGGTTTTCAGTATTATGCAAGGAGCTTGAGCGCGAGCTGCGATGTTAGAAAGCAAACCATGAAAAAGATGCCCATTGCCGAAACGCCGGCAAAAATGATGGGCATCGGGTTTGATTCGGCTAAGTCCATGAGTCTTTTGCGGCCAGACTGATTTTGTAGCGCAAATAACAAAGAAATACCCTGCTTAAACGTTTCGAAGACGCTGAGGGGCTTTTGTTCAGTGACTGTGTTCATTTCTTTGTGTTCCATGATCGTCATTATTCCTTTGCTGCTGAAGCCGGACGTCAACTGTAGACTGTTTTTGGCTAGAAAACAGTGGCGGATTTAGTCAATTCTAATTGCACGGCTACACCCCTGTTTGTGTCATAGCGGTATCCTCGCCTTGCAAGAGCAGTGTAACACTCTTGCAAGGCCTGTGGGCCAGTGGGATATCAATCGGGCACCAAGGACAAGTCCTTCTGCAGCTTGTGCGAAGCACCGTAAAAACACAGTGCCGATAGCACCATGATTGGCGGCACAATGTAAAACAGTGCCATGCCGAGTGCCGATGCCCCTAAGGTCGGTGTGAGCGCGTCACTGAGAATACCGACACTCCACGGCCCCAAGCCTAGGCCGATAATATTAATGATAAAGAAAAGGACCGCAGAGGCCGTAGCGCGCATGCTCAAACCCACCAAACCGTGGGTCATGGCGATAACATTGCCGAGATAGCTGTTCATTACTATTCCGGGGATGATTAAGCACATTAAGGCGGTATATTTTTCATCAACCGTAAAGGCCGCCACGGTAAATGGCAGGCCGACAATCAGCGCGAGGGTGGGCATCCACATATACCAGCGCTTATCGCTTCGGCCGAGCTTGTCTGAGATGTACCCGCCGGCAATAACGCCCACTGCGCCGCCTAAGCCCAATATTACGGCTAGCCACGTGCCGAGTTCACCGGTGGTCATGCCATGGCTGCGGATCATGAAGGAGGCAGTCCAGTTGGCGGTTGCGTAGCCGGCAAAGGCGTTGAGCGCGGCGCCCATGGACAGAAAACGAAATGAGGGCCGGTTCCAGAGTACCGATAACACCTCGATAAGCGACGGTTGGGTGGCGCTGGCGACGCGCGCCTCAGATTGGCCACGCTTGGGCTCAGACAGCGTAAACCTGACGACAATAGCCAGCAATATGCCGGGCATCCCCACCACCACAAATGCGACTCGCCAGCCAAAAAACTCGTTGAGCCAACCGCCGAGTAAAAAGCCAAAGAGAATGCCAATATTCACGCCCGAGGAGTAAAGCCCCATTGCCGTTGCGCGTTTCTGTGGCGGAAAAATATCGGAAATCATGGAGTGCGAAGGGGGGCTGCCGCCGGCTTCGCCAACGCCAACGCCAATACGGGCAAGCAGGAGCTGCACAAAATTTTGAGCTAAGCCGCTGATACTGGTCATAAAGCTCCAGATGAATACCGCCAAGGCGACGATATTACGGCGGTTGGCGCGATCGGCCCAGCGTGCAATGGGAATGCCCGCAGTGACATAAAAGGCGGCAAAGGCGAAGCCTGTTAGCAATCCCAAATGAGAGTCTTTTAAGCCTAAATCGGCTTTTATAGATTCTTGTAAAATGGCGAGTAATTGCCGGTCGATAAAGTTAAAACTATAAACAATGGTTAATACACCTAGTGCGTAATAGGCGGCGCCGGTTGGCGTTGAATCTGGCGACTTGGCGTTGTGTTCAGTACTCATATCAGTCGGTACTCGCTATTTATTGTTATATGCGTTTTTTTTTGCCGAAGGCTTGGCCGCGGCCTTAAATCCAGCGCTGTTAATGCTGGCCTAGAATATCGTTGTTGGCTGGCTTGTTAGCCACTAGTTTTAGTGGTGGGGCGTCGCGGCAATAATAGTATTGACGGCACGCCACGGAATTTATTGCTGAAAATAGCGACCGCTAGGTTTGCTATTGAAGCCAAGCTAGCGATCTTCTGTGGCCATTGGTTTTAATTATGGCCACGTAGGTAGTCCCTTGCCTATTTTACTTTGATGGGTTGATGAGGAATTTTCTGCCGGTGGCCTGCTGGCTGTAGGCCGCAACAATATCTTTGTCTAGGGCTTCGGTCAGTGAAATCTCGTCGCTGTAATGGCTGGCAAACGTCGTCCGCAGTTCATTGGCAACACGCTGGCGCAACTCCATCATTTTTTCCATGCCAGCCTTTTGCGTAAAGGGGGTAAGGAGCCAGGCGTTAATGCCCCAGCTAAAACCAAAGTTACGGTTAATAATGGTTGGTGATAAATCGAGGCCACCGTAGATATAGAGTTGCTTAAAGGTGGTGGAGCCATAGGGACCGGGCAGTTCTTCGGTGCCTTTTAGCGCAGCGCGCTCCATACAGCTGAGAATGCGACTACCGAGGTCGCCGCCGCCTGTGGCATCAAAAGCAATGTAGGCACCGGTTTCTTCAATAGCGGCGGTGAGGTCGTTCATGAAATTCTCATCGCTGGAATTACAGATATATTTCGCACCCATGGCTTTGAGAATGTCGACCTGCTCTTGCTTGCGCACAATATTGATTAAGTCGATGCCATCGCTTTGGCAAATTCGATTGAGCATCTGGCCCAAATTCGACGCGGCGGCGGTATGGATAATCGCTTTAAAGCCTTCTGTGCGCATGGTTTCGACAAAGCCTAGGGCCGTGAGCGGGTTTACAAAGCACGACGCGGCCTCCCTAGCCGTGGTGCCTTCGTTCTGCGGCATGCACTGCATTACATTGACCTTGCGATACTGGCAGTAAAGCGCGCCATCCATAACGGCAACAGTTTTGCCCCGCAGTGCTTGTGCTGCGGCGCCGCTACCGGCTTTAACGACCGTGCCAGCACCCTCGTTGCCCATTGCCAGAGGTTTGCCAATACGGGGCTTAACGCGACTTTCCATTCCGCTGCGCAATTTGGCGGTGTAGCGTGTGTCTGCGCCGCTGCCACTGGTTTCACCAGTAGCGACGTCTGCCGGCATTATTAGAATTGCTTGGTCAGAGGGGTTGATTGGCGTCGCTTCAATGCGCACGACCACTTCATTTTCGCCGGGCTCGGGTACTGGCGCTGATTTTAGAAAAAGTTGTAGCTGACCATCTTCAGTGACCAGTGACCGCAGTTGCAGGCCTGAGCTAGGTGTTTCGTTGTTCATCTCTTTCTTCTCCCCGAAATTTGGATTTTTGTAATCGTATGTATCAGCGTAACTCTAGCGTTACAGAAATAACAAATGTTATTGAATTGGCGTTCGAAAGGCCCCGCTTCATTTGTCTGGGTTGGCGCGGTGAGCTGCTAAGAAGAATAGCTGATTTGTGGGTAAACGCAGGGAATAGTGCTAGATGCCCGCGCCATGCCGCTACCCCCGTAAAATAGTTACGCATCTTGCTAAGTCGCTGCTGCGGGGGTGGGGCTAAAATTAGCGGGCGGGGCCGCGGATGACCTCGGCAAAACCGGGTGCGTCTGGACGTTTGCGAGCACTTACTTGGCGGGGATCAATTGGCTCACCGCAGTCCGGGCAGCAAAGAATCGGCTGAATGTCGTGACCACAAGATTGATGCTGGCGCAGAATCGGTGGCCCAGCGGCATCGGAATAGTATTTGTCGCCCCAGTTAAGCAGGGTCGAAATTACCGGATACAGGTCGCGACCCTTTTCAGTTAGGCGGTATTCATAACGCGCTGGATTGCTTTGGTAAGCGCGGCGCTCCAATACATTGTGCGCCTCTAGTTTTTTTAAGCGCTGGGTCAATGTTGTGCGTGACACCTGTAGGCGTGTCTGCAGATCTTCAAAGCGCCGTACTCCCAGAAAGCAGTCACTAAGAATCACAAGCGTCCAGCGATCGCCAAGAACGACCGAACTGCGAGCAACTGAACATTGCTGTGCGCCGAGCTCTTCCCATTGCATTTAATTTGCCTCTAATAATCGCGCAGATTTCTGAGTAGTTCGCCACAAAGTATATACAAAGTCCATTTTTTGTACTAACTTTAATCAATAAGTCCAGTTTTTGGACTGACCAATAAAGTCACAAGAATATTTGCTTTTGGAGAGTGCCATGCCTGCCCCCGTCCCCTTTGACCCAAGTGCGATAGCCAATGCCAAGCATAAGCTGCGTCCCGCTAAGGACGGTGTCACCGTTAAGCGCACTATCTGCGCGACCTGCGACATCGCCTGTAGTGTGGTGACAGAAAGTAAGCAGGGCAGAGTCGTTAAAGTGCGCTCTTCAGATAACCCCATCTTTCGCGACAATATTTGCATGAAAGGGATTATTGCGCCCAAAGCTTTTGCCCACCCAGACCGCATTTTGCACCCCATGAAGCGGGTCGGTGAACGTGGTTCCGGCAAGTGGGAGCGGGTCAGCTGGGACGAGGCGATGAGGGATATTGGCCAGCGACTGAAAAAAGTGATTGATGAACACGGCCCCGAGGCGTGGGCGGTATCCACCAGTCAGTGGAATACCGCCACAGACCACGGTCTTGGCCGTCGAATCATGAACCATATTGGCTCGCCAAACTGGATCAGTGGTGTTGCCCTGTGTGCAGGTAATACTGCTGCTATTAACCGGCTGACCTATGGCTGGTTCCCGATGGGGGACTTTAATAACACCAATTGCATCGTGCTCATGGGGCACAATCCCCGGCGTCACAGCTGGACACCGCTTTATAACTATATTCGCTCGGCACAGCAGCGCGGCGCCAAGCTAATTGTGTGTGATCCCCGCAAGAGCTCGAGCGCAGAGCGCGCGGATATTTGGTTGCCCTTAAAAGCGGGCAGCGACGCCGCCATGATGTTTGGCTGGTTAAAAGTCATTTTTGATGAAGGTCTGTACGACAAAGACTTTGTGGCCAACTGGACAGTGGGCTTTGAAGAATTGCGTAAGCGCGTAGACGAGTTTCCCTTAGATCGCGTCGCCAAGCTTACGGGTTGTGAGCCAGAGATGATCGCTAAGGCGGCGCGCATGTATGCGAACTCCGGCCCGTCGATTATTCCCTGGACGCCAATCACCGACATGCAGCGCAATAGTACCTCGGCGATTCGTCTGCAAGGTATTTTGCGCGCCGTGTGTGGCTACATCGATGTTGCCGGTGGTGAAACCCTGCAGGGTTTTCATCCCGACGTGGTGCCGGAATCGACCATTGAAATGCACGAAGTTTTGTCTGAGGCACAAAAGGCCAAACAGCTCGGCTCAGATACCCACCCCGCATTTACCTACCGTGGGCAAGAGGCGCTGCGCGAACCGCTTAAGCGCGTGTGGGGGCACGAATACCCCAATCAAATTACCGGCTGTTATATGGCTAATCCGTCGGCCACCTTCCGGGCCATGGCGGGTGAGGGCAGTTATCCAGTAAAGGCCTTTTTTACCTTGGGCAATAACACCGTAATGAGCTACGCCAATATGCCGCTCATTATCAAAGCCATGATGAATCAGGATCTCATTGTTGCCCACGAGCACCATATGACCCCAACCGCGCAGCTAGCTGATTACGTGCTACCCGGTGACAGTTGGTTGGAGCGGCCCTGGTTGACCGATGCCTTTGGCTGGATGTCGGCCTACCGTCCGTCGGAGCAGTCGATGGAGCCCCCTGGCGAGGCGCTGAGTACCTGGGAGTTTTGGAAACGCATCGCCAATGCCTTAGACCGCCCTGAGTTGGTGTCGTGGGCGTCGCTAACCGATTTCTATGACGATCGCTTGAAAGCAACCGGCATGAGTTTTAAAGAGTTGTCGGAAACCACCGAAATTTATTTCGATATGCCGGAGTTTCGCAAGTACTTAAAAACCGGCTTTGCCACGCCGAGCGGCAAGGTGGAATTAAAGTCCTCTATTCTCGAAGACCTTGGCTTTGATCCGCTTCCTTACTTTCGTGAAGATCCGCCAGTCGACCCCAATTACCCCCTACAAATGTTTACCGGCGTACGTGAAGACGGCTATTTTCAAACTGCCCAACGGCAGGTACCAGAAATGCGCCAGCGCGCTCCCGAGCCCATGATCTTTGTGAGCCCAGATACCGCAAAGGACTATCAGCTCCAAGAAAACGAGTGGGTCATTATCGAAAACCAAACAGGAAAAATTTCAGCGCAAGTCGCCATTAAAGAAGCCATGCCCAACGGCCTAGTGCGCGTACCCCACGGCTGGTGGAAGCCAGAGATGCAATCGGGCGCGGGTCATTTGTCGGGTGCGCTGCAATACAGCGACGCGCAATTGTGTCGCGATGACGAAGATTATCTAGACCGCGAGCAGGGCATCCCCCATCTAAAAGGTGTGCCCTGCCGTATTGTTAAAGACCCTACTGGGGGCGCCGCCAACCCAGCTCCGACAGAGGCCACATTATGAGCAAACTCAGTAGGGCTGAGAGAAAGCGGGAGCGTGCAGCTAAGCTCCTTATCTGGCTGGCAGACCGCGCCTCGCGCAATAGATCATTATTAGATCGCCTCTGCCGCTTTATCGTAGACCGCGTGTCTCGGCGTGCGCCCCACGAAGACTTTATGCGTGACCAAATTGTCGACGGCAATGAGGGCTTTGATCCAGACGAGCTTGATCGCTACCAGCGGGGTGAGAGTGGTCATTAGGTTTGGAGCGCGGCGGAAAAATAGCGAAATTGGTTCAGGTGTTATGAGTCGATCTCATATTCCTTCACATCAAAAGCGTCTATTAGAGAAAATGAATCATTGTCTGGGCCCGAATTTCTGAATTCATCCAATGGGCCGCGTGCAATCCATTTCTCGAAAATATTTACCCTGTTCTCATCGAGAGGATCTGGCGATACGGAAAAATCTTCGCATGCATCGAGCATTCTCGCCTGCGATACAGAATCAAGCGACTTTTTGATAAATTCTTCTCGCGTGCCACGCTTTAGCTTTAATTTTCCTGCAACGATTATTGCCATGTAATTACTCTTCTGGATGCATAACGCCCCAGCGGCATGCTTTTTATGCGGCGAACAACATGCGTTTGTTAAGTGCACATTTGCTTCGGCAGTAAGTTTGATTTTTGATATAGCGGATGTGCAGGCTCGCCCGACTTATTCATTTTTAGGCAGTGTAAATTTGGCAGCAGTTGTTTTACCTGATGTGAGCGCCCGATGTGACAGCCAGTATTACCCCATGCCGCAACAACAAGCCCTGCTTTACCTGATAGTTTGATAAGCCACTTGTCATTCTCATGACCTACGGGGTCACATGCAGTGAGCATATCTTCGGGTGCCGTCGCACGAAACGCAAACAGGTTTGCCATGCACACACCACCAAACCCCCATGATTTTGCATAGTTAATACAGCGCGTAAGAGTTGGGTCATCTTCTGTTTCGTTGGCGGTAGATGGGTTCAGGCCAATAAACATTACGTGGGGCTTTGAATCATCCCAGATACGCCATAAAGCAAATCGGTACTTCCGGCACTCGGATAATTTTGCATCTTTCTTCAAAAGTTTCTCCGAAATTTCCATGTGAATTGAACGCCCAAATAACAGGCTAAGTAATAGTTGGCTACAATTGTGTGGCGATGCGAAACGTGGCCAACTGTCTCGTCCGAAAGCCAACATTTGTTAGAAATTTTTATCTGGAAGCTCTTCAATGCCTGTGTATGCGATGGCTAGATGATCTGATTCATGACGATCAAAGAGCTCACCTAGATATACCATAAGGGTGCGGAACTTATTCTTTGATTCTAGCAACCAAACCTTATTTATTGTGCTGTACCAGTCAGGTTGAAAAATTGTGGGATTTCGGAGTACTTCAACGGCCTCCTCCTCGGAGTTAAGTACTGGGCCATATACAATCTCTGGCTTTCCGTGCGCCAGCCTATCCCGGAGCTTAAATATTTGGCTTGCGAATTGGAGTGGAGGACTACCCCAATCTGGCGACTTACTTACGGTTTTATGCAGAATAGTAATCTTTTTCTTCCAAGGAAGCCGTTCAAGTTCATCCCATATATCTAAATGTTGTGCTCCCAGTGAATTAATATAAGATTCCATAGAGAACGCTAAAAAAACAACCACAGGAGTTAGTGCGGCAGCGTTATCAGACCTTTTTTCGAGGTCATTGAACAGACCCATTAGAGTCGCAACGTTAATGCTCTGCGCTGTTATTTCTTGATAAGGACGGTACTTTGTCATGCGTATGCCCAGCACGGCAAGTTGGGGCGAGCTGTCAAGCGTGTCCCCAACCTTGATTTGTGTACGCCCAGCATGGGCATGAACTAATGAGGTGAAAGTCCTCTGTAGGAAGGTCACCATCCTTAGCGATTTATGATCGTTATTAGATGTT
>NZ_JACHHW010000008.1 GCF_014202945.1 Zhongshania antarctica | reverse complement strand
TATTATTGTTATAAAACATAGAGTTATGAATATTAAAAAAGCAGGGAAGTCAAAAAGATCAGGCCAACAGTTGCGAATAATTCGCGCCTAAAGCAAGGTGAATTGCATTTTGCAAAGCGGTTTAAGTAGAATCAATGAAATTGCTTTTTCAGGATCAAAAAAAAGGGCCAAGCTTTCGGCTTGGCCCTCTAGTAGCACTGCAATAAGTATCACCGCCTTACGCTATATCCTCGACCATCAGCTAGTGCACGACAGCTTTCATGCTCTGTTAGGCCTATCAACCGCGCCGACGGGGCTTGGAAGTCCGGCCGCTGCTCTATAGACATTAAATACAAACTACAGGCACCCTTCCAATCTTTACGGGCCTCGCGAATCAAGCCTTGGTGGTAGGAGAGACGCCAGCCCGGCGCACCTAATCTACCCGCCGCGCTTAACGCAGTAGCCGCTTCGTCGTACTTCCCTTCTATGTAGTAGGTAGATGCCAATGCTTCGCGCAATTCAAAGTTCGATGGGCTGATAATAATTTGCTTTTGCAGGACCGCCCGAGCGCGCGCGGTATTACCCTCCTCCAGTGCAATTTTAGTCCGCAATATTGCCGCCTCGGGATGTGGACCTCGGTCAGCCAACAACTGGTCTAGGGTAAATTGTGCCTTGTCTGGGCGCCCAGCCTGATATTGCATGGTGGCATTGGCCATCATAATTCGTGGGTGGTTCGGAAACTCGATACCCAAGCGCTCCACTTCACGCTGTATCCGCTCGCAGTCGGTAGTGGCGCTGTAAGCATTCCATAATTCATTGCACGAATTACCAAAGTCGTCTGTTTTTTCGTACATGGCCAACATTTGGTTTAGGCGCGTGTCTGGATCCGGATGCGCATCACGATGCTGATCCATTGACACGCAGCCAGTCATAATAAACGCGGTAGCAAGTAGCAAAGTGCGTACGCTATTGTTAATTAAGGTCATCTTATTTCTCCCGTCCATTGCTGTAGTTGCGCGTTCCTTTGGGCGGCACAACTAGGCTACGCAGTAACAATTCGGTATTTGCAGGGAATTGCCACAGGGCCACTTCATGTTTTGGTTCACGAACAATCGTGGGGGTAACCACAATAATAAGTTCGCGATCACTGTCATTTTTGCTCGATGATTTAGCCAAGTTGCCAAGCACCGGCACGCTACTCAAACCCGGCGTGTGGCTTTCATTGTCTGATACATCACGGCTTACCAAGCCGCCGATAATCAGAGGCTGGCCGTCAATCAAACGAGTAGAGGTATTAATTGTCCGTACGTTAAAGGCGGTACTATTCAGCGTTGACCCTGTGCTGCCAGCAATATCCTGGGTCAGCTTGGTGTCAGGCATAGAGATAGTGGGCCGCAAATCTAAGGTGATTTTGTCGTTTTCGCCCACCATGGCCCGCACTTCTAGCTCAACACCAAAAGATTTAAAATCGGTACCGCTAAAAACACCGGCAGCATTACTGCCCACGCTGTCATCACCCGACAAACCGGAGGGGGCAAAGGCACGAGGCACTGGCACTTCGCCACCAGCGCGAAAGGTTGCGGTTTCACCGGCAAGCACTGTTAAGGTTGGACGCGACAAGGTGCGTGAAATACCCTCTTCTTCTAAAAGCGAGAACAAAAGGTCGAAGGCCATATCACTGCCGCCTACCTGGATGTTACCCAGTAATGTGCCGCCCAAAACTTGCAGCGCCGTTTCTACTTGAGAAGCGCCATTAGCTCGCTGCGAAGAGCCGTTTAAACCAAATACCGTACTGTTGTCGTAGCCATTGCTTACTGCAGTTAAATCTGGACGCCAGCTTTTAAGGCGACTACGGCTGATTTCATGCATTTGCACAGAAACTCGTACCTGAGGCAGGTCGCGAACGTCGATCATTGACAAGATTCGACCACCGCCAACAGAAACCAATGTTGAGCGACCAATATTTTTACTCAGATCATTGCCAAGGCCACCGCCGCCACCCAAACTATTACCACCACTTTGGCCATTACCGCCACCAAAGCTATTACCACCGCCACTACTCCGGCCGCCAGTTAAGCCACCAGACTCATTGGTGATGGCGCGCATATCACTTTCGGCGTCTTGTCCGGTAAATAGGCGTGAGGCAATATTCAAAACGCGCGTGAGTACAACTTGGTTTTCAACGGAACCACCGAGGATAAGGGTATCTTCCAAATTATCTTGCAGATCGCCGCGCTGGATCCTACGAACCGTCACGTCTTCACCACCGATATCGGCAATGGCACTTTTTAGCTTATCAGTTATATTCAGCGGAAGAGTTTCAACTTGGATCAAGTTGATTACAGTAGCGCCGCCGCGCACGGCGTTACGACGTTGTGAATTATTCGCCGAAGACGACTGCACGCGAAAATTGGAATCTTGAGCAGCTGCACCCAATGCGGAAGACTGCATAAGCACATCGACATTGCCGCGGCTGCCACCTAAACCTACATCTAAATAATTACGTGCCGCGCTTTCAGCCGCCATACGAAAATCGACAGTGGGCACCTTGCCCCGCAAAACTAAGGCTGCACGATCTGGCGCCAATTGGATGCGAATATTGCGATGGATATCGCTTAAGGCACTGCGGAGTACCGAAAGGTCTTCTACGACACTAAACAAAAAGGTTTCGCTGCTGCCGTCGGTATACCAAACCATGATACTGGTCCGGCCGACTTTTTTAGCCAGTGCTAACACTTCGTTAGCACCAAGCACCTCAACTTGCATGGTGGACTCTTGTCCAACCGCCACGCGCTTCAAGGTCTTTTCAAACACCAAGCGAGAATGAGTCCACTGCACCAACTCACGAGTGCGGGCAGACTGACGACCGTCTGCGGTTTCAACAAACTTGAGCCCGTTTTCAGGCAGCGCACTAACCGGCGCGGCCACTGCAAGTAGCAGTGCAATAACAACTGCATTCCACTTAAACTTCATTCCCTTATCCTCCAAATTACCTTGTGCTGGTTGATTGTTGTCACAAGGTAAAAACCGATGAGACTTCTTGGTCGCTCTCAATTTATAGTTCAATTTTAGTCGTCTAACTGACCAAACGAGATGTAATTCACTTAAAAAACAGGTTCCGCACACTTTTTGGCGGTAATGAAATCCCCGTTAATCTGATAACCAGTCGGGCAACCTTCAGTGCTTACGCTACTACCTCTAGGCGTTTTGGGGCACAAATCACCAAAATCTAATACACCGTCGCCGTCGCTATCTAAATAAGCATTCATGGCCGCATACTCAGACTGCTCACCATAACTATAATGAACGTCACTGTGATTAACCGCATGAAATTCACTGCACCCAGTAATTAAACCCACTAATACTATCGCTACTATTTTCATCGCTCTCTACCTGTGTCGCCTGAACCGACGTCATGCCAGCAAGCTTTAATTTGATACCAGGTTATTTGCAGAAAACGAGCCATTATTTTCAAACTGCGAAAAGTAAAATTTTTTTCTTATATTTCAATACCTTAAAGATATTCAGCACATCTACCCGGGAAATACCATGCAATAATAGACTGCCAATCACGCGTCAACTCGCAAAAGCATTCGCAATTTGCAATTCAAGATGGCAGCTACAGGGGTCTCTATTAAGTTGAAGGCGCTAACAGCTACCTTACAGGCACTACAACACACATATCTAGCTGATTTTATTATTATTTGCGAGCACAGTATTTAACACGCAGATTGAGCCACTCACAAGGTGGGGTCAGGTATTTAATGCACGTTGCACCGCAGCAAGCGTCGAGTTTCCCGCTCACAAGCGAGCAGTAAATCGGCCTCCCCAGTAGCGTCATAATGACGAGACAGCATTTGCAGAGAAATCTCAATATTGCGATGCAATGGCAAATCAGCCCCTTGCGGGCTGCGCAATATGGCCAGCAAGCGATGATGTACCTCTAATAAACAATGCCGCTGCAGCTGAATTTCACCGCAGTGACGCAAGCATTCCGCTAAAAAATGACCCGACAACATAAAGCGATCTAAGCAGGGTAAACCCGGTGCCCACACGCGCTTGAGCAATAAGTCACTCAATTCATAGCTAGCGCCTAAATACCTCAGTGCCACTAACCATTCTTTATTGCTAAAGGCCTCTCTACCCGCCTCCATCCACTCATCCCAGCGTATCTCCGCTACCGCCTGATTGCTCAGCAGTTGCTGACGGTGAGACTCACATAAAAATCGCATGGCCATCATCGCTCTCTGTTAATGGATTAAGCTCTAATACTAAATAATAATCATTATCACTTAAATAGCAAAAGCAATTCAGAGTGAAAACGTCAGCAAGCTGAGCGAAATTACCATTGACCCACCAGAAGGCAATCGCGAGGCTATCGCCAACAGAACCCTGATACTCAAGGGACGCAACTACACACATTGTTACCGTAAAAGGATAAAAATATGGCTATACAAGATTTGTTTTCTCTCCAGGGCGAGGTCGCTATCATTACCGGCGCGGGCCGCGGTATAGGTCGCGCTATTGCAATTGCCTTTGCGCAAGCTGGCGCATCCGTGGTGTGCGCGGCACGCACCCAAGCCGATATTGACGATACCGCCGCGCAATGTCGTCAATCTGGTAGCCAAGCCCTTGCCGTCAGCTGCGACGTAAGCAACGAGGACGATTTAGCCAAACTGGTACACACGAGTCTCGAGCAATTTGGCAAAATTAGTATTTTGGTCAATAACGCGGGGGGCGCCTATCCAAACGATCCCTTAAAAACTGACGCTAAAGCGTTTAATCGCGACTTTAATTTTAATGTAACCAGTGCCTTTACCCTGACTCAACTTTGCCAGCCGTCACTTTTGGCCAGCAAAGGCAATGTTATTAACATTACGTCTGCGGTAGCGCGCTATTGCCAAGCAGGTTTCAGCAGCTATGGCACGGCCAAAGCCGCACTTACGCAAATGACAAAACTACTGGCGGCCGATTTCGCCCCAGACATTCGCGTCAATGCCGTTGCCCCTGGCACCATACTCACCGAAGCCCTCGGCCAATTTCTCAATACCGAAATCCAAGAGAAAATGACCGCCCTCACGCCACTAAAGAGCTTGGGACAACCGCAAGATATTGCTGCTGCAGCCCTATTCTTAGCCTCTCCGGCCGCACGTTGGGTAAGCGGCAAAATAATTGAAGTGGATGGTGGTGCCGAGTCAACAACCTGGCCCTTTTAACACTAGAAAGACGCTTTATACGCCGCTATTCGGAGCTTTAATCGCGGCATGGGCATTGTGGTAGGGTTCCCGTCCATGTTTATAATTAGGGTTAAATTTACTAGAGATCAACTGGAGATGTATGGACTCTAAAGAAATTCAACTGCTTATTGAAGAATACGGCCCGGACGCTGCCGCGATTGGGCTGCAGGTCGCCGGCGCACTCGCTATGATTCTCATTGGCTATTGGGTCGCCAAGTTTGTATCAAGCATCATTAAAACCGCAATGGCTAAGCGTAGCATTGACTTAACGTTGACCAACTTTATTGGCAAACTGGTATTCTCCATACTGTTTGCACTGGGTGCTATCCCAGCCTTAGCCCACGCCGGAATTCAAACAGCCTCCGTTATTGCGGCACTGGGTGCCGCCGGTTTGGCCGTTGGTTTAGCCTTGCAGGGTTCACTGGCTAACTTTGCCGCAGGTGTCCTACTTATCGCCTTTAGGCCTTGCAAGGTAGGCGACTGGGTCGATGCTGGCGGCTGCTCCGGTACCGTTGAAAGTATCAGTTTGTTCTCCACGATTTTGCTCACCGGCGACTACAAACGCATAGTTATTCCCAATTCAAAAGTAATGTCTGACGCGATCACTAACTACAGCGTGATGCCCCGCCGCCGCATCGATTTAGTGGTGGGTATCTCCTATGACGCTGATATGCGCCTCGCCAAAGAAATTTTACAACAACTGGTTGAAGCGGATGCCCGGATACTCAAAGATCCCGCGCCCACAATTGTCGTTTCTGAGCTAGGTGACTCCTCGGTGAATCTGCTCTGTCGCCCCTGGGTAGCCACGGCTGATTACTGGCCCACACGCTGGAAGCTGGTAGAAGATCTCAAAACTGCCTTTGACACTGCTGGCATCGGCATTCCCTACCCACAGATGGATGTTCACTTCCACAAAGAATCTTAATTTTACATTTCAAGTAAGGACAACAATGACCAATATAAAGACAAGCAAGGTGGCCGCATTGGCTGCCTTGCTAGGCACTAGCACAGCATTTGCTCAGACCAACCAGCCAGACCAAGCGGACCTCTGGAACGGTGATGTCGAGTTCGGCTACTTCCAGCTCGAGGGCAATAGTGAAGAGTCGAGCGTTATCGCTAAGACCGACGCCAAGCGAGTCAATGGCCAGTGGACCTACGATATTGCTGCCGAGGCCCAAAATAGCGAAGCGGCTGGCGTGCGTTCAGCAGAAAAATATGCGCTGAGCAACCGGCTGGCCTATGACTTCAGTGAGTTTAATTATAGTTTTGGCTATGCGTCGGCCAACAAAGACCGCTTTAGCGGCTATGTGTATCAGGCAACCATCGCCGGTGGTTACGGTAGACGACTGTTAAAAACCCCTAAAATGACGTGGGACGCAGAAATCGGTCCTGGTTTCAGGATAAGTGAATTTGAAAATGGCAGTGCAGCGGGTGACGGACAAGTTTCCGAAGCCATTTTACACCTGTCCACCGAATTTAAAGCCGCCGTATCGGAAACCGCCACCTTTGTACAAAAACTGAGTGCAGAAGCGGGCGACGAGAATACCGTCACCAAATCCGTAACCTCGCTAAAGACAAAAATCGTCGGCGGACTGGGCCTCAAACTCAGCTATACCATGACCTACAACGAAACCGTGCCGACCGGCACTGTGCACATGGATCGCGAAACAGCAGTCACCTTGGTCTATAACTTCTAAGTTCTATAGCGCGGCGGCGCCGCGCTTTTCACACTTTTAGGCAAGCTCCCGCTCCAACGCCGCCTTATTGAGTACCCGCAACTTCCCGTAACTCAATTCGATAACGCCTTCCGTTTCCAGACGTTTTAACTCTCGACTTATGGCCTGACGAGACACGCCCAGCATTTTTGCAAGATCCTCCTGAGGCAAGTGCACGTCGATTAGGCGACCACTGCCGCCATCGTCAACGCCGTAAAAAGTCAGCAACTCTAGAATTCGCTGAGCCAAGCGCTCGGTCAGGGAAAATAGCGCTGCGCCTTCAACGTAACTTAATGCCAATCGCAGTTTGCGGCAGAGCATGGGAATAAAATGTTGGTACAGTTCAGGGCGTGCCTTGAGCAGCGAATCGAATTTTGCGCGAGGCAAAAATAGCACCGCGCACTCCCCCATCGCGAAAGCATCATGACTGCGCGGTAGGCCATCTAGCAGAGAAATTTCGCCTATCCAATCACCCGGCTCAACCAACATAACCAATAATTCTTTACCGTCTTTGCTGGTATTGCTCAAGCGCACTCGCCCCTGAATAACCCCGAATAAACCATCCCCTTCATCACCTTGGCTGTAAACGCATTGGCCGTCAGCAAGCGTTCGCACCACACTAACAGCCATAAGCTGCTCGACTACATCCGCTGGCAAACCAGACAGCAGGGGATTGGCGCTGAGTATTTGCCGTTTATCAATCACCTAGGTTTCCCTTCACAAATAAGCTCCGATTAATCTAAATACACCAACAGTGTCGCCTAGTTGACAGATTTATCCCTTCAAACGGCGTCAAAATGCGCTATAGCTTAGATAAGCCTTAATATGAGCCGAGGATACATAACAATGACAATATCACTAAAGGATCAGGTTTCCGAAGCAGAATGGCAATTGCGGGTCGATCTTGCCGCCGCCTATCGCCTCGTGGCCATGTTCGGTTGGGACGACCTTGTGTTCACTCACATCTCTGCGCGTATTCCCGGCCCTGAGCATCACTTTTTAATTAACCCCTACGGTATGATGTTTGAAGAGATCACCGCCTCGTCCTTGGTGAAAATTGATCTTAACGGCAACAAGGTCTCGGACTCGCCCTACCCGGTAAACCCCGCCGGCTTTACTATTCACAGCGCCGTTCATCAGGCCCGAGAAGACGCCCAGTGCGTTATGCACACCCATTCATTAAACGGCGTGGCGATATCAGCTCAGCGCGACGGAATTTTGCCCCTGTCACAGCAAGCCACCTTGGTATTAGCGAGTCTTGGCTACCATGACTATGAAGGCATTGCCCTCAACGAAGAGGAAAAGCCAAGATTGGTTGCCAACCTCGCAGACAACACCTTTTTAATGTTGCGTAATCATGGCTTACTTACCGTTGGCGCCAATCCTGCTGACGCATTCCTATCGATGTATATTTTTGAAGCCACCTGCATGATTCAGGTAAAGGCCTTGGCGGGCAATCGCGAATTAATTCCCATTGACCCAGCCATTGTCGACGGCGTTAAGGAAGCGGCCAAAATTGTCACTGGTGGTTTATTCGGCGGACTCGCCTGGCCAGGACTGTTACGTAAACTTGACCGCCAAAACCCCGGCTATGCCGAATAATAAATGCAACAACAGGAGCACCCCATGCCTACTGACACAAACGACTTAAAAGCCTTCACCAGCTTTGCTGAATTTTATCCCTACTATTTGGCCGAGCACAGCAACAAAACCTGCCGCCGCCTCCACCTTATCGGCAGCCTACTGGTACTGTCGGTACTGTGCACTGCGCTATTTAATCAACAGTGGGCCTTGCTGTGGCTGCTCCCCGTCATCGGCTATGGCTTTGCGTGGGTCGGCCATTTTTTCTTTGAAAAAAATAAACCCGCCACCTTTAAGCACCCGCTTTACAGTTTTATTGGCGACTGGGTTATGGCAAAAGATCTTTTACTCGGCCGCATACCACTTTAGCGCCAGTGCTTAACTTCGATATTGCTGGAAAAATATACTATGATGTGGCGCTAATACGGAAAAACCACCCCAAGGTCTCAAAAACAGGGGAATAATAATGATCCGAATAAATGCCACCAGATATTTTTTCTGGCTGTTGAGTTGCTGGGTTTGTATCACGCCTCTAAGCGGCTTTGCGAATATTGACGATTTTCAAGAACGCTATTTTGCCGAAGTCGACGGCAGCACCTGGGCATTGCACATTGATTCCAGCCATACATTTCAACACCGGGTTACCGCAAAGTTGCAAATGGGTAATACCAGAGAGCGCTATTTATTAATAGGCAATATTGATGGCAAGCGCATTAAAGGCAGCTACCAAAAGCCTATCGGCATTAGCCAATCTTCTGAGGAATTACGCTTTGAATTACTTCGCCTTGACGATAGTCGAGTACAACTTAATTTAAGCAACGCCCTAGGTAAAAATCTCGGTCAAACCATACTTAGTGCAAACCGCCACCAAAATCCAATTGATACCGCTATTCTAGGTACGTGGTATTCCGTTGCCGAGCCCGGCGCCAGTGCCAGCAACCCTTATCTTGGCGAGGAGTGGGCCATTCGCTTTGGCGCAAATGGCGAACTCTGTGAATCACTTTATCTTGTCGACACGCGCACCCAAAAAAATCACCAAGACCCCTGCTCTCAACCATCATCACAACGCTGGAAAGCCGTCGACGGTAAGATTTATACTGCCGTCGGTGAGGACTGGCAACTGCATTTTAATTACCGCCTAATGGGGGGACGCTTAGTTGTCAGCTACCCCAGCGGTAAGCGCCGCGTAGCCAACCTGGCTAATTAAACGTGTCACGCCTTGCTGATTAGCGTCCACAATTCTGCGCCGCTATAGTCGCGTCGCCCGCCCTCCTCGGCGCTGTGTACCAAAGCTTTCAAACGCGCGTTGGCTGGCGCGGTAAGACCATGATCAAAGGCCAAACTAAGAACTTCGCCGTTAAGCCATTCTACTTCCGTCTTGCGGCCCCGCTCCAAATCTTCCCACATAGATGAACGCGCCATTGGGTCTATTGCTAACATAGGTTGGGCCAGCCGTGTAAACAGAAAATCAGGTAGCGCGAGAATAAAAGGTAACATCGACGCAGGAACAGCCGTTAAGCGTTGCAAGGGTATTTCTGCCGCGGTAATTGCGGCTAAGGCTTCACGTTGCAATAAGCCCAAACAGCGCCGATATGCCCGTTGCGACAACTCGGCTTTTAGCGGCAAACCCGACAGGGCATTAATGGGGTTATTGAGATTTAATAATAACTTCGACCACAGTACCGAGCGCATATCAGCTTGGGCTTCAAAGGGCGTTCCACTAACAGCCAATGCGGCGCCAAGCTCGGTCACCTCAGCAACGGCTTCTACCATCACGGCGCCATCGGTGCCCGCATGAAAACGCCCCTCGCCCATCTGCAATACATTAAACGCGATCATTCCCGCCAACACCTTCGAACTTGGCAGGGCTTGACGTAGTATAGTGGCATTAGCAACGCCATTTTGCAGGCTAATGACTGTTGTATTAGTGCTAATCAATGGCGCGAGTTGTTCTGCCACTGACGCGGTGTCACCGGATTTCACCGTGATGATAACAATATCTTGCTCTGGTAAAGCGCTAAATTCAGTATAAAATCGTACGTGCTGCGCATCGATGGAATGTTTAAGACCGCGAAGATCACTGATATGCAGGCCGCACTCAGCAAGCTCTTTAGCCATGCGTGGACGACCTAAAAAGCAGACTTCCGCGCCACCCATTTGTAGGGCCGCGCCAATATAGCAGCCAATACTACCCGCCCCAACTATACCTATGCGCAATGCCATTTAAGCCTCATTTTTGTATATTATTATTTAATTTATTTTCAGTAAAAAAACCGCTGCCATTAATAATGGTAGCTCAATTCCAAGCCATAACTACGAGGTTCACCCCACACTACCGCTCGGTCTGCCTGGGGCAAATTGTCAATAGCGTATATTTCATACTCTTTATCAAGGAGATTCTTGCCCCACAGTGCTAAACCTAATTCGCCGTGGGCAAACGCTAACTGCTGAAGACTTAAGCGCGCATTCCACAATTGGTAAGATGGCATAATAGTGAGGGCATTTTGAACATCGCCCCCGCCTAGCCGAGTATCCATAAAACTGGTATTTACATTCAAATGTAATTTGGCACTTGCACCCTGCCAAATATGCCAGTCAAGGCTCGCAGTATAGCTATTTTCTGGTGCGGCGGAAAATGCATAACGCTGAGTCACATCGTTCCCAAAGCTATCCCTCACCTCGGTAATTTCTGCATCGAGATAGGCGTACTCCATGCTCACCACTAAGGCGCCGCCCAGTAGCGCACGCACGTCAAATTCAAAGCCCTTCATACTTGCATTTCCGGCGTTCAACACCTTGGTATCCGCTACCGTGCCATTGAGTAGGAAGTTCATTTGCATGTCGTCAAAATGGGTCTGAAATACATCGGCGTTAACGCGCAAGCGCCCCTGTAACCACTCACTTTTCATGCCCAACTCCATGCTAAACGCCTTTTCTTCGCCAAAGCCATCCGCAAATCCAACGCCATAATCAATACTGTCAGACGCGGCGCCCTGATTGCCGTCCAATTGCGGGTCACGGGTATTAAAGCCACCGCTTTTATAGGCTTCAACGCCTTTGGCATAGAGGTTTACATTTTCCTGTAACTCATACTCGACCATCGCGCTAAAGGAATCGTCTTTAAATCGACGCTGCCCATACACATTGTCAAAGCGCCGATCCGCCGGCAATCCGCCACGATTCAAAACGGGCGTAATCAAGGGGCCGAGCACCGCACTCTCGGCAAATGTGGTTAAGGAAAACACTTGGGGATTCCCCGCATCAGGCGTGTATTCAAAATAGACTTCATCGCGCTGGTTTTTCAGTGCTTCACGGCGATCCCGAGAGTGACGAGCACCTACTGTAATATGCAGTGCATCATCAAGTATTGGCGGCGTCCACCGCAACTGACCAAAGACTGCCGCCGCCGTATTATCAACGTCGTATTTCTGGCTGACAAAATTCACGATATAAACATCATCGGCGCCATCAACCAGCGAATAGAGCTGTAAATGCAAAGGACTATTATCTTCTACCGCCGTCTCAGTGAAATAGTATGCCCCCACCAAGTATTCAAGACCAAGGTCCTTAAATTCGCCGGTATATTGAAGTTCATGAGATTGCTGGTTCTGCGTGATCGTCGGCTTAACCAGCGGTGTGGGTCCACCGTTGGCCGATTCCGCAGCTGGCCCGTCGTAACGATGGGTATCTAGACGGTAATCAGCGGAGCCGAGACCACCACCCAAGTCAGTATAAGCAGAGTCAAATAGCTCGCGATAGGCTCCAACATATTTAAACTCACCCACATCCGTCGTGGCACTGATAATCAAAGCGTGACCTTCAATCTCGGTGATCGACGACTCTAGCGGCGCAGTGGTCGCCATGGTACTAAAACGATGTTGGCCAAACTTACTGCGCGCCTGAGCGCTGCGCTTAATGGCATCCGCCTGGCCTTTGTTGCCGTCTTCCGCCGGGGGATTAATGGCCTGAAACATATAGTTATAAGACTCCATATCCGAGCGGTCATAACTGTAATCCAGGCGCAAATCTGAGCTTATATCCCAGCTCAGATCAAAACGTGCACCCTGCACCTCCCGGTCACCAAAATCGCCCCCTGGCCCGGTATTTTCTATAAAACCATCACGGCGTTCAGTTAAATAGGCCAGTTTGACCGCGAGGGAATCCGTTATCGGTAGATTCACGCTTGATTTACTGCGAAATAGCGCCCTGTCACCCACACCAATTGTCTGATTAAATTCCAGTTTCTCTGAGTGCGGTCGCCGGGTTAGCAAGTTAATTGCGCCACCGGTGGTATTGCGGCCATATAAAGTCCCCTGCGGGCCCCGCAATATTTCCATTCGTGTTAGTTCAGCTACATCCATGGCCGTACCACTGGAGCGCGCAATATAAACACCGTCCAAATACAGCGCTACAGGCGTGTCTTGGGTCACTTGGACATCCCCCAAGCCAATACCGCGAATATAAATGCGCAGACTCGCACCATTGATCGGAAAGGGTTCTATCGTCAAGCCGGGCACTTTGCTGGCAATATCCGCTAAGCCGCTAACACCTTCAATCTGCAGGCGCTCTTCGCTAAACACCGTCAGTGATATCGGGGTGTCTTGCAGGGATTCAATTTTCTTGCGCGCACTAACCAGCACCTCTTCTAAACGCATCTGACCAGTCGCAAAACTGGCGCTACTATAAAGCGTCGACATAACAAGCAAGGCCAGCATTTTTTGTCGACGAGAGCCGATGCTGCCCGTCGCAAGGGTGCAGCCCTGATTTGTGGTTATTGTTAACATGCTGCGCGGCCTACTCCCAGAAAATGCATTGCCATTGCGGCACTTGCGTATATGCCGCCAACAATACCATAAGCTTGCCACCAGCGAGGCTTCAAACAAAGGCTTTTACACGTCCGGACAATTCCCGATAGTAACGAGTTAGCCGGTAATTTACGCTTTTACGCAACGAACAAGCCCGTCTACGTCACAAACGCACATTGTCATCAAGTCGTAACTGTCAAAGACGGATTGCTTTCTATAAAATAAGCCAATATATACATTTATTTATCGACGAGGCCCCACCTCCAATGTCTGAAGCGCAACAGCCCGATTGTCCTGTGTCAGAGCAAAAGCCGCCACTGCTGTGGATGCAGAGCATTTTATTTTCTAGCACTCTCCTCATCGCCGCCATTGGCGTGCCATGGTATGGCTTCAGCCAAGGCTTCACTTGGGGCGGCTGGCTCGCTTTTATTGTGATACTTGGCGCCAACGGCATGTCAATCACTGCCGGTTACCACCGTCTGTGGGCTCACAATAGCTATAAAGCGCACCCCCTGCTGAAAATTATGTTCGCCCTTTGGGGCGCGGCAGCGACCCAGAACAGCATTTTAATTTGGGCTTCGGGCCACCGCCGCCACCACCGTCATGTCGACGATATTGATAACGATCCCTATTCAGCAAAGAAAGGCCTGTGGTATTCCCATATTGGCTGGATGCTCAGAGATTACGAAGCGAGCAGCGACGACTTCAGTAATGCCCGCGACCTACAACGCGATAAAATAGTCATGTGGCAACACAACAACTATCTCGCCTTGGTGCTCATTATGAATATTGCACCGGCGGTGATCCTTGGCTTTATCACTGGCAATATGCTGGAAAACATCCTGCTCGCAGGGGTGCTGCGCCTAGTTGTTAGTCACCACACCACCTTCTTTATTAACTCTCTCGCTCATTACTGGGGGCGCCGTCCTTACACCGACGAAAACACTGCCCGCGACAATGATTTTCTTGCGCTACTCACCTATGGAGAGGGCTACCACAATTACCACCATATTTTCCAAAATGACTACCGCAATGGCATTCGCTGGTGGCAATACGACCCCACCAAATGGCTCATTAAAACCGCCTCGTGGCTGGGCCTAACCTGGGACTTACGCAAAGTACCCGATTTTAAAATTCAGCGCGCAATACTCACCATGCAGTTTAAAAAGGCAGAGAATGCGTTACGCCAAAGCAAAGGTGCCGATGCTAAACACTTTGGTGCGTTTCTGGAGCAGGAATACCAACAGTTTTGCGAATATCTCAATGACTGGAGTACGGTAAGCCAATCTTGGATGGAAGCTAAACGCGGGCTCATCAGCGCTCAAAAAGAAGCCTTACAAGAAAATTTCGTCGGCAAGAAAGAGCAACTGCAACTCAACTTCAACCACGCGTGGGAGCACGCAACCCTGCGTACGCGCCTGAAAGAACTGGAATACGCGCTAAAAATGCAACGCAAACGTTTGCAATTGCTTAGCGTGCAGATGGCATAAGGATCTTGAATCGTAAAAAAGGCGCCTAGAGCGCCTTTTTTACGATTTACAAAACCTAGTCTGCGCGGCCACGCACACTGAATGCTGGCGACGCCAAACTACCCCGCCACAGCAAAGGTACATCCATCCCCGGCAAGACACTTGGCGCCTGGTAAACCAACCTAAAACGCTCATTTGCCGCGCTCACCACAATGGCTGAGGAAGTACTGCTGCCACCCTCAGTCACGTACCAGCGCGGCAAGCCCATATTGAGCTCTACCCGGTACACCTCACCTGGCGCTAAATTAATCATATCCGCCTCACGCAACACATAGGGCGAGCAGCTCTTGTCGGCTTGATTCAAGCTGCGCCCAGTATCACCGAGGGACTGTAAACTAAAGCCGCAATGTTTGTCGTTATCCGCAATTTTTAATTCCGTGTCCGACACATTTTGTAAACTCACCACCAACACAGGACTGCGTTGCGCTATAGTCGCGCTGTCCCAGTTTGAGGTATTGCTAAGCGCGGTAGTCGCTGGGTTCAGCTGTTCAAACCCAATCCCCAAGCGGCTCCAACGATAAGCACTGAGCACACTCAAACCACTGGAACCCACAGCCACTAACACTTCCATGGGTATTTGCACACCCTCGCGGTCGCCGCGCTTTACCTCAATAGCTTCGCCACGACCTTGTTCAACAAAGTATTGCTCAATGCCGTAACTCACCGAAATTTGTCCCCCAAGCACCTCTCTGCTCACTCGGCCCCGGAGATAAAGGCCAGACGGTGGCGCCCGATCACTTAAATAATCCAGTTCATAGACATCGTCCGGCCCCGCTTTAAGTAAGGCATAAACTGCCGTACCGCGGCTAAGCGCCGCGCCAGCCGTTTTACCCCGATACTGCGCCATAGCCACTGAATTTAAGCCATAGCTCAAGCGAACATAGTCTCCCCGCATTGGATCACGCGGGTCTATTGGCGCCGTGCGCAAATAAATTTGCTCCCCTCGCTGGCGCACCCACTCGCGCTGTCCGGCCAAGTAACCAAGCGTCCCTAACTGACTCAACACCAGCGCTACAATCAATCCTTTACGCACGGGGTTTCTCCAGTTTACGACGGGTATTTTGCGTGGCATAACGCTGGCCAATCACAAATAACAGTATGCCAAGCAGCAAGAACACGCTTGAGCGCGCGAGTAAGCTGTAAAACAAGTCGGTGAATCTCACGAGGGCAAGCACACTCAACATGATGCAACCCAAGCCCAAAATTTTGCCACGACCATGCTCGGTGCCGCGGTAAACAAACAGCAAGCTGTACGATAGAAAGACCACGTTAAATACCAAGCGGCCAAAGCCCTGTATATCGGCGCCAAACATCGCCGGTAGCACAACAAGGAGCAATACAACTAGTACAAGGCCAGTTTCCAACCATGCCTCTGAGTTAACCGGACGCGAACTGCTTCGTAGCAAGGCTGCCAGCCAAACTGTAATCGTCAGCAGCACCGGTATAAGCAAATGAAACAGGCCAAAACCCGGTACGGTCGACATACCTTGTTGCGACGGCATGCCAATAAAACTGCCAACAAAAACCAAGCCTAGCCACAACACTATAGCGACACTATGAAAGACACTTTTCGCTGCAGGGTAAGCTAAACTCGTCGCTAACTGAGCAAACCCAAAATAGCTTCCCACCAGCAGCAGTAATACTGGCATCAGGAACTGTTCACCAAAGCGCCACACCCCAAAGACGTAAAAGAGCGGCAGGCTTACCAGCGCCATCGCCAACAAACTGTTAGCGCGCTGCCACCACGCCAAGGGCAGAATGGCGCAGATGAGTATCCAGCTTGCTTGCGGCAAATGACGCTGAAATTCAAAGGTCTCTAGCCCAGCCCACAAGGCGAGTAGCACCGTTGCCAATATGCCGTGGGCAGCCGATGGCAAAGCCCATGCAAGACTTAAGGCCGCGACAAACCACAGCAAAAAACCATCGGGATAGTGGGCATCAAAATGGTAAATTTGCGCCACCAGCCAGATCCCCGCACCAAAGAGAATAGTACCGAGTAAATGCAAGCTTTCGCCCAGTGAGCGCCGTTGATCGTTAGCGCGAAAGAGTGCCATGCCCACAATATGGGCCAGCAGAATTGAACCACCAATCACCGCCAGCTTGAGATAGCGATGCATATCCGCCCAGTTATAGGCAAAGAGTAAAATAACGCCCATGCCAAAAATAGCCACGCCCAATGCTGCAAAAATGACTTTACCCCAGCGACCATCGCCACTGTAGCTGCGGCTACCGCCGCCAGCACGCGCATACACCATTGCTGGATAGCGAGCATAAAGTGTTGTTGCCTGCTCGTCTGTAATAATCCCTTCCCTTAACCACTGGGCTATTTCTGCCCGCAGCCAAGGATTGTTATTGTCCATAATGCTCTCACAAATTAGTCATTTGCCGGGCCGATAGATCCCTCTCGCGGCCAAATGGTTCCCGTAACTATTAATATATACCCTCGCCAACGGGGCTAGAAACCCCGTCGTCTGGGAATCGCTCACTTCGTCGCAGCGAGAGCGGTCAGGTCAGCTCTTCCAGCACTCGCTCAGCAAAGCCATGACCAGCCTCGGCATAGAGGTTAAAGGTGATGCAACCCATACGCAGCAGTTCATCATGTTGATCTGGGAATCGCGACACCACAGCGATCTTACCCTGATAATTAAGCTGATTAAGCAATTTAACAACTTCGATATTTTCTTCGTGATTACTGAGACTCACCAAGATCATTCTGCGCCGCTGTAAACCGGCCCGCTCTAAAAAATCCCGGTCACTGGCATCGCCAGCAACACAATTAATGCCCGCCAGTTTCATTTTTACCGCCTTATCGGCATTTTCTTCCACACCCACTATTTTTTCTGGGTAGTGCTGGCTAAGATAGTCATAGGCGCCACTGCCAATTCGCCCCATACCAAAAATAATAATCTCAGCTTCGCCCATATTCACCGGACGCTCTAAGACCAGTAATTGGCGACGCTCCAATTTTTGCAGGCGCTCGGCAATCCGGGCGTACAAGCTGTGTACATGGGTATTAAATGGCACGGCAATAAACAAAGACAAGGCCATCGCCACCGCTAAAGTCGTCAACCACTCTGCTGGCAGCGATCCGGCCTGCACTGCCATGGCAGCAACAATCAAACCGAATTCACTGTAATTAAATAAGGATAGACCAACCAGTAGCGAGGTGCGCGCTCGCAAGCGGAACAACAGTAGTAACGCAAAGTAGATCAGTGGCCGCAGCAAGATGAGTCCCGCCAAGGCTAGCGCCACCGTCAGCATGGCGCCACTGGGCATACCGGCATAGCCAATACTCAAGAAAAAGGCGGTGAGAAATATGTCCTTAAAATTAATGAGGCTCTTATATAGTTCGACACTTTTATTCGATTTGGACAGCAGAACGCCAAACAGTAAGGCCCCTAAACCACCTTCAAGGTGAACCAGCTCAAATAAGGCCGCAGCACCAACTGCTGTACCAATACCAAATAGCACTAACAATTCACCGTGACCAGCCTGTTTAAGCAGTGCAACTAAGATGGGGCGCAGCAAGGGCAGCGCGAGCAAGGCTATGGCCCACTCCGACGGAGGCTGCTCGGCGGAAAACACCAAAAAGCACACGGCAAAAATGTCTTGGACAATCAAAATACCGATAGCAATTTTGGCGTGAAGTGCTGCGCCCTCTCCGCGTTCATCAAATATTTTTACGGCAAACACCGTACTTGAAAACGACAAGGCAAAGGCAAGCATCCACGCCACTGAGGTTTCGACAGCGTGAAGTTCAGGGATTATCCAATGCAGACTCAAAAGCACCAGGGCCGTCAAAGGCACTACAAACACAGTATGCAAGCTTGCCGCAGCCCAAATCTGCGGGGCAAGTAACTCCCGCACATTGAGTTTTAACCCAATAGTGAATAGCAGCAGTATGATGCCCAACTCCGACAGGGCATGAATGAGCTCAGGGTCGCCTAGCTGTAAACCGCCGGCGATAAAACCTGCTACTAAATAACCGAGTAAGGGCGGCATACCAAGACGTTTAAATAACAAGCCGGCAATAAAAGCAATTCCGACCAGCAGGGGTTCAATCATTACAACTCACTCGTTAATAGCTATCGAAAATCAAGGTCGTGGTATACGCGGAATTAGAAGTGGGGTCTGAGCCTTGTATTGTTGATAATCCGAATCACTACCCCAGCGCCTATTCGCGCTGGCTTCAAGCAGTGGAATCCCAGTTACTTTAGTCAACACCAAAATAACAAACAACGGTGATAACAAACCTAAATACAAGCAGCCACTCAAAGCTGGAAAGGCGATAATACACACGCCAATCCACACTAATATTTCGCCAAAATAATTCGGGTGCCGAGACCACGCCCATAAGCCTTGGCGAATAAATTGTCCCTGATTACGTGAATCAGCGCGGAATCGGCGCTTCTGCGCATCCGCAGTCACCTCCAACGCCATGCCGAGCAGCCAACACAACACACCAATACCGGCTGTCCAGCCTAAGGGCGCATCCACGCCGGACGCCATCGCCAAGATCGCCGCAAGTGAAATCAGAAAAACCCACAATGCTTGGAGTGTCCACGTTACAAGAAAGCGATAGAAATTGATTTTAATTTTGTCAAAACGTGTATCTCGGCCATCCACACACACTCGCCAAAATAAAAACCCGCCCAGGCGTAACGCCCATATAACGATTAAACTGGCGAGTAAATAATTCCGTTCAGTCTCAATACTCAGGTTAAAGCAAACAATGACGACTGCAATATTGCTCACCGCCCCCGTCAAATCATAAAAGCGCTCGGTGCGGTTTAAATAGGCAGGAATAAATACCAGCCATTGCACACCGAACGCGATCAACAGTGACCATAGCGGCATGCTCAAGCCGCCATATGTCGGCAAGCCTCGCCCAACTGCACAAGCAAGCAACAAACCGATCGCGGCCATCACCAACACCGCAAGCAAGGCTTTTAACGCAGACTTTTGCATTAGCGCTCTACTCCTAGATCTACAAACGTGTGTGCAGTTTGGGCAATACGGCAGTTCCCGAAACGCTTAATCTTTTGCAGGCAAACTTTTATTCAGCACCACATAGCCAACAATGCCAGACAATAGCGATCCGATAATGATCCCCAGACGCTCGTCAAACAGCTGGTTCACCCCTGACTCTTCAAAGGCAAGTGAGCCCACAAATAGACTCATGGTAAAACCAATACCACAGAGCAGGGCGGTGCCATACAGCGATGACCAAGAAATATCTTCAGGTAACTGCGTAAGTTTTAGTTTCACGCCTAACCAGCAAAAACCAAATACGCCAATCTGTTTACCCACAAACAGCCCCAACGCAATGCCAAGCGGCACGCCGTGCAGCAGGTGATCTAAGCCCACTCCGCTAAAACTAATCCCTGAATTACAAAATGCAAACACCGGCAAAATAACAAAGGCAACCGCCGCATGGAGATCGTGCTCGAGGGATTTGGCGGGCGATTCTTTATTTAGCATTTTCGCGCGCATGGGTATAAACATCGCCAACACCACCCCCGCCAGCGTCGCGTGCACCCCCGACTTAACCAAGGCCACCCACATCACAAGGCCAATCAACAGATAAGGGCTTTTTTCATCCACGCCTCGGCGATTCATCAACGCGAGGACCAATACACAGGACCCCGCCACCACAATGGCGAGCAATGAGATTTTGCTGGTGTAAAAAAACGCAATTATCAGAATGGCGCCAACATCGTCAAATATCGCCAGCGAGGTTAAAAACACTTTTAAGGCGATAGGCACACGTGGCCCCAATAAACTTAACACCCCTAAGGCAAAAGCAATATCTGTGGCCGTAGGAATTGCCCAGCCCTGCGCGGCAATCCCATCACCGCGATTCAAGGCTAAATAAATAAAGGCCGGCACCACCATTCCGCCAATGGCGCCAAGGCCCGGCAGAATGATTTTGTTTAGCTCGGCCAGTTCCCCTTCCAAGAATTCACGCTTGAGCTCCAATCCGACCATGAGGAAGAACACCGCCATTAGGCCGTCATTCACCCACATCAATAATGGTTTGGCCAATTTCAGCGCGCCGACCTGCACAACGACCGGAGTATCAATCAAAAGATTGTAGATACTCTCCAGCGGACTATTGGCCAGCACAATCGCCAGGACACTGGCCAATACCAATAAAATTCCACCCGCGGACTCTTGTTTAAAAAAATGCTGCAAATACGACGAATCTGATTGAGACATACATACCTATAGTTTTTAATCGGAATTAACAGTAGCGTCTATACGCACTGAGGCTCCCCCAAGATCATACCGACTGGAGCCCACAACACAATGTTTTCTATCGAGTTTCGGTGCTGTGCATTTGTCTCATTTCAGCGCTATGCTAAGGGAGCTTTGCAAAACTACTGCGCTCAGGCGAGGCCCCACCGGCCTTCGCTTAGCATGTCCCGCAACCGCAGTGAGTGCTTTGGCTGTGCTACGTTTTCCAAAGATGCTTTGGGCCCAAAGCTACAGCAATATCGCCACCCATAAGGAAGCAATAAATGACTGATAAGTCTAAATTACACGGCGCCAACTTTCCCTCCGCTCGGGATGAATTGCCCAGTAATCAGCAAGACAAACCCGCCGCCTACCGGCTGGCCTATACCGATCAAGATTTTTTATTGCGTGAAGAGCTGCGCGGCCTGCGCTTTCACTTAGAGTTGCAAAAGCCCGAAATGACGCTAAAAGAACATGGCGTCGAATCCACCATTGTCATTTTCGGCAGCGCCCGCTTTCCCTCGCCAGAAGACGCCGACGCAGCTTTACTTCTTGCCCAAGACAGCGGCGACCCCGCCAAAGTGAGGGCTGCCAAACGTGACCAACGCAATAGCCATCACTATGAACAAGCCCGCCGCCTAGGTGAACTAATTACCGCGCACTCCAACAACTGCGATCCCAACGAACAACTCTATGTGGTCACCGGCGGTGGCCCAGGTATTATGGAAGCCGCCAACCGCGGCGCCAGTGACGCCGGCGGCAAATCAATAGGCCTAAACATTGTATTGCCCCACGAACAAGATCCAAACCCCTATATCAGCCCAGAATTTTGTTTTCGCTTTCATTATTTCGGCATCCGCAAAATGCACTTTATGCTGCGCGCCAAGGCCGTGGTGGTTTGCCCCGGTGGTTTTGGCACCTTCGACGAACTCTTCGAGGCACTAACCCTCATTCAAACCGGCAAGTCGAAACGGGTACCGGTCATTCTCATTGGTCACGAGTTTTGGCGCCAGGCCATTAATTTGGAATTTCTCCGCGACGAGGGCGTTATCAGCCCTGAAGACGTTAATATGATCAATGTAGTCGATACCGCCGAGCAGGCCTGGCAGCACATCGTTGATTTCTATCAGCTCAGTCCCGGCGAGCGTATTCGCTGCTGAAAAATTTCTGCCAACTCGCTGTGAGGCATGTATTTCCCACAGCGAACACCCGCTAGCAAAACCAAAGGGCGCCAAAAAAATTTAGGGCAAACATGCTATAGTGGCCGATTATTTTTTGTTATAACGGTTGCCCATGTCCGCCCCTATTATTCGCTTTGACGCCATTCGTTTTGCCTATCAACTCGACCCCATTCTCGACAATTTCAGTTGGCAGTGGCCGGCAGGACAGCATCTCGCCATCTTGGGCGGCAACGGCGCAGGAAAAACCACCCTCGCCAAACTCATTACCGATCAGCTGCGGCCTAACGCGGGTGACATCCACTACGCGGCCAATATTGGCCCCGATGATATCGCTCACATCTCCTTTGATTTACACCGCGAGCTGATGGAGCACGACCGCCGTTTTGACGACAGTGAAACCCGCGACGACGCCTTTGACGTTGGCACACCAGTGCGCGCTATTATTTTGCAAGGCCAGCCCGCCAATGCAGAATTCGACAGCCTGTGCAGCAGGCTTGGTATTGAGCACATATTAGACCAGGGCATCCGTTTCATCTCTACCGGTGAAAGTCGCAAAACCCTGCTAGCCCGGGCCCTGTTCGCCAAACCTGTGGCCCTGATTCTCGACAATCCCTTTGAAGGTTTGGATGTCAATGCCCAGGCCGAGATGCGAGCCATGCTCGACGAGTTACTCACCTCGCCAACGCCGCTAATCCTGTTAACCAAAGACGCCAACGATATTCCCGATTGCATAGACACGGTATATCAAATGGCCCACGGCAAAATGCGGGGAGAATGCAGTGCGGCCGCCGCCAAGCAGGCCAGCAAAGCGTTACATCACTACGCCAAACCGCTGCCCATTGCCGAAGCGCCAGCACACCCTGACGACAGCGCACTGTTAGAGCTGCGTAATATCAATGTGAATTTCCGTGGCAATCAGGTGCTTAGCAACATCAACTGGACCTTAATGCCTCATCAACACTGCTGTATTAGCGGCCCTAACGGCGCTGGCAAGTCGACCTTGCTCGGCATGCTCTGCGGTGAAAACGATAAGGCCTACGGCCAAGAAGTGGTTTTATTCGGCAAGCGCCGTGGCAGCGGAGAAAGTATTTGGGAGGTTAAATCGCAATTTGGCCTGCTCAATACCAGCATGCAAATGAATAATTTAAAACGCACCAAGGTGATCGACGTCGTTGCATCGGGCTTATTTGATTCCGTGGGGTTGTACACTGAATACAGCGAGTCTCAGCGTCAGATGCTCATGGCTTGGCTAGACGCGCTTGAACTTTTGCCCCTCAAAGAGCAGCGGTTCGACCGGTTGTCGTTTGGTGAACAGCGCATGGTTTTACTGGCGAGGGCTATGGTGAAATCACCTCGTATTCTCATTTTAGATGAGCCCTGTATTGGCCTAGACAACGAACAAAAATCGCGATTGCTCGGCGCCGTCGACCAAATTGCCGCCCACGGCCAAACCCGTATTTTATTCGTTAGCCATCGCAGCGAAGAACTGCCCGAGTGCATCAATCAGTTTATGGATTTAGTCCCCGCTGAGCAGGGCGGCTATACCGCCCAGATCCGCGAGGCTTAAGCCAGCCATTCTAGCTAGTCAAAGACGCTGCGAAACCAGCCCCACACCTTCTCAGGTTCTGGGGCGCAGCCGCCGCGTTCACTGGGTGCGCTGCCGCTCATAAAAGGCATATAGCGGGCATTTTCACACCACGACTGGCTAAGTTTTCCGCTGATACCATCCACCCACTGATACTCTACGCCATCGACCATTGAGAATGGCATTTGCTCGGTGCTGGCCTCGGCCATAAACTGACGCCACACCATTAAGGCACCGCTGGCACCCGTTAAGCCCGTTGAGGTGTTATTGTCTAAGCCCATCCACACCACGGCCATATAGTCCCCGGCAAAACCAGCAAACCACGAGTCGCGGGTATCGTTACTGGTACCGGTTTTACCCGCCACCCGATAGTCTTTGGGCAACACCTGATACACCCCTTTGCCCGTGCCTTCGCGCACGGTTTCTAACATCGCGTATTGCAATAAATGCACTGCTGCAGAACTTACAACCTGCTTTGGCTTTTGCGGGTAGCGCGCCAATAACTCGCCCTTGTTATCCGTAATCGCGTAAATCGTACGGAGCGGTGTATAGCGGCCATCTGCCGCCAAGGTCTGGTACATTGCCGCAACTTCTATTGGCGCCAACTCCGCCGAACCCAGTAACATCGATGGCACTTCGAGTAAGGGCCGCTGCACGCCAAGGCGCTGGAACATCGCCATAACCTTATCCAAGCCAACCTGCATACCCAATCGAGCAGTCGCTATATTATAAGAGTGGGCCAATGCCGTGTGCAGTGGCACCTCGCCGTGAGATTTCCGGTCGTAATTCGAAGGCCGCCACTGGCTGCCATTGGCATTGCTGATCGACACCGGCTCATCCGACACCTTGGTCAACAAACTATATTGATTGGGCTGATTTAGCGCGGCCAAGTACACCGCGGGTTTAGCCAATGAGCCAATGGGTCGCAGTGCATCTAGGGCGCGGTTAAAGCCAGCGTACTTCGGCCGTTTGCCACCAATGACCGCGACCACATCACCACTATTTACTTTGGTCACGACCATGGCGACCTCTAAGTCTTTTTGACGGGCTTCCAGTCGCTGCAGGGATTTAACCGTTGCCTTTTCCGCGCGGCGCTGCAAAACCGGGTCAAAAGGAGTGAAAATTCGCAAGCCACTGGTTTGCAGCTCTTTGCTCTGATAATCACGGCTCAATTGACGCCGCACCAAGTCAACATAAGCAGGGTAAACGCCTGCCAGCGCCGAGGTTTTGGCTAACTCTAAAGGCTCTTTCTGCCACGCGGCCAATTGCTGCGTGGTGAGCCAGCCCTCTTCCTCCAGCTCGCCAAGCACAATATTGCGGCGGGTTTTGGCGCGTTCTGGGTGACGCCATGGGTCGTAATACGACGGCCCTTTAACCAGCCCGACCAGCATCGCAACCTGCCCTAAATTTAGCTCTTCTAGGGGCCGGTTATAATAGTGCCGCGCAGCAAGACCAAAGCCGTGAATAGCCCGATTGCCCTCCTGGCCAAGATAAACTTCGTTGATATACGCTTCTAAAATTCGGTCTTTGCTGTAATGCATCTCGGTTAAAATCGACATCACCGCTTCTTTCGCCTTGCGCCACAAGCTGCGTTCATTGCTCAGAATAGTGTTTTTAACCAATTGCTGGGTCAGTGTGCTGCCGCCCTGCACAGTACGTCCCGCCTTTATATTGGCGAGCATGGCACGCGCGATACTGCGCGGCGAAATACCAAAATGGCTGTAGAAGTGCTGATCTTCCACCTGCACCAAGGTTTCAAGCAGCATTTGCGGCGCTTCAGCTAAGCTCAGCATGATACGGTCTTCATGACGACCGGGATAAACACCGCCAATGACCATCGGATCGAGCTGCTCTTCGGCAATGCGATCACCCAATTTATTGCGGACCACGCGCACGGTCGTCGCACTCATCTCAACTTCGATCTTGCGCGCCGGTTGTGCCCCGTCGGCAAAGGAAAATGGCCGAAGATAAATAGTGAAGTGGTCACCTTGGCGGGAATAGCTGCCAGGCTGATCAACTAAGCGACGATTACTATAGCCTAGCTCGCCCAGCTCAGATTCGAGTTCATAGGCGGTGAGAATCGCCCCCGTTGCCAGCACCAATGGCCGGGCGTAGACCTTGGCGGGTTGCTCATAGCGCTGGCGGTCAAACGTGCCACGCACCTTGGCATCGCAATAAGCGAAAAAAATCAGCATGACGACCGCAAACGCCAAGCTAAGCTTGACGAATAAACCCCACCACGAGAATTTTGCTGCGGAAGCGCCACTTGCCTTAGATGCTTTCTTAACCATTCAATACGACCAGATACATTGCAAATCAGAATTCAAACCGGATAATAGCGGCACTTTACCGCAAGTTACTGGCAAATCAGATGAAAAAATACCACCTCTATGGAATTGGCGCCGCCTTGGTCGATACCGAAATCGAAATTAACGACGCAGAATTGCAATCCCTCGGCGTGGAAAAAGGCCTGATGACCCTCGTCGATGCCGCCCGTCAACAGGAACTCTTGGACAAGCTCAGCGGCCATATGGTTCACGCCAAACTCGCCAGTGGCGGTTCCGCCTGTAACAGTATTGTCGCTGCGGGCTATTTTGGCGCCAACAATTACTATTCCTGCAAAGTGGCAAACGACGAACACGGCCACTTCTTTATGAACGACATTAAAGCCGCTGGGGTAGATGCTGATTTTAACAGCGCCAAGGCCAATGGCATTACCGGTAAATGCCTCGTATTAGTCAGCCCAGACGCCGAACGCAGTATGAACACCAATCTCGGGATTAGCGAAACCCTTGCGGTAAGCGAGATCAATGAAGCAGCTCTCGCCGCCTCTACGTATTTTTACATGGAAGGCTATCTGGTCACCTCCGACAGTGGTCGCGCCGCCGCCATTGCAGGACGCGAAATCGCCGAGCGCAATAAGGTTAAAACCGCGCTGAGCTTTTCAGACCCGGGGATGGTCAGCTTCTTCCGCGACGGCTTAAAGGACATGCTGGGCAATGGTGTAGACCTGATTTTTTGCAACGAAGCCGAGGCATTGGGCTGGGCCAACAGCGAGTCTTTAGACGAAGCCGTTGCCGCACTGAAACGCGTTGCCAAGACCTTCGCCATCACCCTCGGTGCCAAAGGCGCACTGGTGTTTGACGGCGAACAATTGCATGAAATTTCAGGCCATAAGGTCACTGCGGTAGACACCAACGGCGCGGGCGATATGTTTGCTGGCGCGTTTCTCTACGGCATTACCAACGGGTACAGCTACGCCAAGGCCGGCGCACTGGCTAGCCGCGCTGCCGCCGAGGTAGTATCCCAATACGGTCCACGCCTACGCGGGCCGCGACATCAGGAATTACTCAGCGAGTTAAATCGCTAAGCACTCCCTTGCTAGGCTGTCTCAGGCGCTTTCGCGTCGAGAACGCCTAGCGCCATAAAGCTAAGACCTTGAAATCCCCGCCTTCTGACCACATATCAGCGTTATGACTTGCTGTATTTGGATTCCCCATGAGCGCTAGCCCTTCGCTACAACTGATTTGCCCAAACTGCGCCGTGATTAACCGCGTACCCGAATCACGTATTGCCGATGCTCCGGTGTGCGGCAAGTGCAAGGCGCTATTGCTCGACGGCAAGGTCGTAAACGCCAGCGATGCGAATTTTAATCGTTATATTCAACAAAGCGGCCTGCCGGTGCTGGTGGATTTTTGGGCGCCCTGGTGCGGCCCCTGCCGCTCATTTGCGCCGGTGTATAGTGAACTTGCCGCCGAAATGCCCGCCCATGTCAGCTTTCTTAAACTCGACACTGAAGCCAATCAGAACACCGCTGCCCAGTTTCAAATCCGCTCGATCCCCACGCTAATTCTATTTCATCGTGGCCGGGAAATTACTCGGCTGTCTGGTGCGCTACCCAAGGGACAATTCAAGCAGTGGCTAAATCAGCAGCTGGCAACTTTATAGGCCATGAGTTGGCGCCCACCCAGCACGTTGCAAGCATAAAAAAAGGCGGAGCAATTAACGCATCCGCCTTCTTTAACTCAGATAATACGTGTTAGTTTTTCCGCAAGAACCCTACCAACTTAGGGTCTTCAAACATGCTATTAAGCACTTCAACCACAAGGCCATTAACCAGCTCGGCATTGTGAGACTCGCTTGGCGCGTTAAAGAACTTCTGCTTCCGCTTCACTCGGTAGCGGCCTTCATAACGCTCATTACCGCGACTAGCAACCACATTTACCACAGCTAACATATCCATGTCATAACCAACGCCGTCTTCTTTCGGGTGGTTATAGACCAGAGATTCAAAAATCACATGGAGATCTGCCGTGTCGGCACGCAGACTGTCGGTATCGTAGCCCATTGTTGCCATGTGCTTAGCCAAGGGTTTTTCAACCGCCAAAGACAAATCGTTGGCAATGGTCACCACTGAGGTTTCACGGTATGTACCACCGCGACTGCCCAGCACCTTGTTTTGACGCTGGTCACTGACCCTGACATGAACAGGGCTGTTATTGCCCATACGCGCAGTGGGCGCCGAAAATTTTGGGCTCAATTGAATCGCTTGTGGACTAGAGGCGCAGGCCGTAAGCCACACGCTGGCGGCGAGCACACAGGTTTTAAGTAAAGTAGAGTAAACCATCATTTATCCTTGAGATAACAAGTCACGTAAATCAGTTATAGCACCATTGGCGCGGCTAATATAAGACGCCATCACCAGTGAATGGTTGGCTAAAAACCCAAAACCACTGCCATTGAGAACCATTGGGCTGAACATTGCCTGTTGGGTTCCCTCTAGTTCACGAATTATTTGTCGCAAACTCACACTCGCATTTTTATTGGCCAATACATCGGCAAAATCCACCTCGACCGCCTTCAGGAAGCAAATCAGCGCCCAAGCCGTGCCGCGGGATTCGTAAAATACATTATCAATTTCCAGCCATGGGGTTTTTATCTGCAACTCAGTCGATGCCGGCGTAGACTGCCGTGCATTGGCGTCGTTGGCTAAATCAGTGTTCAAACGCGGCCGCCCAACACTGGCACTCAAGCGCTGCGACAAGCTCCCTAAACGCGACTCCACGCCTGCCAGCCAATAGCGCAGATTATCGGCGCGGGCGTAAAACTGGGCCTGAGGCTGATCTACATCAGCCAAGCGGCTGCGATAAGCCTTAAGGAATTTAATGCCCTGCCGGTATTCCGACTCAGAAGCGGGTACCGCCCAGCTATTATTAGAGAAGCTGAAGCGCGGCTCGGCCTTGGCCAAGTCGCCATCTTCTTGGGATTGCGACTGCGAGCGACTAAAGTTCTCGCGCATGGCGCGGCTCAGGTCTCTAACCTGAATGAGCACTCCGTATTCCCACGCAGGCATATCGTCCATAAAAATGCCTGGCGGGCTTATATCATTACTAATAAAACCGCCCGGCTTGTCGAGCAATGTTTCAGTAACATCAATTAATGCTGAGGTTGTTGCGCTGCCAATAACACCCATTTTGGCGTCTTTTTGCAGATACTGGGTATTGGGTATATCCGGCGTAAAGCTCCAATACACACCAAATATCATCACAATCACGAGATAGACTGGCACGACAACGGCAGCGATTTTTAATGCAAGCCCATTGCCGAGCCAGTCTTGCGCACTCTCTTTGGCCCTAGCGACTAGGTCTTTTATCTTTTCAATCATTAGTGCATTCCTGTGTGTTCAGTCGGGCTCATTGTGGAGCTAGATGTGGTGTTTGCGCTGGGCGCGGGTTTGAGCACACTAATTACCGGCGCATCAATGGCAAGAATTTCACCTTCAGCGGTTTTAAGGGTAAATTTCACCCGGTCACCGTCTGCCAGCGGTCTTGTTAAATTAATTAACATTAAATGGTAGGCGCCGGGCGCAAAAACAAACTCGCCGTTGGCCGGCGCGGTGACCGCATCCTCGCGCTGCATCGACATCATGCCATTACGATGCTGATGACCATGTATTTCCAAGCGCTCGGCGGCATCACTATCACCGGCCACAATCCGAACCTCTTGACCACGGTGATTGTGCACACTAAAAAACGCCGCCGTATTGCGTTGGCTTGGCGGCAAGCCACGCACATAGGCGTTTTCTACCGTAATTTGATCGGGCTGAGCCTGTAGTACAGCGCTGAATAACAGCGCGGCCAAGCCGCCAACACTCATCCACTTACAACTCACAAACCCTCCAATACGCCGCCGCTTGCTTTTCGGCGACACAATTATTCGAACAACATAGCCTGAACTTAACCCTTCCGAGCAATACCTGTAAACTCGCTAGCAATGTGAACTTCAGCATCGAAACAACTAATTATGGCGTATCATAACGCCACCACAGCAGTGATTGTATTTATGAAACCACTTTTATTATCGCTTATTTTTCTGGTCTTCGGTGTCAACGCCCATAGTCAGGATTTTTTTAATGCCACGCCGCAAAGCTTTGGCGACAGCAATCCTAGCTTTTTGCCCGTGGAACAGGCCTACCAATCAGACCTCCAGTGGAATAACGATAATTTATTGCTTGGCTGGCAAATAACCGAGGGCTATTACCTCTATCGCGAGCGTTTCCAGCTAAGCGCCAGCGTTGATGGCAAGCCTGCGGCGATTAGTACCCGCTTTGAACCCGGCAAAGTCAAACAAGACCCTTATTTTGGCGAAACCGAAGTTTACTATCACAATACGTCTATCGCGATCAGCGATATACCCAGCCAACCCTTTACACTGAGCATTACCTCACAAGGCTGCGCCGATGCCGGGCTATGCTATCCGCCCCAAACCCAGCACTACCGTATTGATCCGATCAGCCAGCTAATTGAAAAAACGAGCGCGCCCAAGAAGATTAGCCCCCTGCCCGCCACCGCAGATGTACCAACACTTTGGCTCATCTTAATTTTTGCCGCACTCGGCGGTGCTATTCTCAATTTAATGCCCTGCGTCTTCCCGGTATTGGGCCTCAAGGTGCTGAGCTTCGCGAATGCCCGCAGCGGCAGTCCCGCCAGCCACGGCATCGCGTACAGCGCTGGCGTGGTCTTGAGCTTTGTTGCGGTGGCCGGAGTATTAGTCGCGCTGCAACAAGCTGGGCAAGCCATCGGCTGGGGCTTTCAACTGCAAACACCGTGGTTTGTCGCCCTACTCGCCAGCCTGTTCTTTGTGCTGTCGCTGAACTTACTCGGTGTATTTGAGATTGGCGGCAGCTGGATGAATATAGGCGGCGACCTTAGTCGGCAATCGGGTTATAGCGGCAGTTTTTTCACTGGCGTGCTCGCCACCGTGGTCGCCAGTCCCTGCACAGCGCCCTTTATGGGCACGGCCGTGGGCTTTGCCGCCAGCCAAACACCCGCCATTTCACTGCTCGTGTTTGGCTTCATCGGTATCGGCATGGCACTGCCGGTGTTGTTGTTAACACTATTCCCCGCTGGCTTGCGTCGCCTTCCAAAACCGGGGCAATGGATGATCACGCTCCGCCAGCTACTCGCCTTCCCCCTACTCGCCACCGCCGTTTGGTTAAGCTGGGTGGTCGGTCGCCAAACCGGCGCGAACGGCATGGCACTTATTTTATCTGCCTGGCTGCTAATTGGTTTTGGTCTCTGGCTCTACAGGCAAGGCCTGGCGGCGAAAATACTGGCCATTGTCGCCTACATTGGGGCACTAAGCCTTATGCTGATCGGCCTCAACAAGCCGATTGAGAATAACGCTAATGTGACAGGCTTTGATAGCAGCCAAATTCAGCGCCTGCGCGAAAGCGGCCAAAATGTGTTTTTAGATGTTACCGCCGACTGGTGTATAACCTGCGCCGCCAATGAAGCGCTAGTGTTGCACACCGACACGATTCGCGCCGCCTTCATTCTTCACAATGTTCACTATGTCACAGCCGATTGGACGCGCTATGATCCTGCCATCACCCAACTGCTGGCCGATTACCAGCGCAACGGTATTCCACTCTATATATATTTCCCAGCCGATCTCTCTGCCAGCCCCATCGTCTTGCCGCAGGTCTTAAGCAAGTCCATGCTCCTTCGCTTGCTTGAAGAGTCAACTTAGAGCGATATTAGCCGTTTTCAGTGTTAGCACCGAAAACACTGGAGAGCACAAAATTCCGGCCATCTTCTGCAAACTTGCGGCTAACTGCACGCTATCTTAAAAAATTCACGGGATGCGTTGGACTCATAAAACCAAATAAGGCACAATCTGCGCATAACCTGAATTAAGCAATATAGCAGTGACCTATGGCATCGATACTCGTACTTCACGGCCCCAATCTCAACCTCCTCGGCAGTCGCGAACCCGGCGTTTACGGTAGCGCCACGCTTGCCGATATTGACACTAGGTTACAGCTATCCGCCAAGGCGGCCGGGCATCATTTGCAATCAATGCAAAGCAATGCCGAATACGAGCTAATTGAACGCATCCACTTGGCGCGCCCGGAAGGCATCAACTTTATTATTTTTAATCCCGCGGCCTTTACCCATACCAGTATTGCCCTGCGCGATGCCCTGCTGGCAGTAGACATCCCCTTTATTGAAGTGCACTTATCCAATGTGCACGCGCGGGACAGTTTTCGTCATCATTCCTATTTTTCAGATATTGCCCAGGGCGTCATCTGCGGCTTGGCTGCAGCAGGCTATGAATATGCCCTGCAAGCTGCAATAAGCCAGTTAAACGAATAACAAGACTAATCACTTCACTCACATTAAAGAGAGTTACTATGGATATTAGAAAAGTAAAAAAGCTTATCGAGTTACTCGAAGAATCGAATATCGACGAGCTCGAGATTAAAGAAGGCGAAGAGTCTGTGCGCATCAGCCGCAACAGCGCCGCCAAAGGCATGATGGCGCCGCAGTATATGCAACAGCCAATGCAATACGCGCCACAGCCAGCGGCCCCAGCACCGGCCGCTGCAGCAGCTCCAGTTGAAGCGCAAGGCCCAAGCGGTCATTTAATCAAGTCGCCCATGGTCGGTACGTTCTACCGCTCACCTTCACCGTCTTCACCCGCCTTTGTTGAAGTTGGTCAGCACGTCAAAGCTGGCGATGTCATCTGCATCGTTGAAGCCATGAAAATGATGAACCAAATTGAAGCAGACAAGTCTGGCGTAATCGAGGCCATTTTGGTTGACGACGCTGAGCCCGTGGAATTTGACCAGCCCTTGATCACCATTGTGTAACACCGGCATAACTACGATCAAAGCACCAAAAGAGGAATTGATTCCAAATGCTTAAAAAAGTCGTCATTGCCAACCGTGGTGAAATTGCCCTGCGGATTTTGCGCGCCTGCAAAGAATTGGGTATTAAAACGGTAGCAGTGCACTCAGCCGCTGACCGCGACCTGATGCATGTCCGCCTAGCTGACGAGTCCGTGTGTATTGGCCCCGCGCCATCGACCGCGAGCTATCTCAATATTCCAGCCATTATCAGCGCCGCCGAAGTTACCGACGCCGTCGCCATTCATCCCGGCTACGGTTTTCTCGCCGAGAACGCCGACTTCGCAGAACAAGTTGAAAAGAGTGGTTTTGTCTTTATCGGCCCCACGCCCGACCTTATTCGCATGATGGGCGACAAGGTTTCTGCGATAAAAGCCATGAAAAAGGCCGGTGTACCAACCGTACCTGGCTCAGATGGCCCGATCACCGACGATAATGAACACACTTTAAAGGTAGCCAAGCGCATCGGTTACCCGGTCATCATTAAAGCAGCTGCTGGCGGCGGCGGTCGCGGTATGCGAGTAGTTCATAGCGAGGCAGCGCTGCTCAATGCAGTTTATGTCACGCAATCCGAAGCCAGCGCCGCCTTTGGCGATGGCACGGTATATATTGAGAAATTTCTCGAAAACCCCCGCCACGTCGAGATCCAAGTTTTGGCCGACGGCCAAGGAAGCGCTATTCACCTAGGCGACCGCGACTGCTCTTTGCAACGTCGTCACCAGAAGGTATTAGAAGAAGCGCCAGCACCGGGTATTCCCGACGAGATTCGCGCCCAAGTCGCCAAGTCTTGTGTTGATGCCTGTATTGCCATTAATTACCGTGGCGCGGGCACCTTCGAATTCCTCTACGAAAACGGCCAATTCTTCTTTATCGAGATGAATACCCGTATTCAGGTTGAGCACCCTGTCAGCGAAATGGTAACCGGTGTCGATCTTATCAAGCAGCAGCTCTTAATTGCTGGCGGCGAGAAGCTGTCCCTTACTCAGGACGACATCAAAATCAAAGGCCACGCCTTTGAGTGCCGGATAAATGCCGAAGATCCCAAAACCTTTATGCCCTGCCCAGGTTTGATTAAGCACTACCATGCGCCGGGTGGCCTAGGCGTACGGGTCGACTCGCACCTTTACAGCGGTTACACCGTCCCCCCTCATTACGACTCGATGATCGCCAAAATCATCACCTGGGGAGACAATCGCGAAATCGCCCTTGCCCGTATGCGCAATGCATTAGACGAGCTGGTGGTAGACGGCATTCGCACCAACACCGACTTACATCGGGACTTGGTCCGCGATGCCGCATTCCGCGAAGGCGGCGTGAGTATTCACTACCTAGAAAAGAAGCTTAAACTGTAAAATAGTTTAAACTGCACACTCAAAAGGGGCTTCGGCCCCTTTTTTACATTCTGCCGATATCATTAAATTTCAAAAAGAGTTAGCCCTATGACATGGTTACAACTGCGCCTAGACACCAACCCAGCCTCTGCGCCAGCACTAGAAGACGCCTTGCTAGAAATAGGCGCCGCCGCCGTGACCATGGAAGACAACGCCGACCAACCTGTGTACGAGCCCGGCGTAGGTGAAACCCCCATGTGGCAACAAACTCGGGTAACAGGCCTGTTCACCGCTGACACTGACATGGATGCTATCCTCGTCGCCCTAGAAACCCAATTTGGCAAAGCCCTGCCACCCCACCGCAGTGAAATACTGGAAGACCGCGACTGGGTCCGAGAGTGGATGGACAGCTACCACCCTATTCAGTGCGGCGAGCGCCTTTGGATTTGCCCAAGCTGGCGAGAGCCAGTAGACCCCAGCGCAGTAAATCTACTACTCGACCCCGGCCTCGCCTTTGGCACCGGCACCCACCCCACCACCTGGTTGTGCATGCAATGGCTAGACCAGCAAAATCTCAGCGGCTTAACCGTTATCGACTACGGCTGCGGCTCAGGCATTTTAGGTATTGCAGCGTTACTACTCGGTGCCAAAAGGGTCATTGCCATCGATAACGACCCTCAAGCACTGCTCGCAACCCGCGACAATGCCCAGCGCAATAATATTGACGACGACCGTATCGACTGCCTGCTCCCAGAGCAAATCCCCAGCAATTTGCACGGTGATGTGATGATCGCAAATATTCTTGCCGGCCCCCTAATCTCTCTGGCGCCGAATTTAGCGGCGGCGCTAAGCCCTGAGGCACCGATTTGCCTATCAGGTATTCTCAACAGCCAAGCCGAAGAATTGCTGACCTGCTACCGACAGTGGTTTAATGCGCTAGAACTGAATGCCAAGGACGAATGGGTCCGCATTAACGGCAAAAAGAAACCCTAAACCACTTAAGCACATTGAGCTCATGCCTACCGAACACCAAGCACCGACTGACGTAGTCGAAAGCGTGTCATGCCCGCAATGCATGACGCGCTTTCGACTCAAATCCCAACAACTACACGCCGCTGGCGGCTTAGTGCGTTGTGGCGTGTGCATGAGCATTTTCAATGCGGCAACGGGAAACACGCCAAAAGCGCATTTATCCGCCGCCGAGCCACAGCAAACCGCACTCGAGCCTGCCGAGACGAGCCACACTGAAAGTGACACTACCGCAGACTCCCCCCTAGACCTTATTGCCGGTTTAAGCACTCTAAACCATGACTTTGAACACCATCGCCCGCGTCACCAGCCCCGACGCTGGCCTTGGCTGATGGCGAATTTCATTGCCCTACTGGCACTGGCCGGGCAAATTGCACTCTGGCAAAAGGACGCTGTATTCGCCAGCCCCGCTGGTGACTATTTACAGCAGCTATGCCCACTGCACCCGCTACTGTGCGAGAACAAAGCGCCAGAAGCGCGCCAACTGGGCGACGTAGTGAGTACCCACCTTCTGGTTCGCAAACACCCTAGCGTGGCCAACGCACTTATTGTCGATACTATTTTATTAAATCGCAGTGCCGAGCCAAGCCCCTTCCCAGCCCTGAAGCTGCACTTTAGCGACATAAATGGCCAAACCCTTGCCAGCAGGGTGTTTCAACCCCGCGAGTACCTGGCTGGAGAACTCAATGCGCTGTCAGATCTCGCCAGCCAGCAACCGGTGCACATTGCGCTAGAAATCGTTGACCCCGGCTCCACCGCCGTGAACTACCAGTTACAGCTGCTGCCGTAAAGCCCCATTTGTGCACTTCTTTCACACTCAGAGTTGGTTATTTTCTGAGCGCAAGGCTTCCGGTGAAGTCAGCAAACGAGTATCATAGCTGCCCTGTTTTCCCACTGTTAAGCACCCTTTTTTTTCAGGCATGGCGATGATCCAGATTGGTCCTCACAAGCTTCCTGCTCGCGCTGTATTGGCGCCGATGGCAGGAATTACTGACCTGCCCTTTCGCAGATTATGCCGGCAATTTGGCGCTGGCTTAACCGTGTCGGAAATGGTGATTAGCGACACGCAACTTTGGCATACTCGCAAAAGTCATTTACGCCTAGCTCACGACGACAATACACCCCGCGCGGTACAAATTGCCGGTGCCGAGCCAGCCATGATGGCGGAAGCCGCAAGAAGTTGCATGGAGATGGGCGCCGATATCATTGATATCAATATGGGCTGCCCAGCGAAAAAAGTGTGTAAGCGGGCCGCAGGTTCAGCTTTATTAAAAGAGCCTGAACTGGTTGAGCAAATACTCAAAGCAGTGATTGCGGCAGTAGATATTCCAGTGACATTAAAAATTCGCACTGGGTGGTCACCGGACCAGCGCAATGGCCTAGCCATTGCGGAGCTTGCTCAGGATTGCGGTATTAGCTCACTCGCAGTGCATGGTCGTACTCGACAATGCCGATATTTGGGTATGGCCGAGTACGATACGATTGCCGCGATTAAGCAGGCGATTAGCATACCCGTATTCGCCAATGGTGATATCACCAGTGCCGAGCAAGCTAAATATGTACTGGATTACACCGGCGCCGACGGCGTAATGATCGGGCGTGGCGCGCAGGGTAAACCATGGTTATTCCGTGAAATAGCCAGCTACTTGAACACCGGAATTCTGGCACCGGCCGCGACCACAGCAGAAGTACAAGCAGTTATGCTGAGCCACCTCAGCGCGCTACATCATTTTTATGGGGAACAGAACGGCCTGCGAATCGCGCGTAAACATTGCGCATGGTATTTGCAGGAGCACGACGCCAACACTGGCTTTCGCAGTGAATTCAATCGCCTTGAATCTGCCAGTGCACAACTAGATGCTGTACATCGCTACTTTGAACAGCACGGCCAAACTCTACAGGACGCAGCAGCATGAACTTAACCAGCACCGACACCGCAGTGATGACCGAGGTCAGCGCCAACCCAACGCCCTCGGCAGACGATATTAGCAAAGCAAAAACCTTGCGTGACAGTGTCGCCATAGCCCTCAACAACTACCTGACCAATCTTGACGGACAGGACGTTTGCGATGTTTACAATATGGTTTTATCGGAGGTAGAAGCACCACTACTCGAAGAAGTAATGCGCTACACCCGCAATAACCAAACCCGCGCATCGCAAATGCTGGGATTGAATCGCGGCACCTTACGAAAAAAGCTCAAACAATATGATCTCTTGTAATTGGCTGCTCTGAACACCAATTTCAGTACACTTTTTTAAACCTTAAGGTAACACTCTCTGCATGACTACTGACAATCAGGCCCGTCCCGTAAAGCGCGCACTCATCAGCGTTTCCGACAAATCCGGCATTGTTGAATTCGCTCGCGAACTCAGCAAACTCGGTGTTGAATTACTCTCTACTGGCGGTACGTTTGCCCTGCTTAAGCAGAATGACATCGCAGTGACCGAAGTATCCGATTACACCGGTTTCCCCGAAATGATGGATGGCCGCGTTAAGACCTTGCACCCCAAGGTACACGGCGGCATTCTCGGTCGTCGAGGCATTGATGACGGCATTATGGTCGAGCACGGCATCGATGCGATCGACATGGTTATTGTTAATCTTTACCCCTTCGAAGCCACTGTAGCAAAACCCGGTTGCACCTTAGAAGACGCAGTAGAGAACATTGATATTGGCGGACCGACCATGGTTCGCGCTGCGGCAAAAAATCACCGCGACGTGGCCATTGTCGTTAATGCCACTGACTATCAAGTTATCCTAGATGAGCTGCAAGCCAGTAACGGCTGCACCCATCTCGACACCCGTTTTGACTTAGCCATTAAAGCCTACGAACACACCGCCGCTTATGACGGTATGATTGCCAATTACTTTGGTCGGCTGGTGCCCGGTGGCACTGAAAAATTCCCGCGCACGTTTAATAGCCAGTTCATTAAAGCCCAAGACATGCGCTACGGCGAAAACCCCCATCAGGATTCTGCGTTTTACGTTGAACGCCACCCCAGCGAAGCCTCTGTTGCCACCGCAACTCAGCTGCAAGGCAAAGCCCTGTCGTACAACAATATTGCCGACACCGACGCCGCGCTGGAATGTGTTAAGTCCTTTGTGAAGCCGGCCTGCGTTATTGTTAAACACGCCAACCCCTGCGGCGTCGCGGTCTCTTTGAACGGCATCGGCGAAGCTTACGACCTGGCCTTTGCCACTGACCCCGAGTCGGCATTTGGCGGTATTATCGCCTTTAACCGCGAACTCGACGCCGCCACTGCCAAAGCAATTTGCGATCGCCAGTTTGTTGAAGTCATTATTGCGCCTACCGTTAGCGAAGAAGCTGCGGCCATCATCGCCGAGAAGAAAAATCTGCGCCTACTTAGCTGTGGCCAGTGGGACAAGAGCAGCCCCGCCTTCGACTACAAACGCGTTAATGGCGGCCTGCTAGTACAAGATCGCGATCTGGGTATGATTACCGCCGCCGACCTTAAGATTGTGACCAAGCGCCAGCCCGAGCCCAGCGAAATAGACGATATGATCTTCGCTTGGAAGGTTGCTAAGTTCGTTAAATCCAATGCCATCGTCTACGCCAAGAACCGTCAGACCATCGGCGTAGGCGCTGGCCAAATGAGCCGCATCAACTCGGCCCGCATCGCAGCAATCAAAGCCGAGCACGCTGGCTTACAAGTGGCCGGAGCGGTCATGGCCTCTGACGCCTTCTTCCCCTTCCGGGACGGTTTGGATAATGCGGGCGCTGCCGGTATTAAATGTGTCATCCAGCCTGGCGGCTCAATTCGCGACGAAGAAGTGATCGCCGCTGCCGACGAATACGGCATTGCGATGGCGTTTACCGGTATGCGCCACTTCCGGCACTAATCGCGCAAGATGCTGGACGGGAGACGGGAGATGCAAAAGACACCTCGACCTCCCAATCCAGCCTTGAAATCAAATACAGACAAAGGAGTTTGAACGCCGATAGCGATGACAGACCTAGGTTTTGCGTCTCCCATCTCCCATCAAGCGTTCACCCAAGCATATGAATGTACTCATTATTGGCAACGGCGGCCGCGAACACGCGCTGGCGTGGAAGGTTGCTCAATCAGCACAAGTTGAAACCGTATTTGTAGCCCCCGGCAATGCCGGCACGGCTTTAGACAACAATATTGAAAATGTGGCAATTGCTATTGACGACTTTGCGGCGCTAGCAGACTTTGCCGAGAAGAATCAGGTAGGCCTTACCATCGTCGGCCCTGAAGCGCCCTTAGTCGAAGGCGTTGTTGATTTTTTCCAAGCCCGCAACTTACCGTGCTTTGGCCCCACCAAGGGCGCCGCGCAACTCGAAGGCTCCAAAGCCTTCACCAAAGACTTTCTCGCTCGTCACCAAATCCCCACTGGCAGCTACCAAAACTTTACCGAACTCGAACCCGCACTGGCGTATTTGCGTGAACAGGGTGCGCCGATTGTGGTTAAAGCCGATGGCCTCGCTGCCGGTAAAGGCGTAATCGTTGCCGAAACCCTAGCACAAGCCGAAGATGCCGTGCGCGACATGCTGTCTGGTAATGCCTTTGGCGACGCCGGTTGCCGCGTGGTTATTGAAGAGTTTCTAGAAGGCGAAGAAGCCAGCTTTATCGTGATGGTCGACGGCGAAAACATTCTCGCCATGGCCACCAGCCAAGACCACAAGCGAGTTGGCGACGGCGACACCGGCCCCAACACTGGCGGGATGGGCGCATACTCACCAGCCCCGGTCGTTACGCCAGAAATCCACCAGCGGGTAATGAATGAAGTTATCATTCCCACCGTGCGCGGTATGGCCAGCGAAGGTAATCGCTACACTGGATTTTTATATGCTGGGCTAATGATAAATGCTCAAGGCGAACCCAAAGTAATTGAATACAATTGCCGCTTCGGCGACCCCGAAACCCAGCCCATTATGCTGCGTTTAAAGTCAGATTTAGCGGCACTTTGCCTCGCTGCGATTGCCGGCAAACTTGATACCGTCACTGCTGACTGGGACTCCCGCCCAGCCGTCGGCGTGGTTCTGGCTGCGGGCGGCTACCCCAGCGATTACGCCAAGGGCGAGGTCATTACTGGCATTCCCGCAGAAACGGACTGCAGCAAGGTATTTCATGCCGGCACGCGCCTAGTCGACGGCAAGCTAGTCACCAACGGCGGCCGCGTACTGTGCGCCACCGCCATAGCCAGTAGCGTTGCCGATGCACAGCAGCTTGCCTACGCAGCAGCGAAACAGATAAAGTGGCGGGATGCATTCTATCGCAACGACATTGCCTACCGCGCCATCGACCGTAAATAAACCTCGGTCGTACCGCCGCCTGCGCCGCTTTCTGGGCTTGCTTTTGCTGTGCATTAGCGTTCCCAGCTTGGCGGCGCCAGTGCTCGTACTCGATTCAAGTCAAAACAACACAAACCTCGCGGGCTACACCGACGTTCTAATGGACCCGGACGCGCGCTATCGTATCGACGCTATCCAACAGCCAGAATTAAACACCCAGTTTCGGCCTAGCGGCATTGCTGACTTCCAGCTTTCTGGCGCCACCGGGCGCCTCTGGCTTCGCTTCACGCTACGCAATACCAGTAACGAAATCAGGCAACAGTTATTGCAGGTCCAACCAAGTAATGCCAAATATATTGAATTTTATACCCAGGGAGAAATCGTCGCGCCATTTCCATCAGGAAAGTTAATTCGCAGCGAGACCCTATTTGCCATCCCCATCGAGGCACACAGCCAAAGTACATTTTACCTGCGCATCGAGTCCCCTATTGCACGACGCATCACCATTGAATTACACAGCTATGCAAGCTTTCTTGGCCAGGTAAGTAAGCGAGAATTTATTAATGCCGCGTTCTACGGCATCTTAGTATTACTGCTGTTATTTAATCTTGTCAGTGCACTTTTGCACAAAGAGCGGCTTTTTATCTACCAAGCCCTGAATTGCGGGCTAATAATTATCTGCCAAATACTGGCATGGGGTTATATTGGCGAAGCTCAAGGATTTATGCCACCGTGGCAGGGTGCAACCTTAATAACCGCCTTACTGGCGATCTGCATCCTGGAGTTGCTCTACGCGCAAGGCTTTCCCGTATTTCCAATGAATCGCACTCATCGCTGGCCGGCTATTTTCCGGACAGCGATATTAGTGAATATCTTAGCCATCGCCATTAGTTTAATCAGTGACGGGCGCAGCGCCACTGTTCTTGTACACACACTAATACCCGCCAATGTTTTACTTTTATTTATCATGTCACTGCATTGCTACTTAGTCAGTTACAGCCGTTTGATTTTTTATTATTTAACTACTCGCACAGCAGTCATGTTACTTTACTCAGTAGCTCTGCTTAGCTACTTCCTAAACCTAAGCGATATACCCTTAATCAACACCGCGATGATAGCGCTGGCATCAGGTGCCGCCATCAGTCAAACGTGCTTATTATTTACTCGCCACCAACTACGCCAACGCAAGCAAGCGCAAGACGATCAGCACATTGCCGTCCTCGGTGAAGTGAATCGCGCCAAAACCGATATATTAGCCCGCATTACCCACGATATTCGCACCCCGCTAAGTGCCATGATCGGCGTAACAGAGCTGCTTAGTGACACGCGCTTAACCGCTAGCCAAGAGGACTATATCAGCACTTTACAGCGCTCTAGCCACGAACTGCTGCAGTTGCTGGATGAGGCCAGTCAGGCAGTGCGCTTTAGCGAAAGTGACGTTGAACTCAGCAACCAACTGATTAACTTACCCGAAATTATCGACGAGTCCCTCGCCGGGTTCCGCAATATTGCCGCTGAACAAGCCATTGAATTAATTTGTGATATTGACAGTGAGGTCAGAGAGCAACTCATCGGCGACCCATCGCGAATTCGGCAATTGCTATCCCACGTAATGAACAGTGCATTTGAACATTTTGAATCTGGCTATATTTTACTGAAAGTCTACCCATCAGAGACCAAAGCCGGACTGACTTATTTTGACCTAAGCCATCGCGGCAAGGCCTTCAGCACCCAAGAGAAACAAGCTCTAAGCCGCTCCATTAGCAATGATAGTAGTATCACTAACGCGCGATTTGCCATCGCCGCCCAGCTCATTAGCTTAATGCGAGGCCAAGTCAATGTCCGCACCTCACCAAACGGTGCTCACACTCTGAGCTTTTCCCTGTTACTTGGCGTGCCTAAAATTTCAGAGCAAAGCAGCACTGCTGGCACCGAGCTTCTCCAGGGTAAACGCCTGCTCGTTGTGGACGGCAACCAAACCTTTTGTAAGGTACTCAGCAAGCAGTGCAGCACCTGGGGTATGCAAGTACTCACAGCAAACAGTGATAATGCCGCCGTAGCGATAGTGCGCAATCAGCTACTACTCAATGCGCCGATAGAAATTCTATTAATCGACCAAGCGCTCGCCGGAGGTGGTTTAAAGCTCGCTCAGCGAATATGCGATGACAGTCAAGCCGAAAATCAACAGCCCATCAGCCTGATGCTAGCCCACGCAAACATCAATTTTGATCGCGACGAATTACAAAACGCCGGTATTCGTCGCGTGCTGAGCAAACCGCTGAGCAGTGTCGCACTGCGCAGCGCGCTACTAGCTGAATGCCATTTCGACGCAAGTATTAATCATCGCTCGCCAGATCAATACAGTACTGACGCACTGAACTTGTCATCACTCAAATGCCTTATTGCCGAAGACAATCCAACCAACGCCCAAGTACTAACGCGCATGCTGAGCAGCCTAGGAATTGATGTACACCACGTTGGAAATGGGCAACAAGCATTGAACTCGTTTATTCGTGGTCGTTTCGACTTTGTGATTATGGATATTGAAATGCCAATCATGGACGGCGCTGAAGCAACGCGGCAAATTCGTCTATTCGAAGGCGAAGAAGGCCGTGAGCGCACCCCTATTTTTGGGCTAACGGCCAATTCCCTAGACGAACAGCGCGACAGCTATCTTCGAGCAGGAATGGATTTACACTTAGTCAAACCCATTCGCTTGTGGGAGCTCGCCGAAGCGATCAAACGCTGGACGGGCTACCAACACACCAAAACAACCGTGAGCACGCCACAGGCACCGGCACCGGCACCGCAATAGCGAAAGTGGCGTATAATGTCTGACGGAGGATCAAAATGACCCGCGAATATTCCCTACTCGACCGCGCTATAATGAGCGCCGATCGCAGCTTAAAAACATTGGTGAAAGGCAGTGCAACGGCCAAGCGCAGCAATCCCAGCCACGCCCTGAATACTAGCCAAGGTGAAGAACAACAGCGCCGCCACGCTTCAGGACTAATGCGAATAAACCACACCGGAGAAGTCTGCGCCCAGGCCCTCTATCAAGGCCAGGCGCTCACCGCAAAAAATGCGGCCGTCAAAATTGCCATGGAACAAGCAGCCAATGAAGAAATTGACCACCTAGCGTGGTGCGAACAACGCCTGCAAGAACTCGGTAGTCACACCAGCCACCTCAACCCGCTCTTTTATATTGCCTCGTTTGCCATCGGCGCCGGCGCCGGCGCAATCAGCGACCGCATCAGCCTCGGCTTTGTCGCCGCCACGGAGGACCAAGTCTGTGCGCACCTGCGGGAACACCTTAAAACCTTACCCGAAGACGACCTAAAATCTCGCGCCATCATCACTCAAATGTTAGAAGACGAAGCAGCCCATGCCACAATGGCAATTGACGCGGGCGGACAAGTGTTCCCCGCGCCAGTGAAAAAGGCGATGAGTTTAATGGCGAAGGTGATGACAGGGAGTACGTATTACGTTTAAGTGTGGAAGCAAGTCGGACGTCGGGTGTCTGACGTCCGACGACCGACATCAGACGGTCCGCGCACTTATCGGCGGATGATAAATCATCTGCACCAAATTCCCATCGGGATCCAAACAGTAAAAACTACGGGCGCCATCGCGATGAGTGCGAGGCTCGGCCTTGATTGCAACGCCATTCTCGAGCAAAAAAGCATGCCAGGCATCGACGTCGTCTATGCGGTCAATGACAAAGCCTAAATGATCTAAGCGCTGCCCCGCTACAGGCCGCTCCCCGCCCTGATAGCGATGCAGAGCGAGGTTGTCGCAGCCGGAGCACAAATAAATATTATCGGGGTCCGGCTGCCACTCAACCGCCATACCTAATAGCTCGGTATAAAAATGCAGGGCTTCATCAAAGTTCGCTACAAACAGTGCAAGATGGCGCAAGCCTGCATGCGCATTAGGCCGATTTAACATAGCTATTCCTCGCCAGCGATCTCGTAGCTGTGACTTACATCGACACCGGCCGCTTCCATCATGATTGAGGCAGAGCAGTATTTTTCAGCTGAGAGCTCGACCGCGCGTTTAACATGAGCTTCCTTGAGGCCTTTACCGCTCACCACAAAATGCAGGTGAATTTTGGTAAACACCGCCGGTACGGCATCGGCACGTTCAGCTTCTAGCTCACAGCGACAATCCAATACATCTTGTCGCGATTTTTTAAGCATACTCATTACGTCAAAAGAGGCACAACCGCCCATACCAAGTAACAGCATCTCCATAGGGCGAACACCCATATTGCGACCGCCGTGATCTTCCGGGCCGTCCATGACGACCGAGTGGCCACTCCCCGATTCAGCCAAAAACATGGCACCGTCAACCCACTTCACTGTTGCTTTCATTCCGCCCTCTTTGCGACTTGTGTAAATTAGCCTAAGCTTACCACAGCCCCTAGTATTCAGGCTCGCCATCAACACCAAAGCAGGTCATACTTAGACCTGAAACACACGCATTGGACATTCTGCTAGATCAAGAGACCCCACAACCGTGCTGAACCCGCTAAAACCAGAAATTATAAATATAGAAGGCTTCTTAGCTCACTGCCACCGACGCCGCTACCCCAGTAAAAGCACCCTAATTTACGCTGGCGATGACAGTGACGCCTTGTTTTACATCACCGAAGGCTCCGTCACCGTCATCATAGAAGACAATGAAGGACGCGAAATGATTGTCGCCTATTTAAACAAAGGCGATTTTTTCGGTGAAATGGGCGTGTTTGATGAAGACAGCCCGAGTACACGCAGTGCATTAGTCAAAAGCCGCACCGAATGTGAAATCGCAGAAATCAGCTACAGCAAGTTCCGCGAACTCAGCGAACAGTATCCCGATATTTTATTAGCCCTGGGCCGACAAATGGCTAAGCGCTTGCGCTTAACTACCCGCAAAGTCGGCGATCTCGCCTTTTTAGACGTTACCGGCCGAGTCGCCCGAACTTTACTTGATCTTTGCAAACAGCCCGACGCAATGACTCACCCGGACGGTATGCAGATCAAAATTACCCGCCAAGAAATCGGCCGGATTGTGGGTTGTTCAAGAGAAATGGTTGGCCGTGTTTTGAAAACCCTAGAGGAACAGGGCTTAGTTAACGTGAAAGGTAAGACCATGGTCGTGTTTGGTACACGCTAGGTTTCGCCTAATGCTGGACGGGAGACGGGAGATGCAACAGCAAGTGCGGCCTTCCATCTTTCTCACGCGGAACAGGGTCGGCGGCAAAGCACCAGTCTTAGCGTTTGCCGTCTCCCATCCAGCGTTCAGCGGCCTCTCAGGTAAATAACTCAGCCAATTTCTCGCCCGGCTCGTCAGCGCGCATAAACGCTTCGCCCACCAAAAATGCATTCACACCTTTGCTGCGCATTGCCGCCACGTCTTCAGTGGTGTGAATACTGCTCTCGGTCACCACCAAAAATTCATCGCCGATATCAGCTAACAAATTGAACGTCGTTTCTAGCGTGGTTTCAAAAGTATGCAGATTACGATTATTAATGCCGATAAGACGGTTACCCAACGGTAAAGTACGCGCCAACTCTTCAGCGTTATGCACCTCAATCAATACATCCAAACCCAACTCAAGGGCCAATGCATTCAAGCTCGCCATGTCGGCGTCATTCAGTGCCGCAGCAATCAACAGAATGCAATCGGCGCCTATTGCTCGCGCCTCATAAACTTGATAAGGATCAACGATAAAGTCTTTACGAATTACCGGTAGCAAACACGCCGCTCGCGCCTGCTGAAGATAAGCTTCTGAGCCCTGAAAAAAGTCGGCATCGGTAAGCACTGATAAACACGCCGCACCACCGCGCTCGTAGCTAGCGGCAATCTCGGCAGGGTGAAAATCTTCGCGAATAACACCCTTGGAGGGCGAGGCCTTTTTAATCTCGGCAATCACTGCCGACTGCCCAGCCGCTAATTTCGCTTCCATTGCCCGAACAAAACCCCGAGGCGCCGAGGCTGTTTGAATTTGCTCTTTAAGCATGGCGATGGCAACGTTAGCGCTACGCTCAGCAACTTCTTCACGCTTACGATCAATAATTTTCTTTAAGATTGTTGGGGTATTTAATGACGAACTCATTTTTGTGATCCGCCAATTAAGCCCTGACTAAAGGCGGCTAGTTCACCCATTTTTTCTAGGGCTTGGCCACCGTGAATGGTGTCTTCAGCCAGCGCAACGCCATGCTTTAAGGTACTGGTGACGCCAGCAACATAGAGCGCCGCGCCCGCATTTAAGGCGATCATGTCGGCGGCCTTTTTGCCCGCCTCGGTACTGCGCTTGCCCAGGGCATCGCGAATCAGCGCCAAGGAGCCCGCGCTATCCGTTACGTCCAGACCAACAAGACTTTGGCTTTTAATTCCCACATCTTCAGGTGAGAGCAAATACTCCGTTATTTCGCCGTTTTTTAACTCGGCGACTTCGCTTGCGCAGGCCAAGCTAATCTCGTCTAAACCATCTTTGGCATGAACAACCATCACGTGCTCCGCACCTAAACGCTGTAGTACCTCAGCCAAGGGCCTGCACAGCTCGCTGCTAAACACACCCAAAACCAAGCGCGTCACGCCTGCTGGATTAGTAAGCGGTCCCAAAATATTAAAAATCGTGCGCTGGGCAATTTCGCGGCGAACGCCAATAGCGTATTTCATTGCGCTGTGGTGATTAACGGCAAACATAAAGCCAACACCCACCTCACGAATACAGCGCGCCACTTGCTCTGAGTTTAAATTGAGCTGAATACCCGCCGCTTCTAGTAGGTCTGCACTACCGCTTTTTGAGGACACCGAGCGATTACCATGCTTTGCCACATGCGCCCCCGCCGCCGCCACCACAAAAGTACTGGCCGAAGAGACATTAAATAAATTAGCACCGTCACCGCCGGTGCCAACAATATCAACCACATGCGCTAAACCGCTAATATCCACCGGCATCGCCAATTTGCGCATCACCCGCACCGCGCCCTCAATCTCATCGAGGCTTTCACTTTTCATACGCAGCGCAATAAGAAACGCCGCAATCTGGGCGTCGGTGCATTTCCCGGTCATGATGTCAGTCATCACCGCCGTCATCTCGTCAGTACTCAGACTTATGTTTTGCACCAGCCGCCCGAGGGCAGCGGTTATTGTCATGGCCGTCATACGCCGCGCTCCAAAAAGTTTTTAAACAATTCATGGCCCTGCTCAGACAAGATAGACTCGGGGTGAAACTGCACACCCTCAACATCGAGTGTCTTGTGACGCACGCCCATAATTTCATCGACACTACCGTCTTCGAGCTGTGTCCATGAGGTTATTTCCAAACAGTCTGGCAGACTGGCTCTGTCGATGACCAGCGAGTGATAGCGGGTTGCGACTAGGGGATTATGCAAACCGCTAAATACACCATTGCTGTGGTGATGCATCGGTGACGTCTTACCATGCATCACCTGCCTAGCCCGCACAATTTTGCCGCCAAACACCTGACCAATACTTTGATGCCCAAGACAAACACCGAGCACCGGAATCTTGCCGGCAAAGGCCTCGATTGCCGCCATGGAAATACCGGCTTCATTGGGTGTGCAGGGGCCGGGAGAAATCACGAGGTGCGTCGGCGCCAATGCCTGAATCTCCTCGATACTGATTTCATCATTGCGGACCACTTTGACGTCGGCGCCCAACTCAGCAAAATACTGCACAACGTTATAAGTAAAGGAGTCGTAATTATCGATCATTAATAACATTATGACGCCTCCACTTTATTGGCCACACCGCTCTGCACCATTGACGCCGCTTTAAATACCGCCCGCGCCTTATTCATTGTTTCTTTCCATTCCAGTCTAGGCTGAGAATCGGCAACAATGCCTGCGCCAGCCTGAATATGCAGCTGGCCATCTTTAATAACCGCGGTACGGATTGCTATGGCGGTATCCATATTGCCATTCCAGCTTAAATAGCCGACTGCGCCACCGTAGACACCACGCTTGACGGGTTCAAGCTCGTCAATGATCTCCATAGCTCGCACCTTGGGCGCGCCGCTCAAGGTGCCTGCCGGTAAGGTCGCGCGCAGTACATCCATGGCGGTAATATCATCACGCACTTGTGCGCGCACGTTCGAGACGATATGCATCACATGGGAATAACGCTCAACCACCATTTTATCGCTGAGCTCTACAGTACCGGTTTTGGCGACTCGGCCAGCGTCATTACGGCCTAAATCGATCAACATTAAATGCTCGGCAATTTCCTTGGGATCAGCGAGTAGCTCATTTTCAAGCGCTAAATCTTCCGCGTCGTTATGACCGCGGCGGCGGGTGCCAGCAATCGGCCGCACCGTGACTTCGCCGTCCTCCAAACGCGCCAATATTTCCGGTGAAGAACCAACAATATGGAAGTCTTCCAAGTTGAGGTAGTACATATAGGGCGACGGATTCAGATGGCGCAGAGCGCGATAAAAATTCAGCGGTGAGGCATCAAAAGGAATACTCAGGCGCTGAGACAAAACCACCTGCATAGTGTCACCAGCAAGAACGTAGTCGCGTACCTTTTCGACCACTTCTTTAAATTTATCCTCACCGAAACTAGAAACAAAATCTGTTTCAGCGACGCCATCGGCGCTCAGATTCAACTCCGGCAGCATAGGCGACAAGCCTCGCAACATCTGCGCATAGGAATCGAGACGTTCCTGAGCTTTGCCATAGGCCCCAGGATCACTAGGATCGGCATGGGTAATGATCTTAACGACGCCAGAAAGATTATCGAAAACCAATAATTCCTCAGACACCATCAACAAAATATCCGGTGTGCCCAACACATCGGGTGGCGTTGTCGCCATTAATTTAGGCTCAATATACCGCACACAATCGTAGGCAAAATAGCCGACCAAGCCACCATAAAACGCCGGAAGCTCATCCAAGTCTGGCACTTGATAGCGCGCCTGAAAGGCCTCGACAAAGGCCAGTGGGTCGTCACACTCGTGGGACTCGATTAATTTACCGTCACGATGCACCGTGACCGCTAAGCCTTCGGCACGCAAAACCGTACGCGCGCCGAGGCCGATAATTGAATAACGGCCCCATTTTTCGCCGCCGTGAACGGATTCAAACAGAAAACTGTAAGGCTCGGCAGCGAGCTTTAGATAGGCACTGAGGGGAGTATCGAGGTCGGCCAGCACATCGCGATAAACCGGAATACGGTTATAGCTTTGCTGCGCCAGTTCATTATATCGCTGGGCTTGCATGATAAATCCTTAAAAATGGTAGGTCGGTTTGCCAGTTTGCTTTTGCAATAGCTACCATCGCCATCGACGGCAATCACACAGCTGTGTTATGCGGGCCTTATGCACCATTTTCGTAAACTCATCACACCAAATTAGATTAAGCAGCATTGTAACTGAGGCTGGCCTGTGGGGGAACCTCAAAAAAATAGCGCACGCCAAGCCCTTTATGGGCGTTTTTCCAGTCTCACGAGCAAGCTGATAGACTAGCCCTCTTTAAGGAGAGAATGTTCACTGTGTTTGAAATATCAGCCGCCCTCACCCTGCCCGACGACGAAATTGAACTTAGCGCCATCCGCGCCCAAGGCGCCGGCGGCCAGAACGTCAACAAAGTGTCGTCTGCCATCCACCTGCGCTTTGACATCAAGGCGTCCTCCCTGCCCGATTATTACAAGCAGCGCCTACTGAGCAAGAATGATCAACGCATTACCAAAGACGGCATTATCATCATCAAGGCCCAACAATTTCGCACCCAGGAAAAGAATCGAGATAACGCCTTGCAGCGTCTGCGCGAGTTTATTATAGAATCCGTTAAAACATTGCCACCGCGCCGCCCCACCAGGCCCACCAAGGGTTCGCAGCGCCGCCGCATGGACAGTAAAACGCAACGCGGTAAAATCAAATCACTGCGCGGCCGGATTGACGATTAACTCACCATCGCAAAGCCACTTGCGACCACCGTCATCACAAACAAAAACCACTTCAAGCTGCGCTGACTCGCCTTTAGCGCCAGACGAACACCCACTTTTGCGCCCAGTATTGAACCAAGGCCAAGAATAAGCCCAGGCAACCACGCCACAAGATCTTGCCATATAAATACCGCCAACGCCGCCACGGTCAGCGCGGCTGTGCACAGCATTTTCAGGGCATTCGTCTTTACTAGGTCATATCGCAGGGTGCCTGCCAAGGCTCCAATTAATACAAAACCGACCCCAGCCTGCACAAAGCCGCCGTAGATCCCTGCCGCAAACAAGCCCCAAAAGGCTTCTGGGCAATCCTTAAGTTGTTTTACCGGTGTTCCCGGCGGCGGTGCTATCACCGCGGGCCTCACCAAAATAATGAGCGCCATACTCACCATCGCAAATAGCAAAATCGGCTTTAGATAGGCTACTGGCATATAAGCTGCCGCAATCGCGCCGAACACCGAACCCATTAAAGTAGGCCGTAGCACAGACCACAGATCTGCGCGGGGCAATTGGCCATGGCGATCAAAATCACGCACCCCCGCCAGCGACTGCAGCAAAACACCAACGCGGTTAGTGGCATTGGCGACATCTGCAGGCAGCCCCATCACCATTAACGCGGGCAAAGTCAGGTTTGAACCGCCACCGGCTAGGGTATTGATCACCCCAGCAACGAGGCCAACAGCCAGCAACAGCAAGATAAACCAAGGATTCATTGCCGCCAGAGAATCAATACCAATCACTCCTACAACTCCAAAAAAGCCATTCATCATTGAATATATTGAAAAGACAGTTAATCGCGGCTAGTCGCTCACTCTGGCGACGACGACATACTGAGCATAAGCGGCAGTATATGCAGAATTACCTAAGTATAAATTCGAATCGCGTATTTCAGCGTCGACTTTATACTACTTCACAGCGACTAGGTTCAGCTTAACACCGAGCTGCAACTAGCGCGGGCTAGGAGGCCTCATGGCACACTCAAACAATATTAACCTCAGCATTCCCTTAATTGGCAATATTATTCTCGTTGTGATTAGCGGCGGTTCCGCCCAAATCAGCCTGGGTACACTGCCAACTATTGCACTTTGTGTGGCACTGGTGCTCGGCGCAACAGCCCTAAGTCAATAAGAAGTGAGCGGACCAATCCCTGCGTTCGCCTCAATATTTCGTATGCCCGCTCACCATCGCAAGAAAGCAGCCTAAACAAAATCGCCTAAAGCGCTCGTTAGATAGCTGAAAAACCGTGAATACCTAGGCAATATCGGGCATTATGCAGAGATAATCTGCTTTGACCCAAGGACGATATGATACTGGATCCTCAGCGTGTTCAGGACATCACCCGGAACAAAACCGCACTTATTAAGACACTCGCGCAACTGTTTCTTAGCGAACTTCCTGATATGATTGATAGTATTGAGCTTTCTTTGCGCCAAGGCGACAAAAAAGCATTATCTAATGCTGTTCACCGCCTAAAGAGTGCGCTCGGCAATTTCGCCAGCTCAAGCTATTATCAAGAAGTGGGCGCTTTAGAAACACGTGCATTAGAACTTGATGCAACACAGTGGCAAACGGACTGGCTCACTGCAAAAGACAAGCTAGACACGCTAATCATAGAATTAAAGCAGATGGCAGGACTATAACCCTCTATGGATGTGCTGATAGTCGACGATGACGCAGTGACCCGGCTCGCACTAAGCGCCGCACTAGAAGAGTGGGGCTTTGTACCGATCCTTGCTGAAAATGGCGAGCAGGCTCTTAAAAAGCTTGAGATGGATAACGCCCCGCATTTACTGATCTTTGATTGGTCAATGCCCGGCATGAGTGGCCCCGAGCTGTGCAAAACCATCCGCAAACGCGAAGATGGGCAGTTTTTTTATATTTTGATGCTAACCGGCAAAGAGGGCAACGAAGCCATTATTGAAGCCATGGAAGCAGGCGCCGACGACTTTTTAAGCAAGCCCTTCGATCATCGAGTGCTAAAAGTGCGCATCGCGGCAGGCAGCCGAATTGTCCGCCTAGAACAAACCCTAAATCAACTTGCCTCCAGAGACGCCCTCACCCAGTGCTGGAATCGCCGAATGATCGACGAGCTATTTACCAATAGCATCGCTGAATCAACCCGCAAGCGCAGCTCCTTTTCCATTATGGTGCTGGATATTGACCACTTTAAAGCTGTTAACGACACCTACGGTCACGCCGCTGGCGACCTTGCGCTCAAACACGTGGTTAACATTTTAAATACCAATCTACGCGAATACGATCAAGTAGGTCGCTATGGTGGCGAAGAGTTTGTCATTCTCTTACCGGCAACCGACGAAAACGAAGCCTGGGGTGTCGCGGAACGCGTCAGGTCTGCCATCCAGTTTCAGCCAACCGTAATTAATGATGGCGCAAAAATTGACCTCACGGTTAGCATCGGGATCGCGCAATTTGATCGCAGTCGAGATATAAACCAAAACACCTTTTTTGAGCGCGCCGACAAAGCACTGTACACCGCCAAACAATCTGGCCGAAACCGGATTATCTGCGCCGACTGATCAGCATTAAAACGAATAATAAAAATTCCACTTAGAGTTAATTTAATGCAGTCATACCAAAAAAAAACACCTACACCACCCAAGCTAAGACACTCACTCAGCGAGCTACCCCGTGCGGCGATTGAAGGGCAAGCACTGCTTCTGACCTTGCCGCTACTGCGCAGTGCAGCCAAAGGCGACAACCACCCAGTATTGATTGTTCCTGGTTTTGGCGGCGGCGATGGCAGTACCTTGTTACTGCGAAAATGGCTAACAAGTCAAAATTTTGCCAGTAAAACCTGGGATTGCGGCCGCAACATGGCAACTTATCGGCTACGCAGTATTGCTGATGCATTGAACTTCCGACAAGAAATGCTCGCTAAGCTAAACCGCAGAGTGGAACAACTTTATGCCGAATACGACCGTAAAATAAGCTTAATCGGCTGGAGTCTTGGCGGACTGTACGTCGACCAACTCGCGCAAGAATACCCTGAGCGCATTCGCCAAGTCATCACTCTCGGTGCACCGCACGGCGACCCTCGAGGTACAGCAGCGTGGTCGCTAATGCAGCGCGTCTATCGCGGCAAACTATCTGACCCCGATCTCGAACGCGGCATAGCCGCATGGCGAACCAGTGACAAGCCCAGCCCACGTACGGTGCCCACCACCGTTATTTATAGTCCCACAGACGGCTTAGTAGCCCCCAAGGAGGCTCGCCTACCTACAAGTGCTGGCGCGGCCCACATCGCAATCAACGCCAGTCACTGCGGTTTAACAATAAACCCACGTGTTTATTGGTTAATCGCCAACCGCCTAGCGCAAACTGAGGGCAAGGAAAGCGACTTTTGTATGTCGACTAAGCCGTGCTGGCTATAATCCAAATACACCATATAATGATAATAAAGCGAGGGCGCAAAAACAGAAATAGCCTCACAAATATCTACGCGAAACAACAATAAAAACCGCTTCGAACCAAATTTATGCAGAGTAAAGAGCTGATAAATTATAGAAATAGAAATAATTACAAAAATTTAATAAACCCTGTATAACTAAAAACCACTACAAACCCGACAACATAGCGCAGCTTCAAAACCAGACTCTCAACATCTAAAACGAGGCCGATTGTAATTTGAAGGTTAATATGTTTTAACTTAGCAAGCTTAAATAACAATAACGATCCGAAACGGAGCGACTACGTGAAAAAATTTTCCCCCTATGCTGCAGGGCTTTGTGCACTGACAACAGTTTTTAGCTGTAACAGTATTGCCGAAGCAAAAAAGTCTGGCTTTGCGCTAGAAGAAGTGATCGTTACGGCGCAAAAAAAGGCCGAATCATTGCAAGACACACCAATCTCACTTACCGCCTTTGGTGAAGAGCGCCTAGAAATTGACGGCATCAGTAGCCTGGGGGATATCGGCTCAAAAGTACCCAGCCTAACCATTGAGCCCTTCCCCATCAATAACGCGACGCTGCGTATCTTTATTCGTGGCGTCGGCATTTCCGATGTGCAAGTTACCCAGGACCCGCCGGTTGGCATTTATGTCGACGGCGTCTATATCGCCCGTTCAACCGGCACCGCCTTGGACGTTGCCGAGCTACAACGCATAGAAGTCCTCCGAGGCCCTCAGGGCACACTCTACGGGCGCAATACAACTGGCGGGGCGATCAACTTAATTACCAAGCGGCCCAGTGTTGAAGAGTTTGAGTTAAAGCAGAAGTTTTCAGTAGGAAATCGCAATTTATTCACCGCAAAGACCTCTGCCAACATTCCCCTTGGCGACACCCTAGCTGCCAAGGTAGCGTATTTAAACACGCGCATGGACGGCTTTATTGAGAACACAGGACCAGGTGGCGATTTCGGCGACAAGCAAGTTGAAGGCTACCGCATTGATCTTCGCTGGGACATCAGCGACAACCTTACCCTCGATTACGCCTACGACAACTCAGATTACGAATACTATAATTATATGTACCAATCGATCCGCCCAGGGGTACAAAACAAGGGTCAGGCCGAGCCGGTTCGGGAATACGCCGTTACCCAGTCCAAGCACAGCGAAGATCGCTTTGACGACATGGCCACCGCCAGACCACTGGAAACCTCGGCCACCGAAATTGAAGGCCACTCATTAATTATCACCAAAACCTTTGAAAACTCTCAACTCAAATATATTGGCGCCTATCGGGAGCTCTACGATGCAGCTTACGCCGACCTCGGTGGCGGCCTCGGCTCAGAAAATTACCGCACCGACTCCCACGCCTACTGTGGTGTGTCGGTACGCGAACAAACCGGTGAAGACTGCTTGCCACTTGTCGTACCCCAAATTAATCAGGAGCAGTTTTCCCACGAGTTCCAATTTAGTGGCTCGGCATTCAATGGCAGTATCGACTACATCACGGGAGCGTATTATTTCGAAGAAGAAGCGACCGAAAATAATAGTCCACTCCACCACCAGTTCAGCTCCGAAATCAGTGATGGCGTTATTCCCATTCCCGTACTCGGCGCAGCACTAGGTTCAGTATTATTAGACGGTGGTGACGTACATCTGGTAAACATGCTCTCCCAGCGCTACGACATTAAGAACACCGCCATCGCCGCTTACGGCCAGTTCACCTGGACACCCAGTATTCTCGATGAGCGCATGCACCTAACCTTTGGCGCACGCTATTCCCAAGACGAGCGCGAGGCTCTAAAAAATCAAACCGATAAAACCTATGTCGAAATCCGCTCTTTAGATATGGCAATCGACATGGAGAATCTTGGCACCTTGGCACCAATTCTGGAGCAGGGCGGCTTTTTAATACCGGGTGATCGCGCCTTTGACAACGTTCAAGCCCAAAAAGACTTTGACGATTCGTCCTTTAGCTTTATTGCCGAATTTGATGTCACCGACGACATCAATATCTACGGTAAGTTTGTACAAGCGTATAAATCAGGCGGTTTCAACACCCGCGACCCACAGCGCGGCGCCACGGGCGAAGCCCCTGGCACACCGGGTAAAGGCGACGACACAGCCACACCGGCCCCCGATGGTAATGTCTATGGTTTCGGTTTTGCCGACGGCTTTGATGAGGAGCATGTTGCCTCTATCGAACTCGGCATAAAAAGCGAGTTACTCGACCGTCGCCTGCGAATAAATGCCAACGTATTCACCAGTGAATACACCGAAATGCAGCTGAACTTTATTTTGTCTGGCACCATTGCCGACACCAAGGTGACTAACGCTGGTGAAGCGACAATGCGCGGTTTAGAAGCCGACATCACGTACTTACCCACCGAAAACCTGATGTTAATGTTTAACTACGCATATTTGGACGCCGAAGTAACCAAGGCCGAAGACGAGTTTGGCAATGACCTTTCCGATAGCTTTGTCTTCTACTCCGCGCCCAAAAACTCCTATACCGCAGCAGCGGATTGGACTATTGCCAATATGAACTGGGGCACTGTAGCGATGAACATAAGCTATAACTTCATGGACAACCGCAACGGTGGGTCTCGGGCCCACAATGCCCGCAACACCTTTATCAGTGATTACGGTTTGGTCAATGGTCGCCTAAGTTTGAGTGAAATCCCCGTGGGCAACTACGGTAAATTCAATATCGGCATTTGGGGTAAAAACCTCGCGGACGAAGAATTTGAGATTACCGCCATCGACAACCTCCCCCACAGTGACCGGACCGTCATTTGGGGCGACCCTCGCAGCTATGGCGTTGACTTGATTTACGAATATTAGTCATCTAAGCGCTCAGTAACAAAAACGGCAGCCTAGGCTGCCGTTTTTGTTACTGAACAAGAAAATCACATACCAACAATCGGCTGTATTAACCGTGCTAACCACCCCCGAAACGCTAAGGGCGCATCCATACCGGCAAGGCAAATACAGTCTTCATCACTGTCAGCAACGGGCTGATGCTCAACACTCGCATCGAGATCAGCGACATCGCCAGCATTAAATTTACCTACGCTGTCACTGTAGCCGCCACGTAAGATCATGGTCAATTCGCTGCCACGATGGCTGTGCACGGGCATTCTTTTACCCGCGGCAATCCTTAACAAGCGCACATCGCCCTCATCACAGCTAAGAATAATCTGCTTTAAACCCGGAGCAATGGTCCGCTTCCAAGGTAATGAATCAAAATTATCTTCCTGCAGAAAACGGTGTAATAACCGAGGAATCGCCTCCGGATTGGACGCACTCGGATTCATCTTGTCTGCAGCCACACTGAGCTTAGCCGCATGTTTACCTTCGCTTAAATCAGTATCTAACTGCTCGAGAACACTTGTTCTTGCCCTTGCGGAAAGTGCCTTCGGCGTCAACGCCACCATCAAGCCTGCGCCCAGCACCTCGCCGGCATTCACGCTAACACGACACTCAGGACAATACTGCAGATGGCAGCCAACCACTAAGGCCAAGCCAGCAGGCAGCGCCCCCGCCGCATAGCTAAGCAGGGTTTCTTGATTCGGGTGATGCTCAATACGGCTCATACGCCATCTTCTCCAAAATGCTGACGAAAAGCTTTTATCGCCAGCCGCAAACTTGATTTAACGCTACCTAAAGGCATTCCGGTTTCACCGGCAATCTCGCTGTGACTCTTTCCCTCGTAATAGGACTTGTAGACCACTTGCGCCTGACTCTGCGGCAAGGTGTCTAGCACCGCCTTTAAACGCTCGCCATCAGCATTCAAGCGCGCCTCATCATCTACGGTCTCAGCCAAGTTCTCATCCGACTCATAGGCGACACCGCGCTGCTTACGCAATCGGTCAATCCACAGATTTCTGGCCACACGAAATAGCCACGTGCTGACCGCCGCTTTCTCCCGCGAATACAAATGGGCCTTATTCCACAGCGCCAACAAGGCCTCTTGGCTTAAGTCTTCAGCCATAGCAGCCTCCGCGCCCTGCCCAAGCAAATAGGCGTTAACCCTCGGCGAAAAATAATCGAACAGCTGCATGAAACTGTGTTTATCGCGCTCTTGCGCAATACGCTCTACACAGTCGGCCCAAAATTCGCCATTGCGCGCTTGCTCGACGGCAAGTTCTGCCATTTATGAACCCCTTGTTATGCGTTTATACGTCGCCATTGGGCGCCTGGATCAAGGTTTCTGAATTATCATTGGTGGACCACAGAATGGCTGCGATCAAAACAAACTGCAGCGGAATGCGCAACCACAATAGCTCTGATGCCACCGGCCCACCAAAAATAGGAATATCACTGAGCGCTTGATAGATATTGGCGGGCAATACCAGCAAGCAATACACCGCAGCAAGCTTACCCGCCACTCGGCGCTGCGCCGGCAACAATATACCAATCACGAACAGTAGCTCTAGCACACCCGTTAGCCACACGATTAACAAAGGCCACGGCAAGATTGGCGGCACGATACCGGCAAAGTCCTCAGCCAGCAGAAAATGGCCTATACCACCGAAAAAGAACACCAAACAAACCAGTAGCCGCAAAATACTTTTGAGCATGCGCATTCCCATACAGCTTATAGTAATTCTAAGTATTGCTCATTAACCCAGCATAGCGCCATTTTATAATTAGCATTGCCGCCTCAGCCCCTCACCTATACCATTAGGACAGTAAATAATGGAGTAAATCATGTCTTTGCCCACTTTTAAGTCAATGCCCGAGCTTATCGGCAATACCCCACTGATCCACCTCAAACAGGTATCAGAACTGACCGGCTGTACCATTTTAGGCAAAGCAGAGTTTCTCAACCCCGGTGGCTCCGTTAAAGATCGCACCGCATTAGGCATAATTCGCGACGCCGAAGCCAAAGGCACCTTGCGTCCGGGTGGCACTATCGTCGAGGGCACCGCTGGCAACACTGGGATTGGCCTAACCCTTATCGCCAACGCCCTAGGTTACCGCAGCGTGGTGGTAATGCCCCAAAGCCAAAGCCGAGAAAAAATCGAATTATTGGATTTGTACGGTGCCGACCTGCGTCTGGTAACCGCCACGAGCTACAGCGACCCTAATCACTATATTCACACAGCCCGACGATTGGCAGAAAGTTTAAATGAATCTGAGCCCAACGGGGCAATTTGGGCCCGGCAATTTGATAATACCGCCAATACCGACATCCATGAGCGCACGACCGGCCAAGAAATTTGGCAGCAAACAGGTGGCAATATCGACGGTTTTATTTGTGCGGTAGGCACTGGCGGCACATTGGCCGGAGTCAGTCGCGCCCTCAAAGCTCACAAACCCCAGATCACGATTGGCTTGGCCGACCCCAAAGGTTCTTCACTTTACAATTATTTCACCAATGGCGAATTGCGCGGTGAAGGTCGATCAATCACTGAGGGCATTGGCATAAGCTTGGTCACCGATAATTTACGTTTAGCCAGTATCGACCAGGCCTTTGAGGTCAGCGATGCCGAAGCCCTGCCCTATATCTTTGACATGCTTCGTCACGAAGGTCTCTGTTTGGGGGGTTCCTCAGCCATTAATATTGCTGGCGCCGTGCAGCTGGCTCGCAAACTCGGTCCCGGCCACACCATTGTGACCATACTTTGCGACTACGGTGATCGCTATAAGAGCAAATTATTTAACCCGGTATTTTTAGAAAACATGGGCCTACCGGCACCAGACTGGACGCGTAATTAAACGTGCACAGGCATCGGCCCCCAAGTAGCTAGCAACACGACTAAATAACAATATCAATAAGAGACCTCACTATGCCGGAATGCCCTTTTGCCAACCTGCTAGACCCCGATATCTATGCGCAAGGTATGCCCTACGAGGCACTCCAAAAATTTCGCCAAGCGGGGCCAGTAGTCAAAATGGACGACCCGCTGACCGGCGTACCTTACTGGGCGGTAGTGGGCCAGCAAGAGCTCGATTATGTCTCTAAAAATCCTGCGCTGTTTTCATCGGCGCTGCGCAGCTCCTTCCCAATGGAACACCCCCAGGACATGGTGGATTTAATTTTCAGCCACACCATTATCAATATGGACCCACCGCGCCACCAAAAAGTCCGGCGCATTGTACGCGAGGCATTTACACCAAAGCGGGTCGACTCCTATGAACCGGCCTTTCGCGCCCACGCTAAGCGTATTTTGGATAATGTCGTGGCCCGCGGCGAGTGCGAGTTTGTCGAAGAGGTCGCGGCGGAACTTCCGCTCATAGCGATACTAGAGCTTTTAGGGGTGCCGCTTAGCGACCGTAAGCAGTTTTTCGACTGGACCAACACCATGATCTTCGCTGACGACCCCGACATGGCAACCAGCGAGCTAGACGGCCAGATTGCCGCAGGCGACTGCATTAACTACGCATTGCAACTGGCAGCAAAACATCGCAGCGAGCCCATGAACAATATAACGGGTGCCTTGCTCGATGGTGAAGTCGACGGCGAGGGCATATCAGAAGAAGACTTTGCCTGGATGTTTATTCTTATCTTGGTCGGCGGCAATGAATCTACCCGCACCGTGATTTCCCACGGCATGCGTCTTTTAATGGAACATCCCGAGCAGCTCCAGTACTTAGTCGACAACCCAGCAAAGATACCCGCCGCAATCGACGAAATACTGCGGTTCAACACCGCGTTTATACAAATGCGCCGCACCGCGACCCAAGATATTGAGTTGGGTGGCCAAGCGATCAAAGCCGGTGATAAAGTCATTCTGCACTATCACGCCGTCAATCACGATGAAGCGGTATTTGGTGACGACGCCATGCAATTTGATGTTCGCCGCGCCGAGCGCATGCCCAAGCTGGCTCAGCAAGTGCGCTCATTTGGCATAGGACAGCACTTTTGCATTGGCTCCCACCTCGCGCAGCTAGAGTTACTCGTTATGTTCGAGGAGATCATTCCCCGACTGCGCAAACCCCAGGCCAATGGCGAGCTAGAGTATATCCGCTCGTATTTTGTAAACGGCATAAAGAAAATGCCCATTCGCTTCGAAGCCAGCCATTAAGGCTCCCAAACTTATATTTATCGACAAAGGAACAAGGACATGGAAATCGGTCTCATTATCAGCCTCGCTGTCGTCCTCTTTAGTATTTTTTATTTGGTCATGCTCTATAACGGCCTGGTCAGTTTAAAACACGCCGTAAGCAAGCACCTTGCCAATATTGACGTACTGCTCAAGCAGCGCCACGACGAGCTCCCCAAGCTCATCGAAACCTGCAAACAATATATGAAGCACGAGCAAGAAACCCTCAGTAAGGTCATTACCGCCCGCCAGCAGGTGTCTGTTGCCCAGTCCAACCACGACATGATCGCCCTGGGGCAAGCTGAAACAAACTTGCGCGCATCAACCGGCCAACTATTTGCGCTGGCAGAAAACTATCCTGAACTTAAAGCCGACAGCAGTTTTGCCGCCTTGCAAAATCGCATTTCAGAATTAGAAAATGCCATTGCCGATCGGCGTGAGGTCTACAACGAAGCGGTGAACAACAACAATGTTCGTATTGAGCAGTTTCCCGACGTCATCATCGCCCGCTGGTTTCGCTTTCACGCCTTTGATCTACTGAAGTTTGCGAAAAGTGAAGTACAGGACGTCGATATAAAATCTTTGTTTAATTAATATGCCGGCGGATTATCTCAGCCTAGGAATTAGCGCCGCCATTGCACTAGGCTGCGCCTATGGTAGCCTCAGCCGCCTGCACTCCGCCCGCATCATTGAAGATACCCCAACCTCTAAAATCCGCTCTGCGCACCAAGGCTATGTTGAACTCATCGGCTTTGCCAAAACCGGCGCCACAGAATTGCTACTCAGTGGTTTAAGCCAAACGCCCTGCCTGTGGTACCGCTACAATATTGAGCGCTATGAATCCTCAGGCAAAAATAGCCATTGGCGCAGTGTCGAACGCAAAACCAGCGAGCAGCCATTTATACTTAATGACGGTACCGGCGACTGTATTGTGTACCCCGACCGCGCCGAGATGAGCACCCTGCGCAAAAAGGTATGGAAGGGTAGTGAGCGCCACCCCAATACCACCAAGGGCAAGCACAGCCTATTTGGCAGTCGCTATCGTTATACGGAAGAAATACTCTGCGCTGACGACCTACTCTATATCATTGGCCAATTTCAAACTCGGCAGCCACCCAGCGCCAGCGAGCTACAAGAAAAAGCGATGGCAACGATACTCAATGAGTGGAAGCGGGATTACGACCAGCTCGTCACCCGCTTTGACCGTAACGGCGATGGTGAAATTGACTTGCAAGAATGGGACTTAGTACGCGCCGAAGCCCTGCGCAAAGCGCAGCGCCAATACCGCAATCAGACGCCCCCGCCCCCGGTACATACCATCAGCTACTCGCCCAGTCGCCGACAACCCTATATGATTGCTAACTCAGAACCCGATTCACTGAGCAAACGCTTCCGCTGGCAGGCTTTTTTCTTGCTAGCAGCAAGCTTAGGCAGCGCAGTCGCGTTTATGTGGTTAGTCACCCAGTAATTAGCGATACCGATAAAATTGAAGAAGAAGGATTACACAATGGCTACCCGCCGCAATACCAAGGCACGCATACTCGATGTTGCCGAAGGCCTGTTTGCCCAACAGGGGTTCGCAGCGACCTCAGTGAGCGAGATTGCCGCCCAAGTTGGCATTAGTAGTCCAGGCATTTATAAACACTTTAGCAATAAATTTGCGATTTACGAGCAGGTTTGCCACCGGCTTTTTACCCCCTTGGCAGATGCGACAAGAGGCATGGCCGCCGATGCCGATTTTGCTGACACCAGCCAACAGATCTATCACGTACTATCCCTGTTGGCCACGACCCCTAATACCGCGCGTATCGTCCAGCACGCCACCCTCGCCCGCGATGAAACCTTAGATTTACTAAGTGACCGCTGGTATCGCAAATTTTTCTCATCAATCAGCGACCCAGCCAAAAACCCCGACAAAGACTGGATCAACGTCCCCACGGCCATGGCGTTCCACTGCATGATTTTGGGCTACGTTACCCTCGCACCGCTGCACCACTCCATTTTTGGCGTCGACCCATTACAACCCGAGCAGCTCGAAGCACAATTAAAATTCCAGCAACATATGGTCAGTGGCTTAAATCATCTTATGCAGCACCAAAATACCCGTTAAGCCCGGCTCAAGTAATGTTACTCAGGTGCTCAGCAGCGCGCTGCAGACTATCGAGATAGCGGGCTTCTAGCACACCCATTTCAGCGCTGTAGATGGCCCGTTGTTCAGCGCTTAACGCCTTCCAATCTGCATGGGTTGGGATATGCGCTAAGCTAGCCGCCATATCATGAAACACCGCAATATCGGCGCTATAGGCCGCATCCACCGCCGCCGTCTCAGCCAACACCGCGACCCGCAGCGCGCACTCACTTGCGCCCAACTGCCCTGCCAAATAACTACGCGTAAGGATTGAAATCCCCTCTCGCGCTGCCACGCCCTGCACCACCAACTCATTCTGGAAGTCCGAGCGCTCAGTGTGTTCGTGCCGACGCTGTTCACGTAATTGCCACAGCAAGCGCCCGGCAATCACCATCAGCACCACAATTATTAAGGTAGCGGCGATCAGCCACACTCCGTATTCGCCCATTCGCAACTCCGCTAAATATAGCTATCAAACCACCATTCTGACATCCGCATGGCCAAACACCTAGGAGCAAGCTTATAATTGCCGCCCTGTAAAAACGGAGGCCACCAGTGACTAGCCCCAGCGCCATTAAATGGTCAGCACAGCAATTGCAACTGCTTGACCAACGCATACTTCCCGCTCGAATTGAGTACCTAAGCTACAGCGAGCCATTTGCGGTGGCTGAAGCCATTCGTAATATGGTGGTGCGCGGCGCTCCCGCGATTGGCATCACCGCAGCCTACGGCATGGTACTGGCTGCGCAGCAACTCACATCTACGCCCGCCAGCGTCGCCGCGTGGTGTCAGGCACTTAGCGCTGCGCGCAGCGCCTTGGCTAATTCCCGCCCCACCGCCGTTAATTTATTTTGGGCACTGGAGCGCTGCGACCGCGTAATAGAAGAGCAAGGCAATGGTGGCAATGTACTGGGCGCACTCACCGCGCTGGCAGAAAACATTCACGCCGAAGACATTAAGCTCAACCAGCGCATTGGCGATTTTGGTGCCAGCCTGATTCCCGCCAACAGCGTGGTGTACACCCACTGCAACGCCGGTGCCCTAGCCACTGGCGGCTATGGCACGGCACTGGGGGTGATTCGCTCCGCCTACCGCGACGGTAATATTCGTGGCGTGATTGCCGGAGAAACCCGGCCATGGCTACAGGGCGCAAGGCTTACCAGCTGGGAGCTGATCCAAGACGGCATTCCAGTGACCTTGGCGATTGAGGGCGCCGCGGCGCATCTTATGCGGGAACAAAAGCCCAGCTGGATTATTGTTGGCGCCGACCGCGTTGCCGCCAATGGCGATGCCGCCAATAAAATCGGCACCTATAACCTCGCCATTATCGCCAAATACCACGGTGTAAAAGTCATGGTTGCCGCGCCGACCAGCACCTTTGACGCCAATATCGACGGTGAGAAAATCCCTATTGAGCAGCGCCCCGGCGAAGAAATCAGCCACAGCTTTGGGCAGCGGATCGCCCCAGAAAATATCAATATTGCCAATCCAGCCTTTGACGTAACGCCCGCCGCCTTAATCGACGCCATTGTCACCGAGCACGGTATTATTCATGCCCCCAACCGTGACAAAGTCCTCGCCCACTTGCGCGCCGCCGCTGACAGCTAAAAGGGAAAAGAAGCCGCCATGATCGACAGCAAATACTTCTACCAGCAGGCCGTTGCGCTGGCCGCCGCTGGTGACGAGCTTTACCGCCGGGGCTGGGTCCCCGCCACCAGTGGTAACTTCTCTTGTCGGCTCAATGCCGATTCGGCAATTGTTACTGCATCCGGTAATCACAAGGGCCGCCTTAGCCCCAGCGATTTCATTGCCGTTGACCTACAGGCCAAGCCGATCAGCAGCGGCAAACCCTCGGCAGAAACCGCCCTGCACACCCAGCTTTATGCCCGCTTCGCCCACATAGGCGCAGTACTGCACTGCCACTCCCCAGCAGCCACGGTTTTGTCGATGGCACTGGCCGACAGCCCTGAACTGGTGTTAGAAAATTACGAATTGCTCAAAGCCTTTGATGGCGTCGACACCCACGCCACCCGCGTGAGCATCCCCATCTTTGCCAACACCCAAGATATCGACGCCCTTGCGGTAGAGGCCGATCAATACCTGGCCGAGCACCCTCGCTGCCCCGCCTATTTAATTCGCGGCCACGGCGTGTATTGCTGGGGCAAAGATTTAGACGTCTGTATGCGCAATTTAGAAGCCGTCGATTTTCTTTTACACTGCGAACTCGAAAGAATGCGCCTTAGCCGCTAGGAGCCACCATGAGCACACTGACTATTTTTGCCGATTCCGACAGCAGCCAATCGTTGGTGCACAGCGCTGAGCCAATTGAGATTAGCCGCTTACTCGGCGCCGAGGGCGTTCGCTTTGAGCAATGGCAAACCCGCGATGACATTCGCGCTGGCGATAGCCAAGACGCCGTTTTAGCCGCCTATGCTGATGATGTGGAACGCTTAATTCGCGAACAAGGCTACCAAACCGTAGACGTGATCAGTATCGCCAGTGACAATCCGCAAAAAGACGCCCTTCGCCAAAAGTTTTTAGACGAACATACCCACAGCGAAGATGAAGTGCGCTTTTTTGTTGAGGGCCAAGGCCTGTTTGCCCTGCATATTGGCGACAAAGTATTTGAAATACTCTGTGAAAAAGGCGATTTACTAAGCGTACCCGCCAACACCCAACACTGGTTTGATCTTGGCCCAGAACCTGACTTAGTCGCCATTCGCTTTTTTAATAATCCCGATGGTTGGGTGGCGAATTACACTGGCAGCAAAATCGCCGACGCCTACTCACGCATTGCCGCTACACACTAAAAGCCAAGGGAATAAACTGTGATCAACACCGTTGTTACCGACATCGAAGGCACCACCAGCTCAATTCACTTTGTGCATGAAGTGCTCTTCCCTTATGCGGCAAAGAATTTGCCTGAGTTTGTTCGCAGCAATCACACTAAGTCTGAAGTAAATAGCGCATTACAAGACGTTGCCGCCTTAGCTGGCATTGCCGCCGATGATATTGACGCCCTCATCACCCAACTCTTGCGCTGGATTAGCGATGACAAAAAAGTCACACCGCTTAAAAGCTTGCAGGGCTTAGTCTGGGAACACGGCTACCGCAACGGCGATTACCAAGCCCATATTTACGCGGACGCATTAGCGTCCCTACAAGCTTGGCATCAGCAAGGCCTGGATCTCTATGTTTATTCCTCAGGCTCGGTTTACGCGCAAAAACTGTTTTTTGAATTTAATGAAGGCGGCGATTTAAGCAGCTTGTTTAAAGGCTATTTCGACACCGTTACCGGCGCCAAGCGCGAAGCCGATTCCTACAAAAAAATTCAAAAAGCGATTGGTAAACCAGCCGGTGAAATTTTATTTTTATCCGATATAGTTGAAGAGTTAGACGCCGCAGCCGAAGTCGGCATGCACACTGCGTGGCTACAAAGAGACGTGACTGATATTGAGCACCACCCCCGCCACGCCTGCGTTCGCAGCTTTGCTGATATTGAATTATCGGCGCTCCGATAAAATACCGGTTTTAACACATCGGATAGAGGAATATGGCCGCTGATTACGTGTGCTTTGGCCAATATTAGCAAAGCCTTTATCGAAATAGTTTTTCCTATAATGCCTTGTTCGTGTGGCGAATAAGCGTAGTTCTTATGTTAACGGAGCGACAGCGCACTGCATAAAGTACAAAACAAAGCTTTGGCGCTCCCGTGTACCAACTTGTTATGCTATACAGCATATCGTAATAGAGCAAAACACAAACCTAAACCAAATATATAAGTTCCAACCGCACCAACAAAGCGCATTGGATTCGGCTTAGCCATTGTTTTAGGAACAATAATACCTAACACAAATAAATAACGGCAAAACGTGACTAAAGCAATAAACCAGCCAACCCAGGCTGCATATTCGTACTGACTCAATATATAAATCAGTATCATAAGCACGGGAGCATACTCAATTGTATTTCCGTGAGCCCGTATCAGCTTATTCAACGTGTCCTCTGGATCATCAGCGCTTCCAGATAAAACATTAAACTTACCACGAGCCACTGTAACAAATATACCAAGGACTATTGTGAGTAGTGCTAGCAACACAATACACATTAATTCAACGTTCATAACCGGACCCCACAACATGAATAACATACGCACCCGTATGCTATTTCTTACAGACGACCCTGTCAATACGCAACCGTATGTTGTACGATCTGAATATGAATACACCTAAATCAAAATTGTCCGCAAATGACTGGCTTGATGTTGCACTGCAGGTATTAGCAGAGGATGGCCTAAGCGCTCTGGCAGTTGAGCCGTTGGCAAAAAGAATGGGTGTAACTAAAGGTAGTTTCTATTGGCATTTTAATAACAGAAAAGTACTTGTAATTGAATTGCTTAAATTTTGGGAAAATATTGAGCTTAGCTACCAAAAATCGATAGAGTCAAAAAATAGTTTGCCTAAGGATTTTTTAAAAGAAGCCTTAGGTATTCTTATTGAAGACGACACTAATAAAAGAGTTTTTCTAGCTCTCTCAAATGAACTAAATGATGAAGAGGTTAAGTATTTCTACCATCGCGCGGTAGCTAGACGCCTTAATATATTTGAATCGACCTATTCTCAAATGGGGGCAAGCAAAGATCAGGCTAGAACTATTGCTCACTCAGCATACTTTTCTTATCTAGGTTTAATCAAATCGTTAACTGATAAAAGCATAAACAGCAAGCCTAAGAAGCTAATAAAATCAGTTATTCATTCAGCTATAAACCCAAATTTCAACTAACGCATAACAGCTAGTAATAGCAGATTTCTTTAGTATTAATAGTTAAACTGCAGATTAAAATCTCAGCGACTGACCGCCAAAGTGAGACCGTCACACCGGACTTGATCCGGCATCTAGTGCGGTGAGCCTGAAGGACTTCGCTGGCGTTAGATTCTGAGTCAAATTCAGAATGACGGCTTAGCGTGGCTGACAACCAATTTTGACTAAGGCCCTCGTCTAAAATGAAATTGCGGGGCCTATATTCACCATTTTTGGCCAACATATGCCTTATAAGCTTGGCCACCCTTTGGGTGAAGCAATAGAACTTATTCGCTTGGATACACTATAGAGATTGTCTCGATCTCGCAGCGGCTTAACGCTTCAGAGTTACTGGCAATCACGTCATCTATCCGGGTTAATGCGTCGCTAATCGGTTTAAAGGCCAGCTGTTCTGCACTGCGCAGCGCGATGCAGTTTTTTCTTAAGCTCAGCAAATAGTGTTCGGCATTGTTGTTGGTAAAAATCAGGTGACGGTCATCTAGATATTGCCAATTGGCAACCTGGTAGGCGTCAACGGCCTCCACACTCTCGCCGGGGCGGTAACCGTATTCCGCCAAGCGTTCGTCCAGCGCCGGTTCGTCTTTGACTAGGGCGCAGCCGATAAGCGACACCGCTAAAATTTGAGCAAGCCCTATTTTTATATATTGTAAGTTCATATCCGCCTCCCGGAATGAATGCACACAAGTCTATGTACATTAGTCAGACCGCACCAAGGCGCTGAGGTTCGATACAGCCAACGTGCCAGCTCAAGCGATTTTTTTAGCCTGAAACAAATCGAGACGAAAGGTCTTGCGCCCGGCACTAAAGTTAACCGCAATGGTGTGCTTATCAACGGCGAGTACTGCACCTCGGCCAAATTTGTCGTGCGCCAGTATATCGCCAACACAAAAGTCTTTCGCACTGGCGCCGGCACCCGCTAGCGCAGCACTAACCACGGACTCCGGTGCGGGCTGCAATACCCGCGACACTAATAACCGCGGGAAAAAGCGTTTGGTACTGGAAAAGCTCACGACCAAACCAAGCGCATCAATATCGCTTACGCGCCCCAAGCCATAACGCGTATGCTGCAGATAGGCGCCCAGCTCGGGGTATCCGACTGAGCTTGCTACGGTATTTGCCTGCCACTCGGGCACAACCGCATCTAAATACCGCTGCGCCACGCTGGCAGTCGCGCCACCACTAGGTGGTAGATCAAATTGACGCGCACCCGCTTCTATCTGCGAACTGAGGCGCTGCGCCAAGTCCAGATTCATCTCCGCCAAAAACGGGCTCGGAAGCTGGTGCAATTCTGGGCGCTGGTCGGTCGACCAGCCATTTGTAGCATCGAGCCCCGGCGCAAATAAATACAAGGCTTTTATCGCCCGCGTCATTGCAACGTACATTAGACGGCGCTCAGCCTCCAAATGGTCAAGCTCTTGCCGGCGTCTATTACCCGCCTGGTAGGGCATATAATGAGCGCTCAAATTAGGGAGTAGGACAACAGGCCATTCTAGCCCCTTACTACGGTGCATGGTGGTGATGGTAACTGCCCCGGCTGTCGTATCCCCGCAGCCACTCTGATCACTCAGTTCGGCCAGCATGGCTAAAATTGCGCTCGGCGCTTGGTCCTGCTGTAGCGCTACAAACTCAATGAAGGCACTTACGGTGGCAGCACGATTTTCGCCATCTTCTCGGTTCAGAGCGTTATCTCGCATCAAGTTCAATAGATCGAGATCATTTACAAAGCGTCTTAGCCCCCGCCCCGCCCCGCGCTCCTGACCTAACTGCGCCAGTACCGTGGCAAGGCTTTGCAGGCGTTTTTCTTGATAAAAGGACAAGCTGTCTTCAGAGCGGTGTAAGGCGCTAAAGTCGCTTAGCACTATGCGCTCGGCATAGCCCCGCAACACCTCGTGACGAATCTTTAACTCACAGAATTTCAAAATATCAAATAATTGCTGATGCTGTTCAGCGGAGTCTTGGCTGGCAAATTCTCCCGCCATTAACCGCAGCAAGCTCATTAACACCTTAATTTCGCTGCGCTCAAGCACCCGGCTGCCACCCATGACCCGATTGGGAATCCCCCGTTTAAGCAAAGCCAATTCAACCGGCGCAGCTTGGGCCCAAGTCCGACATAAAAACGCCATTTCGCTGTAAGCCCGCCCCTCGGCGCGCTGCGCTTCACACGCCTGGGCGAAAACCGCGCCATCGGGGTTTTGCAAACAGAGTTCAACATGGCTGGGCGCGGCAGAATCTGCACTAATACAGAGGAGTGGATCGCGACGCTGATTATGACTAATCAACTGCGCAGCCGCTAATGCCAGCTGGTGGCCATAACGGAAGGTTCGCGACAACTGATAAGACTGATGGGAGTAGGTATCACCAAAATAACTCAGCATATATTCTGGTTTGGCGCCGCGAAACTCATAAATACACTGATCCGCGTCGCCCACCACTTGCAATTGCGCGCGCTCACCAGCCAAGGTCTTGAGCATAAAAAACTGGATATCATTAATATCCTGAAACTCATCAACAACAAACAACTCTACCCGGTTGGCTAGAAAATTAGCCAACGCCGGGTCATTGGCAATTAGCCGACAGGGATCGTAAAGAAAATCGGCAAAGCTCACCCTCGCCGCCGCCTTGCGCCACTGCTCAAAGCGCGCAAAAGCTTCAATAAATAGCTGATACTGCTCTGGGTAGCCGCCAAGCGCAAAGCTAACTTCCGGTGCTGCCAAGGTTGATTTGGCGAGGTCGACGAATCCAGAAAAAGTATCCAGCCACTGCTGTTGATCATCGCGAATCGCCGCACGCAGCGCCGACGTTCCCGCAGCCGCCTGCAAGGCTTTAAGCATTTCTAAGCTCGCCTGCACATCACCTAGGGGCGTGGGATCAAAGGTCGCTAAATGCCCCTCTTTGGCCAGCGACATTGCCAAATTACGTCCCATGGCATGAAAGGTACGCACCGGCGGTAGCTGGGCATTTGCACCCGCCGCAATACGGAGTTTATGACTAAAATCCTCTTGCGCCGCTTTATTGAACATTACCACCCGAATTAAACGGGGGTCCATACCCTCGCGTAAGCGCGCCAAAACGTAGGCCACCATGGTGCTGGTCTTACCTGCACCCGCCACCGCCATAACGCGCGCGTGGCCGCCACGATGACGAGTAATAATTTGCTGCTCTTCGGTAAGCATAGAAAACGCGAGACACAAAAAAAGGCCTTGCAGGATAGCAAGCTTGGCACTGCGCTTCACTCTCCATTTTGTTAGATAGCGGCGAGACCATGCCAAGTGCAACTGCCTAATGGGGCCGCAGACTTCGGTATACAGGTACTCTCTGCTACAATTTAATTCACCCTAATGGCACTGAATTGGCTTTTATAAATAAGTGCGCAATGTCGCATAAGCTTAAGGACACCGCAGTGGGCAGACCCTCAAAACCAATTATAACGAAAGAGCTGGCCGCCAAAGCTGCCCTCGCGGTGATAGATAGCCAAGGCATCGGGGGCATGAGCTTACAGCTAGTTGCGCAAAATATAGGGGTAAAGGCGCCATCTCTTTATTATCACTTTAAAAACAAGGCTGAATTACTCACCGAAGTCGCTAGATCGCTGCTAACCGAAGCCCGTATTTCAGAAAAGCAGCATTTCGAAGATTGGCGTGACGCGATAAGCACCCTGGCCCTCGCCACCCGGAAGTCAATTTTACAACACCCAAAAGCAGCGCCATTACTCTTAGAATTCTTCCCTAGGCACCTCATGCTACAAAGCTATGACTACTGGGTAGGTCAATTCGACCTCCCCATGGAGAAGCGCTTGCTGGTCATTGATGGCGTGGAAAAACTGACCTTTGGGTCGGCTATGCTCGGCGCCATGAGCCGCGCCAGCGGCAACGAGCCAATGCCGTCTTTTTCACCTGAGCAATTCCCTCATTTACACGCGGCTAACACTGCCAATGAACTTGACGAAACAGCCATATTTGTCGCCACCTTAAAGGCATTTCTAAACGCCTTTTGAACAAGCGCTACCAATAGGCCAAGTTTCTTAGGCCGCCCCGAGAAAGTGCAAAACGTTTTAAGCCATCAAAAAACCGTCGTGATTTACTAAAAGAACGGAAAAATTGGCGATTATATTGCGATTGCAATAGAACATCGCAGCCAAGCCATGCAAAATACGTGGCTTGTTATTTTACGAAAAGTATCAACAGTGACAACACCTCAGCGGTGAGTGACCACCAACAGACCCAACAATAAATGTAAGGCACGGTTAATGGATTTTCAGCAAATACAGGTCGAAATACGTGGGGCAGTGGGCATACTGCGCTTAAATGCCCCCGACAAACTGAATGCACTGACGCCCTTAATGGTAAGCGAGATCAGTACCGCCATTGATCATATCGCGCAACATTGCCGGGCTATGATAATTACCGGTGCAGGCCGGGCTTTTTGCTCGGGCGCGTCTTTAGACCCCAAGAATCCACTAAGCCCTGTTGACCAAGATCCCAGCGCAAGAGACCTCGGTTTGGTGCTCGAACAGCAACTCAACCCCATAATGCTCAAACTCAAAAATTTAGACATTCCATGGATTAGTGCCGTGCGCGGGGCGGCGGCAGGATTTGGCGCGTCGCTAGCCTTAGCTGCCGACATGATTTTGGCCAGCGAGACCGCTTATTTCGCCCAAATTTTTTCTAAAATTGGCCTTGTTCCAGACGGTGGTGCAAGCCACCTACTCAGCCGAACCATTGGCCGCGTACGCACAATGGAATTAATGTTCCTCGGTAACCGCCTTAGTGCTGAAAACGCCCTGGCGTGGGGGCTGATCAATCGCGTGGTGAACGACACGCAGCTCGAAGAGCAGGCCTTTTCACTGGCAACCACCTTGGCCAACGGCCCCAGCCAAGCCTTAGGCATGACCCGCAAGGCAATATGGGCGGCCACCGACGACAGCTGGGAGCTGACGTTAAAAAATGAGCGTGAACAGCAAAAAATAGCAGGTCGAAGCATAGAATTTGACGAAGGCCTCGCGGCATTCACCGAAAAGCGCCCTGCGGCGTTCAACGGCCAATAACAACAACTAACCGCAACACCAGTAGTGCGGCAATGCCACACCGAAAGTTAAAAAAACCAAGCGAGAATATGTTTATGAGTGAACATTGTATAATTATTGGTGCAAGCCACGCTGCAGCCCAATTAGCCTCTAGCCTGCGCCAAGAGGGCTGGGAAGGCAAAATTTCTATCGTCGGTGACGAGCCATACATGCCTTACCACCGCCCGCCACTATCAAAAGCCTTCTTTGTTGGCGAGAAGACTGAAGACGAACTATTGATTCGCGCAGCCAATTTTTACGAAAAAAACAATATCGATCTCCTACTCGGCTGCAGGGTGAGCCGTATTGATCGCGATGCAAAGAAGATCATCCTGCAGGACGATGCCGAAATTGCCTACACCAAACTGGCGATTACCACCGGCGCAAGAGTCCGAAAAATTCCCTTTAAGGGCAGCGAGTTGGCTGGCGTATTTTATATGCGCGACCTTAACGACGTTAAGCAAACTCACAAATTTACCGGCAAAGGTAAGTCTGCAGTCATAATCGGCGGCGGCTATATTGGCCTAGAAACGGCGGCATCGCTGCGCAAAATTGGTATGTCGGTTACGGTTATCGAGGCCATGAGCCGCGTTCTACAGCGTGTTACCGCACCTGAAGTCTCTGCGTTCTACACCCGCGTCCACACCGAAGAAGGTGTCGACATTCGCACCGATGCTGGCGTAGATGCCATTACGGGTGACCAGCATGTGGACGGCGTCCGCCTCAGTGACGGCACCACCATACCCGCCGATCTCGTCATTATTGGCGTTGGCGTAATACCCAATATTGAAATCGCTGAGGCCGCTGGCCTAACAATCGATAATGGTATTGCGGTTGATGAACATGCGCGCACCAATGACCACGACATTCTTGCCGCAGGCGATTGCACCAATCACTATAACCCGATTTACCAGCGCAAACTGCGCCTTGAGTCAGTTCAAAATGCCACAGACCAAGCGAAAATTGCCGCTAAAACCATTTGCGGCAAGCTTGAGGTCTACAATGCGCTGCCCTGGTTCTGGTCTGATCAATATGATCTGAAACTGCAAATTGCGGGTTTGTCGCAAGGCTTTGACCAAGTCATTATTCGCGGCGACAGTGAAAGCAGCCGGAGCTTTGCCGCGTTTTACCTCTGTGAAGGACGCTTAATTGCGGTAGATGCAATCAACCGTCCCAAGGAGTTTATGACCACTAAGCGTGCCTTGAGCACTGGGCAAACTGCCGACCCTATAAAACTTGCTGACGATTCGATCGACATCAAAGACGCCTTTACCAATTAATATCAAGTAAGAGAGAAACGCATGCCTTTAATCATTTTTAAATCTCACGACGGTGAAACCAAAGAAGTTCACGCCGAAACTGGCACAAGCATTATGCAGGCTGCAGTTGATAACGGTATCGACGGTATTCTTGGCGAATGCGGCGGCTGTTGCAGCTGCGCGACTTGCCACTGCTACGTTGACCCAGCTTGGGTGGCTAAAGTCAGCCCAGCAGACAGCACTGAAGCCGACATGCTCGAATGCGTGCTCGAGCCCAAGGAAACGAGCCGCCTAAGCTGCCAAGTAACCCTCACCGACGAAATGGATGGCATTATCATCGGTATGCCTAAGTCTCAGTACTAAACCTCTTCGGTATCGAGCGCTGAACGCTGCTTGCTCCGCACTACGTGGTAATCAAACAGCGTTCAGAAACCTCCCTCTTCAGCTAAAGCGTTTAACTTCTTATCGGCCCACCATTTTCACCCGGCCACCGAGAACCACCTATAGTGTCGGCAAAGGGGTGAAAACCCTCCTCATCCAGCGCGCCTTCCAAGGTAATTTGACGGTCTAAAAACACCGGCGTCCATAAATGGGCTTGCGGCTCACTACGCGGTGGCAAGCGGCTCGCCACTGGGTCCCAAGGGCTATCATTCAAGCGTAAATTACCCTCGAGTTTCTCGACAAAAGCCGTGCCATATTTACTGTAAACGCGAACAACATGGGGCGGGAAATCATAGTCGGTCTTTGTCATATCAACGCCGCGCAGACATTTGATCCACCACTCATTGGTTTCAAACTCAGGAGGGATTTCACCCACACCGCTGACCTTACCGTGGTATTCCAAGAACGTGTAACCGCGGTGGGTGACGCTGGCAGAAATCGTATCCATAAGGCGGAAATATTTGGTTTCAGCGTAGAATTTCGGCTGACCCCAGCGCTCATGGCTACCAAAAATTGCGGCTTCCTGGTCAATGCCAATACCGAGGGTGTATTCACCCTCTATACCATTGTATATCGCGTCGACATTGACCACACAGCCGTATTCGGGCTCGTTCAACACCGGAAAATTGTAGATAGTAATAGTGACTTTTGGACTTTTTCCCGGCGAAATACCGGGTGGCAACAAGGCCGCTATATTCGCTGGGTCCGTTAAATAACTGATTTTCAACATTGGCCAGTTGAGAATTTCTCCGGGAACCGTTACGGGCGAAACAGGCGTAGTCATAGTACTTCCTCGTTATTATTGATTAGGGTTTGACCGAGCTTAAGCAACATAAAACTGTTTGAACCACTTGCGGTATTTGGCAATTGGACCATCACCATCGCAAAGTGTCGGCTCCTCGAGATAGACCTTATTTTCCCAAATAGGAATATCCTGATTCACCTGATGCACGATCTCATCGCGGAACGCATTGGCATACAGTGTGTGTTCATCGCTCTGCTGCTTAGGCAGGGTGAAGCAAAAGCGCATGTGGATATTTTGGTCGTCGATTGGGGTGATTGTGCCCATCATAACGACATCAAATAGCCGCGAGAATTTTTGATAAGTGAGTCCAGGACCATAGGACCACGCTTCTAATCGCCCCTCATCATAGCTCTGACCACTGCGATCAATATTACCAAATTCGTCCATCGCCTCTTGCTTGCTATCCATTAGCGTACAGCGAGTGTGACCATTCATCGTCACCACACCCTGCGGCATTTCTGGCGAGTTGTGCACGGTAACAAAGTGCGCGATATCCGCGGCGTTTTCACCGGTTTCTTGAATAATCGAATTGATTTCCCACTCGAAAGTATCGACGTCCGTCCACTCAGGTGAGTGCAACTCGGCAATGGTATGCACCTCAAAACTAGGCTCTGCACCTTCTGGGTGGTACCAAGCCCAGATCATTTGATTGCGTTCAGCAACGGGGTAACGGCCAATAGCCTGTTTACCGTCTACCTTTGGCGGCATATTTTTGGCGTAGGGCACCTTGGTACAATAACCCTCGCCATTAAACTCCCAAGCATGAAATGGGCAACTGATGCTCTCGCCCTTTACAACGCCGCCGTGGCCCAAGTGAGCGCCCAAATGCGGACAATGTGCATTTAACAGTGTGGCCTCACCCGATTCCGTGCGAAATAGCACTAAGTCCCGACCAAAATAGCGCAATGGCTTCACATCGCCCACCGCGAGCTCTGCAGAATATCCAATGGCAAACCAACCCAGTGGAATAGGCTTGTCATACCGCTTACTCATACTATCTCTCCTGCGAAACATAGACTTTCCAATAAGGATAAGCCGAAAAAGGTAACCATGGTGTAAAAAAAGTATACGGTTTCCATTTGCAGGTCAAGCACGGTTTGTAAAAATTGAATTACGGATCATTAATCCGCGACGAGACAATGCCCTTCGCCGGGACAGCGGTAGCCGCAAATACTGCACTCGCGGCTTATTTAGGAGGAATTTCAGTAGAGCGGAACAAAATACTAAATCTTAGCGCCATGGCTGCCAAACCACGTTACGCCTGACACTGCGGGCGAATAACGTGCGTTAAGGGGCGGCGAGCATGCTACTTACAATAAAATCCCGCAACTGGGTGAAGCGCTCTTGGCTGTTGTAATTATCATCGTGCAGCCAATTCAGAGTAATGGCATTTGCCATACCCACTGTCATTTCTGCACAGAACTCAGGGGTTATGCCGGGCTTTAACTGGGATTGGCTATTACTGTATAGCCGATAAAAATAGCTATTCATAAACGCCAATTGCCCCGCCCCCTGGCTTAAATTAGTCGACAAGGAACCCACTAAATACGCGATTAACTCGCGCTCTAACTTACTTGCAGTACTATTGCGTGTCGCCAAAATCCCAAGAATATAATCGAGCTGCTCCGCCAAATCGCCGGATGTAGCAATCGCTTCACTCACCAAATCATCGGTACGCTGCAACAACTCAGACTGGCATATATCGACCATTAAATCGTGCTTGGACGCGTAATAATTGTAAAACGTCTTCTTGGCAATATCGACACAGTCGCAAATAGCATCAATAGTAATGCCTTCGACACCGTAACGCGCGATAAGGCGCAGGGTCTGTTCCGAGATATTTTCCCGAACGGCCTTCTTCTTACGCTCACGGCGTCCAAGCTGTGTCACTGGCAATTATCCACCCCAATATTTCGTTAAAGCAGAGATAGTAACGTATGCGCAGCGCTTAGGCCAAGATCGCCATCAACTAGCGACTTGAGCGCCGCCTTATTTGCGCAGCTCAATAGAGTAAGCTCAAGCGTTCAAATTAATTGGTGGCGCACTGATGTCACCCGACTTAGCCACATCTAGAATCTCGTTTAAGATCATTGCAATCTCTGCGATTAGCGCCGCATCAATGTCAGCGGCCTGTAATACGCTCTGAATTTTTATCTGCACTTCGTTACTTAAGCTATCTATCGGTTTAACATTCAAAATACTTGAGGTTCCCGCTATAGCGTGCATTTTTCGGTACACATCGCGCAATAATTCGGGCGAATAATTGCTAGCAATATAATCCTGCCACAGACTTAAAACGGGTAAAACGCGATCATATAAATTGGCAATATATTCCGTCTGCAGCGCCGCGAGCTGAGCGTCGACGCTCGGCTTTTCGTTTAACTCACTGTCACTCATCGCACGCCGCCCATATTGCCCGCACATCGTCGGCCAAGGTCATAGGATTAAAGGGCTTGCTGATCACATCTGCTGCACCAAGGCGCTTAAATTGTTCGACTTCATCGGCTTGGACTTTTGCAGTAATGAACACCACCGGCGTCGCTTTAAACTCCGGCATATCCCTAAGCTTACACAGTATTTGCGGGCCGTCCATGCCAGGCATCATCACATCCAGAATAATTAACTGCGGCATAAAGTCGTTGATTAAACTCAAGCCTTCTTCGCCACTGGAGCAAGTGATGACGTTTAAGCCACCAACTTGATGCAGCGCAATCTCGGCCACTAAGCGAATATCAGGCTCATCTTCAATATACAAAACTCGTTCAAGCTTCACCGATGCTGTCATTGCGGGCTACCCTGCCGCTGTAATTGTTGCTTTAGGTCAATATGAAATTCTGTGCCTTGGCCAATGACAGTATCAAAGGAAAGCTCACCATGATGTCGTTCAATAATGGCTTTGGAAATATGCAAGCCCAAGCCAGTGCCACTCATTTCACGCTTATCTGAGGTATCTGCCTGAGTAAATTTTTCAAAGACCCTGTTCTGAAAATTGAGGGGAATACCTGGGCCATAATCGCGCACCGTAATCCGGATGCCGTCATTCCGGCGCCCAGCTTGAACCTCTATTTGTGAATTCTGATGAGAAAACTTCGCCGCATTAGACATTAAATTGCTCATCACCTGCATAAGGCGATCCGGATCCACATAAATATAGAGCTTGGAGGGGCAATCTAGTAGCACAAATTTAACGTGGTGCTTTTCAGCGTAAGCTTGGTTATCAGAAATTGCGGTTTCTAAAAACGAATGCAACAGCACTCGCTTAAAATTCAATTTCATTTTTTCAGATTCAATTTTAGAAATATCTAAAATATCATTAATCAGCAACAACAGACGATCACTGTTCTTGTGAGCAATGGTGATGAGCATTTTCTCCTGATCGGATCCCTTGGCTACCGCCTTACCTATTATCAGCTCTAAAGATGCCTTAATTGACGTTAGCGGCGTTCGCAGTTCATGACTTACCGTGGCAATAAATTCATCTTTAATACGCTGCTCATGTACCCTGCGCATCGCCTCTCGAAGCTTTTCTTCGGTTTCTTTACGCTCTGAAATATCCCGCACGATACCGGTAAACATACGCTGACCGTTGACCTCCATCTCGCTAATGGCCAACTCTAATGGAAACGTAGTGCCGTCCTTCCGAAGCCCCGTCACCTCTCGACCAATACCAATAATTTTCTTTTCACCGGTATGAAGGTAATTCTCTAAATATTGATCGTGCTCATGTCGATAGGGGTCAGGCATGAGCATCGAAACATTATTGCCGCTAAGTTCGTCTAAGCGATAACCAAATATTTTTTCAGCAGCAGGGTTAACCGTTTCAATGCAACCACGGTCACTAATTGTAATAACGCCATCAACAATAGTGTCGAGAATTGCCTTGGTGCGGGCTAGAAATTCACGGAGCTTCTCTTCGGTAGCCTTGCGCCGCGATATATCCCGAACGATGCCAGTAAACATACGCTGGCCATTCACTTCCATCTCGCTAATAGCCAGCTCGAGCGGGAATGTACTGCCGTCTTTACGCCGGCCAGTGACCTCGCGACCAATACCAATAATTTTCTTTTCGCCGGTACTAAGATAATTACTAAGGTAGCTGTCGTGCTCTCGTTGATAGGGGTTAGGCATCAACATAGAGACATTTTGGCCACTGAGTTCGTCTAGCCGATAGCCAAAGATTTTTTCAACCGCAGGATTAACGGTTTCAATTAGACCACGATCACTAATCGTAATCACGCCATCTACGATCGTCTCTACAATCGCCTTTGTACGTGACAGTAAATCATTGACTGCGTCCTGCCCCTTCATGCATTCCCCTGAATTTTCAACAAACAGCCTACTACTGCGAAGAGTGTAGCTGTGTGAACCATCTCAGTAACTCGGGAATATACTTACGAGGCCTAGCGCACGCTAAAAACCCTCCGCAAAAATAATACAAGCTATTGATATATAAGATTAAAAATTAATTTTTACATACCACCACAGGTAAGCTATGCCCCACGACGACAAATTAACTTGTGTGTATAAATACACTGTAGTATATTTTTTAGAACAAAAAACATCGCGAATTCCGTTCGCGCACAAGCTCGCTAGGACCAACAAATATAATACGAGGATAGCCAGTATGCCCCAATCGCTGCCAGAATTAGCCCCGATCGAAACCCTATTCGACCCTACATCCAAGGCGTACAGCGAGAATCCCGGCCCTCAATGCCTTGCAATAGCCGAACGCGGGCCACTGGTATGGTATGCGCCGTGGCAGGCGTGGATCATGACCCAAATGCCTGACATCATGGATTGCTGGAAGCGAGAATACCTCTCCTCAGACTTCTATGACTGGGAGTTTGCACCACCGCGTCCCACTGAAGAAAACTGGAATAATTTCGAAAAAGCCCTGGTCGGCCACAGCCTGCTAGCCGATCAAGGCCATCATCGTTTGGTTCGTCGCATCACCGCACCAGCATTTTCGCGTAATGTCGTTGAGAATATTCAGCGCCGCCTTGAACCTCATGTTAAAAAGCTATTTGATGAGATTGGCCAGCCTGAGAGTTTTGACTATATCGAGGAAGTCGCAAGGCATATTCCTTTTATCTCGATTACCGCCATGATCGGCGTACCAGAAAAATATTGGCCTGCCATGAAGCGGGTAACCATGACGTTTACCGAAACCTGGAACCCAACCATTTCTGAAGAGCGCAGGCTACGCGCGCAAGACGACAGCAATAAAGCCATCGATATTCTGCAAGAGGTCATTGCCGAGCGCCGCAAGGACCCAGTCGACGGTGACTTTCTCAGCACCCTTCTTAAAATTGAAGCTGAGAATGAGAAATTTAATGAGTGGGATATTATCACGTTAATTTTGGCGTTAATTGGCGCCGGCGCAGACACCACACTCGTGGCCCAGCAGTGGTCGGTTTATACCCTGCTAAAAAACCCCGATCAAATCCCCTTAGCACTAGAGTCGGCAGATGCCTTTTCGAATGCCTTTAGCGAAATAATGCGTTGGTCAGGCAACTCTAAAATGGGCTTTGCTCGCTATGCCCCAGCAGATATGGCGCTTCTTGGCCAAGAAGTGAAAAAGGGGCAGATGGTTTTAATGATGCCCCACCTCAAAGATCACAACCCCGAGTACTATGACAACCCAGAAAAACTGGATGTTCGCCGCGTATTCGAACCCGATGTGCTCTTTGGCTACGGGCCACGGTTTTGCATTGGCGCAGCACTTGCTAAACGCCAATTGTACTTAACACTAAGTGAGCTATTTAAGCGTTTTCCTAAGCTCAGCCTTGCTGAGGAGCCAGAAAAAAGTTTAGAAGATCATAATTCCGTGGTGTTTAAGACATTAAAACTCAACACCAACTGCAATTAAGTATTCACTATCTGAGCACCTACTACCGGCACCAAAGTGCCTGTAGTAGGTTTAAGTTCAAGTCTTACATTGCGAAGTAAAACTTTGCCCCCAATGACAGCATGTCGACATCTGTGTCGTCGATATCATAACGATCAAAGCCAACGGTAAGGTGGAGTTCGCGACTCACCTGAAATGCAGCGCCAATACCAAAATAGATATCCGTGCCATCGTCACTTTCAGTAGATCTCAAGCCGCCCAAAGTAATAGCAGCATCGGTATCCCATGCAATTAGGCCCGCCCGTCCGGTTAGTTCAAATCCAGGCTGCAGGGGGATGAATAAACCTAAGCCAGCGAACGCGCCAGTAGTTTCTGCCGTAAAAGAATCTGTACCGCTACTCCCAGACACCTCTCCTAGATCAACATAGCCACCCTCAATCGCGACATTCGGACCCATACGCACACCAATGCCCATGGTATAGCCGTTGTCTTCGTCATCAACGTTAGAACCGCTGTCCAAATCGTAGCTGGTTTTACCAAACTGACCAGTAACATACATTGTCGCCGTCTGAGCCAGTGTAGTCGCCGGTAAGACTGCTGCCATCAATACCGCTGCCAAACCCAAGTTCTTATTCATAACGCTTTCCCCGCATAAATAATAGTAAAGACCAGCAAAAATACTGGTACTTCAACGCGCGAATCACCCTGAGTGATTTATAACAACCCCCAATACATGCCCGAGCGCCGCGTCGATCATAGCAAGAGCGCCTCTACTTCCGCTAGATGCATTCATGTAAAAGCCCTAAGTAACAAGCAGCTTCAGCCTGCAAAGTATTAGCCGAGTGAATCCCGTATACTGGCCAATCAATTTGGCTAGCGATGGCCAACCATTCAGCCAAGTCGCGACGGGTTTATGCCTATCTCAACGCCCACTTTAGCAGATAACTTCGTTGCCCCGCCCTGCGCGGAGAAGATCAGCATTCTGATCCAAGATGAACACATCTTAGTCATTAATAAGCCCAGCGGTCTGCTGAGCCTTTCAGGCAAAAATCCGCTCAACAAAGACTCGGTTCACTACCGATTAGTTCAACAATTTCCCACTGCCACACTGGCCCACCGCCTCGATTTAGGCACCTCAGGCCTTATGATTATTGCCTTGAATAAACCCGCAAACGCGCAGCTCACCGCGCAATTTCAGCAGCGTAGTATTGGAAAAACCTATATCAGTGTAGTAGCCGGTCACGTACAACGTGACACTGGCTATATAGAGGAGCCGATTGCCAAAGATCTGGCAAACTTCCCTCAGCAAAAGATTTGCCATACCACAGGCAAGCAGGCACAAAGTCATTATCAGGTGTTAGAGCGTCTGGATAACCCACCTCGCAGCCGTATTAGGTTTACCCCGCAAACCGGTCGAACCCACCAACTTCGCATCCACAGCCAAGCGCTAGGTCACCCCATTTTAGGCTGCGACCTTTATGGTACACCTCAGACGCGGGGCATGGCCGCGCGCTTACTGCTCCACGCAGACAGTATTGCGTTTTGCCACCCCATAAGCGCCGAGCCGATTACCGTGCACTGCCCCTGCCCATTTTAACGGCTCCGATAGCCGTGCTGGACACGACCTGGACTGCCGCGTCGATTATATTTATGGCGATTTGGGGGCGTCCGCCGACAAACTACTTGCGGGCAAAAATAGACTACTGGGCCAAAACACTGATTTAAATTTAATTTTTGAAGTTCAATACGCCGCAATAACCGAACTAGACATTATGCGGCGTATTCGCGCTGGCTGAATGGGCTTGGCGATCCGCGTGGCCTACGATAATTTTGGCGCTGGCGATCAGCACTTAATATATTACAGGCTACTGTCACCCCTTAATGCGACGGTGCAGCATATCGGCATCCATTATTTTCAAGGCGACTTCTTTGGCCGCCCAACAGAAATGGCGCCATACGCTACCGCTGCACATCTAATTTTTAGTTAAGCGCGACGCCTACCACTCGGTTCCGTCCGGTTTGCTTTGCCTTGTACAACTGCTCATCCGCCGCACCCAGCAAGACTTCCTCTGACTTCCCCTCGCTCGGCACAGTAGTCGCCACACCCACACTAATGGTGACGTAATCTGCATTGGCAGATTGTGCATGCGGCATCGCTAAGTTTTCTATCTGCAAACGCAGGCTTTCTGCCTTGCTCATCGCACCGGCCAGATCGGTTTCTGGCATCAAGCAAACAAATTCTTCACCGCCATACCGAGCAGCCAAATCTCGGCCTCGCCAATTGCTTTCCGCGAGCGAGCTCGCGACTCGCTTCAGGCAATTGTCTCCGTCCAAGTGGCCATAATGGTCGTTGTATTTTTTAAAGTGATCGACATCAACCATAATAAGTGACAGGGAACTCCCCGCTCGACGACACGCGCGCCACTCCGCATCTAAGCGTTCATCAAAAAAACGACGATTAGGAATGCGAGTCAGGCCGTCAATCGACGCCAATGCCCGCAAAGCATCTGATTGCATTTTTAAGGTCAAATGGGTTTTTACTCGGGCTCGCACTACTGCAGGGTTCACTGGCTTGGTAATAAAATCAACCGCACCCACTTCCAAACCACGGGTCTCTTCTTCAGGACTATCTTGCGAAGTAACGAAGATTATCGGTATATTCTGAGTCTCAACATCGGCCTTGAGTATTTTACACACCTCTATACCGTCCATATCCGGCATCAGCACGTCGAGCAGAATTAAATCTGGCCGCTTTTGACGACACACTTCAATAGCTTGCTGACCGCTCGTCGCCATAAACACTTCGCTATCCTTAGCAAAAACCTGATATAGCGCCTGAATATTAACGGGCTGATCATCAACCACTAATAGCCGAGGTCGCTCTAATACTACCGCGGCGGGGATCAACCCCGATGTTAGTGTGGACTTCAGTTCACTCATAACCGTAACCCAATATTGCACATAGCATAGCGATCACATAAATTTTTGTACAAATCAGTTTTCCCTCATCACATTTAATGCCTCGAGCGCTGCCGCAAAATCAAGCGCCGCCATCGCTTCTCGCACCTTGATTGCCGGTTCACTATCGACCATAAATATAGCACGTAAATTTTCAAAGCTATCCAGTGCGCTCATATTGCTATCTTTAAGAAATAGCGCGAACTCGTCTAGCTTAGCGTTGGTACCCTCATCGATAAACGGTGGAGGCGTCATTTCCCGCTCGGGCGACGCCAGCGCGTCCGCAAGTTTAAGCATAACGTCGCAAGCTTCTTCGAGATAAACCTCGGTAGCGTTTAGCAAAGTCTCGATAACTGGCACTTCAACTAGGCCTTTCGCCGCCATCTCAAGTTCGGAGAGTCGGCTGGCTAGGGCTTGCGCACCCAAGGTTCCCGCCACACCACGCAAAGTATGCAGCTCCCTAACCGCATTCGGTCTACTCCCCTTTTGAATGAGTACAAGTACTTTGCGAAGGTCATCACGGTGACGGCTAGCAAACATCCTTGCCTGACTAGCATATAGCTCTCGATTATTTCCCAGCCGCAGCAAAGCCTCTTTAAAGGCAAAACCGTTGGGGGCCTCCGGTAGAACCGCGCGCTCTTCATTCTTGTTTTCCGCATCAAGCGGCGAATTTGACTTCGTGCGCCCGCAAACGGTTTGTAAAACCGCGACCAGTTCGGCTAAATCAAAGGGCTTACCGATATGATCGTTCATTCCCGCCGCTAAGCAGGCAGCGCGATCCGCAGGCATCGCATTTGCAGTCATGGCGACAATGGGTAAATAATTTAATTTTAAGGTTTCACGAATTTCTCTGGTCGCGGTATAACCATCCATCACTGGCATTTGAATATCCATTAATACCGCATCAAAAGGCAAATCCGCATGACGAATACTGTCTAAGGCTATTTGACCATTATCAGCCACGACGATTTCAGCGCCCTCAATAGCGAGCAGCTCCCGCGCAACCTGTTGGTTAGTGATATTATCTTCCACCAAGAGTATGCGCATGCCAACAAGTCCGTCATTAGCAGTTTTCGACTGCTGTATACCTGTATTAAGCTCAGCAGATTTTCCGGCTAAGGCCTCTATAATTGTATTGTAAATATCTGAGGCGGTAACCGGCTTCATCAAAAAGCCATCAAGCGATGTATTGATGGTCTCTTCTTGTTGCTCAAACACTTCTTTAGCGTGACCAGTTACCATCACTAACCGAGGGGTTTGGGTATCTGCGCAAAGCGCTTGAATCGCATTTGCGGTCTGCCAACCATCTAAGCCCGGCATCATCCAATCGATAAATACAATATCATAGGGCTTAGCTTCACTAAGGCTCTGCTTAATTAGCGCTAGGCCAGTATCGCCACTTTCGGCCTCTTCTACATCCCAGCCGAGGTTTTTACAAATTCCTGAAATAATCTCACGCGCATGAGCGTTATCATCTAATACGAGTAGCCGGAGATTCTCATACTCCACGGGTAGTACACGCTGCGCAGGCTCGCACTGCGCTTTGTTTGCAACCGCCTCAACAATAAGAGAAAAGGAAAAGGTACTGCCTTTGCCCTCTTCGCTCTCGACTTCCAACTCACCACCCATCATCCGAATTAGTCGCTGGCATATCACCAAGCCAAGACCTGTTCCACCAAATCGTCGGGTAGTCGCTGCTTCTGCCTGGGTAAAAGATTCAAAAACACGTTTTTGCTGATCTGCCGACATGCCTATGCCGGTGTCACTGACCTTAAACCCCAGCACCATGCGATTTTTGCGTTCATGTTGTACAAAAACCGACAGCATCACCTCGCCGTACTCGGTAAATTTAATCGCATTCCCTGCCAGGTTAATGAGAATTTGTTTTATCCTCAAGGAATCACCCAGCACTGTTTTTGGCACAGCAGGGTCAATATTGAAAAGTATTTCAACATTCTTATCGCTAATATTCATACTCAAAATAACAGCGATATCTTTCAATATCTCGTCTATGGAAAATGGTCTATTTTCTAAAAGTAGCTTGCCAGCTTCAATTTTAGAAAAGTCGAGAATATCATTAATAATTCCCAATAACGCTTCGGCAGCACCGCTGGCTTTTACAACGTAATCTAACTGCCGACTTGTCATATCGGTGTACTTCAATAAATTCAGCATACCCAACACGGCGTTCATTGGCGTGCGAATTTCATGACTCATATTCGCTAAAAACTCGCCTTTCGTCTTACTCGCCTCTTCGGCCAATGCTTTAGCCTTCAACAACTCAGCTTGCTGCTGCTTCTGCAAGGTCAGGTCTCGCGCAATACCAATATAGCCGCTTACCTTACCTTTCTTATCGTACAATGTATTACTTTTGAGCAAAACGGGAATTTGCGTCCCGTCCTTGCGAACAAACGTCCACTCTTTTTCAAAATTCACATCTTGAGTAATAATCTTGCCATTACTGTCTATCAGCGTTTTATGATCTAATTGCGCCAAGCGTTTTAATTCAGCCTCTATTTCTTCTTTTATAAACATCACCTGCATGGTCTTTTTATTCACCATCTCACTGGCGCTATAACCGAGCATAGCTTCTGCTGCTGGATTAAAGAGCGTTATGGTGCCGTCAGGTTTGTTTGCAAAAATAGCGTAGCCAGCATTGGCTAAAATAGCGTCTTGCAAAACGCCAGACGCTTCTAGCTCACTGGTGCGCGCGGCAACTTGCTCTTCTAAGCGGTGATTCAACTCCACTAGCTGCGCCTGAGCCGCCTTCATATCGCTAATATCCCGAATAATATTAGCAGCGGCAAATATTCTTCCGTTAGCACCCTTAACGGGAGAGACTGTTATTGACACAAAAATGACCTGACCATTCTGATCACGACGATGCGTCTCAAAATTTGGGATCGTTTCACCATTAAAAACCCGCTTCCGAAGCATAATCGCTTCGTCTTCCAAGTCTCTAGGTACAACTAAGTTGTTCATGGTCTGGCCGACAACTTGCTCTGCAGGATAACCAAACATTCGCTGTGCGGCATCGTTCCAGCTATGAATAACGCCATCAATGGTTTCACTGATAATGGCGTCATTAGACCCCTCCACAATCGCAGCCATTGACGAATTCTGTCGTGCAGACTGCTCTCGGCGTCGAATATTTATTGCCACGAGGTACAAAAAAACCAAGGTAATAAAGAACAAGCTAAGCAGTATGATAAGATTATATGTTCGCGCCGCGCTCACCGCTTGATCAACTACATTATCGGACGCTAAAACCGCTACGCCCAAATAGTGATCGTCATCATAATAGTTTTCGCGAGCCGCAATATAAAATAGACCGCCATCACTTATTCGATTTATTTTATTTTCGTTGCCACTAAATTTTTTATTAAACTCATCTTGCCAACGAAACGATTCGCCCAATTCAAAGCCAAAAGCTCGACCAGACTCTGGGTGCATAAGAAAATCGCCTTCGGAATTCACCAGATAGACATACTCATCGGCCGAAAAGTCAGCGCCTATCGTAGAAAAAATTTCAAGCAAATTTACATTTATAACGATTACACCAAACGCATTTCCAGCCTTATCGAAAACCACAGTAGCGAGTCTTAAGGTTGGGATATGAGGAACTTCTATTTCGCCAAATTCACGATTAAGGTCAATTTTCGACACATATACTTCGCCAACATCTCTATTCAATGTTTCGAGAAAATAATCTCGGTCAGCTTTTTGTTGTAATTTCTCAGCGCCAACCACCGTGATTTTATTTTCTTTTCTATCAACACGAACCAACTCACGACCTTGATCGGCAACGCCGATATAGCGAACTTGCTGAACGCCTGACTGGATTTCTAAGTACGCGGAGAAAATTTCCTGTAGCCGTTGCTCCCATACCTCAGTAGCGTTATTAACCTGAGGATCGACTCCGCCATTATTTCTAGCCCTGATAATACCTTGTATCGGCGGAGTGCCGGCAAGGAATAGAGTATCCCTTTTTAAACGCTCGATGCTCGCCATAAACGCTTTGCTTCGTTCATCGACTGCATTGCGCAAATGATTTTCTAATTGGCGCTCTTCTTTTAGACGAACATTATGATCAGATACCGGAATCATTAACACGGTAACAACAACAATGAGCAACAAGGCAAGAGACAGAAATCTCATCTTGAATGTGGTGATAATTACTTTTAACGCTTTAATCACTCAATTGCCTCTTTACACTTTAGAAAACCAACGCAGAGTATATTGCACGAAACCTATACACCGCTTGCGGTCGGAGAGAAACCAGCCTTACCAATAGGCATAAAGACTGGTCATAGCAATTTTAGTTGCCTAAAAACACCATTACGGAAAGTCGCACGTGCAAATAGCACCAAAAAAGATTCGACAAAATAAAACAAAAACAGTGACTTATCATAGCATATACGATTTATAGCACGTAGCATTCGCAATGCCGGTAATTGCTATTATTGTGAATTAATCAACATTCTTAACGGCCAGCAAGGGATGACCACTATGAATAGCAAGATGATTCATACACCTACAACACTAGCGACTGCCGTTTATGCAATAGCCTTTTTTCGGTCAGATTTTCGAGAGCATGCCAGTAGATGGACCTGGAGGGATTGAGCTAGCAAGGCCAGCAACTCATTCTTATTATGCAAAGCAATCGGTCAGAACAGCTAATATTAGGGGGTATGGTAACGCCCTTCAACTTACCGCTGACACCCCGTAAGTACTGGACATACAAATGAAAAAAGTTGGTCATTGTAATGTGGCATTGCAACCTCGAAGAACACAGTTAGGCACGCTTGAGGCCAGATCAGTGTATGGCTGCGCACCTTTTCCACAGTTATAATTTAGTCTTCAAATAGGCTCGCCCCAAGGGCTGCGATAAACGCTTGCGCCAGTACAGCGCAGGGCAGTCCAAATTAGAACGAATTCAATAGCCGCGCGAATATGTCACCAATGTTCACATCGCAGCAGTCAAAAGTCGCGGCTCAGTCACCGCCGCTCTAGTCAGGGATTCGATTTCGCCACCTACATCGCCGACAAAGGATTTGCGAGGACAGCCGCAAGCCACTAAATATTGTAAAATTTCATTTAAAGAGCGCCTTTTCAGCGGCATATCTTCATTTTCATAGATATTTAACACCCTTCCCTCTAGCGCAATTGCTGCGACATAAGCCCCGCTCGGTAATAGATGAATAAATACCTCGGACAATGGCAAGGCTGCAAGCTGATCAGTAAATACTTTGGTCATAAATCACCTTTTATTCTTAACAACACACAAGATACTTTTGGTAACACCCGATGTTATCCTACGTAAAAACCTAAGAAATCGATGCACGAAAAATAGCCACTAAGCACTCACCATCGAGCTTTACAGCTTAGCTATACGGGTTGTAGCAAAAACAAGGCCAAGAACAATTCCCAGGTACTCAAGATGCCGATACAGACACTAACAACGACCTAAGCTTTGATATACTGGGTAGCAAACGAACTTAAACACTATAATTCCCCAAAAACTGCCAAATTTGGAAGCCAATATGAATCCAGTACCGACACTCGTCGACGCGTCACTCACAGTCAACGCCGGCTATGCCACACTCCGCTTTGAGCGCGACGACCTCCGTAACGCCCTTACTGGCACAAACCTGATCAATGATTTGTGTGACACTATCGCCTGGGCGAATGCCAACAAAGCGATCTCCACCCTAATTATTACGGGCGCAGGCAAGGCTTTCAGCTCCGGCGGCAATGTGAAAGAAATGCGCGACAAACAGGGTATGTTCGGCGGCAGCCAAGCGGAAATCAGCGCCAGCTACCGCAATGGCATTCAGCGCATATCTCGAGCTATGCACAACGCGGACATAGTGACCATTGCCGCAGTCAATGGCGCGGCGGTTGGCGCGGGCTTTGACTTATGCAGCATGGCCGATTTGCGCATAGGCTGTGAACACACTCGGTTTGGCGAGACTTTTATTAATCTAGGGATAATTCCCGGCGACGGTGGCGCATGGTTTTTGCAACGTTTAGTAGGCTACCAACGCGCCGCAGAATTGAGCTTTAGCGGCCGAATTATCGATAGCAAAGAAGCCTTAGAAATGGGGATATTACTCGAATGTGTCGCTACCGAGGATTTAATGGCCACGGCAGAGCGTTATGCTCAAGATTACGCCGCTAAGCCACCTCTGGCACTGCGGCAGACCAAACGACTAATGAAACTGGCCCAACGCCAAGAGTTAGGTGACTTTTTGGACGTCTGCGCCGATGTTCAAGCACAATGCCACCACACCAAGGACCATCACCGCGCCGTTGACGCATTTGTGAATAAAACGACCGCCCGATTTGAAGGAAACTAATACCAAACTAAGGCTAGCCATATAGCTAGCCTTTAAGCTGGGGAGACCTCGGTTTTATCAACGACGCCTTTGCCTTCTTCGAATACTTCCATGGTGACCTTAAAACCCCACAAGCGACTAAGATGCTTAAGAACTTCAGTGGCATCGTCGGTAAGCGGCCGCTCCCGCAAGCGGTTATAACGCAGCACCAAGGACCGGTCGCCCATGTGCTCGTAACGAACAATCTGAATATCAGGCACTAATACATCGCGATTGTATTGTTTGGAGAGTAAACGGCGCACCTCACGGTAGCCTTCTTCATTGTGAATAGCCTCAACCCGCAAGTGATCTGCCTTGTGTGCATCGGCGATGGCGAACAAATGAAATTCGCGGATCAACTTCGGGGATAAATACTGGGCAATAAAAGACTCATCTTTGTAATTGCGCATGGCAAAGTCCAGCACATCGCGCCAGTCTTTATCGACGATATCGGGGAACCATTCTCGGTCCTCGTCATCCGGCTCTTCACAGATCCGTCGAATATCGCGCATCATCGCAAAGCCCAAAGCATAGGGATTTATGCCTGAATAGCCGGGGTGGTCAAAACCAGGCTGCATCACCACATTGGTGTGGGACTGCAAAATTTCAAACATAAAACCGTCATCAACCAAGCCGCGGTCGTACATGCTATTTAACAAGGTATAGTGCCAAAAGGTGGCCCAGCCTTCGTTCATCACCTTGGTTAAACCCTGAGGATAAAAATACTGGGCCAGTTTGCGCACAATCCGCACAATCTCACGCTGCCAGGGTTCAAGGGTGGGCGAGTACTTTTCAATAAAGTACAGCAGATTTTCTTGAGGCTCAGGGGGAAATATTCGCTTTTTCTTTTTAACATTGGCGCCATCATCACGCTTGTGGGGCAATGTTCGCCATATATCGTCGTATTGCTTCCAGGCATGTTCTTCACGTTCATGCTGACGCTGAAGTTCGTCCTCTGCCGACAGTGGTGAGGGACGATGAAAGCGATCTACGCCGTGATCCATCAAGGCGTGACAGGCATCCAAGGTCTCCTCTACGCGATCTTCGCCATAACGTTGCTCACACTCAAAAATATACTTTCGAGCAAACACCATGTAATCGACGATGGCGTCAGCACTGGTCCACTGCCTAAATAAATAATTGCCTTTAAAAAAGGAGTTGTGTCCATAACAGGCATGGGCAATAACCAATGCCTGCATGGGCATGCTATTGTCTTCCATTAAATAGGCAATACAGGGGTCGGAGTTAATCACCAGCTCATAGGCCAGCCCCCGCTGACCGCGCCGGTAGGCCTCCTCGTTTTGGATAAATTCCTTACCGTAACTCCAGTGCGCATAGCTTATTGGCAAGCCGACAGACGCGTAGGCGTCGAGCATTTGCTCGGAGGCAATGACCTCGATCTGATTGGGATAGGTATCAAGACCAAACTCTTTGGCGATAATGCCTATTTCTTTGTCGTAGCGCTGCAACAGCTCAAAGTCCCAATCGCCACCCCGCGATAACACGCTGTCTTTCAAAGACCTCATGCCGTCTCCTTCTGAAATAGCTCACGTAAAACGGGGTAAACATCACCGCGATCCATCACGGTGCTCATGGCAAACGCCGTATCCCGGATTTGACTATACGCGGCGGCCAAGGGAGTAATACTACTGGTGCTATCGGGAATTTCGACGTAAGCAAAATACCTACACTGGGGCAATATGTCTTTACTGAGACGCATCGCGCTGCGCTGGGGGTCACTGCCAAAGGCATCGCCGTCAGACACCTGAGCGCCGTATATATTCCACTGGCTAGGCGAGTAACGATCTTCAAGAATTTCGATCATTAAATTAAGCGCCGACATCACCACCGTACCGCCGGTTTGGGGGTCGTGGAAAAACGCGTGCTCATCCACTTCCTCAGCGTTTGAAGTATGGCGAATAAAGACCAACTCTACGTGTTCGTATTTGCGGCTAAGAAAAAGGTAAAGCAAGGTAAAAAAGCGCTTGGCCAGATCCTTTTTCTGCTCCGACATCGACGCCGACACATCCATTAAGCAAAACATCACAGCGCGACTAATGGGCTTGGGTTCTTTTACGCGATGACGGAAACGCAGATCGTATTCGTCTAAAAATGGAATACGTTCAATCCGTTTTTCCAGTGCGGCAATATCCTCGGCCGAGCCAGCACCCGCTTTCAATTCGGCTAATTCACGATTCAACGGTGCGCGCAGGGCGATGCGTCGCGCCATGGCATTTTGCAGCGAGCGCGGCACCGACAAATTTGCCGGCACCCCACTTGGCGTGTAACCCGCGCGGCGATAGGTAAACTGCTTTGAATCACCCAGCACATTCCGCGCCAAACGGGGCAGTTCAAGATCGTCAAAAAATAGGTTCATAAACTCTTCTTTGGAGAGTGTGAACATAAAGTTATCTTGACCTTCCTCCCCCTGACCTTCGCCACTGCCAGAGCCGCCGCCCCCACCAGAAGGAGGCTTAGCAATACGGTCACCGGTGGTGAACTCCTTATTGCCAGGATGCACCATTTCGCGGTCGCCACCGCGACCAACGCGAAACTTTGGTTCGGAAATATCTTTTACCGGAATACCGACCTCGCCACCCCGCGACATGTCGGTAATCGAGCGGTCGGCGACAATATCGGCGACCGATCTGCGCAGCTGCGCCTTGTAACGCCTGATAAAACGCTGGCGATTGCTGGCGTTTTTATTGCGATCATTCAGGCGGCGGTCAATGATCATTGACATATTACGCCCCTTTCATTGACTGAGTATTAACCCGATTTTCTAACCCGCAAATACCACTCGGACAACAGTCTGACCTGTTTCGGGGTATAACCCTTCTCAACCATACGCGTCACAAAGTTCTCGTGCTTCTGCTTATCTTCCACAGAGGCTTTGGCGTTGAAGGAAATAACGGGCAACAGCTCCTCGGTACTTGAGAACATTTTCTTCTCAATGACCTCGCGCAATTTTTCGTAGCTCGTCCAGCTGGGGTTGCGGCCCTCGTTCTGCGCCCTCGCCCGCAACACAAAATTAACAATTTCGTTGCGGAAGTCTTTGGGGTTGGCAATGCCCGCAGGTTTCTCAATTTTTTCCAGTTCACTGTTTAAAGTGCCGCGATCAAAAATTGCGCCGGTTTCTGGATCCCGATAATCTTCATCTTGAATCCAGTAATCGGCAAAGGTCACGTAGCGATCAAAAATATTCTGACCGTACTCAGAGTAAGACTCCAAATACGCGGTTTGAATTTCTTTGCCCACATACTCGGCGTAGCGCACCGCCAACCAGCCCTTAATAAATTCAAGGTAGACGCGCTGAGTGTCCTCCGGCAATTGCTCCCGAAGAATCCGCTGTTCCAGCACATACATTAAATGCACAGGGTTGGCTGCAATCTCGGCGTTGTCGTAATTAAATACCGCCGACAATACCTTAAAAGCGAATCGGGTCGACATGCCGGTCATGCCCTCGTCGATACCGGCGTAATCGCGGTACTCCTGAAAGGACTTGGCAGCCGGATCAGTGTCTTTTAAGGACTCGCCGTCGTAGACCCGCATTTTTGAGTAAATACTGGAATTCTCTGGCTCTTTGAGGCGCGACAAAACCGTAAACTGGGCCAGCATTTCAAGCGTTCCGGGTGCGCAGGGCGCCTTAGACAAGGAACTGTGGCGCATTAATTTCTCGTAGATTTTTACTTCTTCCGACACTTGTAAACAGTAGGGAACCTTGACGATATACACCCGATCAAGGAATGCCTCATTGTGTTTGTCGTTTCTAAAGGTCAACCATTCCGACTCATTGGAGTGAGCCAAGATGACCCCTTGAAATGGGATCGCAGAGAACCCTTCGGTGCCTTTGTAATTGCCCTCTTGGGTGGCCGTTAACAGCGGGTGCAGCATTTTAATTGGGGCTTTGAACATCTCCACAAATTCAAGCAGGCCTTGGTTGGCCAAACACAGGCCACCGGAGTAGGAGTATGCATCGGGATCGTCTTGGGCGTAGGCTTCAAGTTTGCGAATATCCACCTTACCAACCAAGGTCGATATATCTTGGTTGTTCTCGTCACCAGGCTCGGTTTTTGTGACGGCAATCTGCTTCAAGACCGAGGGTTGAATTCGTACCACGCTGAATTTTGTTAAATCACCTTCGTACTCATCAAGGCGTTTAATCGCCCAAGGTGACGACAAGCCAGTGAGATAGCGAGCAGGAATACCGTATTCTTTTTCAAGTTGCTCACCGTCGCGCAGGGGGTCAAACAAACCCAGTGGCGACTCGTTAATCGGCGAACCTTTCAGCGCATAAATTGGCGCCGCTTCCATTAATTTTTTTAATCTTTCTGCAATAGAGGATTTACCACCACCAACCGGGCCCAGTAAATACAAGACCTGTTTGCGCTCTTCCAAGCCTTGGGCGGCGTGTTTAAAAAACGCCACAATTTGCGCAATAACATCTTCAAGCCCGTAAAATTCTTCAAAGGCGGGATAACGTGGAATAAGACGATTTGAAAAAATACGGGACAAGCGCGGGTCTTTGCGGGTATCGATTAGCTCTGGCTCACCAATGGCGGCCAGCATACGCTCCGCAGGGGTTGCGTAAGCAAGGGGATCCTGACGACAGAGGTCTAAGTAGGCCTCAAGAGACATTTCTTCTTCACGCCCCTTCAGGTATTGCTCACGAACATTGTCTAATATGCCCATCTTTGCAATCTCCTTCTGTGCTGTGCTGCGGCGTTTAAAACCCCCACGATAAAGAAATTTTAAACGCCCTTTATGTGTGCAAGCATCTTTACTGTACTCCGTTACGAGATGACCATCCAGTTGGATTATCAATAATTTACGGAATAAAACTAAAAAATATTTGCGCGTACACGAAACTTTTAACCATTTAAGTAACAGCAAAATCATGGTGCGATTTAGCGCACACCACCATCTTGGATACTACCTATCTATAGCGGGTTTATGCCTAATGCGCCTCGACAATATTTACGCAGGCACGCACCTGAGCTCAACGTAAACTGGTCGTAAAAGCTTAAGCAAGATTGCGGCCATCACAAAAATAGGTGAGTAATTAGCGTGAAGTTGGCGCATTTTAACCGGCGTGGCGATACGTCAACAATCGCGGCGAGGCTAAGCGACAGATGCTATTCAAGCCGAATGAGCGCGCTTAGCTGGGGGCTTGGTAACGGAACAGCAATGAGAACACACCAAGCGGGCGCGACACTGAAAACAGCAATGTCGGCCATTATAAGACAGAAAATAAAAAGCGAAAAATTGGCACAAAAGCCGATTAGCGCTCAATTTGCCCGAGATTAGCGTGAATAACGCTACCATTAATAACCGGACTGTTTGCACAGAACCAAATTGTTGCGGCAATTTCGGCAGGGTCAATCAAACGCCCAAAACTGACCATGCCAGTGATACCCGCTAACACCGCCGGATCATCACCTAGCATCCCTCTTAACATGCCGGTATCAGTGAAACCTGGACAAATACACGCGCTATGAATTCCGGACCCGATCAAATCCTGAGTCGTTGCCCGCATTAAACCAATAACCCCGTGCTTACTGGCAATATAGGAGGCACAGCCCGCCACGGCTTTCTCACTTAGCGTTGAGCCCATATAAAGAATTGCGGAGCCCGGCTTCATTAGTGGTATCAGTAGCGCGTTTAACTGCTGCGGCGCCACCAGATTGACCTGCAATACCTGCCTAAAGTTTTCTGCTGCCAAATTACCCACGCTATCGCCGTCATGGCGGGCGGCATTGTGCAGCAACACCAACTGGTCAGCACTCTCGGCAACGGCTGCCAGCTCTGCGCCACAACTCTGCAACCAATCTGCCTGCTGCATATCGACACAGATCTGTTCCGCACCCTCTAAGGCGATACCTCTGCGCGATAGATTAACAATTCGGTAGCCCTCAGCCTGGAATCGCTGCGCCGTAGCGAAGCCAATGCCCTGACTGCCGCCACTGACAATCAATACTTTCTTCATTTTTTATTCCCAGTTGCCAAACTTAGTGTTCTGCACTGCCCTTAGCCTTGGCTTGCGCTAAAACGGCTATGCCGCTACGGCATCGTCGCCGCTAATCTCGACTCCAGCTCGCCGAGCCCCATTGACCGGGGCCTGAAGAGACCTTCATGATTAATTCACGAATTTCATTGCCTTCAATAAACGGCGCGTCACGCAGTAAAAGCTCTAATAAATAGCGGGCGAATTCCTCAACGGTGGTATTGCGCACGGGCAGCACCAAGGTATCTGAGATTAGGAAGGGAATTTCCTCGCCATTGAACTCAGCAATGTATTGCGCACCCTCGGTGCGAATCTGCATAAACGGTGACGCTGCGGGCAGCAAGGTGTACTCATCAAGCTGGGCACAGAGCTTACGCAAACGCGTTTTAATCTCCACATAGCTAAAACACATGCCATTGTCACCCACATCGGCGGTTAACAATAAGCTGACTTTGAAATTATGGCCGTGCAGACGCTCCCGCTCGGTGGCAGAAAAAATGGTGAAATGCGCACCGGAAAACTTCAAGTCTTCTTTGCTGATCTCAATACAGGTATAGGCTTTTACAGGCATTAGGGAGGGGGGTCCTTCTCGTTATTTTGGCAGTTCTGTGCCTTAAATCTATTTCTCTAGCTTAACGCACTCGCAACGCTCTTTGCACTCTCAGTGACCTGCATATTCTTATAAGGTCTTTAACGCCGACTCAACCTCAGCCAGCAGGGCCAATTCATCTAAGTTGGCGCCATCGATGATAATATCGGCATATTGCCTATAAAGCGGCAGACGCTCGGCGTAGACCTCAGCCAAACCTAAGCCTGGCGGCCCGGCAATACCTCGGCTATCAAGGTTTCGCACCCGGTTAAGAATCTCGTCTAGGGGAATATCCAAAAACACACAGGGGCCAAAGCGCTTTAAATGCGCCATGGCCTCGGCGCTGTATACAGCGCTACCACCGGTGGCGACAATCTGGCCGGTGAAGCGATGATTAATCAAAACCTGTGCTTCGATCTGACGCAGCGCTAAATAGCCGCGTTCATCAAGTATAGTCTGCAATGTTAAGCCTTCACGCTGCTCAATAAGACGATCGGTATCAATCAGAGGCATGCTGCGCTGCGTTGCTAAACGAACACCAATAGTCGATTTACCCGCCCCCGGCATGCCGATGAGAATAATTGCCGTTCCAGCATCAAAAGCCATAATTCACTCTACCCAAAATAAGCGCTAGCCCCTACCTTGCCACAAAGTCGGGGGCAATGGCGCAGCGCGCTAACAAAAAAGGCAGCTAACGCCTACGCGCTAGCTGCCTAAACTTATTTAGCCAAGCGCGCTTAGCGCACTATTCAGACTGAAACATTTCCAGAATGGCGGAGAAGTCGCGCTGGGCGTTACCCTTTTGGGAGAACGAGGAGTACAGGCTGCGCGCCAGCGAACCCATTGGCACCGCGCTTTGCGTAACCAGGCTATTTTCCATAGCCAGGCCCAAATCCTTAAGCATGAGCTGCACCATAAAGCCTGGTTTATAGTCATTTGACGCCGGCGCTGTAGGCATAACCTCTGGATAGGGATTGTAATTTTCTAGAGACCAGTTCTTACCAGAGCTATTGAGCATGATCTCTGACAATACCTTGGGATCTAAGCCATTGTTTGCACCCAATTGCAGCGCTTCTGCGGTGCCAATCATGTGTACTGCAAGGAGCATATTGTTGCAGATTTTAGCGATCTGACCAGCGCCGTGATCACCAGCAAGAAAAATGTTTTTCCCCATGCCTTCGAGTACTTTTTTACCCCGTTCAAAGGCCACGGTATCGCCACCACACATAAAGGCCAGCGTGCCCGCTTGGGCCGCCTTCACGCCGCCAGATACCGGCGCATCCAGCATTTGCAAACCCTGAGCAGTTGCTGCCTCACCAACCTTGCGCGCGGTTTCAGCATCGATGGTGCTGCAATCCATAAACAAAGTACCGGTGCTCGCCTTGGCGATCAAACCCTCGTCACCGAGATAGAGGCCAGCAACATGTTTGCCCGCAGGTAACATGGTAATCACCGTATCGGCGCCAGCGAGGGCATCCAACGCCGTGGCCGCCTTACTTGCACCTTGGGCAACAACTGCATCCATCGCGGCGTCTACCAAATCAAAAACCGTGACCTGATGACCAGCTTTAACAAGGTTCACAGCCATTGGCCCGCCCATATTCCCTAAACCAATAAACGCTACATTCGCCATGACACTTACCTATTTATTAGATTACTGACGGCCCAGCGGCCACCCCAATATTAAAAAATGGAACGGCCTACGCCGCCCCAAAACCTTTCCCTAGCGATTCAATTTGCTACTTACAACCGATGTCACTTATAAATCGCGCAGCGGGTTCTCTGCCCATGGCGCGGTAAAATGATGATCAATTAAAGACTGCGGTACCTCGGTCGGCGACGCGTGCTGCCACGCGGGGTTCTTGTCTTTGTCGATTAACAAAGCGCGAACACCTTCGGCGAACTCGGGCTGACGAATAATCGTGGTCGACAGCAAGGCCTCAGCCTGAAACGCCGCTTTCAAATTCAAACCCTTGCAGCGGCGAATTTGCTCGGCAATCAAGCGCGCACTCAGCGGTGAGCCTGACGCCAAGGTCGCCGCGGCTTTCTGCACCCAGGGGTTTTCAGACTGCGCAGCGATAATGCTTTTTATCACCGCAAGATCGTCGTCACCAGCGCACAGCTGCTCAATTTCTAGCGCTGCAGCCTCTACATTTCCTGCCGGTAGCGCTGCTTTCGAGCGAGTAGCAAAGCCAGCCATCAAGTCAAAAACACGCTCTTGGTTGTCCGCGACACCGGTAGACCACGCCACGTCAGTTAAGGCGTTCAACACCTCACCAGCGTACTCGTGTTCAATAAAGCCTTCGGCCAAACCAAGGTACAGGGCATCTGCCGCGTTAAACGAGGCGCCGGTTAAGGCTAGGAACAAGCCGGTTTTACCGGGCATGCGATTTAGGAAATAGCTACCACCAACATCGGGGTATAAGCCGATGGTGATTTCAGGCATGGCAAGACGGGTTTTTTCGGTGACAACCCGATAGCTGCCCGCCGCAAACACGCCCATACCGCCGCCCATAACAATACCGTGGCCCCAAACAATGACCGGCTTGTCGAATTGGTGCAGCAAATAGTCAACGCGGTATTCCTGCTCAAAAAACGCTTCTGCGTATTCACAGGGGCCACCGGGCTGCTCGACGGATGACTTATATAAAGCTTGAACATCGCCACCGGCACACAGGGCTTTTTGCCCAGCGCCATGAATAAACACACAGGCAATATCACTGCGCTCGCGCCATTCCCTGAGCTTGACCAACATCAGCTCAACCATGTTCAGGGTGAGTGAATTCAAGGTCTTTTCGACATTCAGTGTAATAACACCAACTGCAGGGCCACTCGCCGATTTACGCTCTTCAAATAAAACTTCTTCTACATGCGCCTCCATTACGCGTTCTTCCATTCTGGGCTACGCTTCTCAAGAAAGGCATTCACACCTTCTTTTTGATCTAAAGTGTCAAACAACTGAATGAAACGCTCGCGTTCCAACAGCAAGCCCTGGGGCATAACCGCTTCGCGGGGTTTGTGGATCAATTCCTTACAGAAGGTCACAGAAACGGGACTCTGCTGGGCAACCTGTGCCGCCAAGGCCAGTGCCGCTGTTTTAGCCGTACCGGATTCAACAACTTCCTCAACCAAACCAAGGCTCAGTGCTTTATCTGCCTTAATACGCTCGCCGCATAAAATAATGCGTTTCGCCCAGCCCGGACCAACCAAGGCGGTCAAACGCTGCGTACCACCAGCGCAGGGCAGCAAGCCCACTTTCGCTTCTGGCAAGGCCATTTGGGCGTGGCTTTCAGCAATGCGGATGTCACAGGCCAAGGCGCATTCCAAACCACCACCCATGGCAAAGCCATTGATCGCCGCAATTGAAACACCGCGAAAATCGGCTAAGGCTTCAAAAGCTTGGCCAAATTTCAAACCAATGTCTTGAGCAACCGCTTTGTCGCCGCTGGCAAACATTTTTAAATCTGCACCGGCTGAAAAGAATTTCTCGCCAGCGCCAGTAATCACTAGGCTGTAAATATTTTTGTCGGCATTTAAATTGGCGATCAGCTCGCGCATACCACTTAAAGATTCAGCATCCCACGTATTTGCACCGGGGTTGTCGATGGTAATCAAAGCTGTATGGTCAATGATCTCTACTTTTAGTTTTTCTGTGGGACTGTAGTTGCTCACTTAATCACCTCCAAGGCGCCATCTATTAATAAACGTCGGCCAATAATGACCCGCATAATTTCATTGGTCCCTTCCAGAATTTGATGCACGCGGCTGTCGCGAACATGGCGTTCTAGTGGGTACTCCTTAATGTAACCGTAACCGCCGTGCAATTGCAGGGCGTCATTGCAGATGGTGAAACAGGCATCGGTGGCAAAGCGTTTTGCCATGGCGCAATAGGTGCTCGCTTCTGGATCGCCGCTGTCGAGTTTAAACGCCGCCAAGCGCACCATCTGCCGCGCTGCCACCAGATCAGTGGTCATGTCCGCCAATTTAAACTGGGTGTTTTGGAAGTCGGCAATCGCCTGCCCAAACTGTTTACGCTCTTTCACGTATTCAATCGTCGCTTCCAGCGCAGCCTGAGCAGTGCCAATCGAACAGGTGGCGATATTGATACGACCGCCATCTAAACCTTTCATGGCAATTTTAAAGCCTTGGCCTTCACTGCCCAGCATATTCGCTGCCGGAACCACCACGTCTTCAAAGCTCACCGTGCGCGTTGGCTGGCTATTCCAACCCATTTTCTCTTCTTTCTTGCCGTAGCTTACACCTGGGGCGTCAGCCGGAATCGCAAAGGCACTAATGCCTTTTGGACCGTCACCACCGGTGCGCAGCATCACCACCAGCAAGTCGGTTGAGCCGGCGCCGGAGATAAACATTTTGCTGCCGTTAACAATATACTTGTCGCCATCGGCGCGGGCCGTGCTGCGCAGACTGCCCGCATCGGAACCGGCGCTGGGCTCGGTTAAGCAATAAGACGCAAGCTTTTCTCCCATCACCAACTCGCCACACCACTCCTCGATTAAGGCCGGCTTGCCGTAGGTGCCGACCATGCTGGTCGCCATATTGTGAATGGTCAAAAACGCCGCTGTAGAGGTACACCCCCGCGCCAATTCTTCAACAATCACACTGGTATCCAAGCGACTCATACCCAAACCGCCCGCGTCTTCAGGGGTATACATACCCATAAAACCGAGTTCACCGGCCTGCTTTAGCGCATCTTTCGGAAAAATATGTTCTGCGTCCCACTGGGCCGCATTTGGCTTAAATATGCCGTCGGCAAATGACCGCGCACTTTCGGCGAACGCTTTTTGATCGTCGGAAAGGTTAAAGTCCATAGGGTTCTCTTTGTTATTTAATCATCAATAAAAACGCCGCGGAGACCGCGGCGTTTAAAAGCAAAACTTACTGAAACTTATCCATTACTTTACCGAACAGTTCTTCGTCAGATGGAATCACTTTGGTCACCGCCAGCGGTTTAGACACCCAAGTTTCGTTAATCAGGTCGCGCCAAGTGATGTTGTTATTGGTGCTGTTATTGCCCCACGAGCCACAACCTAGTGAGAAGGTTTGACGCATGCCGTTCCATAAGTTACCGCTGTTAGAAGGCGCTTGTGGCTGATTTACCATCACCCGTGAGGTTTTAGTGGCATAGGCAAACTTCATGATGTTCTCATCGCTGTAGGAATAAATACCGCATGAGTGGCCTTGGCCCTGATAGGCCTGAATTTCGTTAGTCATGGCAATGGCGCCATCAATGTCTTTCACCGTGTAGAACGCCATCACCACCGACATTTTCTCACCAGAGAATGGGTAGTCTGGGCCAGCGCCGGTTTCGGGCACGATTAAAAAGGTCTTGCCTTCGGGTAGGTCAATGCCCGACATTTCAGCCAGTACGCTCGCAGGCTGGGCAACAATACGCGCCGCAATGTGACCGTCTTCCCAGATAATACTCTGCAACTTAGCTTTCTCTTCAGCGTTGCAGATATAACCGCCCTGGGCTTGCAGTTTTTCAAGCAGCGCGTCTACGTTTGATTCAAAGGCGATAACCGCATTGTCTGAAGAGCACGATGCCGCTAGATCTAAAGTTTTAGAAATACGGATTTTTTCAGCAGCTTCGTCCAAGTCTGCGGTGTCATCAACAGTAATAACCGCATTACCGGCGCCCACACCGAGTGCTGGCGTACCGCTTGAGTATGCCGATTTCACCATTGGCGCGCCACCGGTTGCCAGAATACGGTCGCATTGCTTCATCAGTTCAGCGGTACCTTCCATCGACGGGCTGTCCATAGAAATAACCAAATCCTCAGGCGCACCACAGGCCTTGAGGGCGCCGCGCATCAAGTCGCAGATCATTTTATTGGTTAGCTTAGAGCGCGGGTGCGGCGCAACAATAATAGAGTTACGACCTTTGATAGCAGAGATCGCTTTAATAACGGGCGTCGCCTCTGGGTTGGTGCAAGGCGTTAATGCACCAATAACACCTACTGGCTTGGCGATTTTGACGATATTGCGTTCTTTGTCGTCTTCTAAAATACCTACCGACTTGTCATTGATAATATCGAACAATGCGGCGCGGGTTTTCTTAAATATTTTCAGGAACTTGCCGTCATAATTACCAAGCTGGGTCTCTTCTACGGTGAATTTGGCAATTTTCTCGGCAACATCTTGACGGGCCACTGACCACACCATGGCGGTAATTAATTCGTCGACTTGCTCTTGGCTATAATTGGCAATCTGCGCCTGCGCGGCCCGTGAGCGGGCAATTAAAGATTGCACTAATAGTGCCTCTTCGGTGGTTGCAACGGCGGTTTCAGCAGCCATGGTATCTCTCCGGGTTATTTTTGTGGTTTACATTAGCACAGCTGGATCAGGCCCAGTTGCGCATAAATAGGGCAACCATATAAACACACATAAGAATCCGGTAGGATTGATTATATTGCCGACTTGATGGACTATATTGCGCATAGACCTTGGTCTACACATTCGACATTAATTAGAAAAAACCTTATAAATACAAAGGCTTAACATGGCAATTACCTCAGACTGGCCGCTTCCACCCCAAGGTATTCGCTTTTTAACGCCGCAATTTGTACAAACCCAGCTGGCCGCCCACCCACTCACTGAAGGCTTGTACCCCCTCGCCATGGGTTACTACCCCGTCGCCTTTGACCATCGCATGCAGCGCCAGCAACACGATAGCCATTTGCTTATTTACTGTATTGCCGGCAAAGGCACCTTGTTGTGCGACGACAAACACTATCAAGTGACCAGCGGCGACATGTTTTTGTTGGCCCCTGATCGCGCCCACGCCTACCACGCCGATCGAGATGACCCCTGGACTATTTACTGGTTGCACTTTAAGGGCCGGCTCGCCAATGACTTTTACCAGCACATTGATCTCAGCAGTCCCTGCTTTAATATTGGCGTGCAACCGCGGGTAGTTCGGATTTTTGACGGTCTGTCGGAGTTGCGCCGCAGTGCCTATCAATTTTCGGAATTCGTGCAGGGCGGCCATCAATTGCAGGCGCTGCTCAGCTATATCGCACTCTTGGTTCGTCAGCAGCGCCCCCAAAGTGGTAAGGCATTAAATTGGGAACGGCTGCGTGCCACCATGCAGGAACATATTCACGGCCAACTCAACCTCGACGAATTAGCGGCAGGGGTAAAATTATCGAAATATCATTTCACTAAGAAATTTAAAGCCCATACCGGCCAATCGCCTATTCAGTATTTCATAAATATGAAAATTCAGCGGGCCTGCTATTTGCTCGACAGCACCAGCCAGTCAGTAAAACAGGTCGCCGCCGCCGTGGGCTACGACGACGCCTATTATTTCTCTCGACTATTTAAAAAGACCATTGGCTTGGCACCAAGTGAATACCGCCAGCACCGCCGCAGCTAAAACATTAAAACACTTCACCGCCCATCACCGTCACGGCCCGCCCAGAGAGCACGACCTTATCGCCTTGTATGGCAATACCTACCTCACCACCCCTCGCTGACAGCTGCCTACCCAGCAAAAACTCACGCCCTAATTTTTGCGACCAATAATGGGCCAACGCACAATGCGCGGAACCGGTCACGGGGTCTTCATCAATCCCCGCAGCAGGGGCAAAGAAGCGCGACACAAAATCAACGTCACTCGCTTCGTTAGCGGGCGCAGTAATAATTAAGCCCCGTGCTGATAAGGCCGCAATAGCAGCGAGATTGGGCACAAAACACTGGATCGCAGCCGCACTAGCCAACTCAATGAGCAAATCTTCGCCCGCTGTGCTCGCCGCCACAAGGTTATCTGCAACGCTAGCAAATTGACTAGTATCGGCCAGCACCTTGGTTTCAACCAGAGGAAAGGTAAGCGCAATGCCGTCGCCAAGCAAACTGGCCGACAACTCACCGCTGCGGGTTTCGAAGCGCAGCTGCGTCGCACTAATAGCGCACTGATTCCATAACACATGGGCTGCCGCCAAGGTCGCATGGCCGCAGAGATTCACCTCAGTCAGCGGCGTGAACCAGCGCAAGCGATAGCGACCGTCGGCGAGTAATTGCACGTACGCGGTTTCAGACAAATTAAACTCTGCCGCTAATAACTGCATATCTGCGTCAGACATGTCCTCATCTTGCAAGCACACTGCCGCCGGATTACCGCGATACTTCTGCCGACTAAAGGCATCCACTACAAAATATTTCATACACCTATTCCTAATGAATATTCCACCACCACTCCCGCTCCTGGCTGCTTTCGCCACCCTCGCCAGCAAGCAGTATCAGTATCACCGCAAGCACTGCTGCGATGAAAAGTGTGTTTGCAAAATACGAGAATAGCGGTATTTTTTTTAAACGATAAAAAAGTGGTTTCAACGCATCCATTACAGACTCCTTTCCGCCCTTCTGAGCAATGACCAACACACGCTCAGATTAACGCGACAAGAAAAACCACAACAGATACACTATTTATATCTTGATACAGTACAGTTTAATATTTTTCGCATCTGTACTGCATAACAGTTCTAACCTAGGACGCCACAATGCCGCCCCGCTACCGCCAAATTGCCAGCCAGATTGCCGAGCATATCGAGCAAGGTCAGCTCAATATTGGCGACAAACTCCCCGGCGTGCGCCAAGCCAGTGAAGCCCACCGTGTCAGCCTATCTACCGCACTGGCTGCCTACCGCTATTTAGAGCAAGAGCAATATATCGAGGCGCGACCGCGCTCCGGCTTTTATATTAAAGCCCGTTTTGAAAACGCCGTGCGTCGCCCTAGCGAATCCCGACCCGATACCAAGCCCACACTCATCAATAGCCAGCAACGGGTCATGCAGGTCATCTCTGCTGCCAACCGGCCCGGCATACTGCGATTGGGGGCGACTGTTCCCGATGCCAGCTTTTTACCCGTAGCGGCGCTAGAGCGGGCCCTAGCGAGTGCCGCCCGGCACCCTCACGCTCGCAGCAATGGCTATGAATTCCCACCGGGCTATCTGGGTCTGCGCCAGCAGCTCGCCAAACGCATGAACAACCTAGGCTGCCAACTTCATGCCGACGACATTACGATTACGCAGGGCTGCCAAGAAGCCCTGTACTTGGCCCTTAAAGTAAGCTGCCAAGCAGGCGATATTGTCGCTTTAGAGTCGCCACTTTTTTATGGCTTGCTGCAAATAATTGATTCACTAGGCCTGCAAGCCCTAGAAATACCCACGGATCCTCAGCACGGTATTTCTTTGGAAGCCTTGCAATTAGCGATTGAGAAATGGCCGGTCAAAGCGTGTATTGTGGTCAGCAATTTCAGCAATCCCATTGGCGCTACATTAAGCGATACCCGCAAACGAGATTTGGTCGCCATGCTCAGCGCAGCGCACATCCCACTGATTGAAGATGATATTTACGGCGAATTAAGTTTTGAGCAACTGCGGCCAAGCATCGCCAAGCGCTACGACACGGGCAGCGATGTGCTGTATTGCTCTTCGCTGTCTAAGTCGCTGTCACCAGCGCTGCGCATCGGCTGGATTGCCGGTGGCAAATACAGCGAAGAGCTGAACTACCAGAAATTTACCTTAAATGGGGCCAGCGCCACGATTCCCCAGTTGGCCGCCGACCGCCTGCTGCACAGCGGCGAATACGACCGTCATCTGCACCGCATGCGGGCAGCACTTACCACCTCAACGGCACGCATCCGGGAAGCCTTAGCGCGGCATATGCCCAGCGGTACCCAAATCACCCAACCTCGTGGTGGCTATGCCCTGTGGTTAGAACTACCTAAGCAGGTCGACGCTCTGTTATTGGCGGAACAAGCCTTGGCGAAGAACATCAGTATCGCCGCCGGACCGCTGTTTACCGCCAGCGAAAAATACCGGCACTGCCTGCGCATTTCCTGCGCCTGCCCTTGGAGTACTCAACTAGAAGAGGGCTTAGCCACGCTAGGTATCTTGGCGAATGCCCAGTGCGTTTAACAAGTGGTAACAGTCAACAATTCATTGAGCAAACGCGGCAATTCAACGCTGGCCAGCCCGTAGCGGGTTTCCGAAAACGCGGACTGCACTGCCGATGGCTCTAAATTCACTTCGATAGTATGGGCGCCGACACTTCCTGCCGCTTGCACAAAACCCGCCGCCGGATAGACATTGCCTGAGGTGCCCACTGCAATAAACAAGTCACATTGCTCCAGCCCAGTGTAAATCTCATCCATTCCCAAGGGCATCTCGCCAAACCATACGATGTTCGGGCGCAGACCGCCGCGCAGCCCGCAACAGGCGCAGCGAGCGTCGGTACTAATATCGGTGGCGATTGGATAGACCACCCCACTATAGCTGCACTGCATTTTGAGTAGTTCGCCGTGCATATGAATAAGTTTTTGCGAGCCCGCGCGCTCATGAAGATCGTCAATATTTTGGGTGACGAGTAAAAACTCACCGGTAAATTTTTTCTCAAATTTAGCAAGCGCTATATGCGCGGGATTTACCGTTACCTCTGTGCTTAATAATTGACGGCGGCGCTCATTGTAAAAGCGCTGCACTAGCGTGGGATTCGCCGCAAAACCCTCAGGGGTCGCCACGTCTTCAACCCGGTGTTCCTCCCAAAGGCCGTCTGCCGCACGAAACGTCTTAATGCCAGACTCTGCGGAGATCCCCGCGCCAGTCAATACCACTACCCGCTGATACGCCATACTCACTCTTAAAACCACGGCCGCTGATTGCGCACATAGCTCTGCTCAAATTCCGCGTCGGATTTAGTGATGTAAATAATAAACTCAATAAAGGCAATAATCGCAACGACAAGGGAAGGCAGGCCCAGAAGAATAAAACCAAACACAAAGGCCAGCACCATGATCACGCCCTGCTTGGTATAGCCCAAGTAAAATTTATGTACGCCAAACACCCCAAAGAAAAATGCGAACAGTGCCGCAGCCACTTTTTTAGACGAGCCAGAAACCAACGCGGTATCTACATAAATGGCTTCGGCCTGCGCACCCGCTGCCACAAAATCCACGGCAACACCGGCCCGGATATCAGTGTCGGCTTGCCACTGCGCGGCGGTGAACGAATAACGCTGACCGTCTTCGGCGCTAATCACACCGGCGCCAGTGTCGGCTTTAAAATCGAGTATTTTGCCTTTCATTGATCAACGCCCTTTCTCGGTAGTTTCATATCATTAGTGCAATTAGCTCGTTCTACGCACAGACTAAATTAGCTGCTTTTGCCAAAAGGTAGCTGCGCCTTGTTCGGGGTCGAGTTCGTAGGGCGCGAAGCCGCAACGCTGATACACCCGCTGTGCGCTGAGGTTATTCGCCAGCACCTCTAAGGTTAGTTTGCAGTAGTCATGACAGCGAGCAAACTCTTCAAGCACCGCAATCATACGATCACTCAGGCCCTGACCCCGGTATTGCGACAAAACCATCACATCATGGATATTCAGCAGCGGCTTACATTTAAAGGTAGAAAATCCGCGCAGGGCGGTGAGCAGCGCCACGGCATTTTCACCATCAAAGGCCAATAAGGTAATAGCCCCAACTTCACCGGCTAAGGCATCACACAGATTCATTAACACCTCGTGCGGCAATACCTCGCCGCCACCCATAGGGTCTAAGGCATAAGCTGACATTAAGGTGATAATTCCGGCGCGATGAGCGGCGTTGTGATAATCAGCGATTTCGATTTTCAAGCTTGCATTATCCATTGGCGCCTGGCCCCAGCGGCTGGCCATAACTAAATTCAACAAAATTGCCATCGGGGTCACGTAACCCGCAGTAATAACCGACGGGATAGGGTTCTTCGCGCGTCGCCCAAGCGAGTATGCCATCTTGTTTACCGCGCGCCGCAATAACATCTACCGCCGCGCGGCTGGGTAGCGCAAAACCCAGGTGCGAAAAATCGCTATCAAGCTGATTACGCCCGGGACCGCCCGGCAGTAACACTAGAATAAACTCCTGTTCGCGACCCGCTTCCGCAAGCCAAACCACCTCGCCACCGGCCTTATTATCGCGCTGATGGATTAATTTCAGGCCCGCATACTCTTGGTAAAAAGCTATACAAGATTCAATATCACGAACGTGAAGTGCCAGATGAGTCAAAACCGCAGACATTGTGAATCCCCTGCTAAGCGAAGCGTGTGTATAAAACAGACTAGCAAATGACCCAGCCTAAAGTCTAAGCACTTAGCCACCAACCCAAGCCCTTACAGCGTACCCACCAAATGACGCAATTGCGCTCGAAACCACTGCTGAGCGGTATCGCCTTCTAACGCCGTGGGCCACATCATCCAAATCGGGATTGGATCAGTTGGCAAGGGAAAGTCAAAACTCTGTATATCAAAGGCGCCAGCGAAAACCTGCTGCATTCGCGAGGGCATCACCGCGAGATAATCTGTTGCCGCGACCACCGGCAACATGCTCGAGAAATTCTGTACTTGCGCCGCTTTTTTACGCGACAGTGATTTGCCACCCAAGGCCTGTTCTAGCTGGCTGCGCTCGCGGCTGCGCTGCGGTAAAAAGACATGCTCTTCGGCGAGGTATTGCTCAAGGGATAGCGCGCCGTTAATCCGTGGGTGAGCGCCTCTGGCGATGACAACCAAGCGCTCTTGGGCGAGCTGCTCGGTACAAATATAGTCCTGTGTCAGCGGCACATAGTCTATTAATACATCAACATCTAGCCGCCGTAAACTAAGGGCTAAATCTTGTTCTTGGCCAGCAAATGCCAGAGTTTCTACCGTAAGTGCTGAGCCGCCCCGCTGCAACAGCGCCATGAGTGGACCAAGCGCCACCGCCTCAAAATAGTTGTCACCAAGCAGACGAAAGCAACGCTGATCGCGACTCGGGTCAAAATACTGCTCTTTAGCTAGCGCACCGCGCACCAAGGCCAGCGCCTCGCGGATTTGCGGGTATATCAACTGAGCCCGCGGTGTGGGCGTCATCCCCAAGCGGCTGCGGACAAACAGTTCGTCTTTAAATGTCAGCCGCAGGCGCTGCAAGGCTGCGCTCATGGCCGGCTGACTCATCCCTAGCCGATCTGCGGCACGAGTCATATTCTCTTCAAGCATCAATGCATCAAAGATCGACAGCAAATTGAGATCCACGCCGCGCAGATTAAGCATAGGATGCGCCTAAATTATAAGAAATATGGATAATATTTATATATAACATCAAATTTACAAATAATAATAGAGCCGTATGCTGTTATGACAATAAAGCATATTAGGAAAACAGCCATGGACAACATCGTCAGCCTCTCCGTTATTTTGTTTATTATTTTGGCCTCCATATGGGAATGGCAGGCTGGGCGTAACAGCAATGGTAAAAAGTCCCGTGAAGATTGGGGCATGGCAGTCATCGCTGCATTTGGTCTGGGCGCGGTGCAGCGACCAGCCCTAATATTTAGCATTGCATGGCTCGGCACCCAGCTGGCACCGCATTATCAAGGTAGCCTCGGCTGGCTGCAGGAGGCCTATTTTTGGCCGGTGCTCATTGCCTATATTTTTATCGAGGAGTTATTACACAGCGGTGCCCATTTCTTTTCCCATGCGCGACGGCCCCGCTGGAAGCCCCTGCTTGTAGTTCAGCAACTGTTCAAAATGGGCCACCGGCCTCACCATTTTTCGGGGGGCAACGACGGCCGAGGCGAGTTAAGTGTGACCCAAACCTTTGTTGAACACTGGTTGTTCTGGTTTATCATGCCCAACTTCTGGTTTCAGTTTTTGTGCCTTTATTTAGGACTGACTGAGGTATTTTTAATTGGCACGGTGTTCAAAGGCCTGTGGGCAGCCCATAACCACGTTAATTGGAATTACGATTTATATTTCTTGAATCACCCTTGGCCGTGGGTCCGCAAAACCATGCGCGGCCTCTGCCATATTATTACTTTCCCTACACAGCACCACCACCATCATGCGCGGGGCAAAAACTCTGCAAAGAATATGTGCAATTTATTAGCACTGTATGACTGGCTGCTGTTCGGCACGCTCGAAATAGAAACGGAGAAGCCAAGCCAGTATGGGTGGAAGCAGTCACCGAAAGAAGAGCACAGTATTTGGTACCGCTACTTTGCAATCGATCTAAAGAAATTGGGTTAGCTGGGCGAGGGCTTAATGAACCCCGCTCATGCGGGCAAGCATTAGGCTGCCAACGGTAATAAAGGACACAATCACAAGTAAGATGCCCAATAATTTAAGCGGTCGATAAGGCTTGCGGTCAGTCTCGTTGTAACCTTGTTTTAAGAAGGCGTCGACCTTGGCTTGATCTTCAGGGTTAAGCTTATTGTGTTCGTTTTCCATTGAGTCACCAGGGGTTAGGCATCACCAACCTTCTGTTATTAACAAAAGCACAGGCAATAAAAAAGGCGGCATCATTATCGCAAGATGCCGCCCTCTTCTCCAGCTTTACCGTTTACCCATACTTTAGATAAACGCCTCTTCTGGAATATCCATAAGACTGGCGCTGCCGTTGCGAACCGACTCGCTCAAACCTTTAGCCTGGGGCAATAGGCGCTGAACGAAGAAGCGCGCGGTGTGCAGTTTGGCTTGCGCGAAGGCATCCCCCTGCGCACAGTCACCGCTTAATACCGCTTTACACATCATCGCCCACATATAGGTGTACAGCGTGAAGCCCATAACGTGGAGGAATTCAACCGAAGCCGCGCCAATCGCGTTAGCATCGCCATTTTTAGTCTGCTCAAGCACGTAAGCCGCGAGTGATTCGAGGTTATCAACCGCCTCATTCAATGGGTTTACAAACTCGTCCATGCCCTTCACCGCCGCAGCTGAAGCGCCGAACTCGCGCATTTCGGCAACTAACAACGCCAAGGTTTGACCGCCGTTAGCAGCAATCTTGCGACCCATTAAATCCAGCGCCTGAATGCCATTGGTGCCTTCATAAATTTGGCTAATACGCACATCACGCACCAGCTGCTCCATGCCCCATTCGCGCACATAGCCATGGCCACCAAAAATCTGTTGGCCGTGCACAGTGCCTTCAAGGCCTTTATCGGTAAGGAAAGCTTTTGCTACTGGGGTCAGCAATTCAACCATGGCCGCACCACGCTCTTGGGCGTCGCCACTGGCAAATTTAGACAAGTCCAATTGCTTACCAACGTATACCGCAAAAGCGCGCCCTGCTTCGACATAGGCTTTTTGGGTAAGCAGCATGCGGCGTACATCGGGGTGCACAATGATCGGATCGGCGGCGCCATCTTTATTCACCGGACCTGATGGTGCGCGGCTTTGAGTGCGCTCGCGGGCGTAAAGAGAAGACCACTGATACGCCGCCTCGGCCGCGCTCAAGCCTTGTATACCCACAGACAAACGCTCGTAGTTCATCATGGTGAACATGCCTTGCAGGCCGCGATTGATTTCACCAACCAAATAGCCTTCAGCGCCGTCGAAGTTCATTACGCAGGTCGCTGACGCATTAATCCCCATTTTGTGTTCAATGCTGCCGCAGCTCACGCCATTGGCTTCGCCCAGGCTGCCATCATCGTTAACTTTAAACTTTGGCACCAAGAAAAGAGAAATACCTTTGGATCCCGCTGGAGCGTCTGGCAGTTTCGCCAACACCAAATGGATAACGTTCTCAGTCAGGTCGTGATCGCCGCCGGTAATAAATATCTTGGTACCGCTAACACTGTAGCTACCGTCAGTCTGCGGCACAGCCTTGGTCCGAATCATGCCGAGGTCGGTACCGGCGTGGCTTTCGGTCAAGCACATCGCGCCAGCCCATTTGGCCGAATACATATTGGGTAGGAATTTGGTTTTAAGCTCTTCGGATGCGTGACTGGCAATCGCCAATGCTGCGCCCGAGGTTAGCGTTAAATAGAGACCCATGGCGATGTTGGAGGAGTAAAGCATCTCTTCAAACAATAGCACCAACATTTTGGGCATCGTTTGGCCGCCGTATTCTGGCGCACCAGACAGACCGCCCCAACCACCGTCAGCCAATTGTTTAAAGGCCTCAGGGTAACCTTTGGGCGTAGTCACTACGCCATCTGCCCAGGTCACGCCTTCTTCATGACCAGGCTGGCTCAAAGGCGCAATCAGACTCTCGTTAATTTTGGCACTTTCTTCCAGAATTGCGTCGGCCAATTCACGGTTGACGTCTTCCATAGCAGGCATGGTTTCCCACAGCTGCTCCGCGTGAAAAACATCGTGTAATACAAACTGCATATCGCGCAGGGGGGCTTTATATTCAGGCATTTAGAGATCCTCTAGACAAGCGGCGACACAAGGTCGCCGCAATCAAAATGGGTTTTAGTGCCAATTAAAATGCAAAGGCATCTTCAGGCATTGCCATCAGGCTATCTGCACCATTCAACATCGCGATCTTATGAGCTTCGGTACGCGGCAATAAGCGCTGATAATAAAAATTAGCCGTTTGCACCTTAGCTTTAAGGAACGCATCGTCAGCATCACCGTCGAGGGCAACCGACGCCATACGCGCCCACATATAAGCCAGCGACACATAGCCAGCATACATCAAGTAATCGACTGAGGCGGCACCAACTTCGTCGGCATTAGCCATGGCTTTTTCACCCAGCTTACCGGTGATTTCACCCCACTCTTTATTCAATTCAGCAAGCTTGGAGACAAAGGGCGCCATGCCCGGCTTGTCTTGCTGCTCTTTGCAGAAGCTGTGAATGATTTTGGTGAACACCATTAACTGCTTGCCGCCGCTGCCCATCACTTTACGACCCAACAAATCGAGGGCTTGGATACCAGTAGTGCCTTCATACAAAGTAGAGATGCGCAAATCGCGAACAATCTGCTCCATGCCCCACTCAGAAATAAAGCCGTGACCACCAAAAACCTGCATACCGTAGTTAGCAGATTCTAGGCCGGTTTCGGTTACAAAGGCCTTAGCGATTGGCGTCAGCAATTCAGACAGTTCTTCTGCATCTTTGCGCGCCTGTTCATCGCCAGAGAAGTAGAAGGTATCAACCAATTGCGCAACCCAATAGATAAAGGCGCGACTGCCTTCAGCAAAGGCCTTTTGCGTTAACAGCATACGGCGCACATCGGCGTGCACGATCAATGGATCAGCTGGGCCATTGGGATTTTTCGGGCCGCTCAATGAGCGCATTTGCAGGCGGTCTTTAGCGTACGCCAGTGCACCTTGGAATGATGCTTCACCCGCTGACAAACCTTGCAAAGCTGTACCCAAACGCGCTGAGTTCATCATATGGAACATGGCATTCAAGCCGCGATTTTCTTCGCCGACCAAAAAGCCTTTAGCGCTGTCGAAATTCATTACACAGGTAGCAGACGCTTTAATACCCATTTTGTGTTCGATGCTGCCACAGTGCACGCCATTGCGCTCACCAACTTCACCATTTTCATCAGGCAGGAACTTAGGCACAACAAACAGTGAAATACCCTTAGTGCCTTCTGGCGCGCCTTCAACCCGGGCCAGCACCAAATGGATAATATTTTCCATCATGTCGTGCTCGCCACCCGAGATGAAAATCTTGGTGCCGGTAACATTGTAACTACCGTCGGCATTGGCCTCGGCTTTAGTGCGCAACAGACCAAGGTCTGAACCGCAGTGGGACTCGGTTAAACACATAGTGCCGCCCCAAGTACCTTCAGTCATTTTACCTAAATACGTCTGCTGCAACTCGTCGCTGGCATAGACTTCAAGCAAACGCGCGGCAGACTGCGACAAACCAGTGTACATACCCCAAGACCAGCAGGCAGAGCTGACCATTTCGGTGACAACTAAGCCCAAAGAATTCGGCAAGCCTTGACCGCCAAACTCAGGGTTCGCAGTCATTGACGGCCAACCACCTTCAGCATATTGCTGATAGGCCTCTTTAAAACCCTTAGGGGTTTTGACACCGTCTTCAGACCAAGTACAACCTTCTTGGTCACCAGGCTGGTTCAGCGGAGAAAGAACATTTTCAGAAAACTTGGCGCCTTCACTAATAATGGCGTCCATTAAGTCTTCACTGACCTCTTCACGAGTAGCGAGACTGGCGAAATGTTTATCGCTCTTAAGTACATCTTTTAACACGAAATTAATATCGCGGAGCGGAGCTGTGTATTGCGGCATGGTAATGACCTCATGTGCATGGTGGCCGCGGCAGTGCCTGCCGGGCAATGTTGACAGTGACAACTATAGCGCTTTTATTACGTCTTGCAAGTGTTTTTGGATGTACAGAAAAGTCATTTAGGTCAATGACATTGAATATTAGGTCGATTAATGCAGAATTTTCACGGTACGTTTAATGAACACCCCAGAAGTATTTCCAGCGCAAATCGTTAAGCATAGGCATCAGCATAGCTGACATTTCATCATGACACAGGGAGAAGACGAAAATTGTGTAGCGCTTATAACAGGCCGTCAGGGCCGGTCGCTAGGCGAGAAGAGAGAGATCGAGACATTCGGCTACCAGCGCGGGGGCTGGCCGAGCTAAATTAGGCACCACACCCAGACAGGGGGCGGGTAACAGCTGGCGAAGTGTCGCCAAGTTTTCATCAAAACACGCCATTTCAGCGTCAAGTTTATTTGCAACCCAGCCAGCAATAACCAGACCGTCGGCTTGGATTGCTTCAGCGGTAAGTACAGCATGACTAATACAGCCCAGCTTCATACCAACCACCAAGATCACCGGTGTTTGCAATTCGATCGCTAGGCCAGACAGCATTTCCCGCTGATTTAAAGGGACGCGCCAACCGCCTGCACCCTCGATCAATACCATATCTGCCTTGCGCATCATCACGCCACGACAAAACCCTGCCAACTGCGACACACTAAGACGCCGACCAGCTTGCTCAGCGGCAATATGCGGTGCAATCGGCGGTTTCAGGAGAACCGGATTAACCTGCTCATAAGGCAATGACTCGGTCATTGCCGCCATCAACATTAGCGCATCGCTATTACGCAAGCCGTCAGCGGTTTGCTCAGCACCTGCGGCAACCGGCTTTACGGCCAGCGTTTTTAAACCCAGCTTAGCTGCGGCACCTAAAATGCCGCAGGCTATTAGCGTTTTGCCCACATCCGTGTCAGTGCCAGCAATAAAGTAGTGCTTAGATTTCAAACTCAGCACCCTTAATAAGGAAAGCCATTACTTGCTCTCACCATAGCGCTGCCATGCGTCAACCAAGCGTTCCTGGTTAGCGCGGATATAGGCAGCATTTAGGCGATCGCCACTGAAATAGGTGTTACGCAAATCATTATAAACGGTAGGAATAATATTCGGCCCAAACACTAAGCGATTGCCCTGCTCGCCAAGAATGGTGGTAATACCATAGGCCCAGTTAGCCTGACCTTCAACATGCACACCAGCAACCCGGGTCATACCCTTGCGCGGCGTTAAGGGAATCGTAAAACCCAAGGTTGCAAAGGCGTTATCTTCAGACTTTTTGTACAAAAGATGCAACCTGACATCACCAACATGCTGAGTAAACTCCAGTCGGTAGCCCGAATCCTCGTTATAAAAATCGCCACCCGTAATATCAACTGAAGTATTAATACTTTGCGCAAAATAACGATAAGACCACAAGCGCGCGTTATGGGTATTTTCTGGGCGCTGCTTCTCTTCAAAATCAGTGGCTATAATCTTAAAACGGTGACGACCATCGCCGGGTTCCCAGCGACTTTCAAGCGATGCGCCGTCGACTGAACCATAGAAACGACCATAAGAAATCATGCTGGTAAAGCCTTGCCCGTGACGGAAAGTCTGACTAAAGATACGGTCTTTAACACCTTCCGTTACCCGCTGATTGTAAAAAACACCGCCGTAAATACCTTCGCGAGTGAAGTCTTTCGTATCGTTAACATTCCAGTCACGACTGACATTAAAGGCAGCACCTCGCCACAGCGGCAAAACCACATCCGCTCGTGCGGCTAAGGAGTAATCAAAAACTCCGTACTCCGTTCCCACGGTTGACGACAAAATCGGGCGAATACGCACATCAGGTCTGAAAGCTAAATAATCGATGCTGTTTTTTATACTTGCAGCAAAAATCCCGCCGTCTGTGCTGCGGCGCCGAAGTCTATTTGCTGGGGCGGTCACCATCTCTGAATCGGGAATAGCGCCATTACCCCTTAAAAAGGCCTTCCATGCGACAACTTCGCCACCTAAACCAAAGGTAGCAACGCCGTATTTTTCTAGCTGCAAATAAAAGCGGTCACCATCGGGAAGCGACATGGCCGCAACACCCGCGGCAACACCTAGAGCGTCAATGTCATTAGCATTGTATTGCACATTTTCAAAAGCGATGACCCATTCACGACCATATTTTTGTACCCGCACTTGCTCAAAATTAGCCGCAACAAAACGATCAAGCAGTGCTTTCTCTCCATTCACCGCGTCTAAACGTGACATCGCTTCCGCTGGCGAGGCCGTGGGTGGCGCAAGCAAGGGGTTATTGGCTAATAATTCATCATTACCATAGCTCTCAGTAATAACGTAAGAGGAATTAAGTACTGCCTCAGAGCGCGGCCGATCTTTCGGTAAAACCCGCGCATATTCTGCCGCTAAAGGTATTTTGACATTAAAGCCATACCAATCTTGGCGATCATCTACGCCTTCTTCTGCGGAATACATCCACAGCATCGACGCTTGCCAGCCACCTGGCAACCAATGTTCTGGCGTTGACACACGAATACCGGTATTCATTGAGTAGGCGTCATCTTCCAGTATTACGCTCAACCAATCTGTAGCAGCAAACTCGACGCCGCCATAGATTCCGTCTAATCGACCGGTGCCTTCGACTCGACCGTCGTAAGTACCCGCACCCAAGGTCGTGCGGATGGGCCCGTATTGCCAAGTTGCTACCGCATACTTGGTATCGTATTCGTTAACCGAACCACCAAAATCCATTTCACCAATGGCGAAATTCAACCCCGGCAGCAACTCCCAAGGTAGCTGTAACTTAATGTTAAATGATAAATCTGAACCTGCCGAGGTAGTCTCCGGCGCCACATTGCGCCCAACCATCTCAAAATGGGGAAAGGCACCAGCGGCAAAATTGATATCATTGCCCGCGTCATTCAATGTTCGCGGCCGGGCAAAACGCCCATCAACTTGATTATCCCACGCAATTGTCGCCGTGCCGTATTCCAATACCGAGGCGTCTGGCACATTTAATAGGCCACTCACACCCTGCATATTCATATTCCCTTGCGCAAATGCAAGCGATGGCACAACTAATAACAGCCCAGCCCCAATATTCCTTTTCAAGGGAAACCTCTCTTCTAATTTTAATCGGTTATTATTTTAACGTAAAAAAAAGGGCAGCTGAAAGCCGCCCTTTTCTGTAACTAACCTTAAATATTAAGGCTGGCCACCGCTGCCACCTGTACCGCCGGTACCGCCGGTACCGCCGGTACCGCCGGTAGTCCCACCGCTAGAAGGTTTATCAACAGTACCACCGCCTGACGAATCATTCGCGGTATCATCCTTAACACCCTGATCACCATTTGTCTGAGCATATGCTTTTGTCTGAGCGACAATGTTATTAGTGACCGCGGCGTCTAATGATCCACCAACAGCCTGAGTACCCAACAATGAAGCAAGCTCAGCCGCCGTTTTAGACGGGGTATAATTGTCTTTAGCAACTTTTGCCAATCCAGCTAAGACTGCAGCGTATTGACCCGCTTTACCTGAAAGTACAGCGGAACTATCCACAACAGTCGTTGGTGCCTGTAACAAATTCGCGTAACCACCATTATCAAGCAGACTGGGGTAAAGCGCCTTGGCAACATTTTCAAGTGAGCCAATTGCAGAAGTTGAATTCCTCTCATTCGCCGGCAAAGACTCATATAATGCTGCAGCCATAGATGTCAGGGTCGTAACAGCAACATCATTACCAACTTGCGGCAGGCTCGCAGCATTAGGAATAATTGATTTCAAAACCGTGGTGCCAAGATTTAAATCTGCGTCTGCGCCTTCATCATAGTATGTCGCACTATTCGCCGAATTGTTCGCACAGCTTATAATTAATGGGTATGTGGCATTTGCAGCAACATTAAGCGCAACGTCTGATTTACCAGTTTGAGTCGTATTGTATGTTTGCAGAGTAGCACCGACATTATCTTTAACAGTACATACAGCACCGAAAAGCGCACCCAACGAAGCTGTAGAACTAAAACTTGTTGCCGCCGGTGATGGGTCTGAACTTTTATCGTTAAAGCACCCAGTTAACGCTCCAGCTGCAACCATGCTGGCAGCAAACATCGTTAGCCGCATTTTTTTCGAGTTGATCATAGTAAAACTCCGTTTCTTCATTTTAGAACTAAATATTGCCAGCATCGACGCAAATCGCGCCAGACCCCCACCAAGATAACAGCCGGCAAACCGGCGTTACATATTTATTTTTACTGCGCCACAAGCATTAAGACACTTAAGTTAGGAGTGCACAGTATAGTAAACCATCCGCACTAAAGAAGCCCTTAGCGCCGCAAAAGTTAATATTGCCAACTCCAACTGTAAGTACTTATAGCAACATCACTTTATCCTAGCAATTAATTCATCAGAATTTAAATGCATTTTTGTTAAAGAATTACTATTTACGACCTAAAAACGGTCACAAATCAGCTATCTAAGACATGCAAGCCCTAGGCCACGGACAATATGGACTAGTTTTATTTAGGGCTAAATCACCGAAAAAAGCGTTAAACTCGGAAAAGCATCCGCCCTTTGTCTGTATATGAGCGTTTTATAAACTCGAACTAAACACTTCTCCTTTACAATGCTTAACATAGCTCAAGGCTGCGTTTTTTGCACTGTAGTGAGGCTTTCGCCCCAAAATATGCCAAAAAACTCACCATAATACGGCAGTTTTACCGGCTTTTACTAAGTTTTAAATACCAAATCTGGTAGCTCGCTGGCAACTTTAGCTCGGCACCGCGATAAACTTCGTACTGCTGCGTGAGCGCTTGCAAGCGCTGCCGCCCCGTCAAGCCACTCGGCCGCCCGCCGTTGACATTATGGGCACCAATACTCTTTAGTTCCCGGGTCAGTTCAGACAAGCGGTCGTAGTACATGACCTCAACGACCTCTTCCCAAGCTTCAATGGCTAGGCTTGAGCCCGATATCGCCGCCGCTAAATCGTCCCGCTCAGCGAATTGATTGACATGTACAAAGCCATCAACTCGGCGCCAAGCACTACGCAGCTCATGAAGCGTATTGGGCCCCAGTGTCGCAATTACCGCAGATCCACCCGGCTGTAAAACCCGCTCTATCTCAAACATCAGTCCTGCTAAATTCTCGCACCACTGTAGGGCAAGACTTGAAAAAATGGTCGCCACGCTGTTATCTGCTAAGGGCAAGTCTTCAGCATCGCCACACACAAAATAATTTGCAATATTTGGGTATTGCTCGGCAGCATGACTGACCATGCCCGCCGCCAAATCTAAGGCTAACAGCGGTTCTGCACCTATACGAGCCTGCAATGCGGGCAGGCTGTATCCGGTACCGCAGCCAAGATCGAGCGCTGGCCCGACGATCTCTTGCGGCAAATACGCGATCAAACGATCTGCAACTCGACGCTGCAGTAGCGCGGCGCCATCATAGCTATGGGCGGCGCGACTAAACGAGCGACCAATATCCGATTTATTCAGCTGCGCAGGCTTATCCGTCGCGACAAAGCCCCAATTACGGCAATAAGACAGCAACAAAGAACTAAGTTCCCCTGCGTCAGCTAAAAATAAAATATGCCCGCGACCCGCAAACAGTTGGCTGCTGTGCTGAGGATAGCGGTTCGCAAAAAAGGCGGCTGCAGCGCCAGGCACTAGCGCGTCTTCTTCCCCGAAGAGGTAAAGACAAGGGCAGGCCAAATCAGTCAGTGTTTGCCGATTATCCAGTGATTGCAAGCAAGCCAATCCCCGAAACAAATTTTCTTGTGAAGGCGCTATCGCAAGACCCTGAAGCTCCGCACGAACTTCTTTTGCATGACAATCGCCACGTAACTGCAATAGCTCAAAGCGACGTAAGCTGGCACGAGGATTAGCGGCAACCAGGGCAGAAAAGGCGTCAAAGTCTTGCCTCGCCATGGCCGCTGGCCAATCCGCATCAGCGACAAACACCACATTACTTGCCACACAGATCAGCGCTTGCACCCGGTCGGGGAAACGCGCCGCCAATCGCGTTGCCAGCATGCCACCCAAAGACCAACCACAATAAATAGCCTTTGCTGGGACTAACGGCAAAATCGCGTCAACATAATGATCTGGATCGCCGCTCCCCATCACCCTAGCGCTACGTCCGCAGCCGGGCAAATCAATGAGGGTAATGTGGAAATCGCGGCGCAGCGCAGCCAATAAGGGCCGCCAAATAGATGAATCGCTAGCCCAGCCATGCAGTAAAACCAGTTCCGCCGCATCCTTTCGGTAGGCCGCCAAATGCTCGCGATAAATAGCCATTAAGCGGCAAGCGCCTCGACAAGCGCCGCTAACAAGCAATCAATATCCGCCTTGCTATGCCCTGCCGACAGGGTAATTCGCAACCGCGAACTGCCTACCGGCACCGTAGGTGGGCGTATCGCGGAAACCAGTATACCGCGCTGTTCTAATGCACTGCTGAGCGCCATCGCGGCGAGTTCGTCGCCTATCAGCAGGGGCTGAATTGCGGTATTTGATGCCATCACCGGCAGCGCCAGCGCGATGGCCTTATCACGAAAATAGCGAATCAACTCTTGTAAATGACTGCGCCGCCACGGCTCATCAACCAGCAAGTCCAAAGCTGCAATAGTGGCCGCAGCGACCGCCGGTGGCATCGCAGTAGTGTAAATATAGGGCCGCGCAAATTGGATAAGCGCTTCTATTAGCTCATCACTTCCCGCCACAAAGGCGCCAAAACTACCAAGCCCCTTGCCCAAGGTGCCCATAAGTACCGGCAATTGCTGCTGACCAAGATCAAAAAATTCAGCGCTGCCTGCGCCATTTTCACCCAGCACACCAAAACCATGGGCATCGTCGGCCATTAACCAAGCATTGTATTTTTGCGCCAGTGCGGCCAGCGCTGGCAGCGGCGCCATGTCGCCGTCCATGCTGAATACCGCATCGACCACAATCAAGCGGTTGCCATCCGCAGGCAATTTTTGCAGTCGGCGCTCAAGGTCAGCCATATCGTTGTGCTGAAAGCGCTGAAAACGCGCGCCGCTCAGCAAACCAGCATCTAGGAGCGAGGCGTGATTGAGGCGATCTTCAAGGATATGATCGCCCTTTCCCATTAAGGCCGTAACCGTGCCGAGATTCGCCATGTAACCCGTGGAGAATAATAACGCGCGCTCACGCCCCGTGATTTTAGCCAAGCGCTCTTCAAGCTGATGGTGCAGCTCGGAATGGCCACATACCAAATGCGAGGCGCCACCACCCACGCCAAACTGAGCGGCGGTTCCCTGCATTGCGGCAATTAACTTAGGATGGTTTGCTAGGCCCAGGTAGTCGTTACTGCAAAATTGCAGCAAATCACGACCATCAACTTGCAGTCGTGGCCCTTGGGCAGACTCCAGCACTCGACGGCGTCGGTAGCGGGATTGGAGTCGGCGCTCGGCGAGACGGCGCTGCAAGACCTCATTCATCACAATGAATTACAGCGCCGACAATTAAGCGGTAGCGTCGTAGAAAAATCGATCATTCTCGACTTGTTGCACGGCACCCAGCAAGGCCTCGCTTTGCGCATCATCGTCGTGTTCAACATGGCGCTCTTCAGGCTTAATGCCAAGACGGTCGAATAACTCTAGGTCTTTATTTGCTTTGGGATTGGGCGTGGTGAGTAGTTTTTCGCCATAGAATATCGAGTTAGCACCGGCAAAATACGCCAGGGCATGCATTTCCTCATTCATGGATTCGCGACCAGCAGACAGACGGACATGAGATTTTGGCATCATAATCCGCGCCACCGCGATAGTGCGGATAAAATCGAAGGGATCGAGATCGGCCACCTCAGCCATTGGCGTGCCTTCTACTTTCACTAGCATGTTAATGGGCACACTTTCTGGCTGCACCGGCAAATTAGCTAATTGCAGCAGTAAGCCCGCGCGGTCTTTTATCGACTCGCCCATACCAACAATGCCGCCACTACATACTTTAATGCCGGCATCACGGACATTAGACAAGGTGCCGAGGCGATCTTGGTAGGTGCGCGTAGTAATAATCTCACCGTAGAATTCGGGCGAGGTATCCAAATTGTGGTTGTAATAATCTAAGCCCGCATCAGCCAACTCTGCGGCCTGATCGCCGGTCAGCATGCCCAAGGTCATGCAGGTTTCTAAGCCCATTTCCTTTACGCCCTTCACCATCGCGGTGACGTAAGGCATGTCTTTCTTCTTGGGCGAACGCCACGCGGCACCCATGCAAAAACGGGTTGTGCCCGAAGCCTTGGCAGCCCGAGCCTCAGCCAAAACTTTTTCAACCTCCATCAGCTTTTCAGCTTCAAGACCGGTGTCGTAGCGATTACTTTGCGGGCAATATTTACAATCTTCTGGACAGGCGCCCGTTTTAATCGACAATAAAGTACTGACCTGCACTGCATTGGGATCAAAGTTAGCGCGGTGCACGGTTTGCGCCTGAAACAGCAGGTCATTAAAAGGCTGGGCAAATAAGGCCTGGACTTCTTGGCTAGTCCAGTCTGTGCGAATTACCGTGGGCGCGAATGCTGTCATCTTAATGTCCAGTTTAGGCAAGATCATAAAGCCTGCTATGATAAAGGCTTAGCGCAAGCTGTCAACCTGCAAGGATGCACATGGTTAACAGATTTTATAACAAACTGATTTATAAGGTCTTTAATGGCCGCTGCTGGCTTTGTGGCAGCGCTAGCTTTATGCCAATCGACCTCTGTCAAGACTGTGAAGCCGACCTCCCCTGGCTAGAAAGCCACTGCGCCCGCTGTGCCCTACCGCTCGCAAGCCATGAGAAGTACAGCGAATGTGGTCGCTGCATCAGCAAACCACCGGTCTTTTCCCAGTGCCTAACCGCGCTGCGTTATGATTTCCCGGTAGATCGCCTGATTGCAGGATTCAAGCACCGCGGCAAGCTTGGCTATGGCTTAGTGCTAGCCCAGCTATGGCTCAACACAGTCGGCGGTGACATCGACACAGCGCCCGATCTTCTCGTCCCCGTTCCCATCCATTGGCGGCGACGCTGGCAGCGCGGTTTCAATCAAGCTACGGTGCTCGCCAACCATTGGAGTAAAGCTTTAGAAATTCCAGTTTGTCACGCGCTCACCCACCCCCGTGCCACCGCGCCCCAACAAGAACTCAGCGCAGCTATGCGCCAAAAAAATATCAAACACGCCTTCGCATTTATTCCAGGAAGCCCGATCCGAGGCAAGCATGTCGCGGTGGTCGACGACGTAGTGACGACAACCGCGACAGCTAATACCGTGGCCGCTATACTGGCGCGCAATGGCGCACGGCAGATTGATATCTGGTGTCTAGCCAGAACACCCTGACCCATTAATTTAAAAACAGGAGGCGACAAATGCACCACGAACAGCACCGCCGCCTTTTAGCTCGGTATTACCCCACAGGCTGGCCAGCATGAGCGACCACGATTGGCTGGCTATTTTCCTGACGCTAAGGCTGGCGGGGCTCACCACCCTAATCCTGCTGGTCATCGCCACGCCTCTGGCCTGGTGGATGGCGAATACGCCATGGCGCGGCAAGCCCGTTATTGAAGCCCTTGTTGCACTGCCGCTGGTATTACCGCCAACGGTTTTAGGCTTTTATTTACTCATCGCTTTTGCGCCCAGCTCGCCGCTTGCCCAGTTTTGGCTGAGCCTAACCGGCGAAAATCTCGCGTTTAGCTTCAGCGCCCTGGTCATTGCTTCAGTACTGTATTCGCTACCCTTTGTGGTGCAACCGCTGCAAAGTGGTTTTCAGCAAGTCCCCAAAGCCCTGCTAGAAACTGCCGCGAGCTTGGGCGCCGGCCGCTTAGACCGTTTTATCAGCATTGTCGTGCCACTGTGCCGCAGCAACTTCTTGGTCGCTATTACCTTGGGCTTTGCCCATACGGTGGGCGAATTTGGCGTGGTGCTAATGATTGGTGGCAATATCCCCGGTCGCACCCAAGTGCTGTCTATCGCACTCTACGACCGCGTTGAATCCCTGCAATACAGCGCCGCCCACTGGCTAGCCGGTGGCCTCATCGCCTTCTCCTTTATTGTCCTTTGCTGGGTATACCGTTTAAACCGCTATCGCGGCCTTGAGCTGGGCAACAGCCATTTGCCCAAGGCACAGGCATGAGCTTACTGCTATCACTACATTTGCAGCGCGGCGACTTTCGGCTGGATATTGACACTGCCTTGCCAAGCACCGGCATTACCGCTATTTGCGGCCCCAGCGGCAGCGGCAAAACGAGCTTGCTACGCTGCATCGCCGGCTTGGATCGCGCGCCCGACGGCATGGTGCAATTTTTAGGCAGTGATTGGCAAAGCCAGGCGCTATTCCTGCAATGTGAAAAGCGCGGAGTGGGGCTGGTTTTCCAAGATGCCCAATTATTCCCACATCTCAGCGTTGCGGCGAATCTAGGTTACGCCGAAAAGCGACAGTTTCGCTCAATCGGACCAAATGTTGAGGAAGTCTGCAACTGGCTGCAAATTACTGCGCTGCTAAATCGCGATGTCAACAAGCTCTCGGGCGGCGAGCGCAAGCGAGTCGCTATTGCCCGCGCCCTTTTGCGTCACCCGCAATTACTGCTAATGGATGAACCCTTGTCTGGACTGCACGACGCGGCCAGAGACGAGATGATGGATGTATTACAGAGCCTACCCCAGCACTTAAGCTTGCCGATTATCTATGTTAGCCATAGTTTCCATGAAGTCAGCCGCCTCGCCGACCACGTGGTATTACTGGACAACGGGCAGCTCATTGCCGAAGGTGACCTGGTCGAGCTCAGCAGCCGCCTCGACCTACCGCTTAGCCGTCAGCAAGATGCGGGCGCCGTACTTAACGCCACGCTTCTTGGCCATGACCATGAATACCAGTTAAGCACCTTGCAACTCAACACCGACCAGCAGCTCAGCATTAATCAAATATCCGCTGCGCTTGGCCAGCAGCTCAGGCTTTTTGTCGCAGCCAGAGATATCAGTATCAGCCTTGAAGCGCCGACCCAAAGCAGCATTTTAAATAGCTTGAAATGCACCATAGACACCATTGACGGCGATATCGCCCGGAATAAAGCCATGAACCCCCAAGTCACTGTACGCCTAAGTGTCGGCGATCAGTATTTACTGGCTCGCATCACCCGCAAATCTCGCGACCGCCTAAATTTACACGCAGGCCAGCAGGTATTTGCGCAAATCAAAACTGTCGCCCTCGTCAATGAAACTGGAGTCGCATCATGAGCGAGACCGAACAGCAAGATTTTGCAGAACTTAACCCCGACCGCGTTATCGACGCCGTTGAAAGCCTTGGGTTTATCAGCGACCTGCGGGTATTTGCTTTAAACAGCTACGAAAATCGCGTATATCAATTTGGGCTGGAGGACAAAGAGCCCCTCGTCGTGAAGTTTTACCGCCCAGAGCGCTGGAGCGACGAACAAATTCTAGAGGAACACCAATTTACACAACAACTTTTTGATACTGACATTCCGGTCATTGCCCCTTGGCGCGACGAAATGGGCACCAGCTTATTCAGTTTTGAGGGTTACCGCTTCGCGCTCTACCCCCGTCGCGGCGGCCACGCCCCAGCCCTCGACGATATGGACAACCTCTTCCAGCTTGGCCGCTTGATAGGCCGTCTTCATCTCGTTGGTGCCAGCACGCCTTTTCAGTACCGACCAACCTTGGACACCGCAAGCTTCGGTGACGATAGCCGCAGTTTTATTCTCGATGGAGTGATTCCATCCAGCCTAGGCGACGCCTATGCCAGCCTCAGCGCCGACCTCCTCAAACTCGTTCACCAGCGCTTTGCCGAGATTAAACCCAACTATATCCGCACCCACGGCGACGGTCATGTCGGCAACATCTTGTCCCGCAACGGCGAAACCTGGCTGGTCGATTTTGACGACAGCCGCATGGCTCCGGCAATACAGGATTTGTGGATGTTCCTCTCCGGCGAGCCCGACGCCCAGCAGCGCGCTATTATGGAGTTGGTAGAAGGCTACAACGAATTTTACGATTTCAACCCCAAAGAGCTTGGTCTCATCGAGGCCCTGCGCAGTCTGCGCATTATGCATCACGCGGCGTGGCTCGCGCGGCGGTGGCAAGATCCAGCCTTTCCAAAAGCCTTTCCCTGGTTTAATACTGAACGGTACTGGGGCGAGCATATCCTGCAATTACGGGAGCAATTAGCTTTGATGCAAGAAGCACCTCTACGTTTGCCCTACTAGGCGATCATCGCCAATAAAAATAAACAGCCATCACAATGATCCACCCCCAGTGTTTACACGTACTAGTTTCACTGCTACTTTCGGCACCACTACTAGGTGCTGCCGTTAGACCAAAGCAAAATAAAATTAAGTGCCGCCCAAACAGCTTTTCGATGCTACTCGACAAGGCAGTCCGTTATTTCGGCGGTTTGAGCTCGTGGTGAGCTCAAACCGGCTTAGCAGACAAGTGCAGGAGTTAACGCATGCTAACAATTCAAGTGAACGGTGTTTCCCACACCGTCGACGCCCCCGAAGACAAACCCTTACTATGGGTATTGCGCGAAAATCTTAAGTTGACTGGCAGCAAGTACGGCTGTGGCCAAGCCCTATGCGGCGCCTGCACTGTGCATATCGACGGCCAGCCCACCCGCGCCTGCGTCATGCCCGTTGGCGCGGTCGGCAATAAAGCGGTACGCACCGTTGAAGACATTCGCAACGAACATATCGGCAGTCTCGTGCAAGACGCCTGGCGGGAATTGAACGTACCCCAATGCGGCTACTGCCAATCGGGCCAAATTATGGCCGCAACGGCGCTACTGAAAAGTAATTCAGCGCCGAGCGACCAAGATATAGACCGCGCCATGTCAGGCAACATCTGCCGCTGCGGCACCTATCCACGCATTCGCAAGGCGATTCACAAAATCGCCAGCGAACAACTGTAGGAGCAGCCCATGACGCACTCTGGCTTTAGTCGACGAGACTTTATTCGTGTCAGTGTTATGGCCGGCGGCGGCTTGCTGGTTGCCTGCGGAGGCGGCTCGTCTAGCAGTCGCCCAGCTACACCGCCCAGCAACAATAGCGGCGGGCCACCAACCACCCCCGCTGAAGAGTTTACTCTGGGCGAATTTATGCGCATCGGCACCGATAACCGCATAACGGTGCTAGTCGGCGCAACCGAAATCGGTCAGGGTGCCCTCACCGCGATCCCGATGATTGTCGCCGAAGAATTGGATGCCGACTGGAGCCTGGTCAGCGCCGAGCAATCACCCGTCGCGGCCAATTTTAACAATCCCTACTTTCAAAACTTACTGCAATTTACTGTGGCCAGCTCAGCAATCCGCGGTTATTTCGATGCTCAGCGCAGTGTTGGCGCCGCAATTCGGCAAATGCTGATTAACGCTGCCGCTAAACAGTGGGGCGTGAATGCCAGCAGCCTGCGCACCGAGGCCAGCTACGTCATCGACGATATTGGCGGCCGCAGCGCGAGCTACGGCGAGCTGTCCAGCGCCGCAGCCAACGAGAGTGTGCCAAGCAATCCACCGCTTAAAGACCCCGCCAGCTATCGAATTATTGGCACCTCACCGCAACGCACCGACGCCAGTGCCAAAACTGACGGCAGTTTTAAATACGGCATGGATGTCGACATTCCGGGCATGCTTACGGCCCTAATTGCCCGGCCGCCCCGTTTTAACGGCCAAGCCCTGAGTGTCGATGACAACGCCGCGCTCGCGGTGCCTGGCGTGCGCAGCGTGCAGACCATACCTGGCGGTGTCGCGGTAGTCGCCGACGATTTTTGGGCCGCGCAACAAGGACGTAAAGCCTTGCAAGTCAGCTGGAATGAGTTACTCGCGGGTCGTACCGACTCCGCCAGTCAGCGCAACGATTACAATCTACGCCTTAATTTGCCGGGCCTACCCATTCGCAGCGACGGCTCAACACTGCTGGCGCAACTCCAAGCCAGCGAGACCCTAAGTGCCGACTACTACTTTCCTTTTATGGCCCACGCGGCCATGGAGCCACTAAATGTGGTGGTAGACTACGACGGCAGTAGCGCAGAAATATGGACCGGAACCCAGTCCGCCACCCTTGACAAAATTTTTGCAGGCGTCGTCCTAGGCCTCCTGCCCGATCAAATAAATTTCCATATGATGCCCGCTGGCGGCGGCTTTGGTCGACGCGGCAACCCGCTAGCCGATTTTGTCCGCGACGCTTGCTTTGTCGCCAAAGCACTACAACAACCGGTGAAAGTCATCTGGACTCGAGAAGACGACATGAAAGGCGGCTATTACCGCCCAGCGGCATCAGTTAGGGTGTCAGCGTCATTAAACAGTGGCGATGAAATAACCGCATGGACCCACCGCGTGGTAACCCAAGATGTCACAGCATCCCTGTATGTCGAAAATGCGCTCGATGCACTGCATGACATGGAGCTACCGCCGCTGGCCGAGCTGACCGATTTCGAAACCGGTATGCCGTATAAAATCGACAATGTGCTGATGGATGCACACCTGACGATACTCCCCACAATGCCCTCGCTGTGGATGCGTTCAGTAAATAAGTTCTCCGACGTTTTTGCCCAAGAGACGTTTATTGACGAACTCGCCCTGCGGGTCAGGCAGAACCCGTATGCATTCCGGCGTCAATTACTCAGCGAAAAGCCCCGCCACCGCGCCGTGCTCGACGCGGTAAGCCAAGCTGCAAACTGGGGGCAAAGCGCCTCCGGCGTGAGCCAAGGCATTGCGGTGATGGGCCATTGGAATAGCTTTATTGCCCAAGTTGTCGAGGTGTCGGTGTCGGCTAACCGCGAACTGACCGTACACAGAGTGGTCAGCGCCGTCGATTGCGGCACGGCAATCAACCCCAACCTTGTTATCGCCCAGGTAGAGTCTGCGGTCATTTTCGCCCTATCTAGCGTGCTTTTTGGTGAGATTTTACTTGAAGACGGCGTGGTGCAGCAGAGCAACTTCGATGACTACCCAGTATTGCGCATGCACCAAACGCCGATCATTGAAACGGTGATTGTAAATAGCGGTAATTCCGTTGGCGGTGTGGGTGAAATTGGTGTGCCCTGTGTTGGTCCGGCCCTTGCCAATGCCATTTTCGCCGCCACCGGTGAACGCATTCGCGAATTACCGCTAAGCCGCCTCAATTTTATTATCGCGTGATATCGGAGCCGACAATGACATCGTATTTTGCAAAAATCCGCAGCCGCCTGCCAATGATATGGCTAACGATCGTTGCCAGCCTACTCAGCACAGCAGCTATTGCGCAATCGCCCCTGTTCCAGCCGCTATTTGAGGTACTCACCCACCCGCGCTGCTTAAACTGTCACACCAAAACCGAATTTCCTCGCCAAGGTGACGAAAGACGCCGCCACGACCAACTCGTCGTTCGCGGCGAAGACAACCACGGCGCGCCAACACTGCAATGCTCAGCCTGCCACCAAGATAGCAATGTTGCCGACGACGAGGTGCCGGGCGCACCGCACTGGGGTCTGGCACCACTAAGCATGGCATGGGAAGACTTAAGTCCTAGCCAGCTCTGTGCCGCACTGAAAGACACGGGTAAAAACGGCAATCGCAGCCTAGAGGATTTATTCCGACACATGACCGAAGATGAATTGGTGTTATGGGGTTGGAATCCCGGCGCGAATCGCAGCACCCCGCCACTGAGTCAAAGTGAATTTGCCGACGCTTTGCGGCTGTGGGTAAATGCGGGAGGACCTTGCTAGCCCCCGTCCACGGGGGTTTTGTACAGTACTTACGCGCGAGACCGTATTTTGCGCTTTTGCATCTGACTCACACCGACAATATCTAAGGTGCGAGTTTTACCGTTTAACAACGGCCAATTAATTCGTCTGCCCGTTCGCAAACCAATTAAGGCACAACCGACTGGCGAGAGAATAGACACTTTTCTCTTGGTCAAGTCGGCTTGCCACGGCAGCACCAAAGTGACTTTACTTTCCTTGCTAAGCTCGGGGTCAAAAAAATCGACTGTGGCATTTAATGACACCACATTGTCAGGAAAACCCTCGTCAGCCAGCACCTTCGCCTTGCGCATTTCCTCTGCAAGGGCCACTGTCGCCTCAGACCGATTACACTTTATAAACTCGGTTAAGGACAGGTAATCCGACTCTTTTATCAATAAGTACTCATCATCCAAATTAGTCAACACTCGTCTCTCCAAGCATAGTACCGACAATATGCAGCACGTTATTGCACCGCATACTTTCAGTTCTAAATTTATTAGCGTGGTTAATCAAGCGACCGAGCTAGCTCCATCGCCTTGAAAGAGAAAGGCCGGCACCGAAAACTCGGGCAGCCCGTCCACTTTTAAAATAATTGAAATTAAATTTAAGATTTCGTTTTTATTATTCATGGCGGCCACATTAGCATGTCTTCATACAAAAACAAGTTTTGAAACTTGCGCTTGTTCAAACATTTACTAAAAGTAGCCTGTAGTGCAAGGCCTCGATCTGAAGTCGCTGTCAGCCCCGCAACAAATGAGGGGGTCAACTTTTTAGTCGATAGCCGGTGCGAAAAATCCACGCAATCAAGGCCAAGCAAATCACCATAAACAGCAAAATCATTGCCACGCTGACACCAACATTGACGTCAGCAACATCGTAAAAACTCCAACGAAAAGCACTGATCAAATACACAACGGGATTTGCGAGGGTAATGGTCTGCCACAGGGGCGGTAACATAGTGATGGAATAGAAACTGCCACCGAGAAAAGTCAGTGGTGTCACAATGAGCATGGGTATAATTTGCAGCTTTTCAAAACCATCGGCCCAAATACCAATAATAAAACCAAACAAGCTAAAGGTGACCGCCGTTAACACCAGAAATGTGACCATCCACACCGGATGGGCAATATGATAGTCAACGAATAAGCGCGCAGTAATAAGGATAATCCCACCCAGTATCACTGATTTACTGGCCGCCGCGCCCACATAGCCAAGCAGAATCTCCGGCATGGAAATTGGCGCCGATAAAATTTCGTAGATGGTGCCGTTGTATTTGGGAAAATATATCCCGAACGAAGCATTGGAAATGCTCTCGGTTAATAAGGCCAGCATGATTAAACCTGGAATAATAAACGCGCCGTAGCTCACCCCGTCAATTTCTACCATGCGCGAACCAATCGCCGAACCAAACACCACAAAATACAGTGAGGTCGATATGACTGGCGAGGCAATACTCTGCATCAATGTGCGCCAGGTGCGACCTAACTCAAACAGATAAATAGCCCGAATAGCGTGAATATTCATGACCTCACCTCCGTGGCCTGCTGCGCACCGGCAGGTGGTTGAGCTGAAACCAAGCTAACAAAAATATCCTCCAGGGAACGTTGCCGCGATTGTAAGTCTTTATAGTCAATGCCGTGCTCATCGAGGCGGCGAAAAAGATCTGCAATGCCGGTGTGTTCACTCTGGGTATCAAAATGGTAAATCAATTCCATTCCCTCATTGCCCAGGCTTAAAGGGTAAGCTTGCAGCTCCTGCGGCAGCACGGCCAAAGGCTTTTGCAACTGCAGGCGCAGTTGTTTTTGCCCAAGTTTATCCATTAACACACGTTTGTCTTCTACCAGAACTATTTCACCCTTGTTAATCACACCAATTCGGTCAGCCATTTCTTCGGCCTCTTCGATGTAGTGGGTGGTCAGAATAATTGTCACGCCCCGCTGCCGCAGCCCCCGCACCATATCCCACATATCCCGACGCAGCTCCACATCCACCCCCGCGGTCGGCTCATCTAAAAACAGGATTTCCGGCTCATGCGATAGCGCCTTCGCAATCATCACCCGGCGCTTCATGCCACCCGACAAAGACATGATCCGCGAATCCTTTTTATCCCATAGCGACAGTTGACGCAGAATTTGTTCGATATACGCAGGATTTGGGGGCTTACCGAACAAGCCCCGGCTAAACTTCACGGTTGCCATGACGCTTTCAAAACCATCTGTGCAGAGCTCTTGGGGCACCAAGCCTATCTTGCTGCGGGCCGCGCGATAATCCCGCACAATATCGTGGCCATCAGCGCTAATTGTCCCGCTACTGGGATTGACAATGCCGCAAATAATACTAATTAAGGTGGTTTTGCCAGCGCCGTTGGGGCCAAGCAGCGCAAAAATTTCACCTCGGCGAATATCGAGGCTAATATTATTCAGGGCCCGAAAGCCCCCAGCATAGATTTTATTCAGATTGGATACGCTGATAATGGCCGACACACAGACTCCTAGCTCATAACACCAAAACAAAGGCTAAGAAGTGTCAACCATGTCCGTGCTTGAGGCAAGACCTGCTAAGTAATAGTGGCTTAAGCAGCCTGTAGTTGCTGCCAGAACATATTGGCGGCGGCGTCGCTCATGGCAGCTACGGCTTCTGAGTCTAAGTAAATACCGTCAATCAGCAATCGACTCATGCCGTGTAAGGTCGACCAACTTACCTGGGCATAGCGCAGCGGATCAACCGTGGATGACACCAATCTTGCTTTTTGCCAACAGCGAATCTGGTCAACATAGACCTTAAATGAGGTGTAGGCTTCCCCCTTCAAAGACGCCGTCAATTGCTCAGACTTCCACAAATGACCGCCAAACATTAAGTCGTAATACTCGGCGTTATTCACCGCAAAATCGATATAGCGACGTATAAATAAACGGATCGCCGCCTCGTCAATCACGACAGCGGGTTCAGCAGTGTCAAGGCGCGTCGTAACAATACGTCGAAAGCGCCGAAAGCCCTCTTCAGCAACGGCACACAGAAGAGCCTGCTTATCGCTAAAATGATGGTATGGTGCAGTGCGCGACACGCCAACCGCGAGGGCAAGCTTTCGCATTGATAAAGCGGCCTCACCCTCTTCGCGGATCAAATTAGCGGCAGCATCTAGCAGCTGCCGTCGCAGATCACCATGATGGTAAGGCTTAACTTCTGTAGTACAGGCGCTAATTTCAGATTTTGACATCCGGCCAATCTACCAAGGCATCTTGACGCTGTCTATATTTGCATTTTCTTGAAGCCGGCAGCATTGAGAGCTTGGCAAAACACCAGTGTCTTAAATCCATTACATTACGAGTGTAAAATAGCTCAGCGGTGAGGGAACAAGCACCTAACCTACGCACTCCATAGTAAACAGCTACTTGCCACCCCGACAGGATCCACATGAGCATACTCAGAATTCGCACGTTCATCGGCATGCTGTGCGCTTGTATTGCCGTGGCCGCCCAGCTTACTTTTGCCACAACTGCAGGCGCTGCTCCAGCCCGCCATATCGAAATAAACAGCACCTTACTCACCGAGATGAGCGGCATCACCGCCAGCGCTCACCACAATAATCGTTACTGGGCACACAACGACAGTGGTGACAGCCCCCGCCTATTTGCCTTTAATGAACAGGGACAACTCCTCACTGAGCTACGCGTCAAAGGCGCTAGCGCCTTTGACTGGGAAGATATGGACAGCTTTAGCGACGCCAGTGGCAGTTATTTGCTCCTTGCTGATATTGGCGACAATATGGCGTTTCGGCCCTACACAGACGTGTACTTAATAGCCGAGCCTGAACTGCTGAAATCGCCGGTGATGGAAGCCAGCGTGCAACGCCATTTCATGTTAATTAACGAAGACGGTCCCCGAGACGCCGAAGCCCTCGCGGTAGATAGCCGTGAGCGCTTTATCTATTTGCTGAGTAAGCGTGACACCCACCCTCGCCTCTACCGATTTTCCCTAGACGCGCTGGCTGGACAGCCGGTGCCATTGAATTATTTAGGGGAGATCCGCAGTATCCCAAGTATCGACAAACACCAAGCTCAAGGCGCTGGGCGCATAACCCGTTTTTCCCCAACAGCGATGGCATTTAGCCCTACCGGTGATGCCGCCATTATTGTCACCCTCGGCAAAGCCTACTATTTCCCGCGCAAACAAAATCAAAGCTGGCTGCACGCCTTAAACGCGACGCCCGTCGTGGTGAATGTAAAACCGCTGCCTCAGATTGAGGCCGGAACCTTTAGCCTAGACGGTAAACGCCTCCTGATTGGCTCAGAAGGCGTTCCCGCGAAAATGGAAATATTAGACAGGCCCGCAGCAAAATAAACTGAACACTTTTTTGAAAATTAGCGGCGCGACCCTAATCCTTAGTACTCGGCTTTAACAATATTCGCAACCAGCGCAAGAAGCCGTTTTTTTGTAGCACCATCTTATCAACACCGTCAAAAAATTTAGCTTGTCCCTCGGGGTCAGCAAAATAGTCTGCGCGGGTTTTCATTGGCCGAGTCACATCCAACTCTTTCACTACGACGGCCGGATTACCGGCTACCACAACATTCGCAGGCACATCCCGACTCACTACCGCGCAGGCCGCAACCACGCTGTTCTCGCCAATTGTGACGCCCTTAAGCACGGTACTGCGGTCACCCAGCCACACATTATTACCAATATGAACCGGGGCAAAATCGGTGCTGCGACTAGCTCGGTCGTACATCTGATGCCAATCGCTGTCAGTGATATATACGCCATTGGCGATCATGACGCTGTCACCAATAATGATTTCATTGGCTGCTGAAATCCGAGTACCCGGACTAATCAGCACATAGTCACCGATTTTAATTCGACCACTGTGCTCATCATTGCCCCAAACGCCAATTTTGACTCGATTTTCTGGTTCACCGATTACCGTGGCACAGCGGCCAATCTCAATATTCGGGCCGGAAATTGAGATATACCAAGGCTTCATAAAGGTCGGGTAATCGCCCAGAAAATCACAGGCGGGCTTTAGAAAATGCTGGGTATACCAACTTCGAAAACGCAAATAGTTCTTTTTAACCCAGTAGGGTCGCTGATCTTGCCGCATAATGAGTCCATCGGAAAACGTCATTCTAGTGTCGCAAGCCCATTGCTCGGGGGCAATGGCTGTAAGATTACCAAAGCATGAAGATCGTGTTTCAATGGGAATCTCAGGTTACACGAGCAGAACGCAGCGCTATACTTTGTCGACATTTTCGATACACTATTCATCATGACTATTCACGCCGCAAAGAAAACCGACAAGCTCGATCCTGTATGGCAAACCATCCGCAAGGAAACCGCCTGCGAGGTTGAGCGCGAGCCAGTGCTAGCCAGTTTTCTACATGCAACCATTCTCAATCACGACACCCTGGAAACAGCGCTCAGCTTTCACTTGGCACACAGTCTCGACAGTCCAGCAGCATCGGCTCTGCTGGTAAGAGAAGTCATTGAAGAAGCGTTTATTAGCGATCCCAGTATTGGCGGCGCCATACGCGCCGATATCTGCGCGGTATTTGAGCGCGATTCGGCATGTGGCAGTCTGTCGATACCCTTTTTGTATTTCAAAGGCTTTCATGCCCTGCAGTCCTACCGCATCGCCCACGCGCTGTGGTTACAGGGCAGGACATCGCTAGCCCTATATTTCCAGAACCGAATTTCCTGCGAGTTTGGCGTCGACATTCACCCCGCCGCAAGAATCGGTCAAGGTATTCTAATGGACCACGCGACGGGTATTGTGATCGGCGAAACCGCCGTCGTGGGCAATAATGTCTCTATTATGCAATCGGTCACCCTTGGCGGCACCGGCAAAGAAGAAGGTGATCGCCACCCCAAGGTCGCTGATGGCGTATTACTCAGCGCTGGCGCAAAAATACTGGGCAATATACATATTGGTGAGGGTGCGCAGGTAATGGCCGGTAGCGTGGTATTACGCGATGTACCGCCCCATACCGTGGTAGCAGGCGTGCCCGCCAAGGTTATTGGCAAGCCCGACTGCCAGGCGCCTGCGCTGTCAATGAATCACCGCGCCTGTTGTGATGAATAAGCGCGACGAGAATGCTATTGCCGTCGCGTTTACCTTTTCCTCTTACCTCTCTGTTTAGCGCTTGCACACCGGCTTAATACCTCTCGCCTGCGCCTGCTGGTAGAGCGGGGTTGCTGTCGCTAACTGCCTTTGCAAATCTTTAATCCGCGACGCGTGGGAGGGGTGGGTCGACATAAACTCCGGCGGCTGACCACCACTGGCTGCACTCATGTTTTGCCATAGACTAACACTCGCCTCGGGGTTAAAGCCGGACTTCGCCATTAAATCCAAACCGACTAAATCGGCTTCTGACTCTTGGGCCCGACCGTAAGGTAGCACAACCCCATATTGCGTACCCAAGCCGAGCAAGCCCATCACGGTCTCTTTACCTGCACCCTCACCCAACAATACTCCCACTAACTGGGTGCCCGTACCGGCAACACTTTGCACCGACATCCGCTCCGCACTGTGATGGGCCAAGACATGGCCCACTTCATGACCAATTACCGTCGCGAGCTGATCGGCATTTTTCGCCACAGAGAATATACCGGTATGAACACCAATTTTTTTACCCGGTAGTGCAAAGGCGTTAGCGGAGGCTTCCTGAAATACCACAACCTCCCAACTGCCCCGCCACTGCGGGGGTAAGCTAGCCGTGATCGCATCAGCAACACAACTAACATAACGATTCGTCGCACCGTCCTTATTGATGGTCATTTTCTTTTTCATTTCTTCAAACGCCGTGCCACCCATCTGCGACATTTCGCCATCTGAAAACAAAAGCATTTGACGGCGTCCAGTAGGTGACTCCGCACAAGCCACGACAGTTGCCGCCAATAACAAGGCCAAAACTGGCTTAATCATCTTCATAAAACTCCCTGTTGAATAAGCGTATTAGGTAAGAATGCCCGTCATTATGGCATAGCCGCCAGCGCTGTGAATGGTGTAATCTGCAAGAATAAAGAAAAGGAGTATGCCTCGTGTCTGAGCTTTGCGGCTGGTGCCTTAGTGACCCGCAATATATTCGCTACCATAATACGGAGTGGGGCGTACCCAGTGACGACGACGCCAAACATTTTGAGTTTCTTATTTTGGAATCTGCACAAGCGGGTCTCAGTTGGCTCACCATACTGCGCAAGCGCGAAGGCTATCGAAAAGCATTTGCCAATTTCAATCCCCGTAAAGTCGCCAAATTTGACGCCGACATGGTCGAGGTTTTAAAGACCAACTCGGCAATTGTGCGCAATCGTTTAAAAATAGAAAGCGCCATTAGCAACGCCCGCCTGTTTTTAGACATTCAAAAGGAATACGGCAGCTTTGCTCGCTATATGTGGTCCTACTTCGATGACACACCACTGCAAAATCACTGGCACAGCTTGTCCGAAGTACCCGCTACCAGTGTCCAATCAGATCACATTAGTAAAGATCTAAAAAAGCGTGGATTTCGTTTTTTTGGCAGCACCATTTGTTATGCCAATTTACAGGCCTTGGGTTTTGTTAATGATCACCTGCTAAGCTGCCCAAGGCACGCCGCGTGTGCTGAAGTAGGCAACAGTTTCCGACCACACTGGTTATAAGGAAGGCTTATATGAAAACCAGCAAACTATTTATTCTCTTCGTTGCAACGCTCCTGAGCGCGTGTAGCACGACCAACGTCGTAAGCGATTACAATCCCAACATCGATTTCAGTCGCTATCAACACTACCTCTGGTCAGAGAGCAGCGGCGCAGATAAAAACATCTCTCCCTTTATTATCGACAATGTTAAAGCAGCACTGCAAACCCAGCTAAACCATCGCGCATATCTCAACGCTCCGGCGCCGCAGGCGGCCGACTTTATTGTTAAGTACTATTTGGCAGAAGCCGCCGACACCATCGACCGCAGCCCGCGCCTAGGCTTAGGGATCGGCAGCTTTGGCGGCAATTTCGGTATGAGCAGCTCGGTGGGTGTGCCCCTGGGCAAGGACACCGTCAACCGCAATGTACAAATCATAATTGACTTTATAAACCGTGCTGACATGAAGTTAAGCTGGCGAGGATCGCTGGTTGTGGAGCTTCATAATAGCGATCCCAAAGCCAATACTACAATGATAGAAGAAGCCGTTGCCGAGATCCTAAATCAATTCCCGCCGGGCAAGCTATAATAAGCATTAGCGAAAGCAGTAAGGAAACAATGTTTTTATAGCGGCTTTATCCATACCCTGAAATAGCTCAATATTTCGCTCAGGAATAGCATCTGGATCGGGGTGCGCTGCCAACACTGCTTCTAAACTGGCCTCGCGCAGTAAATGAAATATGGGGTACGGGGCCCGATTGGTGAAGTTTTCAGCGTCGTTTTTATTCGTTCCAGCAAACTGGTACTGGGGATGGAAACTCGCTATTTGAATTTCACCCTCCCAATCGCCTTCCAATAAGATGGCATCGGCAATATCCAGGAAGTCGTTGTAGTCGTAGAAATCGCCCAACATATTGGGCACCACCAAAAGACTCGTTTCCAAGGTCGCCACTGGAGTCTCTTCTAACCGACACAGCGCGAGGTGCAGGTCAGAGGCTAAATCTTCAGGGTTTTGTGCCAAACTAACGTCGATGCTAACCCGCTCCTCCTGAAGAGGCTTAGCGGCAAAGGGACAAAGCCCCAAATCAACAACCACTTGCTCAAGCCAACGGCGAATTTCAGCTTCCACCACTTTTTTATCGTCATTTACCAAACTCATCACGCCCATCTCACTCCCAAAACCGCCCCAGCAATAGATTTATAGGAAATCACAGCGCCTCGGCTTAGACAAAAATACAATAATAAAGCGCTATTTAGCGCGGGGCAGGCCGCCCTGACACTGCTAGACTAAAGCAGACGATTGTAGCAGCAATGGCCGCATTCTCTTAAGACCAGCGCTACTGCATACGCTAGCTACGGTTAGGAGCATAATATGAAACGCTATTTTTTTCTGGCTGATAATCTCGACAAACTCGAAACGGTTGAACACGACCTCGAGGCAAACGGAATCTCCACCCCGCAAATTCATATTTTAAGTAATGACGATCGCGGCGTGACGCTAAGAAAACTCAATGATGTTGAAGCAGTATTGCGCAAAGATGTCGTTCACTCAATGGAACGTAGCGCCTTGATGGGTGCAGCGGCCGCGGCAGTTGTACTTGCGGTCGGCTATTACTCCGGTGCAACCGAAACGGCTGCCGGCTGGACGCCCTTTGTGTTTCTCGCCATTGTTGTCTTGGGCTTTTTCACCTGGGAAGGCGGTCTGTTCGGCATTCAAGAACCCCACCACGAATTTAAGCGCTTCCAAAAAGATTTAGACAGTGGCCGCCACTTATTAATTATCGATATTAATGAGAAGGATCACGGAATCCTCAATCGGGTAACCGCCCACTACCCAAAGCTTGAGTTCTCTGGCACGTGCAATGGTGCGCCGCAGTGGTATATCACTATGCAAAACAAATGGAGAAATTTTGTTGAGGTTATGCCCTAGCGCGTAAGCGAATAGCTTTACGATGAAAAAAGGCGGGATATCCCGCCTTTTTTCATCTCTAGAGTGCACAAATAATTATTTGTGATACGGCGCCGACAATTCCCGCACGCATTCGATGAACGCGCCAGCATGGGCGGGATCAACCTCTGGGGTAATACCGTGACCCAAATTAAATATATGACCTGGACCTGTGCCGTAGCGGGCTAAAATTATTGCAACTTCTTCACGAATCCGCGCTGGTGACGCCCGCAACATCGACGGGTCCATATTGCCCTGTAGCGCAACTTTATCGCCAACTCTAGCTCTTGCCGCGCCAATATCTGTAGTCCAGTCCAAGCCCAGTGCCGAGGCACCCGTGGCCGCCATTAGCTCTAACCACTGGCCACCATTTTTGGTAAACAAAATAACCGGTACTTTGCGACCGTCATTTTCTTTAATCAGGCCGTCGACGATACGCTGCATATAACGCAGGCTAAATTCCTGATACGCGTTATGGCTCAGTGCCCCGCCCCAAGTATCAAAAATTTGTACCGCTTGGGCGCCCGCGCGAATTTGATCATTCAAATACGCAGTGACACTTTTGGCCAATTTATCGAGTAGCGCGTGCATAAGCTCAGGCTGGTCAAAAGCCAAGGCCTTGCAGCGGGCATGGTCTTTTGAGCCACCGCCCTCAACCATATAAGTAGCCAAGGTCCACGGGCTGCCAGAAAAACCAATCAGGGGTACTCTGCCATTGAGTTCGCGACGGATAGTGCGCACAGCATCGCAAACGTAAGTAAGGTCATTCTCGCCATCGACAACCGGGAGAGCGTCAACATCTGCCATCGTCCGCACGGTTTTCTTAAAGCGCGGGCCTTCGCCGGTTTCAAAATACAGACCCAGTCCCATGGCGTCGGGAATAGTCAAAATATCTGAAAACAGAATCGCAGCATCTAAGGGATAGCGTTCCAGTGGCTGCAAAGTCACTTCGCAGGCCAACTCGGGGTTCATGCACAGCGACATAAAATCGCCGGCCTTACCACGAGTAGCGCGGTATTCAGGGAGGTAGCGGCCAGCTTGGCGCATCATCCACACTGGCGTGTAGTCTACTGGCTCGCGCTGGAGGGCGCGGAGGAAGGTATCGTTTTTCAGTTCAGTCATAAGTCGCTCAATGCTCGACGGTAAACGGGAGACGCTAGGATGAAACGCCACACAGCTTTCGCGTTTTCCGTCTCCCGTCTAGCGTCCTGCGATTTAAACTTTTAAGTAATCCAATATGCCTTCAGCGGCTTGGCGGCCTTCCCACACAGCGGTGACCACCAAGTCTGAACCGCGCACCATATCACCACCAGCAAATATTTTAGGATTGCTGGTTTGGAATTTATAGGTTTGCTGCTCGGCGGCGTCGATACCGCCCCAGCTATTTACGGTAACACCAGCGTCGGGTATCCACGATGGTGGATCTGGCTGGAAACCAAAGGCAACCAAGACCACGTCTGCGGGAATCACTTCTTCGCTGCCTGGAATCACTTCGGGACGACGACGGCCATTCTCGTCAGCTTCACCAAGCTGAGTACTGACAACCTTGATACCTTCGACATGGGCATCGCCAACAATGGCGATAGGCTGGCGATTAAAGAAGAACTGCACGCCTTCTTCACCGGCGTTTTGTACTTCTTTACGCGAGCCTGGCATATTTTCTTCATCGCGGCGGTAAGCGCAAACCACGCTTTCAGCGCCCTGACGAATCGAGGTGCGGTTGCAGTCCATCGCAGTGTCACCACCGCCTAAAACCACTACTCGCTTGCCTTTCACGTCGATAAAGTCGGCTGGATTTTTTTCCCAGCCCATATTGCGATTTACATTCGACACCAAGAACGGCAGCGCATCATAAACACCCGGTAGATCTTCACCGGGGAAGCCACCCTTCATGTACTTGTAAGTACCCATACCAAGGAACACGGCATCGTATTCTTCGAGCAAGGACTCTAGTGTGATATCAACGCCAACATCGACGTTAACTCGGAACTCGACACCCATGTCTTCCAGCACTTTGCGGCGACGCTGAATAACAGACTTTTCAAGCTTGAACTCGGGAATACCAAAGGTCAGCAGGCCACCAATTTCTGGGTAGCGATCAAAGACGACGGGCTTGACACCCGCGCGTACCAAGACATCGGCGCAGCCGATACCCGCAGGGCCAGAGCCAATGACCGCAACTTTTTTATCAGTCCACACCCGCTTCGACATGTCTGGGCGCCAGCCCATGGCCAGTGCAGTATCAGTTATGTACTTTTCAGTAGACCCGATTGTCACCGCGCCGAAACCGTCATTCAGGGTGCATGCACCCTCGCACAGGCGATCCTGCGGGCAAACTCGACCACAGACTTCCGGCAAACTATTGGTCTGGTGGCTTAGCTCCGCCGCCTCAAACAAATTGCCTTCTGTAACCAGCTTCAACCAGTTAGGGATGTAGTTGTGAACTGGGCATTTCCACTCACAATAGGGATTGCCACAACTCAGGCAACGGTGCGACTGCTGCTTTACGTCCTCTTCTTTATAAGGCTCGTAAATTTCAACAAACGCAGTTTTACGCTGCACCATGTCTTTTTTACCGGGATCCTGACGACCAACATCAAGAAACTGGAATGTATTTTGTAAACGTTCTGCCATTTTCGATTTACCTCATCGCTACTCGGCTAGCTTATTCCGGACGTCTTCTGGTGGAGTCAAGCAAACGGCTGAGGCTCGCCGCCTTGGGCTTAATCATCCAGAACTTACCGATGTAGTCGTCAAAATTATCAAGTATATGCTGTCCCCACGCCGATCCGGTTTCAGTCACAAACTCTTGAATATTGCCGCGCAGGTGCGCCCGATAGGCCTCCATAGACTCAGAGGTAATCCGACACATTTCAACCAACTCACTGTTATAGCGGTCAACGAAGCGGTTGGCTTCATCGAGCACATAGGCGAAACCGCCCGTCATGCCTGCACCAAAATTGACGCCGGTTGGCCCCAATACGGTCACATTACCGCCAGTCATATACTCACAGCAGTGATCGCCGGCGCCCTCAACCACCGCATGGGCGCCAGAGTTACGTACGCCAAAGCGCTCACCAGCGGTCCCCGCTGCAAACAATTTACCGCCAGTAGCACCGTACAAACAGGTATTACCAACAATAGACGTATCTTGACTCGCAAACACACTGCCCTTGGGCGGGTAAATAACCAATTTACCGCCAGCCATGCCTTTACCGACATAGTCGTTGGCATCGCCTTCCAAATACATATTCAAACCACCGGCATTCCACACGCCGAAGCTCTGGCCCGCAGTACCTTTCAAATTCAAGGTCACCGGCGCGGCATCCATGCCGAGATTGCCGTAACGCTTGGCAATTTCACCAGACAGGCGTGCACCAATAGAGCGGTCACAGTTGGTAACGGTAAAATCCAAGGTGATGCCGGTCTTGGCTTCAATCGCAGGCAGGGCCGCAGCAACCATAACCTCAGCCTTTTCGCCCTTATCGAAGGGGGCGTTCAAGTCCACTTCGCAAAACTCAGGCTGACCTGCCATCGCAGGATCTTTGTACAAGATCGGTGCCAAATCGAGCAAACCGTGATTCTCGGTCTGTCCCTGCTTTTGCTCCATTAAATCGGTACGACCAATCAATTCAGCCATGGTGCGAATGCCCATGCTGGCCATCCACTCTCGGGTTTCCATGGCAATAAAGGTGAAGAAATTCATCACCATTTCCACAGTACCAATAAAGTGCTCGTCGCGCAGACGCTCATCCTGGGTTGCTACACCGGTCGCGCAGTTATTTAAGTGACAAATACGCAGGTACTTGCAGCCCAGTGCCACCATCGGAGTGGTACCAAAACCGAAACTCTCGGCGCCAAGCATGGCCGCTTTCACTACGTCGAGGCCGGTTTTTAAGCCGCCGTCAGTCTGTACCCGCACCTTGCCACGCAAGCCATTGCCACGCAGAGTTTGTTGAGCCTCAGATAAACCGAGCTCCCAAGGCGAACCTGCATAGCGAATCGAGGTGATCGGGCTCGCCGCCGTACCACCATCGTAGCCGGAGATGGTAATCAAATCGGCATAGGCTTTCGCCACACCCGCGGCAATAGTGCCAACACCGGGCTCAGATACCAATTTAACCGACACTAGCGCACTTGGATTGACCTGTTTGAGGTCAAAAATAAGCTGCGCCAAATCTTCAATGGAGTAAATATCGTGATGAGGTGGCGGCGAAATCAAGGTAACACCCGGCACCGCATAACGCAGACGCGCGATTAAAGCATTGACCTTACCACCGGGGAGCTGACCGCCCTCACCAGGCTTAGCACCCTGAGCCACCTTTATCTGAAGAACTTCGGCGTTCACCAAGTAGTGCGGGGTAACACCAAAGCGGCCAGACGCCACCTGCTTAATTTTAGATACCCGCTCGGTACCGTAGCGCGCGGGATCTTCACCGCCCTCACCAGAGTTAGAGCGGCCGCCCAAGCGGTTCATTGCAGTTGCTAATGCTTCATGTGCTTCAGGGCTTAATGCACCTAAAGACATACCCGCCGAGTCGAAACGACGCAGCACGCTTTCAATAGGCTCCACTTCATCTAGCGGAATAGCTTTAACATCCGCCTTAATGCCGAGCAAATCGCGCAATGTCGCAATTGGCCGATTATTGACGAGATTGGAATACTTCTTCCACACCGCGTAATCGCCGCTTTTTACTGCGTCTTGCAAGGTCATTACCACGTCGGGATTAAACGCGTGATATTCCTTGCCGTGCACATACTTCAGCAAACCACCTTGATCCAGCGGCTTGCGTGGCAACCACGCAATGGTCGCCAAGGCTTCTTGATCGCGTTGCAACTGCTCAAATCCGGCGCCAGCGATACGGCTGGCAACGCCTTTAAAGCAGGTATCGACAATTTCATCTGCCAAACCAATAGCTTCAAACAGCTGGGCACCGCGGTAAGACGCGATAGTTGAAATGCCCATTTTGGACATAATCTTGAGCAGGCCCTTATTAATGCCCTTGCAGTAATTGGTGTGAGCAGTCTGCTCGTCGCCAAGAATTTCGCCACTGTCCAGCATATCGCTGATCACAGCGAAGGCCATATAGGGGTAAACAGCTGTTGCACCAAAACCAAACAAGCAGGCCATTTGATGAGAATCACGGCCGCTGCCGGTCTCAACCACAATATTGGCATCGCAGCGCAAACCTTGCTTAATCAGGTGGTGATGTACCGCCCCCGTTGCCAACAAGCTGTGAACTACCAGCATACCTGGCTCTACCGCACGATCACTGAGCAGCAAAATAACTTTACCGCTGCGCACGGCCGCCTCTGCAGCCTCGGCAACGGCAGTTACCGCGCTTTGCAAAGAGGTCAACGCTGGGTCATAAGCCAATTCAATCCGCGCCAAGGGATAGCGCGGTGAATCGACATGCATCAAGCGGTCGAATTTATCTGGCGACAACACGGGACTAGTCAGAATCAAACGATCGGCGTGATCGGCCGTTTGCTCAAACACATTCTGCTCGGCGCCGAGCAGCGTCTCCAAGCTCATAACAATCGATTCCCGCAAGGGGTCGATTGGCGGATTGGTAACCTGCGCAAACTTTTGACGGAAGTAGTCATATAGCGAGCGCTGCTGAGAACTCAACACCGCCATAGGAGTATCGTCGCCCATCGAGCCTACGGCTTCATTACCGCTGTCGGCTAAGGCAGACAATACCTGCTCACGCTCTTCAAAGCTGACTTGGAAATACTTTTGCAAGGCGACAAGCGTATCGCCCTCGGGCAGTGCCGGACGATTGCCTTGGCCCAGCTGATCCTGGAGGCGATTGCCGTTTTCCCGCAACCACTGTTTATAGGGGTGCGCCGATTTTAGGCGGTTGTCGACTTCTTCGGTATGAAGAAGTTCGCCAGTTTCGGTGTCAACAACCAAAATTTGGCCGGGGCCAACGCGACCCTTGGCAACAACGTCGTCAGGCTGATAACCGTAAGTACCTATTTCCGAGGCGACGGTAATAAAACCATCTTTGGTAATGACCCAACGTGACGGACGCAAGCCGTTGCGGTCCAGCATACACACGGCGTAGCGGCCGTCAGTAAGTACCAAACCGGCAGGACCGTCCCACGGCTCCATGTGCATGGAGTTGTATTCGTAGAATGCCTTTAAATCAGCATCCATATGTTCGATATTTTGCCAAGCTGGTGGTACTAGCATACGTACCGCACGGAACAAATCCATGCCGCCAGCAACCAGCAGTTCAAGCATATTATCAAGACTTGAAGAGTCGGAGCCGGTGCGATTAACCAAGGGCATTAGCTCAGACACATCAGGCAGCAATGGGCTACTGAAATTACCTGTGCGCGCTTCAGCCCAATTGCGGTTGCCTTCAATGGTGTTGATCTCACCGTTGTGAGCCAGCATGCGGAACGGCTGCGCCAAGGGCCAGCGCGGGCTGGTATTGGTTGAAAAGCGCTGATGGAATACGCAAATTGCCGTTTCTAGCTCAGGGTTGGCCAGGTCGAGATAAAACCTCGGCAAATCCACTGGCATTACCAGACCTTTATAGGAGATAACATCGCTGGATAAACTACTGATATAAAAATCAGGGTCATCAGCAGTAGCTATCTCGGCTTGACGACGCACCACAAACAAACACGTGCGCAGCTGCTGAGTGTCCATACCCTCAACATTAATAAACACTTGTTCAATACGGGGCAGGCTCGCGAGTGCGATTTCACCGCAAACCGATGAATCAACCGGCACTTCACGCCAACCAGCCGGCGTCAAACCATTATTGACTAGCACCGTTTCAAACGCAGCGCGGGCGGCTTGCGCCAGCAAAGGATCACGGCTCAAGAAAATTTGGCCAACCCCGTAAGTAGTGGTTAGCTCGGTACCGCAATCTTTACGAGCTACGGAGCGCAAAAAACCATCAGGTTTTTTAAGCAGCAGGCCGCAGCCATCACCGGTTTTGCCATCCGCAGCAATACCGCCGCGATGGGTCATACACGTCAGTGATTCGATGGCTGTCTGCAATAATTTGTGACTAGCGGTGCCCTGCATATGGGCAATCAGGCCAAAGCCACAGTTATCGCGCACATCATCAGGTCTGTACAGGCCTGTACTCATAAAACGACTCTCGCAAAATTACTAAGAAAAACAAAAAGATAGTCGGAAAGAATGTTTCGGAATTTTACACATACCCGAAAAAAGGAGTGACATTCTACACGGACGAGGCACCAGCGACAAACTTCGCCCGCTCCAGTGATCAATTTTTAATCAACCACCTGCAAATTATACCCACTAAGCACCTACGCCAGCGGCGAGTAAAACCTGACTTATGATTTCAACGCTAGCCTCTGAACTCACCACCGCCTCTCCCAAACCCGTCAGCAAGATCAGGCGTAACTGACCATCCAACACCTTCTTGTCACGCCCCATGAGCTGCAAAAATTGATCCACATTCATATTTGGCGGCGGCGCAATGGGTAAATCTGCCTGCACAAGAAGCGCTAACCCTCGCTTTTCGACCTCAGGCGGCAACCATCCCATTTTAACCGATAGCGCCAACGCCAGCGCAGTACCCGCGGCGACAGCCTCACCGTGCAACCAATTGCCGTACCCTTCCGCAGTTTCAATAGCATGACCGAAGGTATGCCCGAGATTTAATATGGCGCGCCGCCCTCCCTCACGCTCGTCATCGGCAACGACATTCGCTTTATTCACACAGCAGCGGTACACCGCCTCACTCAATAATTCGGTATCACGCCCCATTAAAGCGCTCATATTTTGCTCTAACCAAACAAAAAAGTCGGCATCACAGATCAAACCGTACTTAATCACCTCAGCCATACCCGCCGAAAACTCGCGATCTGGCAGGGTATTCAATAAATTTAAGTCCGCCAATACACAATTGGGCTGATGAAAAGCCCCAATCATATTTTTGCCCAGAGGGTGGTTTACGCCAGTTTTTCCACCGACCGAAGAATCCACCATCGCCAACAGCGTCGTCGGGATCTGAATAAACTGAACACCACGCTGATAACAGGCCGCGGCAAAACCACACATATCACCGACGACGCCGCCACCTAGGGCAATCAGCGTAGTGCTGCGATTGTGATTCGCCTGCAATAGAGTGTCGAAAATATTTTCCAGCACCGCCAAGGTCTTATGGGACTCACCGTCCGGCAAAATCACTTCACAGACCGACTTGTCCGCCAGCTGCTGCTTCAAACTCGCCAGATAAAGCGGCGCAATCGTGTCATTGCTAACAATACAAACCTGCTGGCCGCGAATATATTTCAGCCACAGCGCACCATCACCAAGGATACCGGGCGCGATAAAAATGGGATAGCTACGCGCTCCCAAATCGAGTTCGAGGTGTTTCATTAATAATATATCCGGGAAAAGATTAAAGTGCCCCTAGACCGGGACACCTAGTATATCAATATTGCGCGCTGAGGTCGCTGGCGCCAAGCTGCTCGCACAATTCCTGAACAACTGACTTCGGAGTGCGATTATCCGTTAATACAGTGTAATCGGCAATTTCTTCGTAGAGAGGTTCACGCAGGGCCATTAAGTTGCGCAACGTGGTACCGGGATCACCATTTTGCAGCAGTGGACGCTTGCGATCCCGAGCGGTACGTCGCACCTGCTCTTCCACCGAGGTTTTAAGATAAATCACCGTGCCTCTAGCGACCATCAACTTACGACTAACACTGCGTAATACTGCGCCGCCGCCAGTAGATATAACCACCTGAGAGCCATCACTCAATTCAGACAGCATACTCTCTTCGCGATCACGAAAACCCTCTTCACCTTCCATATCGAAGATCCAAGGAATATCAACGCCACTACGCTCCTCTATCTCACGATCGACATCGCAGAATTCAAAACGCAAGGCCTCTGCCAGCAAGCGGCCAATAGTGCTCTTTCCCGCCCCCATTGGCCCAACTAAAAATACCGCACCCGACTTCATCATCTGCAATCAATCTACCAAACTGTCGGCAAGAATGCGCGGCGTAATAAAAATTAACGTCTCCTGCTTCTCACGAGTCACTGTGGTGGTCTTAAACAAATGACCAAAAAAGGGAATATCGCCTAACAATGGCACCTTGGTTTCTGATTGCACGTCAATCTGGTCATAAACCCCACCAAGCACAACAGTCTCGCCATTACTCACCAATACCCTGGTTTTCAGCTCCGTGGTGTCGATGGTCGGCACCTGACCACCCAGTCCGGTAGAAATGACCAGCGAGCCAATGGTGTCCTGATTGATCGTCAGATCCATAATAATTCGGTCATCTGGCGTGATAATCGGCGTTACATCCAGCTTCAATACGGCTTCTTTAAAAGCGATGGTAGTTTCACCGCTGGCTGACGATTCTGGGTAGGGTATCTCTGTACCCGATTTAATGATTGCCGGCTCTTTATCACCCGTCACCACACGAGGTTGCGATACGATCTCGCCGCGGCCCTTAGACTCAAGCGCAGACAACTCCAAGTTCAACAAAACATCGGGGCTAATAAAGCCCAGTGCAAACGAGCCCGCCGCGCCAGAAACGCCAAGGTCAGTAACCAAACCCGGTACTGCAGTATACGTTGGCGAGCCGGCAGCCAAGGCACTCAGGTAATTATTCTGAGTTGCCTGGTCACTCGCCATATCACCATTGGCCGAATACACCTTATCGCCGTCTTGCTTAATATAAGCCCCGCCCCACTTAACCCCTAATGAGCGGTCAAAGTCTGAGCTGGCGCGAACAATACGCGCTTCAATTTGCACTTGGCGTACCGGGACATCTATAAGGGCTATCAGGCGACGGAACTCGTCCAAACGCTCGGCCGTTTCAGTAATCAGCAGTGAATTCGTGCGTTCGTCGACAATGACTGAACCGCGAGGCGATAGAATGCTGCCTGTCGATGGTCCATCGCTGCCGCCACTATTGTTATTACCGTTGTCATTGCCATTGCGCGCAAACAACTTAAATAATTCTGCTGCATCGGCATAGCGCACGCGAATAAATTCACTTTGCAGCGGCGCGAGCTCCTCAACTTGCTTCTGAGCCTCAATTTCTTGCCGCTCACGCTCAGATATTTCTGCGGCGGGCGCAACCATCAGAACATTACCCACCTGACGCTTATCTAAGCCCTTAGTCTTTAGCACTAATTCAAGCGCTTGATCCCAAGGTACATTTTGCAGACGCAGCGTGATGTTGCCCTTAACCGTATCACTGGCAACCAAGTTCAGCTCAGTAAAGTCAGCAATCAACTGCAGTACGGAGCGGACTTCAATATCTTGAAAGTTCAGCGACAGCTTCTCGCCAACATACGCGAACTCACGACGGCGATCAGCCACTTCTTTCTTTGTTAATGGCTTAACGCTTACGACGTATTCAGTATCAGTTTGATAAGCAAGGTAGTCGTATTCACCCTGAGCTTCAATGGCCAATTTCGCACCCTTCTCGCCCATGCGCGCTTCAATCGATTTCACCGGGGTTGCAAAATCAACGACATCAAAGCGGCGCTGTAAGCTGGCGGGCAAGTTAACACCACCAAAATCCACTTTGATTTTAGATCCTTCAACATAGACATTGATATCAGCCTTGGCATCAGCCAACTGAATCACCAAGCGGCCCTCACCCTTATCGCCACGACGGAAATCAAGATCGGTTATATTATTTGCCGCCGGCGCCACCACTTTGGCCGACGAGACTAACGGGCTATTGTACTTCTCTTTCAGGTAGGCCTGACCGCCACCGCTACCAACCTCAACGATGAGCACATTGCCTTCCGCTCGCGTCTGATACGACGCCAGCTTCACCAAATTCAACACGACCCGAGTTCTGCCCCGGCCCTCTAACACCACGGCACTGCTGGCATTGTCGTAGGCCAAGGGGAACTTCTTCTGAGACAATTTATTACCCGTCGCAACTAAATCCAGCGCAATTCGGGCGGGCTTCTCAATGGTATAGCCCTTTACTTCTGGCGCGGGGCCATCAAAGGTAAAGCGCGCCTCAAAGCTACCGCCCTGAAGCGAATTAAACTGCACATCCGTCAAGTTGGCTGCTGAAGCGGCTATCGACGCCAACAACAAACACACCCCACCTAGGATCTGTCGCCCCATATTTGTGGTCGCGCCACCAGCGCGCTTGCTCTGCACTGCGCATTGCATTTGCTTTCGGGTATTCATCTACTTCTCCGCCAATCGAATTCTTAGTTACGGACTTTCAGTTCAAGGGAGCGCGGCCGTTCAACCCAGCCATCCCCGCCGGTGGAGACAATCTCAATAACCGTCAGGTAGTTCTCTGCAACCTCAATAATTTTGCCGTAATTCCGGCCTAGGTAATTGCTTTCTTTAACACGATGCACACCGCCATCGGCGTCTTTTACTAACGCCCACAACTTCCCGCTCAAGCGCACCGTCCCCACCACTGTCAAGGAGTCTAGTGAGTACTGTTCTAAATATTCTTTCTCGCGCTTGGTGTCGGGTTTAACACTGCTAGCCGCTTCAAGTCGTGCAATTTCTTTAACATCGACCGGGCGATTAAAAGGGCCCCGCAGACCAGACGCCGAATAGCTAAACGCGCGGTAAGCTTTGAGAGCAGGAATCGGTGGAATTTGTCCGGATGGCGCCGCCCGCTTCGCGGCGACAAAGGCGTCAAGATCGGCAAACTCAGCGCCACCACCGCAAGCGGTCAACACCAGCGCAAAACTGGCGATAAGGGAAACGCGTTTCATCATGAACCCGCCTCCGTGTCTTTATAACGATAAGTCTTAGCCGTAATCGACATCGCTTGCTGACTTTGCTCTTTATTAGAGCTAATCGTATAGTCGTGCAAGGTGACTATTCGCGGCAGACCGGCGATACCGCTCACAAAAGCCGCCAAATCGTGGTAACTGCCACTAACCTTGATTGCAATTGGCAGCTCCACATAGAATTCCTGAACCCGCTCAGCCTGAAGCTGAATACTGCTGATTTCCAAACCATTAGAAACCGCTTTCTCGGTCATGTCTTCTAAGAGGCCTGGCACTTCGGTGTCGACTGGCAACTGGCTAAGTAAAATACCAAAAGACTCCTCCATCTCCTCCATCTGCTTTTTCAGCGGGATCAGTTTCGCTGCTTTGAATGCCTTTTTCTCAAAGTCTTGCTTTAACTGAATTTCCTTGGCTTCAACGCCCGACAGCTTGACGCGCAAATCTGCAATCACATAAAAATAGCCACCCGCCAAGCACAACACAAAAACCCCAAGCCATACCGCTGCCCTCACCAATAATGGCCAGGCACCAATATTCTCAACATTTAGATCACCGAGGTCGAAGCTTTTTACTTCTTCGACTAACTCTTGCCACTCCGCCACAGCTATCGCTCCCTACTTCTCATCATCAGGCGCAGGCGCACTGATCTGGAAAGACAATTTGAAACTACTGGATTGATCGCCGTAGGCTGAAGCCGCACTCACCGCGGTCAAATTCGGATCGGCAAACCAAGGTGAGCCGTCTAATTTACGCATTAAGCTGGATACTCTATTATTCGACTCGGCGATGCCTTCCACATTTACCTGCTTGTCACGCCGAACCACCGAGGTGTAAAACAAGCCATCGGGCAGGGTTCTCACCATTTCATCAAAGACCCGCACGATTAACGGCCTAGTGCCCTGTAAATCTTGGATAATCGTCATTCGGTCGAGTAATTGCTGGCGGCGCTTTTCAAGTTCGCTAATCTCGGCCACTTCCTTATTAATTTTAGTTATCTGGGCCTGCATATAATTATTGCGCGCTTCCTGACCACTGATTGCACCATTCACAATCGACATGGCAAGCAAAATCAACAGCGCCCCCAACACGGCCACACCCCCGAGTACCACGAGGAACTGCTGTTTAATCAGCTCGCGACGCTCCTCGCGCCAAGGCAATAAGTTAATCGTTGCCATTAATCAAAACTCCTCAGTGCCAAACCGCAAGCGATGAGCATGGCAGGGGCATCGCTGGTCAATTTAGTGGCGTCTACACCCGGTGCAACCGACATCGCCGCAAACGGATTCGCAATAACAGTATCTATGCCCAAGCGCTCTTGGACCAACTCGACCAAGCCCTGCATGGCGGCAACACCACCAGCTAATACAATAATATCAACACCGCTGTACTGACTCGCCGAATAAAAGAATTGCAGTGACCGCGACACTTGCTGAATAACCGCTTCTCGGAACGGAGCCAAGACCTCACTGTCATAGTCATCGGATAGTCCGCCTTGCTTTTTGGCCAACCCAGCCTCTTCCACCGTCAAGCCATAGCGACGTTGGATCTCTTCGGTTAGCTGCCGACCGCCAAACAACTGATCGCGGGTATAAACCGTTTCACCGTTCACGATCACACTGAGGGAGGTCATGCTGGCGCCAACATCGACAATGGCCACCACCGTATTCTCATCACAACCCAGCTGCTGGGCTATAAGATCAAAACTCCGCTCAATAGCGTAGGCCTCGACATCCACCACTTTGGGGGTGATCCCCGCAATTTCTAATGATTCAACCCGCGTATCGACATTGTCGCGACGGCAGGCGACCAGCATCACATCCACCAACTCCGGGTTGGCTTCCGATTCGCCCAAGACTTCAAAATCCAGGGAAACCTCATCTAATGGATAGGGGATATACTGATCAGCTTCCAAGGAAATCTGTGTTTCCATGGCATTTTCATGCAGCCCTGCAGGCATATGCAGAACCTTGGTAATAATTGCCGAGCCCGGCACAGCCACCGCCGCGCGCTTAAGCTTGGTGCGAGATCGGGAGTGAACTGCACGCACAACGTCGCCCACCTGCTCGACATCAGCAATATTTTTTTCGACCACCGCCTGCGATGGCAGAGACATAACCGCGTAGCTTTCTACGCGATATTTCTCGCCACTCCGGCTCAACTCCAGTAACTTAACCGCACTGGAACTGATGTCGATACCGAGCAGACTCCGGGAACCCTGACCGCCAAACAAGCCATCTAGCACTGTAGTTTTCCTATTTACATCGTGGACTTAGAGCGCACTTTTATATACAAGATTAAATACCAGTGTATACCAATGCGCAAATAGTTATGAAAAAAAGACGCCGATAATGTCACAGTTTTAGTTATCCTAGTCTTCGATTTTCTACCGACATCTCAATTTACAGGACAAATATGCCAAGCAAGACCCGAGTTCTCCGCCTTTTCATCGGCCTAGGCATTCTCGCCAGCTGCGGCGCCGTGATGATTTTCGCCGCTGCATTCCTTTATATTAGTCCTAAATTGCCATCCGTCGAGGCGTTAAAAGACATACAACTGCAAACGCCACTACGGATATACAGCTCTGACGGCAAGTTGCTGGGAGAATTTGGTGAGAAACGCCGCTCCCCCATCAGCTTCCAAGAAGTTCCAGAGCTCTTTATCAAAGCCTTTCTCGCCGCCGAAGACGACCGTTTCTATCTCCACCACGGTGTCGACATCACTAGCTTGCTGCGTGCGGCATCGCAATTAATCACCAGTGGCAGCATTCAATCGGGCGGCTCGACCATCACCATGCAGGTGGCCAAAAACTACTTCCTCAGCCAAGAGCGCACTTTTACACGGAAATTCACCGAAATTTTCCTGGCCATCGAAATAGAGCGTGCACTCAGCAAGGGCGACATTCTCGAGCTTTACCTAAACAAGATTTTCCTCGGTAACCACGCCTATGGTATCGAAGCTGCTGGCCAAGTCTATTACGGAAAACCCATAAAAGAGCTCAATCTCGCGCAAATGGCCATGATCGCTGGGCTCCCCAAAGCACCGTCAGCCTACAACCCCGTCGCCAACCCCAATCGCGCCAAAATACGCCGCAACTGGATATTGGGCCGCATGCTTAGCCTTGGCTATATTACCCAAGCGGATTACGAAACAGCCATTACCGAACCCATCAGCGCCAAGGCCTACGGCACCCAGCTCGATGTCGATGCCCCTTACGTTTCAGAGATGGTGCGCCTGCACATGCTCGAGCGCTACGGCCGAACCGCCTATGAAGATGGCTTCACGGTCATTACCACCGTCGATAGCCGACTACAAAACTCGGCAAATAACGCCCTCCTCGACGGCGTGATCGAATATGACACCCGCCATGGCTACCGTGGCGCAGAGCGACACTGGAATCTCAGCAAAGGCATCGATGATGAGCAGCGCCAGCGTCTAATCCAAAAATTAGAGGAAATTGGCAGTATTGGGCCCTGGCATCCGGCACTGGTTTTAAGCGTGGCCGAGAAAAGCGCCACCTTACTGCTCTCCACTGGCGACCAAACGACCCTGGATTGGGCCCATGGCCTAGAGGGTACAATTCGCTATATTAGTGAAGACAGGGTCAGCTACGCCCCAGAAACGGCGAGTGACTTGCTCGCGGCCGGCGATGTTATTCGCGTGCGCATGAGCCAGGACGAACCGCGCCATTGGGAGCTATCCCAGCTACCGAAAATCCAGGGCGCACTGGTGTCTCTAAATGCCGATAGCGGCGCCATACTTAGCTTAGTGGGCGGCTACAACTATCAAAAAAGCGCGTTTAACCGCGTCACCCAAGCAGAGCGCCAACCGGGCTCCAATTTCAAACCGTTTATCTACACCGCCGCCCTCGATAACGGCTTCACCCCAGCCACCATTATTAATGACGCACCCATCGTCTTTGAGGACAGCGGGCTCGGCGACACTTGGCGCCCCAGCAATGACAACGGCACGTTCAATGGCCCTATGCGCCTGCGTAAAGCACTGTATATGTCCCGTAACTTGGTATCTATCAGGGTACTCAGAGACCTCGGCATCGGCAAAGCCATCGACTATATAGCCCGCTTCGGCTTTGACCCCAGCAAGCTACCAAGAGACCTTTCACTCGCTCTGGGCAGCCATTCGCTAACGCCACTGGATATTGTTAGCGGCTACGCGGTGTTTGCCAACGGCGGTTACAAAGTAAAACCCTATATTATCGATCGCATTATTGACCGCGACGGCAACACCCTCTATCGCGCCGAACCCGATATCGTCTGCCGCAACTGCAGCACCGACGAAGATGGCGACCTGCTAAATCCTCACCACCCAATGGAAGCCGATACCCTCGACGACATCATCAATGACAGTAGCGAGGCACCTAAAGTCAACTACGCCAAGCGCGTACTCAGCGAAGACGTCGCCTATCTGATCGACAGTATTTTACAAGACGTCATCACGCGAGGAACCGGCCGCAAAGCACTAGTGCTAAAGCGCAGCGACGCAGCGGGTAAAACCGGCACCACCAACGGCCCTACCGATGCGTGGTTCTCGGGCTACAGCGGCGGGATTGTGACATCAACTTGGGTAGGCTTTGACCAAAACAACAATCTTGGCCGCCGCGAGTACGGTGGCTCAGTCGCCCTGCCAATCTGGATTGATTACATGAAAGAAGCGCTCAAGAACAAACCCGAGCGCCACTTAAAGCAACCGGACAACGTCATCTCGGTAAGAATTGACCCAGATACCGGCAACCTCGCCCAGCCCGGCCAGAGCAATGCCATATTTGAATACTTCCGCAGCGACAATGCGCCCAGTGAGGGATTCAACCAACCCCAAAGCCCCTACGGCAGCAATGCTGGCGACGATCCCATAGAAATATTCTAAGCATAATACATTGACCAAAGCCTGGCGGCCTAAATGGCCTCCAGCGCTTCAGCGAGAGTTTTCACCCCCACTACTTCCATGCCGACCGAGTCACCCCGCGGCGCATTACCGTGAGGCACAATAGCCCGGCGAAAGCCGTGCTTGCGGGCCTCTTGGAGTCGTTCCTGGCCGCTGGGCACCGGACGAATCTCCCCCGACAGACCAACTTCACCAAAGACCACCAGGTCTTCAGGCAAAGGGCGATCCCGAAAGCTCGACACAATGGCAAACAACAAGGCCAAGTCCGAACCGGTTTCCAGCACTTTAACGCCACCCACCACATTCACAAACACGTCCTGATCGCCTACCTGTAAGCCGCCGTGACGATGCAACACCGCCAACAACATCGCCAAACGGTTTTGCTCTAAACCCACCGCCACCCGTCGCGGATTCCCAAATCCAGAGCTATCGACCAGCGCCTGAATCTCAACTAAGAGCGGCCGCGTACCCTCCCACACCACCATCACGGTACTGCCCGACGACACCACATCACCGCGATTAAGAAAGATCGCAGACGGGTTCTTAACTTCTTTAAGACCCAACTCCGTCATGGCAAACACGCCCAGCTCATTCACCGCGCCAAAGCGGTTTTTACTGCCGCGCAAGGTGCGATAGCGACTATCACTGCTGCCCTCAAGCATGATCGAGCAATCAATAATATGCTCAAGTACCTTGGGGCCAGCCAAACCGCCATCCTTGGTCACATGACCAACCATCAACAGTACCGTGCCAGTCTGCTTGGCGAAGCGGGTGAGCGCCGCAGCGCACTCTCGCACCTGTGAAACACTGCCGGGCGCCGAACTAACCTGCTCGCTGTGTAAAACCTGGATGGAATCCACCACCAGAATTGCAGGCTTATTTGCCATCGCCTGGGCCAAAATCAACTCGAGACTGGTTTCCGAACACAACTTTAGGGTGTCGGCACTTAAATTCAGACGCTGAGCCCGCATCGCAATCTGCGGCAGCGACTCTTCGCCAGTCACATAAAGGCATTCGCATTGATTCGCCAAACGACACAGAACTTGCAAGAGCAGCGTACTTTTGCCCGCCCCCGGATGCCCACCGATCAATACCGCAGAGCCCGGCACTAGCCCGCCGCCCAAGACCCGATCAAATTCATCAAAACCAGTGGAGCGCCTTGGCAAAGCCTCAATACTGACATTGGCGAGCATTTGCACCTCACCGCCAACTTCACCCGCATAACCTTGCCGCACTGGCGCTGCTTTGGCACTCGTCGCCGGCCCTAAACGCAGCTCCGACAAGGTATTCCAAGCGCCGCAATCCTGACACTGGCCCTGCCATTTATTGTGGTCAGAACCACAGTCCACACACACATACGCGGTTTTTTGTTTTGCCATAATACTGAAGCAATCGCTCCCTCTTACTGATAAAGATCAGACGATAAACGTCCAGAATTTGCTGGTGACAACAGGGCTGACAGCAGCCCATACAAGGCCGTACAATGGCCCGCTATCCACAGAGTAAATAGCATGTCGGCCGCTTTTGTAGAACGCCAACTATTGGTATCCCCCTCCCTCGCCACAACACTCGGCTTAGAGGCAGCGCTGCTGTATCAATTGCTAGCGGAATGGCTACCCCTGCTCGATAGCCGGGAAAGCCAAGGAATTCAATGGTATATCATTGACAAACAGCGCCTGAATAAACAACTCCCGTTTTGGGACATGGATAAAATTGAAGAAGTGCTACGCACCCTGAATGACCAGGGACTCATTATTATCGGCGCAGCCCTAATGAGCAATGCACAAAATATTCGTCTGGCATTTACCCAAGCCAAATCCGCAGCGCCAGCAGTGCAAGCAAGCCCCGCCGCGGCCCGAACTGAGCACGCGACACCACAGGCAACAATACAACAACCCGTACGCAAGGGCTCGCTGGTCGCCAACACCACAAGAGTGAACCAACACACCAATACTGCCAATCCTCGCCACCCAGTGCCCGGCAACAATATAATTGCAGCTGACTGGCTCCCCGACCAAGCGGGCATCGACTACCTGACCCGCTTTAATCAGGTCGACCCCGCGTTTATCAACGCCGTGTTGCCCGAGTTTATCGCCCATTACCGCGACACTGGCGAAACTCGCAGCTCATGGAACAGTGCATTTAGCCAGTATGTCAGTCGCCGCTGGAAAAAAGAGCAGTACCAAAAAATTGAATTGTCGCGCAATCAACCCATTGGCGACAGTTGGAAGCCCAGCCTCGATGCCCTTGAAATTCTCGAGCGCGACGGTATTAGCCGCAATTTTATTGAAGACGCCATTCCTGAGTTTACCCTGTTCTGGCGAGAGCGCGGCACCGCCGACAGCAATTGGAATTCGCGCTTTATACAGCATATTCGCCTGCAATGGGCGCGCTATACCAATGCCGTCAGCAATGAAAACGTCATCGCGCCAATTCCCGGCAACTGGCAGCCCAATGATTCAGTCTTCGATATTTTGCGCATGGCCCGTATCGACCCCGAATTTGCCAAAGCACAAATCGCCGAATTTATATTATTCTGGCAAGACAGCGGCCAAGCACACCGCTCATGGAACACAAAATTTCTCCAACATGTAAAATACCGTTGGGCAAACAATCATCAACTGGGACAGAGCGATGCAAGACAGCAACAAGCTTCTGGAGCAAGCAAACCGGCAACTGGCTTCATCGCCAAACACACCGACCGCAGCTGGGCAGACGAACTCTGAACCCCTACCAGACAGAGACGCAGTAATCGACGCGCTTAATCAGATGTTTGCGGAGTTTGAACTGGTCTACCACAACCAATATAACAAGGCCTTTTCAAATCCTGAAAAGCTCTCCTATGCCAAGAAAATTTGGTTTAGCAATCTGCGCCACATCAGCCCAGAGCGAATTATTGCCGCGACCCACCGCGCCATTCGCGAATCTGAGTTTTTGCCGACGGTTAAAGGTATTTTAAAATACTGCGAGCCCGACCTGCGCGAACTCGGTTTGCCCGACAGCCACAGTGCCTATATGGAAGCTTGCCGCGCGCCGCAACCCAAAGCCGAATACACCTGGTCTCACCCAGCGGTTTACCATGCCGGCCGCGCTTGCGACTGGTTTTTCCTTGCCGGCAGTACCGAGCACACCGCCTACCCTGTGTTTAAACGGCACTACGAGGATATCTGCCAGCGCGTCATTAACGGCGAAACCCTGAGTTTGCCTGCACAAATTGCGCTTCCAGAGACCATTAGCAAGCCACTGAGCCCAGACGAGCAGCGTCAGCGCATGCAGCAGCTCAGAGACGAGCTCGACATATAATCCTTAAGTCAAATCCAATCGTGCAGGGCGCCCACGCAAACGCTACAATAGCGACCTAATTAAGCGGGCCGCCCCGCCAAGACCATACCAAGCAGGCAGAATTTATGGCAGACGACAAAACCACCCACTTCGGCTACAAAACCGTCGACAGCAAAGACAAGGTCAAAATGGTCGCTGGGGTCTTTCACTCGGTTGCAGCCAAATACGACATCATGAACGACCTCATGTCCGGTGGCGTCCATCGCCTGTGGAAGCGCTTTACTATTGAACTGTCTGGCGTGCGCCCCGGTAATAAAGTACTGGACATTGCTGGCGGCACCGGCGACCTCGCCGCAAAATTCAGCCGCCTAGTCGGCAGCAACGGCAGTGTCGTACTGGCCGACATCAATGACTCAATGCTCACCGTTGGCCGGGAAAAACTGACTAATAAGGGAATAGTCGGCAATATTGAATACGTGCAAGCCAATGCCGAGTGCCTGCCCTTCCCCGACAACTATTTTGATTGTATTACCATTGCTTTTGGCCTGCGTAATGTCACCGACAAAGACGCCGCACTGCGCTCAATGAATAGAGTACTCAAGCCCGGCGGCCGCCTGCTGGTATTGGAATTTTCCAAGCCGGTTAATCCAGTCATCGCCAAACTTTACGACCGCTACTCCTTCGACATTCTGCCCAAAATGGGCCAGCTAGTAACCAATGACGAGGACAGCTACCGCTATCTGGCCGAGAGCATCCGCATGCACCCCGATCAAGACACCCTCAAAGGCATGATGAACGACGCGGGCTTTGTCGATGTGCGCTATCACAATATGACGGCGGGCGTCGTTGCCGTGCACCGGGGCATAAAGCCGTGATTCCACCGGTACTCCAAGGCGCGGCGATTTCCGGCCTTGAAAACCTGATTAATAAAGCACTTCATCTCGACCCCAGTGCCCGTGCGAAACTATTAAGCTTAGACGGCCAACGTTTTGCCCTTGAGTTAAAGGAGCCCGATCTCAATGTCGGCATCGGCATTAGTGGTAGCCGCCTGCGTATACTCGGCAGCCTAAACGAAGGCATTAGCACCCGGCTCAGCGGTCGCTGGAGTGAATTTGCTGCGGTGGCAACTTCCGCCGACCCCGCTGCGGCACTGATCAATGGCGATATTCGAATCAGTGGCGATACCGCACCGCTATTAACATTACGTAAAATTCTTGCCGACCTCGACATTGACTGGGAGCAACCACTCGCGGATTCCTTTGGCGACGTCGCCGCCCACCAAATTGGCACTGGCCTGCGGGCAAGCCACCGCTGGCTAAACGCAACTCGCCAAAACTTACACCGCCAGTTTGAAGAGTTTTTGGTCGAAGAGAGCAATCTCGTTCCCCACCCCTGTCAGGCCGACGACTTCTATCAACAAATTGATGATGTTAAAGCCCGCAGTGAACGCCTTGAGGCCAAGTTACGCCGCCTGCAAGCGCGGCTAACACCCCAAACCAATAAAAATTAAGGAAACTCTATGGGGCTGCGTCGCCTGCTCGCTATTTGCTGGATTATTTGTGTCTACCGACTGGACACCCTCATCCCCACTGAGCACCTACCACTGCGCGCTCGCATATTATTGCGCTGCGGCCCGTGGCGTCTATTTTCCAAAGGTAAACACAGTCGCGGCGAACGCCTGCGTTTGGGCCTGGAGAATCTAGGGCCAATATTTATTAAATTCGGCCAAATTCTTTCAACCCGCCGCGACCTTCTCGCCGACGACGTGGCCATGGAACTCGCTAAACTCCAAGATCAGGTCCCCCCCTTTGGCAGCCAGCAAGCCGTCGCGGTAATTGAGGCCGCGCTGGGCAAACCCATTGAGCAACTCTTTCTTAAGTTTGATCGCCAGCCCCTCGCGTCCGCGTCCATCGCACAAGTTCATACCGCCACCATCGACAACAACATCGATGTGGTTGTTAAAGTGGTGCGCCCGGGCATCGAGCACATCATTAGTGCCGACCTAAAACTGCTACAAACCATTGCGGTACTCATTGCCCGCTATATTCCCGACGGCCGTCGTCTTCGGCCCGTTGAGGTAGTAGAAGATTACCGCCATACCATTCTTGACGAACTGGATCTACAACGCGAGGGCGCCAATACCTCCCAGCTACGTCGTAACTTCAAGGACTCAGAGGTACTGTATGTACCTGAGGTGTACTGGGATTACACCCGTCGCAATATATTAGTTATGGAGCGCATTTACGGTATTCCCGTTACCAATGTTGAAACCTTAAAAGAACAAGGCACCGACATGAAAAAGCTCGCTGAGCGTGGCGTAGAAATTTTCTTTACCCAGGTGTTTCGCGACAGCTTCTTTCATGCCGACATGCACCCTGGCAATATTTTTATTGCCCATAATCGCCCCAACTCCCCTCAGTACATCGCGATAGACTGCGCCATTATCGGCAGCCTCAGCGATTTCGATCAATATTATTTGGCTCGCAATTTACTGGCGATATTTCAGCGCAATTACCGGGAGGTCGCCGAACTCCATATTGAGTGTGGCTGGGTGCCGCCAGAAACCCGCGTGCATGAGTTTGAAGCTGCCATCCGCACGGTCAGTGAGCCTATCTTTGAAAAGCCACTGGCGGAGATCTCCTTTGGTCTCTTACTCTTGCAGCTCTTCCAAACTGCCCGCCGCTTTGACATGGAAGTGCAGCCCTCACTGGTGCTACTGCAAAAAACCCTGTTGAATATTGAAGGCCTGGGCCGCCAGCTCTACCCTCAGCTGGATTTATGGTCTACCGCCATGCCATTTTTGGAGCGCTGGGTGCGCGATCGCTACTCGCCGCAAAGTGTCTTGAAAAAAGTCAGCCACCGCATTCCCGGCTGGTTAGAACAGTTACCTAATTTACCTGAGGCGCTACTGGAACGCGGCGGCGCAGGCAAAGAGCAGATTTCTGCAAACACCAAGGCAGAGCGCCTACTTCAACAAGATTTCGCTGGAATGATTAAGCAACAGGCGCAGCGCGGCCGCAATCAACGTCTTGCCATAGTTGCCGCGCTGGCGGCCGCCTTAGTCAGCGACCCCGGAATCCGAGCGGGCTTACAAGAACTACCCAGTATGAGTATTGGCCTATTTGCTGTCGCTTTGTATTTCTTTATCCGCAGCCGCTGAGGTAAAGTATGGCCCTGATCAATATCGACACGAACACCCAAGCCTCTTGGAAACAGTATGAGCAGTAAACCCAATACCAGCCCGTGGCTAGAGCAAGTAAAGTGGAACGCCGACGGACTCGTCGCCGCTATTGCCCAAGACGCCAAAAGTGGCCGCGTGCTTATGATGGCATGGATGAACAGTGAATCTTTGCAACTCACGATTAGCAGCGGCGACGCCGTTTACTGGTCGCGCTCACGCAATAAATTATGGCGCAAAGGTGAAAGCTCCGGTCACGTACAAAAAATTCACTCCATTGCCCTAGATTGCGACGGTGACGCCCTGCTTATGCAGGTTGAGCAAATTGGCGGTATCGCCTGTCACACAGGGCGAGAAAGCTGTTTTTATCGCCAGCTTAAAGGCGACAATTGGCAAAGTATGGAAGCGGTATTAAAAGATCCCGCAACAATGTATAAAAGCGTGGACCAGTAATATGCCAGAATCGATTCTAAGTCAGCTCGACCAAGTACTGGCGGCCCGCAAAAGCGCCAGCCCAGACAGCTCCTATGTCGCCAGCCTTCACCACAAAGGCCTAAATAAAATACTGGAAAAAGTTGGCGAAGAGGCCTTTGAAACCGTCATCGCCGCCAAAGACGCACAAGTCAGTGGCGACAATAGTAAAGTAATCTACGAAACCGCTGATTTGTGGTTTCACAGTTTGGTGATGCTGTCGGAACTTGGCGAAAGCCACCAACCGATTCTTGACGAACTTGCCCGCCGTTTTGGCCTTTCAGGTCTGGACGAAAAAGCGGCGCGGGACAAATAATTAATTTTCATTTTTAGTAAAAGGACATAATCATGGGTTTAGGCGGCATTAGCATTTGGCAACTCCTCATCATCCTTGCCATCGTGGTTTTATTATTTGGCACCAAAAAACTCAAGGGTATGGGCACCGACCTCGGCGGTGCCCTTAAAGGCTTTAAAGACAGCATGAAAGGTGACGAAGACGAGGAAGCTAAAAACCTCGAAAGCAAAGCCGAGCAAGACGCCGGCACGGCAAAAACCGAGAGCAAAGAAGAGTCTAAGCACTAAATGTTCGATATTGGTTTTGCAGAGCTATTAGTGATCGGTGTACTCGGCCTATTGGTCATTGGCCCCGAACGCTTGCCTGGCACAGTGCGCACCGTCGCACTCTGGATAGGTCGCCTACGCCGCAGTTTTAGTGATATTCGCAGCGAAATTGAACGGGAAGTCGGCGCCGATGAAATTCGCCGCCAACTCCACAACGAATCAATTCTGGCATCGCTAAAAGAAAGCAAAGACCAATTAAATAAAGAAATGAGCAAGGCTGGCGAGGGGCTGCGCGACATTGAAAACAGTATTGCCCCACAGCAAAATACGACAGCCGACGAAAAACTCGACAGTAAAAACACGCCGGATAAGGAAGAACAAGTCCTGCCGCCAATCGCTACTGAACAAGCACCCAATAAACAAGATCCCACATCATGACTGACGCCGACCACGATCAAGGTCAGCCGCTGGTTGCCCACCTAACAGAATTACGCGACCGTCTTCTGCGTGTGGTACTCGCCGTGCTGGTCTGCGCCGTTGGCCTAATGCCCTTCGCCAACACTATTTACAGCTTTGTCGCCGAACCACTGCGCCGCTACCTGCCGGAAGGCACTAGCATGATCGCCACGGAAATTGCGTCGCCTTTCCTTACACCATTTAAACTGGTGCTGGTTTCCGCATTTTGTATGGCGATGCCGGTAATACTCCACCAGATTTGGCAGTTTGTTGCACCCGGTATGTACCGCCACGAAAAGCGCATCGCCGCGCCGCTACTCGCCTCAAGCGTTATCTTGTTTTACGCGGGGCTAGCCTTTGCTTACTACGTGGTATTCCCGCTCGTATTCGGCTTTTTCAGTGGTATCACTCCCGAAGGTGTCAACTACACTCCAGACATCGCCCGATTCCTAGACACCGCCCTAAAGCTGTTCCTCGCCTTTGGCATCGCCTTTGAAATCCCCATCGCCACCGTACTCCTCATCGCCTCAGGTGTGACCACCGCCGACGACTTAGCCGCCAAACGCCCCTATGTCATCATCGGCTGCTTTGTATTCGGCATGCTGCTCACCCCACCGGACGTTATCTCACAAGCGCTGCTCGCGGTGCCGATGTGGTTTTTGTTTGAAGTGGGGATTGTGTTTGGGCGCTTGGTGAAGAAGAAGCAAGCGGAGTCTGACGTCTGAGGTCGGGTGTCGGACGTGGACCCCTGATCAATTCGCTGAAAGCTTGACGGGAGATGGGAGACGCTAAAATTAAAAGCGAGCATTTAATGAGCGCAGCGAATGCCTTTAAGCGTGAGACATCCGACGTCTGACTCCCAACTAAATACTGCCTCTTCGTCAGACGCCCGACCTCAGACGTCCGACCAATTAGTATTCATCTGCCTGCTCATAGCCAAAGGCCAAATTCTCAAAGCGCGTATGCTTGCCCACAAAGCTTAACCTAGCAGTACCAATCGGGCCGTTACGCTGCTTGCCGATGATAATCTCTGCCATGCCTTTATCTGCCGACTCCTCGTTATACACTTCGTCACGGTAAATAAACATAATAACGTCGGCGTCCTGCTCGATGGCGCCCGATTCCCGCAAATCCGAGTTAATCGGTCGTTTGTTAGGCCGCTGCTCCAAGGCGCGGTTAAGCTGCGACAGCGCTACGACCGGACATTCAAATTCTTTGGCGATGCCTTTTAAAGAGCGCGAGATTTCAGAAATCTCAGCGGTTCGCCCTTCACTCGCCGTACCCGCGACTTTCATCAACTGAAGGTAATCGAGCATGATCATGCCGACGCTGCCGTGCTCGCGCACTATCTTACGCGCCCGAGAACGCACTTCGGTGGGGGTTAGCGCCGGCGTGTCGTCAATAAATAGCAGCTTGTCTTTGAGCTTGGTCACCGCCGAACTCAGCTTAGGCCAATCCTCTTCTTCCAAACGGCCTGTTCTTATTCGAGTCTGATCAATACGGCCAACAGAGGACAGCATCCGCATCATCAGCTGATTGGCGGGCATCTCCATACTGAACACGAGAATCGGCTGCTCGCTTTTCATCAGCGCATTTTCGACGAGGTTCATCGCAAAAGTGGTTTTACCCATCGAGGGTCTCGCGGCGACGATGATCAGGTCAGAGTTTTGCAGGCCCGAGGTCATTTCGTCGAGCTTTTCAAAGCCAGTGGTTAAGCCCGTTACCGCGTCTTCGTTGCTAAACAGCTCATCAATCTTATCAACCGCCGACTTCAACAGGGGGTTAATGGGGGTGAGGCCGCCCGTTTTAGGGCGCTCCTCAGAAATCTGCATGATGGCACGTTCGGCCTCATCCAGTATTTCATCACTGTTGCGCCCTTCAGGGTTAAAACTACTATCGGCAATAGCATTCGCCGCACTGATTAGCGAGCGGAAGGTCGCGCGCTCGCGCACCGCTTGGGCGTAGGCCCGAATATTTACGACTGAAGGGGTGTTATTGGCGATTTCAGCCAAATACGCCGCGCCACCGACCTGCTCTAGCTGCCCCGCCTTAGCCAGCTCCTCTGCCAGTGTTACCACGTCTATTGGCAACTCGAGGGTGACCAGGCGGGTCATTTGCGCGAATATTTTGCGATGTTCAGGGCGAAAGAAATCACCTTCGCCAACCACATCGGCCACCGAGTCCCAGCTTTCGTTGGCGATCATTAGGCCGCCAAGCACCGACTGCTCTGCCTCTACCGAATGGGGGGGCATTTTCAGTTGCGCAAAATCGCTCTCTTCTTCAAAGGGCGGCGGAGATTCAGAATAAGCTTCGGGGTACACGGAACCATCACTAGGAATAAACAGATCGGGCATTGTGGCAAAAAAAAAGCACCGCCGCTACAAAGAACGGCAGTGCTTTTTTATACCTGACTAGCAGCCGCGACAAACCACAGCCTTAAGCGCAAAGATCGTATTAACAACCCTGCACTTTCTAGATCAGATCAAAGACAGATCAGCAAAATTACTCGGCAACAACCGCAATGCTAACAGTCTGTACTACATCACTGTGCAATTGAATTGCCACGTCGTAGGTACCCAGATCGCGAATTGGACCTTCTGGCATACGTACTTCGCTTTTATTCAATTCAACGCCAGCTGCCGTTACTGCATCAGCAATATCGCGAGTACCGATAGAGCCGAACAGCTTGCCGCCGTCGCCAGAATTCGCTTCAATAGTGACTGTCAACGCCGCCAGCTTTTCAGCACGGGCATCAGCAACACTGCGCTTTTCAGCAGCAGTCGCTTCTAAATCAGCGCGACGCGCTTCAAATTCAGCAACATTTGTTTTTGTGGCAGGTACTGCTTTGCCAAATGGAATCAGGAAATTACGGCCATAGCCGCCTTTAACATTAACCTGATCACCTAAATTGCCAAGCTTGCCAATTTTCTCCAGCAGAATCACTTGCATGGTTCTCACCCTCTTAAATTCGTCTGCGTTTGCGCCGCTCTATGGTTGAGAGCGATTCGGCAAACGCCGCCTAATATCAATCCAACTATCTACAATCGCCATCAAAATCAAGCCCGCCCAGAGCGGCCCCAATAACAACAGCGCTACGTAAAAAACTATTAACCATGCGCGACCTAAACCCAAGCGTCCTGCGGCACCGTGTACCAAGGCAATACCGGAAATCACAATGGGCAGCATACACATCACCCCCCAAAACCGATAATCCCCACCAACATTGCTTAATAGCAACATCAGCGCAACCAAGGCCACTGTTATGGCTGGCGGCAATCGAAACTGCCACATTTCCTGGCGAAACCCGCCGGGATTGTACAGTATGGACTGCCACCACCGCGCTAGCATCACTGCCAGCGTACTCCACAACACCGTGCTAACACCGATCACCGCGGCGATATCGCCGTTGCCAATCTCTGGCAAACGCCCAGACGCAGAAACCTGCATCCGCTCTAGCATGGGTTGGACCATTGCCAGAATCGAGGCCAGATAATCGCTGGCCATGTGCATCAATATCAATGCTGTTAGCAAACCGGCGCCAACTGCAGCCAGCATTGCGTAGGCCCATTGCTGGGTGCTGCGCAATACCGCTGCACTTGCTGCGGCGCCAAGCAGCATGGTCAAGGGACCAACATCTGCTCCAATAGCGGCCACCGCAATTGCCGGTAACAGTGCCCAAAATACAACGTAGGCACCTTCGCTCAAGCCTTTGCGCAACATCACCAATGCTGCGGCTGCAACGCCAACCCAAGCAAACATGAGCGTACCAACACCCAAGCCTGCAACGGCTACCGCCTGCAAGCGCCCTTTCATAATGAATTCAGCTAAGGCGCGCATAATTTTACGTCGTTTGATTACTTATGGCTGTCTGTGTAAGGCAGCAAAGCAAGGAAACGCGCGCGCTTAATTGCGGTAGACAATTGGCGCTGGTATCTAGCATTTGTACCTGTGATACGGCTAGGTACAATTTTACCTGTTTCTGAAACATAGGCTTTCAGGGTTTCCAGATCTTTATAATCGATCTGGCTGACGCCTTCCGCGGTGAAGCGGCAAAATTTACGACGACGGAAAAAACGTGCCATAACTATTCTCCTAACTCAGCAATTATTCAGCGTCGTCTTCAGCCGTATCGGCTTCAGAGTCACTATTGTCATCAGTCGTCGACTCAGAGTCGTCACGGCTGCGCTCAACACGCTGTTCGCTGCGGCTACGACGCTCGCGGCTCTCGTTCTCTGCCTTCATGATCGGCGACTCTTCAGTCACAGCTTCATCGCAGCGAATAATAAGATTACGCAGAACGGCATCGTTATAACGGAAGTTAGTAGTCAACTCTTCCACAGCTTCAGCAGACGCTTCAGCATTGATCAGCACGTAGTGTGCCTTGTGGATTTTGTTGATAGGGTAAGCCAGTTGACGACGGCCCCAATCTTCTAGGCGGTGAACTTTACCGCCGTCTTTTTCGATGGCTTGCGTATAACGCTCAACCATACCTGGTACTTGCTCGCTCTGGTCTGGATGGACCAAGAACACTATCTCGTAGTGACGCATTTTACAGCTCCTTACGGGTTAAGCCACCCTTTACGGTGTGACAAGGAGGACAGCTCCGACCAAAATAGTCGGAACTACCAATAAATCAAGAGCGCGGATTTTAGGTATATCGGGGATGATATGCAAGTGATTCGTACAGTTATTAGCCAATTCAGGCTTTTATACGCTGACGCACCGCTTCAAAAAGACAAATACCCGTCGCCACCGACACATTCAAACTACTAACCGAGCCCGCCATAGGCAGTTTCGCTAAGTAATCACAGTTCTCGCGAGTAAGGCGTCGCATACCACTGCCCTCGGCGCCGAGGACCAAGGCACGCGGCCCAGTCAAATCTTGCTCGTAAAGCGACAGCTCTGCTTCGCCAGCCATGCCCACCACCCACACCCCTGCTTGCTGCATTTGCTGCAGACTGCGGGCGAGATTGGTAACCTGCACAAAGGGCACAACCTCGGCTGCACCACAGGCAACTTTCAGCACTGTAGCGCTAAGCCCCACGGAATTATCGCGAGGCGCGACGACGACAGTCACCCCAGCGGCATCGGCGCTGCGCAAGCACGCACCTAGATTATGAGGATCGGTAACGCCATCGAGCACCAGCACCAATGCCGAGCTTCCCGCCGCCACCACCAAATCCAGAAGATCTTTTTCCTGAAACTGAGCAGCCGCCTCGACCAGCGCGACAAGCCCCTGGTGACGCCCTTCAACCATCGCGTCTAATTCAGGACGCGCTCGCTGAACAACATTGACCTTAGCCGCCTTAGCAAGATCCAACACTTCTTGCACACGCTTATCGAGCCGCCCCGCTTGCACATACAACTCTTGAACTCGCTCAGGACTGCGGGCCAGCACGCTCTGCACGGCATGTATACCAAAAATCTTTTCTGCCACTGAATAAAATCTCTATCGACTACGACGCGTTCGTGGTGCGCCCGACTTAGGTTTGCCACCCGATTTTTTGGGGGTATCACTTGGCGCGACAGACTTAGCACCCGATCGACTGCGACGTGGCTGTGATTTAGGTTTAGCCTCTGCAGCAGCTTTTGCTTCTGCCGCTTGCGCACCCACAGACTTAAATGCCGCCTTGGGCTTAGCCGAGGCCTTGGCCTTAGTTGGCATCAAGCCTTTTAACCCCTTCGCCAGCGCCTCGCGAACCGAGGTCTTTTTCGGCACGGCAACCGGCACATCAGCGACAACAGGCGCAATGACTTGGCGCTTTTTGCGCGGTGCAGACTTTGCTGCAGGTGCGCTAGCGTCGGGTTTGCGACGACGAGGTGAGTCGGTAGCGGCTTTAGGCTCAGTATTCCGACCGCGACTTTGGCCTGGTTTGCGACGCTGGCGCTTAGGCCCATCACTAGCGGGCTTAGCCGTGTCAAAAGCGGCTTTTTTACCGACGTCATCGCCCGCCACCACACCAAGATCGATTTTGCGCTGATCGAGATTAACGGCCAACACTTGCACCTTCAAGGCGTCACCAAGCTGGAAAACGCGACGCGTCCGCTCGCCAATCAAACGCTGATGAGCTTGGTCAAACTGATAGAAATCTTGGGGCAAAGCGGTGATGTGCACCAAACCTTCTATATAGAGATCTTGCAACTCGACAAACATGCCGAAACCCGTCACGGCAGTAATAATACCTTCGTGCTCACTGCCGACATGGTCTTGTAAGAATTCGCATTTCAAAAAGGCCATTACATCGCGACTGGCCTCATCTGCTCGGCGCTCAGCTACCGACGAATTCCCGCCCTGGGCAATAAGTGCTTCCAAATCATAGGGATAGATTTTTTTACGATCAATGTTTGGTGCATCGCCTACTTTATGGAAGCACGCTGGCGCCTCACCACCACCACTGCGCACCAAATAGCGCAATGCGCGATGCACTAGCAAATCTGGGTAGCGTCGAATCGGCGAGGTGAAGTGGGTATAGCCAGCGTAGTGCAGACCAAAATGACCTTCGTTCTCTGGGTGGTAAACCGCCTGACTTAAAGAACGCAGCATCATGGTTTGAATTACCGCAGCATCTGGACGCTCACCCAGATTCGACAACAGCATTTGATAATCTTTAGGGCTAGGCTCGTCGCCACCCTGCAAACTCAAACCGATCTCGCCGAGGAATTCCCGCAAATTAGTTAACTTCTGTTCTGACGGACCGCTGTGCACACGATACAAGGCTTCCAGTCCAGAGCGATCTAGCGCCCTGGCGGTCGCGACATTCGCACACAACATGCACTCTTCAATCAGCTTATGAGCATCGTGACGACGAATCGGCACAATCGCCTCAATGCGTTTCTCATCGTCAAACACGATCCGTGTTTCCACAGTTTCAAAGTCGATGGCACCGCGCTCAGACCGCGCCTTGCGCAGCACTTTGTAAAGGTCGTGCAAATAACGCAGCTGGGGCAGTAAATGCGCATTGCGCCCCGTGTTGTGCTTAGGGTCAACACCCTCAAGCTCCAACAGTGCACCCACCTCGTTATAGGTTAAACGGGCATGGGAGCGAATTAAACCTTCATAAAACACATAGCCACTCAGCTTGCCGCTGGCGCTAATGGTCATTTCACAAACCATCGTCAGACGGTCTACATCGGGCTTTAGCGAGCAAAGGCCATTGGACAAGGCCTCGGGCAACATCGGCACCACGCGGTCGGGAAAATACACCGAGGTAGCGCGCTTATGCGCCTCTTGATCAAGGGCTGAACCCACTTGCACATAATGAGAAACATCGGCAATAGCCACCCACAGACGGTAGCCGCCAGTTTTCTTGGGCTCGCAGTACACCGCGTCATCAAAATCCCGCGCATCTTCGCCGTCGATAGTGACCAGCGGCAATTGGCGCAAATCGACTCGATGTGCCTTGTCCGCCTCGGCGGGTTCAGAACCAAAGCGCCGCGCCTCTTCTTCAACGGCTTCCGGCCACTCAAAGGGAATATCATGGCTGCGGATCGCCAACTCAGTGGCCACACCAACCGTACGGCGATCACCTAGCACCTCAGTAATGCGGCCCCGCGCCTGTTGACGCTGACCGGGTTGCTGAGTCAACTCAACCATCACGTAATCGCCTTCTTTGGCGGTCGCGACGTCGTTATCCTCAAGTGCCAACCAATTCTGGATGCGCGTATTCTCGGGAACTACCTGAGGCAGGCCACGGTGCATCATCAACTTACCCACAAGCTGCTGGGTATTATGCTCAACCACTTCAACAATCACGCCTTCACGGCGGCCGCGCTGATCGACACCAGTCACTTCAACCTTGACAGTATCACCATCAAAAACCTGCTGCATCTGGCGATTAGCCAGATACACGTCTTCAGACTCACCATCAATACTAACAAAACCGAAGCCGTCACGATGGCCGATAACCTTGCCGACCATGCTGTCGCCGCCACTTATAGCGCGCAACTGGCCGCGACGACCTTCTATAATTTGGCCATCACGCAACATCGCCTTAATTCGGCGGCGCAGACCTTCTTCCTGCTCCTCACCGTCAATCTCAAGCTGGCGGCGCAGCTGCGCCTGGCTAATGCCCTTTTCGCTTTCTTTCAACTGTTCGAGGATATATTCACGGCTGGGAACCGGGTTTTCGTAGTTCGAGGCCTCACGTTCAGCGTGGGGATCGGGGATATTTCGGCGTTTAGCCATTCAGTCAGACTTCCTTTATACAATGAAAATTTAAAAATATAGGTGTAGTGTAACTCAACCGTTGACAAAAATACTTTCTATCAGTAAATTGCGCGCCTCAGCATAAACGCTGATCATCCCCTGCCCAGGTGGTGAAATTGGTAGACACGCTAGCTTCAGGTGCTAGTCCTCGCAAGGGGGTGGAGGTTCAAGTCCTCTCCTGGGCACCAAAACACCGTACAACCCCATCCAACCAAATACACAAAACCCAATGATTACGGGCGCTTACGCTTAACTATTATCCATACCCGTGCAATACTGTCCATTCAAATCTAGGACAACTAGGGGGTACTTTTGGGGGTATTCCTGACATACCCCAAAACCATGTACCCCCAAAATAAAAACGATGCCACTCACTGACGCTAAGATCAAGACAGCAAAGCCACTGGATAAGGACTACAAACTCAGCGACGAAAAAGGCCTGTTCCTACTCGTCAAAAAGTCCGGCGGAAAGTACTGGCGAATGAAGTACCGCTATAGCGGAAAAGAGAAGCTTCTCTCCATTGGCGTATACCCCGAGGTCTCATTAGCTCAAGCCAGAAACGAGCGGGACAACGCACGCTCCTTGCTTGCCCAAGACACCGACCCAATGAACCACCGCAAAGCTCAAAAGGCCGCAAAGCTGCTAGCCAATGCCAATAGCTTTGAAGCGGTATCTCTGGAATGGATGGATAAGCGAGGCGCTAAGTCAGTATCAGGGGACGCAAGAATAAAGCGAATACTTGAAAAAGACTTATTCCCCTCCATTGGCAGCCAGCCCATTAGCGATATCACCCCACCAGTACTATTAAACGCACTCAGAAAAATAGAAGCCCGAGGGGCATACGAAACAACTAAGAAAGCCAAACAAACAGCCGGGCAAATATTCCGTTTCGCCGTAGCCGCTGGGCTGGCTGAACGAGATCCTTCCGCCGATCTAAAAGGGGCATTAAAACAAGGCAAGGTAAAACACTACTCAGCCCTTACCGAACCTAAAGAAGTCGGGCGCTTAATGGCCGCTATTCACGCCTACCAAGCCACCCCCGCCGTGTCGTCTGCCATTAAATTAGCACCCCTGTTTTTCTGCCGCCCTGGGGAGCTTCGCCAATTAGAGTGGAGTGAAGTTAATTTTGAAGATCGGCGGATCGATATACCCGCCGAAAAGATGAAGCTAGCAGAACCCCACATCATTCCACTGGCTGACCAAGCCTTAGCAATACTCAAAGAACAGTATAAAGTTTCTAACAATAGCCGCTACGTGTTCCCTAATGCCCGAGCACTATCACGCCCCCTTTCTGACAACGGAATGCGCATAGCCTTACGGACGATGGGTTACACCAATGAGCAAATGACACCCCACGGATTCCGAGCAATGGCCCGAACCTTACTGGATGAGGTTTTGGGCTTTTCTGTTGACTGGATAGAACACCAATTAGCCCACGCAGTAAGAGACACCAACGGCAGAGCCTACAACCGAACTAAACATTTAGAAGGCCGTCAACAGATGATGCAAAGCTGGGCCGATTATCTGGATACCTTACGCCTAGAGATAGATAACGTGATACCCATTACCGCAGCGAAAAAATAAGGGCTATATTTAAAAGACTAGACCCACCCTATATGTAGTGGGAACACTGGGAAACTGGGAACATTCATTATAACTACCTGTTTTATTTATAAATAATTGTTCCCAGTAGTGTTCCCACTTGATAAGCAGCAAGCGGGAACTGGGAACAATATTTTTAGACCGCGACACTCACAATAAGTCGTTAAAACACGGGACTGTACAAATAACCAGTTAACGGTTACTTTTCAGTTAAACCTAAACGATCATCTTTTGGCATGTACTTTATGAGCGGGGAAAAAGTCCTTAAAGCGTGGAATAGACTACGTCAACGAGCAGCTACCGAAGAATCTCAATTTAGCCAGTGGCTGACCGAAATCAGCCCAGATTTACCAATGTATTTTCGTTACGCACTTGCTGAATATTATGGGTGGTGTGGCCAACAACAACTTGGCCCTTACAACCACTTTGGGCACGCGATAAAAAGGCTAAACAGAGCAGCCGTTGAGCTTGATAGCGTATGGCGGGATCTATTCCCTGAAAGCTACAACGAATTAGAGGCTCGCTACGCCTGGGCCTTCCTAACCCCACTAGACTCAACCGACAAACTAGCGCAACAACAAAAGCGGCGAGAAGAAGTCGAACTCCAATACTCAAGCATTGCTATGACTGCGCTCAATCTTTACGAGCAAATCGAATGGGCTGATGAAGATGCCGCAATTAATGGCGGTTACGGCTATGAAAGCAACCTGCTCAAATTAACCGAACATGGGGAGCCAGGGCCTAAATTCCTTCTTTCACTTGCGGCATCAATATCGCCCTGCGAATTTTTAAAGCATGAACCATGGACAGAAAATCACCGTCAAACCAAAGAGCGCGAAACGGTCATTGTAGTTAGACCAACTAAAAGTAATGAAGCGCTACCTATATGGAGTGCAGATGGGAAAAATTACAGCGAAATTGGCGAGATATACCGATTGGAAAACTGGCAACATCCAAAACTAAAGTATTCAGATGGGCCGCCACCAAAACAGCGATTGTTAATCATCGGGAAAAATGACCAACGTCCTCCAACTTACCAAGTAGCTGACATCCCTAAGCGAGGGTACGAGATTAACTACACCAAAGGCCGTTCCCCCGCCCTTAACTATATCAGGCAGCTTCGCTGCGAACTTGGGCCCAATATTGAGTTAAAAGAATGGCATTGTGAAAAAATTATTCTAGGTGTTTTTGAGCAAGACCCTATCGACATGAAAATCAAGGAATTACTACAAGAACCCATAACACATAGTGAAGATTAAAGTCAAAAATTAACAAGGGGATGCTATCCCCTCGCTATTTTTAACGCTTACGGATACATCACAGATAGTCTCACCTGTACTGCGACTAACCGCAATCAACAGGGATAGAGACTATGCAAAAAGTAAACGCCACCCCCGCAACTTCAAAAATACAAACACCCGACCACCGCTATACAACACTGCCTGAAACGGGATTCTTAAGACTTAAGTCGATTATCGGCGACCGTAACGCTAAGCCACCGATACCAGCCTTGATACCCGTATCATCTGCGACCTGGTGGAAGGGTGTTAAAGAATTACGCTACCCCCAGCCTGTAAAGCTCGCCCCAAATGTCACCGCGTGGCGAGTAGAAGACATCCGCGAACTTATCCAGCGGCAAGGGGGATAAGCCGTCATGAAGAAACTCGCCTACATCTCACCAGCACACCCCCGCAAGTCTTGGACAAATCACGTCAGAGCACTTCCGGTGTACCTGATTACCGCCCTATTCCTGTATGCCACTCCCTTAAGCCTTGAGGATCTTCATTTAATTGAGCACTTCCACCGCGAGAATACCCCACACAGCGCGTTTAAGGTGGAGGGCATACTTTGACCACCCGCCAAGATATTCGCACGCTGATACCACCCTCGCGCCCCCGCAAAATAGCCCGCGTGCTGAACTACCTAGCGTGCGGCAACAGCATAAATTCAATTGAAGCCGAAACGCTGCTTAATGAACACAGCCTACCCAGCACTATAAGCACGCTTAAAAAGAAATATCGCTTTGAAATTATTCGGGTGGACGATCAAGAAAACGAGCGTTTTATGCGTTATAGCCTCGATACTTCACCGGACACTACCCAGCAAGCCTTTACGCAACTAATCGAATGGGGCTACAGAGATCCACAATTACAGCTATTTGCAGGGAAGGACACACATGAGTAACGACACTGGCGACGCCACCCCCGGCATTTTAAAAGGCCTGGAGTCTTTAATATTGGAAGCTGTGGAAATATACCGCGCTGACGACATTGAAAAAGTCCGCGAACAATTCCCATCTCAACGGCTAGCCAAGTTTAGAAATCACATAGCAAGCAAGCCTGATGAACGGGGTGCGCCATTGATGCTCTATTGGCCACACGGCGTATTTCGGCTTGGCCGTGAAGCCGACATCATCAATCCGCAAACTTTGTCACTGGCATGGATTGGGGCCGCAAGCGGAATGCCTGATTATTATTGCCGATGCCGCGCACTTTGGATGCTGCCTATATCGGGGCGGGGTTTTGATAACGTAGTGCCAATGCCCAGAAGCAAGGGGCCAAAATGAGCACAGGAAAACTTAATTTTAAATTGATTAATGACCGCGCTTTGCAGTCGATAGACTCCGTTCTTTCACGATGGCTACCGAACGGAAAACGACAAGGCAATGAATACGTAATAGCCAACCCAACGCGGCCAGATAGTAGTGCTGGCTCCTTCTCAGTAAATCTAACCAATGGCGTATGGTGCGACTTTGCAACCGATGACAAGGGTGGCGACTTAATCGCCTTAGTGGCCTACTTAGACCGCACCAAAAACGGTGAAGCCTGTAAAGCACTAGGCCAATTCCTAGGTATTGATCCAGCTATGGGGCACCAAGGCAATAACATCCAACAGAGCGCTACGCCACCACCAAAACAAAAGCCACCCTCGCCAGACTTTGAGCCGATACGCCCTATACCTGATGGCGCTCTTAAATCATGCCCTACAAGTATTCGCAACCTGGGGAAGCCTTCTCAATATTGGGATTATTTAGCCAGTGACGGAAAACAAATTCTATTACGAGTAATGCGATTTGATAACACCGCCACTAATGGCCGCGCGAAGGGTTACCGCCCGTTCTGTTACGGAAGAAACAATACAGGCCGTGTGGCGTGGCACTCCAAAGCACCTACAGCAAACCGGCCCCTATATGGCTTATATAAACTGGCGACCACCCCCGCCACTACCAACATACTACTATGCGAGGGTGAGAAGGCCGCTGACGCCGCACAGGTGCTATTCCCTGACACTGTAGCTATGACGTGGCCAAGTGGCTCCAAGGCAATCAGTAAAGCCGATTTTACGCCGCTTAGATCGCGTACAGTGTGGTACTGGCCAGACAATGACAAAGCGGGAGCCGACAGCATAGCGCCTTTACGCGCTGTACTTGGCGTGGCGGGGGTGGCCGACTTTATACCCCTTGATATAAAGCTATTTTCACAATATCGACCTGATGCCAACCCCAACACGGGAGAGGCAAAACTCAACACAGTAACCAATGACAACCAATGGCCTGACAAGGCTGATGCAGCCGACGCACTAGCCCTAGGGTGGAAAGCCGAACACATAGAATTACTGCTTAAAAACGGCCCTACCGGATCTCCAAAGCAAAATGCAAAACCAACCGAGCAAAGTAACAACAACGACATTACCAGCCGCTACCAATCAAGACCGGAAGGGCTGTATTCGTTTAATTCTAAGCTTGAAAAATACCAGTGTGTAGGTGGCCCATTACAAGTTACCGCGAGATCACGCGATAAACACAGCGAGGGCTGGGGCCTACTTGTGAGCTTTCAAGATTTCGACGGCTTAGAAAAGGAATGGAATATTCCCGGTTGCTTCTTAGTTACCGAGGGTGGCAATAAAGCCGTTGAGGGCTTAATACATAGAGGGTATAGGCTAGCCTCACACCGAGACGCGAAAAACCAGCTACGTGAATTCCTGATGGGGTACGACACACCCCAGCGAGTGCGCCTAGTAAACAGAATGGGCTGGCATGGCCACAATGCCTTTATGCTGCCCGATAGAGTAGTAGGCGAACCAGCCGAACCATTGCACTACTACAACGACGCGCCGTCACTCTGCAAAATCACAGTCGCTGGTGAGCTAAGCGACTGGCGAGACAATATAGCCAAATACTGCGAACGGAATTCGCTACTTACTTTCGCTGTTTGCACAGCCTTTGCGGGGCCGTTCCTTGATATACAGGGTACGGAATCGTGTGGCTTTCATTTCTTTGGCGATAGCTCACTAGGTAAATCTACCCTACTTAAAATCGCCGCTAGTGTTTACGGCAACCCCAACACAGGGGAATATACCAAAACATGGCGCACCACTGATAACGCGCTGGAAGGCATGGCCGCTGCGCATTCTGACTGCTTGCTAGTACTTGATGAGATCGGACAAATAGAGCCGCGCATTGTAGGGGAAACGGTTTATTCACTTGGTAGCGGTGTGGGCAAATCACGCGCCACTGAATCGGGAAATAACCGAGGCAACCAACACAGATGGCGAATAGTATTTATATCGAGTGGTGAAAAAACGCTAACCGATCACATGGCAGAAGCCAACCGTAAACCGCAAGCGGGTATGGAAATGCGGCTACTCACCATTCCAGCCAATCCACACACCGACAGCGAAGCAAGGCGCAATCTGGGCAACTTTGAACACGATCACGGCCTAGGGGGTGGCGCTGCCCTATCCACCCTCCTGACAGACAATGCGAGCCGCTATCATGGCTCCCCCATTATTCGACTTATTGAAGCAATGGTAGCGACTGACCGAGACAATCTAGCCGCACACTTAAACGCCACACGCGAGAATTTTAAATTTGAAATACTCGGCGGTAGCGCCAGTGGCCAAGCTCACCGCGCCGCTGATAAATTCGCCTTAGTGGCCGCCGCTGGCGAATACGCCTCACAGATAGGGGTTACAGGGTGGAAACAGGGATGGGCGACCTATGCCGCCAGCCGTGCCTTTCGATCTTGGGTGGCAATGCGTGGCGGGGATGGCAACATTGAAGACACCAAGGCGATAAACCACGTTCGAGAGATGCTTACCAAATACGGAGAATCTCGTTTTTCTCGCTGGGAAAACGAGGACGCACGCATCGACGAACACGCGCCACGAACTATGGAGCGCTGGGGCTTTCGTAAAACAGTAACCGAGCAAGACTCAATGCTTGGCGGCACTAGCGAAAACACCTACTACTTAACGCGAGACGGCCTAAAAGATATGTGCAAGGGCTTTGATATTGTCCATGTGGCACGATTACTAAAAGAACATGAAGCACTGGAAACCGATAAAGAAGAGGGGCGGCTCACTAAGAAAGTACGCCTTCCTGGCAGTGGGAAAAAGGCCGTTAACTGTTACGTCATTAACCTGTCTGCGTTACTTTTCGAAGATGATTCGCTAACTGGCGAGGGTGGCTCAGAAACTGGTGATCACTGGGATATTCCGAGCCTATAAAAACTAATATTTTTAGCAAGAATTATGCCACAAAGGTAATTTCCCCCACTTGGAATAGGGCAAAGAATCCAGAAGCGAGCGACCTAGCTTAATAGACATAAAATATTTAATGCAAATTAATGATTGACAGCCAACTACCGAGGGATTAAATTTTGAGACACTGGAAAACACAAAGCGGCCAACCGCATCCGACAGCCTCGCGGTTTTTTTTCGCCTGTAAAAAGGTATCTCGGTTTTTTATAGCCGGGTGGAGAGGCGGTAATACAATACCCGCAAGGGGAATAAGCCCGGAGCTACTTTGTGTGCTCCAGTTGACACCTGGCTACCAGCTACTAACCGGAAGCCCTACTAACTAAAAACACAAAGGATATACCACTATGGCAACGCCAGAAGACTCCCCCCAAGTTACCGCGCAAGTAGATTCAACCCGCGAGCTTTGCAACACCATTCAGTTCATGGACGCGCTTTCCCAAGAAGGCTTTGGACAAATTGCCTCTATAGCTGAGCTGCTTAAATCAGCCATAGAGAAAGGCATCGAAGATAATAATTTACGCCCAGAAGATTTATATATGAGCGTTTGCGCTATCCGTGGTAAAGCACAAGACATCGAGAACTGCATTAATAGCGAAGCGGAAAGCGTTGGCTGCAACTATGTTGGCAAGCTTAGCGACATTAAAAGAAAAAAAGCATTCGGATTAACGGCGGGGGTGGCTAGCAATGCTTAGTCGTAACTATTCTGGAACCCCTGAAGACTATATGGCCACCCCCGGAGTCAAGGATTACGGCGATATAGACATTGATGCCTTAACTAAAGCACTTAATCGAGCGGAATCTTTGTGTTTACTGCTAGAAGCCGAATTCGATGGGCCTCCTGATCGCTTGAACAATAGCGTTTTACTTAGTGCTGTTGGCGCCCTTGAAGCAATAATAGGACAAGCACAAATGCTAGTAAGTGCAACCCCGCACACGCCACCCATGCGATAGGCTTATTAGGAATTCATCATGTCAAATATCACACTCCAAGAAGCCCTTTTGATGGCCGCTGATGCTGCTAACCTTGGTCACTCATGTATCAATGATCTAGGTAGCTTATTCCAAGCTATCATAAAAATCGCTGACGCCAGCCCTAGCACCAGTAATCACCTCACAGTTGAGATGGCTAAAATTGGACAATACCTTGCCGACGACTGGGCCTACAAGATCAACCGCGAGCGCGAGGAAATTGAAGCATTACGAGGCCCACACTAGGCGAAGGGCAAGCAATCCAAACTAAGGTCACCCGCTAACCAACGACGACCATCCACGCTTAACACCGCCTAATATAGTCACCTAAAAATGTTCCCAGTCACTGGGAACTGGGAACAACTACCGAAAGCACTGGGAACAATTAATCCATTAATATTCAATTAGTTACAAAGGAATTCCCAGTTTCCCAGTGTTCCCACCACTTTCACCTCTACCCTAGGCATCAACCCCCGCGCCCCGTACTGGATTAATAAAGATTGCGGCCAATGGTAAGGAATCAAAACCGACAACCATCACCACAAAGCCAGCCGACCTGGCATAGGGGGCCGTTCAAAGCTTAGGGAGTCGATCATCGACACCGCCTCCCTAAGAGACTGTTCGCGAGAGTCATTTTTTATAGGGGGGGGGTTAAACATAGGGTGGTATTTACAGCACACTCCTTGGGGGTATCTAACCTAGCGAGGCCAATCCTAAAGTAAAAGGTACTCCTGAGGGGTGGTACACACGGGTAATTCGTGCCCCGTTCTATTTACAGATAGCCGATTTCACTAAGGGGGGTTGTATTCCAAAGTAATGAAATAGGTGGAGGGTAAAATGGCTCGCCAGCTAAACCCAAGTAACCACCTAAACTTATAGACACACATATTCAAGTGGAGCGATTAAGGATAGCGGCATAATTCTTGCATATTTATTATCTTTAGCATTAGTGATCGGGATCACCAAGACACGGTATAGATTAGCGACACCATCGACACAACCAACAACCCATTGAGAGCCACGCAATCTCACGCCTTGATTCCAAGTAGTCAGATAATAAGCACCCAAAAATGGTAAAAATACACAAAACAAATGAGGCACCTTGCAAGCTTGGGGGTACTTATGGGGGTACTTATTGAATTTCAATTAATTTAACTAATATATATCAATTACTTAGTGAAGTTATTCAACGCCTCTCCTGGCACCATTTACATTTAACCCTTTAAGATTTGTCGATTCACCCATAAAATGACCGCTTTGGCCAACTTATGGTAAAAACTCGCTACGGCCAAATTATGGTCAAAAAATTCTATCATTAAACACTAATTACCAGTATTTAGCCGACTCAATGATCGCGGGCCCACTCGTCTCTTGAAAGCATAAGCTGTCCTGCGATCTGGAGCGCTTGGTCTACTTATGGTGAAAACTGAGGCTGGCCACTTTTGAATAGCAGTGTTTCGAGCGCTTAACCCCAGACCAGTATTGGTAATCAGCGGTCAATTAGCAGGCTATTTACCTTACGGCTCACTGCATGGCAGATCAGCTAGTATTTTTAATAGTTGCCGCTTATCAACTATAATTTGACAAATTTTACGATCATTCTCGTCAGCCCCCTTCGTCATAATGTCGAGGACTAAAGGCTCGATGCTCTTCAGCTTTATAGATTCTGATGGAAATTGAATCCATCGCTCCGAAACTTCGCATCGCAACTTACCAGTCTGAGATTCTAGTCGGGCACGATCAGCAAAGCGGTTTGGGAACTTAATTATATCATTGCTCATGTATTCTCCATTTAGCCGTCCAGAACCGGTCACTGACCTCAAATATGACTTAGCGGATAAACCCCAACTTCCTTAGCATAAGCACCCGGTTATCCACCATCTAAAGAAAGGGGCTTTGCGTTGCAAGGCATTAAACAAAAGTGGGGAATCAGATTTGAAATCTTGAGAACCGTTCTGTAATGAGAGCTTGAAAGCATTGTAGAACTTTTCTATAGCTACCCAGAAATCTGGAGAGATCGCATGCGCTGAGTCGCTTTCTGGTAAATAGCGGACATTCAGATCAGAGAAAACTACGGGACTGCCTGTTGAGAAAGCGGCCCCAGCTCCGACAAAAGCCCCGAAGTAATAACTGAAGCGCAAGCAGAAGCTGTTGAAACACCCTATGCAGCTGGCAGCCCTTCAGGGCGCCGCCGAAGAAGCCCCCGCTCCGATTACTCCGGAAAAGATGTTGAGCCCACCTCAACGTTCTACACCGTCAAGAGTGGCGACAGTCTTTCGAAGATATACATGCGCTTTGCGTGGACAGAGCACAATTTGGTTGAACATGAGGCACTGCACAGCAGAATGACTCAAAACATCCGGTCACTCATCCACTGCGGATGACCCCAGCAAGACTACTGGCGATGAGGCCGCTTGGCGGCCATGGAATGAGGGGCAGCAAACAAGAATATGCGGCGGCAATTAAGCCGCGCACTTCACAGAATAACAGTCAGTGTTACTATTTCTAGTCAATTTCGTATAACAGCAAACCAGCAATATTCAAAGTGTATAGTGCTCACACCTCCACGTAAAAGCGACCTGAATGCTGGACACCAAACAAACACGAAATACCAGCAGCAATTCCCTCGTCTATTCGTTCCAGAAAGATCTTGCTGCGGGGCTTACTCAGCTTACTCAGAGTTCCCCCAACACCTCGACCAATTGCTCCTGTCGTGGCATACCGTTGAATTTATTGACCTGTCCGTCGCTCTCCCGAACGACGATGCCCGGCGTACCTCGAAACCCGGTGGCGCCCATGAGCACCTGGTTATCGTCGAGGGCCTTTTGCACCTCGGCCGGAATACTCTTTGCTGGAGTGATGCCCCCTTGAGCAAACTTTCTTTCGTTTTCCAATAACGCTGCTGATGGGTCAGGTGCTTGTAGGATCGCGGCGGCCTTGGCGGAGCTGTCCGCTTTGATAACACCTACGAATACATGACGCAGCTGCACCTTGCCCGCATCAACCCACGGGCGAGCTGCTTGCCAAAAGCGATTACAGTACGGACAGTTCGCGTCACTGAATGTATAAACAATACGTGGTGCATCGGCGTTCCCATCTAACACCCAAGTGGCAGCTTCCAGTTGTGCCCAGGTTTTATCGCTCATTGGCGTGGCAACCAGGTTCTGAAGCATCTCTGCATCTACCGGCTCACCACTGGCATCCAACCGCGTGCCTACGATTGCGCTCCCATCACTGGTGACGTAGACCGCAACGGGCTGATAACCGGCGACACCGGCAAAGGCGCGCAAATCGCCACTGATATCAAATTCCTGCACGACGTGAAGACCTTGAGTTTCCAGTGCCTGCAGGACCTTTGGCCTTTCTGCGTTTTCCGCCTGGCTGCAGCTGGCCATTAGCATAAGGCTAACAACCACGCTGAGCGAAGCATATAGGTGCCTGTGAAGTATAAGTTTTGAAAACATGACTATTCCTTGATTAAATGGTTCTTGCTTGAATTGGGTTTATCTCAAGTGGGCTTACTCGAATTGGTCTTGTCTCTATTGGGCTGAGGAAGGCGCAAAATGACGCGACATTGTGCTCCTGAAGCTGGCTTGGGTGCTTTCACCCATATGCGAGTGCACCATGCGCCCCTGCGCATCGAAAAATAATGTTGTAGGTAAAGCTCCGGCACCCATGGCATGCATAGTTTTGGAGAATGGATCAAGCAATACATCGGTCAGGGCCAGGCCTTCACTCTTAAGAAATTCCTGCACGTCCTGAGCGCTTTCTCCTTGGTTGACCATGACAATGGCCACCTGCGGAAACTCTGCTTGAGCCCATTCGAACACTGGCATCTCACGGCGACAAGGGGGACACCAAGTTGCCCATAGATTAACCACCGCTGGACGACCTTTATAGGACATCAGCGAAATAGGCTGGTCATCAAGTGTTGTCAGCTGAACGTCTGGCATAAGCGGTTTCTGAAGCAACGCACCCACCATTGCACCTACAGCGAGCCAGGCTGTAACACTGATTAATACTCCTGTCACAACGGGACGACGCAGCGCCGTTAGTGTGCGTGTCCGCCACCAGACAAACGCGAGCGCTGCCAGCACACCTACCCACCAGGAGAATCCACCATCGCTGATGGAGATCATCGACATCGGTGCTGCCAGGTAATCCTCCCACCATCGAGCGATATATCCCAGCCTGGCCGCAATTACCCCCCAGAATACGGCATCAAGGAGCACCCCCCCGGCTAGTTTGTGGGAGGTCTCTGGCAGGCGCTTGGCAACAGTACGCGTCACCAGCCAGGCCAGTAGTATGGCAGCGAGTACGCTGACGGTCTGAATCGAGAATGGGCCAATACTTGTCATGGTGTACCTGCTTTATTTAAATGGCTTAGAAAGTCATTTGCACTGATCTCACCCACGACACGCAGGTCTCGGCGCTCGGTGCCATCCGGCCCCACCAGAATAAGCGTGGGCGGCCCCATTACGCCCCAATGTTTGAGCAAGGCCTGGTCAGTCGCGTCGTTGAGCGTCACGTCTGGACGCACGATTTGCATGTTTGCCAGACGTTTCGCTATTACCGGGTCACCGAATACATTGCGCTCGATCACATGGCAGCTGATACACCAGTCAGCGTAGAAGTCGATCAGAGTCCACTGGCCCCGAGTCGCCGCTTCTGCCAAACGGGCATCCACGTCCGCCACCGACTTGGCCTGCACATAGGTCGGTGCAACTACCGTAGAAGCTACCGCCGTACCGCCATGTAAATGGATCAATGGCTGCAATGCTGAATCACCCCCCGACGCCGCGCCTATAAGCATCAGCACCGACCACAGTCCGGCAAAAGCTGCTCCGTTACGTAAGCTCCATACCAGACGCGGCTTAGCTGGCACAGCGTGCGCCCACGCAATCAAGCCGACGGTGACAGACAATAACCAGAGACCCCAGAGAACCAGACTCACAGTGCCGGGCAGGAAACGGTTCAGCATCATCACCGCAAGACCGACCATGACATAGCCAAAAGCAATATTCACCCTGTCCATCCATGCGCCTGGCTTAGGCAGGATGCGGGCCCCGAACGTCGCGATTGCCAACAGCGGCAACCCCATGCCCAAACCCAGTGCAAACAGGGCCAAACCCCCATAGAGCGCACTACCGGTTTGCCCGATGTACAGCAGCGCTCCCGCTAGTGGCGCGGTCATGCACGGACCGACCAACAGTGCAGACAAAAAGCCCAGTGCTGCAGCGCCGACCAGATTACCCCCTGATTGACCGCGTCCTGCCGACTCGACCCGATTTATCAGCGCGGACGGCAAGCGCAAGGTGAACAGACCAAACAGAGAGCCGGCCAGGATAAGAAACAACGCCGCGAATGAGCCCAAAAACCATGGCGACTGTAGCGTCGCCTGAAGATTGGCTCCAGCAAGCCCGGCTGCTACCCCCAACGCCGCATAGGTACCCGCCATCGCCAGCACGTAAGACAGGGAGAGCGCGAAGGCTCGCCGCGGCTTAGCCTGACAGCCGACCACTATGCTGGAGACGATGGGGATCATCGGTAGTGTGCAAGGTGTGAATGCCAACAGCAGGCCAAAGCCGAAGAATAGCAGCGTGCCCGACACCGGCCCGAGGGCCGCGAGTCGCTGAGCAGCCGCTTGGTCTTCGCCCATCTCGACACTCAGGCCTGTGCTGTCTGGGCGCGCCGCGCTAGAACTTGCTTCCGGCGCCATAGAGTACCGCTCTGCCAGCTGATCATTGACGCTGCCGCCCTCAAGCTCTGCCAGCGTACCGCGTGGTGGCTGTGTCGGTGAGTTTTGTACAAAGGAAGCGTTTTGCTCACTCCTTGGCAAATTAACCTGTAGAGTCTGCGGCGGATAGCAGATGCCGGCTGCGGCACATCCTTGCCAATGCAGCGTTAGCGAGCCTGATATATCTAAGGGAAAATGCAGGCGCAGCATGTCGCCAGTATAGATTTCTATGTCGCCAAAAAAATCATCATTAGTGGCTATGCCTGTTGAAAGCTCCAACTCGATCGAATCTCCTTGCCCGTCAACAAGTTTTAATGAATGGCGGTAAACATAGTAATCATCGGCAATGTTTCCATTGACCACGAAATAATCATCTTGCTGGCGAACATCCTCCAGTTTGAGGACCTCCACAGCGTCCAGAAATTCGGCGTCCTTGCCCCAAGAGAACAGGCCTCCACCAGCCCATGCGCTGCCATTGGCACAAAAGAAAAGAAAAACAATCACTAGCGCATGTTGGTACAGAGGCAATGTTGGCTCCTCCAAGAAGCAGGGTATTTAAAGAATGATGTACCCTCTTTGTTAAGTGAAACTAAGTTTGGCGCGGGACCCATATCGGTATATACAATCGGGGCTTACATCCCACGGGTTTCATACCTAAGATGGGCGTTAATTGAAGCTGAATGGAACGCAAATGCGGGTATTACTGGTAGAGGACGACGAGCTAATCGGCAGAGCGATTGTCGCTGGACTGAATAAGCATGCCATTGCGGTACATCACGTTTGTACAGCCTTCGAGGCCGAAGCTGCGCAAATAAATGACACCTTTCATGCTCTGGTGCTCGACCTCGGCCTTCCCGACCGCGACGGTATGGAGCTGCTGGCAACCATGCGAGCGTTCGAGCCCTGTTTACCTGTGCTCATTCTCTCGGCGCGCGATGCCATTGAGCATAGACTCACGGGACTAGAGGGTGGAGCAGACGATTATATGGTCAAACCATTCGACTTGCGCGAGTTGGCAGCGAGATTACATGCGCTGGTAAGGCGCACCCAAGGTCGAGCTACCCAGACTATTGAAGCAGGACCTTTGCGCTTAGAACCCAGCAGTGGTCTGGCCTGGTTTCACAACGACCCCTTGACTCTGTCACGGCGAGAAGTCGACCTGCTGGCTCACCTTGCCACTTCTGATGGTCGCTGGATGACTCCTGACACCCTTAACGAACGCCTGTATGGGCTGAATGAGAAAGTCGGCAGCAACGCACTCAACGTGCATATTCACAATATTCGGCGGAAGTTGGGCGCTGAGTCAATCGAGACCGCACGCGGGCTAGGCTACCGCTTGGGTTGGAGGCTTATAGTATGAGCTTGCGACTTCGCGCCGTACTGATAACAGGGATTGCCTTAATGGTGCTTTGGGCTGCCGCGGCTGCATGGATGATGCAAGGAATGCGTGCCAATCTGGATAGCGCACTCGACGGTCGTCTGGCCATGTCGGCGCGGATGGTGTCGGGGTTACTGAAAGGCGCAATACTGGACGTCAACTCCTCGCCTGCTAACGTCACCGATGCCATTCGTGTCAGTGGTAACGACGGGATCGGCTGTGAGATTCGGGCGCTGCGTGGCGAAGTGATAGCGCGCACCGGCAGCAGCCCCGCTTCGGATTTCGACACGCTGCCTGTTGGTTACAGCACCCGAGAAATTCAGGGAAGCCAGTGGCGAATTTACGTGTTGCGTGACAAGGGTTACCAGATCACCACCACCGACCGTATTGATGAGCGGGGCATCCTGATCAATGAGCTGCTGCGTGCGGCCGGCGTGCCGTTCCTGATTGCATTCTTTGGCGGCTTGGGCGCGCTCTGGATTGGCATCGGGCGTGGCCTGGCTCCGCTGAAAACTCTGAGCGAACAATTGCGTGCTAAAGAGACTGACGACACCACCCCGATCGCTGTCGACCATTCACCTACAGAACTACGCCCGGTGCTAGGCGCGATGAATGGACTGCTCGGGCGATTGGCACAAGCACTGTCCAGTCAACGCGCATTCACTGACGCGGCTGCACACGAATTGCGTACACCGCTAACGGTGATCGACACCCACCTGCAAGTCGTGCGGATAAGCGAAGGAGAAGAAGCGCAAGCCTCGCTTGCTGATGCTGAAGAAGGCGTGCGGCGACTGCGACGCACGCTTGATCAAATGATGACGCTGGCTCGCACTGAGGCCACTGTCGACAAAGCCGACGGCTGTACCTCAGTGCTCACCGTCATCCACAGTGTGCTCGACAAGGTTGGCGCAGACCAACGAAGCCGTTTGACCCTGACCGTCGATGGCGCCGATGCTGGAACGCCGATTCCGAAGTCCATGCTGGAAGCCGCTGTTCGCAATTTGGTGGATAACGCCATTCGCTACTCATTTGAAGACACAGCCATTGAACTGAGCGCAGCATTCAACCTCGCCAGTCAGCGTTGCGTCGTTGCAGTAGCAGACCGCGGCCCCGGCCTAAGCGCGGAACAGGCCGCTCAAATTGGCAGGCGCTTCTGGCGTGGAGATCAGGGACGGCAGCGTAAGGATGGCTCGGGTCTTGGCATCTCGATTGTGCGCGCCATCGCAGACCGATTCGACGGTGCGCTGACGTTAACCCCCCGCGATGGAGGAGGCCTGATAGCAGAAATCCAGATTCCGCTTGCCTAAGTGTTCAATGAGTTAGCGCCTTTTCAGTCGATCTGGTCGATAGGTCTTCTAAAACTTTATAAACCAGAGGCACAAAAAGCAGGGCAAGCGTGCTCGCTGCCAGCATGCCGCCGACTACCACCGTGCCGATTTCCTGCCGGCTTGCCGCCCCGGCGCCAGTGGCAAAAATTAAGGGAATAGAGCTGATGATGAAGGTGCTTGCCGTCATCAGAATAGCTCGGAAGCGCTGAGCGGTGGCATCAAGGGCGGCCGAGGTGGAGTCCATGCCTTGGCGACGATTTTGGGCGGCGAACTCGACAATCAAAATGGCATTCTTGGCCGCCAAGCCTATCAGTACAAGCAACCCTACCTGAAAATAAAGATCATTTGGAAAACCTCGCAGATGGGTGGCGATCGCTCCGCCCAGCACCGCGAAGGGGACGCCGGTGGCAACCGCCAGCGGCAGCGTGAGTCGTTCGTATTGCGCCGCTAAAATAAGGAATACCATCAGCAAGCCCATCAAAAATATCCCCACACTGCTGCCAGATGTTTGATCCAGCTGATAGGCCTCGCCTACCCAACCCATCTGTGTGTCGGCAGCAGCGGTCAGGTTTTTGACGACTTCCTCCAATGCTAGCTTGGCTTGCGCACTGGTGTACCCAGCAGCTGGGTTAGCCATCACCCGTACGGACGGGTAGCCGTTGAAGCGCGTCACCAAGTCGGCACCGCGGCGGCGCTCAAGGGAGACCAGACTGCTCAGAGGCACTAGGCTACCGTTATCGCTACGCACAGAAATATGCCGCAGATCTTCTGGCTGGCGACGGTATTCGCTGTCGGCCTGCACATAGACGCGCCAGAGCCGCCCAAGATGGGGGAAGTCGTTGACGTACATCGCGCCTAAGGTACTTTGCAGTGTGCTGTAGATGCGTGAGACGGGAATGCCCATAGCTTTGGCTTTCTCCCTATCCACCTGCGAATGGTATTGGGGTACGCGGGACTCGAACATTACGTTCAGGGCCGCCAGTTCAGGACGTTGCGCTCCCGCCGTACGAAGCTCACCAGCTACTTGTTCTAGCAGTGCTGTGTCGGCACTACCACGCACTTGCAGGTAGCCTTCCACACCGCCGGTGAGTGATAGACCCGCGATGGGGGGTGGCGTAAAAGACCGCAGGTTGGCTTCAAGCACGTTTGCGTTGAGATGACGCACTCGCTGAGCAATGCTGAAGGCATCCTGGCCAGCAGCGGATCGCTCACTCCAGTCTGCCAAATTTACGAAGCCACCCAAGGCATGGGTGCGCATTACGCCATTCACTAGATCGAAACCAGCAAATGAAATAAAACCTTCCACTTCGGGCATCGCTGTAATTTCATCGGAAATACTTGCGCGGGCGGCTTCTGTGCGTGCCAGCGAAGCGCCAGACGGAAGCTGTCCCAGCACACGCACTACGCCCTGGTCTTCGGCTGGCAGCAGGCCTGACGGCAGATAACTAACAGCCAAACCGGCTGCGCCCACAAAAGCCACTAATAAGACCAAAGCGACGCGGGAGTGCCGGAGTAGCCAACTTACAAGCGCGGTGACGGCGGCGGTCATTGCTGCCAGGCCCGTATTGAATGCGTTGAAAAATCGGCCCTTGGTAGCGTTATCGCGTGTCAGTGCAACATCTTTGAGCAAGAGCGCACACAGTGTTGGGGTCAGGGTCAAGGCTACCAACCCGGAAATCACGATAGCAATAGCAATAGTAACCGCGAACTGCTGGTACAGAACGCCGCTTAGGCCTTCGATGAATACCACTGGGGAGAACACGGCTACTAACACCAACGTTGACGAGATAACCGCGCCACTTATTTTCCTGACAGTTTCTAGCGCGGCATTTCTCGCAGTCATACGCTGTTCGCTCATCAGCCGCTCCACCGACTCCATAACGATGATGGAGTTGTCCACCACAATACCGATCGCCAGCACCAAGCCGAAGAGGGTGAGCATATTGAGTGAAAAACCCAGCAGCAACATGCCGGCAAAGGTACCGATCAGCGAAACGGGGATGGCTGCCAAGGTAATCAGTGTTGTGCGAAAATTTTGCAAGAACAGATAGCTGACCAGCACCACAAGAACGACGGCGATGAACAGAGTGATCACCACCTCGCGGATGGACGTTCGCACGAAATCCGTGGTGTCGTAGGCGATTATGTATTCGAGCCCGTCGGGAAAGCTCGTCTTCATGTCATCCAGTGCCTGGCGAACCAGGTCCGCAGTATCAAGGGCGTTCGCGCCCGGTTTCAAATAAATTTGAAACGGAACGGCGGGCGCGCCATTGTAAATCCCGGAAAAACTGTAATCTTGCGAACCCAGCTCAATGCGCGCCACATCGCGCAGCCGCAGACTGGCACCATCGGCATCTGTGCGCAGTAAAATGGCTTCAAACTGTTCCGGCGTGGCGAGTTGCCCTTCACTGGTGATGGTGAGGGTGAAGTCTTGCTGTTCGGGATCGGGCGCGGCGCCCAATCGGCCAGTGGCGAATTCTGAGTTTTGGTCCCGCAGAGCAGACGCGATATCCTCGGCAGTAAGCTGGTAATCGGCGAGCTTGATCGGATCAATCCAGATACGCATGGCGTAGTCTTGCGAACTGAAAAGGCGGGCTTCACCGACCCCGTCAATACGCCCGAGTTCATCGAGCATATTCAGCAAGGCATAATTGCTGATGTCTATCATTTTCAGGCTGTCATCCGGTGAGGTAAGCACACCCAGCAGGAGAATATCGGTGGGGCGGGCTTCGACTCGCAAGCCCATGTCACGGACGACTTGTGGCAACCGTGGCGCTGCGGCTTGCACCCGGTTGTTGACATTGATCGTGGCCTGGTCTGGGTCGGTGCCAATCTTGAACGTCACTGTGAGCTTCAGTTTGCCGGTATCAGTTGTGGTGGCATCCATGTAGATCATGTCGTCCACGCCGTTGATTTCCGCTTCCAGTGGAATCGCTACAGAGTTTGCTACTACGGTCGCGCTGGCACCCGGGTAGGTGGCGGTGACGACCACTTGCGGTGGTACCACCTGCGGGTACTGTTCGAGTGGTAACTGACGCAAAGCCGCTAAGCCCGCAAGCGTGATGACAATAGAAATAACGCCGGCAAAAATTGGCCGATCTATAAAGAAACTAAGCATTAAGGCTGTCCTTCTCGGCCGGCGATTATGGCCGCCGAAGAATCGTCCCGCAGCGCGACCTGGCCGTTTACTACCATCTGATCACCCGCTTGTAAACCGGAGAGCACCACCTGACTGCCATTGAGTATAGGGCCAAGCTCAAGGGGCCGAGCGATCGCTTTATTCTCGCCGTTTATCGTGAACACCTGGGGCCCGTTCGAACCTTCGCTTACCGCTTTGGGGTCGATGAGAAATACATCGTGGAATGTCCGCAGCGGTATTCGTACACGCGCGAACTGGCCCGGCAGTAACTCTCCGCTCGGGTTTGGAAAAATGGCGCGTAGCCCAATGGTGTCGGTTGCGGGGTTGATGTGGCTGGCGGTGAAATCAAGTTGCCCCTTTTGTTCGTAAATGTGACCACTCTCGAGAATCAGGCTAACGGTTTTGGGGGCCGAGTCAGCGTTGCGTCGAAGGCGCGCATCCTTGGCGGGCAGGGTGAAATGGAGTTCGATGGGATCGAGCGGAACTAAGGTGGTGAGCAAGGTGCCAGGTTGCACCAGATTACCTTCGGCGACTGCTTCAAGGCGGCTTATCCCCGTTACCGGCGCCTCGACTCGGCTGTAGCCCAGTATGCGTCCCGCGTCGTCCGCGGCGGATTGTGCCCGTTTGAGTTGAGCCTCGGTGACCTGCATCGCACTGTCCGCCGTGTCCATGTCGTCTTCGCTTACAATTTTGCGTGCGAACAGTGCTTTTATTCGATGCAAGTCTCTCTCGGCTTGAATCCGGTTGGCTTTCGCCTCGTCAAGCTCCGCTTTGGCGCGGCGCAGCGCCAGCCTATAAGCCTCAGGATCAATCTGAAATAGCGTATCACCTTTCTCGACTAGCGCTCCCTCGGTATATAAACGCTGCTCCAGTATGCCCCCCACCTGTGCGCGTACTTCGACTTCGCCCGTACTTCGCAGTCGGGCGGCGTAGGTTCCGACCTGCACGGTATCAGTGAGCTCTACAATGGCCACACTCACTTTGGCTGCAGGTCTCTCGCTTTGTGGTTGTGGGGATTCGCTGCCGCATGCTGATAGCACAATCGTCAAAAGGGCAAGCAAGAGGCAGTGGCAAGGACGTGTAGCAAGGAATGATAATAGCTGCGTAGTGCGTGGCATCGAGTGAGTTCCGGAAGTAATGAGGGGCAATTGACTATCGCGCCATTGAACCAGAGTATTATTAAGTGACAATAAAGATTTAGTCCGGCCTGCTTGACGAGACCCCTCGACGCTATGGTCTGAGGGCGGCCCAAGGCAATTTGTATCTCGCGCGGTACCGTGCCCTTGGCGAAGCGCTATGCCGCAATGGCAGGGGCAGAAATTCTTGCTGATCTGATTAAATGCATTAAGTAGGCTCGCCAAGGCCTTAGTGGAAATGACTCTTCTGCTCAAGTGCCTTGACGATATAAATCAACGCCTCATATCCAAGGTCACCGATGCCGTCATTGATGAAGTGATTGAATGGCAGTCGCGGCCGCTGGATGCGGTGTATCCCATTGTTTATCTGGAT
>NZ_JACHHW010000007.1 GCF_014202945.1 Zhongshania antarctica | reverse complement strand
ATCAAGCTTCACCATTCTTAGTGAAACGCCCTGTGCGGATCCGCATGCAGGGTGTTGTGGGGGCTGAGGGTTAGAGACCCTCGGCTACCCGATTAAATTTTGATCCCAGATGATTCTTTTAGCCCCTGAATTATATTTTCTGTATTTTCGAGATTACAAAAAAAATCGCTGCTTCGTAATGAACCTTTGGTGTAGATCTTCAAACCACGGAATATCCTTACTAAGCGAAATAGCACTTTCTAATAAAGATGTTGTATCGGAAACCTTTAGCTTAAATGCAGAATACTCAGCTTTAAATGGAGGGTATTCTGAGTTCTTGTATTGGAAGCAATCAACCAGAGTGAAATTTTTCGGAGTGCTTGAATCACCCTCCACAACCCAAATTACGTCGTTGAAACATAACTTAGGCTGATTTTGTTTGCTGTAAACCGCATGCTCACCTAATGAAGCGTATGGGTGAGACATGGTCTCCTGACTGTGGTAAACATACCAATGCTGCATAGCACTCCTTAAAAATTTAACAGTTTATTATAACGACTCAGGCCATATATCACTTTGGCCCCCTTATCAATGAGTGGGCTTTAAAGTTAATTGAAAAATTCTAGGAAATTCAATGATGTGACGACCTCGTTATTAACGAGTGTCGGTCAAACGAAGACGAGTTCCCTTTATTTCTGCCAAGCATTCCTTTCCCTTGATCATATCGCGTTTTTTATAAAGTTCAATGAGTTAAGTGATCCGCCAATGTGTTAATGGGAAGTACTCTCTTGTTCACTTCGCTCGATGCCGCGGAAGCAGCGACTGCGGCCAGTGTGGCAATGGCGTTACGCCGGATTTGATTAGACATCCGCTTTTTCAGATTGAATTAGTGCGGTGGTATATGGATTCTGAATCAAGTTCAGAATGACGATGTAGGGAGTTCAGAATGACCATTTAGGGAATTCAGCGTAACGGCGTAGGAATCTCAGGGTGATGGCGCCTAGGGGCCAAAATAGCAAGGTTTGAAGCCCAGAAGGTAACGCAGGCAGTCTCCCAGAACAGCGAGTTAGAGATTCAGGATAACAGTTTGCCGCAACGGGGATGCGTGAAGTGCGACCGCTACGGACAATTCGGATGCTTTAGCGCAATCAGGTGACCAGATTATCGGGGAGTCTCGCCGAGAATAAGTCCCCTGCCCAGGGCTGATTAATTGCGGGTTAGATGCACCAAACTTTCTAGGTGATAGGTTTGCGGGAACATATCGGCCATTACGGCATCTGCCACTGCAAAACCGCCCTCCTGCAATATCGCTAAATCTCGCGCCAAGGTTGCTGGGTCGCAAGACACGTAAACAATGGTTTGCACGGTTTTGCTTTGCGCCAACACTTCGCACAGCGCCTTGGCGCCAGCGCGGGGTGGATCGAGAAGCACCTTGTGGCTAGCGACATCTAATACAATATTTTCTGCATCAAACAAATCGGCGTTGCGGTATTCAATCGCTAAACCCAGTGTTTCCGCTTGTTGGTTGGCGCGCCGCAACATGGCCTTGCCAACATCAACGCCAATAACGCGGGCACTGGCACTGGCCAAAGCCAGGCTAAAATTACCTAAGCCGCAAAAATAATCGCTGATAAGCTCGCCAGATTCCGGCTTTAACCATGCCATGCACTGCTGAATCATTTGTTGATTCACCGCGATATTTACCTGAGTGAAATCGCTGGGCTGAAACGGCAGCGACAACGCCTCACTCACTGGGTAGCTTAAGGGTGCATTTTCGCCGCGCCAGGCTGCGCCTTTGCTGCCTTCAATGCTGTGTAAAAACGCGGGGGCCACTAGTTTCTCTGCCAAAACCGCGCTGCGCTTTGCGTCAACAAAGCCTTCTTTCTTTATTTTTAGGGCAACGCGGCCATCGTCACTCAGGCTTAACACCACCTCGGCGGTGGTTTTATCACCCAAAAACTCGGCGATGGCTGCGGCGCTCTGGCTTAAAACCCCATTCAATTCCGCTGCCAATAAGGGGCAACTCTCAACGCCAATCAAGTTGTGGCTGGCTTGGGCTTTAAACCCCAAAACGCCATTGTGGTAGCTAAGACGCGCGCGGTGACGATAGCCAAATTCTGAGCCGGTGATCGCCGCAGGCAAGGTAGCGGTCTCGGTATTCGCAGACGCTGCCGCCAATACCCGCTGCAGACGCTCTTGCTTAAAGCTCACTTGGCTGGGGTACTTTAAATGCTGCAATTGGCAGCCGCCGCAGCGCTGATAAACCGGGCAAATCGCGTCTACTCTCTGCTCGGCCGGCGTAGATACGGCAAGTAACTTAGCTTCGTCATAGCGCTTGTGACGGCGAACATATTGGGCGTCTACGGTTTCATTGGGCAAGACGCCGCCAACAAAAACCACCTTATTATCGTGACGGGCTACACCGCGGCCGTCATCGGCCAAACTGTCGATATGCAACTTTAGTACGGCGGTATCTAGGGCAGACTTCGGCTTTTTAGCCGGTTTAAAGGTGTTGATGTGGTGACGCTGCTTACTCATTAACGCAAACCTGTATTGGGAATAAACTGCCGATATTGCTGCAGACACTGTTGTTTTCGGGTCGCTAAAGCTCGTTGCTGGGCCGCGGACTCTGCTTTTACACCGGATAGCTGCTCACACCCCAACTCGGAATACCCCTCGTCTTGCGCAGCGCTACTGCGTATTTGCGGTGACAATTTCACTACCGGGAGTTCAGACTCCTCCGCTGCCAGCAATTGAAAAGGACTGGCAAATAGCACCACCGCTAAAAGGCGCAGTAGACAGACACGGCTATATTTTCGCATCAGCAATTATATTCCCTTGAATTTCGAAGTATTTTACCTAGGCACGTCCGCTGTGGATATTCAATTACCACTCTTTTCGGTTAGAATACGCGGCTTAGCGTATTTTATACTCTCCGCCTAACCGGAAGGCTTATGTCTAGCATCGAAAAAAAAATTGAAAATGTAAACGTCACCGCACAGGAAGTGCTGATTACTCCAGCACGTTTAAAAGCCGCGTTACCCATGAGCGATCTCGCCAAAGAGGTTGTTAATCAGGGCCGCGATACCGTCAGAGATATTCTCGACGGCAAAGATCACCGCATGTTTGTGGTGGTTGGCCCCTGCTCAATTCACGATGTCGACGCCGCCATGGACTATGCCAAGCGCTTAAAAGCGCTGGCCGATGAAGTTAGCGACACCTTGGTTATTATTATGCGGGTGTACTTTGAAAAGCCCCGCACAACTGTCGGCTGGAAAGGTTTAATCAACGACCCTTACTTGAATGACACCTTCAAAATTGAAGAAGGTCTGCATATTGGTCGTAAATTACTGCTCGACATCAGTGAACTTGGTCTACCCACGTCGACTGAGGCCCTAGACCCAATTTCGCCTCAATACCTGCAAGACTGTATTGCATGGTCAGCGATTGGCGCACGCACTACCGAATCACAAACCCACCGCGAAATGGCAAGTGGCCTGTCTTCTGCGGTTGGCTTTAAAAACGGCACCGACGGTGGCTTAACCGTTGCGGTTAATGCGATTGGCTCAGCAGTTAAACCCCACCGTTTTCTGGGCATTAATGGCGAAGGCCAGGTCGCGGTTATTCACACCACCGGCAATGCCTACACCCACATAGTACTTCGTGGCGGCAGCCAAGGCCCCAATTACGATTCTGTGCATATTAAATTATGCGAAGCAGAACTGACCAAGGCCGGCATTCCGCTCAACATTATGGTCGATTGCAGCCATGCGAACTCGAGCAAGCAACCGCAATTACAGCCGCTGGTTATCGAAAATGTGGCTAACCAAGTAATCGAGGGCAACACCTCGATTGTTGGCTTGATGGTTGAGAGCAACATCAACGCAGGCAATCAAAGTATTCCTGAAGATTTGTCCAAGCTTGCTTACGGCGTGTCGGTTACCGATGGTTGTATTGGCTGGGACGAAACCGAAACCGCATTGCGCACTATGCGCGAGCGTTTGAAAGACGTACTGCCAAAACGCGCACGTTAATAGCAACGAGCACACATAGCAGTATAAAAAGCGCCTTCGGGCGCTTTTTTCATTTTTACGTCATCTAGGTGATCCAAGATAAGCATCGAAGCGTAAGACAGGTGCTTCTACACCTTGATGCTCAAGGCTTTTATGCCCCGACTTGTCGGGGCTTTTTTTTAACTTGGGTTTGTACTCTTATATTGGCAAGTGCAGTTTGAGCTCGGCGTATAGCCCGCAGTGATCCGACAGCGACCGCCATGGCTCGCCGCTTAGGCGCTTAGCCGATAGTGCCTGAAATCCCCTAAAGTAAATACGATCCAAACGCAGCATTGGCCGCTTGGCCGGAAATGTTTTGGCGAGTTTGCCATTGGCCTGCAGCGATGCCTCGCGCAATTTAAGGCTGTGTTTAAAACGTAAATGCAGAGCGCCACTCCAATCATTAAAATCACCGGCAATGATCAGCGGTGCATCTGCCGGGACTTTTTCACTTATTAACTTGGTAAGTAAGTTGAATTGCTGATGGCGCTCCCAACCCAGCAGGCCCATGTGCACGCAAATAACGTAGATCCCCGGCTCAATTACACTCAATAACAAACCGCGCTGAGAGCGACGATATAGGGAAATATCGACATTTTCGCTACTTAGGATTGGGTATTTGCTAAGAATGGCATTGCCGTGATGACCGTGGTCATAAACTGCATTCTTGCCGTAAGCAAAGTGTGGCCACACCGTATCGGCAAGATACTCAAACTGGCTTTCATCAACCCAATCAACATGGCGCTCTGCGTGTTGGCTATTTTCGCCAACAACCTCTTGCAGAAAAACCAACTCAGCATCAACACTGCGAATACCTTCGCGGATTTGATTAAGGAGAAACTGACGATTTGCCGAGCAAAAGCCCTTGTGGACGTTATAAGACAAAACTCTTATTACTGTCATCAATACGCTACTCTGTCGGAAAGGAACACAGTCCTTTAGTCAGGATGGCACTTCTTTAGTTTCAGGCCGCTGCCGCACCAGCATTCATCATTTCGACCTAACTTCAGCGCTGGCAGCATGTCGCCATCAGAGTATAGCCACTGATTGTTTTCACAGACAAAACGCGAACGCTCATGTAATTGACCAATTTCTTCGCCACTGCGGTAAAAAGCGACGAACTCCACTTCACCGGCAGTTTGACCAGACTGGCCATTACGGCGAGATAAAATTCGCAAACTGCACCACTGAGTATTGGCAAAGCTTTGCTCAAGGCTTTCGCGGCTTTCTGATGCGCGCTTACTGGGGTGCAAACTCGCCAATAAGTAATCAGCATTGCCGACCTTGAATGCGCTATAGCGCGAGCGCATTAGCGCTTCAGCGGTCGGCGCCAATTGCGAACCGCTAATATAACGGCCGCAACAATCTCGAAACGCGAGGTCTTCTCCGCAGTAACAGTTCAAGGCTTAGGCCTTACTCGGCGGTATAACATCGCTAAGATCACTGACTTCCCAGTCCGTTGGCAGCGCGGTTGAGCTGCGAGTATCGCGATCAAAGCCAACCAGCACAGTCTGGCAGGTAGTGGCTTTTTCGCCATTCGCATAAATAACATGTTCTATGGTCATACTTTTCGTTCCGACCCGGGAACACCAGGTATCGACAACAACGCGGTCGTCAAAACGAATTTCCCGCAGCATATCCATCTTTACGCTAGCAACGACATACGACGGAACGGGGTTCTTAATAAGCTTGGCTATTTGTCGAAAAAACGTCACTCGGGCTAAGTCAAAATACTGGGCGTAATAACTGTTGGAAACATGGCCAAGGAGGTCGAGATCCGAGAAGCGCACCTGAATATCGGTACGAGAGTGTTGAAGCTGCATGAAGGGGCGTCCTTGAGATACCTGCCCCGTTTAGGGGAGCAGGGTTTACTCTATATATTGTCTACCGAGGCAGATAAGCCTTATGACTATTTAAAATAAGCATTATCGGTATTAGTGTGGTCCGTACTGTCTTTCACGCCAGACAGACCGGGGACTTTCTCAAGCAGGGTCTTTTCAACACCTTCTTTGAGCGTCACGTCGACCATGCCACAACCCTGGCAGCCGCCACCAAACTTAAGTACCGCCAACTTATCTTCGGTAATCTCCAGCAGTGACACTTCACCACCGTGCGCCGCTAACGAGGGATTTACTTCGTTATACAGCACGTAGTTAATTTGATCTTCCAGCGGACTGTCTTCGCTAACCCTTGGCAGCCGGGCGTTTGGTGCCTTAATGGTTAACTGGCCACCCATGCGGTCGCTAGAGTAATCGATAAAACCTTCGTCCAAAAATGGTACGCTGCGGCCATCAAAATAGGCCTTAAACTTCGGGTAATCCCGAATGATATCGGCGTCGTTTAGATCGCCGTCGCGACAATACGCGATGCAGGTTTCGGCTTTAGGCGTACCGGGCTGCGTAATAAACACCCGCACACCAATGACGTCGTCTTGCTTTGCTAGCAATTCGGCCAGATAGTCTTGGGCAGACTCTGTAATCGTCAAATTAACGGCTGTTTGTTCTGTAGACATATTAACCTCTGTATATCCCGCTGTTTTGCCAAACAATTTCTATGCTGGGCCGAGTATCTGTTAGAATTACGTAGTTTACCACGAAGCCCATGCTGGCCACAGTCCGCGTAACGCTTTTGATTCTAACGCTTAAAATTATCAGGATATTCATGAGTCAGCCTACTCCCCGCACCGCCCAACTTATAACCGCACTAAAAAACCGCATACTGGTAATTGACGGCGCTATGGGCAGCTTAATTCAAAGCTACAAGCTGGAAGAGGCCGACTATCGCGGCGCGCGTTTTGCTGACTTTCATACCGATCTCAAAGGCAATAACGACCTGCTAACCCTGACTCGCCCCGATGTTATCCGCGAAATACATCAGGCCTATCTTGACTCCGGCGCCGATGTTATCGAGACCAACACCTTTAACTCGACCGCCATTGCCCAAGGCGATTACGACTTACAAGAGATTGCCGAAGAGTTAAACCGGGTTGGCGCTGAGCTAGCCCGCGAAGTCGCCGATGCGGCAACGGCGCTTAACCCGGACAAACCTCGCTTTGTTGCCGGTGTTATTGGCCCCACGCCGCGCACCGCGTCTATTTCACCCGATGTAAACGACCCCGGCGCGCGCAATACCAATTTTGATGAGCTGGTCGAAAACTACTACGCCGCCACCCGTGGCCTGATTACCGGCGGCGCCGACATTCTGATGATTGAGACTATTTTTGACAGTCTCAATGCCAAAGCGGCGGTTTATGCCGTGCTGCAATATTTTGAAGACACCGGCGACGAGCGGCCCATCATGATCTCGGTGACCTTCCCCGACACCAGCGGCCGCACCTTGTCTGGGCAAACACCCACCGCGTTCTGGAACTCCATTGCCCACGCCAAGCCACTTATCATTGGCACCAATTGTGGTAGAAGATTCAGTGAGATACGGCCATTTGTTGAAGAACTTTGCGAAGCTTCTGACTGCTATTTTAGCGGCCACTTTAACGCGGGACTGCCCAATGAATTTGGCGAGTACGACGAAACCCCAGAGGATATGCACGGCGAGTTAAAAGAGTTTGCCGAACGCGGTTTCCTGAATTTGGTCGGCGGCTGCTGCGGTACGACCCCAGCGCATATTGAGGCAATTGGCACGGCAATGGACGGTATTGCGCCACGTCCTCTGCCCCAGCGCGAGCCTATTTGCCGATTGTCGGGTTTAGAGCCCTTCCATATCGACACCAACTCGCTGTTTGTGAACGTCGGCGAACGCTGTAACGTTACCGGTTCTGCGGTATTTAAGCGCCTAATCTTAGAGAACGACTACGACGCCGCCCTTTCGGTAGCCCGTCAGCAGGTTGAAAACGGCGCCCAGGTGATCGACATCAATATGGATGAAGGCATGCTCGATGCCGAACATGCCATCGTCACCTTTTTAAATCTGATCGCCTCGGAGCCGGATATCTGTCGGGTACCGATTATGGTCGACTCCTCTAAGTGGGACGTTATCGAAGCGGGCCTGAAGTGTATTCAGGGCAAGCCCATCGTTAATTCCATTTCGATGAAAGAAGGCGAAGACGAGTTTCGCGACCGCGCCCGGGCCTGCATGAAGTACGGCGCCGCCGTGGTGGTCATGGCCTTCGACGAAGACGGTCAAGCGGACACTTTTAAGCGCAAAGCTGAAATTTGCAAACGCAGCTACGACATTCTGGTCAATGAAATCGGCTTTCCGCCCCAAGACATCATATTCGACCCGAACATCTTTGCGGTGGCCACCGGCATTGACGAGCACAATAATTACGCCGTCGACTTTATCGAGGCCACTGCTTACATCAAAAAAGAGCTGCCCTACGCGATGGTCTCTGGCGGGGTATCTAACGTCTCTTTCTCGTTCAGGGGCAATAACCCCGTCCGTGAGGCGATTCACTCGGTGTTCCTCTACCACGCGATTAAAGCGGGCATGGACATGGGCATTGTTAACGCCAGTCAACTGGCAATATACGATGATCTGCCGAAGGAGCTTAGAGATCACGTTGAAGACGTTATTCTCAACCGTCGCGACGACAGCACCGAGCGCTTACTGAATATTGCCGACAAATACCGTGGCGACGGCTCCACAGCCGAAAACAAAGAAGACCTGACATGGCGTGAATGGCCAGTTGAAAAGCGTATTGAACACGCGCTGGTTAAAGGTATTTCGACTTATATTGAAGAAGACGCCGAAGTTGCTCGTGCCGCCGCGGTTAAGCCCATTGATGTCATTGAGGGCGCATTAATGGATGGCATGAACGTGGTTGGCGACTTATTCGGCGACGGCAAAATGTTCCTGCCTCAGGTGGTTAAATCGGCCCGCGTCATGAAGCAAGCCGTGGCCTACCTCAACCCGTATATCGAAGCCAGCAAAGCGGTTGGCGCCAAAGCCAATGGCCGCGTACTGATGGCAACAGTCAAAGGCGATGTTCACGATATCGGTAAAAACATTGTCGGCGTAGTGCTGCAGTGCAATAACTTTGAGGTTATCGATCTCGGCGTAATGGTGTCTTGCGACAAGATACTCGAAACCGCTAAACGCGAGAAAGTTGACATCATTGGCCTGAGCGGACTCATCACCCCGTCGCTAGACGAAATGGTGCATGTGGCCAGCGAAATGCAGCGTCAGGGCCTAACTATTCCCTTAATGATCGGTGGCGCGACCACCTCGAAAGCCCATACCGCGGTTAAGATCGAACCTAAATACCAGAACGATGCCGTGGTCTATGTGCCCGATGCCTCGCGCAGCGTAGCGGTTGCCACCCAGCTCATTAGCGAAGACATGAAGGCCGATTTTGTCGCCGAGCGCAAAGACGAATACGAGCGGGTTCGCGCCCGCCGTGCCGGAAGTCAGGGTAAAAAACGCTTATTGACGTATCCCTTGGCCTGCCAAAATGCCTTTGTTACCGACTGGGCCAATTACACCCCACCAGCCCCCAGCTTCCTGGGCACTCGCACCTTTGAGGACTACCCCCTCGAAACTCTGCGCGAAACCATCGACTGGACGCCGTTCTTTATATCTTGGGGTTTGGCCGGCAAGTACCCTAAAATTCTCGACGATGAAACCGTCGGCGAAGCTGCGCGCAATTTATTTGACGATGGCCAGCGCATGCTCGACCGCATTATTAAAGAAAAGCTGCTACAGGCCAACGGTATTATCGGTTTTTGGCCCGCCCAGCGCAGCGGCAGCGACGACATCACGGTAATGAATACCGAAGGCTCGGCAGCGCTTGAAACCCTATACCAGCTCCGCCAGCAAGCCCAAAAGCCCGACGACAAGCCGCACATGAGTTTGGCGGACTACATCGCCCCGGCCGATAGCGGTAAAACCGATTATATCGGCGGCTTTGCAGTAACAACCGGTCTAGGTGCAGACGAACTGGCCGATAAATTTATCGCCGCCAACGACGACTACAGCGCCATTATGGTTAAGGCGCTTGCTGACCGCTTGGCAGAATCCTTTGCCGAGCACCTGCATTTGCGGGTGCGTAAGGAATACTGGCCCTATGCCGCAGATGAAAGCCTGAGCAATGAGGAGCTAATCAAAGAGAAATACCGCGGCATTCGCCCTGCGCCAGGCTACCCAGCCTGCCCCGATCATACTGAGAAAGAAACGCTGTTCCGCCTGCTAAACGCCACCAGCGAAACCGGGATTATCTTAACCGAGAGCCTCGCCATGCACCCCGCGGCGGCGGTCAGTGGTTTTTACTACTCCCACCCCCAGTCGCGCTACTTTGCCGTGGGCAAAATTGGTAAAGACCAGGTCGAAGACATTGCCGCCCGCAAAGGCATGGAAATGAAAACCATGGAACGCTGGTTGTCTCCCAACTTGGATTACGATCCCTAGCGCTTTATCAAGCCTAACGCGCGAGTCCGGGTGTTTTAAGAAACATCTGGGTTCGCACGTAGTGCGCATACGCTATTTCTGAGGTAAAAAATGAGCGACAACAAGCAACCAGAAGACAGTAAACCCCGCATCTTTGCCGTCGTAGGCAGTATTATCTCAGCCGCCTTTGGGGTGCAGAGCAGTCACAATCGCGAACGCGATTTTAAACACGGCCGCTTTCGCAACTACGTCGTCACTGCCATTATCTTTGTGGGCTTGTTTATCGCTACCGTGTTTACGATTGTGCAGCTGGTGTTAAAGCAAGCTGGATGAGTGATTTTCGAACAGCGCGAAGTGATGCGTTCAATATAAAACAACTCTAGGCCTAGATACTTATAAACAAAAATCCCCGCTAAAAAGCGAGGATTTTAAAGTTTCAGGAAAGCGTTTAAATCTGTACTTCCCGCGCACCAAAGAACTGATTAAGAAGGCATGCCCGCCAACCAATACACTACAGTACCCACAACGATGGTCAAAATAGCGATGGCGGCGCAGGCATCAGCGAAGTTGTCGCCGCGTTGCTCTTCGGTTTGCTCAGACGTGTGATCAGACATGGAAGCCTCTTTGGTATGGGTAGATTACTGGGGCCGTAGGTCGGCGCTAAAATTCAGCGCGCATTGTAGCAAGAATTTCCGCCATCGTTGAGCTAATTAATCGCCTAGATTTTGGCTTATCGACCCCGCGCGTAAGCATTACCCAGAAAATTCGTTAGCGAAACCCCCACTTTATCTTTAACATTAGTCCGCTATAAACTGCAGCTACCAGCTCTATGCCCGCTCAATGCATGGAACTCCCTGCCCTACTTAGTATTATTGACCCGCCAAACACTTACGACAAAGGTTCCTATGTACGCTTACGACCAATTTGACCGTCAGCTTGTCAGTCAGCGTGTTGCGCAATTTCGCGACCAAACCCAGCGCTATCTCGAAGGCAAAATTAGCGATGAGCAGTTTCTGCCTTTGCGTTTGCAAAATGGCCTCTATATTCAGCGCCTCGCACCTATGCTGCGTATTGCCGTGCCCTACGGCACGCTGAACGCCGAGCAGTTGCGCAAATTAGCGTCTATTACGCGGAAATATGACAAGGGCTACGCCCACATCAGTACTCGCCAGAATGTGCAGCTGAATTGGCCCAAGCTAGAAGAAGTACCGGACATCCTGGAAGAGCTTGCCGAAGTCGAAATGCACGCAGTGCAGACCAGCGGTAACTGTATTCGCAACGTCACTGCCGACCAGTTCTCTGGCGTCGCGGCTGACGAAGTTGAAGACGCCCGCGCCTACTGCGAAATTATTCGCCAGTGGTCGACCTTTCACCCTGAATTCGCATTTTTACCCCGCAAATTCAAAATCGCGGTGTGTGGTTCAGCATCTGACCGCGCCGCGGTAATGGTTCACGATATTGGTCTCCAAATTGTAAAAGATGCCGCTGGCAACACCGCCTTTAAGGTGATTGTGGGAGGCGGCTTGGGTCGCACCCCGGTGATTGGTAGCGTGATTAACGAGGCCCTTGAGCCTAAGCATCTACTGACTTACCTTGAAGCAATATTGCGGGTTTATAACCAGCTTGGTCGTCGCGACAACAAATTTAAAGCCCGTATCAAGATTTTGGTTCGCGCCATGGGCGCCGAGGCGTTTAAAGCAGATGTTGAAAAAGAATGGGCACATATTAAAGATGGCGCCCTGAGCCTAACTGATGAAGAAATCAGCCGCGCCCAGTCTTTCTTCCAGCCGCCCGCCTACGAATCATTGCCACAGCAAGATATGCAGGCATTGGCGCTAGAAAATGCTGACTTTGCCCGCTGGTTGCAGCACAACACCCATGCACACAAAGTAGCGGGCTACCGCATTGTGACCTTGGCGCTGAAAACCACCGGCGTTGCTCCCGGCGATGTGACAGCCGAGCAGCTGGAAGTGATCGCCGATTTAGGCGAGCGCTACGGATTTGGGGAAATTCGCAGTACCCACCAGCAGAACATCGTCTTACCCGATGTTCGTCAGCAGGATTTGCTGGCACTGTGGAAAGAGCTGGTTGAATTAGAAGTAGCCTCCCCTGTGGTTGGCACTTTAAACGATATTATCTGCTGCCCCGGTGGCGATTTCTGCTCGCTGGCAAATGCCAAGTCTATCCCCATTGCTGAAGCCATTCAGCGTCGCTTTGAGGATTTGGATTACGTTTATGATTTGGGTGAAATTGAACTCAATATTTCTGGCTGCATGAACGCCTGTGGTCACCACCATATTGGCAATATCGGCATTCTTGGCGTAGACAAAAAAGGCCAAGAGTTTTATCAAATATCCCTTGGCGGCAGTCAGGGCTTAGACGCCTCAATCGGCAAGATTCTTGGGCCATCCTTCGCTCAAGATGAGGTACCTAATGTGATTGAAAAAGTGCTCGAAACCTTTGTATCACTTCGCCAGCCGGAAGAGCGCTTTTTAGACACCTTCCGCCGTGTTGGTATGGACCCATTTAAGGAGCGTGCATATGCCTAAGATTATTAAAGACCTCAATGTTGTTGAGGACAGCTGGCAGGTTTGGCGCGACACCGAGAGCTTACCTACTAGCGGCGGTTATATTGTGCCATTAGCACTGTGGCAAGCACATAAGGATGCTCTGCTGGCGCTTGGCGATATCGCGGTGTTTTTAGCGAGTGACCAGTCCCCCAAGCTTTTAGGCGCCGACATTAATAGCTTTGCGCTGATTGCGGTCGACTTCCCGAAGTTTGCTGATGGTCGTGGCTTTAGTTATGGCCGAGAATTGCGCGAACAACACGGGTTTACCGGTGAATTACGCGCGATCGGCGATTTTATGCGGGATCAGCTCTATTTTCTTAAGCGTTGTGGCTTTAATAGTTTCGCGCTACAAAGCGACGAGCTCGACGAAGCTTTGGCTAGTTTTAATGATTTTAGTGACGCCTATCAGCCGTCGATAGATCAAGCCTTGCCGATTTTCCGTCGCCGCTAAGGCTGCGCGCGAATCACAAAATGCCGCCACTTTGGCGGCATTTTGCTTTATAGACTGCTACTTTATCGCTTTCGATTCGCCCAAGCGCTATTGTCTCGCCACGCGAGCTTGTGTGATTATGAGCCTTCACCCGCCCCGCCAAGAGGTTTAAGCCGTGGAAGCGAGTTTAACGTCGTCATTTTTTCTGATTTTTAGTGGTGCAGCGGTATTAGCCTCGATTGCCCTCTTCACCCGTCAGCCACTACTCATAGCTTATATCGCACTTGGCGCCATTATTGGCCCTCACGGCAGCGCTTGGGTCACTGATGTTAAGCTGCTTGCTGAGATTGCTGAATTCGGCATTATCTTTTTGCTATTTCTGCTGGGCCTAGATATGCAGCCCAAAGCGCTGTTAGCCACCCTTAAAAAGGCCACCGTGGTCGCGCTCCTCAGCTCCTTGGCCTTTGCCCTCATTGGCTATGCCCTCGCCGCCAGCTTTGGGTTCAATACCACCGAATCATTAGTGATTGGCGCCGCCATGATGTTTTCGAGCACGATTATTGGCATTAAGCTGCTGCCAACGACCGCGCTGCATCACCGTCATACCGGCGAACTCATGGTTGGCTTGCTACTGCTGCAGGATTTAATCGCAATTTTTGTGCTGATGATATTGCTCAGCATGAGTCTGGGGGAGTTTTCAGGGACAAACCTATTTAAAGCACTTATCGCCTTGCCAGCCTTAATTGCGTTTGCCTTTTTAGCTGTGCGCTTCGTTTTATTACCGCTGATAAGTCGCTTTGATCGCTTTCATGAATATATATTTCTGCTGGCTATTGGCTGGTGTCTTGGTATGACCGAGGCCGCACACGCATTAGGCTTATCTGCTGAAATTGGCGCATTTTTGGGCGGTATTAGCCTAGCGACCAGCCCGATCTCGCAGTACATCGCGATTAATCTAAAACCCTTGCGAGATTTTTTCCTGATCCTATTTTTCTTTTCACTGGGTGCGCGTTTCGACTTGGGTTTGCTGAGCGAAATTATCGTACCTGCGTCGATTCTTGCCGGCCTGGTGCTGGTACTCAAACCCGTTATTTTCCGTTATTTAATACATGGCATGAGTGAGACCAAGAAACTGGCCTGGGACTTAGGTTTCAGGATGGGGCAAATCAGTGAGTTTTCTTTACTTATTGCCTACGTCGCCACAGAAATGGCTCTAATCGGCCGTGAAGCGTCGCATTTGATTCAGGCTACCGCCATTATTAGTTTTGTGGTGTCGTCTTATATCGTGGTTTTAAACTACCCTACGCCTATTGGTATTTCCGACAAATTGCGACGAGACTAGCCCGTCGCCTATTTTTTCAGTGACTATTGAAAAGTTACTGAAAAGCTCACCGGCACAGCCAAGCCAATATTGCTCAAACCCGCCAAACTGCGCAGCTTAGCGACACCAGCAACTAAGCCAAAGCGCTGAGTATCTACAAAGCTAGGGGCAAGCGTCACGACATGTAATGCGCCGTCGGCCCGCTTAGTGACAATAACATCAAAGCTCAACGGTGAACTTGTACCGTGCATGACAAGCGCTCCGGTGAGTTTCACCGTCTTTTGCTCGCCAACAGGCATGGCCACCAGCTCAGGCATATCGACCAGTGCGGTATACGTCGCTGCAGGGAATTTATCCGTCTCAAATAGGTATTTACGCATTCTTTCATTGCGGATATCGATGCCGCTGGCAATGCTATTCAGGCCTACGACGATTTCCGCCTTACCCGTTTTATCATCAATGCTGCCGGTGAGGCTGGAGAAACTCATCGTTTCCGCTATTGCGTCATTTTTAATACTCACAAAACTCAAGCTTGAGCTATCTGCTTTCAGCTCCATTGCATTTGCGGCGCCAAGCTGCAGCAAAAGCATTGCCGCACATAACAATTGTTTCATCATCCATTCCTCATTAAATCCAATGACCGATGGCCCGCAGGCCTCGAGTAAGCTTTACATTTTGCTTTCAAAGAGACAAGGATTAGGGCGAGATTTGAGAACCCAGACTTAATTTAGGTAAAAAAAAAGCCCGGTAAAAACCGGGCTTTTTTAAAGCTCTACTTCTGCTTATAGCGCAGAATCCAGCTCAGGTACGGCATTAAACAAGTCAGCAACCAGACCGTAGTCAGCAACTTGGAAGATGGGGGCATCTTCGTCTTTGTTGATAGCAACAATGACTTTAGAGTCTTTCATACCAGCCAAATGCTGGATAGCGCCAGAAATACCGATAGCAATGTACAGGTCTGGAGCAACGATCTTACCCGTTTGACCAACCTGCATATCGTTAGGTACGAAACCAGCATCTACTGCAGCGCGCGAAGCACCAACGGCAGCGCCTAGCTTGTCGGCTAGCGAGTACAGCATGGCAAAGTTGTCGCCATTTTGCATGCCGCGACCACCAGAAACCACAATGCTTGCTGCAGTCAAATCTGGACGATCACTCTTCGCAACTTCTTCACGAACATAGCTAGAAGTACCGGCGTCATGAGCGCTAGCAACGGCTTCTACAACAGCGCTGCCGCCTTCGGCAGAAACTGCGTCAAACGCGGTGGTACGCACGGTGATCACCTTAATGGCATCAGACGATTGCACGGTAGCAATAACATTACCTGCGTAGATTGGGCGCTTAAAAGTATCGGCGCTTTCTACTGAGATAATTTCGGAGATCTGTGCAACATCAAGCAAAGCCGCTGCGCGTGGCAGTGTGTTTTTACCAGAAGTTGAAGCAGGTGCCAGAATGTGGCTGAAGTCTTTACCAAGCTCAGCAACCAACAAGCTAACATTTTCAGCCAACTGATGGCCGTAAGCAGCATTGTCGGCAACAAGCACTTTGCTAACGCCTTCAATTTTCGCAGCGGCTTCTGCAGCTGCGCCACAGGCTTCACCTGCAACCAGGACAACAATGTCGCCGCCAATCGCTTTAGCAGCAGCAACAGTATTTAGCGTAGCGCCCTTAATAGAGGCGTTATCGTGTTCTGCAAGAATTAAAATACTCATCAGATTACCTTCGCCTCGTTTTTCAGTTTCTCAACAAGTTCAGCGACATCCGCAACCTTAATACCGGCTTTACGCTCAGCAGGCGGCTCAACTTTCAACGTAGTGACGCGAGGAGTAACTTCTACGCCCAACTCTTCGGGAGTCATGACATCCATTGGCTTTTTCTTGGCCTTCATGATGTTTGGCAATGAAGCGTAACGGGGCTCGTTCAGGCGTAAATCGGTAGTAATTACCGCTGGCAGTGACAGCTTAACGACCTGTGAACCGCTATCAACTTCACGGGTTACCGTAACGCTGTCGCCTTCAACCACAACTTCAGAGGCAAACGTACCCTGCGACATGCCAGTTAAGGCAGCCAGCATCTGACCAGTTTGGTTGTTGTCGCCGTCAATAGCCTGCTTACCAAGAATAACCATTTGTGGTTGTTCTTTATCGCAAACGGCTTTCAGCAGCTTGGCAATTGCCAGGGGCTGAACTTCTACGTCAGTTTCTACCAGAATACCGCGATCAGCACCCAGTGCTAGAGCGGTACGAATTTGCTCCTGACTGACTTTTGCACCGATAGACACAGCAACAATCTCGGTCACTACGCCTTTTTCTTTCAGGCGAACAGCTTCTTCAATTGCAATTTCACAAAATGGGTTTATGGCCATTTTGACATTATTCAGATCAACGCCGGTGCCGTCCGATTTCGGACGCACTTTTACGTTGTAGTCAACTACTCGTTTGACAGCAACCAGAACCTTCATGGATTCCCCAGTACTCGCGTAAATGGAATGAAATGGCGATTGTCCCTACGCAGCGAACCTGCATTCAGATTCAAGCAGACAATGCCTCGGTAAAAAGCGCGGTTATATTGACGCTTATACGCCCCAAGGTCAATAAAAGTACGGTATTCACAGGACGTATATTCTCTATAAGCCAACTATACCCAATAGCAAGAGAAATAATTAAGTCATTGTAAGTAAATGGCTTTTCTGATTGCGGTGATTTCTATTTAGCATAAAACTTTTATAATTAAACTACGCTTAAAGTAGCGTTTTAAAGCCCGTGGTTTTATAATTTGTTGTTTTAATTAGCCACAAACCGCCCCATAAAAGGGCAATGCTACTTAGCATACATAGGAGAACGTCTGTGGAACGCGAATCAATGGAATTTGATGTCCTGATCGTTGGGGCTGGCCCCGCCGGATTAGCGGCAGCATGTAAAATCCGTCAATTAAGCGAAAGCACTGGCAAAGATATCAGTGTCTGTGTTGTTGAAAAAGGCTCTGAGGTTGGCGCTCACATTCTCTCTGGTGCGGTTTTTGAACCCAGCGCGTTGAACGAGCTGTTTCCAGATTGGAAAGAAAAAGGCGCTCCGCTAAACACCCCAGTCACTGGCGATGACATTTACTATATGACCAGCGCTGAAAAGGCCATTAAGGTACCTGGCTTTGCCGTACCGAAAACCATGCACAACGAAGGCAACTATATTATTAGCCTCGGTAATTTGTGTCGCTGGATGGCCGAACAAGCAGAAGGCATGGGTGCGGAAATTTACCCCGGTTTCGCCGCGTCAGACGTGCTATTCCATGAAGACGGTCGCGTAAAAGGCGTTGTAACCGGCGATATGGGCATCGCCGCCGATGGCAGCGAGAAAGACAGCTATATGCCAGGCATGGAGTTACACGCCAAATACACCCTATTTGCCGAAGGCTGTCGTGGCCATCTAGGCAAACGTCTGATGGAGAAATTTGACCTTAACGCCGGCAAAGATCCTCAGCACTACGGCCTAGGTATTAAAGAACTGTGGAAAATAGATCCTGCCAAGCACGAAGAAGGCAAGGTTATGCACGCTGCGGGCTGGCCACTGGCCGAAAATGGCGCCGCCGGTGGTAGCTTCCTCTATCACATTGAAGACAATCAAGTATCGATTGGCCTGATTACCGACCTTTGCTACGACAACCCCTACTTGTCGCCCTTTGAAGAGTTTCAGCGCTTTAAAAAGCACCCTACCGTTATGCAATACTTGGAAGGCGGCGAACGTATTTCATACGGCGCCCGCGCTATCGCCAAAGGTGGCTTGCAGTCACTGCCTAAAATGACCTTCCCAGGCGGCTTGTTGATTGGTTGTGACGCTGGCACCCTGAACTTCGCCAAGATCAAGGGCAGCCACACCGCCATGAAATCGGGCATGATCGCCGCTGAAGTGGTTCACAAAGCCATCACTGAAAACGAGGCAACTGGTCAAGAGTTAGGTGAATACACCACGGCATTTGAAAACTCTTCGGTGTATAAAGAATTGCACGAACAACGCAACTTCGGCCCAGCTCAGCACAAATGGGGCAACTTCTTTGGCTCGGCTTACGCCTTTGTCGACCTTAACCTCTTCAGCGGTAAACTGCCGTGGACTTTAGGCGACGATCACCCGGATCACGCTGAAATGAAACCCGCGGCCGAGTGTAAAAAGATCACTTATCCTAAACCGGATAATAAGATCACATTCGACCGCCTGACCTCGGTATTTTTATCCAATACCAACCACGAGGAAGATCAGCCCTGTCACCTGACACTGAAAGATCCTGAGCTGCCAATTCGCGACAATCTTCCGAAATACGCCGAGCCAGCTCAGCGCTATTGCCCTGCAGGGGTTTACGAAGTGGTTGAAGATGCCGAAGGCACGCCCAAGTTTCAAATCAATGGCCAGAACTGTGTTCACTGCAAAACCTGTGACATTAAAGATCCGGCGCAAAATATTATTTGGGTAACACCTGAAGGCCTCGGCGGCCCCAACTACCCCAATATGTAAAAGCGAGACACACAAAAAAGGGCAGCTTCCGCTGCCCTTTTTTGTGCTCGTATACTTTATTGCCTGCCAAGCAGCTCTACTGAATTGAACCGAGTTCAAAAGACGCGCCACCGGCGTGTAGCACAATAGCCCCAGCTTCATTCTCAGCAAGATCCACTAGGCGATAAAAACACGCCCTATTCACCTTTGCTACCAAACCATGCCGAGTTAACACCGAGGGAATGGGTTCCTTGCTATCGGCTTGCGTATCAACGCACAGAGGGTGCTCTGAGCCAAGCTCAAACCAAGTGCCGACGTTGGTTTTAACCGCAATAAGCGGTGAATCAGCGCCAGCCCCAATTTCGAAATCGACAATTATTAAAGGGAATTCTTCCACTTGCAGCCGCCATTTTTCAACAGGCGTAACGAGGTAGTAGTGCCCATCTTGCTCGCGGCGCAGAATGGAAGAAAATAGCTTAACCAGTTCATGGCGTTTAATTTCACCACCTTCATGAATCCAGCGGCCATCGGCTTTTATGACAATATCAATGTCACCACTTAACTCAGGATGCCAGTCTTCAATAGGTGGCACACCACGCTGATCTTTGAGTAGTGCTTGTATACTGTCCAAGCTCGCCATGTACCTAACCTTTATTAGTATTGCGTTTTCACCATTGAATTAAGCGCACACTGATAACGCCTTCAATAGCACTTAACTGCTCAAGCAGTGCCGGGCTAGCCTCACTGCCCAAGTCGATTAGATTGTAGGCTATTTCGTCACGACTTTTATTTAGCATATCGACAACGTTAATATCTGCATCGGCAAGCAAGCCAAGCACGCTACCAAGAATTTTAGGAACATTATGATTAGCAATCGCTAAACGGCATTGGCCACTGCGGTCCAGCTGCAAATTAGGGAAATTAACTGAATTTTTGATATTGCCGTTTTGCAAAAAATCGTTCAGCTGATCGGCAACCATAATTGCGCAATTTTCTTCAGCCTCATCGGTGCTGGCGCCGATATGCGGCATTAGAATTACATCAGCTCGACCAATAAGCGCAGGTACAGGAAAGTCGGTAATAAACTGGCGCAAACTTCCATTATCTAGGGCGCGAATAACCGCGCTGATATCCACAATTTCTTCACGGGCAAAATTCAGCAAGCAGCAGCCCGGCTTACAGGCGGCCAGCAAGTCGGTATTTATTAAGCCTCGGGTTGAATCCAAAACTGGTAAATGCAAGGTAATAAAGTCTGCTCGAGCGAATAAACTGCTCAAATTATCCATTTTCTTTACTGAGCTAGGCAAGCGCCATGCGGCGTCAACAGACAGGGCTGGGTCGTAACCGATAACTTCCATACCCAAATTTAATGCGGCATTCGCTATCATTGAGCCTATTGCCCCGAGGCCGACAACACCAAGAGTACGCCCCGCCAGCTCATTCCCCTTAAAACGCTTTTTCTCTTTCTCTAACAGCTTAGCCATCTCGGCCGCGTCATTCATATGACCAAGGGTATTCACATACGATATACCGGCTAAAATTCCCCGTGAGCCTAAGGCTAAACCGGCAATGACCAATTCCTTCACCGCATTGGCATTGGCACCAGGGCTATTGAAAACCGGAATGCCGCGCTCCGTACACGCAGACACCGGGATGTTATTCGTGCCGGCGCCCGCTCTGGCTATAGCTTTGACACTGGGCGAAATTTCAGCAGTTTGGAGCTTGTGGCTGCGCAACAATATCGCATCAGGTGCACTAAACTCCGTTGCCAATTCATAATTGTCACTGGGTAAGCGGCTCAGGCCCTTGTCAGAAATTTGGTTCAGGGTTAATACTTTATACAAGGTTTCTACTCCTAATTATTTTAACCAATGCGACGACGGCGATCACCTGCCGGCGCTAAACCCTGATCAAACGCATCTGCGGCATTTTGCTCTGACTGAGGGCCTAATGGCACGCTGTGGAAAAAGTTCAAGCCGGCAATGCGGCCATTCATACTAAGCCCAGCGGTGTAACGAGCATTTTGGCCAAGTAAACGAAAATCCCAGCTCTCTGCGTCAGGACCAAAAAACTCCAGGAACTCGCCATCATTACCAAGCACTACCGAAAAGTCGTGCAAGGGAATGGACAGGCCTTCGCCACGAGCTTTGATGTACGCTTCTTTCAATGTCCAGTAACGATAAAAATAATCGAGCTGCTGCGCTTCATCTCGACTTTTCAATGCCTGCAATTCAAGCGCAGAAAAGTAGTCTTCAGCAACATCGAGTATTCCTGGGTTCTCTGCGCTGCACTCCACATCAACGCCAATGGCATTGTCACGCGTAACCACGCAAACGGTTAATCCGCTAGTGTGCGCTGTGTTAAATTGGATTATCGGTGAAACGCTAGAGTTATCCAGCTCGGGTTTACCAAAGCCATTTACTTCAAATTCAATTTCTTGCGGCGATAGCTCGCAATATTCAGCCAATACCGTACGCAGCAGGGCCCTGCTCACCAGATAATCCCAACCATTATCGACATGTTTAAGCTGCTGATACTGTTCGAGTTCGGACTGCGAGAGCATTTCCTCGTACTCCTTTTGCACTGCTTTCAGGCGATTGTCATTGGTAAAGCTAAACCAAACATCGACAACACCGACACTCAGCGACCGTCGTAAAGCGGAAGTCATTATTTTTATATATCCATTAAGTAGCCCCAGCCGTCATCAGCCGGCTGGGGCCCAAATCAATTGATCTTAATTTTTGCGTCTTTCCACAAACCATTAAAGTAAGCCGAAAAATCCTGTGAAGACCTATTTCTAGACGCGCTATTTTCTGCATCGTTCAGCTGAGCAACGTCCATACCACTTTGGCTGCCATAACTTACATTAAGTAGCTGCACAACAACCCGATCACCGTTTGCTAAACGCAAAACACTTACGCTAGCCTGCTGATCTGGTCGTGGCATTGAAAATGCGCGATTACGAATCGGCGTATCGACGGCGATATCACCTCGTTTGCCCGCTGCAATCGCATTCCAAGACAATTCTTCTGCCTTGGCAACATCCTCAGCGCGCTTGCCAGCGATCAATTCAGCCTGAATTGCCTTGGCCCGGGATTCTGCCGCAAGTTCAGCCTTGCGCTGTTCCAGACTACTCACAATCTTCTCGCGCACCTGAGCTAAAGGTAATACTTCGGGCGCCTTGTATTCTTCGACATGGATCACCGCAAAGTGTTCCGGTGTTAATTCAAAGACCTCACTATTTAGCCCCTTGCTGCGTAACTCAGGATTAAAGGCCGCAGATTTCAAGCTCGCGTAGGCAAACAAGCCGCTCTCGTCAGATTGTTTCTGCCACTCGCTCTGCTTAACGTCTAGCCCGAGCTCTTTAGCAGGCATGGTTAAATTTTCTGCGTTAAAGACAAAATCACGTAAATCTTCTACCGCACCAATTAAGCGTGGCATTGCTGCCTGGCGACGCAGCCGCTCAGTGATCTCCAGTCTCGCGCTTTCCAAACCCGGCACATTGGGCTGGCGAACACTCAGCAATTTAATTAGGTGCAAACCCGCTTCTGTTTCAATCACAGGAGAGACTTCACCGTCTTTTAGTCCAGCTAAAGCCTCTTCAAACTCCGCTGGAAAACTGTCGCCACTGCTAAAACCAAGGGCACCGCCTTCATCCGCACTACCGGCATCAGCAGAATACTTTTGAGCTTGTTCTGCAAAGTCAGCGCCCGCCAGAACCGCTTGGCGAATTTTCTCAAGCTGTGAAGATGCATCTTCACGACTCATGTCCTCGTTGATTTCAATCAAAATATGCGCAGCTTCACGCTCTACTTGCGCATTACTAGCTTCGACCAATCGCTGGTATTCGGCCATGACTTGATCTTCTGAAACCGGTTCAAAAAAGTCTTCTTCAGATAACTCAACATAAGAGTATCTAACGGCGGCCTCACTCAGGAATTGCTTGGCATTTTCCTGGTAGTAGGTTTCGACCTCTTCATCACTAAGCTTAACACTAGCGCGATAAGGCGCTTGCGCGACGGTGATAAAGTGATAATCACGGGTTTCATGAAGCAAGCCGATGGCTCGCGACAATTCTGGTCCCGCTACAAAGGCTGAACCCGCAACGGCGCTAGATAGCTGTTGAATTATGAGATCTGAGCGCAACAGCTGTTTAAAAAACGCACTGCTATAGCCTTGCAAGCGTAAAACTTGCTCATAACGAGCTTGAGAGAATCGGCCGTCCTCTTGAAATTGCGGCATGGACGCGATGGTCGCATGCAGCTGGGCGGTCGATATTTCGATGCCTGCTTCAGCAGCGGCTTGCAGGAGTAGCTGCTGTTTTATTAGCGTGTTCAATGCTGGCTTACGCAACATTGCGTCGTCTAGCATGGCTGGGTCAATCTGGTCACCCATCATTCCTAGTAAACGTCGCTTCTGAAGACCAATCGCCTGCTGCAATTCGCCTTCAGAAATTTTCTCACCATTAACCACTGCAGCCGGGACCTGCCCTGAACCGCCAAACAAACTATCGATACCAAATAGTGCAAACGGCACTATGATGAGCGCGATAATAAACTTGGCAGCGGCTCCCTGAATGTTATTCCGAATATTTTGCAGCATTGACGCGAATCCGACTCTGAATCATAAAAAAAAGCGCACCTCTCGATGCGCCTTCTGTAAGAGGTTTTAACCCCTATAGCGACTTCCCAACACCGTGGGAATGGCTATATCCCTTAGTTGCAGGCGTCTTTCAACGCTTTACCTGCTTTGAAGCTTGGAATCTTGGCAGCTGAAATTTCGATTGGCGCGCCAGTCTGTGGATTGCGGCCAGTGCGAGCTGCACGGTCTTTAACGCTAAATGTACCAAAACCGACAAGCGATACAGAATCATCTGACTTTAATGCATTGGTAATGGCTTCTACCGTTGCATCCAGCGCGCGACCAGCGGCTGCTTTGGACAGGTCTGCAGATTCTGCAATTGCGTCGATTAGCTCAGATTTATTCACTTATTCTTCCCCTTCAAATTGTTATAAAAAAATTTTTAAGTGTCACTGCTGGCAGTCACATACCTGCGCAAGGACAGTGACAGCCGCATGCGCAAAGAGTGGGATTTATACCAACTGCGCCTCTTACGGTCAAGGAATCTCTGTGGCTAGTGTGCGTTTGCGCGCGCTTCGCCCAAGATATCATCATTACCGTCTACACTTTTGTGGTTATCATCAATACCTGCCAAATAAGCTTCTTCAGAAATTTCTTTTGGAATACTTTCCAGTGCGATATTCAGCACTTCGTCAATCCATTTAACGGGGCGAATTTCTAAGTCGGCTTTAATGTTTTCAGGTATCTCTTTGAGGTCCCTCTCATTCTCGGACGGGATTATAACGGTTTTTATACCGCCGCGGTGCGCCGCAAGCAGTTTTTCTTTCAAACCACCAATCGCCAACACCTGCCCGCGCAAAGTAATCTCGCCAGTCATTGCCACATCGGAGCGCACCGGGATACCTGTTATCACCGAAACCAGTGCGGTGCACATCCCAACGCCAGCCGATGGCCCGTCTTTGGGGGTTGCACCCTCTGGCATATGAATATGGATATCATGACGGTCATGATAGCGCGCAGGGATGCCCAGGCGCTTAGAACGGCTCCTCACGACGGTTGTTGCCGCCTGAATAGATTCTTGCATTACGTCGCCGAGGGAGCCGGTTTTAATATGCCGACCTTTACCAACCACCGACACAGCTTCGATTGTGAGCAATTCGCCGCCAACCGAAGTCCACGCGAGGCCAGTCACCTGGCCTACCTTGTTTTCTTCCTCTGCCTTACCATAATTGTAACGGCGCACGCCGAGGTAGTCCTCTAAGTTGCTAGAAACCACTTCAATTTTATTGCCTTCGCCATTTAAGGCTAAGTTTTTAACAACTTTTCGGCACACTTTAGCAACTTGACGCTCTAGCCCGCGCACACCTGCCTCACGCGTGTAGTAGCGCACAATATCTTGCAGCGCGTCGTCATCAATACTGGCCTCTGTTTCCTTAAGCCCATTGTTCTTTAGCTGCTTGGGAATCAAGTAACGACGCGCAATATTGATCTTTTCATCTTCGGTGTAACCTGGAATCCGAATAACCTCCATGCGATCCATCAGTGCTGGCGGAATATTCAATGAGTTCGAGGTGCAGATAAACATAATATCTGAGAGGTCGTAATCAACTTCAAGATAATGATCGTTAAAGGCATGGTTTTGCTCTGGGTCGAGAACTTCCAACAAAGCAGATGCCGGATCACCGCGATGATCCATACCCATCTTGTCGATTTCATCAAGCAAAAACAGCGGATTGCGAACAGACGCCTTGGACATCTTTTGAATGACCTTGCCAGGCATAGAGCCAATGTAAGTTCGGCGATGACCGCGAATTTCAGCTTCGTCGCGCACGCCACCCAGGGCCATGCGCACAAATTTACGGTTAGTGGCTCGTGCAATAGACTCACCCAAGGACGTTTTACCAACCCCTGGCGGCCCAACGAGACACAAAACCGGACCCTTCACTTTCTTTACTCGCTTCTGAACCGCAAGATACTCAAGTATCCGATCTTTGACCTCATCGAGGCCGTAGTGGTCTTCATTTAAAATTTCTGCAGCCCGCGCGAGGTCATGCTTAACCCGCGAGCGCTTTTGCCAGGGGATACTCACTAGCCAGTCGATATAGCCACGCACCACGGAGGCTTCCGCCGACATGGGTGACATCATTTTCAGTTTGGCCAGCTCTGCCTTAGCTTTATCTAGCGCCTCTTTGCTCATGCCCGCTTTGTCTACGCGGCTTTCGAGCTCTTCTAGCTCGTTAACGCCCTCTTCCGACTCACCGAGCTCACGCTGAATAGCCTTCATTTGCTCATTGAGGTAGTACTCGCGCTGACTTTTTTCCATTTGCTTTTTAACGCGACCACGAATTCGTTTCTCAACCTGAAAAAGGTCAATTTCGGATTCCATCAGCCCCATTAAATGCTCTAGACGCTCGCGCTCGTCGACCATTTCCAAAACAGCTTGTTTCTGCTCAAGCGCCATATTCATATGGGCGGCAATGGTGTCGCCAAGGCGACCGGGGTCGTCTATACCAGACAGTGAAGTGAGCACTTCGGCGGGAATTTTCTTACTGAGATTAATGTATTTTTCAAACTGGGAGATCGCCGAACGCAACATGACCTCGGATTCTTCTTCCCCAATTTTAATCTCTTCCAATACATCAATTTCTGCACTGAAATAATCTTCTTCGGCAGTAACGGCGTTGAGGACAGCTCGGTAGCTACCCTCAACTAAAACTTTCACGGTGCCGTCAGGAAGCTTCAACAACTGCAAGATATTGGCAACGGTACCAATATCGTAAAGGTCGTCGGTACCCGGCTCATCTAAATCGGGATTGCGCTGTGCGGCAAGCACGATTTCCTTATTGCTTGCCATGGCCAGTTCAAGTGCGCGTATCGACTTATCGCGTCCAACGAAAAGGGGGATCACCATATGGGGGTAAACCACCACATCGCGCAAAGGAAGCAGTGGCAGCTCCTGTATTTCTCGCTTATCGGCCATTTAATCGCCTCGCATAATATTTGTACAATCCGGACACAACGGATATTTCGCCTGCAATACAGACAGCTTAAGCCTAAGATGGGGACTTAGCACAGTAAAAACAAGACTTGACTAGCAAAGATTGTGACAAAAAAGAGACCCGCCGCGAAAATAACTTCCGCGGCGGCTTTGGAGCGGGGTTTATTCTTCCGGAGCGACCTTGCGCTGCTCACTGTAAACCAAGATTGGCGCAGAATCGCCCTTGATTACTGAGCCATCAATGACAACTTTGCTTACGTTTTCCATTGAAGGCAAATCGTACATGGTATCAAGCAGCACTGACTCTAAAATTGAACGCAGACCACGAGCACCGGTTTTGCGGGTCATTGCCTTTTCAGCAACTGAGCGCAAGCCGTCTTCCCGGAAATCGACTTCCACACCTTCCATATCGAAAAGCTTGGAATACTGTTTGGTCAGCGCGTTCTTTGGCTCAGTCAGAATACTGACTAATGCATCGATATCCAGCTCTTCCAGCGTTGCAATCACTGGCAGACGACCGACAAACTCGGGTATCAGGCCGTAGCGGACCAAGTCATCTGGCTCAACATCAGCGAGTATCTCGCCTACGTTGCGTGCCTCACTTTTACTCTTGACCTCTGCACTGAATCCAATACCGCCCTTTTCAGAGCGATCACGAATAACGCGATCCAGGCCAGCAAAGGCACCACCACAGATAAACAGAATATTAGAGGTATCTACCTGCAAAAACTCCTGCTGGGGATGCTTGCGACCACCCTGCGGCGGCACAGATGCAACAGTACCCTCGATCAACTTCAATAGCGCCTGCTGCACGCCCTCACCCGAAACGTCACGTGTGATTGAAGGGTTGTCCGACTTTCGAGAGATCTTATCGATTTCATCTATATAGACGATACCCATTTGGGCCTTTTCTACATCGTAATCGCACTTCTGAAGCAGCTTTTGAATGATGTTTTCAACATCTTCACCCACGTAACCGGCTTCGGTTAAGGTAGTCGCATCAGCAATAGTAAAGGGCACGTCAAGGAGTCGCGCCAAGGTCTCTGCTAGCAAGGTCTTGCCGCTACCAGTAGGGCCAATCAGCAGGATATTACTCTTGCCCAGCTCAATATCGTCTTTGCCTTTTTCGCCTACGCGCAAACGCTTGTAGTGATTATACACCGCTACCGCGAGCACTTTCTTGGCACGCACCTGACCAATAACATACTGATCTAGCGTATGGTTGATTTCCTGCGGCGTCGGTAGCTTGTCGCGACCAGCTTCACTTGCCGCTTCCTGCACTTCTTCGCGAATAATGTCGTTACATAGGTCAACACATTCATCACAGATAAAAACAGACGGGCCAGCAATTAACTTGCGGACTTCGTGCTGGCTTTTACCACAGAAGGAACAGTACAGCAGCTTGCCGTTTTCGTCTGTGCCGTCTTTGCTACTCATTCATTCCCACCTTGTTCTATTTGCATGGCGATATCCACCTTAGGGTAAAGATGACGCCTTTTAGCTATTTTTGCAAGTTTGCTCACTTAAGCGCAAACCTGCGGCAATGTGTGGTGCGCCTATTTGCGATCAGTCAAAACTTGGTCAACCAAGCCGTAATCACAAGACTGCTGGGCGTTCATGAAGTTATCCCGCTCAGTGTCCTTAGCAATGGTTTCATAGCTTTGACCGGTGTGCTGAGCCATAAGATGATTCAAGCGTTCGCGGATAATAAGAATCTCCCGAGCCTGAATGTCGATATCCGTTGCCTGTCCCTGGGCACCGCCACTGGGCTGGTGAATCATGGTGCGGGCGTTAGGCAGAATAAAGCGCTTGCCCTTTTCGCCACCGCTTAGCAAGAACGCACCCATACTGGCCGCTTGACCAATACACATGATGCTCACATTGGGTCGAATAAACTGCATGGTGTCGTAAATAGAAAGGCCTGCAGTCACCGAGCCACCCGGCGAATTTATATACAGATGAATATCTTTATCAGGATTTTCTGACTCTAAGAACAGCAACTGGGCCACGATCAGGTTAGCCATGTGATCTTCAACCTGACCGACACAGAAAATCACCCGCTCCTTAAGAAGACGCGAATAAATATCGTAGGAGCGCTCGCCCCGCGCCGTCTGTTCGACGACCATAGGCACCAAGCCTAAATTAGTAATAGAATTATTGTTGATACCGTCAATCGAGTTGCGCGACATAGTAAACACTCTTCCGTATCGTAAATGGGTAAGCGGATTTTTCACCTACCAGAAAAAAAACAAGCGACGGAACCGTAAGGCTCAGTCGCTTGTTCGCAGATAAGCAGAGCAATCTAGCAAATTAAGACGCGTCTGCCTCTTCCGCCGGTGGCGACATAACTTCTTCGTAGCTTAAAGTTTCTTCGCTAACCTTCGATTTTTCAAGCAATTTCTCAACAACTTCCTCTTCAATGACCATACCTTCGATCTGCTGAAGCTGCTGGGGGTTACCCATGTAGTGATTGATAATCTCGTCTTTATCTTCGAAGCTAGCCGCCATCTCTTCAAGAGCAGCGCGAACTTTATCTGCGTCGGCTTTAATGCCTTCTGCGCTAATTAGCTCATTCAGCACCAAACCTAATTTAACACGACGCTCCGCGTTATCACGGAAAAGCTCGTCGGGAAGGATGTCTGCTGCATTCAGTTTTTCAGCCATTGCGCCAAACTGCTGCATTTGCTGTCCGCGCAAAGCCTCAATCTCTTGACTAACAAGCGCTTTAGGCACCTGCAAATCAGAATGCACTTTTAGCACACCTTCCATGACTTGGTTCTTAATGCGGGACTTAGTCGCATTTTTCAACTCCCGAGCCATATTTTTTTCTACTTCAGCGCGAAAAGCGTCTACACCGCCCTCTTTCACACCAAAAGCTTCAAACAATTCTTCATTAAGCTCAGGCAATTCTTTAGCACTAACAGAGTTCAAGGTAATCTTAAACTCAACCGCAGCACCCTTAAGCTCTTCGCTGTGGTAGTCCTCAGGAAAAGACACGGCAATGACCTTCTCTTCTCCGGCGACCATACCCTCGATTCCCGCTTCAAAGCCAGGAATCATACGGCCAGAACCGAGCTCTAGATCAGAACCTTCATCCTTACCGCCTTCAAACTCTACACCGTCTTTCGTGCCAAGGTAGTCTATATTAACCTTGTCGCCATCCGCTGCGGCGCGCTCAACAACACTCCAATCAGCACGCTGAGAGCGCAGATTCTCGATCATTTTATCGACATCAGCGGCAGTGATTTCGGCAACTGGCTTTTTCACGACAATCGAGCTGTAATCTTTGGCTTCGATTTCTGGAAATACTTCGAAAGTGGCAACAAACTCAATATCTTTACCGGCCTCTAAGCTCTTTGGCTCGATTTCTGGGCGACCAGCAGGCTTTAGCTCTTGCTGCTGAATGGCTTCGTAGAAGCACTCATTCATTACTTCGCCGAGCACTTCCATGCGTACCGACTGACCGAAACGCTGGCGAACCACGCTCATCGGCACCTTACCGGGACGGAAGCCATCAAGTTTTACGGTTTTTGCAGCTTTTTGCAGACGGCTATCAACTGCGCCATCTACACGGGCAGCAGGAACACCTACAATCAGACGGCGCTCTAGGCCAGAAGTCGTTTCAACGGAAACTTGCATCGATGATCCTCAAAACAGGTCTTATAAGCACAAATGGCCACTTCGGCATCGAAGCGGCCATTCATAAGAATTCTTTGAAATGGTGCGGATGGAGAGACTCGAACTCTCACGCCTTGCGGCACCAGAACCTAAATCTGGCGTGTATACCAATTTCACCACATCCGCACACCCGTAAACCGACTTAAGGTATTGAATTATCTCGGTTTACAAACAAAATCGCAGGAGCTCAGTCCCGCGAGGAACGAGATTGTGCCACAGCCCATGACCGCGATCAAGCGAAGCTGCGACACAATTTCAGACGTATCCTTAATTAATGACAATTTCACTACTAAGAATACGCCAAAGGAGCACTTAAACGCGCTCGATAATCGTGCTAATGCCCTGCCCCATACCAATACACATGGTCGCCAAACCTACTGACGTGTCGCGTTGTTCCATAACATTCAACAAGGTGGTGACAATACGGGTACCTGAACAACCAAAGGGGTGGCCCAGGGCAATCGCGCCGCCATTTAGGTTAACCTTGTCGTCCATTTTGTCCAGCAAGCCCAAATCTTTAAGCACGGGCAGAGATTGCGCGGCAAACGCCTCATTAAGCTCTACAGTCTGAATATCGTCCATGCTCATACCAACGCGCTTAAGCGCTTTATGAGTTGACGGTACTGGACCATACCCCATGATTGACGGGTCAACACCAGCAACGGCCATTGCCGTGATCTTAGCGCGCGGTGTTAAACCAAGATCCATTGCCCGCTGACCGGACATAACGATCATTGCAGAGGCACCATCGGCGATCTGCGAGCTAGTGCCTGCCGTTACAGTACCGTTGCGAGGGTCGAATGCTGGGCGCAGCTGCGCCAAACTCTCTAGCGTCGTTTCAGGGCGAACTGTGGTATCGGCTTTCACCAAAATTTTGCGACCGTCTTCAGCGTGGCCTTCCATCGCAAAAATCTCATTATCGAAGAGCCCCTTAGCCTGCGCTTCAGTCGCGCGCATATGCGAGCGCAAACCGAATGCGTCTTGCTGCTCGCGACTAATGCCGTGCATCATTCCGAGCGCCTCGGCGGTCATGCCCATCATGCCTGCAGCGCGCGCCACGTATTTGCTCGCCTGCGGGTTAGGGTCAACACCGTGGTTCATGGCCAAATGACCCATATGCTCAACGCCACCCACCATAAAGGTGTCACCGCAGCCACTCATAATTGCGCCAGCAGCCGTGTGCAACGCCGACATTGACGAACCACACAAACGGCTCACAGTCTGCCCCGCGACTTCATGAGGAAGCTTGGTTAGCACGGAAATCATCCGCGCAATGTTCCAGCCCTGCTCATTAGTCTGGTTCACACAACCCCAGATCACATCTTCAAAACTCGCCGGGTCAACACCGGGATTGCGCGCCAAAAGCGCATCAATCAAGGCCGCCGATAAATTTTCAGCACGTACATTCCGAAACACGCCGTTTTTAGAGCGCGCCATTGGGGTACGGGCGCAATCGACAATTACCACATCATTTGCTTTAAAAGTCATTACTGTATCTCCGCCCGATTATTTAAAGAAAGTTTCGCCATTCGCCGCCATAGCCCGCAGGCTGGCAGTAGGCTGGTACAAGGGTCCGAGATCTGCATAGCGGTCAGCCATTTCACAGAATGCTTTAGCACCCATTTGATCGATATAGCGCAGAGCGCCACCGCGGAATACAGGGAAACCAATACCCATCACTAAGCCCATATCGGCATCAGCTGGGTCACGCAAGATACCTTCATCAATGCAGCGCACCGTTTCGATACACATTGGTATCATCATCCGCGCCTGAATGTCGTCATCGCTCAATTCAACACTGGCTTGCTTGGCTTTAGCAGCCATTTCCAGCGCAGTGTCGTCTTCACACTTCTTGGGCTTACCCTTCTTGTCTTCTTCGTAGCGGTAGAAGCCAATGCCGTTTTTCTGACCGTAACGCTTGGCCTCAAACATCATCTGCGAAATACCGGTAAAGTCGTGACGCATGCGATCTGGGAAGCCGTCTGCCATGACTTCAGCGGCGTGGTAGCCGGTATCAATGCCAACAACGTCCATCAGATAAGCTGGACCCATTGGCATACCGAAGCCTTCCATCACCTTGTCTACTTTGCGGAAATCCGCGCCATCGCGAATCAGCATGTCGAAGCCAGCAAAATAAGGGAACAGCACGCGGTTTACATAGAAGCCCGGGCAATCGTTAACAACAATCGGGGTTTTACCCATTTGCAGTGCGTACTTAACAACCCTAGCAACCGTCGACTCGCTGGTTTTTTCACCGCGAATAACCTCAACCAAAGGCATTGCATGCACTGGATTAAAGAAGTGCATGCCACAGAAATTCTCAGGTCTTTCAAGAGCTTCCGCGAGATGTGTAATGGAGATTGTAGATGTATTCGACGCTAAAACCGCATCGTTACGGATATGCTTTTCGGTCTCGGCAAGTACTGCGCGCTTCACTTTTGGATTTTCAACAACGGCTTCGACGATAACGTCTGCCTTGTCAAAACCGTCATAGCTCAATGATGGGCGAATGCTGTTCAATACTGCAGACATTTTGTCGGCGGTCATACGGCCGCGAGACACACGCTTGGCCAGTAACTTACCCGCCTCTTTCATGCCCAGCTCAATTCCCGCCTCGGCAATATCCTTCATCAGGATCGGCGTACCTTTATAGGCGGACTGATAGGCGATACCACCGCCCATAATGCCCGCTCCCAACACGGCTGCTTGCTTAACATCGCCACCGGCTTTGGCAAAACCACGTGCAGCTTTGCTCACTGCTTGTTCGCTCAAGAACAAACCAACCAGTGCTGCAGATTGCGGCGTGCGCACCAGTTTGATGAAGTGATCTATCTCAACCTCAATCGCTTCTGCGCGATTGAGACCGGCATTGCGTTCCATTGACTTAGCGGCAGTCAGAGGCGCAGGCATATGGCGACCAGCTTGCTGAGCAACCATTGCTTTACCCGTGGTAAAGGACATCATTCGCTCAATGTCATTCAACTTAACCGGCGTGGTTTTCTCGACGCGGCGCGCTTTATAGTCAAACTCACCGGCAATAGCACTTTTCAGCAAGTCTAGAGAAGCCTCTTTTAATAACTCAGGCGCGACAACGGCATCAACACCGCCATCTTTTAGGGCTGCGTCTGGCTTCTGTTGGTTGCCAGTGGCTACCCACAACATCGCGTTATCGCAACCGATGACGCGCGGCAAACGCACTGTGCCGCCAAAACCAGGGTTAATCCCTAATTTTACTTCTGGCAAGCCAACAATGGCTGCCGTTGACATAACCCGGTAATCACAGGCCAAGCACATTTCAAAACCGCCACCTAAGGCAACGCCGTTAATCGCGACAACCGTTGGTACTGGCAAATCTTCAAACGCGTTGAAGACATCATTGGCCTGCTGAGCCCAGCCGCGCAACTCGGCGTCTGGCAGCTTAAACAGCTCGGTAAATTCAGTAATATCTGCACCAACAATAAATACCGACTTCCCGCTGGTAACCAATACCCCTTTGAGGCCCGCTTCCCCAACAAGGGCCGTGGTAGCTTCACCCAGCTCCTGCAGCGTCACACGGTTAAATTTATTTACTGAATCGCCTTCAAGGTCGAAACAGAGCTCTGCAATCCCATCTTCTAGGTATTTTGCAGTTAACGCCTTGCCTTGATAAATCATCGTTGTTCCTCAAATTGAGTTTGTGGCGACGGCATTTACCGTACACCCCATGTTTTCCATGTAAACATCGCGCGCTAAAACTACCTTATTACCAAAACCTTGGCAAGCTAAGCCGCTATTTAATCGGTTAAACACGCCGGATCAAATCGATAGCCTTCCCTCAACCAATCACAAATTTCCTCAGCTACAGGGTGCAGCACCCCTGCGTACTCTGCAATATAGCGCTGCTTTGCATTTTCACTGAGGCTATCTAGGCCCTGCCGCTGAAATATTGTCATATCTCGTTTTAACAATGACGCCAACGCTACTGGTAACGAGCTAAGCACGGAATCTAACAGCTGCTCCGGGTCATAGCCTGCCCTGCTAGTATAGACCGCTGCCAGTGTTGGCAAGACTAGGCCCGACACATGAAATTGATTCATTGGATTAACCATATGACCGGCGCACCATGCCGACAACTGCCAAGGTCGCCCGGTAAAGGGAGCCAAATGCAGAAAACGACTGGTTTTACGCCCGTCATTAACTGGGTAGTTGTCCCATAGCAGGGGTTTTCGGCCAAGCAATGCGGTGGCTCGCGCCATATCCTCTTCAGAATAAGCTTCGCTAATAACGCGATTCCCGGTCCATAGCAAATCGATATCGGGAGTTAAGCCAGCATCCAAATCTGCAAAGTAATTATCGGGGCAGCGACCAAACAACTCCTCAAGAATTGGATCAAAACTATAGTAGCTCGGACAAACCGCGAGCTTTACCTGGGGAAGCTGGGCGCGAATATCATTGACCACAGCCAACTGGTTTTCAGCAAGCTGGGGATTTCCGGCCGGTAAATCGTCAAATAACACCCACAGAATATCGGGTTTTAGCTCGGCGATTGCAGCAATTTTACGCGCTAGTTTGAGCTTGTCTGTCGGCGTGTAATTGGCTTGAAGCCCCGCAGGCGAAAGGCCAAGCCCCCACGAAATTTCCGAGCGACGACAGTGTTCGCCCAGCATTAATAAATTATCACGATGACTTGCACTAAAATCCTGCGGCCATTCACTGCGTAGACTAACATCGGCCTTCGGCGCATAAATGTAGCTGCCATAACCCCATTGACGCAGCAGTCCCGGCAGCGAAAAACGCTGCGCCCAAGTCCATTGGCGACCGTAGAAGCCTTCAATAAGTCCCGGCGCAAATGCCATATTAACGTCCTTTAACCGCGATAATAGCGCTGCTCAACAAAAGGGCTTTGGCGTAGCGTTAGTGGCAATAATTTACCTCGAACACTGGCGTAGAGCGCCTCACCCTGACTGAGTGCTTTTGTTGCGACATAGGCCATGACTAGAGGGCGACCAATACTCGGACCGAAACCGCCGCTACTAACTCGCCCAAGCACACTACCCTCAGCATTGACGACCTCGACACCCTCGCGCACGGGCGCGCGCCCTTCAACATCGAGCAACACCCGCTTTTCTGCCGCGCCTTCAGCTAGTTGTTTGGCGATAACCGCTGCACCGGGATAATTTCCGGCACGCGCCTCACCGGGGCGCCGCACCTTGGAGATCGCCCACAATAGATTGGCAGAAACTGGTGAAATATTCTCATCCATATCATGACCGTAAAGGCATAGGCCCGCCTCTAGACGCAGCGAGTCCCTGGCACCGAGACCAATAAACTCCACCTCGTCTTCTGCTAGCAATGAGCGCGCCAATTTTTCTGCGTCACCGGCAGGAACGGATATCTCAAAACCATCTTCGCCGGTATAACCAGAGCAACTCAGCCAGCAGTCAATGCCCGCAACTTGACAGGACAATGTATCCATAAACACCATATTGGCAGCCTCTGGCGCCAAACGTGCCATCACCTGACGCGCGGCAGGCCCCTGCAGTGCAAGCAAGCCCTGATTCGCCAGCATTTCCATGCTGATGGATTCCGGTAAATTCTGCCGCAGCCACGCATAATCTTGGTCTTTACACGCGGCATTCACCACTAACATAAAGCTGTCGCCGCAGTTCGCGAACATGAGATCATCCCGAATGCCGCCCTGCTCATTTGTTAACAAGCCGTAGCGCTGGCGGCCAAGTGGTAAGCCCAGCACGTCTTGCGGCATCAAGGCTTCCAGCGCTTGCGCAATATTTTCGCCGCGCAAGCGAATTTGCCCCATATGCGATACATCAAATAAGCCCGCCGCATTACGCACTTGCAGATGCTCTTTCATTACACCCATGGGGTATTGCACCGGCATATCGTAACCTGCAAACGGCACCATTTTTGCGCCAAGCTCGCGGTGTAACGCATTTAGAGGAGTGGTTTTTAATACTTCAACGGTCATTTACATCTCCGAAAGGATTTGCGGCCGATAGCCTCAGAATACGGCCAACAGAACACAAAATCGCTAAATTCAATTCTCAAAATCGGGGCTATCAGCGCCCCAAGGAAAATAACTGTTCAAAATTCGCGGTGGTTTGCTGGGCAACCTCAGCAAAAGACAAGCCTTTCAACTCGGCAACACACTCGGCTACTTCAACAACGTATTTCGGTTCATTTTTTTTACCCCGGTATGGCACCGGTGCAAGGTATGGCGAATCGGTCTCGACGAGTAACCGCGATATGGGCACCCGGCGCACAACCTCACGCAATTCCTGCGCATTTTTAAAGGTTATGATGCCCGAAAAAGAAATGTAGTAACCCATGTCCAGCGCGGCTTCAGCCATTTCCCACGATTCCGTGAAACAGTGCAGCACGCCACCCACCTCAGCCGAGCCATGCTCAGCAATAAGTTTTAACGTATCCGCACGTGCGTCGCGGGTGTGCACTATTGTGGGTTTTCCACAACTGGCCGACACCTGCAGGTGCTGGGTAAAGCTTTGTTGCTGCGCTTCTTTGCGCTCACTGCTGTAATAATAATCCAATCCCGTCTCACCAATGGCAACAACTTTGGGATGATCTGCCAGCGTCAACAGCGTCTGTTTAGAGCAAATTTCGTCAGCGATATCGAGAGGATGAATCCCTACCGAGGCGTAAATATTTGGAAATTTTTCAGCAATCGCCACCACTGCTGGCGCGTTATTAAGATCGATACCGATGCACAGCATGCGGTCAACCCCCCGCTCAGTAGCTGCTTTAACCGCAGCATCAAGACTGCCGTCATAGGGGCTGAGGTCAATACGATCAAGATGACAATGACTGTCTACAAGCATGGACTTCTCGTTTGGCATTCTGGTTTGAGATATAACGTAGACCCAGCACGTAAATGAAGCCTACGCGACACACCGATTCACATGGTGTGGGTGGGCTTGTCTGATTCAATAATACCGGCGAGATAGGATTCAATTTTTTTGTTAGCGATGCCGTCACCACCAACGAATTGAACACCGACACCAGCGGCACGATTGCTCTGTGCACCGCGTGGCGTAATCCACACGACTTTGCCGGCAATAGGCAATTTTTCGGGCTCATCCATTAGCGTCAACAGCATAAACACTTCGTCGCCGACTTTGTAAGGCTTGGTTGTCGGCACAAAAAGACCGCCGTCGCGAATAAAAGGCATATACGCCGCATACAATACGGCCTTGTCACGAATAGTCAGTGACAAAATGCCATTGCGTGCACCCTGCGCACCACTCATAAATGTAAACCACCCTGTGGAATAGAAGCGTTATAACGTGTTGATACTGGCATCATAGCAATATGTTTAAGCAACCGCACGATTTTGGCACAATTGTGCCCACTCGAGGAACACGCCTTCCAATATCAAGCGCTTATTCAGCGCAACACCACGACTAAAACTACTCCGCAGTTTAAGGGCGCGCTCTAAACTGCCAATGACACTCTTTGCAGGAAGCGATTTAAAGCGCTGCCAACTCACTGCAGTTAAAACCTGGCCTGCCAATTGGTAGCGAGACAGCGACAGTAAGCGTGCCACCCACCAATCGAGCACCTGCAATATATCTGCGTCTAACATCTCCTCTGCAAATTGCAAAGGGCTGCGCTGCCCGTCTACTAGTGCCATCAAGCCCTTGTCAAAACGTTCGCGACTTGCCAAACCATCGTCGTCAAAGACCTGACGCGCCGCCAAAGGCCGCCCACCGGCTTCCGCTAATAAGCGTTGCGCCATGGCCTGATCGCCGACATAGTCTCGCAGCCATGGCTCAGTCAGTTCGGGACTCGGAATACCAAAACTTAATTGCAAACAGCGCGAACGTATTGTCGCTAGCAGTTGGCTGCTACTGTGGCTGACTAATATGAGTAAAGTGCCACTGGCTGGTTCTTCAAGGGTTTTAAGCAATGCGTTGGCGGTATTCGCGTTCATCGCCTCGGCGGGGTGTATCAGCACGAGTTTCCGACCACCGCTGCGGTGAGCGTGCTGGGCCGAAAAATGTTGCAAGCTGCGCACTTGATCGACGCCAATTTGCCGCTTACCCTCCTCCGGACAAATCTCACGAAAATCTGGATGGGAAGCATCACTTTGAAAATGACAGCTGCGACATTGCCCGCAAGCTGCCAATTCGCCCGGTGACTCGCAAAGCAAATACGCTGCGAGGGCTTGGGCAAATCGCAATTTACCAATCGCACTCGGCCCACTCAGTAATAAGGCGTGAGGCAAACGCTCAGCGCGGATCTGCTTTTGCACATCTTGCCACTGGGCCATTTGCCAGGCATAGGCATGCTGTGGTTCAGACATTAGCGGCCACCTGATAGGCAGCTAATTGCTGTTTCAGTGCGGCGGCAATGTCTCGCTGCACACTAGCCAGATCAGCGCTGGCATCAATTAGTTTAAACCGCTGCGGTTCTGCAGCAACCCGCGCCAAGTAGCCGTCTCGAACTTTTTCAAAGAAATCATGTTTTTCTTGTTCGAAACGGTCTAGATCACCCCGCTCGCTGGCCCTGGCCATACCGACATCGACGGGGGCGTCGAGCAGCACAGTGCAATCTGGCCTCAACACTCCCTGCACCATGGTTTCTAAGCTGGCAATAACATCGGTCGACAAGCCCCGCCCCCATCCTTGATACGCAAAGGTGGCATCGGTAAAACGATCGCACAAGACCCATTCGCCACGTGCCAACGCAGGTAGAATTAACTGATTAATGTGCTGAGCGCGGGCAGCAAATACCAAGAGTAATTCCGTGAGTTCACACATGCTCTCTTCGCGGGGCACGACCAAGGTGTTGCGAATTTCTTCAGCGAGAGGCGTACCGCCAGGCTCCCGGCTAACAATATAAGGAATTCCTGCAGCATCGAGCAGCTGGCGAATAAAAGCGATATTAGTCGACTTACCAACGCCCTCGGTGCCTTCAACTGTAATAAATCGGCCTTTGGCTGGCGTGTTCATTTATTTCTCCGGAAGCGGTGGCGCCGAGCGGTAATCCGCACGACGCTTTTGCACTTGGTAGCGTTTTACTGCGGCTTCGTGCTCTTTCAAGGTAGCCGAAAAATAATGGGTACCGTCTCCCTTAGCAACAAAAAATACCGCGTCGCCATCCGCCGGGTGCAAGGCAGCGTAAATCGCTTCTCGCCCTGCTAATGCAATGGGGCTGGGAGGAAGGCCATTTTGCCGGTAAGTATTATAAGTATTGCTGTCGTCCCGCAGATGCGAGCCTCGCAAATTACCCTGGTAGCTGTCGCCTAAGCCGTAAATCACGGTTGGGTCGGTTTGCAGACGCATTCCCGTCTGCAGGCGCCGCACAAATACCCCGGCAATTTCTGCCCGTTCGTAAGCAACGCCCGTTTCCTTTTCAATAATCGAGGCCATAATCAAGGCCTCGTAGGGGTTAGCGTAGGGTAGATTGTCAGCGCGAGCCTCCCATTCGTCAGCCAGCACCCTTTGCATACGCTGGTAAGCTCGAGTCAAAATTAGGCTGACTTTATCGCCGCGATAGTAGTCATAAGTATCGGGGAAAAACAAACCTTCGGGCTCTTGCGCCATGGGTTCCGTAATATTTAATTGCACCCACAGGTCGGCGTTTTGGCTTAGTTCTTGTTTCTCAAGTAAGTCTTGCGTATCCAAGTAACGCAGCAACTGAGCCAAGGTCCAGCCCTCCACTAGCGTCAGCTGATGGCGAACCACGTCCCCTAATCGCATCATCGCCAAACTTTCAGCGACAGTCATACCTTCCTCAAAACGGTACTCCCCCGCTTTTATATCGGCAGCTTTGGGGTGCAGACGACCATATATTTTTAATATATAAGGTTTGCTGATCCAGCCGCGCTCTGCGAGTAGCGCCACCATACTCGAATACGCAGTACCCGGCGGCAACACAAAAACTTCGGTACTTTCTGTCAGCGGTAAAGGCTTGTTAAGGTATGAGTTGAGATACCACACCAAGGCCAGCGCCGTAAGTATAAGGGGGAATATTAGCGCCAGCAGGGCTTTAAATACTTTAAGCATAGAAATGTGACTCAAACTCCCGCTGTAACTGTCGACACATCGGACCTATGGCCTTATGCATACATTCTATTTTTATTACTGGCCAAATACCGATAACACTATTACAAATAAATACCTCATCGGCATTACGCAGTGCCGACATTTCCACGACCCCAACCTTCAATCTCAGCCCTAAACGCTCGGCCGCAGCAAGGATCTGCTGGCGCATAATGCCGTTGACACCACAATCATTCAAGCTTGGGGAAACTAAACTACCCGCTACTGCCATAAACACATTGCTCCGAGTCGCTTCGATAATTTTGCCGGTCTCATCAAGCACCAAGCCCTCATCAAAGCCTCGGCGCTGCATTTCCCCCGCCGCCAGCACCTGCTCTAGACGGTTAAGGTGCTTGATGCCGGCAAGCTGTGGTTGGCGAGCCAGCCGAGTTTGACACAAGCCAAGCGCAACGCCCTGCTGCCAATATCGCAGTGACGCTGGCACTACTGAAGAGAGACTAACAATCCGATCCGACGCCGCCGCTAGGGGGCTATAACCCCGGCTTACGGTGCCGCGAGTCAGTACAATTTTTAAAATCGCATCGTTCGCGCCTAAATTCGCTAATAATCGCGAGCAATCCCCTGCAAGCACATCGGTATCACACGGAATGCGCAAACGGCGGGCGTCTTGCGCTAAACGCTGGAGGTGTTCGTCCAGCCACAGCGCAGAACCCTTGCGCACCAATATCGTTTCAAACAGACCGTCGCCATAGGCTAGACCTCGGTTATCGAGGCTAATATTATTGGCGAACCGGCCATTCACCAAGCTTGCCGACGTCATCAGTTCACTCAACTACTGAGCTGACCAAACAATAAACTGCCATTAGTGCCACCAAAACCAAAGGAATTGGACAACACCCGCTGCAGCTTGCGTGGCTGCGCAGTGTGGGGCACGTAATTTAAATTGCAGCCCTCCTCCACGTCATCGAGGTTGATCGTCGGTGGCGCAACTTGGTCACGCAGCGCTAAAATCGAAAATATAGCCTCTACCGCGCCAGACGCCCCCAGCAAATGCCCGACCATTGACTTGGTTGAACTCACTGCAATTTTTTCGGCTGCAGGGCCCAATAGACTTTCAATCGCGCGGCTTTCCGCAACATCCCCGGCAGGCGTAGACGTGCCGTGGGCATTAATGTAATCAACTTGATCTGCATTTAAGCGTGCATCGTCTAGCGCGCTTTGCATTGCTGCCCGCGCGCCGCGACCGTCTTCTGGCGGCGAGGTCATGTGAAAGGCATCACAGCTCATACCGAAACCCAGAATCTCAGCATGAATATGCGCGCCGCGGCGTTTTGCAAATTCATATTCTTCTAACATCAACATCCCCGCGCCATCGCCCAGCACAAAACCGTCACGATTTTTGTCCCATGGCCGACTTGCGCGCTCGGGATCGTCATTGCGAGTAGACATGGCTCGGGCCGCCGCAAACGCACCCAAACCCACCGGGGTGGTTGCCATTTCGGCACCACCAGCCAGCATTGCATCAGCGTCTCCGTAGGCGATCATCCGCGCCGCCATACCGATATTGTGGGTACCTGTTGTACAGGCCGTCGCGATCGCAATACTTGGCCCCTGCAGATTGTGCTTAATAGCAACAACGCCAGCGATCATATTAATAATGGCGCCGGGTACAGTAAACGGCGATATTTTGCGCGGGCCGCCACTATTTAATATCTGCCTGCTGTTTTCTATCAGGCCTATACCACCAATACCAGAGCCAATCGCGGTACCAATACGATGGGCGTTCGCGTCATTTACCTCGATACCCGAATCTTGCAGGGCCTGTTCTGCCGCCGCCACGCCGTAGTGAATAAACGGGTCAAAACGTTTGGCTTCCTTGGCAGACATATAATCATTAATGTCGAAATTTTTTATGGCGCCCCCAATACGGGTGGCAAACTCGCTAACATCGAAGCGATCGATTGCCGCGATACCACTTTTCCCCGCAAGAATATTGCGCCAAGTTTCAGTTACTGAATTTCCAAGTGGGCTAATGATTCCCATCCCGGTGACGACAACTCTTCTCTTATCCATAATACTCTCCCGACTCCAAGCACGTGCTACATACGCTCTCATTAAGCCACGAATGCCACACGTTCAGACATAAAAAAAGCCGTTCTACATTACATAGAGACGGCTTTTTAAACGGCTAGGCCGTTATATTACTTACTGAAGATTGGCTTTGATGTAATCAATGGCCAGTCTAACAGTGGTAATTTTTTCAGCTTCTTCATCAGGAATCTCAGTTTCGAATTCCTCTTCCAGAGCCATTACCAGTTCAACCGTGTCCAGCGAATCTGCGCCGAGGTCTTCTACGAATGATGCAGACTCTGACACATCTTCTTCTTTAACACCCAGTTGCTCTGCAACAATCTTCTTGACGCGTTCTTCAATGCTACTCATGGTCGTTGGTGACTCCTAATTGATATTAAAATTTTGGGCCTACTTCCCGATGGCCATTTAACTTGGCCGCAAGCCAAAAGCATGACCACCGAAAATTGTGTTTCATATCGCCAGCACTTCGGCGCTCATTCTACCGCGACTGATGCCGCTTGTGCATAGAAAAATATGAAAAATTCACGCTCAGACAGGAATTTTCCTTCCTAAGCATATGTTTACGCCATATACATACCACCATTAACATGGATTGTTTCACCTGTAACATAGCCTGCAACATCGCTAACCAAAAAAGCCACTACCCCGGCAATCTCTTCCGGGCTACCCAAGCGCTGCAGCGGTATTTGGGTTTTTAGTGCTTCGCGCTGATCATCGCCCAGCTTTTTGGTCATATCCGTGTCGATAAAACCTGGAGCAACACCATTTACGGTAATGCCTCGCGAGCCAATTTCCCGCGCTAGGGCGCGAGTAAAACCGTCCATACCCGCTTTGGCGGCGGCATAATTGGTTTGACCGGCATTACCCATCGCGCCAACCACAGAGCTAATATTAATAATGCGACCCCAGCGGGCCTTGGTCATGCCGCGCAAACAGGCTTTGCTCAAGCGGTAAAGCGAGTTGAGGTTGGTATCGATAACGTCATACCACTCATCGTCCTTCATGCGCAGCATTAAGTTGTCTTTGGTGATACCGGCGTTATTCACCAAGACCGCTGGCGCGCCAAACTGTTCAGTAATCGCCTTCAGTGTCGCGTCTACCGACTCGCTGTTAGACACATTCATCATCATCCCGACGCCGTTAATACCGCTCGCTTTAAAATGGGCGGTAATTGCGTCGGCGCCACCGTCTGTTGTCGCCGTACCAATAACCTGATAGCCCATATTGCCGATCGCAATGGCGATTGCCTGACCAATACCGCGGCTCGCGCCGGTGACTAATGCTACTTTCGCTGTCATCTTCCCGCTCCTAAATAGAATTAATTTATTGGGCAACAGCTTCCAGTGCCGCCGCCAGTGTTTCGGGTGACTCAATATTCAAACAACTTAGCGATTTTTCAATACGCTTGTTCAAGCCGCTCAACACTTTACCTGGGCCAGCCTCTATAGTCGTCGTAATACCGGCTGCGGCCATCGCCTCAACACAAGACACCCATTTAACCGCACTGTAAATCTGTTCCACCAACAAGGCCTTAATCGCCGACGGATCGTTTTCAGTTTTGCCGTGCACATTGTGCACTACTGGGATTATTGGTGACTGCAAGCTCATCGCAGCTAAAGCTTCAGCTAATTTCTCGCCCGCAGGTCGCATCAAAGAGGTATGGAAAGGCGCGCTTACCGGCAATGACAGTGCGCGCTTAGCCCCTGCGGCCTTTAGTAATTCAATCGCCTTTTCGACGCCGGCAACTTTACCGGCAATAACAACCTGACCAGGAGAATTGAAATTTACCGCCTCAACCACGCCCGCCGCTGACGCTTGCTGGCAAATATCGATAATTTGCGCATCGTCCAGGCCCAGCACGGCTGCCATCGCGCCCTCGCCCACGGGCACCGCAGTTTGCATAAACTGGCCACGCGCACGCACCAAACGCACCGCATCAGCAAAATCAATTGAACCAGCACAAACAAGGGCAGAAAACTCACCAAGGCTATGACCAGACATTAAAGAAGGTTGCAAGCCTCCCTGCTCACACCACAAACGCCATACCGCAACACTGGCGGTCAATAACACCGGCTGAGTAGTTTCAGTTAGATTCAGCTGGGCTTGCTCGCCATTTTGCACCAAATCCCACATATCGTAGCCCAAGGCCGCTGAGGCCTCGGCAAAAGTCGCTTTAATAGAAGGGAAAGCAGCGCCAAGCTCGGCTAGCATACCGACTTTTTGCGAGCCCTGACCGGGGAAAACCAAGGCAAGTTGCTGGGTATTCATTCCATGTATCCTTAATCAGTGAATTTTAAGATGTCGTTTCTAATTGTTTTTCAATTTGTGACTGCAAATCGTTACGCACCGCTCTTGCGGCCTGGTGAATTGCCGACTGAAACCCCTGCGCACCGGAGCTACCGTGGGTTTTTACGACGATGCCGTTAAGCCCAAGCAATGCCGCGCCATTATAGCGATCGGGATTAATGTCGCGCTGAAATGCCGTCATTATGGGCCGGGCTAACAAGCCCACGAACATACCGTACAAGGTTTTTTTGAATCGCGCCCGCAGCTGGCTCGCGATAAAACTTGCCGTACCTTCGCAGACCTTTAAGGCCACATTACCGGCAAAACCATCACAAACAACCACATCGACGTCTGCCGAAAACAGGTCACCACCCTCAATAAAGCCGCAATAATTCAAACGAGAATCAGCACCAATAAGCTCAGCAGCATCCCGTATGGTTGCAGTTCCCTTGGTCAGCTCAGAGCCAATATTCAAAAGACCGACACGGGGCGACTCACTGCCATCGAGAACCCTGCACAAGGCCGAGCCCATTTGCGCAAAGTGATGTAATTGCTGGGCATCGCATTCGACGTTGGCGCCAAGATCAAGCAGGAAAGTATGACCATTCAAGGCGGGCACCGGCGCACAGATGGCCGGGCGTTTGATACCAGGTAAACGCGCTAACACAACACAACTCATAGCAACGAGCGCGCCAGTATTCCCAGCACTGACCACAGCGGAAACAACACCGTCGCGAAGCAGCTCAAGGGCAATGTACATCGAGGAGTTTTTTTTGCTACGAAGTGTTCGGCTGGGTTGATCATCCATGGCCACCACATCGGGGGCATGATGAACACTTAAGCGATTCGAATCGAATTTTTCGCTGGCGAGCGCAAGCGCAATGGCAGGCTCATCGCCAACCAAAATGATATGAAGAGCTGAATTGAGATTCAGCGCATTTACAGTGGCAGGAATAGAAGAGCGGAGACCGTGGTCTCCGCTCATTGCATCAACGGCGAGTCGCAGCGATGCCACGCAAATACTTAGTCGTCTTTACCAGCGACAACTTTGCGACCACGGAAAAAGCCATCCGCAGTGATATTGTGACGGAGATGCTTCTCACCGCTGGTCTGATCCACAGACAAAGTTGGACCAGTCAATGCGTCATGCGAACGACGCTGACCCCGACGTGAACGTGTCACTTTACTTTTTTGAACAGCCATGGCCTAAAAATTCCTCATAATAGAGATTAATCGCGGGGTTTTAACTGCCCCAAAATAGCAAACGGCGTATCGCCTTCCTCTGCGTCGCTTACCACGTTAACTGGCTCAGGTTCTGATTCCAGTTCAAACACTTTACAAACAGCGTCATCGTGATAGCTAACAAAAGGAGTATTAATGATCAGCTCATCCTGCAGCAAATCCGCTAAAACCAAATCTTCGTCTTCGCCTAAAATCAAAGGATCCAGTGATTTCGGCAGTGCTTTGGCTTGCTCGTCTGTCCACACAATGGCTAAATTAAATTCAGCCTCAATGCATATAGGCATTGCTTCCATGCAGCGTTGACACAAAACCTCAACCTGACTGACAGCAGCACCGACTATACACTTAAACCCCTGCTCACTTCGAAAAAAGCGCAAGTCTACGTCTACCGAACCGCTAGTATTAGCGAGTCCGGCAGCAAACCGGCTGAGATCAGCAACCTGTTGCGAGGCGTGAATTTTCATGCCACCAGCAACAAATTTCCGAGCATCAACGAACTTAGGTAGGGGCTGTCTTTGCATAGGCGCGCAATAATAGGGACTTCCCCCTCTATTGTCAAAGCAAAAACACCTGCAGCGCGCCTAATACCAAGGGCGATCAAGGGCTTCCGCGTCAAGGCTAGCGACCAGCCCCCTTAAAAGCTGAAGATTACCAACCCTGTCTAGCTATAAAGATGCGCGAAAATGCCGCCAACCACACCAAAGCCACTCCCCCTAATCTTGGCGTCGGGCTCCAGCTATCGGCGCCTACTGCTGGAAAAAATCGGACTACACCCCCACTGCCACACCACTAATATCGACGAGTCACCACTATTGAACGAAGCGGCGCCAGCATTAGCGAGGCGACTAAGCATCAGTAAAGCGCTTAGCGCAGCTAAGCTGTTCCCCAGCGCACTGATCGTAGCCAGCGACCAGTGCGCGGAACTAGATGGGCAAATTCTCGGCAAACCTGGCACCAAGGCTCGCGCACAAAGCCAACTCAGCAAGTGCTCTGGTCGCGAAGCACTCTTTCACACCGGAGTTTGCCTGCTAAACAGCCAAACCGGTAAGCAGTACACTAGCGTAGAAACGGTAGAGGTGGCATTCCGCACCCTAAGCCCCTCGGAAATCGAGCGCTACACCTCAAGAGAGCCCGCCCTCGATTGCGCTGGCAGCTTTAAAGCAGAGGGGCTCGGCATCAGCCTGTTTCGCCACATCCACAGCGATGACCCAAACACCCTAATAGGTCTACCGTTGATCCGGCTTATCGACTTCTTAAAAGAAGAAGACTACCCCCTACTATAGATACCCCGGCCACTTAGCGAGATAACTCACCCACAATCGGCAGCAAGCCAGAGAAATAATCAATAACCGCCAATGGCTGCCAGCGCTGCAGCCGCGCAACGCTATGTACACCGTAAGAAACCCCCACACTCGGCATAGCAATACGGCTGGCCATTTCTAAGTCGTACTCGGTATCACCCACCATCAGTGCCGATGCCGGCTCGTAACCACGCTCTGCACACAGCTGCGCAAGCATCAGCGGGTCGGGCTTTGACGCGGTTTCATCAGCACAGCGACTAGCACTAAACAACGAGCTTATCGGTAAGCCTGCAAACACCCGATCCAGGCCCCGACGACTCTTACCTGTTGCAACGCATAAATCATGACCAGCTGCTTTTAAAGCGCGCAAACTCTCCTCAACGCCAGCAAACATCTGACAGGGCTGCTGATCTGCCAAAATAAAGCTGCGAACGTAGGCCGCCCGTAACGCCTCAACCCCATCCGCGCTCAACTCTGGGTATAAAGTAGCAATAGCAATACTCAGCTCCAGACCGATAATATTGCGAATATCTTCAGCGGCGCACGCTTCCACGCCAAACTCCCGCGCCCCAGCCTGCATGCAGGCCACAATCTTATCGCTGGAGTCTAATATCGTGCCATCCCAATCAAAAATTATAAGCATTACAATTCACTACCTGCATTTTCTAATACTTTTTCTAACTCTGGAGGCAGCGGCGCCACCACCGAGATTCGCTTACCATCTAAATTAAACGCCAAAGAATGAGCATGCAAAAACAAGCGTTTCAAACCCAGCTTGCGGAAATTCGCGTCCGCCTCATCATCGCCGTATTTATCGTCACCAAGAATCGGATAGCCCGCATATTGGCAGTGCACCCGAATCTGATGAGTTCGCCCAGTGACAGGTCGCGCCTCAATTAAACTAGCGCCAGCAACTCGGCGCAGCAGGGTATATTCGGTTACCGACTTTTTACCCTCAAGCTCAACCCGCACCATGCGCTCCCCAGACGACAGCACATTTTTCTGCAACGGCGCATTTACCTGCTGCTTACGAGCTGGCCACTTACCGCCAACCAGCGCCAAATAACGCTTATCGACACCTTTACGGGCTTTCAATAGCTCATGAAGCTGCTTGAGCACGCTGCGCTTTTTGGCAACCATTACACAACCTGAAGTATCGCGGTCAAGGCGATGCACCAGCTCTAGGTGGCGCTGCTCGGGATACATTTGCCGCAACGCCTCAATCAAACCCAAGGATATTCCGCTACCGCCATGTACAGCTAAGCCTGACGGCTTATTAATGACCAGCAAGCCGGCATCTTCATACAGGATCGCCGAGCGCAAACCGGCATCCAAGCCCAGCGGAACGACGGACTCTTCACGCACCGCCACCCGTACCGGCGGCACCCTAACAATATCGCCTGCCTGCAATTTGTAATCCGGTTTCGCGCGAGACTTATTTACCCGCACTTCGCCTCGCCTTAAAAGGTTATAAATCCGTGACTTAGGAACACCTTTTAACTCTCTCATCAAGAAATTGTCGATGCGCTGACCGACATAGTCAGCCTCGACTGCCACCAAACGAACCACTGGATTGATGACTTTTTCGGATTCCACGTACACTCCTGTAACTCATTGAGTTAGTTATTGAATACTGATATAGTCGCCCGGTAGCAACCGGGTCCGGTTCCCACCACAGCAGGGCTGTGATGAGAGGGAAGACCGCCGGCTAATACTAAGGCAAAGATTGCGACACATTCGCATAGCCTTATTTACATAAGTGAATAGCAGTGTACCGGCGGGCATTCTACCGTAGTGTCGGTACATTAAATAATAGTGCTGCCGATATTTGTTAGCACCGCAAGTGCGATAGAACTCTGAGAAAGCGACGTAAAGAACGTTACCAATACTGGCGCCGCAAATTGCGCCCAACAGTAATAGATGAAAGACGCCCAGCGCAGAAGGCCTCAGGGCCAGAATAAGCGAACTGGAATATAACGGCCAGGCAACGCGGCCCCACTGATGTACAAGGTGCACGCAGCAATAAATCAGCAGCCTCACCAGCTAATACAGCCTACATCAGAACGCTTAAAGATGCTCAATCGCATGAGCGGCCCGACAAATCCCGGCTTTTGGGATTTTTAGCTCATGAAAAGAATGCTTATTAACGCAACTCAACCAGAAGAGTTGCGCGTTGCCCTCGTCGATGGCCAACGCTTGTTTGACCTGGATATTGAAAATCGTACCCGCGTACAAAAGAAAGCCAATGTCTATAAAGGGACCATAACCCGCGTAGAACCAAGCCTCGAAGCCGCCTTTGTCGATTTTGGTGCTGAGCGCCACGGCTTTCTACCCCTCAAAGAAATCTCTAAAGAATACTTCTACCGCAACCCTGCCGATGGCAGCGGCGGTCGCGCCAAAATCAAAGATCTTGTCAAAGAAGGCACCCAGGTCATTGTCCAGGTAGAAAAGGAAGAGCGCGGCAATAAAGGCGCCGCCCTCACCACCTTTATAAGCCTCGCTGGCCGCTATATGGTCTTAATGCCCAACAACCCACGGGCCGGCGGCATTTCTCGCCGCATCGAGGGCGACGAGCGCACAGAATTACGCGACGCCTTAAACTCAATCAATATCCCCGATGCGATGGGCGTTATTGTCCGCACCGCTGGGGTAGGCCGCAGCTCAGAAGAATTGCAGTGGGACTTGGACTATTTGCTACACCTTTGGTCAGCAATCAAGCAAGCATCAGAGGAACGCAAAGCACCGATCCTGATTCTGCAAGAAAGCAACGTCATTATCCGCGCAATTCGCGACTATCTTCGCGATGATATCGACCAAGTTTTAATCGACTCGGAAGAATCCTACAACGAAGCCATGCATTTCGTTGAACAGGTCATGCCGCATTTCAAGAGCAAAATTCGTCTCTATAAAGATCAGGTACCCCTCTTCAACCGCTATCAAATTGAAAGCCAGATCGAATCGGCTTTTCAGCGTGAAGTACAACTACCCTCTGGCGGCTCGATTGTTATCGACCCTACCGAGGCACTGGTTTCTATTGATATAAACTCGGCTCGCGCTACCAAAGGCGGCGATATTGAAGAAACCGCACTGCAAACCAACTTAGAAGCAGCCGACGAAATTGCTCGGCAGCTGCGCTTGCGTGATATCGGCGGCTTAATTGTGGTCGACTTTATCGACATGCTCGCCGCGAAAAACCAGCGTGAAGTTGAAAATCGCGTTCGCGATGCCATGGAGCCAGATCGCGCCCGCATTCAGATCGGCCGCATATCTCGCTTTGGTTTACTTGAGATGTCTCGCCAGCGCCTGCGCCCATCACTGGGTGAAACCAGCGCCAAAGTCTGCCCGCGCTGCAGCGGTCAGGGCACTATTCGCGACACCAACTCTCTCGCGCTATCGATTCTTCGCCTGGTCGAAGAGGAAGCAAACAAAGAGAAAAGCGCTGAAATTCGCGCCATCGTGCCAGTGAACGTTGCATCGTACTTGCTTAACGAAAAGCGCACCGCAATATACGATATCGAGCAGCGCAGCGGCGTCCGAGTCATGGTTATCCCGACTCCGGCACTCGATACCCCCCACTTTGAGGTGGTTCGCCTACGCGAAAGCGACCTAGGTGACGAACAGGAAATCAGCTACAAGATAGTAGCCGACCTCGAAGCCGAAAAAGAAATCTCTGACGAAGTTGTTTCGACGCCTGCACCCGCCGCCGCCGTCGTTCGCACCCTCGCCCCCAAGGCGCCAGCACCTGCCGCCACCGAAGCTGTAGCAGCGAAAGCCCCAGCGGCACCTGCCGTAACCGGCGAAGGCTTTTTCAGCAAGCTGGGCAAGAGCCTTAGTGGATTATTTAAAACCGCCGAGCCAGAGCCAGAGCCCGAACCGACGCCAGCACCAAAACGCCGCAACGAAGGCAACCACAATAGCAACCCTCGCCAGGGAAATCGCAACAATCGTGGTGGTCGCAATCGCCGCAGCCCCGACCAGCGTCAAGCGCGCGACGATAACCGAGTAACTGATAACCGCAGTAACCGCGTCGAGGCCCAAGCAGCTAAAGTAGAGGCGCCAATCGAAGCCGCCGAAACACCAGCCAACACCGAGAATGAAGGCCAAGCGAGACCAAAGCGCCGCCCGGGCAACCGCAGACCACGCAATCAGCAGGAGCGTCGCCGCACCCCTGCGCCCAGCGATGACACTGCTGTCGCTACGGACAATCAAGCAAACAACAAAGCGACGGACACTACTGATGCCGCTACCACGGATAAAGCAGCAACCGTAACGCCGGAAACCAAGCCAGCAATTACCGTTCCAGCGGCAAAAAAACCCACGGCTGAAGAGAATGAGTTCACGCCGATCACACCAACAACCACCGCTCGTTTTGTTCCAGAGCAAAACGAGGCCCCAGCAGCAGAGGCGCCACCAAGTCCTGCCGTTGTCGCCGAAAAGACCCCTGAGAACACAGCGCCGCCTGAAGCCACTCCAAGTGCAGAGTCTACGCCAGAGTCCGTCACTGCGGCACCAGCAACAGAAGCTGATGCAATTAAACCAGCGGAACCCGTTGCCAGCGCATTCAGCGAGCCAGCTCCCACTCCAGAAGCAACTGTAGAAACTGCGGTAGCCTCCGAGGTTGTGGCTGCACCTGAGGTCGCTGCGAGCGCAGATAAAGAAATACCGGCCACGGTAGCGAGCGCTGAAATCGAGACTGGAGCCGACGCCGATACGCCAACACAGGCTAAGCCAGCTGCAGAAAAGGCATCTAAACCGGTGAGCAAACCTGTCGCAAAGACGCCTGCTAGCGAAACAACAGCCATCAAGCCACGGCCAGTTGGCCGCGCAAGTAATGACCCAAGAGTGGCGCCACAACCGCTGAAAGCCCTTGAGATCGTTACCGCGCAGCCGCAAACGCCGAAACTCGATCCAAGCATAATTGCTCAGCCAAGCCCGAATCGCCCTGCTGCGCCCCGAGCAGCAAACGATCCGCGCAATTAAGCAAAGCACCTAAAACAACTAGCCCGGCCCCGTGCCGGGCTTTTTATTGCCTAAAATTTAAGCAAATCCTAATACATCAAGCTGATTTATAAGTCTTTTTCTCAATACTGCTTGTTTCGCCTAACAAGCTCTGTATAATTCGCAACTGCTGCGGAGGGGTGGCAGAGTGGTCGATTGCACCGGTCTTGAAAACCGGCGTTGGTTCATCCCAACCCAGGGTTCAAATCCCTGCCCCTCCGCCACTTTTAGCACCTTGTTAGCTCCCCTCTACGTACAAGCCCACGTTATATTCTGAAATCCAAACCGTTAATATGCGCCAATTAATTGCGCGTCCTCGCTACGTCAGCATTAAACACTACACTCTACTCAAAACAATGTTCAGCAGACGCACTCCCTAGCCATCTAACAGCGCGTTGTATAAGCGCCGAGCAACGCAATGATGGGCACGAGACTTATTAATGAGTGACAGCAGCACACTGCTAATGGCCCGCCAACCCATACTAAATAGGTACGGAAAAACCGTAGCCTATGAATTGCTGTGCCGCTCAGTCGAAATAGACTCATTAAAATCACAGAACGAAAATGGCACCATGGCAACGGGCGAGGTTTTAATTGGCGCCTTTCATGACCTCGGTATCGACTCCATTACCAATGGGCTCCCCGCCTTTGTTAATCTCACTGAGTCTTGGTTGTACAACCCACCCGCAGTGCAAGCCGACAAACTCGTTTGTGAAGTGCTAGAATATATTTCTGCCACACCAGCTAATATTGAAGCCGTCCAGCAACTGCGCAGGCTCGGCTTTAAAGTCGCCCTAGATGACTATACTGGCGACCCCGAACAAGACAAATGGCTCCCCCACGTTGACATCGTTAAAGTGGATATAAGTGACCTATTACCCGGCCACAGCTCTGCATCACTGCTTCAGCAGCACCAGCGCGACGGCTTGATCTGGCTAGCAGAAAAAGTCGAGACCATTAAGGAATTTGAGCGCTGCAAAGAAGAAGGCTACAGCCTTTTTCAGGGCTTTTTCTTTAGTCGGCCTGCTCCTTTGTTCGGCAAACGCAACAACGACAGCCAATTTGCAGTTATGCGCTTACTCAAAGTATTAGGCAATGACGAAAGTACAATGCTGGATATCAGTCGTGCGATCCAGAGTGACCCGCAACTTAGCTACCGTATTCTGCAGTTCATGAACTCGGCCAGCGTCGCAAAAGTGACAGAAATCACCTCGGTGCATCATGCGGCCACCATGGCTGGAGTCAACCGCATTAAATCATGGGCTACTATGCTAGTGCTGAGTCGCCTAGATCACAAACCCCGCGCCCTGTTGGAACAGGCGCTATGTCGCGCCTATTTATGTCAATTGCTCGCCCAGAAACACCCAGGCGTAGATCAGCACACCGCATACACTACCGGCATGTTTTCGCTGCTAGACGCCTTTATAGACATTCCGCTGAAAGACGTTTGTTCAAAGCTTGCTTTACCTGCAAGCATGACGACTGCCCTTCTTGATCACACGGGGGCTTACGGCGAAATTCTCGATCTTGCGATTGCCTTAAGCAAGGGCAACTGGCCCCAAATTACAGGCTTATCGACGGACATTAGCCTTGCGGATCTTGCCGATATTCAAAGCAAAGCATTTACCGAGCTTAGCCAACAATTAAAACTAACTGGATTAAGCTAAGTTAACCTTCGCATGCATAGGCTTGCAGTCGTAACACCCCACGAAGTATGATTACCTAAGCTTTAACCCTTCTTTTACTACGGAGTCATCCATGCAAGACAAATCGGTCTTTCAGACAGGCGCGCACGCCCAGCCCGTTCTCGAAACCAACAAGGTGCTGCGCAATACATATATGCTGCTCGGCATCACCCTTGTCACTAGCGCCCTCTGTGCTGGTTTGGCAATGGCCATGAATATTGGTCACATCACTGGCCTTATTTTAATGGTTTTAGGCTTTGTCATGCTATTCGTGGTTAATAAGACTGCAGACTCAAGTAAAGGCATTGTTGCCATATTTGTGTTTACTGGTCTATTAGGCGCCGCGCTGGGCCCAATGCTTAAAATGTACTTAGCCCTGCCTAATGGCGGCGAACTGGTAATGCAAGCACTTGGCGGCACCGCCTTGGTCTTCTTTGGCCTGTCAGCTTACGTACTCACTACCCGTAAAGACTTCTCCTTTCTCGGCGGTTTTCTGATGATCGGCTTGCTGGTCATGGTCGTTGCCAGCATTGCGAATCTATTTTTCCAGGTGCCCGCGGCATCGTTGGCAATTTCTGCCGCAGCCGTATTTATTATGTCTGGTTTGATTTTGTTTGATACCAGCAGAATCATCCACGGTGGCGAAACGAATTATATTCGCGCAACCGTCGCCCTGTATCTGGATATTTACAATCTGTTTGTACACTTACTGCATTTGCTTGGCATTTTTGGCAGCGATGATTAATCACCCCTCAATTGCACCTGCAACTCAACTGAGGCTCTTATGAGCCTCAGTTTCGCTTTACTTGTCAGTGGCCAACCCTGTACCGACCAATCCAGCTTAACTGCCCTACGTTTTTGCCAAGCAGCCCTTGATAGTGGTCATCAAATTTACCGGGTATTCTTTTTTAACGATGGTGTGCATTGCGCCAATCGCTTTACGACGCCCCCCCAAGATGAAATTGCCGTACCGAAGCAGTGGACAAATTTGCAAAAAACCTTTGATTTGGATTTAGTCGTCTGTATCTCTAGTGCGCTGCGCCGCGGTATTGTGGACAAGAAAGAAGCCGCTCGCTATGAACTGGACGGCCACAACCTGGCTGATGGCTTTACCATTGGCGGCTTAGGCCAGTGGGTAGACGCCTGCCAAAATGCTGACCGCGTTATTCGCTTTGGCGGTAATGCCCAGTGACATTTTTGTATTTGTTTACACGAGCACCCTACGGTCACAGCATTGCCCGAGAAGCATTGGATATGGCTTTGGCCAGCGCCGCATTCGATCAACACGTCAGCCTCGTTTTTGCTCAAGATGCGATTTATCAATTACTCAATACACAAGATAACGGCAATACCGAAAAAAAGCCGCATATAGGTGTAATCAATGCTCTGCCGCTGTACGAAATTGAGAATATCTATTACCTTAGTGACGACTGCACGAGCAGAAACATATCAGCCACAAACTTGGCACCCCACGCCAAAGCCCTCTCCGCCACAGAACTCGCTGACTTAATGCGCAGCGCCGATCGAATACAGAGTTTTTAGGTGAGCCTACATATATTAAGCAGCCCAAACAGCCTAAATCGATGCCTTTTCAGTATGAGCGACGGTGATGCCCTTATCCTTATCGAAGACGCCGTCGTGCTTGCCGCAACACAAATTACACTTGAGCACCGCAATATTCGTATTTCGGCATTGAGCGACGACGTTGATCGTCGCGGAATAAGCCCAATTGCGGCGATAACGCTGGTCGACTACCCTGGCTTTGTCGCACTCTGCGCGCAGCACCGTCACTGCTTGAGCTGGTAAGATGGCGGCGATAATCGTTAATGGCTGCAGCATCGCCACCGACCCTGATGGTTTTCTGAAAGACCTCAAAGATTGGTCCCCCGCCGTCGCCGAGGAGCTCGCCGCGGAGGCCGGCATTAAGCTTAGCGATAGCCATTGGCAATTAATTCAGCTCGTACAGCGCTATTATCAGCAATTTGGCCTGTCCCCCGCGATGCGGCCACTGATAAAATACGCCAAGCTAGCGCTCGGCGACGACAAGGGTAACAGCCTGTATTTTCTTAAGCACTTTCCCGGCAGCCCGGCAAAGTTACTCAGTAAAATTGCCGGGCTGCCCCGGCCCGACAACTGCCTGTAAATTAATCCGAGTTAAAAACACTATGATGGAACACCCTTTTGCGCAATATGTTCGCATTCTCGGTAAAGGCAAGACTGGATCGCGCTCGCTAAGCGCTGACGAAGCCTACGCCGCAATGAGCATGATTATGCGGGGCGAGGTTGAAGATGTGCAGCTAGGCGCTTTTCTTATGCTGCTGCGGGTCAAAGAAGAAAGTTGCGAAGAGCTCGCTGGGTTTGTGCGCGCTATTCGCGAAACCCTCAATGCACCCGTAATTGAGGCAGACTTAGACTGGGCGAGCTACGCTGGCAAGCGACGCCAACAGCCCTGGTACCTCCTTGCCGCACTTGCGTTGGCCGACAGCGGTTTGCGGGTGTTCATGCACGGCGCAGCAGGCCACACTGCCGATCGAGTTTATAGTGAGCAGGTACTCAACGCCCTCGGCGAGCCCTGCGCTCAGGACTGGCAGGATGTCAGCGTGAAGCTAGACAGTCGCAACTTTGCTTATATGCCGTTAGGGCGCTTCTCTTTGCCCCTGCAGCGCATGATCGATCTGCGCGCGCAGTTTGGCCTGCGGTCACCAGTACACACCTTATCTCGGCTCCTTAATCCACTGGCAGCGGATTACTCAATACAAAGTATTTTCCACCCTGCCTATGCTGACAACCACCAACAAGCCGCCGCTTTATTGGCGCAAGCGCACGCCGTTGTCTTTAAGGGCGAAGCGGGTGAAGCCGAGCGCAAGCCAGAGGCAACTTGCCGAGTAAAAACAGTTCACAATGGTGTGCTAGCAGAATCAGAATGGCCGCGCATGCTGGAGGGCCGCCAAGAAAAACTTGAGACTTTAACGCTAGGCGATCTATTCAACGCGTGGCGTGATGATGACATTACCGAATATGGTCGCCTCGCCATTCAAGGCACGATCGCCATTGCTTTGCAATTACGCAATCCCGAGTTGAGCCAAACAGAATGTCTCGCGCGCGCCCAATCAATTTGGCAACAGCGTAACCGCGAGCGGCTTACCGCCACAGCGACGGAATCAATATGAGCTTCAGACCGCTAGACCCTACAAAATACCCACAATTACTCAATGAAAAGGTCAGCACAGTAAGCGCACTCTTCGCCGACCTCCAACTGCCAAAGCCAGAAGTTTACCCTTCGCCCGCCGAGCATTACCGCCTGCGCGCTGAGTTCCGCATTTGGCATGAAGGTGACAGCTTCTTTTACGCCATGTTTGATCCAGCCGAACCGAGAGTGCCGGTGCGCATCGACCACTTCCCCACGGCCTCGCGGACTATATGTGAGCTTATGGAGCCGCTGCGGCAAGCCTTAGGCGAGCAGCTAGTGCTGAGCAAGCGGCTATACCAAATTGATTTTCTGAGTACGCTAAGTGGCGATACTCTGGTCACCTTAATTTACCACCGCCGCTTAGACGACGAGTGGCAAGCCGCCGCGCAAACTGTTGCAGCCAAATTCAATATTCAAATTATTGGCCGCAGTAAAAAGCAGAAGCTGGTACTGGGGAGAGACTACGTACTCGAGCAACTGCCTGTCGATGGCCAGCACTACGCCTACCACCAATACGAAGGCGGATTCACCCAGCCTAATGGCGAAGTCAATGCCAAAATGGTGAGCTGGGCCAAAGCCCGCTGCGGCCAAAACCCACACACAGATTTACTCGAGTTGTATTGCGGCAACGGTAATTTTACGATTCCACTGGCCAGCCATTTTCGCCGGGTACTCGCCACGGAGATTTCCAAAACCTCAGTAAAAGCCGCCCACGAGAACTTCGCCATGAACGCAGTGCATAACGCCGTTATGCTACGAATGTCGAGTGAGGAGCTAACCTCGGCCCTAAACAAGGAGCGGAGCTTCCGCCGCTTGGCCGATGTCGATTTGGATAGCTACGCAATCGATACTGTGTTCGTCGATCCGCCGAGAGCCGGTCTAGATGAAGCGAGCCGCGCGTTTATTGCTCGTTTCCCCCGTATCGTTTATATCTCCTGCAACCCAGAGACCCTACACCGAGATTTGGAAATATTAACAAAATCACACGCGGCAAAGGACTTCGCGCTGTTTGACCAGTTCCCGTACACTCATCATATGGAATGTGGTGTATTTCTTATAAAAAAGGGCGTGATATGACCGTTAAACTTACCGAGCAAGAAGTCAGCGATGCATTAACAGCATTAAAAGGTTGGGAGTTGCGCGACGGAAAACTTTGCACTGATTTGGAGTTTGATAATTTCATCAGCGCCTTTGCCTTTATGACTCGGGTAGCCATGCGCGCCGAAAAAATTGACCACCACCCGGAGTGGAGCAATGTTTACAAAAAAGTCAGTATTGCCCTAACCACCCACGATGCTGGCGGTTTAAGCGCCAAAGATCTCGCCCTAGCCGAAGCCATTAAGCAGGAGCTAAGTCGCTAGTTCACGCAGGGCTAGCCTAGTAAAAATCGACCCCAAGACTTTGCAGGTGACGGCTCAAATAGTCGTCTAAATTTGCGATATCTTCGGGGTGCACGTCGAGCACTGCAAAACCCAACTTTTTACACAGTTCAGCCCGACACATGCGGGCAGAAATGATATCAGAGTGATCATCTGCGCCCCAATACTCGATATACACGCCACTTTGTGGCAGGTAAAAATCACTGACTAACAACTCCGCTACTGGCAACGCACGGTACATCGCGTAACGCAGACCAGCCAAGTACAGCCACTGCGCAATTGCCCAGTGAGCCTGGTTTTTACACGCCTTACCATCGATACTGCGCAATTCCAGGCTCGTCGCAGCAAATAAATCTCCGTCACTTGGGGCATCAGGCTTACAGAGCGCCAAGATGCGCTTAAAGCCCGATCGCAGCGGAATATCTTCAGGCCACAGCACATAACTCAAACTACTTTGCTGATTCTCAAAGACTTGCCCCCCCGCCTTGACGCCCTGCTCTGTCAATTCCCAACCCCGGTGACTGGGCTTTAGCCAGCCAAGCTCAACCAACATCCGGTTGATCTCTCGACCGCTAAACCCTTCAGCTCGCCCCAAAGCAGCCGCAGACAGGAGTTTATTGCTCTCTATGGCTTGAAAAAGCGGGTGATCTAAGAGCGTTGACGGCCAGACAATATAGCGACCGTAACGCTTGCTGTTAACATAGCTACCGCCCTCAAATTCACCTTTCGCGGTTAAGAACCAGCCCTCGTCCGCTTTGCGAATCCAACCGTAATCTTTAAGCACTGAAAACAGCTGTTGAACCGGTATTTCACCAAGTTTAGCGAGCGCTGAGGTAGATACTTTATCCACAGACATCCTTAGGCCACGGGGTAGCGAGCGGCAAGGCTCTGGTAGACATCGTCAGCAAATTGCGGCGACGCCATATCGGCTGTGGCCAGTATTTGCACAAGATGGACATTATCCTCTTCACCTTGCCAGATCTTGATGTAACTACCGTCTTTATAGCCGTTATCTTGGCGGAAAAAATTAAGCACGTTTTTACCGACGTACTGTTTATAGAGTTGATCAAAGCTCAGCTCGGCAGCGGCCATCAGATCCCAGAACAAACTCACCGAAAAAGACTTTTCAGTTAGGCAGTAAGCAGCGAGCGACTCTGTTGCCGCCAAAACATCTTTACCAGAAGCTCGGTAATTACCGAGTTCGGCGACAATTTCATCGGCCAGCTCATCAGTATCTGCACCCACTCTGAACATAGCGCTCAAGCCGAAGTGCCAGATATCAACGATTTCTAGCTGTACCTGTTGAATATCAGGCTGTTGCTTTTTCCACCATTTGTAACCGTAGTGATCCATTAATTCAGCGCACTCGATCCACGCCGCGCGATACCAAGCAAAACCTTGGTCTCGCCACTCAGCGTGAACTTTGGAATTCATACGATCTTGCAGGCCCAGCATGGTGACAAACGCTTGGCGATTATTTATATCTGACACGGGAACCCCAACAAATTAAAATCTAGGGGAGCATGATAAACAAGGATGGTGGCGAACGCAGTGGAAATTTACAGTTTACCCGCTTTCACTTTCGCTTCGCTGGCTTTAGCCAGGCGCTCTGACAAGGTAATAAAATAATTTAGGGTATCCGCGTCGGGGGAAAAGCGGAAATCCGCCTGGATCCTCCCTGCAATTGACTCGGGAGTCTGCGCAGAAAAATTTGCAGAATAACTCAGGCGCTGACTGATCGGACACAAGCTGATCGTCGACTGAGGGCCATGCATGGAGTAGCATTTCGCTTCGAGGGCACTGGATTTACTTTTTCGCCAAAAACTCATCAGGCACAACGCTGCTGAGACAACGGCGCGTCGAATGCCAAGCGCACGACCCGACCATAAGCAAAATCAATTATTTGCAAAGGCTGACCTGATAGCAAGTGACTCGCTACGGGAAGCGGGAGATTAGGCAAGCAGATGGTTTTACGGTGTTCGTCAGCCTCCGCAAACAGCAAGACCAAATCGAGAATTTCCTGACCTTTTGACGATTCGCGCGGATAAAGGGTGTAATCAAAACTCTGCTTTACGTCTGGCAGGATATTATCAACCGCAATATGGCGTACACTTCCGTCCTCGTCATAGCCTAGCAAGTAACTTGCGATAAGCATGTGGTACTCCTGAGCGCATTAAATATGCAGGCAATTATGCTGCCAAGCCCGGCCACAGGGAATCCGTTCAACTACCTACCATCAGCATACTATCGGCCCGCAACGCGCCGCCCACATACGGGAAATCCCCTACAGCTCAAGAATGCCGTCATCACTATCCTAGATCAAGTACCCGCTTCGAATGGGAAAACCTGCATGACTGAAACCCGAAGCTCGAGTTTCTGGATAGTTGATGACTCCAAGGCCGACAGAATCATTTTCAAAGAAACCCTCAGCCGCCTGGGTACGCAGCTACAGCTGCGTGAAATTGACGACGGTGAAATACTTCTCAATGAACTCGACCACAAAAAAAATAGCGAACTCCCCGATGTCATATTTCTAGACATCAGTATGCGACGAATGAACGGGAAATCGGCTCTGCAATTCATCCGCGCTGACAAGCGCTACGATCACATCTATATCGTGATGCAAACCGTGTCCTATCGCGAGCGAAGCGAATGCATTGCCCTCGGTGCAGATGCATTTATCAGCAAGTCCACCAACTTCAATAGCTATTTAACAAAGCTGGCTGCTGTCGTCTCTGACTGGCGGGCAGGTGCTTAAGCACCTGCCATCGTTATTGCCGAGCACCTCGGCGATTCTCCGGGCTGGCCAAATCATCATTGCTTCGCCAAGGATTAATATCCAAGCCACCACGTCGCAGGTAGCGAGCGTACACCGTTAATCGCGCCGGTGCGCAATAGCGACTAATATCGCTGAAAATCTGCTCAACACACTGTTCATGAAAATCGTCATGCTCACGAAAAGACACCAAATACGCTAACAAACCCTCGTGATTTATACGCGGCCCACGATAGCTAATTTCAATACTTGCCCAATCAGGCTGCGAAGTCACCGGACAGCGAGAACGCAACAAATGGCTATACAGGGTCGCCTCGACCACATCGCCAGTATTCGCAGACAATAAGCTCGGGCTCGGTTGATAGCTATCCGGACAAATATCTAGACCGTCAATACACTCGCCGCGCGGCAGCATAATACTGTAATTGGCGGGCCAATCTTCGGGACAATAGATTGCCACCTGGACCTCGGCCCCGGCAGCCAGGCTCAAATCGTGGCGCAGCATTTCGGCCATGGCATCTAGGCCGGGTAAGCGAGTTTGATTAAACGAGTTAAGGTAAAGCTTAAAGGATTTTGACTCGATGATATTGGGCGACTGGGCCGGTACCCGAAACTCGGCACAGGCAACCAAGGGCTTGCCCTGCTCATTTAAGCAGGACAATTCATAGGCATTCCAAATATCCACACCGCCAAAGGGCAACACATCACCAAGCCCCAAACCATCACGCCCCGCCTGCCTAGCAATTGGATGCAAGCAGCTCGGGTCGTATTGACCGGGATAATCTACCTGCTCGCCTAGTGGCCCATGGCTTAGCTGTTCACTCATGTTTTATCCGTTTTTTACTAAATCGCTAACCCAAAGACATTCATTGACGCAGGCGAGTGCCCGTACGCAAAAGGTGCATACAATAAGCATAAGCCGCTAAAGTAAACACCCCGACCATGATGAAGGCCGTGGTGACATTCACATCAGACACGCCCAGCACGCCATAGCGGAAGGCATTGACGATATAGAGCATAGGATTCAAGCGCGACACCCCAGCCCAAAACTCAGGTAGTAAATCGATGGAGTAAAATACACCGCCCAAATAGGTTAGCGGCGTCAAAACAAAGACCGGCACAATAGAGACGTCATCAAAGTTGTTGGCGAAAACCGCATTAATAAAGCCCGCCAGCGAAAACATGATTGATGTCATCAGCACAATCGCGATCGTTACCCCAATGTGCTGGATATGCAATGTGGTGAAAAACAGCGACAGCGCTGTCACAATAATGCCAACCAGCAAACCGCGCGTCACCCCGCCAAGAACAAAGCCCCAAAGTATGGTGTTATTCGACATTGGCGACACCAGAATCTCTTCGACAAAATGTTGAAATTTTGCGCCAAAAAACGATGACACTACATTGGAGTAGGCATTGGTAATTACCGACATCATAATCAAGCCCGGCACCACAAACTCCATATAGCTGAAACCGCCCATTTGCCCGATGCGGGAGCCAATCAAGGCACCAAATATCACAAAGTACAGCGACATGGTGATGGCGGGCGGCAACAAGGTTTGCATCCAAATACGCAAAAAGCGCCTAATCTCTTTGCGGACGATCGTATAAAACGCGACCCACTGCTCTGCTAATGTCATTAATATTCCATCCTTATCAATACGTGGGCAGGCTACTTGGCGTTTAATAGCGCCACAAACAACTCTTCAAGCCGATTCGCCTTATTGCGCATACTGCTCACCTCGATACCACTGCCGTTCAAGGCCACAAATACCTCATTGAGTGACGTCCCCTTATTCAGCACCAGCTCCAGGGTGTGCTCATCGACCATACGCGTCTCAAAACCAGGAATGCTGATGTCGGTCTTAATGCCATCGCGAACATCGAGGATAAAGGTCTCTTTCTGCAACTGTTTAAGCAGCGCTTTCATCGTGGTGTTTTCAACGATGACGCCAGCATCAATAATCGCAATATGGCGACACAAGCTTTCCGCTTCTTCCAGGTAGTGGGTGGTCAAAATAATGGTGGTGCCGCTGCGATTAATTTCGGTGAGAAATTCCCACATTGAGCGGCGTAGCTCTATATCTACACCCGCGGTGGGCTCGTCGAGAATCAACAGCCGGGGTTCATGCACCAAGGCCCGGGCGATCATTAAGCGCCGTTTCATCCCGCCGGACAGCATTCGCGAAGCGACCTTACGCTTATCCCACAGCCCCAGCTTTTTTAAATATTTTTCGGCGCGCTCGCCGGCCACTTTACGGTTTAAACCGTAATAGCCCGCCTGATTCACCACGATATCCCAGACTGATTCAAAACTAGAGAAATTGAACTCCTGAGGAACCAAGCCAATTTCGCGTTTCGCCGCAGCCAATTCATTATCAATTGAATGGCCAAAGATGCGCACTTCGCCAGCGGTTTTCTTAACCAGCGACGACACAATACCAATCGTAGTCGATTTACCTGCGCCGTTTGGCCCTAGCAGGGCGTAAAAATCGCCCTCTTTAACTTCTAAATCAATGCCTTTTAGCGCTTCAAAACCATTGTCATAAACCTTGCGTAATCCCTTAATCTCTAGGGCAATCGCCATAATGGATTTCCTAAATCTGGTTTTCATTTGATAAGCCGACTATTTTGCCACGCCAGCTCGATGGAATACACTAGACAGCAGAAGTCTACTCGCAGAACTGATCTGCAATAATCCGCTTTGGAGACCCCGTGACAAAACGAAATGAATACTACCTGCAACTCTGTAGCGAGCTGCACGCGCTCGGCGCCAAGATTCTCCCTGAGCACCCTGCGCATAGCAAAGATAGCAATACAGAATTACTCGACAAGCTTGCTAAGCTCGAAGCCAACTTCGCAAAAAGCGACGACTACATCAACCTCGGCCAAGACATTATAACGCACATTATCAGCCACTACCCAGACATCACCCCGCATATGCATCGCGATCTTCTGTGGTTTTTTGGCGGGGACTGCCTGCACTATCTTGGCGACGATGAGCTAGAGCGCTATCAAAACATTGAAGAGCTGTATTACGAACAGAGCGCGGAGGATTCAAACACCTCGTATCGCAACATCCGCGCCCAGCAATTTGGCATGCATTGAGCAACAGGAACGCACCGCTGGGGCTGTTCCCTGGCGGTCATGCATGGCGCACGTTAAGCGCAAAAAACACGGACGAAAAAAAAGCGAAGCAGACGCTTCGCTTTTTAGAATTTGGAGCGGGAAAGGAGGCTCGAACTCCCGACCTCAACCTTGGCAAGGTTGCGCTCTACCAACTGAGCTATTCCCGCAAATCACGACATGAGATTTAAAAGCTAGTTTAAATCAATTTCACATATGCCGTACAGCCTTGATTAAACAGTCTTTTTACGTCAAACCTAAGCGGTTCGCATAATAAAAAGTTTTCATCAAACTGTCAATTAACAGATCAACTGTAAACTGACAAATTTACGCGCTGTGACGTAAATTAATTGGCGTCCCCTAGGGGACTCGAACCCCTGTTACTGCCGTGAAAGGGCAGTGTCCTAGGCCACTAGACGAAGGGGACGCCGCGAGCTCTTTCCAGAACAAAGCTGCTGTCCTTGAAAGAGCGCGCATTCTAGTGCGCCTACCCCACCCCGTCAAGGATATTTTCATGCCAATTTCAAATTTTTTCCAAAAAAAAAGAGAAGCATTTCTGCTTCTCTTTTTCGCTGTGCCGACATATCAGCAAAGCTGAATAATGGCGTCCCCTAGGGGACTCGAACCCCTGTTACTGCCGTGAAAGGGCAGTGTCCTAGGCCACTAGACGAAGGGGACGCCGCAAACCCTTCCAGACTCCGAGTCACTTGATGTCTGAAAGTGGCGCGAATTCTAGAAACCTTAGGCGCCGACGTCAAGTCGCTTTTACATTTAAAGTGAAATAAACCCAATTTTGCGCCTATTTTGGCCAATTAACAGCCAAACTGCACAACAATCAGCCAACTTATTTTGGATCTAATTTCAGCGACAGCGAGTTAATACAATAACGCTGCCCCGTTGGCGCAGGCCCATCAGGGAAAACATGCCCTAAATGCGCATCGCAGCGCGCGCAAACAACCTCTTCTCTCACCATGCCATGGCTAATGTCTCTATTAACTGCCACCACATCTTCTTTGCTTGGCTGATAAAAACTCGGCCAACCGGAACCCGAGTCGTACTTGGTCTCTGAAGTAAATAAAGCCAAGCCACAACAACGGCATTTATAGGTGCCCGCGGTTTTTTCATCGTTATATTCACCCGTAAACGCGCGCTCAGTTCCTTTCTGCCGGCAAACCTGAAACTCCTCATTAGAGAGAAGTTCCTGCCACTCTTGCTCAGATTTCACTATTTTTTCCACGAAAAGCTCTCCACCTTGGGCACTACAACACCGTATAATCGATGCACTCTGTTTTGGCGCTTCTATACTTCACCAGTATTAATCGCTTGAGCAAATTTAGCATTCTAGGTTAAGCACTACCAGCGCGACACCACAAGGTGTCACCGCCAACACGGACATAAAATCTGGCTTTACAGCCGATTAAGAAGGCAGGACATGGCTCTCTATAGCAAGTCGAAAAAATTAAACAATGTGTGCTACGACATTCGCGGCCCAGTATTGGAACGCGCCAATGAGTTAGAAGAGGAAGGCTACCGCATCCTCAAGCTCAATATCGGTAACCCCGCCCCCTTCGGCTTTAACGCCCCAGATGAAATCATTCAAGACGTCATCCGAATGTTGCCGGACAGCGAGGGCTACAGCGACTCCAAAGGCCTGTACAGCGCCCGCAAAGCGGTGATGCAAGAGTGTCAGAAAATCGGCATCCCCGGTGTTGAAGTCGGCGACATTTACCTAGGTAACGGCGCCAGCGAGCTCATTAGCTTAGCCACCCAGGCGCTACTGAATCAAGGCGACGAAGTGCTAATCCCGGCACCGGATTACCCACTCTGGACTGCGGTTGTTTCCCTTTCCGGGGCAACACCCGTGCACTATCTTTGCCAAGAGGAGCAAAACTGGGAGCCGTCGGTCGACGATATTCTGAGCAAGATTACGCCGAACACCAAAGCCATCGTCATCATTAACCCTAATAACCCCACGGGTGCGGTATATAGCCGTGCGCTACTTGAGCAGCTCGTCGCCATAGCCGAAGAACACAACTTGGTGGTGTTTGCCGACGAAATCTATAGCAAGATTCTCTACGATGACGCGGTACACATTCCCATTGGCAGCCTCAAAGCCGATATTTTGTGCCTGACCTTCAATGGTCTGTCTAAGGCCTATCGACTCGCCGGCTTCCGCAGCGGTTGGTTGATTGTGTCCGGTGCCAAAGACCGCGCCACCGACTATATCGAAGGCTTGAACATCCTATCGTCGATGCGCCTGTGCGCCAACGTACCCGCCCAGCACGCTATTCAAACTGCACTGGGAGGCTACCAGAGCATCAATGAGCTGATTCTGCCAGGTGGCCGCCTGCTGGAGCAGCGCGATCTCGCTCATAAGATGCTCAATGAAATTCCCGGCGTTAGCTGCACCAAACCCGAGGGCGCAATTTATATGTTCCCAAGGCTAGATCCTGAGATATACCCAATTAAAGACGATGAAAAGATGATTCTTGAATTGCTGAATCAGGAGCGGATATTACTGGTACCGGGCTCAGGCTTTAACTGGCCAGATGCGGATCATTTCCGCCTCGTATTCCTGCCCAACAAGCTGGACCTAGCTGATGCTATTGAACGCCTAGGCAACTTCCTAGCACGCTACCGCAAGCAGCTTAAAACCAAGACCGCCTGAAGCGGCCTACCACATCGACTTGCGCGGCCTATACTTGGGGCGTGAGTCGATAGTGCAGCACTTTTAACGCACGATCCGCATTTAATTCAGGAAAATCTTCCCGCCCAGCCAAGCGCGCGACAAACTCAGCCTCTGGGCAATGAACCGCCATTATCTCCCGCAAAAACGCTTCATCTAAATACGGCGCATTCAAGCAGGCCACAATATCACCGCCCTCGGGCAACAGCTCCCTAAAGCGTCGTGCTAACTTGGGGTAATCCTTCACGGCGTCAAAGCTGCCTTTCTGCAACGACGGTGGATCGCAGATCACAATATCGTAAGGGCCGAGTTTGCGTAGGCGCCCCCAGGACTTAAGAATATCGTGACCCAAAAACTTGAGTTCGGCCTCCTCACCACTGGTCGTTAATCGCGCGTCATTGCGGCGGTGGTTTTCGCGACCCACTTGCAGTGCGCCCTTGCTCATGTCGATATTCACTAGCCGCGCCGCGCCAGCCAATTCTGCAGCCACCGAAAAAGCACAGGTGTAGGCAAACAGATTTAAAATTCGCTTGCCGTCGGCGCGATCTGTCAACCATTGCCGTGTGGGCTGCATATCCATGAAATAGCCAATATTTTGTTTTGCAGCCAGATCAACAAGGTATTCCGCCGCGCCCTCTCTCACCGAGAAATTCTTAGGGATATCTCCCCATAAACAATAGCTTACCGGAGAGTTATGATATCGACTCTGAACTATAGCTGCAGCGCAGATCGCTCCAAATTCAGCCTTGAGTGCTGCACAAAGCGCCGCCCAAAATTCAGCTTCTGGCTCGCGATAAACAACGATCCAGAGCACTGGTTCAAAGTAGTCGACACTGAAGTATTCAAAATCCAAGAAGCATTGACCGCGTCCGTGAAACAACCGCAGTGCATCCCCTGCCTGCTGTATTTTTTGTGGCCATTGGGCGAAATTACTTTGCGTCACAAACGTCTTAAAATCACTCACCCGATGCACTCACCCTATACATTATTGCGTCGCGATAACCGGTAATCACTCGAATATAGCCCTCCCACGATTTATCTAAAGCCAAGTCATTGCTATCAACCAGCAATGGCCGGCCAGCCAAACCACTTATTTTAGTTTTGGTCGCCAACACCATAAAATTCTCCCTGCCAATTTGGCGGATCAGCTCCGGAATTAACTGTTGATTACCTCGTCCTAAGATATGACCTTGGCCACCAATGGCCGTAATCAATACTTTGACTGGGCCGCGATGATTCGACAAAGCAGCGGCGATATCCTCAGCATTGAGATCCTTAGCCAATAATTGCTGATCCTTAATTAAATCGAAACCCAGCAAGGTGTTTTCCAAACCAAGGGCGAGCATTACGCCCTGAGTGGTACTGCCCGGCCCAACCAAATACAAGGTATCCGCATCCATTTCGGCAATGACTTCGTCGGCTATATCTGCGACCACCAGTTCCTCTACCTCACGCCCGCCAGCTTTCACATGTTGCAAAAACCCGCCGACCCGAGGCACTAATAATTCACCGTAATACTTAGAACGTACCTGTCCCTGCCTGAAGGCAAGTTCATCGATATCGCGCACCTCAGCGAGGTCAATATCGACCAAGCCGCCATCAAGAAGCGTCAATACGATATCCGCAGCACTTTCTGGGCTTACCGCATAAACGCCAGAATGCATTTTCACACCGGCGGGTACCCCTAAAGCAGGCAGATTAGAGCCTACTGCGGCAAAAACGTCCCGCGCGGTGCCATCGCCCCCCACAAAGAGCAGTAAATCCACCCCGGCGGCCAATAAGGCCTGCGCCGCGGCCTTGGTATCATCTGCCCTAGTCTCGGCAATAGAAGCCGGCCGCCCTACCGAAACAAAGTGAAGACCAGCCAAATCACTGTCATCATGAACACCCAAACTGGTATGGGCCGACATAGCGCCACTGTAGCCAAACACCGTGAGCCGACCCTTCGCGCGAGCCGCCAGATGCGCCAAGCAACGCAGGGCGCGCGCTTCCGCACGACCATCGCTGTTGCGCAAATCATCGCTCCCCTTTAAGCCAAGAGGGCCGCCCGCGCCAGCCACGGGGTTTACGATTAAGCCTAACTTAAACATGTATTCCCTTTAAAAAATGTAAAGACGTGAACCAAAACCGCGTAACTGTGTAAATTACCTAGGTACATCAGCTGCATATAGTGGCCCAATAAATCCATGTATTCATCAACTTAACACGCATGGGAGAGCAATATGGATCAGCAGGACAACAACCTCGGCGCGATTATCGACCACAATGGCCGAGAGGTGCGCATCAGCGATGCGATGATCGAAAGCGCTTTAATGGCACTACAAGACAGTGACGCCGAGTTTATTTGCCGCCTTGCAGAGCGCGCAGCAAGCTAGTTCTTGCGGCATTCTCGGCGTGTAAATGACAGTAGCCTAACTCTCGGCGCGGTGGATAATGTTTGCGCAACAAATCGAATTGCTCACTGCGATCAGGTGTGTGAATGATTTCGCGAAAGCGCTGACTATCGCCAGACACGTCATACACCGCCAATACCGCCTCGCGAATCACGCTGAGCGCGTCATCGCCAATACAGCTCACTACTGGCGCCGACGCCGCTGCTTCACTGTCATCGACGTGCAATGATTGCCCAAGAAATGCGGCCAATTCGCTGGCAACCATCCGCAAGCCCGTTTTTTTGCCATCAAGGCTATATCCAGCGATATGCGGGGTTGAAATTGCGCAGCGCGCCGCCAGTTCCGACGAAAACGCCGGCTCCCCCTCCCACACATCAAGCGCCAAACGGATATCCGGCCTGCGGTCTATTAAGCTAAGCAACTCGTCGGTGGCGACCACCTCCCCTCGTCCAGCACTCAAAAGCACACTACTCGCTGGCATAGTGGCTAACAGCGATGCATCAAGCATATGAAAGCTCGGGAACGGTCCCGACACCGTTAAGGGCGCATGTAAACTCAGCAGCGTGCTATTCACCACTTCCTCTAGTGATGCCAAGCCGGGATGTTGTTTTGGGTCGAGCAGCGGATCGTAGGCCCTCCAGGGAATTCCGATAGCACTCAAGCGCTGCCCTAGCCGCTTACCTACATTACCATAACCAACTATACCAACTCGCCCGCCCCCCAGTAGCGTTTCCAGTAATCCCTCAAGGGTACAGATCACGCTGAGCACATAATCTACCACTGACTCAGCGTTGGAACCCGGCGCCGTGCAAAAGTGGATATTCTGCTCGCGCAAATACTCGCTATCGAGATGATCGCTGCCGATTGTGGTCGAGCCGACAAACCGCACCGGCGTACCGGCTAACAAGGCCCTATTGACCTTGGTAACTGAGCGCACGATTAATGCATCGGCATCTTGCACATCAGCGGGGCAAATCTGTCGCCCGCTGCGAGTGACTACTTCGCCAAACTGAGCAAAGCACTGCGCGGCACCGGGAATGTTTTCATCCACTACGATTTTCAATTGCTTTTATCCTAGATTACAGCTCAGCTAATATAGCCAACCAACTGAAAGTAATAAATTTTATGAAATATATTCCAAAGGTATATTAACCGCCGTCAGGTCCGTTTCTGCACCACTAGCGCGCGCCAGAGCCCACCGAAATTGTTCCCCGCGCTCAGGCAAACCCCGCCGCAGATAGCATTGCACCTGCTGCCAAACAGCCAATTGAAAGGGAAATGGATCGAGCGAATCGCCACCGAGATTGTCGATACTCACCCGAAATAGGCGACCGGCAGCCAGGCTAAACAAACACTCCAAAGCCTGCGGCCGCACTTCAACCCCCTCAAAAATACGCTGAGTCTCGCTATTACGACCATCCGGTTCATACCAATAGCCATAGTCTGGAAGCTGCCGCCGCGCCTCCCCTGCTATACACCAGTGCGCTACTTCGTGGAGCGCGCTGGCGGCATAATCAGCGCGAAAGACAACTTTGTGATGGCCACCAAACTCTGTCGCAGGCTGATAAAATGGCTCTTCTCCCCCGCCGATCAATACTGTTTTGTGACTTGGCGCAAAGCAAACGGCAAATATCTCGCAGATGCGCTCACTCCCCAGACCAACATCAGCGCCAAGCGATTCACGCATTGTAAAGCAGGCCTTTATCGCCAAGTAACTGAACGGCTGGGCGGCAGGCCTGGGCCTGCAGCATGACTAAATATTCCGAGGACAAATGCGCTGCGCCGGCCAATAAATGGTTTAAATAATTGCTTTCCGGTAGTAAGCCCGCTTCAACATAGGCGGGATTTGCCACATAAATCCACGCAGACTTTGCTCCAGTCGCCGTTTGTACCGCCATACACTCACGACTATAGCGCACTGGCGTGCCCTCAAAGCCATCCATTATGTTGAGTGCATCCTGATTCGCCAGGGCATATAAGACGCCTTCCACTGCGCCATAACTGCTGTGCACGACATTGGCGTAGGCCACGCCCGGCGTGCAGTGCGAGCGTTTATTAAAGGCGAGACGGTAGCCTGGCAGCCGGGCGCTTTCGGCGGCGCTAAAAGCCAGGCCCCGCGCCTGCATTCGGGCGGGGTTCATATTGGAACCATAGGCAAAATAGTAAAAACTCATCGCGAAGCACTTGGCAAAACAGGAAACAGGGAGTAATTTTAACAGAAAGGGACATCCGCGCACCGTCTTTGCAATTGAGCATGACGAGCAATGAGGTGATTCTGCACCTCTAGCCACGTGCTTCAGACCTTAGCAGCGCAATGTACCGCCCGCTACGTGAGGAATGATGTTATGGCTCCACGTAACCCCTGCAAGTCTTCCTCAGCGAAGATTATCCCATTCCCTCAGCGGCCATCCCGCGTTGAGCAACATAAAATTCTCCACGTTTCTCCCGAATACGAAGGCCTCTGCCTACTCTATGCCCACCACGTGCTTAGCCGCGACAAACTCTACGCCGTCAAGATCTTAGGCTGGGCGCGCTTGGCCAACGGCAAAGATGTCGCGTTACTCCCTTGGCTTAATGGCATTGCACGTTGTATTGATTTAGTTGATCCCCATTCAGGCCAGTCTCAGGGCTATTACGACCCCGCTAAAGAGCGGCGATTTAGCGAGGTGCCCACACACCACTTAGCTGCACTCGACGCCATGGCAGATTACCCTCTGCCAGCCGACGGCGGCTTTATACAGGAGTTCCCTGATTTCATTGGCAGCCACGCGGCCCTGCTCGGCGAAAATAAAGAATTTGAGCTACAACCTATCATCAGCTGGCGCTTACAGCAAAATGGCAATTTAGAGGGCATGGTGGCCAATATTAGTTTGGCCACGTATTTTCCGATTCTTGCCGGCGATGCGTGCTTGTTTGCCGTACAGAAGGACCCCGCCTTCCGCTACTTCTTTCAATATCATATTGCCAATCAGATTAAGGCCGGCGGCCCAGTTGCTACCCGCGCCCTAAGCCAGTTACTGCAATCCTGAACTACTAGGCCGAAACAGCACTATGTTCGCTATTTAGGCCTTTTGAACAAAATAGCGATATTGTTTGTCGCTTTCTTCTTTACCCAGCAAGGTGTGACCAAGAAAATTACAAAATTTCGGGATGTCACGGGTCGTCGCGGGATCGGTAGCAATAATTTCCAGTACTTCGCCGGAGGCAATGTCACGGATTTTATTGTGCAACATCATCACCGGTTCTGGGCAAAACAGGCCGCAAGTATCCAGTGTGTGATCTACTGCTATTGTCATTACTCTGTCCAAATCAATTAGTAACAGCGACGATTGCCGCCCTTAAGCTCAAAACACAAGGAACTCCAGACCTTAGTCCTTGGCGATAACCGTCCAACTTTCACTGTCAGGACAAAAAGCAATCGCTGCGCGCTTTTGCGTCAGCGCCTGACGCAACTGGCTTATTTTGGCCTCGGTACTAAGCTCCTGCTCACCGTAATCGGTACCCTCGCGGCTCACCAGCTCTTCGAGCATACCCTGGAAGGCGTCGGGACTGAGTTTTTGCCAGGGGATTTCAACATAATCATTATCATTCATGTACAGGTTTACCAAATTTAAGAGTCATTCGATCACTTTCGCCAATGGCTAAGTATTTTGCTTGCTGCTTTTCGCCTAAGCGTAAGCTCGGCGGGAGCGTCCACACCCCTTCCGGGTGGTGATGGCTGTCCTTTGAATTCGCATTAATTTCACTGCTTTCCAACAGTAAAAAGCCAGCCGCTTCAGCCTGAGCAATCACCAACTGCTCGCTAACATAGCCGCTCTTCACCATCGCAGCTATGCTTGCGTCAGGGTCTGCCCGATGCTCGACAACACCGAAAATGCCACCCGGCTTCAAGGCCGTGAACGCCGCCGCAAATACCTGCTCGACGACACCGGCTTTTAACCAGTTATGAACATTGCGAAAGGTCAGCACTTTGTCGACACTACCTGCGGGGGCAATCGCAAGGTATTCGGGCGCTTGTAAGGTGGTCACCGATAGCTTGTCGTAAACCTCCGGATTCGCCGCCAATTTTTGTTCAAAGGTGTGGCGAGATTTTTGGTAATACCCCACACCGCTGTCTTTAGCAAACTGAGCAGTATAAAGTTTTCCGCAATCGCGTAGCAGCGGCGCCAGTATCTCGGTATACCAGCCCCCTGCGCCAGGCCATAACTCAACGACTGTGTCGCAGGGCTGCACACCCAAAAACATCAAGGTTTCAGCTGGGTGCCTATAAACATCTCGCGCGCGACTTTCCGCGCTGCGGTGTGAGCCATCAACAACTCCTGGCCAACTAGGAGCTTCCCTAAGTAGTTCGGCTTCAGCAGCAACCATCATCAGCAACATAAAAAAACCAATAAATATCCGAGTCTGCGGCAATACTTTTTTTGTCATGGATTGATTCCTCAATTTATTGCTTGGTTTAAAGCTTCGCCAAATAGTCCCGCACATGATCAATTTTTTCCACCATACCTTGGTCTCTATCGCTGCGCGTAGCAATTTTAAGCTGAGTCGATATTCGCGGCGCGCCCATCTCGTGCACACGCAAATGACAGCGTTTAACCGAATCCATCACCACCTCCCACTCGCCCTCTATATTGGTGCCATAGGCATGCAGTTGGTGCTCTAAGCCCATGCCGGCAATGATTTTTTGGCACTCAGCAATATAGGGGGTCAACGACAATTCCCCGCCAAGGGGAATGATGCAAAAATCCACAATCACCTTCATACAAATCCCCACTTACACTCGCAATCTGCCCAGACTATACTCTAGTATCAGCACTCCAATAAAGAATAAGGGTACGCCGTGAACAGCTCATTGGTTTTTACTTTTTTAGGACAAGACCGCCCCGGCCTCGTTGAACGCTTAGCAGATATTGTCGCCGATCATCAGGGTAACTGGCTGGAAAGCCGTATGACCCAACTTGCAGGGCAATTTGCAGGCATCGTTCGCGTGGCCGTTAACGAAACGGACATTGACGAGCTCAGCAATGCGCTTTGCAGCTTAAATATAGAGGGCTTAACCATTCACATTCAGCCCGGTGTCAGCGACCCCGCACCCGGCGCGCGTGGCAAGCAATGTAAATTGCATATCTTAGGTAACGACCGCCCGGGCATTGTCCGCGAAGTTAGCCGCGCCCTTAAGCAACAACAGATTAACGTAATAGAAATGAGTTCTAACATCACCAGTGCCGCCATGAGCGGTGATGCCCTGTTCGAGGCTCATGTCAGCGCACAAATGCCTGCAGGCTGTGATTTTGACGAACTGGAAGATAGCCTCGACGCAATTGCCGAGCAACTCGATGTTGATATTGTTGTAAGTTAACTTACCGGGCTAGCCCCGCAAACGCTTTACGGCAAAAACCAGCGCCGCCGAGAGCAGCGCAACAACGCTAACGCCGGCGACACAGAGCAAGAAGTAGCTCGCAATATCCTGCCACGGCACGTCAAAGGTCCACACGGCAGAGGACACGAGCATCAGCGTTGCCAACACCGCTAACACCGGCGTGCGGTAACGCTTAAAGGTTTTTACATAATCTTGAATGACAGTGTTATCCACGCTAAACCTTTTGCTAAAAGAAAAACTCCGAGTGCCAGCACCCTTTTTCAACCCAATATATCTTCTCGCACCCACTCGCACCGCAATTTACCCGCCCCCTGCCCCGGCGCGTGAAAATCTTCTTCCGCCTGCCATACAAAAGTATGAGTACCGTTATAGGCCGTTTGTAGGTGCACCGTAGCGCTAACCCAGTACATTTTATGAAGCATGTTTTCGAATTGCCGTAGCCACTCGTCCCACTCGTGTTCAATGGCTTTATAAGAGCTACCAAAATGAATGACATCGGTTTGGCAGCCGCCAAAATCGATGGCTGGACGCGGTGCCGAAAACATTTCTCGGCACAAGAGTGGCCAGTCTTCAGCCGCGGGCAGCAAGGCCGTAACCAGCTGATTATTATCTCGCCGATTATCTAATGCAGCGAGATCTCGGGCGAACAGCATATCAGTAATGCAACCGTAAACGACGGATTCCTGGGCCATGGTGTTACCTGTTTAAAGAACTCAATGCGAGTCTACAAAAGCCTTCGCTTGGCAGCCAGTAGATTATTACTCTAAAGCCGCTTCCGGCTCCGCTTTTACGTCAAACCAGAACCAGGCCACAATATAGGCAACAATTGCGGCCGCAGCAGCGGCAACAAAACATTGCTGCGCGCTAATATCCCAGCCCCAGCCGCTCAGCAAAGCACCAGAGGCGCCGCCCAAACCAAAGCTAAGGCCGCTGTACATGGCCATACCCTGACCGTGATGGCCGGTAAACCAGTGACGAATAACTTCAATGCCGGCGGCATGAAAGCTGCCAAAACTGGCCGCGTGTAAGCATTGCGCCAGCACTAAAACAGCGGCGTGTTCAACAAAATACGCTATAAGCAGCCAACGCAACGCGGACAAACCCAAACTCCACAGCACAATTGCGCGCAAGCTATACCGCGCCAAGAGTCGATGCATAAACAAAAACAGCAGAACTTCAGCAATAACACCAAGCGACCAAAAGCCACCTATTAAGCTACGCGAATAGTCCTGCGCCTCAAGGTAGATACTGAAAAAGGTGTAGTACGGACCATGGGATAATTGCAGAAAAAAGCTCACCGCAAAAAAAGCAATGACGGCGGGTTGTCGCAAAATACCTTTAAGCGATTGCCGCTCAGCGTCTTGGCGCAAGCCACCCGGCTTTTCTACCACCAACAAACTCGCCAGCCATATACCGCTGAGTAAAATGGTGATGAGATAAAGCAACTGACCAATCGGGTGGTTGTCTAGCCACCAACCGATACCAATAACGGCAACAATAAAGCCAATAGAACCCCAAACCCGAATGAGGCTGTAACGACCATAGCGACCGGCAAGATGAGATAAAGTGAGCACATCAAATTGTGCCAGCACCGCATTCCAGAAAAAGCTGTAGCTTATGATAACGCCGGCTAGCCACCAAAAGTCCGACCGTAAAAACGCACCGGTGAAGGCCAGCATCGCCATAAAGGCACCAACGCGAATAATGCGGCTGCGATAGCCAAAACTGTCCGCCAACCAACCCCATAAGCTGGGTGCAAGTATTTTGGTGAGCATCACTAAGGATGTCAGAATTCCAATTTCTTCTGAGCTAAAGCCCAAGGACTTTAGGTACAGAGACCAATACGGTACCCAGGTACCTAAAAGGGCAAAATAAAAGAAATAAAATCCCGATAAACGCCAGTACGGCAGCGCAGCAGTCATACCGACATCAAGATGCGGCTGCGGGGATTACCGGGGTAGTCGAATGCACTCCACCATTTTGCCCACGATTGCGCAACAAGTGATCCATCAACACAATGGCCACCATTGCCTCCGCAATTGGCACCGCGCGGATGCCGACGCATGGGTCGTGACGGCCAGTTGTAATAACTTCTACTGCATTACCGTCAATATCAACTGTTTTCCCCGGGATCAAAATACTGGAGGTCGGCTTCAAGGCTAAATGCGCCACCAAATCTTGACCGCTAGAAATACCGCCTAAAATGCCACCTGCGTTATTCGAGGTAAATCCCTGAGGCGTAAGCTCGTCGCGATGTTCACTACCCAGTGCATCCACACAATCAAAACCAGCGCCAATCTCAACACCTTTCACCGCATTGATGCCCATTAACGCATGGGCAATATCGGCGTCGAGCCTATCGAATACGGGCTCGCCCAAACCCACTGGCATACCGCTAGCTACCACGGTGAGCTTAGCACCCACCGAATCACCAGCCTTACGCAGCTTCTGCATATACTCTTCCATCTGCGGCACTTTATCGGCATCTGGGCAAAAGAAGGGATTGGTTTCAACTACGCTCCAATCCACGCTATCAATTGCGATTGGACCAAGTTGAGATAAATAGCCGCGCACTTCTACGCCACAGTGCGTGGCTAAATACTTTTTAGCAACCGCGCCAGCCGCCACGCGCATCGCGGTCTCACGTGCAGACGAGCGACCACCGCCACGGTAATCGCGGCTGCCGTATTTTTGCTGGTAGGTGTAATCAGCATGCATCGGCCGAAACCGGTCTTTGATTTTGCCGTAATCTTTGGAGCGCTGATCGGTGTTTTCAATTAGCAGACCAATCGAGGTGCCGGTGGTTTTACCTTCAAACACCCCAGACAAAATCTTTACCACGTCGTCTTCACGGCGCTGTGTGGTATAGCGCGAGGTGCCCGGTTTGCGACGGTCCAGATCGAGCTGCAAATCGGCTTCACTCAGTTCAAGGCCAGGCGGGCAGCCATCAATAATGGCGCCCAGCGCCAAGCCGTGGCTCTCACCAAAGGTGGTGACCGAGAATAATTTACCGATGCTATTACCTGACATTGATTATCCCAACGCTATTCATTGACGACCTACCGCGCAGTTACTCGCGGCCAGCCAAATTACTGATGAAGAATTATACGGTAAAGCTCGGCTAAGGTCAGAGCTTCAGGCAAAACTCTCTGCATATTCAAGCAATTGCTCACGACTCATGGCAAACACACCATGACCACCATGCTCAAATTCGAGCCACATAAACGGCACTGTTGGGAACGCGTCATCAAGCGCCACGCAGCTATTCCCCACCTCAACAATTAATACCCCCTCCTCATTGAGATGGTTTGCCGCCTCGCGCAAAATACGCCGGGTAATATCTAGGCCATCCGGGCCAGAGGCTAAGCCTAGCGCCGGCTCGCGCTGATACTCGGCGGGCATCGCTGCTAAATCTTGAGCATCAACATAGGGGGGATTACTAACGATGAGGTCATAGGTTTGACCGCCCAGCAAGTCAAACACATCCGACTGCACGGCACTGACCCGATCCCCCAAGTCATGACGGGCAATATTAATATCGGCGACATTAAGCGCATCCAGCGAAATATCCACTAAATCGACCATCGCCTCGTCAAATTGGTAAGCACAGGCGATACCAATACAACCGCTGCCAGTGCACAGATCAAGGATTCGCTGAGGGCGCGCGGACAGCCACGGCTCAAAATCTTGAGCAATAAGCTCGGCAATCGGTGAGCGTGGCACTAAAACCCGCTCATCGACATAAAACGACAAACCTGCAAACCAGGCCTCGTTGGTGAGGTAAGCAGCAGGTAGGCGCTCCTCTACCCGGCGCTGAATAAGCGCCAGCACTTTCTGCCGCTCGACAAGCGTCAAACGCGCGTCGAGTAAGGCCGGATCCGTGCCCAAAGGCAAATGAAGTCCGTGAAATACCAGCATTCTCGCTTCATCAAAGGCATTGTCGGTGCCGTGACCAAAAAATAAGCCGGCACGTCCAAATTCGCTAATGGCCCAGCGCAAATAATCTCGGAGAGTATGCAGCTCTCGACCAATCTCGTCGTTACTTGTCACAAACCTACTCCCTTCAGATAAAAACCAATTTTACACTGCTCAAGCAGAATAATCCTGTACCTATTTATAACTAAAGACGCCACAGCATTTGGCAGCTGAGGGTCTGTTTGTTACTATTCGTTCCCGACAACGCGCTAAGGAAGTGACGTGGAAAAAGCGTTTGCAGATATCATAAAAAAAATTGGCGAAGATCCCACCCGAGACGGTTTGCTCGACACTCCAGCTCGCGCGGCCAAAGCCTTTGAATTTTTGACCGAAGGCTATCGTCGCAGCGTAAAAGACGTTGTTAACAACGCCCTATTCGATTCTGACTGCAATGAAATGGTGGTAGTTTCAGACATCGAGCTTTACTCATTGTGTGAACACCACCTACTGCCCTTTATTGGCAAATGTCATGTCGCCTATATTCCCAGCGGCAAAGTGCTAGGCCTCTCGAAGGTGGCGCGCATTGTCGACTTATACGCCCGCCGGCTGCAGATTCAAGAAGGCCTGACAACCCAGATTGCCAAGACTATTATGGATGTCACTGGCTCAGAGGGTGTAGGCGTTATTATCGAAGCTCGCCATATGTGCATGATGATGCGCGGCGTGGAAAAACAAAATTCGATTATGCGCACGAGTGCCATGCTAGGCGTATTTAAAGACAACAACGCAACCCGTACTGAGTTTCTGTCACTAATTAACCGACCTGCCTAACAAGGCGTAAGCAGTTTGATAGTAAAAAAGCCCCTAAAAGGGGCTTTTTTGCATCTTAGCGCAGGTAAGCTATTAGCAGACTTAGTCGTCAGTCTGGCCGAGCCCTAAAAACGCCTTCACCCACAGCGCTATTTGCCGCGCCTGCCCATCCATATGACAGTGGTGCCCACCTTCAATATGCTGAATTTCAAAGCCACTCAGCAATGTCGCCGGCAATGTGGTTAACAAACGACCGAAACCTTGATCGGCAACGACAAGCATACTGGGCGCCACAATTGCGCCCATATTGGCGTGCAATTGCGCCAAACTTAGCTTCACTGGCGAGGCCAGTTTAAGCCGACGATCGCTTCGCCAATACACTCGCCCGTCTTCGCCACAGTAACTGCCACGCTCAACAATAAGGCGAGCCGCCACTTCGGACATCGGCGTTGCAGCTCGCCGGGCTGCTACCGCATCAGACAAGGCAATATGGCCTTTATCACCACCACCAAGCTGGGCAAAATCACGTAAATAACGACCGAGCTGAACAGGGAAATCAGCTGGGTCTTCAGGTGGGGGGAGAAACCCATCAAGACAGATTAAATGAGAAATCTGTTCTGGCATCGCGCCAGCCAGCAGACTGGCCATTATCGCCCCTCTCGAGTGACCGATCAGTACAAATTTCGGCCAAGCCATCTGCTCCGCAACAGCCAGAACAAAACGCAAATCATCCCAAATAGCGTAACTACCTGAAGCGGGTTTGTGGTCACTCAAACCATGACCCGGCAAATCCAATGCCAGTAACTGAAGCTCGGGTAGGCCCTGCGCCAATGCGTCGAAGCTGGCCGCATTATCTAGCCAGCCGTGAAGTGCAATAGCAGGAACACCACTACTCCCCCACTGCTTGGCACTAATAGTCATTCCATCAACAACAAACTGGCGCTCTTGCGCTATCGACATAGATCCGCCTTAGCGCCCATTATGGTCGTAATTGGGGTAGTGCCGTAGCCATTGCAAGCTGGCACAACCCTGACTAAACACGTCGCCCTGCATCATGGCCATACTCGCCGTCTGCATACCCCAATAGCTTTGCGCTTCGGCACCGTGCCAATGATTAATTGCATTGCTCAACAACGGATTATGGGCGACCAACATCAGACGCTCGCCACTAAAGGTCGCCAACATCGCTTCTAATTCCGATAAGGGCGTCTCTGGGGTAAGCGAGGATTTTATACGCGGCCGCAGCTGCCATTGCCGATTAAATATCTCAGCGCTCTCTACCGCTCGCTTGTAAGGGCTAACCCACAGTTCCTCTGGCTGCCACTGGCTGGTCGTCAACCACTCCGATGCAGCGCAGATTTCCGTTTTACCGACCGTCGTCAAGGTTCGTTCAATATCGGTTTGAGTGTCCCACGACGCCGCGCCGTGACGTACTAGCAAAATTTCCATAAGCCCCTAATATAAGCCCGAAATAGTCTGTATCTGCTATTGCAGGGTAAATTCAACATCGCGATTTTGCTCAGCGCACATCATGGTGCCGATAACGTCACCAACCTTGCAGCCATTGTAAATAATATCGTAGAGCCCATGTACCAAAGGCATATAGATATCGAGCAACTCCGATTGTTCTTTCATTAACCGCAGCGTGTTTACGCCCTCAGCGACTTGCCCCAAACTTGCCACCACTTCACTGAGGTCTCGCCCCTGCCCAAGTTCAAAACCGACGCGGTAGTTACGACTAAGTGGCGAAGTGCAGGTAACAAATAAATCCCCGACGCCGGCCAAGCCTAAGAAAGTAAGTGGGTCTGCGCCCTTAATAACTGCGTAGCGGCTCATTTCAGCCAAACTGCGAGTTATCAGCATACTAATTGTATTATGTCCGCAACCCAAAGCGGCCGCCATACCCGCAGTGATAGCGTAAACATTTTTCAAGGCACCAGCCAACTCGACACCATACATATCGCTGCCGGCGTATACCCGAAAATAGGAACACTGCAGCAAGTCTTGAATCGTACTGGTAACACCAGGGTCTTTACTCGCCACCACGGTACCGGTAATCATTCGCGCCGCGAGCTCTTTCGCTAAATTCGGGCCGCTCAAAATTCCCACCCTAACCTGCGGCAACTCTTCCAGCAGGACTTCGCTCATTAACTTATTAGTTTCAAACTCAATACCTTTGGTGGTACTGATTAAAATGGTTCCCGGCGCAATACAGTCAGCAAGTTGTCGAGCAACCTCTCGACTGGACTTACTGGGAATAGAAAAAAATACGGTATCGCAGCCCGCCACAGTTTCCTGTAAATCGGCGCTAGCACGCAGGGCTGGATTTAGCTTGATTCCTGGCAGATAAACTTCGTTAGTATGAAGCTCATTGACCTCTTTAACCCGTTCTGGGGTCCGCATCCACTGACAGGTGTCGTGGCCATTATCGGCAATAATATTAGCAATCGCGGTACCAAAACTACCACCGCCAATAACGGCAACCTTATGTTTTGTAGCCATACTTTACTTCTACCTGCTAGTTATTATTAGAGAGTCTAGCACTGCTGCAATAGCCCCTAATACAAAAAAGGCGGCTTTCGCCGCCTTAATTTATAGTTTACGCACTCAATTCTAGCAGTAATTTATTGAGCTTGTGTACATAGCCCGCGGGATCATCCAGCTGAGCCCCCTCGGCCAAATGTGCTTGGTCAAAGAGGATGCCAACCAAATCAGCAAAACGGTCCTCATCCGTTTCTTTATCAAGTTTAAGCACCAAGGGATGCTCAGGATTGAGTTCAAAAACGGGCTTGCTCGGCGGTAGCGCCTGACCTGCGGCCTCTAACATTCTGCGCATTTGCGCGCCCATATCGTCTTCAGTAACCACTAAGCACGCTGGCGACTCCGTCAGGCGACTCGTCACCCGCACTTTCTCGACCTTGTCAGTCAATACAGTGTTTACCCGTTCAACCAAATCCTTATGTGCCTCAGCGGACGCCTCGTGTGCCTTTTTCTCAGCTTCGTCTTCAAGGTCACCCAGATCTAAATCACCGCGACCTACGTCCAAGAAGGACTTGCCGTCGAACTCGGCGAGGTGATTCATCAACCAATCGTCTACTCGCTCAGACAGCAGCAAGACTTCGATGCCCTTCTTGCGGAACACTTCAAGGTGAGGGCTGCTAGAAGCGGTTTTGTGACTTTCGCCAACCACATAATAAATCTTAGTTTGCCCTTCCTTCATACGTGCGACGTAATCTTCTAGCGAATGTGTCTGCTCGGCCTTATTGTCATGGGTAGTCGCAAAACGCAGTAATTTAGCGATTTTTTCTTTATTGCTGAAATCTTCAGCGGGGCCTTCTTTCATCACCTGCCCAAAGGCTTTCCAGAACTGCTGGTACTTCTCAACATCACTTTTCGCGAGTTTGCTCAGCATATCTAGCACGCGCTTCGTTAAAGCGCTCTTCATAGCATCAACTGCTGGGTCTTGCTGCAGAATTTCGCGGGATACGTTCAAAGACAGGTCATTAGAATCGATAACCCCCTTCACAAAACGCAAATACAGCGGCAGGAATTGCTCGGCATCGTCCATGATAAACGTGCGCTGAACATAAAGTTTCAAACCCCGAGCGGCGTCGCGATTCCATAAATCCATCGGCGCTTGACCAGGAAGATACAGCAAGCTGGTGTACTCCAGCTTACCTTCTACTTTGTTGTGACTCCAATGTAAGGCTGGGCTGAAATCGTGACTAACATGCTTGTAAAAGGCCTGATACTCTTCTTCAGTAACGTCACTGCGCGAACGCGTCCACAAGGCGGTGGCACTGTTTACCGCTTCAAACTCCGGCACTTTCTGCTCTTCGCCTTCTTTAGCGGCGGGGACGTTTTCAAGCATTTGCACTGGAATACTGATGTGATCTGAGTACTTTTTGATAATTGAGCGAACCCGCCAATCATCGGTAAACTCGATGTCTTCTTTGCGTAAATGCAGAATAACAGTCGTACCGCGGTCCGCCTTTTCACATGACTCAATAGAGAAATCGGCTTCGCCGCTAGACTCCCAGTGCACGGCGTCTGCCGCCGTTAAGCCCGCGCGACGGGTAAACACCTCAACCCGCTCAGCCACGATAAAGGCCGAATAAAAGCCAACGCCGAACTGGCCAATTAACTGAGAATCTTTCTTGCCGTCACCACTGAGATTTTTCAGAAACTCGGCGGTACCCGAACGGGCGATCGTGCCCAAATTATTAATCACTTCTTCCCGAGACATGCCGATGCCGTTATCGCTCAGGGTCAGGGTATTGGCGTCTTTATCAAGGGTGATACGTATACGTAAGTCAGGGTCGTCTTCATACAGGGCGCCATCTGCTAGGGCCTCGTAACGAAGCTTGTCTGCGGCATCAGAGGCGTTAGAAATCAGCTCACGAAGAAAGATTTCTTTATTGCTATACATTGAGTGAATCATTAACTGAAGCATTTGCTTGGCTTCAGTTTGAAAACCCAGAGTTTCTTTTTCTGCTGTTGACATTATTTCCACCTTTTAATACTAAATTAAGTATGCCCGCCGCTTAAGACGGACAGTATTTGAAAGATGGGGACTTTTAGTGGGTTTTCAAGAGGTCTACCGACTTAATATTGCTCGGGTAGCACACGATCCAGAATGACCGACAAATCAACACCCTCGGGCAGACAGCCGTAAATTGCCTGACGCCCCGCCAACCGCGACCGTATAAAGGCATCGGCAACGGCAGGCGGCGCGTAGCGCACTAATAGCGATGCTTGCATAGTCAACGCAAGCTGTTCGACTAATTGCCGCGCCTGGCAAGCCGGATCTCGCAACGCTTTAAACGCGTCCTGCAACTTATCTACGGCACGATCCAAGTCTGGGATAAGGCCAGTTGAGCTAGCCAGCTCCGCGAACCACTGCTCCAGTGCCGCTGGCGTTTTCGCAATGGCGCGCAGTACGTCGAGTGCCTGAATATTACCTGAGCCCTCCCAAATGGCGTTGATCGGGGCCTCACGATACAGCCGCGGCATGATGCAGTTTTCAATGACGCCATTACCACCTAAACACTCCATCGCCTCGTAAGCGTGCCCTGGTGTACGTTTACAAATCCAAAACTTGCCAACCGCCGTGCCTAAGCGCATTAATAACTGTTCAGCGGGATCGCTGCTATTATCCAGCGCCCTCGCCATGCGCATGGTGAGCGCCAGGGAACCCTCAACCTCTAATTGCAGGTCAGCTAATACATTTTGCATCAGGGGCTGATCAATTAAACGAGCACCAAAAGCCTGGCGCTTTCGGGCATGATGCACAGCCTGCACCACCGCCTGACGCTGACCAGCGCTGGAGCCAACCATGCAATCGAAGCGAGTTAGCGCGACCATTTCAATAATTGCCGGAACGCCCCGCCCCTCTTCGCCAACCATCCAGCCATGGGCTTGACGTAGCTCAACTTCAGAAGAGGCATTCGAGACATTGCCCATTTTATTCTTGAGCCGCTGTAAATACAGGCCATTTTTCTGACCATCCTCACGCCAGCGCGGCACCAAAAAGCAACTTAGCCCGCCGTCTGTTTTTGCCAGCATTAAAAACGCGTCACACATTGGTGCCGACAAAAACCATTTATGGCCATTTAGCGCATAAAGCGCGCCGCTGCCCCGACCGCTGAGTGAAGTTGCAGCGGTGGTATTGGCCTGAACATCGGAGCCACCCTGCTTCTCGGTCATGCCCATACCAATGGTCACGGCGCGCTTTTCAAAATAGGGTATATTGTCAGGCTGATAGGCGTTATCGAGTATTTTAGGCAACCATGCATCCGCCAGACGCGGCGTCAACTTTAAAGTAGGCACCGAGGCGAAAGTCATGGTTAAAGGACAGCCGTGACCGGCATCTATTTGTGATTGCATATAACTTAGCGCCGCGCGCTGAACGTGGGCGTGTTTGGCGCCGGCCCGCCAAGGGCCCGAGTGAATCCCAGCACTTAAGGCCATATCCATTAACTGATGATAGGCAGGATGAAAGCGGACTAAATCCACGCGATGACCAAAGCGATCATGGGTGTCGAGCTGGGGTTTATTGTCGTTGGCTTCATAACCCCAGTTAATAACATCTGCGCGACCACAGCGCTCGCCGTAGGCGCTAAGTACGCCTTCGTCGATAGCACCGTTGGCCTTGAGGGTTTGCTGTAAAGGGAGGTCACTGCCGTAAAGATTGTAGTTTTCCAAGGCCAGTGATTGATTAAAAACCTCGTGGGTATCAGCGGGGTTGACGGTACCGACATCCGCATTTGAGTTGATCACTGGCATCTTTTATTCCTCTAAAACATCAACATTGCGCACCGACGGCGCGCAGGCAAAATAATCGCAACGCGGCAATCGTATCCGCATCGCAAGCTCGGTTATCCAGGGGCCCCAACAAGCTTTCCGCCATAGCGCCAACCAAGGCTGCTGCAGAAAGCCCCGCGCTCTGAGGCGCAAATTCACCATTTGCTATACCCGCCTGTACCACAGTTTCAAACAAGGCTGTGTAGGTTTTTCTATACTGTAATCTAGCGAGGTCTACGGCGGGATCTACCGGCTCAGCAATGAGCGCCCACGCTAATTTGGGCGCGGCAAAGGCGCGGACCGCAAATACTTCTGCCGCCGCAGCCAAACACGCAGCGGGACCGCCATTGCCATTCAGCGCCTCGCGCACGGCACCGACCTCTCGGCTCGTCGCGCGTTTAAACACTTCCGTCGCCAACTCATCCTTACCGCTAAAATAGCGGTAGACCGTACCGACCCCGACCCCGGCCCCTTCGGCTACCGCCTGAATTGTTAGGGCGCCAAAACCGCCCTCTCGCACAAGGGTTTCAGCGGTATGCAATAAACCGGATTTTTGCGCCACTTTTCGTTGTCTAACTAAATCCGTTTCCCGATACGCCATGCTATTTACCTACCTCACGCCAAACAAGTGAATCATGATTCATTTCTTTAAACAAGCGCTCGCTTTAAATAATGCGCATCGCCACAAAGTGAATCACCAGAACGCAAAAAGGCGGCCGAAGCCGCCTTTTCTACCAAAGCATGCCGAACTTACCAGCCGGTAATTTCTTTCAGTGCTTTGCCGATGTCCGCAAGTGAGCGAACAGTTTTAACACCAGCATCTTGCAGGGCAGCAAACTTCTCGTCTGCAGTACCTTTACCACCAGAAATGATGGCGCCAGCGTGACCCATACGCTTACCTGCAGGTGCAGTAACACCCGCAATGTAAGACACAACAGGCTTGGTTACGTGTGCTTTAATATAAGCAGCCGCTTCTTCCTCTGCAGAACCACCGATCTCACCAATCATAACAATCGCTTCGGTCGCTGGATCTTTCTCGAACAGTTCGAGAATATCGATGAAGTTAGAGCCAGGAATCGGATCACCACCGATACCAACACAGGTAGACTGGCCAAAGCCGTAGTCAGTAGTCTGCTTAACGGCTTCGTACGTCAGGGTACCAGAACGTGAAACAATGCCGACTTTACCTGGCAAATGAATGTGACCTGGCATAATACCGATTTTGCACTGACCTGGAGTGATAACGCCTGGGCAGTTAGGTCCGATTAGGCGTACGCCCATTTCGTCGCATTTCACTTTACACTCAAGCATATCCATAACGGGGATGTGCTCAGTGATACATACGATCAGTTTGATGCCGGACGTAGCCGCTTCAAGGATGGAATCCTTACAGAAAGCAGCAGGCACGTAGATAACTGATGCGTCTGCACCAGTTGCGTCAACGGCTTCTTTAACCGTGTTAAACACGGGCAGACCAAGGTGCTCAGTGCCGCCTTTACCTGGCGTTACGCCGCCAACCATCTGCGTACCATAAGCAATTGCTTGCTCAGAGTGGAAAGTGCCCTGACCGCCAGTGAAACCTTGACAGATTACCTTGGTGTTTTTGTCGATAAGAATAGACATTATTTGCCCCCTGCTGCTTTAACAGCTTGCTCAGCCGCGTCAGTAAGACTGGTTGCCGCGATGATATCGAGGCCAGAATCAGACAGCAGTTTAGAACCCAGCTCTGCATTGTTACCTTCTAAGCGAACCACAACCGGCACGGTAACGCCCACTTCTTTCACTGCACCGATAATACCTTCGGCAATCAGGTCACAGCGTACGATACCGCCGAAGATGTTAACCAATACCGCTTTAACATTGGTGTCTTCGAGGATGATTTTGAAGGCTTCAGTAACACGCTCTTTAGTAGCACCACCACCAACATCAAGGAAGTTAGCAGGGAAACCGCCGTGCAGAGAAACGATATCCATGGTACCCATGGCCAAGCCAGCGCCGTTTACCATACAACCGATGTTGCCAGTCAGGGCAACATAGTTAAGATCCCATTCTGCCGCACGCGCTTCGCGCTCGTCTTCCTGTGAAGGATCATGCATTGCCTTCAGCTCAGGGTGACGGTACATCGCGTTAGCATCAACAACCAGTTTGGCATCCAAGCAGTGCAGATTGCCTTCGCTAGTAATAACCAGAGGATTGATTTCCATCAGAGCCAAATCTTTGTCTTGGAATAATTGTGCCAAGCCCAAGAAAATCTTAACAAACTGCTTAACCTGAGTTGGATTTAAACCCAGCTGGAAAGCCAATTCACGACCTTGGTAAGGCTGCGCGCCAGTCATCGGGTCGATGATTGCTTTGAGAATCTTCTCTGGAGTCTCTTCTGCAACTTTCTCGATTTCAACACCACCTTCGGTAGATGCCATGAAAACGATACGACGTGATGAACGGTCGACAACGGCACCTAAGTACAGTTCTTGATCGATATCAGTGCAAGATTCAACCAGGATTTTAGACACTGGCTGACCGTGCTCGTCGGTCTGATAGGTTACCAGGTTTTTACCCAGCCACTTTTCAGCAAATGCCGCGATCTCTTCTTTGCTGCTAACCAGCTTAACGCCGCCAGCTTTGCCTCGGCCACCGGCGTGAACCTGGGCTTTAACAACCCATTTATCACCGCCAATCTTATCAGCTGCTGCGGCAGCTTCTTCCGGGGTATCACAGGCATATCCTATAGAAACAGGTAGCCCGTATTCGGCAAACAACTGTTTGCCCTGGTACTCGTGAAGGTTCATGTTGGAATTACCATCTCGGTCTGTGGAAGTGTTAAGCGAGTTAGATCCTGTCAGTGACTTGGCCCGCTCCCTCTGCACATTGCAATAACAACGCGAAATCGGGATGCGTATTTTCCCGAATTTCGCGCACTACCGCAAATCTATTTACGCTTCTTGCGATTTGGCATGTGTATAGCCTGACCATTTACTGCTAAAGCAGCTTCATGGACAGCCTCAGAAAGTGTTGGATGACCAAATACGGTCAGACCAATGTCTTCTGCTGACGAGCCAAATTCCATAGCGATTACAACTTGTTGCACCAAGTCAGCAGCGCTGGCACCAATGATATGGCAGCCAAGGATACGGTCAGTGTCTTCGTGGGCGAGCATTTTCACCATGCCCGTTGTGTCATTTGCAGCTACCGCACGACCAATCGCCATAAAGGGGAACGTACCCACTTTGTAGGGAATACCGTCTGCTTTAAGCTGTTCCTCTGTTTTACCAACCCCAGCAACTTCTGGGTGGGTATAAATAACCGCGGGGATACAGTCATAATTCATTGCGATTTTATGGCCTGCGATGCGCTCGGCGACCATTACACCTTCTTCCGAGCCTTTATGCGCTAACATTGGCCCGCGAACAATATCACCAACGGCGTAAATACCGGCGGCATCGGTCTCACAGTAATCGTTAACAAAGATAAAACCGCGCTCATCCAGGTTAACGCCGCAATCGGCGGCTAATAAGCCACTGCTTAAAGGTTTGCGGCCAACACAAACAATGAGTTTGTCGAAGGTTTCAGTTTTTTCTTCATCTTTAAATGTATAGCTAACTTCAACCTGCTTTTTAACAATTTTAGTGCCGGTCACGCGGGCGCCTAAACGAATATCAAGCCCCTGCTTTTTGAAGACTTTAGCGGCTTCTTTGGCAATTTGGCCATCTACGGCAGGCAAAAAGCTTTCTAGCGCTTCCAGCAACACCACGTTACTGCCGAGACGAGCCCAAACACTACCTAGCTCAAGACCAATCACACCTGCACCAATAACACCTAGCTTGCCGGGAACGGACTGGAACTCCAGAGCGCCCGTTGAATCAACAATAATATCTTGATCAACCGGCGCAGGCGGAATGGCAACCGGCACAGAACCAGCGGCAATTATAATATTCTCTGCCTCTAAAATTGATACCGTGCCATCAGCAGCAGTCACTTCAACTTTTTTACCCGCCAATACTTTTCCGGCGCCTTCAATTGTCGTAACACCATTGGCTTGGAACAAACCGCCAATGCCGCCGATCATCTGCGCGACGACGCCGTCTTTACGCTTGATCATGGCCGGCACATCTATCGTTACATCACCAGTACCAATACCGTGGACACCGAGGGCGTCTTTGGCTTCATGGTACTTATAGCTGCTATCCAGCAAGGCTTTAGAAGGAATGCAGCCTACATTCAAACAGGTACCGCCGAGAGCAAGTTTATCTTCTTTATTGCGATTTTTTTCAATACACGCGGTTTTTAAGCCCAGTTGAGCTGCGCGAATCGCGGCCACATAGCCCGCTGGGCCGGAACCGATTACTACCACATCAAATTTTGACATTGCGTTGTCCTATTTCCTTTTGTGCTGAGAGAACGCATAGCGACACTCCCAGCAATCAAACTGAGTCAACCACCATGTAACGGGCTTTAGACTTCGAGCAAAATCCGCGCCGGATCTTCAATAAGGTCTTTGATCGCCACCAAAAACTGGACGGCGTCTTTACCGTCAACCAAGCGGTGATCGTAAGACAACGCCAAGTACATCATGGGCAGGATAACGACTTCGCCGTTCACCGCCATGGGTCGATCTTGGATTTTATGCATGCCCAAAATCGCGGTTTGTGGTGGATTCAAAATTGGCGTAGACAGCAATGAACCAAACACGCCGCCGTTGGTAATCGTGAACGTACCGCCGGTCATGTCTTCCATGCTAAGTTTGCCGTCTTTAGCGCGCAGACCGTATTCACGAATTTTTTCTTCGATCTTGGCCATGCTCATGTTTTCTGCATCGCGCAATACCGGAACAACCAAGCCTTTCTCCGTAGACACCGCCACACCAACGTCTTGAAAACCGTGGTAGACAACGTCATCGCCGTCAATGGACGCGTTCACAGCAGGAAAGCGCTTCAATGCTTCACAGGCAGCCTTAACAAAAAAGCCCATAAAACCTAAACGCGTGCCATTGTGCGACTTTTCAAACAGATCTTTGTACTGGCTACGCAAATCCATAACCGGCTTCATATTGACTTCATTAAAGGTCGTCAACATAGCGGTGGTATGGGTCGCTTCCAGCAGGCGCTCGGCAATACGCTTGCGCAAGCGAGTCATTGGCACCCGCTTTTCTACGCGCTCACCAGCAGGCACATCTACGGCAACGGGGGTCGAAGGCTTTGCGGCAACTGCACTTGGCGCTGAAGTAGGCGCCGCGGGCTTATGGTTGACCACATCTTCTTTGGTGATCACGCCGCCTTTACCGGTGCCAGTTACGGCAGCGGCATCAATACCCTTCTCTTCAAGCATTTTACGTGCAGCAGGACTGATTTTTAAATCTTGGGCACTGGCCGCTGGCGCCGCTTCGGCTTCAGCAGGGGCACTCGCCGCAGACGCCGCCGCACCCTCTTCAAAGATGGCGACCACTTCGTCGCTCAGCACGATTTCGCCTTCTGGCTTCAGTATTTCTTTAAGTACGCCGTCAGCCGGTGCAACAACTTCTAAGACCACTTTATCAGTTTCGATATCGACCAGCGGCTCATCACGCAGCACTGCTTCGCCCACTTGCTTATGCCATGTCGCAATAGAGCCATCGGCAACGGATTCTGGAAATGTTGGCGCTTTAATTTCAATGCTCATTATCTTTCCTGTCAATTAATATTGCTGTACGAGACAGTCTCTATAAGTGTGCAGACACGTTTAAAGTTTGAGTGCCTGAGTGATGAATTTCTCTTGCTGCGCCAAATGCAAAGCCATATAACCCGCCGCTGGCGACGCCGAAGGCTCCCGACCAACATAGCCCAACAATAGGTTCTTCTCTGGCTTAAAGCTGCGAATTACCCGTGTCATACGATGGCGGCTGTTATACCACGCTCCTTGGTTACGGGGTTCTTCTTGGCACCAAACGACCTTTTTCAAGTTCGGGTACTGTGCAATCGCATTCCGCAAGTCATCGTACGGGAACGGATACACCTGTTCCAAGCGCACAATCGCAATAGAGTCCTTGCCATGCTCGCGGCGCGCGGCACGCAAATCGTAATACACCTTACCGCTGCACAATAACATGCGCGTGACCTTAGACTTATCGATGTCATCGGTCTCATCAATCACGTTTTGGAATTGACCCGTAGTTAATTCTTCGAGTGTCGACACAGCTTCTTTGTGTCGCAATAAACTCTTAGGCGACATAACCACCAAGGGACGACGCAATGGGCGAATCGCCTGGCGCCGCAACATGTGATAAACCTGCGCCGGTGTTGACGGCACGCAAACCTGAATATTGTGTTCTGCACACAACTGGAGGAAGCGTTCCAACCGCGCTGAAGAATGCTCAGGACCCTGACCTTCATAGCCATGGGGCAACAACATGGTTAAGCCGCACAAACGGCCCCACTTAAGCTCACCACTGCTAATAAATTGGTCAACGACAACTTGAGCGCCGTTGGCAAAATCACCAAACTGCGCCTCCCAAATAACCAGTGAGTCCGGCTGAGTGGTTGAATAACCATACTCAAAAGCAAGCACCGCTTCTTCAGACAACAGCGAATCAAAAATAGAGAAGCTCGGTTGGTCGGCGCTCATATTTTGCAGTGGCACATAGCGACCACCGTCATTTTGGCTGTGCAGCACCGCATGACGATGCGAGAAAGTACCACGCCCTACGTCTTGGCCTGTCAAACGAACCTTATGCCCCTGTTTAAGCAGGGTGCCATAGGCCAGGACTTCAGCAAAGCCCCAGTTAATATCCATCGCACCAACAGCCATTTTGCGGCGGTCTTCGTATATCTTGGCCACCTGACGCTGCACCACGATACCTTCTGGGACCGAGTTCACCGCTTCCGAAACTTCTTTCAGTACTTTAGCGTCAATCGATGTATCGCCAGCCACATCCCATGCATGACCAAGATACGGCGTCCAATCGACAAACATTTCTGAGTTGGGCTGCATCACCAGACTCTTTGCAACATGTTCGCCATTGTCTAGCGCCTGACGGTAATCGTCAGCCATTTTCTCTGCGAGGGCCTTATCGATAATGCCTTCGTCGAGCAGCTTATTAACATACAGTTCACGGGTCGTTTTCTGTTTGCTAATTTTGCTGTACATCAGTGGCTGCGTACCGGATGGCTCATCCGCTTCGTTATGACCGCGACGACGGTAGCAAATTAAGTCCACAACCACGTCTTTTTTAAATTCCTGGCGGTAATCGGCAGCCATTTGGCTAACAAATAACACCGCCTCGGGATCGTCGCCATTAACGTGGAAGATTGGCGCCTGCACCATTTTTGCCACATCGGTACAGTATTCTGTAGAGCGGGCATCTTCCTGCAGGCTGGTGGTAAAACCAACTTGGTTGTTAATAACAATATGTACCGTACCGCCAGTTTTATACGCGCGGGTCTGGGACATTTGGAAGGTTTCCATGACCACACCCTGACCGGCAAACGCCGCATCACCGTGCAATACAATGGGTACCACCTTGTCGCCAATGGGGTCGTTGCGGCGATCTTGACGGGCGCGTACAGAGCCTTCTACTACCGGTGACACAATTTCCAAATGCGAGGGGTTAAATGCCAGCGCCAAATGCACTTCGCCACCAGGCGTCATCACATTCGATGAGAAACCCTGATGATATTTCACGTCCGCTGAGCCTTGGTACTTAACCTTGCCTTCAAACTCGTCGAACAATTCCGCAGGGCTCTTACCAAGAATATTAACCAAAAGATTAAGGCGACCACGGTGAGCCATACCAATGACGATCTCTTTGGCGCCATAAGCACCAGCTCGCTGGATCATCGCATCCATCATTGGAATTAAGCTTTCACCACCTTCCAAACCGAAACGCTTAGTACCGGGATACTTAGAGCCTAAAGATTTTTCCAAGCCCTCTGCCGCGGTCAGTCGCTCCAGCAAATGGGTAAGGGTCTCGAGCCCGTATTGCGGCTGAGAGCGAACACTCTCCATGCGCTGCTGGATCCACGTGCGTTCACGGGTATCCACAATATGCATGAATTCAGTGCCCACCGAGCGGCAATAAGTTGCCCGCAAGGAGTCGTAAATTTCACGCAGCGTTGCCTGATCCTTACCAATGTAAAGACTACCGGTTTGAAAAACGGTATCAAAATCGGCTTCGCTTAACTGGTGATACTGCAGTTCGAGATCTGGGACTCGGGGCCGCTGCCAGAGACCCAGAGGATCTAATTGGGCTTCCTGATGACCGCGCTGCCGATAGGCGCTAACCAGCTGAATAACCCTAACCTGTTTGCGTTCGTGGTCACTAACTTCGTTGTTGACTGCGCCATTGTAGCGAACAGGGGTCTTTGCTAATTGCGCAAAATGATCGCGAATTGGCGAATGGGGGATATCGTGAGTTGTGTTTTCACTAACGCGGGGTAATTGTTGAAAATAGCTACGCCATTCATCAGAGACAGCGTTTGGATCAGTGAGGAAGGCCTCATACAACTCTTCTACGTAAGTCGCATTTCCGCCGGATATATGGGAGCTTTTCCAGAGTAGCTCCATCGAATTTTTCTGCATTCCTGTCCACCTAGTAGCAAGGGAAGTGGCAGTCCGAATGATCATTGCCCGATAAGGCCCTTTTCATCCTGTGAAGTCCAGCAGCATTCAGTGTACGCCGCAGAACCGACTCGCACCACAGGGAACGTCCCTTCCCTCTTAATACGCTTTTTAGCTCGTAAAGTGCCGGTAAGCACCGAGTTGTATTGTTCTGGCGCCGTTCGTGAACAGCGCCTGAGGACTTACATTTCGCAGAGTTTTTTTATACCCGACCGAGGCCGGGGGAATACTTAAGTTGCTCTGCTTAGCAACATATTCCGAATGTGACCAATTGCCTTTGTTGGGTTCAAGCCCTTAGGGCAAACGTTCACACAGTTCTGAATACCATGACAGCGGAACACACTGAACGGATCATCAAGATCACTCAGGCGCTCTTCTGTTGCGGTGTCACGGCTGTCCGCCAAAAAGCGGTAGGCCTGCAGCAAGCCGCTGGGCCCGATAAAACGATCTGGATTCCACCAAAAGGACGGGCAAGCGGTTGAGCAACAAGCGCATAGAATGCACTCATATAAACCGTCAAGCTTGGCGCGCTCTTCTGGGGACTGCAGACGCTCAATAGCGGGCGCTGGCGTGTCATTAAGCAAGAAAGGCTTAATCTTTTCATATTGCTTGTAAAAAAGACTCATGTCGATAACAAGGTCGCGAATAACGGGCAGACCCGGCAGCGGACGCAAAACCAGCTTATTGCCGCCTTTGCCGTTTTTCAGGGCTTCGGAAATTGGCGTAACGCAGGCCAAACCGTTTTTGCCGTTGATATTCATGCCATCTGAACCACACACGCCTTCACGGCAAGAGCGGCGGTAGGCCAGCGACGGATCGCTGCCTTTTAGCAGTTCAAGAACATCCAATACCATGAGGTCTTTGCCACCGGTATCCAGTTCGACTTCCTGCATGTACGGTTCCTGATCGACTTCAGGATTGTAACGATAGAGACTGACTTTCAACATGTTCGTTTCCCCTGAATCAGTACGTACGAATTTTTGGTGCAAACGCTTCACGGGTCTTCGGTGTGAAGTTAACGGCCCGCTTACCTACCCGCTTCTCGCTGGGGAAGTAAACCGAGTGACACAACCAGTTTTCGTCGTCGCGCTCAGTGAAATCTTCACGAGCATGGGCACCACGGCTTTCAGTACGTGCTTCGGCAGCAATCGCCGTTGCTTCAGCCACTTCAAACAAGTTATGCAGTTCAAGAGCTTCAATACGCGCAGTATTATAGGCGTTGCTCTTGTCTTCCAAGTGCGCGTTATCAATACGCACCCGCAGCTCTGCCAGCTTCTTAATGCCTTCTTGCATGAAGTCGCCGCGACGGAATACGCCGAAATGATTCTGCATGATGGTCTGTAATTCGGTGCGCAGTGCGGAGACACTTTCGCCACCGGTAGTATTGTTGATTTTGTTCAAGCGGCTCATAGCGCGGTCAATATCGGCCTCGGAGGCATCGCGCATTTCAACGCCCTCACGCAGGCTCTTCTCAATGAACAAACCTGCAGAGCGACCAAATACCACGAGATCCAGCAGTGAATTACCACCCAAACGGTTAGCGCCGTGAACGGATACACAAGCGACTTCACCACAGGCAAACAAACCGGGGATAACGGTATCGTTGCCGTCTGCATCAACAGTCAATGCTTGGCCGTTTACGTTGGTGGGAATACCACCCATCATGTAATGGCAAGTCGGTACAACTGGAACGGGCTCTTTTACCGGGTCAGCGTGAGCAAAGGTACGAGACAGCTCGCAGATACCTGGCAGGCGGCTCTCAAGAACCTCTTCACCAAGGTGATCCAGCTTCAAGTAAACGTGGTCACCGTTGGGGCCACAACCGCGACCTTCAAGAATTTCCAAGGTCATTGAGCGGGCAACAACGTCGCGACCGGCCAAATCTTTGGCGTTTGGCGCGTAGCGCTCCATGAAGCGCTCGCCGTCTTTATTGACGAGGTAACCGCCCTCACCACGACAGCCTTCAGTAACAAGTACACCAGCGCCGGCAATACCGGTGGGGTGGAACTGCCACATTTCAATATCTTGCACTGGGAAGCCTGCGCGCAGCGCCATGCCAACGCCGTCGCCGGTGTTGATGTGGGCGTTGGTAGTAGAGGCGTAAATACGGCCAGCACCACCCGTGGCAAATACAGTCGCTTTCGACTTAACGTACACGACTTCTCCGGTTTCAATACAAATCGCGATAACACCAACGACTTCGCCGTCTTCGTTTTTCACCAAATCAGTGGCGTACCACTCATTGAAAAACACAGTATTGTTTTTCAGGTTGCCCTGATAAAGCGTGTGCAACAGTGCGTGACCAGTACGGTCGGCCGCTGCACAGGTACGAGCAGCCTGACCGCCCTCACCAAAATTCTTAGACTGACCACCAAATGGACGCTGATAAATACGGCCTTCTTCGGTACGCGAAAACGGCATACCCATGTGATCCAGCTCGTAAACCGCTTCTGGACCAACTTGACACATGTATTCAATGGCTTCCTGATCACCAATGTAATCAGAGCCTTTAATGGTGTCATACATATGCCACTGCCACTGATCCTGGGGATCAGAGCTGGCAATTGCACAGGTTATACCACCCTGAGCAGACACAGTGTGTGAACGCGTGGGGAATACTTTAGAGATTACTGCTGTTTTATAGCCTGACTGCGCCAACTGCAGTGCCGCGCGCATACCTGCACCGCCACCGCCAACAATCACACCATCAAAAGAAATTGTACGAATATTAGCCATTGCTTAACTCCAAAGAATCTGGATGCCCCAAACGAGGTAGGTGAACAACACAACAGCCGAAGCTGCCTGAAATGCCAAGCGTAAAACCGTAGCTCGGCCACCCATTAGTCGTTCAGTTAAATAGTCAGTCGATACCGACCACAAACCAATCCATGCATGAGACACAATGGACAATACTGCTGCGGTACTAAACACACGCATAAAAGTGCTATCGAAATAGCCACTCCACTGCTCGTAGCTTAAATCAGAGCCGCTACAAAGCAGGTAAAAACCAACCACCAACATATAAGCCAGCAGCACGACACCACTAACACGTTGCACCAGCCAATCTGCTAAGCCGTTGCGACCCAAATTCGTTACTGAATTTACCATATCCACAACCCCGCAAGTACAACCAACACCGCAGTGACAGCCAGCACTAATTTCGCGCCAGTCTCGCCGCCTTCCATCGATTCACCGATACCAGCGTCCATCACCAAGTGCTTAACACCTGCCGCCGAGTGATAGCTCAAACCAACCAACACAATCCAAAGGCTCAACTTACCCCAGAACGAAGCCAAACAAGCTTTCGCTTGCTCAAAGCCCTCAGGACCATCAAGACTGGTACCAAGCAACCAAAACAGCAAGGCAACGCCAGCTACAAGAAAAACACCACTCACGCGGTGCAAAATAGAGGTATATGCGGTAATCGGCAGTGCGATTGTCCCGATATCCAGATTTACAGGTCGTTTATCGTTCACGGTTTGCCACACTTTTAATTTCTGGCTCGAATTCTCAAGCGGTTTAAAGGAAGTGGATCAATAAAGCTCCGAATCTCATATTCGGCTGAGTTTCAGTATGTGCAAGGCAGTTATAAACCCCACAAGAAACGCCGCGCATTATAGGGCCAAGCCCGAGCAATTACAAACCCCCCAAAACGCCCTTCACTTGCGGCAAAAAACTCCAATATCAAGGGCTTAAGACATTATTTCGCACCATTATGGCGCCATAGAAGATCTTTTTACGAACTAATAGCGCGCAAAAAAAGATGCTAACATGCATCCGCTCAAGAAAATCACCAATTCAAACAACAAATACAATTCCATCTACAACAATTGCACGTTAAAATGTTTTCACCGTTGACAAAACATTTCATCTCTCTATATTTGTCACTCCCGCGTAAGCGGACCTTCAAATGTTACATTCACGCAATACCATGCCGAATGCTAGACATAGGAAGCCAACGCCACAAGCTAGCTAAAAGTTACAGGAGCCCGTCACAATGAGCGATAAGAAAGCAAGTCTGAGTATCGATGGTAAAACACTGGACCTTAAAGTCCACTCCGGCACCATCGGCCCCGACGTCATCGAAGTCAGCGCCCTGACGGGTAATGGTTACTTTACCTACGACCCCGGTTTTGTCTCTACCGCAGCCTGCGAGTCTAAAATCACCTATATCGATGGTGATAAAGGCATTCTGCTGCACGGCGGTTATCCGATCGAGCAACTGGCAGAACAGTCTGACTACCTAGAAACCTGCTTCCTATTACTGTACGGCGAGCTACCAAATGCCGATCAGAAAGAAGCGTTTTTCAATAAAGTCCGCATGCACACCATGGTCAATGACCAGATGAGCACCTTTTTCAAGGGCTTCCGCCGCGACGCCCATCCCATGGCGATCATGTGTGGCGTAGTTGGCGCACTGTCCGCGTTCTACCACGACTCACTCGACATCACTGACGAAAAACACCGCGAAATTTCTGCCATTCGCTTGATTGCAAAAATGCCAACCTTGGCGGCCATGACCTACAAATACACCATCGGCCAGCCCTTCATGTACCCGCAGAACCACCTGAGCTATTCAGAAAACTTCCTGCACATGATGTTCGGCAACCCTTGCGAGCCAAGCAATGTAAACCCCGTACTCGCCAAGGCAATGGATAAAATATTCCTTTTGCATGCGGACCACGAGCAAAACGCATCAACCTCAACCGTGCGCCTCGCTGGCTCCACTGGCGCCAATCCTTTTGCCTGTATTTCTGCTGGCATTGCTGCACTGTGGGGTCCATCTCACGGCGGCGCCAACGAAGCAGTATTGGATATGCTTAATGAGATTGGTGACGCCTCGCGGATCGACGAATTCGTGGCAAGAGCCAAAGACAAAGACGATCCATTCCGCTTGATGGGTTTTGGTCACCGGGTTTACAAGAACTTTGACCCTCGCGCCAAAGTAATGAAGCTGGCCGCTGACGAAGTGTTGGCTGAACTTGGCCTTGAAAACGACCCATTACTAAAAATTGCTAAACGCTTAGAGCAAATTGCGCTGGAAGATGAGTACTTCATTGAAAGAAAACTCTATCCAAACGTCGATTTTTACTCAGGTATCATCCTCAAGGCGATTGGCATCCCCACCAGCATGTTCACCGTTATCTTTGCTCTGGGTCGCACCCCAGGCTGGGTCGCACACTGGAATGAAATGATCAGCGGTAGCTACCGCATCGGTCGCCCACGCCAGCTGTATACCGGCCCAGCACAGCGCGATTTTGTCAGCCTAGACAAACGCTAAGCCAACAAATAGAAGCAATAAAAAAGGTCGCCTAGGCGACCTTTTTTATTGCTTAAAATACGGTAGTACAGGCTTTTAACGGGTTTTATACTCAAAACCAACTTCGGCGCCACTAACACTATCCGCAAAACTACTAAAGGAATACTCGGACTCAACAGCCTCTTTTAGCAGTAGCTTAGACTTCACCTTGAGTCGAGCATCCTCCCGCCCAGCACTCGCATTAAACCACCCCCCAACGCCATAGCGGCTCCGCGTAACATCGTCCCAGACATCTTGGACACCAACATCAGGCACTCTCGGTAAACTCAGATCCAAAGTCTGAAGAGGCGCAGCAGCACTCGCAATTGACGACGGCGATTTTTCCTCTAACACCACCATTTTTTGAACAACCTGTTCACGCTCTACCGGCATACCACTCAGAGCAGGCTCCCTAGCCTGACAGGCCATTAAAACATGACACAAACCAACAATTACGACCAAACGCATTCCTTATCCCCGAAAAATAAAACTGACTATCGCCGCATCGTCCGCTTGGAGCATGGTTTGCAAAAAAAACCATCGCTAAAGTGGGCGCCTTGATCACTTAAAATTAGATACCAAAATCATGAAAAGACTCACTGGCAAAGTTGCCATTATTACCGGCGCAGCGCGCGGCATGGGCGCAGTTACCGCTAAACTTTTTATTGAACACGGCGCCAGCGTCATTATCGCCGACATTCTTGATGATGCGGGTGAGCAACTCGCCCAGGAACTTGGCAATAACGCGTATTATGTTCACGCAGACGTATCTAATGAAGACGACTGGGCACGCCTAACCGGTGCAGCTGAAGCCATCGGCCCACTAACAACCGTCGTTAACAATGCTGGAATTCTCCATATCGCCGCAATTAAAGACTCCGACGCCGCCGATTATATGCGGGTAATTCAAATTAATCAGCTAGGTACATACCTAGGTATTCGGGCGGCGATTGAGCCAATGAAGCGCGCCGGAGGCGGGTCTATTATCAATATTTCGTCTATCGACGGACTTCAAGCAAAAAACGGCTTATCCGCCTATGTATCGAGTAAATGGGCTGTGCGGGGCATGAGCAAATCCGCGGCCCTCGAGCTTGGCCCTTATAATATTCGCGTCAACACCGTACACCCCGGTGGCGTATTTACTGCAATGCATGGTGCCGAGGGAAAAGCTGCACCCACCGCCGAAGACAATGCTTTTTATGCCAATCACGCGCTCCCTCGTGTCGGTCTGCCTATCGAGGTCGCCAACACCACGCTGTTCTTAGCCTCAGACGACAGCAGCTATTCAACAGGGGCAGAATTTATTGTTGATGGCGGTTGGAGCGCCGGCATGCGCTTAGATCTTTTACCAAGCTCCTAAGTGAACTCTTTTGGGGACCAAAGATTAAACTCTCAGCGCTTACAGACAAATACTGGAAAGCGAGCGCGTGGTCTTCTATATTGGGCGTAGCGAACGCGCTCACCTACGGAGGACAAAATGGAAACCGAACTACACACAATGAATATGCTTTTTCAGCAGCTCGGCCTGCCCGACAGCGATGAAGAAGTAGAGCGATTCATTGTACGTCACCGCCCGCTTCCTCGAGGGCTAATGATTCATGAAGCAAGCTTCTGGAAGCCCGCACAGGCAAAGTTACTCAAGGAATCCATTGACCTAGACGCCGAATGGGCGGAAATAGTCGATGAGCTTGATGCACGCCTACGCTACTAGGTGACAAACCGCAGTTAAAGAGGCAAGACACGAACAAGGTTTTTAGTCAGCGCTTTCGTCTAATCCAATATACGCAATTTTCGGATACGACAGCCACTTAAAGCTCTGTTCGTGGCGACAAATCATATATTTATACTGCATACGCCATTGGCAGCACCCTATAGCGGCCCGTTGCCATTTGGCGCTGACATTGACGACTGATCAGTTTGAGGGTCAGTTCCCGCACCGGCATTACCGGCTGGCTTATCAAATCCCTTCTTAGCACGGTGCAGCTCTTTTTCCACCGTATCAATCATTGCCGACCATCCCTGAATCAAGGCGTCGTTAGCATTTTCAATCAAGCCCCCAAGAGACGACTGCTCCAACTCCTCGAGTTTATCTCGCGCCTGCTGAACCCGTTCATCAACACTGTCTACCCGCGTCGACAACAACACCAACTGGGCGTTCATCGTCTCTCGGTAGGCCTTGGCGTCCAAGTATTGCCACACCTCAAAGACCAACAACACAAGAACGATGCACCCAGCAAGAATTTCACCTGACGACAACTTCATACCATTGCTCCTAGGATAATAACGACAATCATTAGAGCATAGGCCAAAAAAACATTACTATGCTATCAATGACTAAACGGCTTACTCCGCTAAATATACCGCTTAGCGCCAACGTTAAACAACGATCAAAATGGATGTGAATTGAATGAAGCTAAACCTGCTCCTCACCGGCAATGAGCTTATGGCTGGCGATATTATAGATTCCAACTCCGCAATGCTCGCTGAACAAATTAAAGATTTTGGCTGGCGCATCAACAAAAAAGTAACGGTGGGCGATGAGCTAAGCATTCTATGTGATGAAATCGATCAGCTCTGCACCGGTGCAGACGTCCTTATAATAAATGGCGGGCTCGGCCCTACCGTTGATGATCTTACCGCTGTCGCCCTTGCCAAGGTCACCAACACGGCCATTGCTGAACACCCAGAAGCACTAGACCACCTAAAAGCATGGTGCACATTGAGAGGCTTCGCCCTAAATGCATCAAACCACAAACAAGCAATGTTACCGCAAGGCTGTGAGATTATTGCCAATGCTAAAGGCAGCGCCGTTGGTATTAAATTACGACATCGCAACTGCCTCGTTTTAGCAACACCCGGCGTGCCTAGTGAATTAAAGCCAATGCTCGCGAATGAAATAATTCCCGCGCTGGTCACGCTTTTCCACTCAGATCATATACAAACCATACGCCTAGGCGTATTTGGTTTAGGCGAATCAGCAATTCAAGAACTTGTTAATGAAAAATTAGCAGACTGGCCAGCGGACATTGAGCTCGGATTTCGGGCGTCCATGCCGGTTTTGGAAGTCAAACTGACGGCAAGAGGCGAAAATGCAAGCGCCGAACTCGCGCCATGGCGAGCCAAAGTCGCCGAACTAATGGGCGACCATCTACTGGGCGAACTGCCGATTAGCCTAGCGCTAGCGACCATAAATGCGTTAAAGCAGAACAATTTACAGATCTGTACTGCCGAATCCTGCACTGGCGGCCTTATTGCTTCGCAGCTAACCAGTATTCCTGGCGCCTCTCAGGTTTTCCCCGGCGCAATTATTAGCTACTCCAATGCCGTAAAAAACCAGCTGCTTAAGGTTTCAAAAACGACGTTAGCAACCGAGGGTGCCGTTAGCGAAACTGTCGTTAGACAAATGGCACTAGGCGCCCTTGATTGCACCGGCGCTGATATCGCAATTGCGGTAACCGGTATCGCCGGGCCCGATGGCGGCAGCCCTGAAAAACCGGTCGGCACCGTATGGATCGCTTGGGGTACAGCTCAAAACCTCAAAACCCAGCGCTTCCACCTGCCCTTTGAGCGCACAGGTTTCCAAAACTGGGTAGCGGCCTTAAGCCTAGACTTGGTGCGCCGCTTTGTTCTAGAGCTTCCTGAAGGCCCTGATTTACTAAAACGCTACCAGCGTTAAGCCGCAGTCAGATGATCATGAATCCATTGGAGTAACATTTCATAGGTCCCGGTTAACATCGCGCCGAGCTCCTTTTCACTTATGCCGACAGGCTCCGCGCGGCCGTACCAGTCAACATGGCAACGCCCCTCACTCAAGGGAGTCACTTTGGCATTGGCTGAGTAGTCCGTGACCGGCATCGGTATGCCTCGGGGAATATTGTAGGAAAACGTCATTGCCGATTTATCCATCGCCGTTAACACCTCGTCAATAGGCTCCATCCCGGCAATGTGTAGACGGCGTGTCATACCAACACCCTCGCCGATAACCTCGGTTTTATCGATGCCCGGTGCCCAGCTAATATCGCCAAAATTTTCTAGCAGGGCCCACACCTTGTCTGCAGCAATGTCAAAATCACGTGCCAAATGTACGTTTACCATTTTTCGAGTCCAGCCATAGTCTATAAAAGTCGCGATAATCATGCCGGATAAGCGGCGGCGCAACCTCACCCGAACGGCGTAGCCCCTCGCACTATTTATGACAACTCGGTTGTAGGCCGGGCTTCAAAAGGCTGCTACTCTTAGCTAAAGTATGTCATTTGTATCACCTAGTGATGCCCCGCCTTGGCAAGACTAAGGCCTCTGCCGGAATGAAATAATAATGAATGCACTGCCCTGCCCCGTATTCCTGTTCAGTATGGATTCTGATCAATTTTGGGCCGCACCGACAACCACCGGCGGACTTAAGGCCTACTACCAAGCCTACGGAAAACAAACATCACAGTATCAATTAGAATTAATACATTTTCGCGATAGCGACGCGGTTGCAGCCTGGCAGAGCCGATGGCACAACACGGTTTTACCCAAACTAAAAACCGCACTAGACGCAGGCCAACGACCAGTGGTTGGCTTTAGCATGTACACGTGGAACGCGGCGGAATTTTTAAGTTTAATCCACCAAATAAAAGCCGCCTGCCCCGAGGTGCTCTGTATCGCCGGCGGCCCCCATGTTCAACAAGCGGAAGATTATCTTTTTGAAGACCCAATAGACCTAATTATTCTCGGTGAGGGCGAAACCACCTTTCAGGAAATTCTCGACACTCCTCTAAGCAATCCATGGACAGAGGTTAACGGCCTCGCGTTTTTAAAAAATGGCGAGATAGTAAAAACCCCCGAGCGCCGGCGTCGCACTCTGCTTGACGAACTGCCGTCAGCACTAGATGTTATTGACTTGGTCGATGCCGATGGCAACTGCCTATATGACTCCATTTCCTACGAGACCAGCAGAGGCTGCCCGTTTAAATGTGCGTTTTGCGAGTGGGGAACCGGTGCAATTGGCACCAAGATGTATCAGTTTTCCATGAAGCGGGTGCGGAGCGACTGGCGCCGTATTGTCGACGCCGGCATTAAAGACATATGGTTGGCAGATTCCAACTTTGGCGCATTAAAAGAAGACCTGGAAAAAGCCCAGTACATTTGCGAACTCAAAGCCGAGACCGGCCTACCGAGTAGTTTTGCTACATCCTGGTCAAAAAAACACAGTCCACGAGTTCAAGATATTGTATTGCTATTACACCGCAATGGCCTGCTGCCCCATTATCAACTGGCCTTGCAAACATTGACCCCACTGGCCTTGGAATTAAGTAACCGCAAAAATATGGGCGCCAACAAATACGAACCCATCGCCAAACAGATGGCCAGCGAAGGTGTTCCCATTGCCGCCGAGCTAATATGGGGCTTACCAGGTGACAACCTACCTGAGTTCGAACGCAATTTAGATCAATTACTGCGCACCTTCCCCAACTTAAATATCTTTGCTTATACCCTGCTGCCCGGCACTGAATTTTACGAGCGACGCGAAGAATATAAGATCGAAACCATTCCTGTCGCCGGTTATGGCAAAGCCAAGGGTGAGTATGTGGTCGCCTGCCACACCTTTGACCGCGACCAAGGTATTGAAGGCTATTTTTTAATTACCGCGCACATTTTATTTGCCCACGGCCACCTGCTTCCTCTGTCGATTCGGTACTTAGCCTTGCAAGACAATATCACCACGGCACCGTTACTCCGCAAACTACTACGCGCCGTCTGCGCGGAATACCAAGATGAATTAAATGACATTGATTTAAGCGATCGCATGGTCGTCTATGAAAATAGGGCTCGCCTCTACACGGCTATATTGCAAAACCCTGAGGCGCTATACACACTGCTTCGTCAGCAGGTCTTTACCTATTTAGATGCCGCCAATTGCAAGCAACATCGCGACGCCATTGCCAATATTATCGATTTAGATCAAGCCCTATCGCCTCGCGTTGGCGGGCCGACAGAAACCGAATACAGCTTCAACTTCGATGTTATCAGCAGCAAAACGGCACTCGACTGCCTGAGTTTGCCGGCGCCCGAAGACCTGTCGCCGAAAGCCCAAAGATTCAACGTTAAAAGCCCCGGGGGTGTCGGTACTATTCTGAAAGACCCTGACGGCGGTGGTTGGCTGCGGGGCGAAATACTGAGCCCCACGATTGAGGTGCAAACCGTACGAATTATGCATCCCAATGTTAAACCTCAGCTCAGCCCACAGTGAGGCTAAGCTGACTCCGCAGGCCTTAATTTTCTGCTAAGACCGCGCGGATTTTCTCAGCTGACGCTGCGAGCTCTTCTTGCTCTGCCATTTTAGCATTGCCGAAGTTGGCATCTTCCATGGTATTGATTGGCACTAAATGTAAATGTGTGTGGGGCACTTCAAGACCGATAATCATCATGCTGACGCGCTGGCAAGAAAATGCTTTTTTAATTGCCTTGGCAATGGTCTGGCTAACAGCCATCAAATGCGCGGCAAGGGCTTCAGGCAGATCATCCCAATGGTCTACTTCTTGACGGGGAATAACGAGAACATGTCCGGCCTGAATCGGCGCAATTGTCATAATAGCGACAGCCTGCTCATCTTCCCACACAAAATGGCTGGGTAATTCACCTTGAATAATTTTCGTAAAAAGCGTCGACATAATAAAACCTCACACTAAGGTAGAAATTAATTTTTTAAAGATGCGTTTAAGATTCAGCTCGATTTCAGCCTTGCCCGTTAACCCAAATTGGTCCGCGATGCCTGTCCAGTTATGACCCAATAATAAGCGCGCGACAGCCAAGTCTGCATCGCTCACGGCACGTAAATCACAAGCTAAACACAACTGCGCCAAACTCGCCGCCGCCTGTTCGAAAATCAGTTCACCGTCGCAGTAACGCTTCGCAACCACAACGGCTGATGTCGGCACAAGGCTTGCCGGATTTCGAGTTGAAGCGAGCAAAACGATAAGTAAATCTGCACTGAGTCCAGCATAAACACTCGCTAAACTGAAGCGCAAATCATTATTCAATTGGCTTGCAAGTCGCGCTGCATCGGCCTCTAGCTGCGGGCTGAGGCCTTTTACGACAATCAGTGAATACAAACCGCTAGCGCTATCGCGACGACTACCAAAATAGGTCGGAGCGAAACCCTGCGCCAACCAAAAATTAATCACTTGCGGATCGGCTGCGAAACTAGACGATAAATACGTAATATTTCGGCTGCGCGCAACGTGCTCCGCCGTCGTCAACATCGCTCTTCCTAAGCCCTGACGACGCCAGTCTGCCGCGACTGCTATTCTATTAATACGCCAACTTTGCCCGGTTAGATAGCGTGATTCCGCGCTGCAATGCGCTAACCGCTGGGCAGCCAAATGCCCCGCTGGGCGGCGCCGCCCTTTTATCACTTCTGCGGCCAAGCCCTCCGCAAAATCGCCCTCGGGCAATAATTGGCAAACACCCAGAACACTGCTGCCGCGACTGGCAATAATTATCACTGCGTCACCATCGAGCAAATACTGTAAGTCCTGTGGTGTGGTTTGGTAATGGGCTTGCACCAGCAGGCCAAATATTTGGCGCAATAAATCGTCGTCGCATAGCGCCTCGCAATCAACAACGCGAACCCTCAACTCATCGCGATTATCATCGCTAGACCGTGGTTCGGCATTTAATAAGAACAAGGCATTCAAGGCATGTTCCAATGGATCGTCCGCCGCCCAGCGAATCGGTTCATCTAAGTTCTGCCGTCGCCACTGTGGCCGCTCGGCGTCTAATATCGCCTTAAAGCGAATATCAAAGCCACGACCACTGCCCTCGTAGCCGTGCACCGTACTGGAAAAAACAATACGAGGATAACGAAGCAATAAGGTGCGCAAACCTGCTACCGGTAGCGCGGCCGCCTCATCAACAAGAAGCAAATCCCAGTCATCACGATTTTTTAGCGCCGCATCAAAGGCCAAAAACGTGAAACAACATGGCCCAACAAAACAGCTGTCATCACGCCATTGTGCCGCAGGCAGCACGGCGGCTAAGTGTTCAAAAGCGCCTTTCACCGCAGCAAAGCTCGGCGCGGTAATCAGCACCCGTCGACAGTCATTATCTTCTGATGCAAAAAGCGCGGCTACCGCCAAACCGAGGACGCTGGTTTTACCCCGGCCCCGGTCTGAACGAATCACCAATGGCCGTTTTGCCCGCCCCGTCACGACGGTTTTAATGGCTGCTAAGGTAGCTGTTTGGCTAGGTGTTGGCAGGGTTTGCTGCCATTTATCACCCGTGTTCGGCGCATTACCACTGCAGCCCGTCTCTTGATCCCAAAAAAAGCAGCCTTCCAGCCCGGCCGCGAGCCGAAGCAATCGCTGCATAAATACCGAGGGCCGGCTGTCGCCAAAGTGTGACTGATTGCTAAAATGGCCCGGCCACTCAGAAAAGCGCGGACACAGTAATAACAGCACACCACCCGCTGTTAAGCAGCCCGCGGCAGCCAGCCAATCATTAAGCTTTTGGTGATTATGCGCATTGATAAGCAGCGACGAATATTCACTGCCAAGCGTATTTTCTGTTTTGCACGGCGTAAGCCCACACAATTCGTGCCCGGCAACCAGTAGACAATTATCAAGAGCCGTAGGCACATTCAATAACTGCGTTTCACACCACGCGGCTGAACCCGAAACAAACACCAAATACCGGTGTCCGCTGTGCAGAGCATGGGATCGCAATCGCTCATAGACATCCGCTAAACTGAGCGCAGAATCGTTCTCAAAAAGAAGGTTCACGGGGCGTTACTGCTGGGGTAAACCGGTGCTTCGCTCATACGCATATGCAGGATTAAGCGATAATCCTTGCGGTAAAAGTCGGCAATCTCTGTATTAAAATACTGTTCCGCGCAGTCGATAAACGTTTTTTTAACCTCAGATTCAAGGACAAAGCCCGCGAGCAAGCCTGCCTCGATGAAACCTTCAAGACGGTATAATTGCGCGGGAGGAATATCTAAACCTTGTTGCTGATCACTGAAAAAGCTATGTATTTTCTCAAATAGCTGTGCGCAAAAGTCATTTGCAGCGCTCATTATTTTGCCAATGTGCGTTCGCGTTGCACTAGCACCCAAGGTGCGACAACCACTGCCCACACCTCACATTTTTCTGCCAGCCAGGCTTTGGCCTGAGTTTCATCTGCTTTCTGAAGCAGGCCTTTTTCTAACAGGTCTGCAATATACTGAGTTTTATCTTCAGCAAGCGCCACAGCCGTGGCAACCAAATCAAGTTCAGCGGCAACGACTAAAACCGTGCCTTGTGCATAGAAGCGCTGAAGCGCTTCCCAATCAATTTTCGAAGTTTCGCGATTGAGCTTAATACATAGTTCAGAGGGCAACTCGGTCATGTTCACAATCCATCTACAATGCAACTCCTGCTAAAAAATTAACAAGGCTACTCACTAATTTAGGCTAGGCCACGGTAGCGCCCAAGGTGTTTGGCAGTCTAACAAAGCCGCTGCCAAGCCTCCATCGGCAAATAGCTGCCCTTCCTTGGGAAGCGAGATATATTCGCGCTCCTCGCCGCGAAAGGTAAAACGCAAGGCGGTAGCGTGAAGATACATACGGTCGCTGTCTTGAATTGTCGGCCCGTAGCGGCGGTCGCCAAAAATCGGCACCCCAAGGCTTTTCATTACCACCCGCAACTGATGAGTTTTTCCGGTATACGGCTTTAGCAAATACGCCCGTCGTCCCTCACCAAGGCTGTAACTAAAAAACTGCGTGAGCGACGGATTACTGCGCGTTCTGCTGAGTAAATAGCTGCCACTGCGGCTTTTTTTAATATCACCAACAACTGCGCCCTGCTTTTTACCCGGTTTGCCGTCAGCGACAGCAAGATAGTATTTCTCTACTTCGCGATTAGCAAACAGCGCGCCGAACTCAGCGGCTGCGACAGGGTTCTTCGCCAGCACCAATAAGCCAGAGGTAGCATCGTCTAAACGATGCACTAAATGCAGCGACTCCCCAGGAAAATCTGCGTTCAGGATATCGACCAAGCTTTGCTTGGTGTTATTACGATGAAGGTTAACACCAGGGCGCTTATCAATTACGATGTAATCCGCAGTGTCTTTTACAAGTTCATAGTGCTTAGTTTGATGATCCACAACAGTCATATTAATCAGCGTGGCGCTTACCGTTCTCGTGACCGTCATGAAGCAATGCGCGCATGAGATCAACCTCGTGCATTATTTCGTCATCGACATCGGAAAACTGAATCTGCAATGCCACTTCCTCGAAACTAGCAGCATCATTACTGCGGGCAAAGACATCGAGCAATTGCATCGTTAAGTTCACATCATCGCATTCAGCAATGGCATCTTCTAATATTAATTTAGCGCCCGCAAAATCGCCTAATTCCAGCGCCGCTGCAGCTCGGTGGCTAGCGTCCCCGTCTGCAGCTAAATTTTCCGCCGCATGAAGACTGTCATCACTTGAATCGGTAAGCCAATCATCATCTATCGCCGACAAATCAAAATCGACCAGGTCCGCTTCGTCAGACTCCGGAGCCGGATCGTCATTTAAATTTGCGAATAATTCATCATCTAATTCAATTTCATCAATACTGATCGTTTCTGCTGCGTCAGCAGAATCAAGAAACAGTTCGTCGGTATGCGCTTCTGTAGAATCATTGGGTATCAAATTCAGTGCCGCAAAAACATCTTCACCGATCACCGCGCTCGCGGGCTCTACCTCATCTACCGCCGCTGGTGTTGGCGACGAATCAAAAACATCGGATTCATTATCCTCGTCTCGCAAGGTAGGCTCAACCAGCGGACTAACGCTCGGCTTTACAACACCTGAATGGGAATCCAATGACGAAAACACATCGTTAAACGCCTCTTTGGTATTCGCCCTGGCGGCAACTGCCGCATTTACGTCACTCAAATCCACGTTAAAGGCCGCATCTTTCTCTTCGCGGCGACGCCGCACCCACAGTAATAAGCCAAAGGCAAAGGCCGCAAGCGGTAATAGCCAGCGCCAATTGAGCTGCCAGGCCGACGACGCGCTGCTCGGCAGCGTCGTATCAGCGACTACCGCTACCGATTGCTCTGGCTGTAATTCCGTCGACGCCACCAATAGTTCGTCTGTCATAGCTACGTCGGCATCGGCCACCGTAATATCAGCGTTTGCCAGGCCCTCATCAGCACTGCTCAAAGCCTCGCCACCCAGCTCAGCGTCAAGGCCTGTTGTTCGCAATTGACTGTATTGGTTATTAAGACCTTCCAGCTGGGTCTGCAATGCGGCCAAACGAGCCGTCATTTCCGTAATATTTTCTGACACACGGTCAACTTCGCTACGGACATCAACCAGGCTTTGCTGCAAAAACTGCTTTTCAGTTAGGGCCTCATCATTGCCATCCGCTAAAGACGAATTCGCACCGTCATCCTCTCGACGATTTAAAATGGCCTTATCTTGCCCAAGCTGGTCCCCAGGGTTACCAATCGAACTGGTGGCGACGACCTCAGTTTTTTTGATTTTGGGAAGTGCCGAAGACAGCGCTTGTGGACCTGGATTAAGCGGTTCTGGAATACTTTCAAACAAATCCAAGGTCACACGTTCTTTGAGTAAATTTCGATTACCGCGGATAAACGCTGCGGGGTTATTGGCGTAAAGCCGATCCATCCACAGCGTAACTGAACCACTTTTCACCTTCGCAAGACGAAGGGCTATAGTCCACAAACTATCACCGCGAACCGTGGTGTATAAACTCGACTCTGCGGTAATCGCTTCGGCGACAGGCAGCGGCCGAGCTTGCCGGGATTCACTGCGGCTCGCGATAGCCGGCGTTGAGCTTCGATTGATGTTTTGCAGCGCAGACACGCCCTGCGCCGAACCTGCCGCGGCATTGACCGGCGGATCAAATAACAACGTGTAAGCGCGGCTTAAGCTGCCATTTGGCCAGCGCACGGTGAGCATAAAATGCAAAAAAGGCTCAACTAAGGGGCGATCACTGCGCAAATAGACCGTACCATTGCCACTCAAATCTACTTCGCCGACTGCAGATATCGCGCGCGTGTCGACCGAGCCAACTTCAATGCCACTGCCGTCGTCCTTAACCGGACTCAGGGTGACGAGCAATTGCTCACTACCCAAACCATCAGCCCGAAAAATAGGTATACGCGCAAACAGGGGCTCGCCGAGTTCAGAATCTAAACTGGCTGGGCCAAGCCCCAGTGCCATCGCATTCTGACTAACTAAAACCGCCAAGCACAACGGCAGCATCGCCGGCATTTTGTATTTAGGCATACTCAATTCTCATTAAACGCGTCGCGCCCAGCTTCGGACAAGGATTAGTATAATACCTGATTGCTCTTTATTTTTAGCAGGAAACTCTAACAGCTACCATTAAACGCTTCAAAAACGGCGAAAACAATGCTGAAAACCGATCAACTGGCGTACCTAACCGCACTTTAAATGATTCTAGACTAATACTGGCAAAATGATTCCCTGCGCTACCAACAATAAAAGTTTTCCCCATTTAGGGTGAATAAGCTTGTGGATAACTTTGTAGGAAACCTCCTTGAGCGAGAGTTCATGGGGACTGCCAGCTTACGGATAAAAATTAACCAAACCGCCCTAGCCGTTTATTTAGCTTGACTTCCCTTGCGCCGACCCTCGGTAAAGAGAAACACAATAACAGCAAACATAACCGCTGCAGCACACCAATACGGGTAACTAGGGGAGATTCGGTAGAGACTGCCGCCGACAAGCGGGCCAATCATAAACCCCAAGCCGGCGGTCGACCCCAGTAGCCCCGCCAGACCACCCTGCTCATTACTTTGCACCGCCATAGTTGCACTGGCAGCGAGTGCCGAAGCGGTTAATGCCATGCCAAACCCAAATAGAGACATCGCCAGCAATAACGTTGGCAGCGTCGTTGCGTTCGCGAGTAAGCCATAACCAAGGCATATAAAAGGCAGGCCCCGTCGCAACAAGCGCATAGGCGGTCCCGCATAGCGCTGTACTACAAGAAATTGCGCTATCAGCATCGCAGCTGAAGACACGACCATCGCCATCGAAAAAATCTGCGAGGCACGCACCCCGTCGATATGCAGCAGATCTTGAAAATAGAACCCTAGGGTCTGCTGCACCATTCCGAACAGACCATACATAATAAAACTGAGCAGTATGTACAATTTATAGCGGGGATCAAAAAATGACATCGACACGACTTTCTGATCTTTTCGACGCATTACCGGTAATGGCGGTAAAAATCGCCAAACCATCATTGCCACCACAAATGAAATAACAGCTTGGATATATAGCGGCGCTAAATAACTAATATGAACGAACCACGCCAAAGCGGGGCCAATCATGACGCCAAGCTGATTGAAAGCTTGCATCTTCCCCATGCCCCTAGTCCGCTCACTAATTGAGGTCACGTCCGCCATATAAGCCGCAGACGCGGGATGCGTCGACGACATCAAAACCGCATGAAATACCCGACTTAGCACCAACGACACATAGAGCATAGTTCCCACTAGTACGCCGCTTAAACCTAAAGCAGCGACCCCATTAAATATAAGCGTGCCCACCGCATAGCCGCATAGCCCAAATATAATGAGGGGCTTACGCCCAAGCCGATCACTAAGACGGCCCATATAGGGCGCCGCGATAAAAAAGCTAAATGCGGTTAACGCTGACAATGAGGTAATGGTTAATTCTTTACCTTGTATGGCACCTAAACCGAAAGGAAGCTGAAAAACCAGTTGATCCAGTGCCAATTCGCGGCCGAGCATGGGTAAAATAGCAAACACGACAGTCTGGCCCATACCGACACTCATCATGGCCAAATACAGCGTAATCATCATTTGCCATGTGGGTTTTAGGCCGCTTTGTTGAGAGTGAGTCACTTCCTATGCATTCCTATTTTTTATAATTCGAACGGCGTAGTTTACAAATATCGCCAAGCATTCGCGCCCCTGCTTTAAGTATGGTTATAGTACACTGCTAACGCCCTCTAACTGCAACGGAAGCTCTTAATGCCCACCAGTCAAACCAATACCCCTATTAGTCAGCGCTGGCTTAACCACCTTGAAAGCGCGGGAAATAGACTCCCAAACCCCGTCATGCTATTTCTCTATTTTTGCCTTGCGGTAATACTGGCCTCTGCAATAGCGCAGTTTCTGGGATTAAGCGCAAACCACCCGATTAGCGGCGACACCATTGCCGCTAAATCGCTACTGTCCGGTGACGGCATGCGCTGGATGGTTAGCAATGCCGTCAGCAATTTCATTCACTTTGCCCCCGTCGGATCGGTTATCGTCGCGATATTAGGCATTGCCGTCGCTGAAGAATCTGGATTACTTGCCTGCGTCCTTCATGGCCTGGCAAGTAAAGCTCCCCAACGTTTCCTCAGTAGCTTCGTCGTCTTTGCCGGCGTTATGTCCAGCATTGGTTTTGATTCGGGCTATGTGGTGTTAATACCACTCGCAGCATTGATCTTTCGCGCCGCGGGTCGCTCACCACTGGCGGGTATTGCGGCGGCGTTTGCTGGAGTCTCCGGTGGCTATAGCGCCAATTTATTACTCGGCCCAGTCGACGCCATTTTGTCAGGTATCAGCAGCGAAGCCATTCATTTGGTGGCGCCAGACAGGGACGTGCTCACTAGCGCCAATTATTACTTCACCCTCGCCTCCACCGTGTTTATCACTGTTGCCGGCACCTGGATAAATGAAAAATTCGTCGAGCCGCGACTCGCGAAGCCGAAAGGCAGCGCAGACACGCCCCTTGCAACCGAGGACCCCTGCCAAGGCCAAGCTTTGCGCAGAGTAGGCTTTTTTAGCCTGGTATTTATCGGAATATTGTTTGCCTTAGTGCTCCCTGCCAATGGCTTAATGAGAAACCCTGACCCAGACGGCCTTGCCGCGCTGCCCTTGCTTAACGGCATTGTGGTGTTCATCGCCCTATACGCAATCATCGCGGGTGTAATTTTTGGCTACACCACCGGCAAATTCAGCGCCCAACACGACTGGGTAAAAGCCATGGAAACCGGCCTATCGAGTTTGTCTGGGTATTTGGTGCTCATGTTCTTTGCGGCGCAGTTTGTGAACTATTTCAACTGGACCGGGCTCGGTGCAATCGCTGCGATTAACGGCGCCCATTGGCTCGCAGGACTGGCACTTTCAAAAATAAGCCTGCTACTGAGCTTTATTCTGATTAGCGCCCTAATTAACTTATTGATTGGCAGCGCATCGGCCAAGTGGGCCTTAATGGCCCCCATCTTTGTGCCTATGCTTTTTTTATTAGGTGTCGATCCTGAGTCTGCCCAAATGGCTTATAGAATTGGCGATTCAAGCACCAATATTATCACCCCATTAATGCCCTACTTCGGCGTGGTCGTTGCCTTTGTCCAACGCCACGACAAAACCGCAGGCATGGGTACCCTCATGGCATTAATGCTGCCTTATTCGCTGAGTTTTTTACTGGGATGGTCGCTGTTACTAGGTCTGTGGCTAGCAGCTGGACTGCCGCTAGGCCCAGGCTAAGCGGGCGACATTTCTCGCCCGTTGCTCTTTTACGACTGATCTTGGACCGTTGCCGCCATTTCTTCAATATTGACGTGGCGGACATTCGCGCCCTTAACCAAATAGATCACATGCTCGGCGATGTTACGTGCGTGATCGCCGACCCGCTCTAGAGAGCGCAAGGCCCACATAACCTGTAGAACCGACGAAATAGTACGAGGGTCCTCAATCATATACGTCACCAAGCTGCGCATGGCCGTGCCGTACTCAAGGTCTACTGCCTTATCTTCTTCAGCAACCTCGAGCGCAAGATCAATATCGAGTCGCGCAAACGCGTCCAGTGAACCCCGCACCATACCGGCAACGTGATCACCAATATGGCGAATTTCAAGCACACTGCGGGGTAAGCCACCGAGTTCAGTTAACTTAATAGCACTATCAGCAACCTTACTCGCTTCGTCGCCCATTCGCTCAAGGTCACTTAAAATTTTACTTATCGACAAGACCAAGCGCAGGTCGCTCGCAGCGGGTTGACGCCGAGCCAGTATAATTGTGCAATCTTCGTCAATGGAGACTTCTAAGGCATTTACCAGAGCGTCGCCTTTGCGGACCTCTTCAGCCAAGCCCGTATCCAATTGCATGAAGGCATTGGTTGCATCTGCAACTTGCTTTTCGACCAAGCCCCCCATCTCCAGCATGCGCGTTTTAATATCATCGAGCTCGGTATTAAACTGCTGAGATATATGGTGGGTATATGTATTCTTTTCTTTCATCTTTATGCTCCCAATAATTCATCAGCAAACAGTGACCGACAACGATTCCACGTAAGCTTAACCATAGCGCCCGGTAATATAATCTTCGGTCTGCTTATTCGTCGGATTAGTAAAAAGAACATCGGTATTGTCAAATTCTATTAACTTACCGATATACATAAACGCCGTATAGTCTGACACCCGCGCCGCTTGCTGCATATTGTGTGTGACAATTACGATTGTGTATTTATCTTTTAGTTCGTAAATTAATTCTTCAATTTTCAAGGTCGAAATGGGATCGAGAGCCGACGCCGGCTCGTCCAGAAGTAAAACTTCAGGCTCTACCGCGATGGTGCGAGCAATAACCAAACGCTGCTGCTGACCACCGGACATACCAAGGGCATTATCGTGCAGGCGATCTTTAACCTCATCCCACAGCGCAGCGCCGCGCAGCGAACGCTCTACCACTTCGTCTAAAACCCGCTTTTTATTTATACCTTGTATCCGTAAACCGTAGGCGACATTTTCGTAAATCGATTTAGGAAAGGGATTTGGCTTTTGAAACACCATACCTACCCGGCGGCGCAAGGTCGCCACGTCAACACGCTTATCGTAAATATTCGAACCGTCGAGCGAGATGCCACCGTCAACTCGGCAGGTATCAACCAAGTCATTCATTCTATTAAAACAACGTAATAAGGTCGATTTACCGCAGCCACTAGGGCCGATAAACGCGGTTACCTTTTTCCGAGGAATAACCATATTGACGTCGAACAAGGCCTGCTTTTCACCGTAGTAAAGGTCGAGATTATCTACCGACAGGGTAATATCCTCATCGTGAATAGATTGCTCGCTACGATTGCGACCCAGTGATTCCATATTGATGGCATGTGACTTCACTGCCGCTTTATCTGTCGTCATAAAATTCGCTGCCTTTTCATTTACTTTGTTCACGCGCTTACATTTCCAGTGATTTGTATTTTTCGCGTAAGTGATTACGCATAGCCACTGCGCTCAAATTCAATAATGCAATGATCACCACCAGCAGCAGCGCAGTCGCGTAAACGAGAGGACGCGCAGCCTCAACATTAGGACTTTGGAAACCCACATCGTATATGTGAAAGCCCAAATGCATAAACTTTTGATCCAAATGGAAATACGGGAAATTGCCATCTACCGGTAACGACGGCGCCAATTTCACCACCCCGACCAACATTAGCGGTGCAACTTCGCCGGCCGCTCTCGCCACCGCCAAAATCAAGCCCGTCATCATTGCCGGGCTCGCCATTGGCAATACGACTCGCCACAAGGTTTCGGCTTTGGTCGCGCCAAGCGCGAGACTACCTTCGCGTAAATTGCGAGGAATCCGTGCCAAGCCCTCTTCCGTGGCCACTATGACTACAGGCAAAGTAAGGAGTGCTAGGGTCACCGACGCCCACAGCAAGCCCGGCGTTCCGAAAGTCGGGGCCGGGAGCGCTTCAGCAAATAAAGCCTTATCCATTTCTGCACCTAGAAAATAGATAAAGAAACCCAAGCCAAACACACCGTAAACGATTGACGGCACGCCCGCTAGATTATTCACCGCAATTCTGACTATACGGGTCATTAAGCCTTGTTTGGCATACTCGCGGAGGTAAACCGCTGCGACGACGCCAAAGGGCGTCACTAACACCGACATAATTAGCACCATGATGACTGTGCCAAAAATCGCCGGGAAGATACCGCCTTCGGTATTGGCCTCACGGGGCTCGTCAGTCAGAAACTCAGCAAATTTCTGAAAATAAAACACGATTTTTTGGCCGAGGTGCATAGCGTTGGGCCGATACGCCTTCACTACGGTGGCCATACGCTGCTCGCGAAGCGCGCCACTGCTCGTCTCTATGGTGAAGCTATCGCGATTCCACTGGGTATACAAATCGGCCAATTGCCCTTGTAGCGCTTTATATTCAATATCCAGTTCTGCACGAGAAAGCGCAATATCCGTTTCAATTACTTGCCGACGAGAGGGGTCAAGATCGGGATCGAGTGCCAAGCCCCGCTCCTTTAAACGCAGTTTTTCAAACTGATAGTTGATGCTACCAATTTCCTTCTTTTCAATTTTGGAAATTTTCTCATGAATGTCGCTGGCGCGCGCAATTCGCTCTTCGAAAGCTGCCCACGCTAAATCGGCACTTTCACTCGCGCTGGCCACCACCTCACCCTGCTCTTTGACGTCGCGCAAGAATCCGTAAAAATTACCCCATTCTCTGCGCTCCACGACAACCGCATCGACAGGGTATTTTGGGTTCTCAAGATGACGAGTGATCACCCACTGAAAATCCGCGCCGCCTACGTCACGGTTGCCCACCTTAACCAGTTCGCGCTTAACAAATGCTTCGTCGGCATGAATCTTAAACCCAGCGCTCAACAGCTGTTCAATTGGCACACTCTCTACTTCAACCCGCTCAGCCAATATGGGTACAGAGGACTCACCGGGCAAGCTGTATTGCGCCTGCACCACGGACGCCGGCCAAAAATGGCCAAAGCCTCTCACTGCCAATAGTAGAAGTAAGCCAATAACGGCGAGCGTACTCACGGTAACCGCGGCCGCATTCATCCAAATCATGGGTTCGCCGCGCTTACACCACTCGACGAGGCCCTGTTTGTTATCATCATGCAAAGACATTAGTAAATTTCCTGTATTCAGCCCACTGCGACAGTAATGTTAGAGATTTCCGTAACGCATGCGCAGGCGCTGACGCACTGTTTCTGCAATCGTGTTCACAAAGAAAGTAAACATGAACAATACAAATGCTGCCAAAAACAAAACACGATAATGAGAGCTAGCCACCTCGGTCTCGCCAATTTCAACAGCGATATTGGCGGCGAGAGTTCGCATACCCTCAAAAATATTGGCATCCATAATAGGGGTATTACCCGTGGCCATCAGAACAATCATGGTTTCACCGACCGCTCGACCCATACCGATCATGAGCGCCGAAAAAATACCGGGGCTGGCGGTTGGCATAACAACGCCGACCAAACTCTGCCACGGGGTAGCGCCAAGCGCCAAGGAGCCATAACTAAGGTGCTTAGGCACCGAAAAAATCGCATCTTCGGCAATCGAGAATATAGTGGGTATTACGGCAAAGCCCATGGCGATACCAACGACCAGGGCATTGCGCTGATCAAATGACACGCCCAAATCACTCGTTAGCCAGGCGCGCATATCACCGCCAAAGAATGCGCGCTCCATCGGTGCGCCCAAGGCAACACAGGCGGTAACAATACCGAGCACGACGGGGACTAACAGCACAGGATGCCAGCCATCGGGAACATGACGACGCAAACTTATCGGGACTTTCGACCAAGTCCAGGCAAACAGCAGTATTCCAAATGGCAAAACCAAAAACATTGAAAACACGGCGGGCATATTCTTTTCAATAAAGGGCGCCAACCACAAACCAGCAAGGAAACCGAGGATAACCGTCGGTAGCGCCTCCATTAGTTCAATTAGCGGCTTTACCTTTCTGCGCAGCGCGGGCGCCATAAAATAGGCGGTGTAAATCGCGCCACATATCGCTAAAGGCGCAGCGATAAGCATGGCGTAAAAAGCGGCTTTAAGTGTGCCAAAAGCAAGTGGCGCAAAGCTGTATTTCGGTTCGAAATCATTGGTGGAAGCCGAAGACTGCCAAACATAATCCGGCTCGGGATAGCTCTCGTACCACACCTTGCTCCACAGCGCCGACCAAGACAGTTCTGGGTGTTCATTGTGGAGTTTATAGCTGTATCGAGTTCCGCCCTCATTTTCAATCAAGAGCATATCGGCCCGTGGCGATATTGCGATTGCAGCAATACGCCCGACATCTAAATCGGCATTGAGCAAACGGCGGTGGGAAGTGGTGTAAAACAGGTCTAAATGCCCTTGTTTGCTTACGCTGACAAAGCCCTTCCTGCGATGTTCCGTCGCCAAGGTAGCACCGCTACCCTCGGGCACGGCAAATTTGCGAACCGCTTGTAGGCGGTAGCCCGACTCGCGCTCGCTATCGCGCACGACAAACCACTGCCCCACCTCACCCTGATCGCTGGCGGTGAGCAGGGATATCCCACCGAGCAAGAAACGGGCTTCATTTAGCTTACCGCTGTCAAAAAGATAGCCGCGATCCGCGACCTTCACGCGACGCAAATCGATTAATCGGTAACCGCCATCATTACTCATTACATAGAGCCATCGCTGATCTGGGCCCAGAAGTACACGGTCAGCGCTCATGTCCAAAACTGGCAGATCAACCGACTCTTCGACTAAGGTCACCTCCTCACTAAGGAAGTCTTCTTCTTTGACCCAGCGGCGCCCAATAAGCTTGCCCTGACTTACGGCAACCAATAACAACTCGTCATCGCTGTCACTAATCGCCAAATGGTCTATCGGTTCGCTTTCACTGAGCAATAAACTCTGTTCACCGTAAGGAAAACGCAACACGGGGGTAATTAAGCGTTTATCGTTTGGGAAGCTGGTGCGGTAATCATGCTTGGCAATGATCACCCGGCCATTACTCAAGCCAAGCGCAAAAATTCGGCTCACTTCCGAGTCTAAGGCAAAGCTCCGGATCTCTGCGCCGTCCAGCGGAATAGCCTCGCTGAGTAGCAACTTACCATCGTTTGTTTGGAAAAAGTCAGCTCTACCTGAACGATCTAAACTGAAACCCACTTCAGCTTGCTCTTCCATCGCCAAATACAGGCTGGGCGCATCGCTGTTCGCAGCAAACTCTTGGCCGTCGTCCAGCGAGGCCGACTGGAATAAGGGCATAATTTCATAGAGGAGGTAGAAAAAAATCAGGAGTATTGCAAATAGTACGCTTATACCACCCGCCGTGATCGTAGCGGTTGCCATACCATCTTTGACTTTACGCCACTGACGATAGGCGGAAGCGGTAGCTCGAACCTCAGACTGACTCATGTATTTCGCTCTCTAAAAACCTGCGCACACAATATGACAAATTTATTACATTAATATGACAAAAGGTCTTCAACAAAAAAAATGCCGCAAATCCATTCTGCGGCATTGTATTGTCATGACCAACTACAACTCGAGTTACAGCTCTAGCTTAGCTTTAATTTTAGTAACAACACTGGCTGGCAAGGGTATATAGCCATCTTTTACAACAACTTCCTGACCCTGTTTAGACAATACCAGCTTGATGAACTCGCGCTCTAAAGGCGCTAATGGCTTGTTCGGGGCCTTATTTACGTAAACATAGAGGAAGCGTGACAAGGGGTAACTACCATTGGTCGCGTTTTCAGCGTTGGCTTCAACAAAACGGCTCTTGTCATCTTTAGCTAGGGGTAAAGCACGAACGCTAGAGGTCTTATAACCGATTCCAGAATAGCCAATACCATTAATTGATGTCGAAACCGACTGCACAACAGATGCTGATCCCGGCTGCTCGTTCACACCATTTTTAAAATCGCCTTTACACAGTGCTTCTTCTTTAAAGTATCCGTAGGTACCTGACACTGAGTTACGGCCAAACATTTGGATATCACGAGCCGTCCAGCCGCCGGTCATACCTAAACCACCCCAGGTGTTCACATTAGCGCTATGGCCACACTTGTGAGTACTGGAGAATACCGCATCGACCTGCGCCATGGTCATGCCTTGAAGCGGGTTATCCTTGTGAACAAAGACCGCTAGTGCATCTATTGCAACCGGAATCGCAGTAGGTTTATAACCAAATTTCGTTTCAAAGGACTCTAATTCCTTGTCCTTCATCTTACGGCTCATAGGGCCAATATTAGAGGTGCCTTCGGTCAACGCTGGCGGCGCAGTAGATGAACCTGCGGCCTGAATCTGGATATTAATATTGGGGTAGTTACGTTTGAAGTCTTCGCCCCATAAGGTCATTAAATTAGCTAGGGTATCTGAACCGGCGCTAGACAAATTACCTGACACACCAGAGACTATGGTGTAATCGGACAAAGCGCTATCCACTCGGGTTTCAGCAATTGTGCCGACAGCAGACGCCGCCACAAACGCACTCGCTACTAAATATTTCATCTTCACTTCGACACTCCTAAACCAATGTAAGCTACTTCAGTGAGGCTACTTTATAGTCGAATTATGACAACTTTGTGACAAGTACTGTAATAATTACTTTCAAGCTACTCCTTTCCAGATACCTGAACCGCCGCTGATTTCGGAAAAACACAGGTAAAGACGCTACCTTGATTGGGCGCGCTGCGAATTCGCAATTCTGCCCGGTGCCGAATCAGCACGTGCTTAACGATCGCCAAACCTAGGCCAGTGCCCCCAGTATCAAGGGATCGACTCTGATCAACCCGGTAAAACCGCTCAGTTAAGCGTGGAATATACTGGGGCTCGATGCCAATCCCCGTGTCTTCCACCTCAAAATAGGCGTGATAGTCATCCTGATACCAACGCAAGATAATTCGGTCATTTTCAGCAGTATAGCGGGCCGCATTGACCGCCAAATTAGAAAAAGCACTGCGCAATTCATTGGCATTACCATTAATTGCAATTTTATCGTCACAATCAATTTCAATGCGGCGTTTGCCTTTCGCCGCCGTACCACTCTCCTCGCGAATCATTTCCATTAGGGGCCGCAGCTGAATAACACTCTCGTCGGCCAACTTTGGTACCGACTCCAAGCGCGATAACATCATCAAGTCATGAATCAATAAATTCATGCGTCGAGATTGCTGCAGCATTTGATCTACCGCTCTGTCCCAGCGGGGATTTGCGCCGCCATGCTCAGAAAACGTCTCCAGATAACCATTAATAACCGTGAGTGGCGTGCGCAACTCATGGGAGACATTGGCAACAAAATCCTTGCGCATCTGCTCTAGACGGTGGGTTCGGGTAACATCGCGGGCAAACAAAAGGCGATTGCGCTTACCAAAGAAGCTCACGCTAATACTCAAATTAATGAGGCCATTGACCGGCGATACCATTTCCAGAGGGGCTTGATAGCGCTCAGCCTCGAAATAGCGGAGAAACGCCGGACTACGCAGCAAATTGACCAGCTGACGGCCCTTATCATCCTCTTCTCTTAAACCCAACAAGTCGTGGGCAGAGGCATTACACCACTCAATATTTCCGTAGGGGTCAAGCATCACTACTGCGTCAGACATCGAGGCAAACGAAGCGTGCAAATAATCAATCATTGCCTGCAAGCGATCATTGTCTTGCGACGATTCCCGCTGCATATCGTAAATTACATCAAAAACTTGACCCCACATCCCTGCAGCCTCTGGTGGATCTGACTTCGCACCGTTATACAGCCAGTCAGACAAGCGCTGTAAATGCCGCAACAGCCATGCACATGCCAACAACGCCGCCGCCAACAGCGGCAATAGCCCAAGATCGAATAACGCGCAGCCAGCCGCAACCACAAGGAGTGGTATGGCAACGCGCAATAACTCTGCCTTCCAACTGTAATACCGCATTATTTCGCGCTATGCGCAGACACCTGTTGTCGAAAACCGGTAGCCGGTTCCACGAACTGTTTGAATTAAAAGGCCGCAGTCTCTTAGCTCAGTTTGCAATGCTTTGCGAAGACGGCGAATGTGGACATCGACGGTACGCTCTTCAACGTACACATTGGTGCCCCATACCTGATCAAGAAGCTGGCCGCGACTATAAGCCCGCTCCTGATGGGTCATAAAGAATTTTAGTAATTTAAATTCGGTGGGTCCCATATCTAAGGGGGTTGCATCAACAAATACACGGTGGCTACTGGGATCTAATTTCAGCCCCGCCACTTCGATACTTTCCTCCTCGTCGCGATTTGTCGAACGGCGCATAATCGCTTTTATACGCGCCATCAGCTCCCGCGACGAAAAAGGCTTGGTAATATAGTCATCGGCACCGACATCAAGACCTTGCACCCGATTGTCTTCATCGTCCTTGGCAGTCAACATAATCACCAACAAATCGCGGGTCAGCTCATCCCGGCGCAAACGCCGCAACAATTCCAAACCGCTAGTTCCCGGCATCATCCAGTCCAGCAGCACAAGATCAGGGCGCTGATCGACGATTATGCCGTGGGCATCTTGGGCATTGCTTGCCTCCAGACATTCATAACCCGCCAATTCAAGACCCACCCGTATCATTTCACGGATTGCGGTTTCATCGTCGACAATCAATATGGTGGCTGACGTCATTCCATTAACCTTTTTTGTAAAAATCGTAAGCTGCATTAAAACCATTTTAAGTGACAATTTTATGACAGTTTAAATTTCACTTGGTTAATCAAACACTACGGTTTTGTTCCCGTGCACCAAAACACGATCTTCCAAGTGGTTGCGCAGCGCTCTCGCCAACACCGATTTTTCGACGTCCTTGCCAAGCCTAACGAGGTCATCTTTGCTATGACGATGCGACACCCGAATCACGTCTTGCTCGATAATCGGGCCTTCATCTAGTCGCTCGGTAACGTAGTGGCAAGTAGCACCGATCAACTTGACGCCACGATCAAAGGCTTTTTGATAGGGGTTTGCGCCGATGAATGACGGTAGAAAGCTATGGTGTATATTAATCATTCGACCAGCGTAAGCTTGGCAAAACTCGGGCTGAATAATTTGCATATAGCGCGCCAACACCACGCAATCTGCCTCATAGCGCTGGGCCAGCGCCATAATCTCGGCATGCGCGGGCGCTTTATTCTCGGGATCTATGGCGACAAACTCAAAGGGAATACCGTGCCACTCAACCATGCTACGCAGGTTTTCATGATTAGAAATAACACAGGGTATATCGCAGTCTAATTCGCCGCTGTGCCAACGGTGCAATATATCAGCAAGGCAGTGAGAGGCGTGACTAGCCAGTATTACAACCTTGCGCTTAACGGCAGAATCGACCAGCGCCCAGTGCATGCCGTATTCAGCCGCTAATGGCGCAAACGCCTCGCGGCAGGCCTGAGCGCTGACTTTTAGAGATTCTGCACGAATCTCATTACGCATAAAAAACCAATTACTTTCTGCATCAGCATGATAATTTGCCTCGGTAAGCCAACCGCCGTGCTCCGCGACAAATTGACTAACCCGCGCAACAATGCCCACGCGGTCGGGACAGCTAATCACTAAACGATAAGTATGATCCATGTAAAACACTCAATCCTAAATTAGGCTTTATTCAAAATGCCACGCAATGCCTGAGGCAAATCAGCCGGTAAAACAACCGTTTTTGCATTATTTGACGAAGACAGACGCAATAAGGCGTCGGTGTATTTTTCGCCCAATAAATACAACACTGGCAACTCCTCATTACCCACCGCGTCAGAAATCAAGGTAATGGCAGCGCCACTGGCCTTCGCCAATACAACCTGTGCTTGGGCATCACGGCGCGACGCCTCCAGGCGGCCATCTGCTTCCAGAATAGCCGCTTGCTTCTCTCCCTCGGCCTTGGTCACTGCGGCGCGACGTTGACGCTCTGCCGCCGCCTGCTCTTCCATGGCAGCCTGCATCGTCGGTGATGGATTTATATCCTGAATTTCGACGGTTTTCAGGGTTATCCCCCAGTCTGCAATATCCTCTGAAATCGCCGCTTTCAATTTCGCTTTGATCTGATCTCGAGATGACAGCGCAGAATCCAGCGCCATCTCGCCGACAATAGAACGCAAGGCAGTCTGTACCAAGTTTTGAATGGCAAAGGTATAGTTTTCAACCCCATACACTGCTTTTTCTGGGGCAACAATATTAATATAAGCAACGGCATTGGCGATAATCACCGCATTATCTTCGGTAATGACTTCCTGCGAGGGAATATCGAGCACGATATCCTTGGTCGTTAATTTATAAGCCACGTCATCGATATAGGGAATAATGAAGTTCAATCCCGGATTCAAGGTTACGTGGTATTTACCCAGCCGCTGCACAATATGTTTATAGCCTTGAGGTACCGTGCGCACCCCCTTCATTAACGTAACAATAACCAAAATTGCCAATGCTATTACTACTGCCAAGCCATCCATCGCAATACTCCTTGTTCTCTGATTCAGTTGGTCTTGTATGTTATGCCGCGCCGCGCTGAGACCGGACAATAAGCGTGTTCCCCGATATGTCCTCCACAACTAACCTGTCGCCAACGGCAACGTGTTCCCGGCAAATAAACTGCCACTCATCGCTGCCCAGCACCGGTATGGAAAAACGTATGGTGCCTTGCTCTATTTCCGGGCCAAGCCGAATAACCATGCCCTCCTGCCCTATCACCTGCTCTCGGGACATACCCGATAGGGTCTTATTCTTCATTTTGGGATGAATAAATTTAAACCACACCACTAAATCGAGCACCGACAAGCTCAGCCAAAATAACATTTGCACGACCAAGCTCATGTCGACCACCAACAATATCAAGCCGACCGCAATGGCGCTGGCGCCAAACCAAATCATGACAAAAACAGGAATAAATAACTCAGTCGCAACCAACAAAAGACCCAAAACCATCCAGTGCCAGTAGGCAATATTTGCGTCTAACCATTCCATTTTTAACCTCATTCCGTAGCGAGTCGCGTTTGAGACACTCATTTATCCCTTATTTACCTAAAAATTCAAGCACTTAGTAAAGCTATTTATATTTAGCTGCGACAGCTTAACATCCAGCAAGTGTCGCCGTTTTCACGTATAATGCTCGTTTATTCGGATTCCTGCGTTACCTCTATGTCTTCAGCAATACAAACTCCAAAACTCATCTTTAGTCACCGCCCCTACTGGGCCGAGTGTTTCGGTACCGCATCCTATTTGCCCACCTCTCGCGAGGAAATGGATGCCCTAGGCTGGGATAGCTGCGACATCATCATTGTGACCGGTGACGCCTATGTCGACCACCCCAGTTTTGGCATGGCGGTTATCGGCCGAGTACTGGAAGCCCAAGGCTTCCGCGTGGGCATCATTGCCCAGCCCGACTGGCAATCCGCCGAACCCTTTAAAGCCCTAGGGCAACCCAATCTGTTTTTTGGGGTGGCGTCCGGCAACATGGACTCCATGATTAACCGCTACACCGCCGACCGGCGCCTTCGCCATGATGACGCCTACACGCCGGGCAACGAAGGTGGTAAGCGTCCAGACCGCGCGGTAATTGTTTATTCCCAGCGCTGTCGCGAAGCCTATAAAGACGCCCCAATCGTTATTGGCTCGATTGAGGCCAGTTTGCGCCGAATCGCCCACTACGACTATTGGAGCGACAAGGTAAGACGTTCGGTACTACTCGACTCCAGAGCCGATTTACTGCTCTATGGCAACGCCGAACGTGCAATTATTGATGTGGCACACCGCCTTGGCCGTGGCGACAGCATTGACAGTATTCGCGATCTGCGCGGCACTGCTTTTGTTACCCGCGATGTACCCAATGGTTGGACTGTCATTGACTCCTCCAGTGTTGACCAACTCGGCAAGGTCGATCCGATCACCAGCCCTTACGTTGATACCAGCGCCACCGAGAGCTGTAAAAAGAACGAAGAAAATCCCGACGCAGTTGAAGCGGTGCAGACGGTTAGAATTATCGATCCCCTGCAAGCCCGTAAAGCAGGTACTGACGCTGCCAAAACCGTCATCCGCCTGCCTGATTACGAGGTCGTTAAAAACGACCCCGTAAATTATGCGCACGCCGCCCGGGTTTTGCATTTGGAAACCAACCCAGGCAATGCCAGAGCTTTGATCCAACGTCACGGCGACCAGGAAGTGTGGTTGAACCCACCACCAATTCCATTGAGCACCGAAGAACTCGACTGGGTCTTTGAACGGCCGTTTCAGCGCAAGCCTCATCCAATTTATGGCGAAGCCAAGATCCCTGCATATGAGATGATCCGCTTCTCAGTAAACATCATGCGCGGCTGCTTTGGCGGATGTAGTTTCTGCTCAATCACCGAGCACGAGGGGCGGATCATTCAAAGCCGCTCTCACGAATCTATTGTCAAAGAAGTAGAAAAAATCAGGGATATGACCCCAGAATTCACTGGCGTCATTTCTGATTTAGGCGGCCCCACCGCCAATATGTGGCGCCTAAATTGCAAAAGCACTGAAATCGAAAGCCGCTGTCGCCGCCTGTCTTGCGTTTACCCCAGTATCTGTAAAAGCCTGAATACGGATCAAACGCCACTGATTGATTTATACCGCGACGTGCGGGAGCTGAAAGGCGTCAAAAAAGTCTTAATCGCCTCGGGTCTGCGCTATGACCTCGCGATTGAAACCCCAGAATATGTCAAAGAATTAGTGACCCACCACGTTGGTGGTTATTTAAAAATTGCTCCGGAACATTCCGAAGAGGGTCCGCTGTCGAAAATGATGAAGCCGGACATGAGCAGCTATAACAAATTCAAAGCCATGTTTGATAAATATTCCAAACAGGCAGGTAAAGAGCAGTATTTAATTCCCTACTTTATCGCCGCCCACCCCGGCACCAGTGATAAAGACATGATGAATTTAGCCATGTGGTTAAAGGGTAATAGCTTTCGCGCCGACCAGGTGCAAGCCTTCTACCCCTCGCCAATGGCGAATGCCACTGCGATGTATTACTCCGGCAAAAACCCACTTAAGAAAGTATCGCGAACGAGTGAAGATGTGGTGAGCGCCAAGGGCCTGAAACAGCGTCGTTTACACAAAGCATTATTGCGCTACCACGACCCTGAAGGCTGGCCTTCGATACGTGAAGCACTGCTATCAATGGGCCGTAAAGACCTGATTGGCTACGGTAAAAAACATTTAGTACCGCCGCGCCAGCCAGTAAACTGGACACCCAAGCAAGGCAAGGGTCGCCGAATATTGACGCAACACACGGGCCTGCCACCACGGAAAACGAAATAAAATTTCATTTTCCGTGGGCTAAAGCTCTTCCAAAGCGACTTTTTTCTATGTATATAATAATCATGCTGGCTACGGATGCAGCTTGGTTTTATGTATAAGCACCACGAAGTCGTTTTAAGTACCTCGTTCTGTTTCATAAGTCCCTGACTATCTCAGCTCAAGCACCATAAAAGGCATTTCTTAACACAACGAGGCACATGTTATGTCCAGAAGCACCGGAAAAGTAAAATGGTTTAATGAAACAAAAGGCTTTGGCTTTATTGAGCAAGATTCCGGCCCAGATGTTTTTGTTCACTTTAGCGCTATCGGTGGCACCGGCTTTAAAACACTAGCGGAAGGTCAAGCCGTTGAGTTTGATGTACAGACTGGCCAGAAAGGACCACAAGCCGCTAACGTCATTGCGCTTTAAGGCAATCTTTAGCAAAAAAGCCCACAGTGAATTATCACTGCGGGCTTTTTTAATTCAGCCTTATCCCTGCTCTCAGCGAGTAATATACCAACAGTAGTGGATTGGCTTACCGCCACGCGAAAAGTCTTCATCGAGGGACCATCGCGTCCGGTCTTCCATTTTATAACGACTAGATAAGTCTTGGTCTAAAATAAAATCGCGCTTATTGGTAGAGAATATCAATAAGCCCTCTGGCGCCAACAGCGCCATTGCATCATTAATTAATTCACTGTGATCACGCTGAATATCTAAGACATCATCCATACGCTTAGAGTTTGAGAACGTCGGCGGATCCAATAATATAAGGTCGTACTGATCTTTACAGTCTTTCATCCAACGGCGGCAATCACCGTGCTCTGTACGATGCCGCGATTCACTCAAACCGTTTAGCGACAAATTACGTCGCGCCCACTGCAAATAGGTGTGAGACATATCCACTGAGGTCGTGACCTTAGCGCCACCGATACCCGCCTGCACCGAGGCAACCGCAGTGTAACTAAACAAATTTAAAAAACGTTTATTCTTCGCTCTTGCCGCAATATCAAGACGCACCGGGCGGTGATCTAAAAACAAACCGGTGTCCAAATAGTCATGCAGATTAACCAAAACCTTGGCTTGGCCTTCTTTAAGCTCCATAACCGTATTGCGTGGTGCTTGACGCTGATATTGATCTTTACCGCGCTGACGACGACGCTCCTTAACGGCAATATTGTTGGCGGAGACATTGAATACTTGGCTCACCGCCTCAATCACTTCGCGCAAGCGACGCTCAGCATCTTCCTCCGGCACCGAGACTGGCGCCATGTATTCGGCAATATGCACCGCGCTGCCGTAGCAATCGACTGCGACGGCGTATTCCGGCATATCTGCGTCATAAACCCGAAAGCATTCAATGCCGTTTTTAGTCCGCCATTTCGATAGACGCTTTAAATTTTTACGCAGGCGATTGGCAAACATTTGTCCGCCGGAGGTCAGCTGCAGCGCTTCCGCAGTGCTCTCTTGCTGAACATCAGGACGACGCTCTCGCACTTGCGCCTCTGGCCCAATATTGAACAGCAGTAACTTGGCGGGAATGGTGCCGTTGAGCAATTGATATTGCTTGTAACTGCGAATCCCCATGCGCTTACCCAAATCGGCATTGCCCGTAAAGACCGCCCCCTGCCAGCCGCTAAAGTGCGCCAACATCGATTGCCCTAAATGACGATACAAATGCAGCAGTTCCGCCTGCTCGCCCAAGCGCTCACCATACGGTGGGTTCGTAATTAATAGGCCGTGATCCAACTCGCGGTGTGTTGGCTTAGCCAACTGAGCGAGCTCCCGCCGAGAGACTTTAATGAAACGCTCCAAACCCGCGTTTTCTATATTTTCCTGCGCTTGAGCAACAATTTTACCATTGGCATCGTAGCCGCGAATTTCTGGCCACTCCCGCGTTAAGGCTAAACTGCGGTGAGCCTCAGCTTGCTCAACAATCCCCTCCCACAGCGCCTGATCATGGTCTAGCCAGCCTCGAAAGCCCCAGCGCTGACGCAGCAAACCCGGCGCAATATTCATGGCCATCATTGCGCCTTCAATAAGCAAAGTGCCGGAGCCACACATGGGGTCAATTAACGCTCCCGCGCGACTCGCAATACCTGGCCAATCGGCGCGAAGCAACAGTGCCGCCGCCAAGTTTTCCTTGAGCGGCGCCATCGCACCACTGGAACGGTAACCGCGACGGTGCAAACTTTCACCAGACAAGTCGATACAAGCCGTGATTTGCCCCCGATTTAAACGAATATTAATGCGAATATCTGGCGTATTTTTATCAACACTTGGTCGCGCCTCGCCTCGAGCCAGGAAATAATCGACAACCGCGTCCTTACTTTTTAAGGCGCCAAAATGGCTGTTGCGAATTTCGTCCGTCTGGCCATTAAAGTCGACGCTAATACTATTACTGGCCAACATGTGATCCTGCCAATCGATAGCAGACAATCCTTGATAGAGATCATCGGCACTCTCACCGCGAAACTCCGACAGTATCAACATTACACGGTTGGCCAAACGCGACCACAAACACAGGCGATACATCGCCGCGAGATCGGCGTTAAAAATCATCGCGCCGACGGTTTCCCGCAACGGCTCACCACCTAAGCTCGCGATTTCTGCCGCAAGCAACTGCTCCAGACCTTTAGGGCAGGTGGCGATAAAAGAACGCTTTTGACTCATAAAACCTCTGGGGAGAACTAGTAGTAAATTTAAATTCTTTTACAAACAATAGCATACCGTCTTATACGACCTGCTTCTAAAAGACTATATGCATATAAGCAATAGGTCTTCGACGAGCACCATGAAAGTTTGATTACATGGGGTTCCCACCGCGATAAGTCTCGCGATGGTGCCAGAAAACTGGGTTAGGCGCACTGACGATAACCCAGAGCGACATGTTGACTATAATGCTGGAGGCGTATGCCCAATGAGAAGACAGAAACGCGACATGACCGAAAGAGCTTACCAACGCGGCTATCAGGCCGGTATAGCTGGAAGACAAAAAGACAACTGCCCACATAATCAAGACCAACTCAGACAGGAATGGCTAACCGGCTGGCGAGAAGGCCGAACCGACCACTGGGATGGCATCGACACCGCTACCGCGCTTGAAAAACAAGCAATCCACTGACACCACGACAAACCCTTGACCATCACCATTCAAAAGGCCCTTGCGGGCCTTTTTTGTGCCTGTCTAACGCGACTTCCGACCGCGCCCGCCCTCTGGCGCGCTCAGCGGCGCCGGCATATCCGCCATTTGGTATACCGTGGCAATTTCAGGGTCACTCAATTCCGTCCACTGCCCTACTTTGACCTTGGAGGGTATAAAAACCGAACCATAGCGGACGCGCTTCAAGCGGTTGACCTGTAAACCTTGAGACTCCCACAAGCGGCGAACTTCCCGGTTTCGACCTTCCATAATTACCACGTAATACCAGTGATTAAAGCCTTCACCGCCGCCGTCAGCAATGTCGGCAAACTTAGCTAAGCCGTCTTCTAACTGCACGCCATCGCGCAATTGCTGCATCATCGCAGGGGTTGCGCTACCCATGACTCGGCATAAGTACTCCCGCTCAATTGTCGTTGAGGGGTGCATCAGCTTATTTGCCAGATCGCCATCGGTCGTAAATAACAGCAAACCGGTAGTATTAAAATCCAGTCGGCCAACCGAAATCCAACGCTCGCCCTGTAGACGGGGAAGACGATCAAACACCGAGCGCCGCCCCTCAGGGTCTTTACGGCTGCAGATTTCGCCCTCAGGCTTGTTATAGAGCAGTATTCGCGGTCTGGCAGCAGCGCCTTCAATGCGCAGCGGTTTTCCGTCGAGCTGAATCTTTACACCCACCGCGACCCGATCACCCAAGCCAGCCACCCGGCCATCGACGGTCACTCGGCCCTCGCTGATGACTTTTTCCATTTCTCGGCGCGAACCTAAACCAGCGCGGGCCAGAACTTTTTGTAGCTTTTCATCAGTTGGTATCATTAAAGAAGGGTCTCGGGTGGGAAATTTGGGTCACGGTTGTCGTCGTCAGCATCGCCATTTTCGGCGACGCTGAGCTTGAGCTCGACACTGTCGCTGGCGTCGTCATTCAAGGCTAAATCACTGTTTTCGTCATCACCATGTTCATCGCTGGCGTCTGCTTCAGACTCAGCATTATCTGCGGTGGGACTAAACTCGCCGGTGTCGAGATCCAGCTCACCATTGAGGGTGTCTAAATCGGCAATATCGGCGAGGCTGGGCAATTCATCTAAATTGCGCAAATTAAAATAATCTAAAAATTTTCGGGTTGTGGCATACATTGCTGGGCGCCCCGGCACGTCTTTATGGCCAACCACCCTAACCCACTCCCGCTCGAGCATGGTTTTAATAATCTGCGAACTTACCGCCACGCCACGAATATCTTCGATATCGCCACGGGTGATTGGCTGGCGATAAGCTATCAAGGCTAATGTTTCAAGCATCGCCCGCGAATAGCGCTGTGGCTTTTCCTCCCAGAGGCGGCCAACCCAGGGCGCAAGGTCTTCACAAACTTGCATGCGGTAACCGCTAGCAACCACTTTGAGTTCAAAGCCACGACCATCGCAATCTTCTGCAATTGTCTTCAAGGTATCCAAAATATCGGGCGTGGTTGGTCTGTCCTCAGGATCAAACAGCTCGCTGAGCTGCTGCACTGAGAGCGGGCGACCAACCGCCATAAGCGCGGCTTCTAAAATACGTTTTAATTGTTGTTGCTCGAGCATTAGATCACTTTCGCTTTCACGTGAATGGGGCCAAAAGCTTCGGATTGCACTATTTCAACCAGCGACTCTTTAATCAATTCCATAATCGCCAGAAAAGTCACCACCACGCCCAAACGCCCCTCTTCCGCCTTAAACAGGCTAACAAAAGGTACAAAACTGTCGGAACGCAGCGCGGCAAGTACTTCTGACATGCGCTCGCGGGTAGACAGTTTTTCACGTTGCACTTGGTGGCTTTCAAATAAATCAGCGCGGCGAAGCACGTCGCCGAGCACCAGCATCAGTTCCTTAAGATCGACATCGGGCTCTGCCCGGCGTTTTTCCGCAGCGGGGGGATCAATTAGCGCAATATAATTATCCCGGCCAATACGAGGAAGCTGATCAATACTTTCAGCGGCTTGCTTAAAACGCTCATATTCCTGGAGACGCCGAATTAGCTGCGCGCGGGGGTCTTCCTCATCGTCAAGCGCTTCCGCTGAACGAGGCAATAACATCCGCGATTTTATTTCAGCAAGCATCGCCGCCATCAGAAGATATTCTGAGGCCAACTCAAACTGCATGGCACTCATCATATTCACGTATTGCATATACTGTTCAGTAATTTGCGCAACGTTGATCTCTAAGATGTCCAGATTCTGGCGTTTTATCAGGTAAAGAAGGAGATCCAGCGGGCCTTCAAAAGCCTCGAGAAAAACCTCAAGCGCCTCAGGTGGGATATATAAATCTTTAGGGATTTCAGTAAGCGCTTTGCCTTGTACTACCGCAAAGGGCATCTCCCCTTGCTGGGACTGCTGACGAATAGCTTTTAAGCTAATAATTTCCAGAGGCGCAATTGGTGGCTCCACAACTGGTTCCAAACGCCCAGCGCGGAGATCTGCCGCCAATGAGGCATCATCTGCTGCGCTTTGTACAACCGCGTCGGGCTGCTGTTCTGTCTGCTCGTCTTGCACTGTTACTGAGATCTCACGATATCATCCACCAAGGGCGCGATTATACGTGGATCTGGCCGCCGGTCACAGTGAATCCTCGAATTGACTGACATCACCGAGGCCTCTGCGTATTATTACCGGAACTTCGTCCACCAAATCGATGACTGAGGTTGCTTCCATGCCGCAATAGCCACCGTCAATTACCAAATCGACTAGGCCACCGATCGTATCGCGAATATCATAGGGGTCTGTCATCGGCAGCTCTTCACCTGGCAGTATCAAGCTTACACTCATCAAGGGCTCACCAAGCTCCGCCAGCAAATCCAAACAAATTTGATTAGCGGGCACCCGCAAACCCACACTTTTACGCTTGGGCTGCAGCAAGCGCTTCGGCACCTCGGGGGTAGCCCGCAAGATAAAAGTGTACGGCCCCGGAATGTGGGCTTTTAATAGACGAAATGCAGAATTATCAACCTTCGCATAGGTGCCCAGCTCAGAGAGATCACTGCACATCAAGGTAAAATTATGTTTGTCGTCGAGACGACGAATAGCCCGCACCCGCTCCAGGGCGTTTTTATCCCCCAAATGGCAACCCAAGGCATACGCAGAATCAGTTGGGTAAGCCACCACCCCGCCGCCGCGAATAATATCGGCTGCCTGCTTTATCAATCTGGCCTGTGGGTTTTCGGGGTGTATCTGAAAAAATTGGCTCACTGCAGCCTCCAATAATTATATTCCAATCGATCTATTGCGTGCACCAGCGATCCCAAACGGCCTTGCAGGGCGCAATGATTTTCGCGTCGCAACCCAATTCAGACCAACTGCTAGGGTTATGGAAATCACTACCGGCAGAGGCTTCCAGCTCAAACTGCTGACAAAGCTGTCGAAGATACGCCAAGTCTTGATTAGAAGGCTTGCCGTTACACACTTCCAAGCCTTCGCCACCCACTTCTTTAAACTCGGTCAGCATGCGCCGCAACTTCGCATTCGTCATTTTATATTGCAGCGGATGCGCCATAACCGCGACGCCACCCGCTTCACGAATCCAGCTAACAACTTCGCCCAAATCGGGCCACACAGCCTTAATATCACCTAATTTACCGGAGCCGAGGTACTTATCAAAGGCCGCCGCCATTGAGCTGACATGCCCCTCGGCCACCAAAAATCGAGCAAAATCCGGACGACCAATTGCTCGCCCCGCCGCCAGCTCTGCGGCAGCTTCATAACTGCCGACAAAACCTAGTTTATCCAAGCGCTGACCGATAACCTGGGCGCGCGAATCTCGTGCGTTGCGCTGTCCCTCTAGCTCGCTAACAAACGCGGGAGCCATAATATCAATACCCAAACCGAGCACATGGATATTCACACCGGACCACGTGCACGACAACTCTATTCCGGCCAGCAACTGCATTCCATCGCCAGCCTCACCCTTAAGCGCGGCAAAACCGGCAACGGTGTCATGATCGGTGATCGCCAACAATTGCACACCCCGCTCACGAGCACGCTGAACCAACTCCAAGGGCGAAAGTCCACCGTCAGAAGCCGTCGTGTGAGTGTGTAAATCAACAATCAAAGCTAATCCCCTTGGAGGCTAGTGATGGATTTTGAAAATAGGTATAGTGGGCGGATTATCACTGCCCTGCCGCGGTGACGCAACAGCAGGTCGCGTTAATCAATCATTACCCGCTAAACAGCAAGCCCACATTAGGATCCAATATGCCGGAACAGGCGCCAAATAAACAACGACACAGTGTCATCGTTAACCTGTTGTTCAATATCGTTATCCCCACCTTAATACTGACCAAACTCAGTAGCGAGGTGTATCTTGGCCCCCGCTATAGCATCATAATTGCCCTAGCCTTCCCGCTTGGCTTCGGTTTTTACGACTTTGTAAAAACCCGCCGCGCCAATATGTTTGCAATTTTGGGCTTTATCAGTGTCCTGCTAACTGGTGGCATCAGCCTATTAGAGCTCGATGCAGGGTATATCGCCATCAAGGAAGCAAGCATCCCAGCGCTTATTGGCCTCGCGACGCTAATTTCACTTTATACCCCCTACCCGCTGATAAAAACCTTTATCTTTAATGATGAAATTATCGACACTGAAAAAGTTACCAACGCACTCAAGCAACACAATAGCAACGCGCTATTCCAAAAGGCATTGCAAACCGCGACCTATATGATTGCCTTTTCGTTTTTCTTGTCTGCCATCCTCAATTACGCGCTTGCCAAAATATTACTTATCAGTCCACCTGGCAGTGCGGAATACAGCGCTGAACTCGGCAAAATGACTGGCCTAAGCTTTCCTGTTATCGCCCTGCCCTGCACGATAGTCATGTTAGGTGCGATGTTTTATCTGGTAAAGCGCATAGAAAAGCTCACATCGCTGAGCTTTGAAGAAATTTTCAGACTTAACTAGGAATACTCATGCTATACGCCGTAATCAGCGAAGATGTAAGCAATAGTCTAGCCAAACGCCTAGAGGCGCGCCCAGATCATATTGCCCGCTTGCAAGACTTAAAAAGCCAAGGCCGCCTGGTCATGGCGGGGCCGCACCCCGCCATCGACACTGAAGACCCTGGCGAAGCGGGTTTTACTGGCAGCCTGATTATTGCTGAGTTTCCAAGTTTGGCCGATGCCCAGCATTGGGCCGATACCGACCCCTATATTGCAGCCGGCGTATACGCCAAAGTCACCGTCAAACCCTATAAAAAGGTTTTGCCCTAAAAGTAAGAAAATTGAAGTAAGCCTCCAAGTGCTTTATTCTTTATTTTTTAATCGTTTATTGCAGCTTATTAACGTGGAAAATCCAGTGAAAAAATCGATTATCGTCGGCGCATCATTTCTCCTACTAAGCGTAGGTAGCATGGCCTTAGCAGAAACTCGCTACATCAGCGACAAGATATACGTGCCCTTGCGCGTCGGCGATAGCACTAAACACCGCATCATTCATCGCGGCCTGCCCAGTGGCGAAAAACTCGAATTACTCGAAACGAACGAAGACAGTGGCTACTCTCGGGTAAAAACTGACCGCGGTGTTGAGGGTTGGCTGCCGAGTCACTACTTGGTTGAAAATCCCGTTGCTCGGACCTTACTAACCGCAGCAAAACAACAAGTCGCCGAACTCTCGAACACTAACAAAGAGCTCCGTGAACAACTAAAAAACACCACCCAAAGCAGCACTCAAACCAATAACATCGTCAGCGAACTTGAGCAGGAAAACACCGCGCTCAATGAAGAGCTTGGGGAAGTCAAACGAATATCAGCAAACGCGATCAAGCTAGACGAGGACAACAGACGCTTGTTGGAATCCAATCAAATGCTCAGTAGCGAAGTCGACGTTTTAAAAACCGACAATGCCCGGTTACGAGAAAACAAAGAAAACGAATTTTTCTTAAACGGCGCTTTTGCCGTTTTAATTGGCGTTATGATCACATTGATCATTCCAAAAATGATGCCAAAAAGACGCTCTGATTGGAGTTGAGAATGATGCGCTATTTGTCGGCACTAGTAATTGTTTTAGGTTTACTGTTACCCACTACTGGCCACAGTCAGACCAACGCGAATCCCGTAGTGATTATAGAGACCAGCAAAGGCAGTATTACTGTTGAGCTATATGCCGACAAAGCGCCAATAACTGTTGAGAACTTTCTAGGCTATGTTCGCAGCGATTTTTATAATGGCACAATATTTCACCGCGTTATTCGACGCTTTGCGGTGCAAGGTGGCGGCTTCACTCCAGACCTCGTTGAAAAAGACAATGGTGACCCGATCATTAACGAGTCTAAAACGAGCAAACTGAGCAATGAACGCTGGACCATTGCAATGGCCAGGACCAACGATCCAAATAGTGCGCAATCTCAATTTTATTTTAATATGGGCATGAATCTGAATCTCGACGCCAGAATGGGCAGAGACGGTTACGCCGTATTTGGAAAGGTCATAGACGGACAAAACGTTGTTCGCGACATCGCTGTAAGCCGCACTCACAGCGTTGGTGGCTTCGATGATGTTCCCGTCGAACCCATCTTAATCACGAATACCAGTATTAAACAGGCAAGTGGTGTCCAGCAACCATAATCCATGCGCACTAGCGCAAGGGATCTACCGTGACAGACTTAAGTATTAATTTAAATAAAATCGCGCTAATCCGAAACTCTCGAGATACTGACTATCCGAGCGTAACGCTCCATGCTGCACGCTGTATTGCCGCAGGCGCTCACGGGATTACCGTACACCCCCGACCAGATCAGCGCCATATTCGGGTAAGCGACTGCTTTGAGCTCGCAGAGATGTTAAATGTTGAATTTAATATCGAAGGAAACCCCTTTGCACCAGCAATGAAGTCCTCACGCAAAGACGTTGCTGACTACCCCGGCTTTATGGAAATCATTCGCCAAATACGCCCAGCCCAGTGCACCTTAGTACCCGATAGCGACGCCCAATTAACGTCGGATCACGGCTTTGATCTGCATCGTGACGGCGAACGCCTAAAGCCAATTATTAGCGAATTAAAAGACCTTGGCGTGCGGGTGAGCTTGTTCATGGACCCCGAGCCAGAGCAAATCCGATTAGCAAAATCGGTGGGCGCAGACCGAATAGAGCTCTACACCGGCCCTTACGCTGAAGCCTTCGGCACAAGCCAACAAGATGCAGTCTTACAGAAATTCATCGACGCAAGCATTCTGGCCGGCGATATTGGCCTCGGACTGAATGCAGGTCACGATCTAAACTTACACAATTTATTATTATTTAAAAACAGCGTAAGCCAATTAAGCGAAGTGTCTATTGGCCATGCTTTCACCGTAGACGCCATCGAGATGGGCCTAGATGCGTGTATAAAGGCGTATTTACGCTGCCTTTACTAAACACAGTAGCCAGTAAATTCGCTACAGCTACCTTCAAAATGGGCAGCTGCAGCGAAACTAGCGATCAAAAGACCTTTTTCACCACAAAATAGAAGTCAGCCTCCAAGCGCTCAAGCTCGGCGTCGGACGCAAAACCATCATCTGCCAGCGGTCTCGCTACAACGGCATCCAAGTTAACGCCCCAGCCCAAATCAGCTGAAACACGTACGCCGGCGTCGGCAATACTGCGCTCGTCACCTGCCGCACCTGCGGCATTTTCAAACCATGCCGCGCCGTATTCAGCAAATACGGCGGCAGTTACATCAATACCCGCCACAACAACTTTATGCTGCAAGCTCAGATCACCGAAATAACCCGAGTCCCCTGACATTACGCCGGGCAAGTAGGCGCTAATAGACTTCATGCCGCCTAAAACCCACTGCTGCTGCTGAGGTAATTGCTCATCGGCATACTGGGCAAAAACACTGGCGTTCAGTTCAGTCTCTTTCGACAAGGGAAGCTTCGCGGCAATACGCGGCAGAATCGTTACAAATTCAGCGGTGCGCGCTGTAGGAACCACAGATGATGACGTTGGGTTCGCTGCTAAATATTCCGCGTAAGTGCCGAGCGTGCCGCTGTCGCCAGTGATCCCCGCTTTTACCGACAGCTGCGCTGACCAGCGAAATTTAGTATCGCCAATCGCTTCCGCGGAGAAATACTTAGCACCCAATTCGAGCGTGCCGTATTTCTCATCTTGTAAGCTACCGACACCACTAACATCAAGCTGAGAATCGATGTATTCAAGGCGCTCGAACAAATTTATGCGATACGTTAAGTCACTCGCTAATACTTGCTCGCCACTCAGCGAAACAACATTGATATCTGCCTCTAAATCATAACTCTGCCCTGCGGTAGATGCCCCAGGAGCGCATAAGCCCAAAGCTGAAAGTAAGTCACAGATCGCACCGGCCCCGCCAGTCGTCGAACTGCTTGAACTAGAACCAAGTTGCTGAGTATATTCAGTATGGCTCACTGTTATTCCGTAAAGCCCTGAAGAAAACGGTTTGTCCGCGGCGATTTGAATCCGATGATAATCCTCACCGTCGCGCGACTCACCCAAATCGGTAAACGCCGTTTGATAACCAACACCAACGCGACTCCCGTCATCAAAATTATGGCTGACACCAACGTCACCAAAATAACGACCAACATAGCGGCTACCTTGATTACCGAATTGCAGATAAACGTCAGTGGCATCAAAATCTTCAACTGGCGTTGCATCAAATACTAGGCTCGCAACTTCCGGATGATTTTCATCCACAACAAATCTCGCAGAATAATCAACACCGGTGCGCAGGCTTTTTACATTCGCCATCACGCGGGCACGCTCGAACTCGGCGCGCGTTAAATCAGTATCGCCCTCTAATCCGGTAAAGTACTGAGCAACACCCTCGCCTTCCACTGAGGTCAATGCCGCTTGAACGGCATGAACATGGACAACACTGCCCTCCGGCGCATACTCCATTGACACCAATAAGTGGCCTTTCCGCAGCGCTAAAGAACTCATCAAAAAGATGGTCTGTGACGGCGTTTTGGCGGTACTAAAAATAGTGCCCAGCTCGCCCTCAGTTAAATAATGATCTCCAGTTACCCGCAACTCATAACCGTTTACTAAGCCAACATAGGGCGCACTTGCACCAGCGGCTGCAGCTGTAATCTCGGTGACAGTCGTCAAATGCGGCGGTAACGCAGGAGGAAAATCAATAGCCATAATCTATTCCTTAAATATGCTTTGAATTAAGTGTTTATCAAACAGAGGAAGCCTGCCATGCAAACAGGGAGCAACAAACGCTCCCATCATCGGCCTCGGATAATTCGTCCCTTTTGTCTATTTGCTTAGATTTTCTTGCTTGATTGACTGAAAGCTTTCCACATCGAGTATATTCAACTCAACACGGCGATTTTCTGCACGACCGACTGGATCATCGCCACCATCATCGTTGGCATTTGGCGCGACCGGCACGCTCTCACCGTAACCACGGTACGCTAAACGCAGGTCGTCAATGCCCGCGTCAATCAGGTAGCTGTATACGGCACGCGCGCGAAGATAAGACAAACGCATATTATATTCGTCACTGCCCTTCGAGTCGGTATGCCCGTCAACAGCAACTAAGGATTCCGGCTGCGCAGCCAAAACACGCACTGCATGCTCCAAAATCGGTAAAGATGCAGGCGTTAAATCCGCCTTATCAAATTCAAAATTAACACCACGTAAAACCAGCGGAGCATCTTCTGTTAGATGGCAGCCGGTTAAAAACACCGGCGTATTTGCCGGGGTATCAAGGCATTCATCACGGTCATCGCACACACCATCGCCATCGACATCAGCACAAGCGTCCAGCATAGCCAATTGCAGCGGCGCCGCGCAGCCAACAGAACCTGCCGCAGTACAACTTCCGTTGTTATCACCGCCATTTCCATTCGTTCCGGTAGCAGGCTCATTGACAGCAACAACGGCAATCAAACCGCCCTGACCTGAACCGGGGCCATTTAGCGCACCAGCACCGATAACACCGCCATTTCCGGAGTTTTCGCCATTGAGCACACCAACCGCAATAGTGTCTGAGTTACCTGAATTCGCGCCGTTCAACGCGCCAACGCCGGCAAGCACCGCATTCCCTGAATTGTCCCCATTTAAAACCGCAATACCAGCTGTGTCGCCATTACCCGAGTTAGCACCATTTAGTATTGCGACACCCGCGTTTTCGCCATTGCCAGCATTGTCGCCGTTCAACAGCGCAACACCTAAATTACCGCCATTACCGGTGTTGTCACCACCCAAAATACCGGCCGCGATTGCATCACTATTTCCTGAATTACTTCCGGACAATGCCGCCACACCAAGCGCCCCGCCATTGCCGCTACCAGCGCCGCCCAACAGGCTAACGCCAGCGTATTCACCGTTGCCAGAATTACTGCCAGACAAAATCGCCACACCGATCGCACCACCGTTACCGCCAGAACCCGAGTCAAGTAAAGACAGGCCCAACAGTCCGTTTTCAGCGCCATCAATAACCAGTCCGGAGCTTTGCGCTAAACCAGGTAGTTCGAAGCCTGCGGGTATACCGTCGAGCACACCAACCAGCCCTTCGATGATTAGGCCTTCAGGCCCAACCAAACCACGAAGCTGAGTCGCAAAACCGGTGTCATAGGTTAAACCTAATGCATCCAATAGTTCACTTAGACCAAGTGCATCCAGCGGCATCATGGTTTCAGAGTCAGTATTATTGCCGGTCCCGGTGAGTTCCCCAGAGCCGCCCAAGGTCGCACCGACATCGTCTTCTGAGTTTAATAAATCGACACCAAGAAAGTCATTATCCCCGGTACCGATAGGGTCGAGCACCGACGCACCTATCGTGCCCACGGTCGATCCAACCTCAGAGAACAGCTGCGGTAAACCGAGGGAATTTAGTAGATCTGTTAGAGCATCTGCAGACGCTAATGATGCCGACATTCCTGCCGAAATAATAAGCGAAACAGACAACAGTCTGCGAATAGACTTCATTTGGCAACTCCATTTGTAAAAAAAGAAAATAACAATTCAGGATTTAAATTTTCAGGGGCCTTCAATTCAATATCGTGACTAATCACTACAGACGTCAGGATTTCCCCTTGATGGCATTAGCAAAGTAGTTGAGAAGCTATTTTTCTCGACACGCAGAAACAACACTTTGCATAGACACTATTGCAAAGTGCACATTTAAAAAAACAGGAATAGATGTACTTAACGTCGCCTCGCTTTCGCAAAACATAGGTACTTTCCTTGTAGGCAGTAACTTCTACTGTAATTTGAACGTCACTGTTCAATTCCCAATCCTAAAGATCACACTGCACAAGCATTAGCAGGAAACCATTAAGTGGCACAACATTTACGTTAGGAAAAAGCATCTTAATGCAATTGTATTAAGATATGAGAAAAAGCTATCTTTACATCTGTGATTATGTGATATATGTGATGATGATCACACTTTTATCGCCAGGAAATGTTGACAAAGTCACACTACAAAGGAATTGAGAAATAAACGTTTGCTATAAAAAGACTTTGAGCATTAGCGCCAAAAACTCAAAAAGGTGATAAATATTTTATATGCGGCAGCACCTAGGCTGTAGTTAGCACAAAATTACGATATATAGAGTAAGAAAAGGGGATATTTAAATTTCGAGGGAGGAGAAAATGCTATATTTCGAGTAACTGGCACGTGAGCGCGCCAGCTACCATTAACAAGAAAAGATTAAAATATTTTCTTAACCGTAAAGAAAAAATCGGCTTCAAATACTTTCAGCGCGGAGGAACTCGCAAAACCATCATCAGCTAAGGACCGCGCCATTACGGCATCCAATTGCACATCCCAACCCAAATCAGCACTGAATTTGACACCGGCATCAACAATGCTCCGCGTCTCACCCTCGAGACCTGAGGCATTTTCGAACCATGCCGCCCCGTATTCAACAAAGACCTCCGGCTCTACATCAATACCGAGTACAGCAATCGTTTTGGCGTAATCTAACTTACCGTAGTAACCTGAGTCACCCGATAAAACACCCGGCAAATAAGCACTAATTGAACCCATACCGCCCAGCACCCACTGCTGCTGCTGGGGCAATTGCTCATTGGCGAGCTGAGCCATGACGTTAAGCCGTAAATTTCCGCTATCAGCAAGCGGGAGCTTGGCCGTAAAGCGCGGCAATACGGTAACAAACTCCGCTGTTCGCGCAGCCGGGACTACCTGGGGCGCACTTGTCGCACCGGGATTGTTACTCAAATACTGAGCGCGATACGCAGGGTAAGTCCCTAAGCTACCGCTATCGCCGGTTAATCCGGTTTTAACTGAAAGCTGGGCAGACCAGCGCAAAGACTTTGGCCCGCGCAGGTCAGCGGCAAAATACTTAGCACCGACTTCAAGGGTTGCGTACTTTTCGTCTTGTAAATTACCAAAAACACCCACGTCAATTTGTGAGTCGATATAGTCGATACGCTCGAACACATTTAGCCTTGAGCTTAAATCGCTGGCCAAGACCTGCTCGCCAGATACACCAAGCGTATTGATTTTGGCGTCTAAACCTACGTTTTGAGTACTGGTCGTGGTGGCTGAGCTAGGACTGCATAAACCGAGCATACCCAATGCATCACAAATTGGATCCGAGCCCGACGCTGTCGTTGTTGAGTTCGTCGTACTGCCTAGATCTTGTGAATACTCAGTGTGCCCGGCACTGATACCGTACAAGCCTTGCGCAAACGGACGATCTGCGGCTAACTGAATACGGTAGTAATCTTCGCCGTCGCGAGATTCGCCTAAATCGGTAAACGCTGTCTCTAAACTCCCGGTGGCGCGACTACCATCTTTAAAATTATGGCTGAGTCCAACATCACCAAAATAACGCCCAACGTAACGACTACCTTGATTGCCAAATTTCAACACCAAATCAGTGGCGTCGTAATCCTCACGGGGCTCACCAGAAAACACCATAACAACACGCTCAGGCGCATTTTCATCGACGACATAACTAACCGAATAATCAACGCCTGTACGCTCACTGCGCACGTTAGCCATCACTCTAGCGCGATCAAACTCGCCCCGAGTTAGACTTGGATCATCTTTTAAGTCCGTAAAAAACGCACTTATTTCGCCGCCCTTAAATCCCGTAATGCGGGCCTGAAGAGCGTGAACATAAATAACATTGCCCTCTGGCGCATACTGTATAGAAACCAACATATGCCCTTTTCTAAGCGCCGCCGAACTCATCAGAAAAATTGCCTGTGATGGCGTTTTTGCCGATTTAAAAATCTTATCCAATTCGTCGCGGCTCAATTGGTGGACACCGGAAACGCGAACTTGGAATCCATTCACCAAACCTTGATAAACACTACCCGTGCCCGCCCACTCAGCAATCTGCGCTACGCTCGCCTGTTGCGGAGGAAGCGCGGAAGGAAAATCAATTGCCATATCATCGTCTCTAAACAATAAAAGCCAAGGGAGACCACTCCCAAAAAATAAGCGTTAGTGCTTATGCGCTAGCGCCGACACACCTCAACGCTGCGACAAGTTTTCTTCTTTCACCGCCTCAAAAACAGCGGGCTGCAGAACATTTAGTTCTACGCGACGGTTTTCTGCACGCCCCTCAGGATTGTCGCTGCCGTCTTCGTTTGCGTTCGCTGCAACCGGAACATTTTCCCCGTAGCCACGAAATACCAAGCGATTCTCCTTAATTCCAGCATCAACCAAATAGTGGTAAACCGTTCTCGCACGCTTATATGACAAGCGAATATTATAGCTATCGCTGCCCATCCAATCGGTGTGGCCGTCTACCGCAACCAGAAAATCAGGCTGAGCATTTAACACTTTCACGGCTTGCTCCAAAATCGGATACGACTCTGCGGTTAAGTCCCATTTATCAAATTCAAAATTAACGCCACGCAGCACCAGCGGCGCATCCTCAGACAAATGACAGCCCGTTAAAAAGACCGGCATATCGGCGGGCGTATTTAAACACTCGTCTAACTCGTCGCACACACCGTCTAGATCAGCGTCTTTACACGAATCCAACAACGCCAAAGCGCCAATATCACCGCAGCCCACGCCGCCTGATGCAGAACAGCTACCATTATTGCCCACACCGCCGCCATTACTATTTGGCCCGAGCGGCGCATTGGCAACGGCAAGCGTAATTAAACCACCAGAACCTGAGCCTGGGCCGTTTAAAACCCCTGCACCGACCACGCCGCCATTGGCGGAATTGGCGCCGTTTAAGATACCCACGGCAACGGTGCCCGAGTTCCCTGAATTGGCGCCATTTAATACCGCGACACCAGCCAGCTCGGAATTACCGGAATTCGCCCCGCCAAGCACCGAGATACCGGCGCTGTCGCCGTTGCCCGACCCACTCCCAGAGAGCACCGCCACACCGGCACTACCACCGTTACCGGAATTATCGCCAGACAGAACCGCGATCCCAACCGCCTCGCCATTACCCGATGAGCTAGCACCCAAAACTGCCAAACCAACGGGCTGATCACTCAATCCTGGCAGAGGTGCATTTGAACCCACTGCAGTGCCAATTTGCCCAGCACCGTCTTTAACACCGGCCGCCGCTGGCGCAGTAATTGATCCGTCTGGCCCAATAACGGCACGAATTCGGTCGGCACTACCACTTTCATAGCTTAAACCGGATTCATTAGCCGCCTCGGAGCCGCCGAGCTCATCCAAGGGAATTGCCGTACCGGAGCCGGTCTTATTGCCAAATCCTGTCACCTCTTCTGAATTCGCGGTTAAGCCGAAATCATTCTCAGGGTTGAGCACATCTAGCCCTAGAAAATCGTTATCGCCGGTGCCGACGGGATCCAGCACCGAGCCGCCAACCGTACCTACCGATTCACCGAATTCGGAAAAGAGCGCTGAAAGCCCTAGCGAATTTAAAAAATCAGTCATTGCATCAGCCTTGGCCACATTTGTTGTTAACAGCATAGGGGCCATTAACAACGCACTCACCAGCACAGCTACTAGATACCGACGAACAGATCTCATGCCAAACTCCACACCCAATACAATGAAATTGCAACTGGACGCCAGCCAAAGCCTTTACCCAGACACGAACCTTAGGCACCGCAAAATTCCGCTATATAAAGCGGTTATTTGATACCCAAAACGTAATACAAATGAAAAACCACAGCGACGAATGCGCTATTTTCAGATCCTCGCCGCCAGTTTTAAACTGCCGCCAAAACGCGCCTATCATAGGTTAAGCGCCGGAATACGCAATAGGCCCGATCACTAGTACAATGTGAATATTCCATAATTGCGGTGCAGGTAGGGATCTAGCATTAAAGGACAAGACGGCGGGCCAAATTGATATAATCAAAACCAGAGAACGACAATTCCGCTAGCAAGAGTTTGGAATATTAATTTGAAGGGAGGTTCAGATCTGCAATGCTTAGCAACTCGAAGTAAGTGACTTCGGCAATGCGTGTATTAAATAATGGGGTGGCCGACGGGGCTTGAACCCGCGACAACAGGAATCACAATCCTGGACTCTACCAACTGAGCTACGGCCACCATTGGGGGTACTACAAAGGGTACTACAAACCTGTAAGTGGTGCGCCCGACAGGATTCGAACCTGTGACCGACGGCTTAGAAGGCCGTTGCTCTATCCAGCTGAGCTACGGGCGCAAAATCGCCTTAACTGAGATACGAAAAATGGTCGGGGTAGAGAGATTCGAACTCCCGACATCCTGCTCCCAAAGCAGGCGCGCTACCAGACTGCGCTATACCCCGTTTTTCGTTTCCCGTATGCCTCGCTACAGGAGGTGGGCATAATACGCAGCAGTCCTGTTTCCGTCAACGCTTTTAACGAAATTATTTCATTTCATTTGTTGGCCTGCCGTTTCGCGCCATGCGACAATAACACCTTCATTTGAATCACCTTTTTTTGAGACTACTTGACATGGCAGCTCTGATCTTAGATGGCAAAACACTGGCGGCAAGCTGGGAAGAACAACTGGCAGCGCGGGTTACCGCCCTCAAGAATAGCTGTGCAGGTAGAAGCCCTATATTAGCGACAATATTGGTTGGCGATGACCCCGCCTCCGCCACCTACGTAAAAATGAAAGGCAATGCCTGCCGCCGCGTTGGCATGGAATCACTCGCCGTAGAAATGCCTGGAGCCACCACCACCGAGCAGCTGCTGGCCAAAATAAATGAGTTAAACAACAACCCTGACATACACGGCATTTTGCTCCAGCACCCAGTGCCAGAACAAATTGACGAGCGCGCCTGCTTTGACGCCATTGCACTGCATAAAGACGTCGACGGCGTTACCTGCCTCGGCTTTGGCCGTATGGCCATGGGTGAGGACGCCTATGGTTGCGCAACTCCTAAAGGCATCATGCGCATATTAGAGCACTACAAAATCGCCATGGAAGGGAAACACGCCGTTGTAGTGGGTCGCAGCGCCATTCTAGGCAAACCCATGGCCATGATGTTATTAGAGGCCAACGCCACGGTTACCATTTGTCATTCCCGCACCCAAAACCTGCCCGAACTCATTAAACAAGCCGACATTCTCGTCGGCGCTGTTGGCAAACCCGAGTTTATTAAAGCCGAGTGGATTAAAGATGGCGCGGTTGTCATTGACGCTGGCTACCACCCAGGCGGTGTCGGTGATATCGAGCTTGGACCTTTAGCAGACCGCGTCAGCGCCTATACACCCGTTCCTGGCGGTGTAGGCCCCATGACCATTAACACCTTGATCTTCCAGAGTGTCGATTCCGGCGAAAAGGCTCTAGGCTAAGCCGGACACACATTATGGGCCGTATCAAAACCCCCAAGAAAATTAATACTAGCCAAAAAATAGCGCGCAGAATCTTAAGTGAGGTACTGCAGCTGTTTTTCTGGGTGATGAACACCCTGCGCTTTAAAAATCAGCTGGCTATTGAACGGCCCTGTGTAATGGCGGTCTATCACGATGAATTAATGCCGCTCATTCACTACTTTCGAGATGAAGACGTTACCGCCATTGCTTCGCAAAATCACTTCGGTTACTCCATCGCCAAGGTCATGGAGCGTTACGGCTATGAAGTCGCCCTTGGCTCGCGTAGCCGCGGCGGCATGGATGCCTTTTTTCAATTATTAAAATCGGCACGCAAAGGCAAAACTATCGCCTTCGCGGTAGACGGTTCACGTGGCCCCCGCCATGAAATGAAGCAAGGGGCAGTTATGCTGGCCCGCAAAACCAAGTTACCCCTGTATTTAATACGCGCACAGTACAGCGGCGTGCGTCTGGAAAGCACCTGGGACAAGACAAAACTCCCCAAGCCCTTTACAAGTATTAGCTTTAATTATGAACGCTTCCCTATGGAAGACTATGCCAACGAAGCAGATATAAATATTGTGGTGGCCGAGGCACAAAAGCGCCTACTCGCATTGCAAGCTGATGATTACGGAATCACTAAATGATTTTAAGCCGCAAATACCGCATATTACTGTTTTTGGCTTACGCGCTCGTAATTACCGTGATGTCTTTGCTCCCCGCACAACAAAGCCCGGCACTGGGCGTTTGGGATAAGTTTCAGCACTTTGGCGCCTACCTATTATTTATGATGCTGGCCTACCCCTTAGCGAGCAACCACCGCTGGCGGATCGCTAGCAGTATTGGCATCATCGCGTACAGCATTGCAGTGGAATACGCCCAACAGCTCTCCCCCGGCAGACATACATCGTATGAAGATGCATTCGCCAATAGCCTCGGGGTGATCAGCGGCTACCTGCTCACTTGGCTTCTTATGCATTTCACAATGCGTATGAGTAAGTGAGCCTAGATGCTATAAAAAACAGCAAGGATTTAATCCCTACGCCAGGTAGTTCCCTCTCGGCTATCTTCTAGGATCACGCCCTGCGCTTTAAGTGAGTCGCGAATTTCATCCGCACGAGCAAACTGGCGATCTTTCTTCGCCTGCACCCGCTCAGCAATCAAGGCTTCGATACTCACTTCATCTAATTGATCGGCACTGCCAGACTGCAAGAAGTCGTCAGCTTCTAACTGTAAAACACCTAAAACGGCGGCTAGCGATTTCAGGAGCTGCGCTAGCGAGCTAATAAGCTCTGCATTGCCGGCCTCTTTTGCAGTATTTAGCTCTCGCACCATATCGTACAAAACCGCAACGGCAAGCGGCACATTAAAATCATCTGCCATTGCCGCATCAAAGCGCTGCACAAAGTCATTATCTTGGGGCAAGTCCGCGTAAGAAATTAGCGTTACTGGCGGCAACCCCTTGTAAGCGTGATAGAACCGCTCCAGGTTCTGCTTCGCGATCTGCAAATTTTCTTCGGAGTAGTTAATAGCACTACGATAATGACTTGAGATCAGAAAGTAGCGGACCACTTCAGGGTGGTATTTATCCAAAATTTCACGAATGGTGAAAAAATTGCCTAAGGACTTAGACATCTTCTCATTGTCGACCCGCACCGCACCGGCATGCATCCACGTCTGTGCGTACTTCTTTCCGGTGGCCGCTTCCGACTGGGCAATTTCATTCTCGTGGTGAGGAAATACCAAATCTGGCCCACCACCATGAATATCGAAGGTCTCGCCCAAGCAGCATGTCGACATTGCCGAGCACTCAATATGCCAACCGGGACGCCCCTCCCCCCACGGCGACGACCAGCTTGTTGTACCGTCGTCAACCGCCTTCCACAGGGCGAAGTCGCGGGGATCATCCTTTGCCTCATCCACTGCAATACGGGCGCCAGACAGCAACTCATCAGGCTTTTTCCCTGATAACTTTCCATAGTCGGCGAACGACGTTACCCGATAATAAACATCACCATTGCTCGCCTGATAGGCGTGACCACTCGCAATTAAGCGCGTAATCATGGCAATAATATCGCCGATATGCGCTGTGGCGCGTGGCTCGCGGTCAGGTGCAATAATACCAAGGCGCTCAGCGTCTTCATTCATGGCCGCAATAAAGCGCTCGGTCAACGCCTCGTAAGGCTCGCCGTTTTCAGTGGCGCGACGCAAAATCTTATCGTCGATGTCGGTGATATTGCGCACGTAATTGACCTCAAACGCCTTAGCGCGCAAATATCGTGTAATAACATCAAAGGCCACCAACACCCGCGCATGCCCCAAGTGGCAGTAGTCATAAACCGTCATACCACAGACATACATGCCGATCTTGCCGTCTTGTAATGGTTTTAGCGGCTGCTTGCTGCGGCTTAAGGTGTTGTAGATTTGTATGCTCATAAGTATTCGCTTAATGCTGGACGGGAGACGGGGGCTTATCCCCGAGACCCGTAACGTAAATTTAGTTTCGCAGTTGCCCGTAATTATGCACGCTAGACCAAACGTCAGACGTCAGACGTCGGACGCCTGACCCATCACTCGCCCGACTCCTTGCTACCCCAAGTATCCCGCAGCGCAATCGCCCGATTAAACACCGGCTTATCACTGCAGTGTTCGCGCCGATCAGCAACAAAATAGCCCGTGCGTTCAAACTGAAAACGCGCTTCGGGTGCAGCGTCAGCTAAGCCCGGTTCAATCCAACAGTTTTCTAAGACCGTCAGTGAGTCTGGATTCACGTGATCTAAAAACTCTTCGCCACCACGATCCGGTGCTTCATGGGTGAACAGACGGTCATATAAGCGCACTACTGCCTGCTTACCCTGGCTTGCCGAAACCCAGTGAATAACACCTTTAGGCTTAACGCCATCTGCGGGGTCTTCACCCAAGGTGCCGTCGTCATAACTGCAATGCACTTCCGTGATATTGCCCTCAGCATCCTTAATCACGGATTCGGCCAGCAATACATAAGCACTGCGCAGGCGCACTTTTTTACCTAGGACCAGCCGTTTAAACTTCTTATTGGCTTCTTCCCGGAAGTCCTCGCGCTCAATATACACTTCGCGACCAAAGGGCAGCGTGCGCTCGCCAAGGTCATCGCGGTTCGGATGACCCGGTGCGGTGAGCTGTTCAAGCTTATCTTCTGGGTAGTTAGTAATGACCAATTTCAGCGGATCCATCACACACATGGCCCGCGGCGCGTTTTTGTCGAGGTCATCGCGAATCGCGTGCTCCAGCATGGCCATATCAACCACGCCTTCACTGCGCGCCACGCCGACCATATCGCAGAAATTGCGCAGGGCTGTGGCGGTATAGCCACGACGCCGCATACCCGCAATGGTCGGCATCCGCGGGTCATCCCAGCCATCAACCACCTTCTCGTCCACTAGCATTTTTAGCTTGCGCTTACTGGTCACGGTGTAATTGATGTTTAAACGAGCAAATTCATACTGTTTAGGCTGAGCTGGCACAGGCAAATGCGCCAAAAACCATTCATATAAAGGGCGGTGATCCTCAAACTCTAAGGTGCAGATTGAGTGCGTGATCCCTTCCAAGGCGTCGGACTGACCGTGAGTAAAGTCGTAGTTGGGATAGATACACCAGTTGTCGCCGGTCTGATGGTGGCTAACCTTGCGAATCCGATAAATGATGGGATCGCGCAAATTAATATTAGGGGCAGCCATATCAATTTTAGCGCGTAACACTTTGCTTCCCTCATCAAACTCACCGTCGCGCATTCCGGCAAACAGGGCCAAGTTTTCTTCTGGACTGCGATCACGGTAAGGGCTATTACGGCCGGGCTCGGTAAGGGTGCCACGATATTCTCGGGCCTCATCGGCACTTAAATCGCAAACGTAGGCATGGCCCGTGCTGATTAAATGCTGGGCGTACTCAAACAAGGTGTCGAAGTAATCAGAGGCATAGCGGATCGGACCTGACCACTCATAGCCCAACCAGCGAATATCTTCCTGAATAGCATCAATATAGGCCTGCTCTTCTTTCGCCGGGTTGGTGTCATCAAAGCGCAGATGGCAACGGCCGCCAAATTGCTCTGCCAGACCAAAATTCAAACAAATCGATTTGGCATGCCCAATGTGAAGAAAACCGTTCGGCTCCGGCGGAAAGCGGGTTACCAGTTCGCCCACTAGGCGCCCACTGGCTATGTCCTCTTTAATAATAGTGCGCAGAAAATTATTGCCCGTTACTGCTGTGTCAGTCATTGAATCATTCCGTTAATCGTCATTTTCCGGCAAGCGGGCTAATGCATTCCGCTGACGGATTTGAAGCGCCACGTGCGAGGCTGGTTTCACCGAGGGACCAAAAGCCGTATTATAGCGGCTTTAAATTCTGGTTATAAGCGAGATCAGCGTAAATGATTATCTTCAAAACGAATTTCGGCGACATCAACATTGAATTAGACTTTGAAAATGCACCCAAGACCTCTGAAAACTTCAAGCAATACGTTGTTGACGGTTACTACGACGGCACCATATTCCACCGCGTAATCGACGGCTTTATGCTCCAGGGCGGCGGTTTTGAGCCTGGCATGAAGCAAAAAGCAACACGCGCCACCATTGAAAACGAAGCCGACAACGGTTTGAAAAATGACGTGGGCACCCTGTCTATGGCTCGCACCTCAGACCCACACTCAGCCAGCTCACAGTTCTTTGTTAACGTGAAAAATAACGACTTCTTGAACCACAGCAGCAAAACCATGCAGGGCTGGGGCTACGCGGTATTCGCCAAAGTCACCGACGGCATGGACGTAGTCAACAAAATCAAGGGCGTAAAGACCGGTAGCGCTGCCGGACATCAAGATGTTCCCGTAGAAGACGTCATCATCGAAAAAGCGGTTTGGGTAGACTAATCTCCCTATGACTAGCCTCTTTATCTCAGATCTTCATCTGGATGAAAATCGCCCGGATATCAGTCGGGCGTTTTTTCAATTTTTGCATAGCCACGCCAGTAAAGCCCAAGCCTTATACATACTTGGCGATTTTTTTGAAGCCTGGATTGGTGACGACGACCAATCGCCGCTTCTCGACGAAGTCAGCAGAGAACTCAAGGCGCTCACCAGCAAAGGCGTCGTCCTGTATATCATGCATGGCAATCGCGACTTTCTTATAGGCCAACAGTTCTGCGACGCCGTTGGTGCAAAACTACTCAAAGACCCCACGGTTATTGAGCTAAATGGCGAAGCCACCCTCCTGATGCACGGTGATAGCCTGTGCAGCGACGACCAAGAATATATGCAGTTTCGTAAAATGCTGCGCTCAGCCGATTGGCAGAAAGAAGCCCTAGCCAAGCCGCTGGAAGAGCGCCGCGTCATAGCGCAACACCTGCGCATGGCCAGCAGCGAGGCCAATAGCAACAAGGCCGAAGACATCATGGATGTGAACCCCAATGACGTCATACGCGAAATGCAGAGCCACCAATGCTGCCGCTTAATTCACGGCCACACCCACCGGCCAATGCGCCACCCCCTCAACATCGATGGCAAGCTCGCAGAACGCATTGTTCTCGGTGACTGGGATCGCGCCGCATGGTTCTTGATTGCCGACAGCAATGGCCTAACGCTAACAGAAATCCCCTTTTAAACGCCACGCCCTAACACCAAGCCTTCTCTCTTCAGCGCCCTAGCGGCGCTGAACTGCACCATTTTGAACATCGCCTTCGTAGCACTCTCAAATTAAGCAGCACCCATTTAGCGCACTGCGCCAGCGCAGACGCCGCACAAAAAAACCCTAACACACTGTTTTTTATAAAAATAACACTCATGGCATAGCTATTGCTAATTCCTATGCAGAACGTTCTGATCCAAAACGCAGCCCGCCAAGATTGGCGGTGTTACGAATACGGGACGCCGCGATGCTGATCACATCTTGGCAACCGTCACTCACCCGGAGACAGATAAATGCCTTGGTATCATAGCCTCATAAAATGCACAGTCGGCGCCCTCGCCTTAACAAGTACCTGCTTTGCAATGGCCGCCGAGCTAGAGAAAGAAGAGCTAAAATTCGGCTTCATAAAACTTACCGACATGGCGCCACTGGCCATTGCTTACGAAAAAGGCTATTTCGAAGACGAAGGCTTATACGTCAGCCTTGAAGCCCAGGCTAATTGGAAAGTACTACTTGATCGCGTCATAGACGGCGAATTAGACGGCGCGCACATGTTGGCTGGACAGCCGCTCGGCGCCACCATCGGCTTTGGCACTCAGGCCCACATCATTACCGCCTTCAGCATGGATCTTAACGGCAACGGCATTACCGTTTCCAATAGCGTGTGGGAAGACATGAAACCCCACATCCCCAAACAGGCCGACGGCAGACCTGTTCACCCAATCAAGGCCGACGCGCTAAAACTCGTCGTCAACAAATACAAGGCTGAGGGCAAGCCCTTTAAAATGGGTATGGTTTTCCCCGTATCTACTCATAACTATGAATTGCGCTACTGGTTAGCCTCTGGCGGAATTCACCCAGGCTATTACGCGCCATTAAAAGGCGATACCAGTGGTCAGATTGACGCCGACGCGCTGTTATCGGTTACCCCTCCACCACAAATGCCCGCAACCTTAGAAGCCGGCACTATCGACGGCTACTGTGTAGGTGAGCCGTGGAATCAGCAAGCTGTCTTCAAAGGGATTGGCGTCCCAGTTATAACTGATTATGAAATTTGGAAAAACAACCCCGAAAAAGTGTTTGGCGTGAGCAATGAGTGGGCTGAGAAATACCCAAACACCCACATTGCCGTCGTGAAAGCCATGATTCGCGCCGCCAAATGGCTGGACGAAAACAACAACGCCAACCGCCCAGAAGCAGTTAAAATCCTCGCTAAATCAGCTTACGTCGGCGCCGACTACGACGTTATAGCTAACTCGATGACCGGCACGTTTGAGTATGAAAAAGGCGATAAGCGCGACGTCCCCGACTTCAACGTGTTCTTCCGTCACAACGCCACCTTTCCCTACTACTCTGATGCGATTTGGTATCTCACCCAAATGCGCCGCTGGGGCCAAATTCCTGAGCACAAACCCGACAGCTGGTATATGGAGATCGCCAAGAAGGTTTACCGTCCAGATATATACCGCAAAGCTGCCGAACAATTGATTGCCGAGGGCAAGGTCAGTGCCAGCGAGTTCCCAAACTTCGCGATCGAATCCGGCTTTAAACCACCTCAATCTGAGTTCATTGATGGCATTACCTACGATGGCAAAAAGCCTAATGAATACATCTCAAAATTCAGCATCGGCCTAAAACCAAAAGACACTCTGAAGTAGTAGTCGTACCGCCCCGCTGCTCACAGCGGGGCAAAAGGAGCACCTATGTTTAAACAAAACACCCTGCATTACTTGAGTGTTGCAGGTTTCGCATGGCTAGTCCCACTCATTAAGCTTGCCAGCTGGGAGAACCCCCGGGAGCAAGCACAGGAAATCGTTCGCCTCATTGGTCTGCCAGTGATCGCCATCTTGGTATTTCTGGCCATCTGGTCTACGGCAGCATCGCGCATTGACACCAGTCTTGGTACCTTCCCCGGCCCAACCGCCGTGGTCTCAGCAGCACAGGGTCTGTATCAAGAACACGTAGTTGAACGTGAAAAGGCGGTCGCCTTTTATGAACGCCAAAATAAACGCAACGAAGAAAAATTAGCTAGAAATCCAGACGCCGAAATTAAGATCCGCGACTACACCGGCAAGCCGACGTATTTCGACCAGATTATTACTAGCCTCATAACCGTTTTTACTGGTTTTCTGATCGCATCGATTATCGCGGTTCCCATCGGTATAACCTGCGGTCTTAGCCCGCTATTAAACACCGCTATTACGCCAATCATTCAAATACTCAAACCCGTGTCGCCCCTTGCATGGCTCCCATTGGTGACCATGGTCGTCAGCGCCGTCTACGTTAGCGATGACCCCTTGCTGTCTAAGTCGTTTATCAACTCGGCTATCACCGTCACGCTGTGCTGCATGTGGCCAACCTTGATCAATACCGCCGTCGGCGTTGCCAATATCGACAAAGACCTAATCAACGTTGGCCGCGTCATTCAGCTTGGCTGGTTTACACGGGTTACTAAAATTGCGATTCCCGCCGCGCTACCGATGATCTTTACTGGCCTGCGAATCTCCCTTGGCATTGGTTGGATGGTATTGATTGCGGCCGAAATGCTCGCCCAAAACCCGGGGCTTGGTAAGTTTGTGTGGGATGAATTCCAAAACGGCAGCTCTGAATCCCTCGCCCGCATCATGGTCGCGGTCATCACCATTGGCTTTGTCGGGTTCATTCTGGACTCATTCATGCATACGCTTCACAAAATCATCGCCCACGACGAAGCTTGAAACAAAGGATTCTGACATGTCGACTTATCTTGATATTTCACAAATTAGCATAGAATTCCCTACGAAAACGGGCCCGTTTAAAGCCCTAGACAAAGTGGACTTAAAAATTGCTCGCGGCGAGTTCATCTCTCTGATTGGCCACTCGGGCTGCGGCAAATCAACGGTACTTAATATCGTTGCCGGACTTTACGAAGCGACCGAAGGTGCCGTAATACTCGAATCCAAAGAGGTTAATGCACCTGGCCCAGACCGTGCTGTGGTATTTCAGCATCACTCACTGTTCCCCTGGCTGACGGTTTTTGAAAATGTCGAAATTGCAGTGAAGCAAGTTTTTAAAGGCAAAAAGTCCAAGGCCGAAATGCGTCAATGGGTGGACTACAATCTCGCCTTGGTACACATGTCCCATGCCAGCCACAAGCTCCCTGCGGAGATCTCAGGCGGCATGAAGCAACGCGTTGGCATCGCTAGAGCACTGGCCATGGAACCCAAAGTATTGCTGATGGATGAGCCTTTTGGTGCCCTCGATGCTTTAACCCGCGCGCACTTACAAGATGCCCTTATGGAGATCCAGTCGGAGCTGAACAATACCGTCATCCTCATTACCCACGATGTTGACGAGGCAGTACTGCTTTCAGACCGCATTGTCATGATGACCAATGGCCCCGCCGCGAAAGTAGGTGAAATCCTCAATATCGACCTGCCACGTCCGCGCGACCGTTTAGCGCTGGCCGACAACCCCGACTACAACCACTACCGCGCTGCGGTGCTAACTTTCTTGCACCAAAAACAAGCAAAAAAACCAGCGTCACCGCCGCAACTCTCGTCAGCGGAACCACTAACCGAAGTTAAAAAGGCAGTAGGGGCATAATATGGGCGCCATCCACAATAAGAACGGACTCCGCTTAGAGAAAGCCGACGTCACACTCGGCTTCATTCCGTTGACAGATTGCGCACCGCTGGTGATCGCCCACGAAAAAGGCTACTTCGCCAGCGAGGGACTCAACGTCACCCTCTCAAGGGAAGTGTCTTGGGCTGGCATTCGCGACAAAGTGGGACTCGGTATTTTGGATGGCGCACAAATGTTGGCGTCCATACCCGTCGCTTCGCGCCTTGGCGTCGGTGGGCCCAAAATAGACATGGTCAGCGCCATGGTACTCGACCTCAATGGCAATGCCATTACCGTTAACAATCAACTATACAACCACCTCTATGAAATCGATTCACGCAGCGAATTCAGCCCACTAATCGCGGCGCAGGCCTTGCAATGCTTAATAGAAGAAAACAAACGGAGTAAACGCCCAAAATTGCGATTTGGGGTCGTTTATCCCTGCTCCACCCAAAGCTACGAATTGCGCTACTGGTTAGCCAGTGCGGGCATTGACCCCGACCGAGATGTCGAAATCGTGGTAATTCCCCCGCCAAAAATGGTCACCGCGATGACCGACGGCGACATCCACGGATTCTGTGTAGGTGAGCCTTGGAACACCCTTGCAGTACAACAACAAATTGGCCATGTGGTCGCCACCAAATACCAGCTATGGAACAACAGTCCAGAAAAAGTATTCGCCGTGAGTGAGAGCTGGTCGAAAGATAACCCCGCAACCCATCAAGCTTTACTGAGGGCCTTGATCAAAGCATGCATTTGGTTGGACAAAAAAGAAAACCGCAGGCTCACCGCTAAAATCATCAGTCAGGCGGCGTATATCGCCCTACCAGAGGAAACAGTTGCCCTATCATTAATGGGTTCATCCCTAAAGCACCATGGCCTGCCGCCAGAGAAAGTAGACGACTTTCATGTTTTCCACCGCTATTCCGCGAACTTCCCCTGGCTAAATCACGCCGAGTGGTTTATTTCGCAAATGTATCGCTGGGGCCAATTAACAACGCCAGTCAATATAGAAGAAACCGTCGCTGCCGTGTACAAGCCCGGCTTGTTTCGCATCGCAGCCGCAGCGCTTGGCATTGAAAGCCCCAGCATCGACCGGAAAACAGAGGGCAATTTACATGAGAAAATGATGTTGACGAAATCCCAGCACATCGGCCCCAATCAATTTTTGGACGGAAAAATTATTAGCGTCGGCGGCATTATTAAATATTTGGAAAAACAAAATCTTTCCAAGGCAGACATTCCCGCACTACGGCTAATTAACGCCCAAAAAGAGGTTTAACTCGCTTCATGAAATTGCTATTGATTGATGTTGACGATATTCGCGCCGACAAGCTTGCGCCCATCATTGCCTGGACCGGCATTGACATGATTACCATTAACGACAGCAACGCCGATATTTACCAATTAGTCGGCGAAATGCACCCAGAAATTATTCTTGTCGACACCAATTCACCCAATCGCGACACCCTAGAACACTTGGCTCAACTTCAGAAGAATGCACCGCGCACCGTCATTAAATTGGAAAACACGCGCTCCGAAGGCATCAACCGCCTTGCCGCCGAAGCCGGCATCAGCCTTTATGCCATCGATGCAGTTCCCACCGCGCTATTGCAAGCCTTGATCGACATAGCCATAGCCTACTTCCACAGCATCGACCAATTGCGCTACGAAGCTGAACACATAAAGCCCATAATTGAAGCCCGACAAGTGCTGAATAAAGCCAAAAGATTCATTATGGACACTTACGGCTTAGCAGAAGACCAAGCCAGCGACTTACTCAGTAAAAATGCAGATCGCCAGCGCCGGCCGGTTACCGAGATAGCTCGCCAATTACTGGATACCGGCTCATTTATTTAAGCGCTACCATAGGGTCAAATTGCGACGGAGGACGTCAAGCGGCAATAGGCCCGCTATGAAAGCGAAATTCCTGCTCTACTGTCTCAATCAAGACCTGCTCTTTGGCCCTAAAAAAGGCCACGCGTGGGGCTATTGGCTCCACCGCATAGCGTTCAGCCAATGACAGATAGTCCTTGAAGTGCCGCGCTTCAGACTTCAACAAAGAAGTATAAAAAGCGCCCAATTCCTCATCTAACAAAGGCGCAATACGCGCAAAGCGCTCGCAGGATCGCGCCTCAATCAACGCACCGATAATTAAAATATCGACCAATTTGTGGGGATCGCTAGTCCGAGCACCAGCGCGTAAACCGTTTGCATAATTGGCGGACGATAAATGGCGATACTCGACGCCACGCTTTTTCATGATCCCCATAACCTGCTCAAAATGGCGCAGCTCTTCCCGCGCCAATTTTGACATTTTCATCAGCAAATCAGGCTTATCCACGTAGCGAAACATAAGATTAAGCGCGGTACCCGCCGCTTTCTTCTCGCAATTGGCGTGATCAATCAGCATTTCTTCCGGGAAACGCAAGGCGGCATCGACCCAGCCCTGTGGCGTCTCGCAAGGAAGAAAGTCGAGTATTTCACTGATATCAACGGCCATGAGAATGCATATCCAATCTAAAACAGGGCAAGAAAACGGCCGCAGTATAGCAAAATTGCAGCCTATTTCAGACGCAATGCAACTGAATAACCACACACGGCAGAAAAATTAAACGTCGCGATGTAAATACCGACCGATATAGCGCTGGTAATACGCCTCTGACAGCAGATAAAACTCCTGATCAATCATCTCACGTAGCGATATTAAGGGCTCCGTCCGGTATTCAGCATCAACGCTAAAGCCAAATTGGGCACTATCACTGATCTGACCAGCCCCCGCTCGCAATAGCTGAAACAACCAAACATAGGGGCTTTTATGCGCTGGGTAGCGAATACGCTGAGTCTGCAGCTGCCACTCCAAGAGCTTTACGTCGTGAATGCGGAGTTTATTTTCCATGACTTGAACCAAAAAACCGTCCAGACGCGCATCAATAATCGCCTTTTGGTCATCGTTGTAGCTATTCCAGTCAATCACCTCGTGACTGTAACGTTTGCAGCCACGGCACACCTCATCGCCCAGCGCCGTTGAACAAACACCGATACAGGGAGTTACAACACGCGGATGCACAACAGCCAAACTAGACTCCTAAGAAAGCGGCAAATATAGGGCGTAAAGAGTAAGCCAGCACCGCATAGGCTGGCAAGCGCGGTAATAAGCTTAACCTCCGTGTGGTTTTTCAGTATACTTGCTGCCCCCTATTTCGCATCGATGATGGGCATCGATAGCCCCGGCCCCGGCGATCCCGGCGGATGCGGGTACCGAAACTGAAAAGAGGAGTTACACTGTGCTTGAAGCATATCGGAAACACGTCGACGAACGCGCCGCGCAAGGCATTGTTCCCCAGCCACTCAACGCTGAACAAGTCGCGGGCCTAATCGAGTTGCTCAAAAATCCGCCTGCAGGCGAAGAAGCAACCCTTGTTGACCTGATCTCCAACCGTGTACCACCCGGTGTCGACGAAGCCGCTTATGTTAAAGCCGGCTTCTTGTCAGCTATCGTTAAAGGCGAAGCCAGCAGCCCACTTCTGAGCAAAGAAGAAGCAGTTAAACTGCTGGGCAATATGCACGGTGGCTACAATATTGTGACTCTGGTTGACCTCCTCGACCACGCAGATCTAGCCAAACTCGCCGCAGAAGAGCTTAAGCACACCCTGCTAATGTTTGACGCATTCCACGACGTAGAAGAAAAGTCTAAAGCCGGTAACGCTCTGGCTAAAGAAGTTATTCAAAGCTGGGCCGATGCAGAGTGGTTCACCAACCGCCCTGAAGTTGCCGAAAGCATTGTTAACACCGTATTTAAAGTCACCGGCGAAACCAATACTGATGACCTATCACCTGCGCCAGACGCATGGTCACGCCCAGACATCCCGCTGCACGCATTAGCGATGTTTAAAATGGAGCGCGACGGTATTAAGCCCGACGTACAAGGCAGTGTTGGCCCACTTAAATTGATCGACACCCTGAAAGAAAAAGGCCACCCCATTGCCTTCGTTGGCGATGTTGTTGGTACTGGCTCTTCGCGCAAATCTGCGACCAACTCGGTACTTTGGTTCTTTGGCGACGATATGCCTGGCGTGCCCAATAAGCGCTCTGGCGGCATTTGTATCGGTAGTAAAGTCGCTCCTATCTTCTACAACACCATGGAAGATGCTGGCGCACTCGTATTTGAAGCCCCAGTTGACGAATTGAGCATGGGCGACGTGATTGAAATCCGCCCCTACGACGGCGTAATCAAAAATGTTGAAACTGGCGCTACCCTGAGCACCTTTGAACTGAAGTCACCCGTACTGCTTGACGAAGTTCGCGCTGGCGGCCGTATCAACCTGATCATTGGTCGTGGCCTAACCGCGAAAGCCCGTGAATCTTTGGGTCTGCCCACGTCTACCCTATTCCGCTTGCCCGAGCAGCCCGCAGATACAGGCAAAGGCTACACCTTGGCGCAAAAAATGGTTGGTCGCGCCTGCGGTCTGCCCGAAGGTACTGGTATTCGTCCAGGAACTTACTGTGAACCCAAAATGACCACTGTTGGTTCACAGGACACCACTGGCCCAATGACCCGTGACGAGCTGAAAGACTTGGCCTGCCTCGGTTTCTCTGCCGACCTGACCATGCAGTCGTTCTGTCACACTGCGGCTTACCCCAAGCCAATCGACATCGACACCCAGCACAACCTGCCAGACTTCATCATGACCCGTGGCGGTGTTTCACTGCGCCCAGGCGACGGTATCATCCACAGCTGGTTGAACCGCATGTTGCTGCCAGACACTGTTGGCACCGGCGGTGACTCCCACACCCGCTTCCCAATGGGTATTTCTTTCCCCGCGGGTTCTGGTCTAGTTGCCTTCGCAGCTGCCACCGGCGTTATGCCACTGGATATGCCTGAATCAGTATTGGTTCGCTTTAAAGGCAAAATGCAGCCCGGCATTACCCTGCGCGACTTGGTTCACGCCATTCCTTACCAAGCGATTAAAGAAGGTCACCTGACCGTTGAGAAAAAGGGCAAGAAGAACATCTTCTCTGGCCGCATTCTTGAAATCGAAGGTTTGGCCGGTCTGACTGTTGAGCAGGCATTTGAATTGTCTGACGCCTCTGCAGAGCGTTCAGCCGCGGGCTGTACCATCAAGCAAGGCATTCCAGAAATCTCTGAATACCTGCGCTCTAACATCACCCTACTGCGCTGGATGGTAAGCGAAGGCTACGGCGACCCACGTACCCTAGAGCGCCGCGCTGCCAATATGGAAGCATGGCTGGCTAACCCAAGTCTGCTTGAAGGCGACGCCGATGCCGAATACGCTGCCGTTATCGAAATCGACCTAGACCAACTGAAAGAGCCTGTAGTTTGCTGCCCTAACGACCCAGACGACGCTAAGCTGCTGTCTGAAGTTGCCGGCGACAAAGTAGACGAAGTCTTCATCGGTAGCTGTATGACCAACATCGGTCACTTCCGCGCCGCTGGTAAACTGCTAGACGCCAACAAGGGCACGCTGAATACCCGTCTGTGGATCTCTCCACCGACCAAAATGGATCAGCACACCCTGATGGAAGAAGGCTACTACAACATCTTCGGCGCTTCTGGTGCACGCACCGAAATGCCAGGTTGTTCACTGTGCATGGGGAACCAGGCACGTGTTGCCGATGGCGCTACAGTACTGTCTACCTCAACCCGTAACTTCCCCAACCGTCTTGGCAATGGCGCTAATGTCTACCTGACCTCTGCTGAATTAGCATCGGTTGGCGCGATCTTGGGCCGCCTGCCTACGCCGGCTGAGTATATGGAATACTGTAAAGATCTGGATGCCATGTCTGGCGAGATTTATCGCTACATGAACTTCGATCAGATTGCGTCTTTCCAGAAAGGTGCTGAAGAAGGTAAGCGTATAGCGTCAGTAGAAATTACTGAAGTATCGATGTAAGTCTTTGACTTAAGTCGTTGAGAGAGCCGCCTTCGGGCGGCTTTTTTGTGCCAGTAACATTACGCCTTGACCATATGTTTTTAGATTCATCACATGTCATAGCGCACTGTATCGAATTTATGCTCATCAACTACGAGCTAGACAAGCCCCCTTTGAACTCGCCGAGCATCGCAGAAACTGAGCGGGGCCTTTAGCGAGCACTGTTTGAGCCGAAGGCGAGTTGCGCAGCGCCGCTCAATTTTGAGAAGCACAGGGCACCCGAAGGGCGAGTGATGGGGTGTGCTTTTTCTTGCTTACTTCTTTTTTCACACAAAAAAGAAGTAAGTCGCCCAGCGAGGCGAAAACCGCTCTAGCAGCGTAGCCAGCGTAAAATTTTAATCAGCTTTCTTCAAAGCGCGCTTCTCATCACGGCGCCGCGCAAAAAATGCCTGCAATACAGCCGTGGCCTCCGCAGCCAGCACACCACCCTGCCAATCCACCCGATGATTCATTTGCGGTTGGTCGAATAGCTGTAAATGGCTGCACACCGCCCCGGCCTTAGGCTCAGCAGCGCCATACACCACGCGTTGAATGCGGCTATGGATAATAGCCCCAGCACACATAGCGCAGGGTTCAACGGTCACATAGAGAGTGGTGTCCGGCAGGCGATAATTATTAAGGCTTTGCGCGGCATTGCGCAGCGCCACAATTTCAGCGTGAGCCGTAGGGTCAGCCTTGGATATCGGCTGATTAAAGCCCTCGGCAATAACTGTATTATCTTTAACGATAATCGCGCCAACTGGCACCTCATTGGCTATATCAGCCTGCTGCGCCATTTCTAATGCATGGCGCATCCAATACTCATCAGAAAGCTCAGACATGCATATTACGCAATGACCGAAAAACCGCGTGTTTACTGCCGAACATTATTCGCCTCCATCAGTTTCACCCGAAAATATATGAATTCGCTATTTTAGCCTATTAATGACAGTACCGCCGCTAGCCGAAAACATACTAAAAACTGTAAAAATTCTGTGCTAATGTCGATTTAGCCCTCGCTTGCGCGACAAATAACGTTAAACAATGGACTAAATTATAAGGAGAATAAGCATGGCCAACAAACACGGCGATTTCATCTGGTACGAGTTAATAACAAACAATACTGACCTCGCGCAATCATTCTACGGGAATGTACTCAACTGGGAATTCAACGATAGCGGCCAAGCCGAGATGGATTATACGATTATCACCGCCAAAGCCAGCGCCGACATTGGTGGCATGCTACAGATTACGCCTGAGATGAAAGCAGGCGGCGCGCAACCAATATGGCTAGGCTATATCGCCGCAGACGACGTTGACGCCTGTATTGAGCGGATCATCACCGCCGGTGGCACAGAAATAATGCCGGCAACTGACATTCCTGATATTGGCCGTATCGCGATGGTAAGCGACCCCCAGGGCGCGCTGTTTTATATTATGCGGGGGCTTAGCGACGAAGCCAGTCTTGCCTTTGCCGCTGACCACCCTAGGGACGGACACTGCGCGTGGAACGAGTTAATGAGCAGCAATCCCGCTGGGGCGCGCTCATTCTATGGCAAGGAATTTGGCTGGATTAAAGACGGCGAAATGGATATGGGGCCAATGGGTACTTACGAGTTTTTACGTCACGATCACATGATCGGCGCAATAATGCCAAGTCCAGAAGCTATGTCACGGCCAATGTGGAATTTCTATTTCAGAGTTGCAGACATAGATATCGCGGTCGAAAAAGTAAAGGCTGCCGGCGGAACGATATTAACTGGCCCAGACCCAATTCCAGGCGACGAATACACCATTCAAGGACTCGACCCACAGGGCGCGGTATTTTCACTCGTCGGTCAACGGAAAGCCGGAACATAAGTCAGTAACTTGATGACGAAACTAGGCGGCCTCAAATCACCGACGCCGCCTTCTTAGACTTACCTTACAAAGCGCGCTTAACTTTACAATAGCCTTCTTTAATCTCCTCGCCTAAAAGGGATATCGCGGCGTGCACGCTCTCGACAGTCGGTTCCACTTCTTTATTGAGGTGCTTGGTTTTATCCACGAGTTGGCCCCACTTTTGTTCTAGTTCCTGCCACTCGTCACGCACTTCCATATTAGCCAAATGAATTTTCACGTTGATATCATCACGCTGCTCACGCAATTTTTCGATCATATCGTTAAAATTTTGCTTTGTACTCATCATCCACTCTCCATACGGCAAGGCTGCGAAAATGCGCTAAGTTAATGCTACCTGTTTGATAGAAAAGCGAATTGATTCAAATCAAGCAAACTCAAAAGCCATTGGTAATAGCCAAGCCGTGACGTGGAGGCATCAAGGGCTCGGCACTCTTTTACCTACGCGTCTGCTTTTATTTCTGCTACCGTCAGTTGTAATATTTTCACAACAACCCAATAGTCCTTAGGCTAAGCCAGCGTTTAGCAGGTTCTGGACTTCGTAAAGGCAACACATGTCATCTTATCAACAAAATCAAACACCTAAGCAAGACGCCCCACAGACAACAGGGGTTCACCTAGTTTGCTTACCCAGAAACAGCCGTAACACGGCTAACGCCAGCCGAGTGCAGCTAAAACCTCAAATATACCGGTACGCCTTATTCACCGTACGTCTATTTTGCATACTGTTTAGTGTTACCGCACACCCGAGCTACGCTGAATCAACATTCACCCAACAAACGAGTAATGACCTGCAACTTCGTCTAAATGCGGCGCAATCCTCTGAAAAACTCAATTCCGAACAACGCGATTTTATTGTCCAACTCTACCAGCAAGCCCTCGACAATTTGGCGCAAGCAACAGAAGACCGCAATCAAGCCCAAGGATATATCGACCAAATCGCGACGGCTGCCACACGGCAGGCAGAGATTCAGCAGAAACTTGACCAGCCCCTCCCAGAAATCGACGTTAGCGGTAAGCTTAGTCTTCTCGAAAAACGCTTACTCAATCAACAGGCCACTTTACTCGAGCTCCACAGCGAAGAAACCGCTATAAACGCGCGAATACTATCTGCGCAACAAGACGTTTCGCCACTAATAGAGACTGCCTTGCAGAAGCAGTCTAACGCTGAAGCGCAATTAGCAGAGAGTCCCGAAAGCCAAACAACAGAACTAGCCAGAGCGCGCCGAGCGTTCAACGAGAGCGAAAGCGTAGCCGCCAATGCACGAGTTGAATTATTGCGACAACGCTTAATTTCCAGAGATTCACGACTTGAAATTTTGGACCTTCAGCAACGCTTAGTAGTAAGAAAAATCGATATTGCGAATCAAGCAATCGAAAAACTACAAGAAGCCGTAAGTAGCGCCCGCCGAAATCAGGCCAATACTATTGCTGAGCAAGCCCAACAACGCCTTGTTGAGCTAGAAAATGCGGATGAAGAGATTAAAAAAATTGCCCAAGATAACGCCGAACTCGCTAGCGATATTGCCAACGTCACGGCGCGCACAGACGATTTACTCAACAAACTAGCGGGGCTACGTGATGAGCGGTCCTACGTTGAACGTTATTCCAACAGCATGGCACAGCAGCTTGCCATCACTGGCGCCGACCGCCTGTCAACCTTGGGCGTCGATCTACTCGAACAGCGCCAGCAGTTCTTCCAGCGCGCTGCACTAACACTAAAAACTAAGGCGCTAGAAGAAGAACTCGCCCGCGCCCAATTGACTAAACTTCGCCTCGAAGACCGCCAGTATTTAATGACCAAAGAGAATAGCACAGGCCTGAATTCACAGCGCGACGAGCTGCACGACGAACAACGCCAACTGCTTCAGAACGGCACCAAAATCTACCGACGGTATATTGAAACAATAATGACTACCCGAAGTGAAAATATCGCCCTGAACACAAAAACGGCTGAATACATTGAGCTGCTTAATAGTCGTCTGCTGTGGATTCCAAGCACAACACCACTATGGACTCAGCTAAAGCAAGCAATAGAGCAAGACTCTCCTTGGTCGGCGCGCCTACCGAAATGGCAAGCAAACAACTTGTCCAAAAATACACCCTGGAATAATAAATGGCAGCTTTTTTTACTCGCCGTTCCGACGCTCATTCTTTTACTGAAGTCACGATTACTCACGCTGTTAAAAACGCTAGCGACGAACGTCGGCAAGGTAAATCGAGACCGATTTTCCTACACAGCGCTGGCATTGCTAGTATCCCTTGTACTGGCCTCACCAGGCCCCTTAGCGCTTGGCTTCTTAGCCGTTTTAACATCAGATGGCGGCGCATTCACAGAGCAAATTCACCAAGGGCTTAAGAATGCAGCGGGCTTGTGGCTACTGCTAAATGTCTTTCGCGAAATATGCCGACCAGACGGAGTTGCAGAATTCCATTTCAAATGGCGTCTCGACATCATTAACGTCACCAGAAAAAATCTACGCTGGCTTACCTTAACACTGGTTTTTGTCTCGCTTTTCATACCCATTGCAGACCACAGCGCAGATGGCAATACTATTATTAGCCGTATACTGTTCAGCATATCGTCTTTAGCGCTCGCCTACGTAACACACCGCGTATTATGGCAACTCTTCTTACTGAGAAATCAGGTCTCTAGCCGGAGAATCAGCTTTAAATATTTCGTTCACGCAGTGGCAGTTTGCATCCCCTTAACACTGCTCGGCCTGTCTTGGTACGGCTATCATTTCTCAGCACTCATGATCCAAAATAAGCTCTTTGTAACTGCATGTTTAATGGCAGTACTGTTTATACTCTACTCCCTGACCTTACGCATATTCTCAGTAATTGAACGGCGTATGACGCTCGAGCGGCTGCGAGTAAAGCGCAAAGCCGAACAAGCACAAAACGCGAATCGCCAAGCGGCAGACAATGCCGGCGAAGGAATGCCCGAATCCATTGATGCCACTGAATACGACATGGACACGATTACCCAGCAAACCAGAGGCTTTTTAGGCTTATTAACTGGCGTTGCGGCAATCCTTCTAGGCTGGGAATTATGGGCAGAAATACTACCGGCACTGAGCATACTCAATACCGTCGAACTTTGGCACGTGACGGGTGACAATCCCGCACTGGGTGACAAGGCAATCACTCTTGCCGACGGTATCATTGCCGTCATCATGATGACCTTAACGTATTTGGGCGCGCGCAATTTACCCGGCATTTTAGAAATTTCGATCCTACGTAAACTGCAACTCGAATCCGGTAGCAGCTATGCCATCACCACCGTGGTGAAATACATTATCGTGATGGTTGGCATTATTGTTTCACTGAATATTATCGGCGCTCAATGGTCGAAACTGCAGTGGCTCGTCGCCGCGCTCGGTGTCGGCCTTGGTTTCGGCTTACAAGAAATTGTGGCTAATTTTGTTTCCGGGTTACTCATCTTATTCGAGCGACCCATTCGCGTCGGCGATACCGTCACGGTCGGCAATCACACCGGAACCGTTACCCGCATCCGTATTCGCGCGACAACACTCACCGACTGGGATCGCAAGGAGCAGATAATTCCCAACAAAACCTTTATTACTGAGCAGCTCACCAATTGGACATTAAGCGACTCTATTACCCGGCAAATAATTAAAGTAGGCGTCGCTTACGGCTCTGATGTGATTGCCGTGCATAAATTGCTCTCTAAAGTCATTGAAGACAACCGTCGAATTACCAGAGATCCGCCGCCATCCGTCTTTTTTGTCGGCTTTGGCGACAGTAGCCTCAACTTCGAACTCCGCGTATTTGTACCCAGCATGCTCGACATCATGCCCTTAATTCACGAGATTCACGTGGAAATAGAGGCAACGCTGAGAAAACACGAAATAGAAATCCCCTTCCCACAACGGGATATATGGATCAGATCAGAGGACGAGCAATAGACTATGCGATGGCAGCGGCCAAAAGGCCGCTTGATACTGTACTTATAAAAAACGATTAAACTGAGTGCAGGTACTTCTGGTAATCCCGAACCCCAAAGTAGCGAATGGATTTTTTCTGTTTGATCTTTTTGGCAATCAACACTTCACCGCAATAGATTTTAAGAACCTGCTTATCGGTATTGGTATCCACATCATAAGAATGCGCGGCATTCTGCTGTAGGTTTTCAAACTCAGTTTTCATGATTAGTATCACATTGCTACCTATGATTGTAAGATCTGAGCAAGTAATCTTCTAAGCAATGCCGGCGGTACGCCGGCAACCAAAAACCGCAGCACTGAATTCTGAATTTAATTCAGCAGACCTTACCTCAAATTCGCTATTCCCACTCAATGGTCGCTGGCGGTTTGCTGCTTACGTCGTAGGCGACTCGTGAAACCTGCTTTATCTCATTGATAATGCGGTTTGATACGGTTTCTAACAGCTCATATGGCAGGTGTGCCCAGCGCGCGGTCATGAAGTCGATAGTCTCTACGGCACGTAGCGCAATAACGTATTCGTAGCGACGGGCGTCCCCTACGACACCAACCGATTTCACCGGCAGGAACACGGCAAAGGCTTGGCTGGTTTTATGGTACCAGTCAGCGCGGTGCAGTTCTTCTAAGAAAATGGCGTCGGCTTCACGAAGAATATCAGCAAATTCTTTTTTCACTTCACCCAAGATCCGCACCCCCAAACCGGGACCAGGGAATGGATGGCGATAGACCATGTCGTAAGGTAAACCTAGTTCTAAACCAATGCGGCGCACTTCGTCTTTAAAGAGCTCGCGCAGTGGCTCAACCAAATCCATTGCCATGTCGTCGGGCAGGCCGCCAACATTGTGGTGAGATTTAATAACGTGGGCTTTACCTGTTTTAGAGGCCGCAGATTCAATTACGTCGGGGTAGATTGTGCCCTGCGCAAGGAAGTTAACATCTTTGAGCTTGGTGGCTTCTTGGTCGAAGATTTCGATAAAGGTATTGCCAATGGATTTACGTTTTTTCTCAGGATCGGCTTCGCCGGCCAGCTTGCTTAAAAACGCTTCTTCGGCATCGACGCGAATAACCTTCACGCCCATATTCTTAGCGAACATTTCCATAACCTGATCGCCTTCGTTTTTACGAAGCAGGCCATTATCAACAAACACGCAGGTAAGCTGTGTGCCAATGGCCTTGTGCAGCAAGGCTGCGACGACTGAACTGTCTACACCGCCAGAAAGACCCAGTAATACCTTTTGGTTACCAACTTGAGCGCGCACTTTGGCAATGGCGTCTTCAACAATATTGGCGGGCGTCCACAGTGCTTCACAGCCACACAGCTTCAAGACAAAATGTTCGAATATGCGCTGGCCTTGTAAGGTGTGAGTAACTTCTGGGTGAAACTGCACGCCGTAGAACTTCTTTGCCTCGCACTGCATCGCCGCAATCGGACAAGATGGCGTAGAGGCCAAAACCTCAAACCCTTCTGGCAAGCGAATGACCTTGTCGCCATGACTCATCCACACATCCAGCAGCGCCTTGCCGTCTTTGCTGTCAATATGGTCGGCAATGTCTGCAGTTAGCGCGCCAGCGGTTTCCAGTTTGATTTGCGCGTAGCCAAATTCGTGAACCGGCGAGCCTTCTACCTTACCGCCCATTTGCTCGGCCATGGTCTGCATGCCGTAGCAAATGCCCAATACCGGTACACCCAATTCGAACACCAATTGTGGCGCTCGTGGCGAACCTGCTTCCGTTACCGACTCTGGCCCACCCGCCAAGATAAAGCCTGAGGGTTTGAATTCATTGATATCGTCATCGCTAATATCAAAGGCGCGAATCTCGCAATATACGCCAATTTCACGAATACGCCGCGCAATCAGCTGGGTGTACTGAGAGCCAAAATCTAGAATCAAAATACGGTGGGCGTGGATATCTGGGATTGACACGGCAATTCTCTCAACAAGGTTCACGGCAAATGTGAACATAAATAAAACAGCAAACCCGCTACGGTAGCGGGTTTGTTAATTCAAAAAAATAATGACCACTACCCCCTAGGTAGGGTAATTGGGCGCTTCTTTGGTGATGCTCACGTCGTGTACATGGCTTTCGTTCATGCCTGCCGAGGTCACCCGCACAAACTCAGGATTGTTGCGCATAGCTTCAATGTCGAGGCTACCGGTATATCCCATGGCTGAGCGCAGGCCGCCCATCAACTGATGGACAATCACGGCCAGCGGGCCTTTATAGGCGACGCGACCTTCAATACCCTCGGGTACGAGTTTCTCGGCGCCATCGTCAGCACTTTGGAAATAGCGATCACTAGAGCCCTGGGTTTTGGTCATTGCGCCGAGTGAACCCATGCCACGGTACGACTTATAAGTACGACCTTGGAATAACTCGACCTCGCCTGGCGCTTCTTCGGTACCGGCAAACATCGAGCCCATCATAATGCAGTTAGCACCAGCAACCACAGCTTTAGACAAATCACCGGAAAAGCGAATACCGCCATCGGCGATGAGCGGTACACCGGTGCCTTTAAGGGCTGCGGCAACGTTAGCAATAGCACTAATTTGCGGAACACCAACACCAGTCACAATACGAGTAGTACAAATGGAGCCTGGACCGATACCGACCTTAACCGCGTCGGCGCCAGCTTCGAGTAGCGCCAAAGCCGCTGCGCCAGTCGCGATATTGCCGCCGATCACGTCCACCTGCGGATAATTTTCTTTAATCCAGCGCACCCGATTTAATACATTCATAGAATGACCATGCGCGGTATCAACCACCAATACATCTACGCCAGCGGCAACCAGTGCGGCAACGCGATCATCGGTATCTGCACTAGTGCCAACCGATGCGCCAACCCGCAACTGGCCCTGGCTGTCTTTACAGGCATGGGGATAAGTCTGGGCGTTGTTCATGTCTTTAACGGTGATCATGCCAGTCAATTTAAAATCGTCATTGACCACTAAGACTTTTTCAATACGGTGACGGTGCAGTAGCTCTCTGGCTACCACCATATCCACGCCCTCTTTAACCGTGACCAGCTTTTCTTTCGGGGTCATCATGCTAGAAACAGGAACGTTTAATTCTTCTTGGAAGCGCACATCACGGCTGGTGACAATACCAACCAGCTCGCCTTTATCGAGAACGGGAACGCCGGAGATTTTATGGCGACGACGTAGCTCAAACAATTCGCTAAGTGGTGCGCTCGCTTCAATGGTGATTGGATCTTTAACTATACCGCTCTCGTGCTTTTTAACCGCGCGCACTTCTTGAGCTTGCTGAGCAATGGTCATGCTCTTGTGAATAATGCCGATGCCGCCTTCCTGAGCGAGGGCAATCGCCAGCGCGCTTTCAGTGACAGTATCCATTGCGGCAGACACAAGGGGAATATTCAGTGAGATATTACGGGTCAGCTGAGTTTTTAGGCTAACGTCTTTAGCGGTAACCTCGGAGTAACCTGGGAGCAGAAGAACGTCATCAAAGGTGAGTGCTTCTTGGGCAATACGTAGCATAAATAGATTCCAATGCCGGTGGCTAGAATCCTCGCAATTTTAAGCGATACCGCCCTCTTAGTAAACCGATTCTTGGCGAACTACCCACTATATCTTGCTACAATAGCGCCATGACTACACAAGAACCGCCACAAACTCTCTCTGTCAGCCAATTAAACGGTTTGGCTAAACAATTACTTGAAGACTGTTTTGCCCAGGTCAACGTGACCGGCGAATTGTCGACCTTATCGCGCCCCAGCTCCGGCCACTGGTATTTCACCCTAAAAGACGACCGCGCCCAAATTCGCTGCGCCTTCTTTAAGGGTAAGAATATGCGGGTTAACTTTAACCCCGAGCCCGGCCAGCAAGTCAGCGTTCGCGGCAAAGTCAGCCTCTATGAAGGCCGTGGTGACTACCAGCTCATTGTCGACAGTATGCAGCAAGCTGGCGCTGGCGCGCTGGCCTTGGCGTTTGAAAAACTCAAGCAAGAACTCTTGGCTGCAGGCTGGTTCGACCCCGAACACAAAAAACCGCTACCGGCCACCATCAAACACGTTGCGGTAGTGACCTCCCCTACTGGCGCGGCTATTCACGACATTTTATCCGTATTTAAACGTCGCTGGCCAACGATGCAAATCAGTGTATTGCCCGTATTAGTGCAGGGTAACAACGCCGCTGGCCAAATTGCCAACGCCATTGCCCAAGCCAACCATTGGGTGCGCACTAAACAGCAAGACTTTGACCTAATACTGGTCTCCCGTGGCGGTGGCTCACTAGAAGATTTATGGCCGTTTAACGAGCATATTGTTGCCGCTGCAATTCACGACTCAGAATTGCCCGTAATTAGCGCCGTGGGCCACGAAGTGGATTTCAGTATTAGCGACTTTGTTGCCGATATACGCGCGGCCACGCCATCTGCGGCAGCCGAGCTGCTTAGCCCAGATCAAACCGAGCTAATCTCTAAGCTGCATTTACTCAAAGGTCGCCTCGCCAAGTCACAGCAATTACGACTACGACGCTGGCAAGAGCAACTCTTGTCATTAAGCCGTCGGGTTCGCGACCCGCGCAGTCAGTTGCGAGAGCAAAGTCAGCGCCTAGATGATTTAGAACTTCGCCTGCAACGGCAGTGGCAGCAAAGCCAGCGTCGGCGCCAGCAGCGCCTTGGCGCGGCCAACCAGCAGCTATCCCTGCTAAACCCTCAGCGCCAGCTTAACAATAAGCAGCGCGACCTTAGCCAGTTGCGCAAGCGCATGGTTAACGCCATCAAGCAAAATCTAAAGCAAAATAAAGCCGCCAGCCTGAACCTTGAGCAACAACTGCGCAACCTAGGGCCCGAGCAGACCTTAAATAGAGGGTATTCTATTATTCAGGATACCAGCGGCCAGATAATCAATAATGCAGACCAACTTAGTACAGACCAAGAGTTGCGTGCAAAATTTAGCCAGGGAACTGCGAAACTGCTGGTTAAATCAAGCACGGCCACGTGAGTTTTAACGAAACAGGAATGACGACTTAACAATTTTATACCGAAGCCAAGAACTTGCCTTCGGTATAAAATTTATATTAATAGCTTTCCGGAAGTTTGCGCTTAATCACAATATGCCGACCTTCAACATCGATGTATTCTCCAATGGTCAGGTCTTTTAATATTCGCGCTACCATTTCGCGGGACGAGCCCACCCGGTCAGCAATTTCTTGCTGAGTGAGTTTTTCATCAATACGCATACTGCCGTCGTCACCCGCGGGCTGGGCCAGATTCGTCAGTACTTTAACCACTCGACCGTACACATCCTGCAAGGCCAAACTCTTGACATCGTTAGTGAGTTTACGAATACGGCGAGTTAAGTTTTTATTGAGGATACGGGTGATATTGGGGTGCATATCCAATATCGCTTTGAAATCCTCCTTGTAAACGATACGTACCTTGGTCGCTTCCATAGCGCGCACCGAGGCTGAGCGCTTGTCGTCATCCAACAAGGCTAATTCGCCAAAGTAGTCACCATCTTCAAGAATATTCAGTACGAAGTCTTTGCCGCTTTTATCGCTGCAATACACTTTAACTCGGCCCGACTCCACAACATAAAGGGAGTCTGCAACGTCGCCCTCGTGAATCAAAACCGTGTTTTTAGCGAAGTCCCGCAACACACTGGTGTCGCGCAAAATTTGGATCTCTTCCGGCATCAGGCCGTCAAATAAATCGACGTTTTCGATACTCATTACCACATTCCCCAAGGACGATAAAACGTGGAGGTTACTATAGCATAGTTGCGTAAGTGGCTGTCTAGGCGGGTTTTACGCTGGACGTCGGAAGTCAGATGTCTGACGCTTAAATATGCACTCTGCATACGTCCGACGCCAGACTTCCGACATCAGACCTACTCTGGTCGCATATGTGGAAACAGCAATACATCCCGAATCGACGGTGAGTCGGTGAACAGCATCACCAAGCGGTCAATACCAATACCTTCACCGGCGGTTGGCGGTAAGCCATATTCAAGCGCGGCGATGTAGTCGGCGTCGTAGTGCATGGCTTCATCGTCGCCGCCGTCTTTCTCGGCAACTTGCGCCATAAAGCGCTCGGCTTGGTCTTCTGGGTCGTTAAGCTCCGAGAAGCCGTTAGCCAGCTCCCGACCACCGACAAAGAATTCAAAGCGGTCAGTCACAAAGGGGTTGCCGTCACTGCGGCGGGCCAGTGGCGAGACTTCGGTAGGATACTCAGTAATGAAAGTCGGCTGATCAAGCTTGTGTTCAACGGTCTCTTCAAAAATCTCGATCTGGATTTTGCCTAAGCCCCACGTGTCTTTGACTTTAACGCCAAGTTTTACCGCAATTTCAGTGGCCTGTACCATATCGCTGAGCTGTTCTGCAGTAATTTCTGGGTTGTACTGCAACACCGAATCAAATACTGACAGGCGGGTAAACGGCTTACCGAAATCGTATTCGCTGCCTTGGTAGGTGATGATGGTCGTGCCCAAGACTTCCTGCGCCGTATTGCGCAGCATGGCTTCGGTCAAGTCCATCATGTCTTTGTAATCGGCATAGGCTTGGTAGAATTCGATCATGGTGAATTCTGGGTTGTGCCGAGTAGAAAGCCCTTCGTTGCGGAAGTTACGGTTGATTTCAAACACCCGCTCTATGCCGCCAACGACCAAACGCTTTAGGTACAGCTCAGGCGCAATACGCAGATACATGTCCATGCTCAGGGCATTGTGATGCGTTACAAACGGCCGCGCGCTGGCGCCGCCGGGAATGACTTGCATCATTGGAGTTTCAACTTCAACAAAGTCTTTTTGCTGCAAGAAATTGCGAATTGAGCTGATCATTTTTGAGCGAATCGCGAAGGTCCGGCGCGAGGTTTCGTTCATGATCAAATCGACATAACGCTGACGGTAGCGGGTTTCTTGATCTGTCAGACCATGGAATTTATCTGGCAATGGTCGCAGCGATTTGGTCAGCAAGGAGGTCTCATGCATATTCACGTAGAGGTCGCCCTTGCCAGACTTATGCACAGGGCCAGTTGCTGAAATAATATCGCCGATATCCCAGGTTTTAATTTCGGTAATCAGCTCAGCTGGCAGGAGCTTTTTATCGACATAAACCTGAATACGACCAGTCATGTCCTGCAGCACCATAAAGGGCCCGCGCTTGGCCATAATACGACCGGCGATGCTAGCCTTGCGATCTAAGACCTCAAGTTCTTCTTTACCCTTCTCAGACAACTCATCTTGCAGGCGCTGGGCGTAGTCTTCACGACGGAAGTGATTAGGGAAGGCATTGCGTTTTTCGCGAATCGCGCTCAGCTTGGCGCGACGCTCGGCGATTAAGCGATTCTCTTCCTGGGCGTTTTCAACTTCGTTGTGGTTATCAGACATATTGGGTTCCTAAGTCGGGCGTCGGAGGTCTGACGTCGGACGTATTAAAAGCAGCGCGCTGCTTATTTGTATTTGAAAATTAAGGCGCCGATCTCAGCGCCCTGCTTAACACTTGTGCGAACTTCTCGTCAGACGTCAGACTTCCGACACCCGACTCAGCCAGCTAAAGGCCGAACTTCAAACTTGCTTCAATAAACTGATCTAAATCGCCATCTAACACCGCATTGCAGTTACTGGTCTGCACATTGGTGCGCAAATCTTTAATGCGCTGATCGTCTAAAACGTAGGAGCGAATTTGACTTCCCCAACCGATATCCGACTTGCTGTCTTCCAGCTCTTGCGCGGCACTATTGCGCTTTTGCATTTCCAGTTCGTAGAGTTTTGCTTTTAGCATTTTCCACGCGCTGTCGCGGTTCTGATGTTGCGAGCGCTGGTTTTGGCACTGCACCACAATATTCGTCGGCACGTGGGTTAAACGCACCGCAGAATCGGTTTTGTTTATGTGCTGACCACCCGCGCCGCTGGCCCGATAGGTATCGGTGCGCACGTCTGATGGATTGATATCAATTTCGATATCGTCATCAATCTCTGGCGATATAAATACCGAGCAAAATGAGGTGTGGCGACGATTGCCCGAGTCAAAAGGCGATTTCCGTACTAGACGGTGCACACCCGTCTCGGTGCGCAGCCAGCCAAACGCGTATTCGCCCTGAATATGAATAGTCGCACTTTTAATACCCGCCACTTCACCGTCTGACAGTTCCACCAATTCAGCTTTGAAGCCCTTGGCCTCGCACCAGCGCAAATACATGCGCAACACCATATTGGCCCAGTCCTGCGCTTCGGTACCGCCAGAGCCTGACTGAATATCCAGATAGCAGTTGTTAGGGTCCATCTCGCCAGAGAACATCCGACGAAATTCAAGAGCGCCCAAGGAGGCTTCCAAGCGGTCGACATCGACCTGCATACCGCTGATGGTGTCTTCGTCACCCTCTTCAACCGCCATATCCAAAAGCTCTTTGCAATCGGACACACCGCTGTCTAATTCATCTATCGTCGCCACTACCGCTTCTAGCGCGGCGCGCTCACGACCCAACTCTTGGGCGCGCTTAGCGTCGTCCCACACTTTAGGGTCGCCCAGCTCGAGCTCTACCTCAAATAAACGCTCTTTCTTGTTAGCGTAGTCAAAGATACCCCCGAAGCACGTCGGTTCTTTCGCTCATGCTTTTTAGGGACTGACGTATCGCGTTGACTTCTAACATTGAAGATTATCCGGTATCACGTGGAAAGGGCGGCATTTTACCTGATGAGCCAGCTCCCGCAAAGCATCGCGGGGGCAATTACTCACAAGGGGCAATTAAGGCGTTCACAGCGAGCGCAGGTGTTCGACCATAAGCTGCAAAGACAGGCGCTCACGAAACAGATTGCTGTCGAGTTTATAGACTAGCTCGACGTATTCAGTTGTGGGGCTGGGCCACACATCGGTGTCGATATTAAAGGCGATAGCGTCAAAAATTTGTTCGCCACCCTGCTCCGGCGCCAAGACCATCTTCAAATGCCGCGCGCCAACAATACGCTGCTGCACGAGGCGAAACCGGCCGTGAAACAGCGGCTCAGGGAAGTTCTGTCCCCAAGGGCCTGCGCCGCGCAGTAATTCTGCCCGCTCTAGCGACAAATCCTCGGCGGTCAATTCGCCGTCACTGTATACCGCGGCAGTCAATTGTTCCGCGCTAGTTAACTCCGCCACAATGGCGTCAAACGCCTTAGCAAATCGCTCGTAATCAGCTTTGGCTAAACTCATGCCCGCCGCCATGGCGTGGCCACCAAATTTATTGAGCAAACCCGGGTGGCGCTTGGCAATTAAATCGAGGGCATCACGCATGTGCAGGCCTGGAATCGAGCGCGCCGAGCCTTTGATTTCTTCACCATCAGCATCGGCAAAGGCGATCACGGGCCGGTGGTAGCGGTCTTTAATCCGCGAGGCAAGTATCCCGACCACTCCCTGATGCCATGTTGGGTCGTAAAGACATATCCCGTTTGGCACCGCCGTGGGGTCGAGCTGCAAATGCGCTAATACCCGCATCGCATCGTCTTTCATGCTTTGCTCTATTGAACGGCGCTCGCGGTTTAAATCGTCTAGCTCGGCGGCCAAATTTAGCGCGGTATCGGCATCTTCAGTAAGCAAGCAGCGAATACCCAGGCTCATATCGTCTAGGCGGCCCGCCGCGTTTAAACGCGGGCCAATCGAAAAGCCCATGTCCGATGCAACTAAGCGGCCAGACTCTTTACCCGCCACTCTCAGCAAAGCCTGTATGCCCGGACGACAGCGACCCGCACGAATACGGCGCAAGCCCTGTTCAACCAAAATGCGGTTGAGGTGCTCCAGCGGCACGACGTCAGCGACGGTGCCGAGGGCGACCAAATCCAGGAACTCGGCCAAGTTAGGTTTAGCGCGCTCGCCAGTAAACCAGCCCCGCTGCTGCAACTCGCTACGCAATGCCAGCAGCACATAGAACATCACCCCTACCCCAGCCAAGGATTTACCAGCAAAGGGGCAGCCGTGCTGATTAGGATTCACAATCGCGGCGGCTTGGGGCAGTGAGTCACCGGGCAAGTGGTGATCGGTAACCAACACCGGAATGCCCAGCTTAGCCGCAGCGGCAACACCGTCGATACTGGAGATGCCGTTATCAACAGTAATAATTAAATCTGGCTGGCGCTCCGCCGCTACCGCGACAATTTCAGGCGTGAGGCCGTAACCGTATTCAAAGCGGTTGGGTACCAAATAATCCACATCCGCCGCGCCCAAGGCCCGCAAGCCCAAAACCGCAAGACTGGTACTGGTTGCGCCGTCGCAGTCAAAATCACCGACAATTAATAGGCGATGCTGCTTTTCGAGGGCATTGGCGAGCAAGGCGCAAGCCTCTGCCATGCCTTTCATTTCTGGTTTGGGTAAATGCTCTAAACCAGATTCCAGATCAGCATCGCGAAACAAGCCACGGCTGGCGTAGAGTCTTTGCAGAAGGGTCGGCACTGCCGCAGAAAATTCTGCGGCGGCGGGTTCACGAAGGATTATCTTGGGAAAGTCTGTCACTACGTTAGGGAGCAAATCATGCGCGAATATTCGCGGCGATCATCGCGTGCACGTCTTCCAGTTTATTGTCGACGACCTCATAGCGCTCGTCCAAATCGAAGAGATCGCTCATGTGGTGGGGTAAGGCTGGCGCCGTAGGGTAGCCCGCTTTCATCACCGCTTCGGGGAATTTAGCCGGGTGCGCGGTGGCCAAAGTGATCATTGGCGTAGCGGTATCACGACGGCATTCGCGGGCGGCCTTAACACCAATCGCTGAGTGAGGGTCGAGCAGATACTCATTGTTTTCATAAACCGAGGCGATCATGGCCACGGTTTCTTCGTCGTTAACACCGTAGCTATCGAACAGACCGCGTACTTTAGCAAACGCCGCATCAGGAATCGAAACGGTCTCGGTATTCATCTTCGTCATTAAATCATCAATGGCGGCACCATCGCGGTCATAGCAGTCAAATAACATCCGTTCAAAATTGCTAGAAACGACAATATCCATGCTCGGCGACAAGGTGTGCTGCAGCTCGTGCTTTTCAAACTTATTACCGCTAATAAAACGGTGCAGAATATCGTTTTGGTTGGTCGCCACCACTAACTGCTCAATTGGCAGCCCCATGCACTTAGCCAAATACCCAGCGTAAATGTCACCAAAGTTACCAGTGGGCACAGAGAAACTCACTGAGCGATCTGGCGCGCCAACGGCGTAAGCCGCGTAAAAGTAGTAAACGATCTGGGCCATAATCCGCGCCCAGTTGATCGAGTTAACCGCAACCAACTGACGACCTTCAGGCAGGAAGCTCTGATCGGCAAAACTGGCTTTCACCATCGCCTGACAGTGATCAAAGTGACCGCGCACCGCAATATTGTGAATATTGTCGCCTACCACCGTGGTCATCTGGCGACGCTGTACTTCTGATACCCGCTGATAAGGATGCAATATGAAAATGTCGATATTGCTGCAGCGCTTGCAGCCTTGGATCGCAGCCGAGCCAGTATCACCCGAGGTCGCGCCCATGATGACGACTTTCTGCTGACGGCGCTCAAGCACGTAATCGAGCAAGCGACCGAGCATTTGCAGGGCAAAATCTTTAAAGGCCAAGGTCGGCCCTTGGAATAATTCCAGTACCCACTCATTGCGATCTAACTGCACCAGCGGCGCTATCGCTGGGTGACGAAAATCCACATAGGTATCGTCAATAATCGCTTTGAGGTCATCATCAGGAATGCAGCCGCCGATAAAGGGCTGAATAATTTGAAACGCCAAATCGGTATACGACAAGGACGCCCACGACGCAATCTGCGCTTTACTGTACTTGGGCAAAGACTCGGGCACATACAAACCGCCATCTGGCGCGAGGCCCGTCAGCAGAACGTCTTCAAAATTCAGGGCGGGCGCTTTGCCGCGGGTGCTAATGTATTTCACGTGCTTTTAGCTCTCAATGTTCGTTAAATTATAGTAGTTAAACGCTTGATGGGAGACGGGAGACGCAAAAGCCGCACTGGCGTTTCCCGTCTCCCGTGCCGCGTAAAGCGGCCTTAACCCGCCAACGACTCCACTCTTATCCGAGTCACTTCACCCACGATGCTTTCCAAGCCTTCGATCTGGCTTACTGCAGCCGACAATTTGGCTTCGATGGTGCGATTGGTCAGGATGATCATGGGCACCAAGTTCGCGCCGTCAGCGGGTTCTTTCTGAATCAGTGCTTCAATGCTGATTCCGCCGTCGCTGAGGATCTGCGCAACTTTAGACAGTACACCAGGCTTATCCACTGCAGCCATGCGCAGGTAGTAAGCGGTTTCGACCGCATCAATCGGCAGTATTGGGTGGGCGCTGAGGGATTCAGTTTTGAACGACAAATACGGTACGCGACTGCTTTGCGACGAGCTTAAGGTGCGTGCCACATCGATAATGTCCGCTACCACTGCAGAGGCCGTGGGTTCGCCACCGGCGCCAGCGCCGTAATACAGGCTAGGGCCAACCGCGTCGGATTGTACTAGCACCGCGTTCATGACGCCGTTTACATTGGCGATCAGACGCTTCTCGGGAATCAAAGTCGGGTGAACTCGCAGCTCGATACCGTCGCTCGTGTCTCTGGCAATACCCAAATGCTTTATACGGTAGCCAAGCTCTTCAGCATAGATCACGTCTTCTTGAGCAATGCGGCTAATGCCCTCGGTGAAGACCTTGTCGAATTGCAGAGGAATACCAAAGGCCAAAGAGGCAAGGATGACCAGTTTATGCGCGGCGTCGATACCTTCCACGTCAAAAGTGGGGTCAGCTTCGGCATAGCCCAGCTCCTGCGCCTCGGCCAGTACGTCGGCAAAGTCACGGCCCTTTTCACGCATTTCAGACAGGATGAAGTTGCCCGTGCCGTTGATAATACCCGCCAGCCACTGAATTTTATTGCCCGCCAAGCCTTCACGCAGCGCCTTGATGATGGGAATACCACCGGCTACAGCGGCTTCAAAGGCAACGGTAACGCCCTTTTCTGCTGCAGCTGCGAAAATCTCATTACCGTGCTCAGCGATCAGCGCCTTATTGGCTGTGACAACGTGCTTGCCGTTGGCAATTGCTTTTAAGACGAGTTCTTTGGCTACAGTGGTGCCGCCAATCAATTCCACCAGAATATCGATTTCGGGGTTTTCAGCCACGGCGAACACATCGCGATTAATCGCCACATCGCCGGTCTCGCACTTGGGGTTATCGCGACGCGAACCAATTTGCGCCACCACGATATCGGCGCCAACCCGAGCAGATATCTCTGCTGCATTGCGCTTCAATACCGCAAACGTGCCGCTGCCCACGGTTCCTAAACCACATATTCCTACTTTGACCGAATCCACTATTGCTCCTTTAAAACATCAGGCAATATCTCGGGCGCTGGAAGCCCGACAATACTGGGACTGGCACGGAAACTGTTAAATTCCAAGCCGAAAGGAGTGCATTTTAGTCAAGCTGGGGCGCTAAGGCTATGGTCTGGGGGGATTCAGGGAGTTTTATTCTCGCGCAATGTGGTTTTAACACGGCAATATCGCTTTCTGGCGGGACAAAAAACAAAAAAAGGCCGCATCTGCGGCCTCTAAACACAAAAAATTCAAATCGCGTAAATTTAGCCTTCAATACGCTCAATGATAATCGCTGGCGCCATACCACCGGCCGCGCACATGGTAACTAGACCACGTTTAAGGCCACGACGCTCTAATTCGTCCAGCAATGTGCCGATCAAAATCGCGCCCGTTGCACCAATGGGGTGACCCAAAGCCATTGCGCCGCCGTTGACGTTGACCTTATCGCGATCCAGCTTCAGATCGCGAATATACTTCTCGGCAACGACGGCAAAGGCTTCGTTGATTTCAAACAAGTCGATATCGTCGATGGTTAAGCCAGCTTTTTTCAGTACTTTCAGGGTTGCTGGCACCGGTGCGTTAAGCATTAAGGTTGGCGAGTCTCCCATATTGGCCATGGCGACGATTTTAGCGCGAGGCTTTAAACCGTGGGCTTTAGCGTATTCTGGCGAGGTCAGCAATAGAGCCGCTGCGCCGTCAACCACACCTGAAGAGTTACCACCGTGGTGAACGTGGCTAATTGTGAGGTCTGGATACACCTTAGCAACCAAACTCGCGTAGGTCGTACCTTCTTCATTTAATGGGTAATTCGCCAAGTCCGGGAATGCCGGCTTCAACTGAGACAAACCTTCCAAGGTAGTACTTGGACGCGGAAACTCTTCTTTGTCTAAGGCCAAAGTGCCATCTTCATGGTAAACCGGCACCAAACTTTTATCGAAGTGGCCGTTTGCGATAGCGTGGGCGGCGCGCTGTTGACTGGTCACCGCCAATTGATCAAGGGCTTCACGGCTAATGCCTTCAAGCGTCGCAATCGCATCCGCACACACGCCCTGATGGGGCTGAGGGTGGCTGTCGCGTAAACGCGTATTGCCGGAATCCATAAACGGCGACATGCCTTTACTATTTTCTGCGTAGGTCGACATCATTTCAGTGCCACCGGCAATCACCACGTCTTCCATACCAGACATGATACTAGCGGCAGCTATGCTGACTACCGTAATACCTGAACCACAGAAGCGGTCTAGGGTTACCGCGCTGGAACGAATATCGTAGCCTGCATCGAGTGCCGCCATACGACCTAAATCGCCGCCTTGGGTGCCGCGCTGGGCACTGGTACCCCAAATAATGTCATCGACATCAGCGGTGTTTAAATTATTGCGCTCGGCAATCGCTTTTAAAACTGTCGCGCCCAACTGCTGGGGGTGAATGCCCGCCAATGCGCCCTTACCTACTTTACCAATACCGCGCGGGGTGCGGCAGGCATCTATAACCCATGCTTCGCTCATATTCAAAACTCTCGTTATAGGCGAGAACGCAAATCCTCGCCATGTTATTTTTGGATTTGCTGGCTAGAGAAACCTTACTTACCCTGCCAATTAGGCGCACGTTTTTCGGCAAAGGCCGTTGCACCTTCTATTGCATCGTGGCTGGTAAATACCACAGTAGCCACTTCGGTTTGCTTGGTGTACATATTATCGTTAGTCCAGTCTTGGGACTCATCGATAACCTGCTTACTCTTAATGACGGCCAACGGACCGTTCGCGGCGATCAGTTTAGCCATGGCTTTTGCACCATCAAGTGCGCAGCCGGGCTCTACCACTTTATTTATCAAACCAAGCTCGTAGCCACGAGCTGCATCAATAAATTCTCCGGTCAGCGCCATTTCTTTAGCAATACGCGAGGGAATTTGACGAGGCAGGCGCATTAAGCCGCCAGCTGCTGCAACCAAACCACGCTTAACTTCCGGAATACCAAATTTGGCATTGTTTGCCGCCACAACCAAATCACAGGTGATCGCGATTTCAAATCCACCAGCTAAGGCATAGCCTTCGACAGCAGCAATCAACGGCTTTTTCGGGGGAGCTTCAACCAAGCCAGCAAAACCACGCCCTGGAATCACTGGCATCTCGCCAGTGACAAACGCTTTTAAATCCATACCCGCGCAAAAGGTATTATCTGCGCCAGTAATAATAGCGCAGCGAATGCTGTCATTGCTGTCAAGTTCGTCCATTGCTGCAGCTACGCCTTTTGCAACAGCCAAATTCACCGAGTTCTTTGCCTTTGGACGGTTTAAAGTTATAAGCATCACGCCGTCTTCAACACTTACCAATACTTCATCGCTCATTTGCAAATTCTCCTAATCAATTATTAAAATACTTACTATCAGCCAAAATCGAACATTAGCGGCCGTTAAAAACTGGGCTGCGCTTCGCCATAAATGCCGCAATTGCCTCGGCCGCGTCTTCGCTAGCAAAGCACTGATTCTGAGCTTTCGCCTCGGCGGCCATGGTTTCACTAAAGGACTGTGTACCGGCATTGCGAAGCAAGGTTTTTGCTTCGCGCAGCGCTATTGGCGCACGCTGGGCTAATGCTTCAGCCCAGGCCTGAGCGGTTGCTAAAACCTCACCCGCATCAGCGAGCTTAGTGACCAAACCCAGCTCCAAACAACTTGCCGCATCGAGCCTGCCGCCCTCGGCTATAAGCTGAAAAGCACGCTGATAGCCCAAACGCCGCAGTAAATTCCATGTCGCCCCACCATCCGGCACCAGCGCTACATTGGTAAAGGCCATCACCATACTGGCGTTATTCGCCATTACCGATAAATCGCAGTGCATGGCAAAGGCGGCGCCAATACCGGCCATAACGCCAGGAATCGCCGCGATCACGGTTTGATCCATGGTTTCAATCAAGCGCAAAATGGGGCCGTACTCATCGAGCAACTGGCGTTCGACACTTTGGCCATCCAGCGGACCTTGCGTCAAATCAGCGCCAGACGAGAAACCGCGCCCATTAGCCCCAAGCACCACAACGCGGATGTCAGACATTGCTGACACTTGCGTAAAACATGCAAGTAATTCTGCGCGCATCTCACGATTGAAGGCATTCAGGGAATCGGGTCGATTTAAGCAAATAGTGGCAACATGACCATTGATGGTCATTTCAACCGTGGAATTTACGTTCATCGCTCGCCTCTACTTTTATTATGAGGTACATCGTTCAGCCCTGCAGGACGCAGGGCCAAGTTTGCAGACCAATAATTAACGCGGCTGCATGCGTATTGCGCCATCCAAACGAATACATTCGCCATTCATATATTCGTTCTCAGCAATCATGACTGAGAGGTGCGCGATTTCTTCCGGACGACCAAGACGACGCGGGTTTACCACACTGTTTTCTAAAGACTTATAGGCTTCTTCAGGTAGGGTTTCGAACAGCGGCGTGTGAATCAAGCCCGGTACAATAGTGTTAACGCGAATACCGTAAGACGCTAAATCACGCGCCATTGGCAAGGTCATAGCGACCACGCCACCTTTAGATGCGCTGTAAGCCAACTGACCGACTTGACCTTCGTAAGCCGCTACTGAGGCAGTATTGATAATTACCCCACGGGCATTCGCGCCGTCGTAGGCTTCGTTTTTGGCCATTTGCTCAGCCGCTAAACGGGCAACGTTGAAGGTACCGATTAAGTTCACGTTAATTACGTGCTTATAGGCATCTAATGGGAACGGGCCGTTTTTACCCAGCGTTTTTACTGCGTTGCCAATACCGGCATAGTTATTACAAATATGAATGGCACCAAACTTCGCCATTACTTCTGCAATGGCAGTGCTCACTGACTCTTCGTCAGAAACATTGACGTTATGAAAACTGACATTGTCGGCACCCAACTCAGCAACAATGGCATTGCCGCGGTCGGCGTTCATATCAAAAATAGCAACCTTGCCACCTTTAGCGACGTAGGCCCGCACAGTGGCCTCACCTAGACCAGATGCACCACCAGTAACCACTGCAATTTTGCCAGTAATATCCATTATCTCACTCCCAATATTATTAAATGAACTCTCAAAACCCCTAGGCCCAAGCACACCAAAACAGTGAGATCGAACCCAGAATTCGAAATTGGCCATATTCTGTGCCATAGCTGATCGAGGCGACATGTCACTTCAGAACAAAAAACATGACATTTTCTTACACTGCCGCTGCGAAACCCCATAAGCGTGAGCTCGTGGGGAAAATTCGCAGGGTAAAGGCTGGAACTATAGGATAGCGTGCAGAAATTAAGCCGCGCTGGAGATGACTGGATCTTGCTCGGCGGTATCTTCACCACCAAAGGCTTCTAATACCGCCGGAATGAATTTAGCAAATTCGCCAGTCATGATGTTGAAATCCACATCGAACTGTTCGGCGGCGCTATCGGCATTGGTTTCGCCTAGCTTTTCTTGGACAAGGTCGCCAAAGCTCAAACGCTTGATCGTCAACTGGTCGTCTACAATAAAATCGATATCACCTACCCAATGCAAGGCCAATTTATTGACGAACATACCCGCTTGAATGTGATTATTAATCTCGGTGGAGCAAAGGTTTTGATTTTTACAACGAATCACTGCGCTGTCGTCGGCCTTGTCGCGTAATTCACATTCGCCACCCAGCTCAAAGCCCTTGGGTGCGCTGCCATTGGTCAACCACTCGGTCATGGCGTGCTGAGCAACATTTTTTGCCTTAATCGGAATAACCGGCAGACTGCCCAGCGATTCGCGCAATAAAACCATTAACTCTTCAGCCTTATTGTGCGAGCCCGCATCCACAATCAACAAACCCTCTTGGGGCGCAATATAGGCAAACACACGATTCGAGCGTGTAAATGCGCGGGGCAGCAGAGAAAAAATAATTTCTTCTTTTAGGTCTGTGCGCTCTTTGCGTCCGGGCCTGCGGTCTTCCTGAGATTTAATTTCTTCTAGCTTGTCAGCCAACACTTCATTAATGACCGCCGCGGGGAGAATTTTTTCCTGCTTTTTGGCGCAGACCATAATATAGCCGTTGGCACTGTGCACATATTGGCTACCCTGACTGCCCAGCGGCATGGTCCAGCCGTAACTAGAAGGATCTTGACTATTACAGGGTGAAAAGGCCATTTCGCCTAATTTTTGATCCACCTCATCTGCGGTGAGGGTAAATGGCTTGGTAAAACGGTATATAAGAAGATTTTTAAACCACATGTATCGCATTGCCTGTGTAACGATAAAAGAAAATGTTCGCCGTCATTGTAGTGCTTTATGACAAGGGAAAAACCAAGAACACAAAATTATTGGCAAATTTGTGCCCAGCACTATCACCGGCTACTGCGCCGCGCTCGCCGCAAACTCCCCTGCCATCTTGGCGCAGGCGGATTTACTTAAATAGTTTACGCAGACTTCAGCTAGGCGAGCATCAGGCCGATTCTCGCACTGCCAAACATCACTATTAAAACTCTGACTATTAAGCTCACAGCGCCGCTCAGCCTCGCCTAGGAGCAGTTTTTGGCTTTGCGCCAACCATTTATCGATGTCTGCTTTCAATTTTAACTGCATCGACGCCGGCGTTTTCTCCTGCTCCCCAGTACTATGGCGCTGCCACGTGATAATCCGCGCCCGACTTTGGCGCTGCCAGCTCTGCCATAACTCGCTCAAACCTGGCACTTGGCCATCCTGGGCTATTGCCTTGTTTTCACTTAAATCTGCTAACAACGCCTCTTTTAGCGTCGCAAGTGCGTCTGCCGACACAATACTGCTGCCCAAAACTGCCGAAAAATGCTTATTCAAGCGTGTCACTTGCCATTCATAGCGACCGTTGATGCGGTCATAAAGCTCTGCGCTCGGGAGCATCTCAGCCTCAGCCCCCGACTGGCCAAAACGCCTGTATTTTGGCCCCTCATCATCAACCTGAATACCAATACCAATCGGTGTGCCAAGCAGGTAGCGCGCATAAAACCGCAGATCACCATAATGCAGTTGCCTTACATCACCGTGCCGCAGCCACTGGCCCTCGTACAGGGCATCGACACTAATCTCGATTTGACTAACCACGCCGTGGTGATAAAGGGTGAAGCGATGAAAGGCGCCACTATTATCTAAGTCTGCGGCGGCAATCGCCAATACCGACGCCGGAAAATCCTCGCTCAGGGCATAAAATACCGCTTTGTCACAATCGTAGGCATAGACGCTCAACAGTGCTTGCGGCGCCGTTAAATTAGGCATTATTTTGCAGTCACCCAAGATATCGGCCTCGGTAAAACTACCCGGCTCGTAATAAAAATAATGAACCGGCTCCCCTGCTATTTGAAAATTAAAATACTGGCGCTCAACAACATACTGCTTGCCCTCGCTGCTGGTCGTCGATATTTTCACTATGCCCCTAGGCACTCCAGCTTGATAGCGAAGATCAACTTCAAACGGGCCGGATAAAGGGCGACGAATCTTCACAAAAGCATGGCCTGCCCCAGCAGGACTAATATCCCGACGATATTGGGTATAGGTGTTTTCGCCCGCCATCGTCATACGTTGCGGCGCCTGAAAGGGATGAAGCTCGCCATAAGCGGCCGCCCAATGACTGACCTCAGCGCTTGCCAATATACGCTGCTCGGCATCAAGTATGACGAAACCACCGGCAAACCCGAGTTCATTCTCTTCCGGGTCTAAACTAAAGTCGCCCGTTAGTAGCAGCTGCAGCCGCCCTCCTTGGGCATCTTGGTAGGACTGCCGGAGCTCGCCCCGCAGCGGAAAGCCCGCCTCGTTAAATTTCCCACTAAATACTGTATTAAGCTTATCGCCGTAGGTCACCGTACCTTGCCTAAATAAGCCACCGCGATATTCACCACTAAAAACCGGTGAGGGTTGGCCTTCGGCACTAAAACGGCGCTGTTCGGCATGATGCGCGCAGGCGCTTAGTCCGAGCACAAGCAAACATCCCCAAATGATGCCGCTGAATTGCTTAAACATTCACTTCCCCATACCCCTAATGATCCCTAAAAGCGCAAGTTTGCGCGGAAAACAATCATAACCCAAGCAGTTTAATTTGATTTGACCCAGTTCCCAGCTTTACTTTACAGGGCTGACCATGACATCTTCAGCTCCGCAAATAATTAGCAAGGGAAACCGTTTAACAATGACCATAGCTTTAGTAAGTATTTTAGTCGCTGGCATCATTTGTCAGTGGCTGGCATGGCGGTTTCGCCTACCGGCGATTGTACTTCTCGCGGCCTGCGGCTTAATACTCGGACCAATAAGCGGCTGGATTAACCCCGCCGTTGAGTTTGGCACCGGGCTCACCGCGGTAACCTCATTATTTGTAGCCATCATTCTCTTCGAGGGCGGACTCAATCTTCAGTTCCATGAATTGCGCGAAACAGCGCAAGTAACGCGGCGCCTAACATCAATCGGCGTAATCCTAGCATGGGGCATTGGTATCGCGATGGCGCACTGGGTTGGCGGATTAAGCTGGGCCGTGTCAGCCCTACTCGGCGCCATTTTGGTGGTTACCGGGCCAACGGTCATTATGCCGCTGCTTAAACACGCCAAACTCAACCGCCGTACGGCCTCCTATTTAAAATGGGAGGGCATCATAAACGATCCTATTGGGGTGTTATTGGCGGTACTGGTTTATCAATACTTGCTTTATTCCGGCGAAGGCCCTGCCATACAGTCCGTTATTGCCAGCCTCGCCTTAGCGCTCGGCGTTTCCGCGGTACTCGGGGGCGGTGTTGCCTACGGCTTGGGCTATAGCTTTCGACAAGGCTGGATTCCTGAATACCTAAAAGCGCCATCAGTTATTGCGGCGGTTCTCGCGGTATACGCCCTTTCCGACCTTGCCCAACATGAGTCTGGATTGCTCGCGACCACCCTAATGGGCGTGGTAATGGGCAATATGCGTTTGCGCAGCTTGGACGAAATGCGTCGATTCAAAGAGTACATCACCATCATATTGGTGTCGTTTTTGTTTGTGGTGCTTACCGCGTCACTCACTATGGAGTCGATACGCGCCATTCACTGGCCGTTGATTGCCATGGTGCTTGGCTTTGTTTTTGTGGTTCGTCCCCTCGCCGTCTTTCTTGCCACCATCCGCACCGACTGTAGCTGGCAGGATCGCGTGCTAATGGGATGGATCGCCCCGCGTGGGGTTGTCGCAGCTGCGTCCGCTGGCGCTTTTGCCCCAGCACTCATTGACGCCGGATTCAGCGACGCTGAGTATTTGGTACCCGCGGTATTTATGCTAATTTTCACCACTATCATCGCCCACGGTTTTTCCCTTGGCCCCCTAACCAAATTATTAAAACTGGGATCGGCTGGCAAAGGCCGAATTCTCATCGTTGGCGCCTCACCGTGGACCGTTGAACTGGCTAGCGCCCTGAAAAAAATCAACCAAGATGTGGTTATTGCCGATACGGAATGGGGGCGACTGCAATCTGCCCGCCAGCAGGGAATAGACACGTGGTTTGGTGAGGTGCTGTCTGACTTGGCCGAGGAAGCCATGGCCCTAGACAATATTTACACCGTGCTGGCCGCAACAGGCAACAACCATTACAACTCAATGGTATGTAACCACTTTGCTCCCCACCTTGGCCGCCACCGCGTGTTTCAGCCCTACGACAGCGGCTATGAACGCCACAATCGCGTGGTGTCAGAAACTCGACGCGGCATTACCGCCTTCTCCGCCAATATTTCTTTTGCCGAACTGTGGACCCGAATGATTCGTGGCTGGGGTATCCGCAAAACGATTATTACCGAGACTTACACCGAGAAAGACTTTTTGGCCAAGCTACCTGAAGATGCCGTGCGGCTTGCCATTATCCCCGAAAGCGGCAAACTGGAATGGCTAAGCCAAAAAGCCCGCAAACTGCAGTCTGGCGATACCGTCATTAGTTTTGTGCCGCCAGAACCAAACGACGAGTCTGTCGAGAAGCCGATTTCCCTACCGGCATAAACCTGTTCAAGCGCGGTGCATTGCGAGCAATCACCGCGCAAATCCTTTACTAAACGTTATCCAAAAACTTGACCTAGCAATCAACACACTCTATTTTGTATCAATCGATACAAAATAGAGTTCACATGGCCCGTCCCAGACAACAAGACACCAAGCAGTTACTTGACGCCGCAACCCAGCTATTTTGGCGGCAAGGTTTTGCCGCGACCGGAACCCGCGAGATTGAACTCGCCCTTGGGCTAAAGTCCCCAGCCATCTACCACCGCTTTCACTCTAAACACGGTTTGTTTTGTGCCAGCCTTCGTCACTATATTGAGAGCGTAATTGACTGGCGTATTCGCCACTATCTTGACGCTGAGGATGCCCTGACCGGCTTATGCGCATTTTTTGAGTCCATTCCTCAAAATGCCAAGCGCTTCCAGCAGCCTAGTTCGTGTTTACTGGTTAACACTAGCCTTGAACGCGCATCAGCCGATGAGGAAATACAAGCTTGCCTGCATGAAGGCACCCACAAAATATTTTTGGCGCTGCGCAGCAATTTATTACGACTTCAAGCTCAGCATCTATTGGCACCTAATGCCGAGATCGACCAGCTTGCTGATAATCTGCAATTGCAATTGTTCGGCTTACTCGTGAGTAGCCGCTTAAACAACGAACACCATAGCTTGGCCGATAAAGCCAGGCACATTATCGCCACCCTACCTATAACAGCAACAACTGGAGCGAACGAATGACACCACTACGCACACCCGATAGTTTTTTTGCGAACTTAGCCGACTACCCTTTTGCACCGAACTACATCAACGTTGACGATACCGAAGGCGGCAGTTTGCGCCTGCACTATGTTGATGAAGGCCCAAAAGACGCACCGCCGATTTTGCTGATGCACGGTGAGCCAACGTGGAGCTACCTATACCGCAAGATGATTCCAGGCTTGGCTGCAGCAGGGTTTCGAGTTATCGCCCCAGACTTAATTGGCTTTGGCCGTTCAGACAAACCAAGCGAGCGCAGTGATTACACCTACCAGCGTCACGTAGATTGGCTCCGTGCACTGTTAGATCAACTCGACTTACAAGACATCACCCTGTTCTGCCAAGATTGGGGCGGACTGATTGGACTACGCTTACTGGCCGAAGAAAACAACCGTTTTAGCCGCACCGTCGCCGCGAACACCATGCTACCAACGGGCGACCATCATCCCGGTGAAGCCTTTATACAATGGCAGCAGCTGTCGCAAAACATACCAACGTTTACCGTGGGTAAACTGATTGCCGGAGCTTGCGTTAAAAAGCTATCTGCAGAAACGATCGCGGCCTACGATGCGCCCTTCCCAGACGAGACATATAAAGCCGGCGCACGCCAGTTTCCAATGCTAGTCCCTATTTCGCCTGAAGACCCTGCGGCAGTACCGAATCGACGCGCTTGGGAAACCCTCGGTAAAATGCAAAAACCTTTTCTAACCGCATTTAGCGATAAAGACCCGATCACCTCAGGTGGCGAGCCAATATTCAGAAAGATGATTCCCGGTTGTGCAGACCAAGCTCACACAACGATTAAGGACGGAGGGCATTTTTTACAAGAAGACCAAAGCGAGCGTTTGGTTGAGGTTATTTTAGAATTCATTGCGGCAACAGCCAATAGCTAAGCGACACTTACGGGGAGGCGTAAGCCTCCCCAATGCATTCACTTTTCCTCTAGCAGCACCTATGCTATAACACCATAAAGTCCGGTACATTAAATACCCAGCTTTTCTCTTCTTTGCGACTGCTTATGCGCCAGCCCGTATCAGTGCGTCGATACGTATCCACATACCAAAGACCGAGCATAAACACCTGTGTTTCGTCGCCCAGTGGCATCGCCATCGGGTTGAAACACATTACGCGACCAGTGCCAGTATCACCGCTAACCGTAATTTGAATATTGGCATTAAGATGCTGCGTCGCACTAAACGCAGGCAGAGCCTCCTTGAGAAACGCGATGGTGCTCGGCAAGTCACCGATCGTGCCGCCAAATGCACTGTAATCAATATGCGCGTCAGCGGTAAAAATATCGCTCAATTCCTCAGCCGCCTGTCGGTCTATAATATCGGCGTAGTGGTACAGCATGTCTTGAATTTCAAAACGATCCGACATTTCTTCTAAAGATAGGGCCATGGCATATCTCCTTGTTAAGGTTCTTATTGTTGTTTTATTACTCTACCGTTTGAACTACAGCCCTACCGCTAACTGCAAAAATTAATCGAGTTTAAAAACCCTGCGCGCATTTTCGCTAAGGAATTTCGGCCACACCTCATCTTTAAACGGCACATTCGGCATGTCTTTAAAGATACGATCTAAAGACAAGCCCATCGGGAAATAGCCCGCATACATTACCTTGTCGGCGCCGCGGCTGTTCGCAAATTTCACAATCTCTTCGGGGTAATGCTTGGGCGCAAACGCACTGGTCATGTAATACAGATTCGGGTATTTCAGCATCAGTTTCCACGCTAATTTTTCCCAAGGCTCGGCGCCGTGGCGCATAACAACTTTGAGTTCGGGGAAAAACCAACATACCTCATCAAGCAGTTCCACTTTCTGCGGCGCCATTGGTAGACGTGGGCCAGGAACGCCGACGCAAGGGCAAAATGGAATATCGAGTTCAACGCACTTAGCGTAAATTGGATACCATTTTTTATCGTCGTAAGGCACTTGTGGACAAAGACCTGAGGCAAAGCCGGTTATTGCCTTAACGCCGAACTCTTTGTGCAGACGCACGATTTTCCTGACTTCGTCCATGCCATTATTCGGATTGACTTCAAGCGAGCAAAAAAACCGATCTGGATGACGGCGTAGCGCTTCTTTGGCAATCTCATTATGGTCGTCAATGCCCAGCATGGCGCGTTCAATATTGTGCTTATCCATTTGTTCAATGGTATAGGCAATGTAGTCTTCTTTCTTACCGCTCTCAGGAATGTCTTTAAACATATATTGAGCGGGCATTTTAAACATAGTGCGGCTTTCTTCATCCATCAGCAGTGGCTTCATAAACTCATACCACTGGCTATTGTCTTCGCCCGGTACGCTAAGCATCAGGTCTATTACTTTAATGTCGTCGGGCATTGCCATGAATCGGCTCCTATTAATTATTTCGCTATGGCCGTGTACACCAGTTAAGACTTAGCATTCTTCACGATATACCAGCTGCCCTCAATAACATAAGGCGTCACCGGGATAGCAAAAACGGTCAATAGTAAATCGAAATGGCGGCATCTAAATAGCGCGCGACGACGAAGTCCGCGATAGCGCACACGGCCTTAGGAGATACTTAGCCCACCATGTTGACATGGCAAGCTAAGTAGAGAGGTTAATCGCCTAGTTTGCCAAGGCTCTCTAGCGTGCTAATACAGGCTGATGCTGCTTCTGCACCTTTAACGACGAAATGCTCTCGAAAAAAGCTGACATGTTCTTCGCTGCTGTGGAAGTTGTGCGGTGTTAGAACCACGGAAAAGATCGGCGTCAAGGTTTCTAACTGTACTTGCATAAGGCCAGAAATAACGGACTGCGCGACGTATTCATGTTTATAAATGCCGCTATTAGTCACTAAGCCCGCCGCAACGATGGCGGCGTATTTACCTGTTTGGGCAAGCAATTTTGCGTGCAGTGGAATTTCGAAGGCACCGGGCACTTCAAATAGTTCGACTTTTAGATTGCTATGCTTGGCTGTGTCAGCCAGAAAGGATTCTTTGCAGCGGTCAACGATATCACGGTGCCAACAGGCTTGGATAAACGCGATGGTTTGTGTATCAGTTGATGCGGTAGTTTTCGATATCATGGTTTAGCCCCGAGTGAATAAAACAGGGCGGCAAAAGTGAGTAACAAACCGTCAGGCAACACCGTTAAAAAAACAGCGACTGATAGCATGTAACCCTCTTTATTCTCATAACCAGACTTTCACTGTCGGCTCTGGAATTTCACCAGATCTGCTGTCCTTAGTCACATCATTGCAAAAAGATACTGACCAAGCGCCCGCGGGCTACATGCTAGGCATGATTACCGCCGGTGGGGACTTACACCCCGCCCTGAGAACCTCGACGATCGATTGTTCGAGGGTGCAGATACTAGCAAATCTGCCACAGCTTTGTATACGAGCTGGCGCAATTGAGGCCGTTATTTACATTATATTTGAACGAACAATGACGAAAAAAACGGCTAGCTGAGGTGGCGTCAGCAGTGAGTTGTTTCGTGCACTCGGACTACAGAGTATTGGCGAAGCCTAACACGACCACCTCTCTGTCACGTGACACTCAGGCTTTAGTTAAAGCTTGCCGTATTTCCACCGCCAGTTCAGCCAATGCACTTTGAGACGCTGCGCGACGGCCGTGGAATTGCTTAGGAGTATCATGTTGGCAGGGAATTAAATGCATATGATAGTGGAATACCGTCTGCCCGGCAGCGCGGCCATTGAGCTGGTGGATCGCCAAACCTGGAGACTTGGTAACGCGCTTAACCACTGGGGCAAGACGTTTGGCATGCAGCGCTACCGCGGTGATCTCCTCCCCGCTGAGGGAAAATATATTGTCATGATGATTGGTGGGGATAATCAAACTGTGGCCAGGACTGACTGGCGATATATCTAAAAAACTCAGAACCTGTTCGTCTTGGTAGAGAATATGAGCAGGCGCCTTGCCGGCAATGATTTTACAAAAAATACAATTTTGCGCCACTGACTCATCGCCAAACAAGCCTTGTTGCATGATTACCTTACCCTTGTCGAATTTTGAATTTAACGCGTAAAACCGGCGGCAAGCTACACTTCCATCGGCCCGGTATCGGGTTCATACACACCATGATAAGGACAGTTTGACGGGTCGATGCTCCGATAGCGATACACGCCTTCGCTATCCAGCTCTCGTTGCATTCGCCCTTCCGCACACAAATAATGAAGGTGGGCAACCGCCTCACCCAGAGCCAAACTGAGTTGATCCATGCCCACTTTCCGGGCAAACATAATACCAAACAAATCGAGGGCAATTTTCGGCTCAACACAGGCCTTTTCAATTTCCTCTAAATGTCCTTCATGGTGAGCTATTAAATAATCTAGTCGCGCATGCACACCATAAAACGGCGCATTATGCGCCGGCATAACCAGTGTATCGGCATCGATATCGGCACGAAAACGCCGCAGTGCACTAAACCAATCTGCCAGCGGGTTCGCCTCTGGCTCTGAGGGCATAACACTAACATTCGACGTAATACGCGGAATAATCTGGTCGCCAGACATCATCAGCTTATCTTCGGCGCAATACAGCGACACATGCTCTGGAGAGTGACCGGCACCAGTCATAATCAGCCAGTCGCGGCCGCCTATGCGTAAAGTCTGCCCTTCTTCCAAACGCCGATAAGCGGTGGGCAAAGGCGCAACAACCGAACCAAAGCCCTTAAATCGCGACGCCATTTCTTTCTGATAATCTTTGTCTACCCCGGCCCTACTGAAGTACTCTTCTGTCGTCCAGCTAATCTGGTCGGTACTCGCACCGGTAAATGTCCGCGCCTCATAATACTCTTTGTAACTCATGTACAGCGGCACCCGCAGATGCTCGCACAACCAGCCCGCCTGGCCAACGTGATCAGGGTGCATATGCGTACAAATCACCCCTAGCACCGGCTTTGCCGCCATTGGGCCAGCAAGCAGCAGCTCCCAGCGCTCGCGCGTATCGCCGAGATTTATGCCCGTATCAATTATCCACCAACCGGCATCATCCTCAAGCACATACAGATTGATGTGATCCAGTGCCATTGGTAAAACCATTCGCAGCCAATAGATGCCTTTGGCAACTTCTAACCATTGGCCTTTTTCCGGTGCACCCGGAAAAGGATAAGATATTCCTGCTTTGGCATCACTACTCATAGGTATTCCATATTAGATGTGCAGAAAGGCAACAGCCCAGAGGCAGCTGCCTTGGGCAACTCAAGCTAAACGCAGAGGCAATTTGCGCAGGCGCTGGCCGGTTGCCGCGAATACCGCATTCGCAAGCGCAGGTGCCAGTGGCGGCACGCCCGGCTCGCCTACGCCGGTTGGCGCGTTAGCACTGTCGACACGATACACTTCAATTTCCGGCGTTTCATTGATTCGCAAAACTTCATAATCATGAAAGTTACTTTGCTGAACAGCACCATCTTCGATGGTAATCTCGCCTTTCAAGGCCGCCGTTAAGGCAAACACAATACCACCTTCCATTTGCGCAACAACAATATCCGAGTTAATCACCATACCACATTCCACGGCGCAAACCACTTTATGCACTTTGATTTTGCCGTCGGCGATCGACACATTCACAACCTGAGCCACGACGGTAGAGAAGGATTCATGTACGGCAACGCCCTGAAATTGGCCCTGCGGAGGATTACCCCAGTTCGCCTTGGCCGCCGCCAACTCCAAAACTTGACGACGACGCGAGTCTTTGGCCATATGTGCCAGACGGAAGGCAACCGGATCTTGGGTGGTTTGATGGGCAAGCTCGTCAATAAAACTTTCAATAAAGAAACCATTTTGGGAATGCCCCACCGAGCGCCAATACCCTAGCGGAATAGTGGTTTTTTGCTCCACATAATCGGTGCGCATATAGGGAAACTCATAATCCGAATGCGCTATGCCTTCAGCCGCTGCGGGGTCAGATCCACTGGCCATACCGCCAATCTTTTTATGAAGCCCTTTAGGGAGCCACTGGGGCAGCAACGTATTGGTTACAAATTGCACAAAGCCACCCAATATACTTGGTGCAACAATTTTGGCCTGCAAACTGGTTACGGCTGACTGATCTATCATCGCGCTCATTGCCACAGTCGCATTGGGCCTATAAAAATCGCCGCGCATATCGTCTTCGCGGCTCCACACCAATCTCACTGGTTTACCGCTAAGTTGCGCGATACGCGCCGCCTCAACCAAATAATCCGGCATGATACGCCGACCAAAACCGCCACCGAGCATATGATTATGAATACGGATTTGCTCGCGTTTAAACCCTGTCGCATCAGCAATTTCTGACAATGCAATGTCGGGCGACTGATTGCCGGTCCAAATTTCAATGCCTTCTTTAGTGGCTACCGCCACCGCATTCATCGGCTCCATCGTTGCATGGGCGAGGTAAGGCACATCGTAAACAGCCTCGAACAACTCGCCGGTTGCCGCGCTCGCCTCGCCTTTTTCCTCAACGTTTTTGCCGGCTTCACTAGTCAACATGCCGTGGCGTTCAACCCGCAGCGACTCACTACTCACTCCCGCCAACGGGCCCTTATCCCAAACGACGCTCACTACGCCCGCGGCCTGGCGCGCCTGCCAATAAGTTTCGGCCAAAACCGCAACGGCGCCGTCAACTTCAAAGACAGACTTAACACCCGACATTTTCAGCGCGTTACTCGCATCAAAGCTGCTTACTTTGCCGCCAAAATGCGGGCAACGTAGCAGCACAGCGGTCATCGCACCGGGGTATTGAACATCAATACCAAACTCAGATTTGCCCGTGACTTTGCCTAAAGCGTCTAAACGCTGTCTGTGGCGGCCAATATATTGAAAGTCTTGTGGCGATTTTAGCGTCACTTCAGTCGGCGTCGCTAAACCGCGGGCAATAGGCAGCAATGTCGCAAAATCTACTTCACCACCGGCATACACCACTTTGCCGTCCTTAAGATTAAGCGCCGACTCTGCTATAGATAAATACTGTGCAGCCGCAGTCTTTAGCATTGCCGCCACGGTGGCCGCCGCCTCACGCAAAATTGTGTAGCCGTATTTAATCGAGGAGCTGCCGCCGGTGATCATCACATAAAATTCTGGGTCACGAAAATCCGGATAAAACTCAGCGTGCTGAACAATAATCAGACTCGGATCCATATTCAATTCTTCAGCAGCCATGGTTGCCATACCGGTGTACACACCTTGACCCATTTCTGATTTGTAGAGCTGAAGAATCACCTGCCCGCTCGGGCTTACTTGTATATAGGCATTGGGCTGTAAATCAGTTGCCGAGAAATGTGGGTATTCAGTTTGGGCGCAACCGCTAAGATTAAAGCCAATCGCCAAGCCACCGCCAAAAATAGCACCACCTTTAATAAAACTACGTCTGGAGATAGTCATTACACATTCTCCTTAACGGTATTGGCCGGCTGATAGTGTTGCACCACCGCAAGTTCAGAAGCACGATGAATCGCTTTGCGAATACGGGGATATGTACCACACCGGCATATATTGCCCGCCATAGCGGCATCAATCTCTGCGTCGTTCGGCGCGCTATTATTGGCGAGCAAGGCCACTGCGGACATAATCTGACCTGACTGACAGTAGCCACATTGGGGCACATTCATCTCTAGCCACGCCTGCTGAACCGGATGCAAATTCTCATCCGAACTCGCTAAGCCTTCAATAGTGGTAATGGCTTTGCCATTTACGAATTCCGCAGGGTAACTGCAACTCCGAATAGGGCTGCCATCTAGATGCACGGTGCATGCGCCACAGAGGCCCATTCCACAGCCAAACTTGGTGCCGGTCATGGCCAGATGGTCACGTAACACCCATAAAAGCGGTGTGCCGTCATCAACGCTCAGGGTTTGCTGCTGACCGTTTAAGGTAAATTCTAAATCTGCCATGTTATCTCCGAATACATCTCGCAATATGCCACACTATACCGATCTGCAAAAACAATGTCCCGCGACTGAATTGCAAAGGTCATAGATTATGACCAATGTTGGCCGCTACACTTATTAATTCTTGTTCACAAAGATGTTCCCTCCCGCCACAAACAGCATACCGGCGCCAATACATGGGCAAAAAAAAGGCGGCAATCACAAAGATTGCCGCCGTACCGAGGCTTTATCCAGATTAGAAACGAAAAACCAAATCCGCAGACAAGGTGTTGGCCGACATATTCACCGATTCATCGTCATCTAATACATAGTGGTCGTATCCGATTTGTAAATCGGCATTGTGCGCTACCGCAAAACGCAGACCGATGCCCACATAGGGATCGGTACCTTCTACCGAAAACTCACCTTGGCGACTATTGTCTTCTAACGTGCCAGAAAATTCCCAAGAATACACGCCAAAGCGCGCATACAAGCCCACCGGCTCTTCAATGGGGGTATGGACTTTTACACCAAAGAAAACGCCGTCAACATCAGCATCCATATCAACCCTACCCGCAGCAAAACCGTTATTTACTATCTGCGAGCCGTCAGAAACACTGGTGGAGGTTATTTTACCTAAATCGACAAACCCCAACTCCAGGGCCAACTGGGGGCTAAACCCGAAGCCGACACCCGCTCGCAGGCCGTAGCTTTCATTATCGACCTGCACATCCGACAGCGACCCATCACCAAAACTATAGCGATAGTCCGAAGCCTCAAAATCGTATTCAGATGCACTCAGACCACCAAACATATACATGCTTGGCCCACTGCGGTAACGATTGCTAGCGCCATGTTCCGCATGCACTAAACTAGGCAAGACTACGAGGGTGGTAAGCGTAACAACAGACAGTATTTTCATGGCCGTACTCCATTTAAGTATGGTCGCAGTATGCTCACTGCTAACTTAATCCCGCCTGAACAGTTATTTGAGTTTTGCCGGTAAATTAAAAAACAGTAAAGCCAGTGAGTGCCATCCCAGCTCCACATCTGAGTGCATTATCGTGCACCAATTTAGCATCCCCCGCCTAACAGTGGTGCGAGACAAAATATACCTTTGTTACCGCTAATTCACAGTCACTTTGTTTTCGACGAATTTGCCTGCCAACTCGGGCAAACAAACGTTTACCACTACTTCCGCAGCCCAAATTAAGTAAATAAAACACTGCCATAACGACTTGGCTTACTTGATGCATTGATGGAATTAACTGCGCAGGTAATGAGTTAAAACCTAGCTGTAACACTAGGGTCAAGTATTACCGCTAGGATGCTTAAAGGATGAGCACCTTAACCGCTATTTCAACACATCTATACTTAACGAGGACGCATACATGGATATTTCTAGTAGCACTGTCTCTCAGACTCTGCCACTCCTCAAGGGAAAGCACATCTTAATTACTGGCACCACCGGCTTTGTTGGCAAAGTCATGCTAGAAAAAATCATGCGCACCGTACCCGACATCGGCGGAGTTTATTTAGTCATTCGCGGCAATAAAAAGCACGCCAATGCCGGTAGCCGCTTCGCCAACGAAATTGCCACCTCGTCGGTTTTCGAACACCTAAAACTAAATTCCCCAGACTACTTTAATGACTTCTGTGATAACCGAGTGCACTGCATTAGCGGCGAAATTAGCGAGCCCCAATTTGGTCTGTCGCGCAGCGAGTTCCGCGCACTTGGCGGTAAAATTGACGCTATAGTAAACTGCGCTGCCAGCGTTAATTTTCGCGAAGAGCTCGACCGCGCCCTCGCGATCAACACTCACAGCTTGCGCAATATTGTCGAGCTGTCAGATATCGCGGGCAATATTCCCGTTATACAAGTCTCAACCTGCTACGTTAACGGCTTCAATAAAGGCCCTATTCACGAAACTGTGGTCAAGCCAACACGCGGCGAACTCACTCAGCACAAAAGTGGCTACTTCGAGGTCTGCAGTTTAATCCAAGAACTAGAATTAAAAATTGCTGATGTACACAGCCAATACCAAGGCAAAGAACTCAAAAGCCAGTTGATTGACCTCGGTATTCGTGAAGCCAATGCCCTAGGCTGGAATGATACCTATACCTTTACCAAATGGCTGGGCGAGCAAATTCTTTTAAAATCGCTGCGGGGTTACTCACTCACCCTCCTAAGACCGTCAATTGTTGAAAGCACGCTAAACGAACCGTCTCCTGGCTGGATCGAAGGCGTCAAAGTTGCGGATGCGATTTTGCTAGCCTACGCCAAAGAAAAAGTGAGTTTTTTCCCCGGCAAACGCAGTGGCGTTATCGACGTTATTCCCGCCGACTTAGTAGCGAACAGCATACTACTTTCACTGGCTGAACAGTTTAAAGCGCCGGGCAACCACCACGTTTATCAATGCTGCAGTGGTGGGGCAAACCCACTCACACTCGGCACGTTTATCGACCACTTGATGGCCGAGGCCAAAGAAAACCACGGAGCCTACGACAAACTATTTTCACGGCGCCCTCGCAAACCCTTTATCGCGGTGAATAAACGCCTGTTTAATGCCATTACCTTGTGCATGAGTTTTGTGCTGCTTATGGCCAGCCAAACCCTTGGCAAACTTGGCTGGAAACGGAGTCTCAAAGCCCGTCGAAACCTTGATGCCGCCATAAGCTTATCGACCATATTCTCGTTTTACACCGAACCAGAATATATCTTCCGCAACGACAAACTCATCAATTTAGCCAAGCGCATGGGGCCCGCCGACCAAGCCCTGTTCCCGGTAGATGCCCGCGCAATAAACTGGGAACACTACTTGCGCAAAGTTCACATGCCTGGCCTCAACTGCTACGCCTTAAAAGGCAAAAGCCAAACCGCGACAAACAGAAAAATTGTGGCTACAAGCCAAAAGCAAGCCGCTTAAGCTCGCTACTGCGCCGCTCAGCCGCGCAGTAGCTCGTACGATTAAACCCCAAGGCTTAAGCCTCCGCCAGGGCGGCCAATTGCTCGACCACCATTGCCCAACCCTCAGCAAAACCCATTTGCGCATGCCGCTTCATCGCGGCCTCGTTCCAATGCCGCGCACTGGCGGTATAGCCAGCACCCTGCCCCGCTGCACTTATCAAAAGGCATAAGGTGGATTTGAACACCCCCTCGGCTTAGTCGAAACCTGATGACGTAATTCGACATTGCAACGCAACATTACATAATCCTCAGCAAAATCTAGCTAACAGCCTCGACTTACTGTGAGAGAATAGCCGCAATAATAGGCAATTTGATTACATTCATTACCTGTGAGGCCCTAAATGCTGCAAACACCGTCAACGCCATGGATTAAACGCCTAGCCAGCCTAATCGCCCTAGCCCTAGTTCTGCCCGTTAGCGCTGACACCAGCAGCCCCACGGTAAGAGATATTGTCATTGTGGGCAGCAACTGGGATGGCACCGCCGAAATTTTTGACCCGCATACCTTTGAAACCCTAAAAACAATTAATCTCGTGCCGGACCGCGCCGAGCGCATGGACGAGATCAACAATGGCAGCTTACTACGCCGCTTCATGTTCCAATTTGTTCGCCACGTCCCCGGCGAAGGCAATGACCAACTGGTCGATGACTTATTCACCTCCCACGACGGCCGCTTTGTCTATGTTTCACGCCCCAGCTTTGCCGATGTCGTCGCGATAGACATGCACAGTGGCGAAATTGTCTGGCGCACTCCCATTGCGGGCTACCGCGCCGACCATGCCGCGATCTCGCCAGACGGAAAGACCTTCATGGTTTCAGCCTCCACCGCCCGAAAGGTACAAGCCATCGACACCGCCACCGGCAAAATTATTGGCGAGTTTGAATCTGGCGACCAACCCCACGAAAACACCTACTCAACAGACGGCAAGCTGATCTATCACGCCAGTATCGGCAAGGTATTTGTGCCCACAACGGCCTCGTGGTTAGATTGGATTAAGGGTGATCGCTGGTTACAAATTGTCGACGCCAGCACCCTAGAAGTGCTCAAACGCATCGACATTGGTAAGAAGCTCGCAGAAGCCGGGTTTCCCTGGATCGACTCAGCGGTACGGCCAATGGCAGTGCCTGCAGATGGCAAGCACCTATATTTACAAGTGTCGTTTTTCCACGGCTTGTTTGAATACGATCTCGAAACTGAGCGCATCACCCGCAAACTGGAGCTGCCCATACCCCAGCTAATTCAAGATATGCCCTACTCAGACTACCAGCTCAACTCCGCCCACCACGGCCTGGCGGTTAACTCAGCCGGAACCAAGCTCTGCGCGGCAGCCACCATGTCGGGCTATGTCGCCATAATCGACCGAGAAAGTTTTGACTATAAAGTTGTGCAGCTCTCCGAACACCCCTTGGGTGCCAAACCATACTGGGCAACTGAAAGCCACGACGGCAAGTATTGCTATGTCTCGGTTAGCGAACAAGACCGAGTTTCGGTTATCTCCTTTGCAGAAGCCAAAGAAGTAGCCAGCGTCCCCGTGGGCAACCACCCTCAACGCGTGCGCAACGGCAAATTGCTAATGCAATGAGCCGCCCGAACGTATATTAGTATGCTGATCTATACGCACATAAAATAGCTTGAAGCACTCAGGAAAAAAGATGCGCGAATTATCGAATACCACCGCCAGCGTGGTATTTCTTAATTAAGCACCGCAGCCGGTATCGCTAATAATTTTGGGCATATAGACCTCGGCGTAGATCAACTGAATTAATTTGGTGAACAAAATGAATAGCAAGATTGTCGTTATAACCACCGGAGGAACGATAGGCTCCATTCTGCAATCGAGCACTGTCTCAGTAGACTTATCTGCAAACAAAATCGCCAAAGAAATTGAAATAGCAAAGCAAACACTGGGCTATGACATTGAAGTCGCAGCGCCAATAAATAAAAATTCAGAGGCATTCGCACCCAGTGATTGGCTAGATATTTTATTGAGTATCCAAGCAGCCTGCGCAACAGATGCAAGCGCTGTTGTGGTGACACACGGTACCGACACCCTTGTTTATACAGTATCAGCCGCCGTGGCCTTAGGGCATTTATGGAATAAGAAAATTTGCTTTACTGGCGCGTTTTACTCGCCCGACAACCCGTCTTCAGACACCTCCTTGAGCCTTTTAGCGGCATTAGAATTTGCCGCGTCAAGCCATCCGGCAAGTGGCATTTTTGTCGCGTTCAGGTCAAACGAAAACAATAGTGAGGCCAGAATACTCAATGGCTTCGACGTTAAGCCCATGAATTTTGACGACTCATACTTTGGCGCCTTATATAATAATGTGCTTGCAAGCTACTCCCCAAAATATGGCTTATCTAACCCTGCCTCCAGCACGGGCATAACACATCCAAAAATTGAAACTGCCAACTTGCCTGACAAAAAAGCCATCGAAACAGCCCAAGCCAAAATATGCTGCATAACGCTCTACCCCGGCATAGATAAAAGCGTCCTCCAAGCCGTCACAAAAGGTCGAGACATCGTCATTATCCAGCTATACCACAGCGGGACAGGTCCCTATGGCGCGGACTACAACGACCTTATTGAACACCTACGCGAACACGCAGATAAAACACTCTTTCTATTGGCGTCTTTCCCTAGCCAACATATACAAACCCCCTACGATAGTAGCCGAGCTCTTATCGACGCCGGGGGCTGCATTTACAAAGACGTGCAATCGCACTTCTTATATGTTTTCTCACTGCTATCGCTTGCCCTCGGAAATACCAATAAGCAGATCAAACGCCAGCTCGCAGATTGGCAAATGAGCTAGAGCCTCAATGGGTTCCACGTATTAAATAACCAATTCAATCAATTTGGCGAAGCCGTAAAGCAACTTAAAGGGGTGTTTTATCAAAGCTCAGAAATAATTAAAACCCGGATTCGTACGTGGACAATCCAAAGTCGGCCCAAAAGCTTAGATACCCTCCAAATTTTTGGTTCTTCAGGAGGTGCGAATGCGCCTCCCTTGAAGTTCTGTCGATAACTGTACGTAAAGCTTATGTAAGAACCGATATCGCAATCGGATTATCAATTCCAACTTGAACTGCCACTGGGGAATAAATATCGACATCAGAGCTATCTACTTCAAGTGAAACAACAAGTGAATAAGCTACAGGCTTCTGATCCCTTTTTTCAGTGAGTGCCTTTTGGCTTTGGCTCCACCATCCGGCAATCGGAACTACAGCAATTAAATTTCGCAATGCTAAATCTGAAGCAGAGCCCTCCCAAGTATCTTGGTGTATTGTTCCTCTCGTCCGCAATCGTTCTTTCAAACACCAGCCGCTATTATCTACACCCCCAGCCTCGTAATTATCCGGTCTCTCAGAGAGATTAATTCGCGCAACAAAATCATCACTGCTTTCATTTTTTTGATTTAACTTGAATCGTAGGCCATGAGATTGATAGCGGAATCGCTTTGTGTACGCCCGTCGCCCAGGGTTTGGCTCAATATAGTAGGAAAGTGTTACCCTTAACTTTGCTTTAGCATTACCCAGTGCAAGTAATTCAGCCTGCGGCCATGGCAACTCAATTAAGTGCATTTCATTTAGCCCCAACCGACCATCCTTTAGCTTGTATGGGTAAATAAAATCCTGGACGACCATAGTTAAATAATTTGTTTTACTAGCCAATGCCCGATCAAGACTTGGAACGCCATGGCCAAACATTCGAAGTACGATCTCCTTCGCATCACTTTCCAATAACCCTTGAGCGACAGCCAAATCTTTATAGTTCCACATAGCATCTGTCCAAGATGCACTATGGATTATCAGAGCCCGAATTGTTTCTGACCAGTACTCCGGATACTGAGACCAAACATTAGCAGCTAATCTTGAAGTAAGTGCCGTCGCGGCGCTCGTTTCTCTGTGGTCTATAAAGAATCGGCCCTTCGTATGGTCCCCTGTGGTGACTAACGAGACACAATCAGCATTGGTAATATGTTTCTTATCCGGAGATATAATTAAATTACCACCTTCTTCTACAATATCCGGCTTAAGTGGCGCCTCCTTCCTCCAACCCCACTCTAAAGACGTTCGCGATGTAGGGGATATATCGCCCGCGTTAGATAATGCACTCCAGTCTTTATAAGTCCACTCTGACACATCAGTCATTTTGTAGTGGCATAGTGAATTTGGCCACCTGATTAGAGGTGATATGATCACCTCTATAACGATACAGGTGATCAATGAGCAATCGTACAAGACCGACTTTTAGCCCAGAATTTCGATTGGAAGCAGCCCAGCTGGTTGTTAATCAGGGGCGCTCTATTCGAGATGCTGCAGAAGCCAT
>NZ_JACHHW010000006.1 GCF_014202945.1 Zhongshania antarctica | reverse complement strand
GGAAGCCAGCACTCAATCGATTTATGATTGAATTTGAAGACCGCTTAGCGGATTATATTTAACCTTGGCAGTTACACAGAATTATTTACAGGCTCTTTCCTGAGGAAATACCATTATTAATACCTGAATTTAGGTATGCTGGGCTGGAAGAGAAACATATTTACAGGCTCGATTTTATGGTTATTAATCCCTATACCTTAAATAAGGTTGGATTTGAATTATCTCCTTGGTCGACTCATGGCTACCTAGGTAAAATAGGGGGGCTTACGCAGAAGAAAATTAATGAGATGGCTGCGGACAACTTTGCTAAAGAAATGAATAAACACCGAGCGTATTTTAAAGAGCACGATGTTTTTTGTTTGATTTTTACTGATGAAGGCTTGAAAGATACTAAAAAGCTATTCGACGATGAGATGCTTCCATGTCTTCAGCCAGAAAAACCACAAGTTCAATTGGCTTTTGATATTATGCATGAGTTTTTTTGAAGGTCTAATAACGCCACCTACGGTGAGTTAAAATTGCTGCTTCGCTATGGTTATCCCTCCTGTGGTGGCTGCCTAATGTATCTGGGAAGGGTTTGGAATGAGTTTTAAGTCGTACCGTAGCTATCTAATTTTTAAAAATGCGGTAGATACAAAGCGACGCTATATATTAGATAGCGAATCTAAAGATTTTCTCAATTCTATTATTGCTACCTGCGGAGGTCGTGAGCGTCCTTTGCCGGCAGGATTAGTTGTTTGGCGTGCTCAGAATGGCCATTCTTGGAGGCCTTATTATCAGCATGATCCTGAAGCTGATGAAGATATACATGTTGATGATTTTCCAGCCTCGTTCCCAAAGGCTCGAATGAAGCCTCTTGTAGATAGCGCGGCCGAAGGCAGGGCCAATTCCAAAGGAATTTCATGCTTGTATGTTGCTACAGACAAAGAGACCGCCATGTCGGAGGTTCGTCCTTGGCTCGGAGCAATTCTGTCACTGGGTCAACTAAGGTTGACCAGAGACTTAAGAGTTCTCGATTTTTCAGTAGAGCATGGGAAAAATAATATTCATTTATATTTCGAAGAGCCGGGCCCCGAAGAGATTGTGCGCGCTGTTTGGTCAGATATTGACAACGCTTTCTCAAGGCCAACAAAAGCTTCCGATTTGAAATCAGAATATGCCCCGACTCAAATAATCTCCGAATTCGTAAAATCAAAGGGATACGATGGTATTGCCTACAAGAGTGCTTTAGCTGGAGGTCACAACATTTGTCTTTTTGATTTGGAGTCAGCAGAGGTGATAAATTGCTCCATATACGAACCCACTAAAATAAGCTTCGATTTTAAGAGGGTAGAGGAGCATTGAAAATGGTGTTTATCAGAAATACATAGCAAGCCGTATTTTTTCGGATTATTTTTCGCTGAGATGCACGCCAGCCGCTGCCAGCTGGGTTGGGGCGATATAAAGGATGCTTAATTTTGATCGTTTGATTACTATCCGATGTCGGTCGGTGACAATTAAATGCGGAAATTTTTCTAATACATTGATATGTAACAAAAAAGGCCGCTAATCAGCGGCCTTTTTTCTTGGTTTAGAATATTTTCTCTAGTGATAGAATATTCTCTCTAGCGTTACTTCGGGCGTGATGCGGCAGTTCTCACTAGAGGCGATTCCGTACCCCCCGTAATACGGGCGTTTGCGAAAACTGTCGCATTAGAGAAAATACTGTTTTAGCGCTTGTGAAAATACTCATATAAAAATCAACAAGTTACGGGCGCGTCGGAAACTGCAAAAATAGCCAAAATCAGCCAAACAAAAATACCCACAGCCACTAATTAAGCTCTGGGTAATCTATGTATTCGATAGCGTAATTTTCCTTAATTTTTTCCCTTATTGCAAGACATACCCAGAGGGTACTTTGCTCAAGAAAATTCACTTTTGATACAGCAATCCGTTGACTGGAAATCGAACCTAAATCAGGGCTTAAATAACCGGTGATCACTTCAACCATGATGATGGGGCAGTTATGGGCATCGAGATTCGAAAAGCACACAGTACGGAGCTGACAAGGGAAGAGCTTTACGAGCTTGTATGGTCAATGCCAATGACAAAAGTCGGCAAGCAGCTTGAGATTTCAGATGTTGCAGTTAGGAAAATCTGCGTTAAATATAATATACCGCGACCACCTCAAGGCTACTGGGCCTCTGAGAGACGTCGCCGACAAGTGCGCCCTGTGCTTCCCAAGGCAGATCAATATGCATCAATTATCCGAATACATGTTCCTGAGCGTGCTAGTGCGCCGCTCGAACCGGAAATTCCATTGCCAGACGCTGTTGAAAAGGTTATTGCGAAAGGCGTTCCCTTGAGGTTGGGGCACAGACTCGGGGCTACTTCGCAGGAACTTAAGCGAGGCGAAACCGATAAATATGGTTTTCTTCGGCCCCGTTACGGCGTGGCTGTTCATGAGGTTATCGCTACTAAGGCATCGCTTTCGAGAGCGCTTCACCTAATGGAGTTTGTGTTCCAGGTGTGCGCGGCATCAGGAATGGCAATAGAAATTCCGGAAACCTCGCATTCAAGGCTAATCATGAATACGCTCATTGGAATCGGTGATAACAAAATTGCTCTCAGAATAAAGTCAGAAGTCAGTCGGGTGAATGCGCCTGTGGATCCTAAGGGTTGGGGGGATAAATATGCTTTTGATGACTCCGGGCGGTTATCCTTGACCGTAGACGGGAAAAAAGTTTTTCGGGAGGCTACCGGCGTGCCGCTAGAGCAAAACATCGGTGAGATATACCGACACATCGTGTCTGCCCTTAAGATTTCTGAGGAGCGGAGAAGGCTTGCGGCAATTGAGCGACGAAAGTCAGAAGTCGCTTCCCGCCGTAGATTGATTGATGCCGCTCTAGCTGAGCTGGAGGAGAAGCGACTGACGAACTTTGATGCGTTCAAGGCTGACACTGAGCGGAAGTTGGATTACGAATGCTTCGTGGCAGCGATGGAGTCGCGTGAAGAGCTAGATGCCCTTAAGGGTTGGAATGACTGGATTAAGTGGGCGCGACAAGCAACAGTTTTACCATTGGAGGCGCTGGCTAAGCATTACTTAGCTCGAGATGCGGAGCTAACCAGCGGACTGAAAAATTTGGCAGAACTCGACCCTGAAGATGACGGTATTGATAATGCTTTGATCAGGATGAATGTCTCGAGGGGTTACTACTGAGCTTAGAAGTAGCGTCAATCGACTTGTTTAGCCTTGAGCTCCGTAGATTATTGTTTATCGTCGACTAAATAGTCAGCTCGAGTTTATGATAGGTAACAGTAAAATCGTCCATGATTATAGGCCTATGACCTTATCAATGACTGTTAAGTCGCATGACTATCTTCGAATATCCTCTGAATTACTGATCGAGCGACCGCAATCCTATGCGTGAAAAGGAGGTAAGTGGGCGACAATACCCGAATGTTGCTGCAATTGACGCACGCTTGGCAGCGCTTGAAGCGGAAAGAGCTCATCTGCTGGTGCAGCGAGCGGAAATTAAGGCGTCCGAGGCGGAAAGGATACCCGTATCCGAGGAGCTTTCGCCTGGGCAAAAGGTAGCCATTTTCAGAGGTCTATTTCGGGGGCGGACAGATATTTTTGCGACCCGCTGGCAAAATCAACAGGGGCGCAGCGGTTATTCAGTTGCCTGTAATAATGAATGGGTGCCCGGCGTATGTAATAAACCGCGGATTAAGTGCCAGGACTGTAATCATCGGCAGTTTACTGAGCTCAATGACGATGTGGTTTACCGTCATCTCGCTGGTCAGAAAATTGTAGGTCTATACCCTCTGCTCCATGACAATACTTGCTACTTTCTCGCCGCTGATTTTGATAAATCGGGCTGGCGAGACGACGTCAAAGCAATGTCGCGGGCATGCAGCGAATTCGGCGTGGCCCATGCAATAGAGATCTCCCGATCTGGCAACGGCGCCCATCTCTGGATATTTTTTAGCGACAATATTCCTGCTAGGGAGGCCCGTTCTCTGGGATTTGGTCTGCTGGATAAGGCTATGGAGATCTGCCCAAACTTATCGTTTGACTCATATGATCGCTTATTCCCCAATCAGGATATTTTGCCCGAAGGTGGATTCGGCAATTTAATTGCTCTTCCTTTACAGAAAGAGGCCAGATTGTCGGGGAATAGTTCGTTTGTTGACGCCGAGCTAGAGCTTATTCAGAACCAATGGCAATACTTGGCAGGCCTGAAATCGCTATCAGCGCATGATGTTAATCGTCTGCTTGCAATATTGTCGCCGAGCTTGGATTTAGGCGCTGAGCAGGCGTTACCCGAAAACATCCCTCCATGGGAACTCACGGCCAAGCCTAAGACCCTCCCGCTAATTAACCTTGCGGGAACGCTGACGATTACGCTGGCCAATCACATCTATTTCAACTTAAGCGATGTGCCTGGGCCCTTAATCGCCAGACTCAGACGGCTGGCCAGTTTTTCTAACCCGGTTTTCTTCAAGACACAGGCGCTCCGGTTTTCAACCCACGGAATTCCACGTTTCATCACATGCGCTCGTATCGAGCTTGGTTATCTCGCATTGCCTCGAGGTTGCCTGGACGATGTGGTGGCGCTGCTAAACGAAAATAAGATAGCGTTTGAATTTGACGATAAGCGGCAAGTAGGCGAAAAACTGCGCGGTATGAAGGCCGCTTTTACGCTGAGGAAAAGTCAGCAAACGGCCATTAGCGCGCTCGTAAAATACGATACCGGCATATTGCACGCGCCGACTGCGTTTGGGAAAACCGTCACCGCTATCAGTATGATTGCCAAACGCAAGACCAATACACTCATCCTAGTGCACAGTCGGCAGTTGTTAGACCAGTGGGCCGAGCGTCTTAGATCATTTCTGCCAGATGTAAAAATTGGCATCATTGGCGGCGGTCAGAAAAAGCCTTCAGGTGTCATTGATATAGCCACTTATCAGAGTCTGATTGATAAGAAGGACAATTCAGTCTCAACCCTAGTGCAGGATTATGGTCATGTTGTCGTTGATGAGTGCCACCACGTGTCGGCACCGCGCTATGAAATGGTCTTAAACGAAGTCCGCGCAAAGTATTTGCTGGGTCTAACGGCTACGCCAGAAAGGCAGGATGGCCATCAGAAAATCATTTTCATGATCACTGGGCCAATACGTCATAGCGCGAAAAAAACGCAGGAAAACACGTTTACACAAGAAGTCCAAGTGCATCAGCTATATCACCCAATGCCAGAATACCTGCTTCAAGCAGAGGAACGTCCGAAAATTTCTGATGTATACCGCTGGATCATGGAAAACGATGATCGGACGCAGCTTATTGTTGCTAGCGTGCTGGAAAGCATTCAGCAGTCTAGGCATCCGATCGTACTGACAGAAAGGCGGGAGCATGCTGAAAGCATTAATGCGATTTTACTCGAAAAGGGAATTCAGTCCGTTGTCCTAAAGGGAGCAATGCGTGCTGCTGAGCGCAAAAACGTTGAAAAGCATTTGGCGACGGCACAAGTGGTCGTAGCAACCGGAAAATATGCGGGTGAGGGTTTTGACTTGCCTAGGTTGGATACGCTGTACTTAGCTATGCCAATAGCGTGGAAAGGCGCCTTAGCCCAATACGCTGGGAGAATTCATCGTGAAATCGATGGTAAAACCAATGTGACTATCCACGACTATGCTGATTTTGCATTGCCGATGCTTCACCGTATGTTTAAGAAACGGGAGAAAAGCTACAAGGCAATGGGCTACAAAATTTCGTATGGGGATGGTTAATATAAATTATCTCTATCAGTCACGGGTGCTGGCTGGATAAATTTCCGCTAGTACTTGAGTCTTAGTGTTTCACTTAGCGATGCATCTGATGTTTCTGTGATTCTATTTGAGAGCAATGTTTTCCAGGGCTGGAGCTCAGACGATGGGAGTAGCGGAACGAAATAGTAGCAAATGCCATCAAGTAACCAGATTGGCAATGACGGTGCTAGCTGCCGCCATTCTTCGCTGATTTCAACTTTGTTTTGTATTGGCATGCAGTTTAGCAGCCACCTCAAATATTCAATAAACGGCGATATATTGGGTTCCTTTGGGAACGCCGATTTTGAAATATGTTGGTGATAAACAAAGTCCCGCTGTGTGAGAGGAAAGGTGTGGATGCTCTTTAAGGCAGCGATGGGGATTTCAACAGGGTGATCGGCGGTGATCTTTTGGAGTCGAGTGCCTAAACCGCCACAAGTTGTGCAGTAAAAGGACGCGCAGCATGAACGTTCATTTTTGGCTGCGTTGAAAATAGCCGCTATAGTTTCGCTGGGTTGCATTTCCATGTCGCCTACGCAGTATGAAAATCGGCGTGAGTAATGCCTTTCTCATGCCACCCGCGAAGAAATCCTGACCAAATATTGGCCCTTAAGTTTGAACTGCTCGAAAACCTAGTGGCGTTCCATACTTTTTCTGATGTAGTCCCGTCTTTGTAGTGAATGATTACTTGGCCGTTATTCCCGTCAACTAGATGTTTCTTAAAGCTCGCTTCGTCTGGGTGGAATGACAGGGTTGGTTTGTCACCGGATGTTTCAGTTATTGATTCAGGTTCACGCGATGGGCTAACGCCTTCGTAGGCATCTAGTAGTCGTGAAATTACTTGTGCTGGAGTGTCGAAGCCCTCTGCATGGGATGCTAGGCGGTTATACAGGCTAGGCGTGAGGCGGATAACGGTCATTACAGTACGCTCCATATGATTTATGGTAACCATATATGGTTTGTGTTAACTTGTATATTGAAATTGCAATATATGGATGTAATTCATTCCTCTGAAAGTCGAATTACATTCAGGACTGTTCGGTTTTAGGTGAATATATGAAGGTGGTTTTGATCCAGTAATTACTTGCTAGATTACTTTTACTTGTTCGAAACGACTGAGCGGCGGTCTGGTGGCGTATTGTTTAATGCAATTTGTCGGGCAGTCCGAGTGCAAAAATCAACAGCCAAAGTGATGTGCGGCGTAAGCTTTATGAATAATGCTGCTGTGCACTCGTGCTGAATATCTAAGGAAAGACTCATGAACCTCCAAGATTTGGGATCCAAACTTCACGAAATGTACTTCGGATCAGCGGACGGGGAGACTGTCGCGATGATTCACCTCTTCGGTATCAAATATGCAGAACATATTCGGGAAAGTCGCGAGTCTATGAAGGCAATTGCGAAAGCAGCTGGTATACCAGAGTCCTACGGTACTGAGATCAGTAAAGGTGTCAAATTGTCAAAGTTCGTGACGCCGAAATAATGCATAACAATGCCAGGAATTGCGCATGTTTTAATAGATGTGGGGCAGCCAGTTGTCAGCGGTGTGACCTGATAACAGTTAATCGAAAGCGATTATTTTGCAGCGCCCCATATCTAGGGCATTTATAGAGCTAAAAACTTAGTGACTGGACGGCTCTATTTTTTAGCACCGTTTATTTGTGTTTACTATAGCTTTAAAATAGGGTGCAGGCCGCCTTGGGTGGCGATCTCTGCTAGATTTACTCATAGGTTTCGTCATATATCTGAGACAGTTTTTTCCCTTGGTATAGCCAATATGGAGAAGGCTGTAACGGCCGGCCAGTCCCTAGTAGCTGTTGGGTTAATGCCGTGAGTGATATATTTTCATCCTTATAACTTACCCGTCGACCATTTTGTACTGTGCAGCTATCGCCACCCTGTGTAAATTGCAGTACTGCGCCAATTGGTATGCCCATCTCAATAAAGTTTTGTACTGGTCTTCTTGCTTTGAGCTTGTTAGCACCAGCTTTTGCATCAACGTCAACACTATTGGCCTCTTCTTGAATACTTGGCGTGACGTCTTCTGTAATCATTAGTTCAAGCAAGGCAATTGCTTGCTCGGCTTCTATTTCAAAGAACTCACGCTTCGGGTTGAGCCGGTAGGGGCCGAATGCAAGATGGAACGCTTTTTCAACTTTGCTTTCGTCAGCCACACGCCCCGCAAAGGCACATTCAAAAGGAACAGGCACTCCGGTGGTATATAATTCACCTAGCCTGACTTCAACCGATCCACGCGCAGTTTTTCCTATTTTAACTATTCCAGGCATAGCTGGATTTGTTAATACGTAAACAATGCCTGTGCTTAGATATTCGTCCATTTGTTGTAGTTTCCTTTGCGGCATTTAATGCATTATGTGCTGACAGGTATTGTGCGTGAAGGAATGCTCCTCTCTTAGGCCCAGGGCACTAATTGCGGGCTAGCGCGGAACTAATTGATTTTCACAGTCCAGATTATATAATTCTATGAACTTATTATACTTTTCACCAGTCGTTTCATACGATTCATGTTGCCTTCGTATTGTGACGCTAAACCATTGTGGATATCAATCTGGGACTCCGTTGTATGACCAGCCAAACTCTCCAGCGTTGTATCACTAGCCATTATTCTGTCGCGCAGTGACGGAAAATCGCGCTCATACTTAGCCATATTTCCTAGAAGCTGACAAACCCATTTATCCATGGTGGATTTACACACTAACCTAACTAAGCGCCATGATTTGACGAGAGTATCATTAGCCCATTGGTAGATCAGTATGGGATTCCAGGTCGCCCGCCTTGGCACTCAGGGCATTTCCGGATGTAAATTTCTGTGCCATTTGTCCCATATCGCTGACAGCAATTCGAGGAAAGGCATTCTAATTTGTAGGCTTTGGCGCAGTGATCAGTGCCTGGTTTACCTCTAGTGCCCAACACCCGCTGTTGGTTTTTGTTAATGTAGCCAATGGTTGTGGTTTGGGTAGTGCCGTTCCGGAAGTCTTCCGTAATTCCTGTCTTCGGTCTGGCGGTCTGCTTTTGTTTGATCGGCTTAGGTCTTGGCTTTAATGGATGTGCAGGGACGGGGCTGACACTTGCCACCTGCACTGTTGAAACCCAGATATAGCCATCGATTGTGTCGCCGTATACGGCAGCACCTGCCTGTCGTTGGTATAGCCCAGCAATATATAGGCAAATCAGCGCATCTAAACCATCTTCGTTAGATTTCAGCGATTTTCCTGATAGGTCGGCAATGTAGTTCTCATCCAAGAGCTTAAGGAAGTCATCCGGTAAGGACAATTTTAATACTGAGCTCGTGGCCAAGCTTTTGATCATCATCGCTAGTTGGATTTGACCAAAGCGTCGTTCAGCAACAGTGCCTTTTTTGTACTTGTGGCGTTCAGGTAGGCCAAACATTTCAACAATACTGGGGTGGGGGTAGCATTCAATTTGCCATGGTGTATCAGTGCTCCCCAAATGCTGGAATCCCATTTCGGATAATTGATTGGCTAGTTGGACGCTTAGCGCATTAGGGTACAGTGTTTGATTGGACGGGTGGCAACCCGCAAATCGAGAATGGTAGTTTGCCGATAATAATTTTTCGCAGGGGCGCTGGCCGGTTAAATTGTTGATGATAAGCGGGGCATCCACTGCAATGCCATGAAGGCTTCGCTCTGCCAGCACGCTCCTGATGTTTTCAATTCCGTATAGAGCGGGCTCTAGGCGTGTTACAGCCAGGGTGTCACCAGCTAATTTACCAAGGGCCACTGCTGATGGGTTTTTTGTTGTTTGCCACGCCAAATCGATACCCGCAAGTAGTATTTCCGTATACACGTTGTTCATCAATTAGCTCATTCCCTTGGTTGCAAGTTGGCTTTAAAACAGCCATTTCGATACTTCCGATCGATTTAGCAGCGTGATTTGCTGAATAGTCGGCGGAGTATCTGCTCGTTCGTGCTCGATCCGGAGTAACTGTAGAACATAATTGGCTAGTGCTCCGCGAGTAGCAACTTTGAGCGTTCCGTTTTCCATCCCAAAGTCTGTTTCGATTAACCGTTTCTGGTCAGCGTTTAAGCGTTGATCGGGGCCGATTTCCAAGTTAATTATTGTATTCCACGCCTCATCTTTTTCTGGCCCATTCTCGCCAGGCAATACTTGATCTGGTAAATCAGAAATTCGACTCAATACAAAATCGCTAAAAGCGGCTTTCTTTTCGCACCAGGCCCTAACGTGCCAGCGAAGACCATTAAATACAACCGTATGTGGCTGAATAACCCGATATTCCGGCGCGGGATTAGTCAATGAGCTATAGCAAATTTCAAGGCGGTTTCCCTCACGGGCTGCCTGTATCACTGGTGCCAGTACTTCGGGCCGTAAGTCGCGCAGTGGCGGACTTATGCGCTCACTTATAGCTGGCGGCGCACCGCCTAGCAATATAGGTGGACTGTTTAAGTGATCGCGAATAGACAGTAGCTGTAAATACTCGTCTGCGACGCCAAGCGTGAATAGCGGCACAAAATTAGCTGTTGGTTTGTACCCCTTTAATCGCGCGTCGTAGATGAGATTGTCGCCAGCGAAATCTTTTAAGTAGGCATTGATATCCCTAGATGCCTGCTGTCGTCCTATACCGAAAGCATTCATAAGATGGTTTGTTGTGAGTCGCCGCTCCCAATAGGCAATGATTTCAATATGTCGGTAGCGAAGCAGCAAATCCCACTTTACGTCCCCTAAATTCCCCGCTTGTACCATGATGTCCTACCTGAAAATGCGACATGTATATGTATACAATATATACATGTCGTCGCGAATTGCACTATGGTGAGTCTGCGGAGGTGACCCTATGAGTAGTCGTGATGTACGCCGTGGAGTAACACGGGCAGGTTGGAATAAGTCCCATTCAGATTGGTATAGCGTCCATTTTGTAATGCTATGTGTATTGATTGGGGTGTTATTCACGTCGTGGTGGGTGTTTTTAGTTGCGCTGTTCATTGTTTCGGCTCTGGAAACGACCTCAATCGGTGGGAGATTAATGCTTTGGGTGTACATGATTCCCTGGGCGGTGATTCTCGGTGCCATTGGAGCGGCGATCGGGGGCATACCGGCCGCCTGTGTTTTTGGAATAATCGGTGGCGGTATTGTGTATGTCACTTTGGAGAGTGGCCGCCAATATCTACATGATTTGTAATGTATTTCGTGTGGGCAGAGCCCTGCGGCGTTGTGCGCCGCATCAGGAAGTCGACGTACAACATGCGATGGGTTGGCCTGGGAAAATCTAGAGCTAACTTAACCTTATATTTTATCTAATGTTAATTAGGGGGCGAAAACATTGCGAGATGACATCACAACTATAGGCGGTGAACGAGTAGGCCTAGATATCGACGGTACCATCTCGGCTTACCCTGAATACTATTCGTCCCTAAGTCGCACTGTGAAATCTAATGGTGGCAGGGTCGTTGTTATATCCTCTCGTCGCGAGGATTCCCGCGGTGTAACTAAAGCTCAGCTTGATGAGTGGTCAATTGCGTACGACAGTTTGTATCTTTTTCTCCCGTACGACGAAGTCGAGCACCTTGCTCCAGCCGGTGTGACGGATTGGTACGAGCGATACCTCTGGCAAAAGATAGACTATGCGAGTAGTGAGAATCTCACATCGTTTCATGATGACGAGCCGAAAGTGATTTCGCTATTTCAGATGTATAGGCCGGAGATAAGGATTATTCAAGCTGGGGGCTGTGGCGAGCTGGATGAACAATAAGCAGACACACCGATTTGTAACACTGTGGAATTGCAGTATTTGGCTCAATAAATGCTATATGGATATCTTAGGATGCTTACACAAGCCCAAAAAGAAGAATTAAGGCGCTTTGCGGAGTTCATTGTAGAGCAGCAGAACTGGCATTTACTCCCTTGGTCGGATGCATTGAGTGGTGCCTATCCTTTAAGGCCAACTGCCGAAGAAGTCGAGATGGAATTTGACCAGCTTTCCCAAAAAGCTGTGCGTATTATGTCCGGAGGATCATTGGCGTACGAATACGATAATATCGATGATCACGCGCGAATGATTCTACTTGAGTCCGCCAAAACGTTTCGGCTATATAGCCAGCAGGATTAATCATTAGCGAGGTTCTGGAGCTCGCAAAATGGATGAGACTTCAGAAGCTTCACCACATCACTCCTTGAACTCATGTAGCGCTACGAATAAGCTCTTTCCTATTCACACTTATCACATGGTCAGTAATTTTTTCAACGTGACTGCTGAAATCTGTACTTTCGGCGCATGGTAGGCACAAAGCAAATGAGCGAATTACAGTGAGAGGCAGCAACTGTCTAGTAAACTCTGGGAAGTCCAGATAGAGTGAGTCTCAAAAGTTACGTGTTAATTATAGTTTGAAATTCACCTAGAGACCGATATGGATATTATTAAAATTAAGCAGGATACTTACGAGTCAATACTAAGTGGTGATATTTCTAGATCAGTCATTGATAGGCTTGTAAGAGGTGATGGAACATGTCTTTCGAAAGAATGTGAGCTTTGGGATTATAAAAAGACATTTGATGACTCTCAAGATGGATACCTAAAAACACTAAAGTCGATAATTAGTTTCCATAATACTTTTGGTGGATACATTGTTTTTGGCGTAGAGGAAGTTGAAAAAGATACTTCTTTTATTCTTAGCGGAGTAGAGAAAAACCTTATTGATCAGCAGAAGCTCAGGGGGAGGTTTGATCGACATTTCAACCAAAGGCTTGATCTCACCTATGAAGAAATCCTCATTTCTTCCAAAGGCGGTGACATCCTTATTGGTTTGCTACATATCCCCAAGAGAGATAGGCGGACGCATTCTATAGCGGCGATAGGAGATGGGGCCAACTCTAAAGGGAAAGTAATTTTAGAGAAGGATGCTGTTTATATTAGAAAAATTGATGAGTGCAAAAAAATTGTTTCCCAGTCAGATTTCGAATTTCTTGTGTCTGGAAGGGATTTTAATGTTGACGAAGGTGACGGTCAAAAGATAAGGAAGAATGTAATTGAACATAATCTTCCGGATAAAAACTTTATATGTCCAGATTTTATTGGGAGATTTGAAATTATTCAGGAGTTGTGGTCTTGGCTCTCCGATGATTTCCAGTACACCAAGGTTTTAGCCGCAGATGGTGGTAAGGGAAAAACATCAATTGCTTATGAGTTTTCTCAGCTGATAATAAAGTCAGGTACTGAGCTATTTGAACAAGTTATGTGGCTAACTGCAAAAAAACAACAGTTCAAAGCTTCCTGTAATCAATATGTTGGAATACCTGAAACCCACTATAAAGATCTTGACTCACTTCTCAAAGAGGTGTGTTTGAGAACGGGTTATTTGCCCGAAGAAGTAGAAGATTTTACATTGCAACAGTTGCAACGGGCTGCCAGAGATGGATTGAATTTGATTCGATCGTTTGTTGTTATTGATGATATTGACTCAAACTCTCCCGAAGAGCAAAAACGAATTATGGAGGTAGCCCGCTCTATATCAAATACGTCATCTAGGGTGTTAATGACTACACGAGCCAATAACATTTATTCAAACGATTCCTCAATCTTGGTTCCTGGCCTGGGAGGTGAAGAATATAGGGAGCTTATTGACTCCATGTGCGACTCTATAGGCCTGCAAAAATTCAATGAAAAAAATGTAAGGGGGCTCAATACAGCTTCTGAAGGATCACCATTATTCACTGAATCAATACTAAGACTTTGTAAGCTAGGTCTTTCAGTAGAGCGTGCTATAGAGGATTGGTCTGGAAAGAGTGGAGATGCAGTTCGAGAAGCGGCATTAAGAAAAGAGGTTCTGGAGCTTTCACCTGAAGCAACAAAAATACTATTGACGATTAGCTATATAGGATCCTTATCACGAAGCGAGTTGCACCAATACACAGATTTCGAAAATATTGAAATTAGCGAAGCAATTGAGCAGCTTGGAAACCTATTCCTCATTAGCAGCATTGAATTTATTGAGGAGGAACCTCGATTTGAAAGTACTTCCTCAATCAGCAAGCTTGTGCTTTCCATAGCAAGCGATATTCTTCCAAATTCCGAGGAATATATCATCAGGTTGAGAGAAATATGCGAGGGTTTAGAAGCAAGTGCTCAAGTGAATATACCTGAAGTTGGTGCGGCAGTGAGACAATGTAATTCTCTCTTGAAAGAAAAAAGATTTGAAGACTCAAGAAATACAGTTTTTTCGCTTATAAAAGAACCAAGATATAAGGAAAACAGTGATCTATATTTTATTCTCGCTAAGACGGACTATGAGGATCCTGATATTAGTGATGATGTTGTTAGAAAGTCTTTCTCAGAAGCATTCATCAAAGGTCAGCGAAAGCCAGTATTTTTTGAAATGTGGTATCAAACGGAAAGTAATAGCGGGAGTAGTAGTGCAATATTAGATGTCTGCGAAAATGCCCTGCGGAGTATTGGTAAATTTGATACACAATGGGGAGAAAGATGCGCAATTTCTAGTTATAACCTAGCGCTGAGAACAGATAACTTTGACAATAAAATTCGTTATCTTGTTGGATCTTATGAGCATTCGTCGAGGCTAATAAAAACGTCTAAAAAAGAAAAGTGGACGAAGTTTAAAGACCAAAACATTAAAGTTGTCGACACTATATGGGATGAGTCTCTAAATAATGGCAAGTATGAGATTGCTGGTCGCGCAATCATAAATGCTATTAATGGCGGGGACATCCGAAGTGTAAATTTCAATAGGATGATTGAAGTTTCCATTTTTTTTATAGATGAAAAGTCGGTTTCTGAAGACGCATTTCGAGAGCTTAGAGATAATCTAGAATGGGCGCCTAAGCTTATTCGTGGCGGCGCTGGTAACAGAGAGTTTCTAGCTCTAAAACTGGATCAAGCATATCGAATCATGAAAGAGTCAACACGTAACAAAAAAATTCAAGTGACAGTTTAGCGGCATCCGAATTTGACGTTGAGGCCGTGAAAAAATACTGACTTTTATCCAATTTGGGTATTAGCTATCACAGGGCCTGCGGGGGCACTTTCTGAGTACTACGATTAAACGGAAATAAGGAAATTACCTAATGGATGCAAAGGCCAGAGACTTGAACCAGATCTTCGACGGAACTATTTCTTTCCAGATTCCCTTATTCCAACGTCCTTACGTTTGGGAAGAAGAGAAAAACTGGGAACCTCTGTGGGAAGATATTCAGGTGTTACTAGATCAGCATCTGCGGAAAAAAAGAAGTCGTGGTCATTTTTTGGGTGCTGTGGTGCTGGAACAAATGAAAAATGTAGCGGGTTCCATATCAACCCATCAGGTTATTGACGGCCAGCAGCGTTTTACAACCTTGCAGATTTTTATGATTGCAGCGAGAGACCTTTGCAGCAAGTTGAACAGCGAAAAATACTTTGAGCGCTTTAATGATCTCGTCACCAATAAGGCTAGCAAGGTAGATTACGAGCATGAGTGTTATAAGGTTTGGCCTACCAACAGCGATCGCGCTGCGTTTAAGCTGGTTCATGCCAGTGGCGGGCTCGATGAACTTAACGAACGTTTGATTGATGAGCCATCACTAGCCACTGAAAACCAACAAGTCATTGGTGGCTATCGGTATTTTTATTGCTTATTGAGAGACTGGATAAGTGGCGCTCTTGATGAAGACGATGAAAAGACCGTCGAGCTCGATGAGCGCCTGGACGCTCTTTGGCAAGTGATAGGCAATGCTCTTCAGGTAGTAGTGATCAATCTTGATGATGACGATGAGTCTCAGGTGATATTCGAGACTCTGAATGCCAGAGGTACACAGCTATTACCGGCAGATCTGATCAAAAACTACCTCTTTCGTCGGGCTCAATCCCAAAAAGAGGATATTGAGCGGCTCTATGACGATTACTGGAAAAGCTTTGATGCCAAATTTTGGCGTACTGAGGTTAAACAGGGACGTGTCAAACGCCCGCGTATCGACTTGTTTTTACAGCACTACCTGACATTGATGATACGTGATGACGTGCGTACCGCTCATATATTCGAAGCGTTTAAAGATTATGTGATTAACTCAGAGGATAGCGGCCTGGTCGCTTCTTCATTAAGCGCCCAGCCTACGACGATTGATGAGCACCTTAAAGCCCTAGCGCGGTATTCGAGAGCATTCCGTACCTTTTCGGAGCCGCCCGTCAATTCGAGATTGGCATTATTCTTACAGCGACTGGAGGCAATTGATACAGCGACGGTCTATCCTCTGTTATTGCTGGCCTGCGATCAGCTTCTGCCGGGCGACCCAGCTGAATTCGATCGATTATTGCAGGTGCTTGAATCTTTTTTGGTGCGGCGAATGGTCTGCTCACTAACAAGTAAAAATTACAATCGATTGTTCGTTGATGTGATTAAAGGGCTGGACAAAGAGGGACGGGTGTCAGCGGAAGCGTTGCGAAATGTATTGCAGAGCTACAGTGGCGAGAGTATGCGTTTCCCAGATGACGCTGAATTCCGAAATGCTATTCTTCGGTCACCACTATATAAGTGGTTAGCACAGTACAAGGTGCGAGCTGTACTGGCAGGGGTTGATCGCGCGTTACAGGATAGAAAGAGCGAATATCTAGAAATGCCGGATAACCTTACAATTGAGCATGTGCTACCGAATAGCTGGCAGGAAAATTGGCCTTTGCCGACAGACTTAGCCATTGACCCCGATGCCAAGGTGGAATTTATTGCCAAGCGGAATGTGATCAAGCATACCCTTGGTAACCTCACGCTAATTACTGGCAGCCTGAATCCTTCGCTCTCTAATAGTGGCTGGGAGAAAAAAAGACCAGAACTGGTTAAATTCAGCAAGTTAAACCTTAATCGATATTTCTATCCTGTCTCGGGAGCTGACGACCTAGTTGCTCTTTGGGACGAGTCGGCGATTGAGCAGCGCGGCCGTCATCTCTTTGAGACGGCCTGCCTAGTCTGGCCGTACGAATAATCGATGTTTTTATATTTTTCGGACGATGATTGGACTTCCCAGGGTTTGCTAGACACCAAATGACGTTAGAATCTAGTTCTACGAGAGGTGTTTATGAAGTCCAAACGTTACACAGATGAATTCAAGAGAGAAGCCGTCAAGCAGGTCACTGAACGCGGCTATTCTGTCGCAGATGTCGCCCAACGCCTTGATACAACTACGCACAGCTTATACGCGTGGCTTAAGAAGTTTGGCGAACCTAATCCCCAGGCCTCAGATAAAATTGACCTCTCGGCTGAGAATGCTCGGCTTAAGTCAGAGCTGCGGCGCATGACGGAGGAACGCGACATCCTAAAAAAGGCCGCAAAGTACTTTGCCAGCAACCCAGAGTGAAGTACGGCTTTATCCGCGATAATCAACATGAGTTCTCTGTCCAGGCGATGTGTCGTGTCTTTAAGATTAATCGCAGTGGGTATTATGCTTGGCTGAGCAAACCATTGTCTGACCGAGCCGTTGAGGATCAGCGGTTATTGAAGCGGATAAAAGCGTTTTACGTTGCTAGCGGTGGTACCTATGGCAGCCCCTGGATACACCGCGATCTGCGTGATGAGGGCGAATCTTGCAGTGTTCATCGTGTGGCTAAAATCATGCGAGAGAATAAGCTAAAAGCTCAGATCGGTTATAAACGCCGGTACATAAAAGGGGGCAAGCCCGGCAAGATCGCTGACAATATATTAGATCGCCAATTCAACCCTAAAGCTCCTAATCACGCGTGGGTGAGTGACATTACTTACATCAGAACCCACGAAGGCTTTTTGTATGTTGCGACAGTAATCGATTTGTTTTCTCGAAGAGTTGTTGGCTGGTCAATGGACAAAACGATGGATCGCCACTTAGTTATCAATGCGTTATTAATGGCCGTATGGCAGCGGAACCCCAAAAACGAAGTGCTAGTGCACAGCGATCAGGGTAGTCAGTATGCCAGCTCAGATTATTTAGCATTCATGAACGAGCACAGGCTAATACCGTCGATGAGTCGACGGGGTAATTGCCATGATAATGCCGTCGCTGAAAGTTTTTTCGCGACATTTAAAAAGCGGGTCACCAAACGAAAGATATAATCGACTAGGGAGGAAGCCAAAGGGGAGATATTTAATTTTATAGAGATGTTCTACAATCCTGTAAAGCGCCATTCGCACACAGGTGGCGTATCGCCTGCTAAGTTCGAAGAGGCGTACTTTTTAGAGACAGCAACTGTCTAGCGAACCCTGGGAAGTCCAGATTGAGTGCTAAAGTAAATAGCTCCATGATGATTTAGCATCGAATATGTAAGGTAAAAAACATGTCTTTTCCGATGGTTTCACTTCCTTGATAGTGTTGACTTCCCTGAGTTTGCTAGACACCAAAAAACGTTAGAAGCAGTAACTGTCAAGTGAACCCTGGGAAGTCCAGGCTTTCTCGGCGCCAGGTCATTATTGTGAGCGTACCGTGCCGATGAAACTGAACAAGGCTGCGTTGTTGCCGCGCAAAGAGCGTGCTATTGAGGACGCCTTCACTGGCGTTCCCGCGGCCAAAACCGATGTGTTAAGCTTTTTGAGGAAATGAGATGAGCGACGCGAAGAACTGCGAAGTCCAGTGGTATGAGCACCTTATGTTGGCCTGTGTGTACGAAGGAAATAGCATTCAGGATGAGCATGAACATTTCCGGCAAGAAGCTGCTGCAGCTCCCCTTGATGAGTTGGAGCTTTTTCTTTCATCTCCCGAGGGAAGGCATGAGGCAAATGCTAGAGCAGTGATGGCTCAGGTCTATGAAGCTAGAGCCAGCAAGCGGAAAGAAGAGAAAGCAAAAGAAGAGGCTCGGCTTCAGTGGTGGCGAGGCTTGGTTCAGCAAATAAGTGCACAGTTAATTGGTGCTCTTACAATTGGCATCATCGTTGGGTTCATCTCGGGTGTATGGTTTTGTGCTTTGTAGAAGGCTTTAAGGCTAACTATCGCAGGCAAAGCGACGCGCCTGCTCCAATCGTTATGTGGAAACCTACGGTTCTGACTTATGAAGCATGATGTGTACATAGAAATCCTCAGGTATGGGCGCAGTAAAATTGGCAAGCCAATTACTTTTCAAGAGATCAAAAGTCATCTAGAAAACAAGGGTTATGACTTCGACAAATTCTCTGCGGAACAGTTTTTTTCTAAATTATTTGTAGATAGAGGTCTTCCAAGGGGTAACAATCCTGGGGAGTTAAGAGAAGAGGGTGAGTTTTTTTTGGAGCACGAGGGCTACTTTAATTTACTTGAATACGAAGAGCTGGTCGAAGCACGACGCTCGGCCACTCATGCAACTTGGTTCGCGGCGATAGCAATAGTTATTTCAATAGTTTCAACAGGGGCGTCGATATATTTTTCTAGAATGCAGTTAGAAAATCCAACGCAAATTGACGAAACACAAGTTCGTAAAGTTATGACGAAAATAGAGATAAAGGGAAAGACTATTGCAACTGAAATTCGAGAAATAAAAAAAGTGGTTTCTGAGTTGAATTCACAAGTTGAAATCTTAAACACACATAATAAATTAATGCAGCCAACACCTTCGGCGCCCATTGATTGACGTGCTAGGCGTCAAGGAGATCTTCATGGAAATTTTATACATCTTATTCGGCTGGCTACTTGGCTTATTGAGCCCGACGATTATGAGTTCGATTAAGCAGCACTATGATAGAAAGAAATTTTTCACTGCGGCGAAATCTGAATTATCAGATCTACAATTCCAGCTATGTATAACAGGAATGCTCCTAGCTCAAAGATTTGGTGTCATAAGCCGTGATTACCTAACAGAATCTAAATTTATACTGGATCAATATAATGGCGGGGATAAGCCAGGCAGTATAATACAATTCATTGATTCAATGCTCGTAGCAAGCGAAGAAGAGTTCATTGCAATAGCTGCTAATCTAAAATCTGAAGATGGTGTAGGCTTGAGTCTAAAAAACCATTCCACAATTTTGATTGATTCAAATGCGATACAAATATCTCAGCTACCAATTGATCTTCAAAGTAAAATATACGAATTTAAGAATGCTCTTAATATATACAATCAAGAAGTGCTAGGGGCAAAATCCATCTTAGATCGCACATATGATTCAAATCTTTCGGATTTGAATCATCAAAGATTATCGGCTGGGCTTTCAGCTAAGTATGCAGATCTGCACAAAGTGTGCACTAGGATCTGCGGAAAGATACAGTCCATTCTGGACTATGAACTATAACAACCTAACAATTTACTTAACTTGAACTGTGCAGAAATCACGCCGTCAATTTTTGGGGCATGATGTTTTGATTGGCTATCGCTGGTAGCGTGTAGAATTAATTGTATATGGCTATGATTACATAAAATTAATCGTGGCTTGTAATTCTCAATATTTTGTCAATCCCCGCACCTAGGCATATGGATAATGGCTATCATGCGACAAAAATTATTCACTGAAAATTTAACATCATTTCATGATGATGAACCAAAAGTGATATCGTTATTCCGAACACACAGGCCGCAAATAGACATTACTGATGTCCTGTCATTAGTGGGCGGAATAAAGCAATGACACATGACGATCCGGAATTATCAGATCAGTTTCGCCTGGCGCTTAATGCTTGGATGAGAAGACTAAAAACGAAGCTACCTGAAAAATTAGTGGAAGCCTATTTGAACACGTCTTACAACGTAAAATGTGGTGAAACGGTTGTCTCGCTGGAAGTAGATCTCTATAGCGATGAAATTAGGCGTTTTATGGAACAGGCTTCCTGCAAACAATGCGCGTTCATTACTCCATTTAACCCGCTTGGAAAGGCGTTATCTGCAGCTGAAAATGACGCAAGGATGTCTGATTTTAAGCGTGATCTGGACTCGTCGGGATATAAGTATGTAGACGGCGTCGGCGTAGGAAAGCTGGGAGATTGGCCGGGTGAAGAGAGCGTGTTCATTCTGGATGTCTCTGAAGCGGATGCGATATATTTTGGCAAGAAGTATCAACAAAATGCTATCGTCCTTGTTGGTTCGGAAGCGATCCCGGTATTGATTCTTCTGCAGTAATCTTAGTGGGTGTGATGTAAATACTGTTGGGTGCCTTTAAGAATGTGTTTAGTTATATTAATCATGTCTGTAATGTGCAGATTCGGCCGGCCCCGGAGAACTTTTAATGCTATCTGATCAAGTCAATGAGCTTTTGAACAGCCACCCGTCCGTAGTAGCAGCGGTTAGTCGAGCGAGTAAGAGTTATCCGCCGGCCCCGCTTTCATCCGATTACGAAAATGAAGACGAGTTTGAAGAGGTCATCAGTTTTTGGAGAAGCAGGGTCGGGAGAAATATAGGGTTGGTAAAGCGATCTGCAATTAGCGCTGTCGAAAATGACGCTAATGCCTTGGTCAAGATTACAATTGATTATGGGTATGATATCCACTCAATGGTCATGCCCTTTACGGCTTTTTTAAAAGCTTCTGCAGGTGAGTGTTTTACAGTTTATGGTCAAGGATTTATGGCTGAGTCGGAGAGCGAAATGGATATTTGGGAATTTAACAGTCCTAACTTTAGTGTGATTAGCGTCAGTACCGATTCGGCAAGAGATGTTTATGATGGCGATGATTGTGAGGTGGAGTGGGTGCTTTCGTGATGAATTGGTAATGAACCTGCTCATAAAATACTGGTGCTAATTTGAAATATCCAGATGCTGTCGTTTTTCATGTTCCGCATGATTCAACTTTAGTCCCTCAAGGTGCGAGAGGTCAGTTTTTACTGAATGATGAGAGTTTAACTGCAGAAATGAACTTGATGACCGATCACTTTACTCATGACCTTTTTGTGCACAGTCAGCAGCAGGTTGTTGTTCGTTCACCGGTGAGTCGCTTGGTCGTTGATGTTGAGCGGTTTGAGGACGATACCCTAGAGGCAATGGCTAAGCGAGGAATGGGTGTCGTGTATACGGTTACATCATCTCTCAATCCGCTGCGGCGTAGATTAACGGATGCTGAAAAATGTGAATTAATTGAAAAGTACTATCGACCGCATCATGTAGCATTAGATTTAGCTGCTGCTCAATCTCTTACTTGCTACGGACACTGTTTGATTGTCGATTGTCATAGTTTTCCGAATGAGCCATTACCTTACGAACTTTATGATGACGCGCTAGGCGATAGGCCAGATATATGCATAGGTACTGATGATTTCCATACGCCAGTTAAATTAATGAACGAGTTTGTTAAAGCATTTACGCGAATGGGTTGGCGTGTGGGGGTTAACACCCCATTTTCAGGGGCAATGGTGCCGAATAAGTTTTACAGGAAAGACCCTCGTGTGATGGCTATTATGGTGGAGGTCAATCGAGGGCTGTACATGTCTTCAACGAATTATCAGAAAATAGGCTGTTTTGGCGCAGTGCGCAGAAAGATTAACGATGCGTGTGCGGAGGCGGTTGATGAGTATCGTCGGGCTAATGCCAGATAATAATCTATATGCTCTTGAGAATTAGATCGTTCTTCACCACATCATTCCTAGGGCTCATGTAGCACTACGAATTAGCTTTTGCCTATTCACAATTACCACATTCTCAATAATTTTTTTAACGGGACTGCTGAAATCTGTACTTTCGGTGCATGGTAGGCAAAAATTAAACCTCATCTTAAACTTTGCACAATTGAGTCTTTGCAGTTAGGAAGATCCGCGTTAAATGCGGATTGCCAATCTAGGTAATGCCTAGCCAACCTCTATGAGGAGATCTTTGTTAAAGTCGTTGATCTCGCGGCTCGGGTAGTAGCCGTAGGGATTGCATACTACGCGAGTGCCGAAAACGGTGTAGTCAAAAGTCCAGTGCGTATGGCCGTGTATCCACAGGTCGATATCGTACATTTCTAATATGTCAGATAGATCAGATGCAAAGCAAGCGTTGACGGGACTTGTTCCGATGTACATTGGATGGATAGAATTTATGTGTGGCGCGTGATGTGTTACTACAATTGTAGGGCCGTCATGCGGCTTTGATAGCTCTCTTTCCAACCAATCCCTGCTTCGAAAATGTACTCTTTGCGCATCCGCGGGCTGGAAGAGTCTACGGCGTGGCCCGCCTGCGATTGTTGTAATGAGGCGGTGATCCATCAGCATGGCATCGGCGTCAGACATAGCCTGCTGTTCTTTATGTTCGAGCCGATAGTCCGTCCACAGCGTCGTGCCGAGAATTCGCACATCTTTGTAGTCATAGCGGTCGTTATTCAGGAAGGTAACATACTGACTTTCCTCGGCCTGGCGGCGTAGCTCGAGCTCTGTTTCCTCGATATTTCGGCGGTAATATTCATGGTTACCTGCGACGTAAACCGTCGGTTTTCCGAAGCTGTCGGCCCAAGTAATACCGTCAACACCTTCAACGGTGTCACCTGCGAGGATGATTAAATCCGTGCCCTCTGGTGGAGTGAAGTCGATAGCGTCAATGTCACTGCGTAAGTTTTGCGCCCTTACGTCTAGGTGCTGATCGCTATGTACCCACACGGATATCGATTTATTACCATTTCTGTTCATCGTGGTAACCCCTAGATTTAGTTAAGCATGCAGTGGTTATTAAGAACTCGTGGTTGTTGGATAAACGAGGACACTTTCTGCATCATCAATTTGTAGGCCTTTGGCTTCTGAAAGTAGCAGGATTGTTTTGCCTACGGCGTAGTCATACCTTTCGGGCTTTGCTGTTGATATGCGGCCTGGGCCAATGAGCTGATAAATCGTATTTTTTGTCTCAACGAGAAGTGTCTTCTCGTCAAAGTTGATAATGAGGGATGATTGCATTGCATCTCCCGGCCGCCAGCGACCGAGTTTGTCTTCCGCTACCTGCCCAGTGAAAATTTCCGCTGAAAACTCAGGATCTTCGGCAAGCTTTAGTTCTAGGAGATCTTTCGGTAGGTGCTGGGTTAGGATGTGCCGGCACCAAAACTCAATGGTGCCGCCGAACGGTTTGGTATTGTCGAAAACTGTCATGGTAACTCCAGTGCGGTTGAATAACGGTTAGGTAACTTTAATGAAGTGCGCGTTCACGGTAACTTTTTGCTAATGCGGATACTTCAGCTTTACTTTTTTGCATCAACCGATGGATGTTGCGGTCATTAAGGTCGATCTTTTGCCCCGGCCCTTTAAGCTTGTATGCCGAATTTAGTGTTGTGACTTCCATATTTTGCAAATCGAGACCGATTAAGCTTGATGTGCAGATAGGTCGGTAGTTCTCAAAACGACCTTTTGAGTCGCTTACCAGTACGCCCATAAGCACTTGTGGAATTGCTGGCTCGACCAGCTTTGCAATACGGTCAAAGCCGATGGTGTTGTCGAAATCTATTATTCGCCACTCTATTACGATGCCCGCGACTTTTTGTGGGGCAGAGTTGTCGTATTGAAGAGAATCTTCGAACCGGGTTTTTTGACTGCGTGTTATTTTTGATTTCGACATAATTTAATTCAAATTTATATATATTTAGTGTTTATATCACAGTTTATTTTTTAATGCAAAATTACCTTTTAAAACAACAAGTTAGCATATTTTAAGGTATAATAATTCCTGTTGTTGTCGATCAGTTTAAATACTAATTAATGCTATAATAATTAAAAATTAATTTTAAAATATGCGATATTTAGTGTTGGTTAAAGGCGTATTGTTCAAGCGATTCAATGAGTTGGTCGGCGAAATCGTCTCCTCCGTCGTAGTGGATGGAGAGATTGCCTCGCTTGTCTTTTAAATCTCGAAACAGCGGTTTTTCAGTCAGATTGATCGTTGCGAGCAATTCTAGATTTTCGAGCAAACGACGAATTTCTGGCAGCCATTGCGGCCGAACGCAGAAGCCAGTTCTGAGCTCTTCACCTGTAATGCTGTGTCGCCATGTCAGCATCGTTGGGAATTCTTTGTAGAGTACATCGACGAACTCATCGTAATCATTATCTGATTCAGGTGTTGTATACATATAGGAGTCCTCATATTCAAATTTGCGCTGTAGTTATCGGCTGGTATACGGGTTCTGCATGCTGGACTGAAAGCCCCAGGGATGAGGCACTTGTTTAATTCCAGTCCAGCATTAAAAGTGCAGGCGTCAGGGGGCGTCGTCCGTTGGTGCCAGTGAGTGTCGGAGCGACGGTTTGATGAAGTGACGAATCACTTTATTGTCGTACAAGTGGATACCCTCAATGAACCCTGGATGATCGTTGTCTAGGGCATCGAGATGCCCGAGTCTTCGCCAGTTATTAATATCAAAACGCTTGGAGCCTAGGAACTTAGCGGCAATGTCCGCGCACCAGTACCGTTTGAAATGGTACTTGAGCTTATTGGCATTCGCAGCAGAGAGGTATGTTGCGCCGTCGAGATAAAAGGATGGCGACTTAAAAATCCGTCCAGCGCGGCGGAGGAGTTTTTGTTCTGTTACCCCAATGCTTGATGCGAGCTTTTTAGCTGGCACCAGTGTGTCGATGACATCCTTAGTAGCGCGAACACAGTCCCATCGATAGTAACGAGTGTTCTTAATGGGTACGAATAGCGGGGTCGCTTTGGTTAGCGGGGTTAAACCCTCGAGATAGCTGAGTTTTTGCAGCGAGACGTTAAGGTAATCAGCTGCTTCTGTTGCCGTTGCCCAGATGGTTGTATCCAGTGATGGGGTACCGGCTGCCCGTCTTCCTGATTGTGAATAGGTCTTCAAACTTAACGCGTATCGAATGAGGCTTCCATCTTCGAGTTCCTCCCTGCGAAAGACATAGATATTGCAACCATCAATACTTGGCCCCGCAACAGGGTTTGCTCCTGCAGCAATCAACCGCTCAGCAAAGCGGCGGGGTTCATGATTGTAATCTACGGCGAGCTGTGGCCCGGTCACATAGGTATTTGTAAATGTTTCAAGTCCTGTCAGCGGGAAGATATAGCGGCGGTTGTGATTCAACTGTAGCTCTGCTTCTAGTAGCCCTGACTTGATCATTTTTCTCACAGCTTCGGGATAGAGTTCTAGATACTGCGTTGCCTGTGGCATCGTAACGTAGCCTTCAGGGATGGTGTCGTTAGCGGAAACCGATGTTGATAGACTGATATCAAGCAGGCTCTCACCGCTAGCCGTAACAACGTACTCGCCATTGATCAGGCTTTGTACCCAAACGGCTGCGGGAACCTTCGTTAGGGTGACCAGCTCGCGAATACTTTGGCCAGGCATTTGGGCTGGTTCAGCGCCTAGTGCGCGCAGAAGTGTGTCCAATCCATCTTTATTGACGCCGTAACGCTCTTTCCCGAGAATTTTAAAGACCTCAGGGCTTTCTTTAGTGATGCCGTCAACGACTTTCCAGGTTGTGCGGAGACTGTAGATCAATTCGCTCCTGGTGAGGAAAAAGTTAGCAGGCATCTCACCGGTTGGCGAATTTGATTCCGCCATATGCTTCTCCAACAATTTACACAACTCGTTATATTCCCCCACCGCCTTTGCGGACAGGGGCGCGACTAAAGCTCGGATAGACAAAATACTGCTATTTGGAAGCGCCGTGCTGAGGCAGTTGCTGAGCGGGGCAATGTTTCCACCCATGAAAGACATTAATGCTTCGCGAGCAGAGGGCCACATCCCGTATCTTTTGCTGAGACGACGCTTAAGATTGATGTAGGTTTCTAAAGATTCGCGATCATCTGTGTGCAGCCACTTTTTAATAAGGCGCGCTTCTTTTACTGCGCCATATTCAGCCGCGACACGTACATCAAGAGATGCATAGCAGCTGCATTTAGCCAGCCCACGCCTATTCCAACTAACTGGCTGTTCGCATGTAGGGCACGCTGAAACGAGGCTCAGTCCATGTTTGGCGCAAGCAGAGACAGACTCAAGGTCGTGGTAAAGCGGTAGATGGCCTTCTTCGGCGCACGCCGGGCAGACTTTTGCGTGATTAAAGTTGAACCACTTTTTGTGAGACTTCCCGCTGACGAGTTCTTTGTATAAATCAGGCGGGTTCCAGCCCTCCGTATCGATCAATGGTTTGATGCTGTTGGGGCAGCGATGGCTGAAAGCTCGTACTGCCTTTGCGGTGTCATATGTCTTTTGAAGCGCTGTGCCTAAGTACACCGAGGGACGCTCACAGTGGGAGCCACTGAGTCGTAGAAGACCACTCCCAAAACTTTCTGAGCGGTACAAAGTGGGTCTAAAAAATGGCGTTTGAATTAGTTGCATTATTGAGCCTCCGGTGACGGATATTTGGTGAGTAATTTCGGTAGCGATGAGCGGTTCAGTTCGAAAGCGGGTTTCGATGTGTGAAATTCAAACGGTGGATCAAAGCATTCCATTGCGCGTAAACACTCTGGGATGCCAAAGGTTAACTTGGTGCTAGATTCTTCGATTTCGTCCTCGATGTACTGGTCGAAGAAATCAACGACTGGCCCGATTCGACCTCCCGACATCAGGTAAAGACGCTGCGAAAGCTCTAGCGAGGAAAGCTTGCTGCAGAGACGACGACTACAGGTGTCGTCTAAGTGCTTTAACATCGCGAGGACGGTGAAGTGGAAAATACTTTTTTCTTCCAGCGGTGCGGTAAAGCCGCGCATAGTTTCACGACGTTTAATACGACGCCGAATGGGTTCATCGGCGTCGATAAACGCTTGGTAGCCGGGTGTCCCGATAAAGACAAATGGAACGCGCGAGGCATCCATTAGATGGCGTACAAAATGACCGACCTGTTTAGCGCCGGAGACGCTATTACTGGAGAGAAACTGTTGTGCTTCATCGATAATAAGAAGCTGTGTGCCGGCGCTCTTCATGGCCGCTAGCACCGCGTCCTTGAGCTGGTCAGCATTGTCTGTCGCGGGTGCAGGAATGCCGTACCGCTTGCAAATTTGGGTCACGAACCGGCGAATGGTGCAGTACTCTGGTACTTCAATCCACACGACTGTATGGATTTTCTGCTTACCTGCTTCGCTTACGTTGTTGTACGGGCAGTACTTATAGAAGTAGTCTTCGGATAGCGTGGTTTTACCGCACCCTGATTCGCCGAAGATGGCCAGCGCACCGGGGTCTTTGCGATTGCCAAAGCGGCGGTGCATACGCTGGATAGCTGAATATAAGCGTTTGTAGTCTGGTGGCGTACAGCGCTTGTGGTGGAATGCTTTTCGCATTTCATCGCGAATCATAGCCATGTTATTGCTCCTTAAAAAGTGATGAAAAAGGCGGAGGGTTACCCTCCGCGGGGTTAGGGAAAGGTTTATCCGAGGTAGTCGCTCAGATCGCCAACGTCGCTGGGCAGCTCGGGCTCTGGAGCCTGTTTGGACTTGCGCGGTGCGTTAACGGACTTGGCTGCTGCCAGGGCCTTAGCAGCCCGTTGTGTACTAATTGCCGTACTGGTCTGTTTGGCACGCAGATCATCGAGAACGCCGTCTTCAGCGTCATTGCGCAAAATCCGGTAAAAATCAGCTTTGCGGATCGCAAGTGCGATGTCGTCGTTGTAGATTTTTTTCCACTCAGCCTTGTTTTTGCGGATAGCGCTGTGGTCTTCTAGGGTCAGGCCATTTTGGTATTTCTCTTTGACGGCGTACCCGATGTGCTGGGTGTTCCTCGGATCTTTCGGATCGCAAATGAACACGCGGCCAAGGTCAAACGGATTGACGCGGACTTCGGCCTGTCTGCCACTCTTCTTTAGGTCTGCTTCCAGTTTTGCGGCGCCGGGGGTATACCATTCGAGGCCGTGAATACTGACTCGGCCTTTCCGGACGGCGCGGCGTTCAATTTCGTAGCCGATGAGCACAGAGTCTTCGGGGGCAAGGGTGCGTGGAGCGCGGATTGGATCCTGCATAAGTTGAACCCACATTTGGTGGGGTGTCATGCCCTCCAGCCCTGAGTGAACAGAATGGTGATACATGTCCAAATAGGCGATGAATCGCTGCTCTAAGGTTTCGAGCGTGTATACGGCCTCCTTCTCTGGCTTGTTCATCCGCTTTTTCGCGTCTAGCCCTTTTGTGCTTCCAGCTACTTGGTGGAAAAAAGAGGCATTGGCGCTGGCGAACTTGGATTCGACATGGGGTTTACCGTCTGGGTGATCTGGATTCGCAAACTCTGGGTCGGCACCCAATACAATGCATTGCCGAATAAATGTCTCGCTGACGAATTCGGGGCCGTGGTCACCCACAAAGCGCGTGGGGATTGCGCGGTATAGATAGTCGTCGCGTGTCACACACTTTTGCAGAGTCCGTGCAGACTTGAACCCTGACGGCGGAGACAGTGAAAAATCCCAGGCGAGAACGCAACGTGTTGCGACGTCGAGGAATACGGTCAGGTGTGGACGATAGGCAAACCGGAAATCTTCATGCTTTACGAAAACATCTACTTGCGTAGAGTCAATTTCGACCAGACCACCAATGTAATTCGGAATCTGAGTCGGGCCGCCCCACTTCATTTGTTTTCTAGCGTTTGAGCGTCCTACGCGCTTTTCGCGGATGGTGATCTGATCGCACGCCGCCAGACGGCGATAGAACGTGCTTTTACTGCCAATGAATTTTCTGCGTTCAATGTCGGTAAGTTCTGGGTGGGCCTCGACGCAGCGACGTACATATTCGCAGTACACAGGTTCTGCTGAGGGCTGCAGCCAATGGGCATAAAAGTCCTTAATGGTGGCGTGTAAAATTTCATTGGCCTCGGAGTTCAGGCGCTTTTTCCGTGGAAGTGCGCGGTGGTCTTCTTTTGCAAGATCTTGAAAAAGATCGCGTTGCTCGTAGGTTCGAACCCACCTGCGCGCAGTCGGGTAAGACGGTGCTTTGCGTGGGGTAAGTCCTTTTGCCGCCGCTCCTTGATTATGTGTTTCAGTGATTAGCCTGATTTCGTCTTTGGAGACAGATTTGGGGCTGCCTGTGGGTAAGGAAAGCAAGGCTTTAACGATCTTCACTCTGTATTCGAAGTCGAAAAACCCCTGCGGACTGAGCCCAACGACATCTTTGTTGAGTTCTTTAAGCGTGATGCCTCTGGAGGACGGCAGCAGTTGTTTTAGATTGAGCATGTGTCTTAGCATTGGCAGGCCAGTGTTCATTTGTTGCTTACCATTGACCTTGCATAGCCGCACTGCGGCGTTGATCGCAGAGGGCATGCTGACAATTTCAAACATGCCTTGATCCTTGATGTAATACCGGTTTCCGACGCGGAATTCGCCGTCATCAAGGATGTCGTCCATTTTTGTAAGTTGCATAGTCATAATTAGTGCTCCAGGAAAAGTGTGAGATCACGCCCGAAAGGCGCGTTGTGGAAAGTGGTGGCTTCGCCGATGAAAAGCCCGTAGCTGGCGCCCATTGCGACCGTTTCGGGTGTTAAGTCGGAATCTTCGTACAACTCGCCCAAAGCAGTAGGCTCGGAACTGCTGAGGCGGCTTTTTACTGCCTTCCAGCTTTCTTTGAGGATGTGAATGGGCATGAAGAGGAAGCCGTGCATGAACTCAAGGTTTTCAAGCTCCGGCTGCCTTACAAGCGATTCTTCGGTGGGGAATTTCAGCTCAATGCCGGTGTATTCCTCAATGGTGGCGGCACGTTGTCGATACAGCTCCTGCGCATCTTCGCAAAGAAGGAAGTCGCTATGCTTGATCTCGACGAGGTATGGCGGGCCATCATGTGGAAAAACCGAGAAATCCGATGTGTAAGTCGAAAGACCATCAACACCCATAAAATCAATTTCGATTGGTTGGGGGAAATAGCATTCGATCGCAGGATCAAAATCGGCGTGGTAGCAAAATGCCCTTTCCAGTCGTCCTTCAACGCGGTAAGCATGATCGAAGGTATCTTGGCGTTGCTTGCTATCCAGAAGCTTGGTTTTGATTGATGGGAAATGGCAGCGGCGCGGCCCGCCATAATGCGTTGAGGGGATGCGTGCTGGCGGAGTGCGGTGTACGTCCCTAAGGGCAAGTGTGAGCATCGCAAGCGGTACACATTTGCGGGGTACTTTCTTGGTGTTTCGCTTACGCGTTCCGGGTGTAGCTTTTTTAGGCCGAGTGGGCCCCGTAGATGGCTTTTTAGGCATCATAGCGTCCTTTAATTTAGTGAGAAGCTGGGTCAGGACGCTATTTGCTTAAGCGTCCGCTAGCTTGTTAGTAATTTTTCCGCTTGTGTCATATTCGTAGTTTCATGTCGCAATTCCTTTTTAATAAATTGAGTAGGAAAAATAGGCGCAAGCGTATCCGCTGTCAAACGCAGAAAATTCGTAACTTATTGATATTAAACTATAAATTAATAGTTTGGGCGTCGATCGTTAGCGCTAAATGGGGCTAAATATCGAGCGTTGATATTCGGCTTATTAAACCGGATATGAATGTTTTGGTAGGGTATGAATGGGGGTGTGGAAACGCAGAAATTTTAGTGCAGAACGTCGCCAATTTGGCGAGTAACTGGTGGGGGGAATTCATTAGATGGAATGGTGTAGCGTGGGCGCACAGCGTGCGCAATTTATCGGTAATTTTTTCACTAACGCAAAATACTAGCGTCACGAAATGGTTAAGTTCAACACGTAAGTTATTTTGTGCTGAAGGCCGATAGGTAATTCGGTGCTGGGTGTGGGTTGGTGCTGTATATGTAGCGTAAAAGGGGAAAGATGGCTGTGCTGTAAAATTTTTGCTCAATAAGCTGAGCAATGCATTGCGGTATTTATGTGTGTACGAAGCTGTGCAACTTAACATTGGCGATTCCTTGGTTTTAAAAGACCCGTAGAGTAAAACCGCCAGCGCAATTAAGGGGCGGGTAATCAGCTTCGTATTCGCATGACATATACCTTATAAAAATAAATAATTGTTGCAGCAAAGTGCTGGGATTGGATCAGTATAAACAAAGTGAAAGAAAAGTCAATCATTATGTCGCCTTTTGCTTCTAATCAGATTTAATATACCAGTAATTAATTTTACAAAGGCGTCTGGTGGGGGTATCTGTGGCTGAGGAAAGTGTGAAAATTACCAAAAAATTGGGTGATATTGCGTCAATTTGGGTGGGTCATCCCCTTAGGGGGACGATTCCTGATGACTCGGGCTCGGGTATTTATATGGTTCAGCCGCGCAATATTGACGAATTTTGTCAGGTTGATTGGTCGTCAGTGATCGAAACTAGGCTCGAATGGCGTGGGAAATCGCGGTGGCTTGAGGTCGGAGATGTAATTTTTCGGATGAATGGCAGAACGAATCATGCCACGGTCATCGATAAAATCGATTTGCCAGATAATGCGCGAGTCGCATGCCATCATCAGTTTTTTCAACTAAAAGTGCATGATACTGATGTAAATCCAGCGTATTTGGCGTGGTTTATCAATCTGCCTGAGACGCAAGAGGTGCTAGCTGAGTCCAAGCTCGGTGTGGGGACTGGGCCTGTGGTTAATAAGCGGATGCTTTCGGAGCTTTCTGTCGTTGTTCCGTCGGCAGAGTTGCAGAAAAGTTGCCTTGAATTATGGTTTGAGTATGTTGCTGCGCGGATAAATTTAGAGGAGGAGCAAGCTAAAATAGCTGAGATGTATCGCGAATCTGTTGGGGGGTTGCTGCGTGGTGGCTAGGGTTTAAAGTCAGTATTAAATGGCGGGAGTTCTCGTCTCTACTTGCGGAATTGGATATAGTCGGCTTAGATATTTCGCGTGGATTTAACCGATTTATCCATATCAAATGGCTTCGTACTGGGTTGATTTCGGTTGTGAGCCCGCTAGGGAATTCTTTCGTCGGGTAATAGGGGGGTAGCGGTATGTCGGAATAGCTTGAGGCCTTACATAATTATTTCGCAGAACCTATAAAACAAGGAAGTGTATGTCTGTAGCTAATAAGCATCAACAAGAAGCAATTGATCACGTTAAGGGCCCTCTTTTGATAATCGCAGGCCCAGGTTCAGGTAAGACATATACCCTGGTCGAGCGAATTATCAATTTGATTCAAAATCACGGTGTTGAGCCCGAGGCCTTATTTGTTGTTACCTTTACAGAAAAGGCTGCTCAGGAGTTAACGACGAGAATATCCAATCGTTTGTTGGAGTTGCGTGTTGAATTCAATCTCAACGAGATGTTCCTAGGCACCTTCCACTCTATTTGCTTGAGAATTATCGAAGACTATCGTGAGTACACGCGGCTAAAGCGTAGCTTTGTCCTTATGGATCAGTTCGATCAGCAGTACTTTCTATATCAAAACCTCAATGACTTTCGCGCCATTAGTAATGTTGATCAAATTTTAGGCAGTGATAAGACGCCAGTATGGTCTAAATCTGAGAGCTTGCTGCAATGGATAAACAAAGTCACTGAGGAAGCTATAGATCACCAAAGGCTTATCGAATCTGACGACACGGCTCTGATAGCTTTAGGTGAATGCTACGCGCTCTATCTGCTCAAGCTCGAGGAGCGCAATGCCCTCGATTTTTCTACTATCCAGCTCGAAGCGCTAAATCTACTGCGCAATCATCCGGTAGTCTTAGCGTCGCTGAAAAGCAGAATTAAGTATCTGATGGTCGATGAGTATCAAGATACCAATACAATCCAGGAGATGATCCTCAAGCTATTGATGGGTGACGATCATAATCTCTGCGTAGTAGGTGATGATGATCAGGCCTTGTACCGGTTTCGTGGCGCTACTATCCGTAATATTTTGCAATTCCCCGACAACTTTGACGACAATGAGTGTAAGCAAATAGGGTTGGTAACTAATTACCGCTCTCACCCTGATATTATTCACTTTTATAACAGGTGGATGAGTGATCAGGTATGGGAAGTAAATGACCAGCGATATAGGTACACCAAGCATATCAAGCCTAGGGAAGAGGAGTTTGAGTCTGGCCCTACTGTAATTAAAGCAATATCGGAAGTGGGTGATGAGTGGGTTGAAGAGGTCTATGCCTTGCTCGTGAGCTTAAGGACTGACGGAAAGCTGACTGATTGGAATCAGGTAGCTTTCCTCTTTAAGTCAGTAAAGAGCGATAAGGTGAAGGCCTTGGCTCAGGGGTTAGAAGAGCGAGGGATTGCAGTTTACTCGCCTAGGGCCAACCTTTTCTTTGAGCGCGAAGAAATTAGGTTGATGATTGGCGCGATAATGCTGGTGTTCCCACAGTTTCGATCTATACGAGCGCCAAAAGAAGGAGTCGAGCTGGCAATATGGGGTTACTATGACCAGCATTGCCTCAAGCCCTTTATGGCTGAGGTTGCGAAACCGGGGCATAAAGATCTTCTTGATTGGTGCCAAGCTTATGCTAGGCGCCACCTAGGGCTTACTAAGAACGCTGACTATGCCTTCAGTGGTCTATTTTACCAGCTTTTACAATTCCCGCTATTTGCCGACTACCTTGATGCCGAAACGGGAAGCGGTAGAGCGCAGCGCAACTTAGCGACTATGTCGCAGCTACTGGCTAAATTTGAATATCTTCACCATATCAGTGTGCTTAACCCCAAATATCTTGAAAGCAACCTAAGGGGCCTGTTTAACCAGTTTCTCAAGTTCCTTAAGGATGGCGGTATAGACGAGTATGAAGACGCCTCAGAATATGCCCCTTCTGGCCATGTATCGTTTCTTACTATTCATCAGTCTAAGGGGTTAGAATTCCCTGTAGTAATGGTGGGGTCGTTAGGGGCATCGCCACGAAAGCAGTATAAAGATTTAGATGAAGTACTTGAGCAGGGCTACCTTAACCGAGAGTCATTTGAGCCATTGGAATCAACCAAGTACTTTGATTTCTGGCGACTGTACTACACTGCCTTTTCTAGAGCGCAAAACCTATTGGTACTTACAGATCAGGAGCGCCTAGGCAGTGGACGAACACCATCCAAGCATTTCGTGAAGTATGTCGATGACTTACCGTCATGGCGTGACCGTAAAGACGCTATCAATGAATTGAACTTCGATACGGTCAAAGACGTAAATATTAAGAAGGAGTATGCGTTTACATCTCACATCACCTTATTTGAAACCTGTGCTGAGCAATACCGGTTCTTTAAGGATTTAGAATTTCAGCCAATAAAAGCCAGTCCCATGCTGTTTGGTACATTAGTGCATGAAACTTTAGAGGATATCCATAAAGCTGCATTACGTAGCGAAGAACATCTAATAACCAGAGAGAATATAGAGGGATGGTTTCAGGATAATTACCGGAACCTAGCAAATAGAGAGCGGGTGTATCTCGCCGACTCAACCCTTGTGGCAGCGTTAAAGCATGTTATGCGTTATGTGAATCGCAAGCAGGATGACTGGTCAGGCATTAAAGATTGCGAAGTCGATATCTCATTAGTGAAGGGTAATTACATACTCAAGGGTAGTGTTGATCTTATCGTAGGCGAGAACAATACCGTTGAAATTGTCGATTTTAAGTCTGAGAAAAAACCAGACATGGAAAAAGATGCTGAGCGAATCAAACATCACAAGCGCCAGTTAGAAGTTTACGCGCATTTAGTCGAAGAGCGCACTGGCCACAAGGTTAGTAAAATGCATTTGTACTTCACGGGGGTGGAGAGCGGGGTGCCGACCATCACTTTCGACAAGGATGGCTCGGCCATAGGAAGTACTATTAAGGTATTTGACAATATCGTAGACAGAATTGAGATGAAAGACTTTAGTATTACAGAGCGCCCAGTGAAAACGTGTGTTGACTGTGATATGAAATCCTATTGTGACAGAAAGAATTGGAAATTTAAGGAAGCCGTATAATGTCAGAGCAGAATCCGTTAAATCTAGAAGAAATCGGTGGTTTAGCTAGTGTCGAAAAGTATAAGTTCGAACCTATTAAAGGCTATCCAATGTTGCATTGGCATGGAAAGAGGCCATTTACTTCCACCCAATATTACCCCGCGCAAAAGAAAGAGGTCTACGGGGAGGACGTGAATGGTTGGATAAATAAGATATTCTGGGGTGATAACCTTCAGGTAATGAGTCATCTTCTTAAAGATTTCAGGGGGAAGATTGATCTTATATATATTGATCCTCCTTTTGACTCCAAGGCGGAGTATAAGCTGAATATTAAGTCGAAGGGGCATAACGTAAATTCAGATGTAAGTGGATTTGAGGAGAAGCAATATTCCGACATTTGGTCAAATGACGAATATCTTCAATTCATGTATGAGCGCTTAGTCCTAATTAAAGAGTTACTTTGTAAAAACGGAAGTGTATTCCTTCATTGTGATTGGCATAAGTCTCACCATCTAAAATGCTTGATGGACGAAATATTTGGAAGTGAGTCCTTTGTTAATGAAATAGTTTGGCATTATCGAAAGTGGGCTGTTAAATCAAATAATTTTCAGCGGAATCACGACACTATTTTATGGTATTGCTCGGAAAAAGATTCTTCAAGAACATTTAATATGATTGAAACACAGGAGGCCTCGGAGGGAACGCTCAAGAGGTGGAAAGGGAAGAAGCAAGTAGCTTTATTTGATGAAGCAGGTAATAGAACTGCAGCATCGGTAGAAGACGATTCCGAGGGGGCTCCGCTCGCGGATGTGTGGGAAATGTCAATTATAAATCCGGCAGCTCGGGAGCGGACTGCGTACCCTACGCAGAAGCCGGAGAAGTTGCTGGAACGAATTATTAAGCATTGTTCAAATCCTGGAGATCTGATTTTCGATTGCTTTATGGGGTCTGGTACGACTCAAGCGGTAGCGATGAAAAATGGTCGAAGGTTTATTGGGTCTGATATTAATTTAGGTGCTATTCAAACTACCACAAAGAGATTGATTGAAGAGCGGAAGCAAACGTGCCTGTCGGAAAGTGCGATATATGATTCTTTTGAAGTGTATAACGTCAATAATTATGAGTTGTTTAGAAACCCATTAGAAGCTAAGAACCTTTTGGTCGAAGCATTGGAGATCGAGCCGGTCTCTGGCACCGTTTACGATGGGGAAAAAGATGGGTTTATGGTAAAAGTTATGCCGGTTAATAGGATTGCTACTAGGCAGGATCTTAATGACTTGATAGCTAACTTTCCCTATAAGGTGTTTGAGAAGAGGAGGGAAGATAATCCCAATAAGCCGGTCGAATCTGTGATGCTAGTGTGTATGGGGCATGAGGCAGATATTAAGGCGCATCTTGAGCAGGAATGTGGATATAAGATCAATGTTAAAGTTGTAGATATACTGCGAGATAAGTCGAATATTGAATTCAAGCGAAGTTCCGAAGCTGAGCTGTCACTTGTTGATGGGAAGCTTGAAGTTGTTAGCTTTTATCCAATGAATCTGATGCAAAAGCTGAGCCTCCAGAAACAGTCCGTTAGTGAGTGGCGAGAACTGGTTGACTCTATCGTTATAGATTGGAACTATGATGGGGCGGCCATGGAGCCAGCTGTTATTGATATTCCTGGTAAAAAAGATTTTGTCTCAGGGGTTTATTTAGTTCCTCAGGACGCAGGAACTATAAAAGTAAAAATTACTGACCTTTTGTCAGAGTCTTATGAGGAGGTTATCAAGCATGGCTGATACACCCCAGGAAAACTTTGATCTCAATAATGCCTTTTACCTGCATTTGTATTATTTTTATAAATACAATAAAGCGGCTATTAAAAAGAATTATAGGAAGCTAAGTAAGGTATTTCTCGACTATAACGATTCAGAGCGGCCTGGCAGTTTCTTGAGGGTTCCTCAATACGAAGCGCTCGAGATGTATGTGTTTCTGAAAGAATTTCTCGATAATAAACCTGTTTATCAACTATTCGATGATTGGTATAACTCATCTGGAAAATTCGGTGAAAAGGCTATCCCGGATAGGGATGTTCAAGCCGATATGTTTTGGGAATTGCCTGAGAATCAGTACAAGGGGATCTTCAAAAAAATGAAAGCGGCCAATAACGGTCGTATATACCCAAATTATATCTTTGCGCTGACGATGGGTACTGGTAAAACTATTCTGATGGCGACGTGTATTTTTTATGAGTTTTTGTTAGCTAATAAATACCCTAAGGACGAGCGCTACATACACAATGCTTTGGTTTTTGCACCGGATAAAACAGTGCTTCAATCGTTGCGTGAGCTGGAATCGTTTGATCATAGTAAAGTTGTTCCCGCTGAGTATTTGAACGCAATTACAATTAAATTTCATTATCTTGAAGATGCGGGTGTTTCCCTTAATACTTTGGATGGCTCAAGATTTAATATCGTTGTTTCGAACTCTCAAAAAATTATTTTAAAGCGTAAGAATTCCGATCAAGCTGCAATCGATAAGCTTTTTTCTTCGAGTAAGGAGATTTACAAGAAAGACGGTCTCGGTGCCGATATGGCTGCGCTGTTAAATCTCGGTGGATTGGGTGACGAGGATGAGCCGCAGGAAGAAAGCGAATTAGTTACAAATCAACGCTTTGAAAAGCTACGCCGCTTAGAAAATCTCGGGATATTTGTTGATGAGGCTCATCATGCCTTCGGTACTAAGTTAGCCAAAGACATGGGTATTCAGGCGGATAATGCACAAAATAGTTTGCGTAAGACAATAGATGAGCTGGCATTAAGTTTAAAGAAACGGGGTTCGCAGTTAGTTGCATGTCATAACTATACTGGTACACCTTATGTCGGTCGAGATGTTTTGCCTGAAGTGGTTTATGCCTATGGTCTTAAAGAGGCCATAGACAGAAACTATCTTAAGAAGGTGGTTCTTAACGGTTATAGTAATACCAAAGAACTTGAGTTCCTGGACATATCCATTACAGACTTTCTAAAGCAAACGGCTGGGAAGCGCCCTGAGGGGATGCTGCCCAAAATGGCAATTTTTGGTACTACTATTGAAGAGGTTCAGGAGGAAATACGCCCTGCCGTTGAGGCCGTCTTGGCCAAGCATGGAATTTCCGCAGACAAAATATTAGTGAATGTCGGAGATACTAGTATTACTAGTAATGACGATATTAGGGCGTTTAACGGGCTTGATTCTGTGAAATCCGAAAAACAATTTATTCTGCTGGTAAACAAAGGTCGTGAGGGCTGGAACTGTCGTTCACTATTTTCGGTGGCTTTATATCGTAGTCCCAAATCTAAAGTTTTTGTATTGCAAGCTACGATGAGATGTCTTCGGTCTATTGGGGATACCCAAGAGACAGGGCACGTGTACTTAACCAACGATAATATGGCGTTGCTAGAAAAGGAACTTCAAGCGAATTTTCGAATAAGTACCGATGAAATGCAGTCCGTTGGTAAGGATAAAGTTGCTGTACAGGTAAGGCCTATAACACCGATTGAAAAAATAAAGCTGAAGCGAATCAAGCGTAGCTTTAAAGTGAAAGAGAAGACGTTTGTGGCGGGAGAGAGGCTTGGTCTTGAGGGCTTAGATCTGTCTAGCTACAGAGTGATGCATCAACGTATGGAGGGCCTTAATCATGATGAATTCACTAATCGGCCAAAGGTTGTTAGTGAAATATCTTATATTAAGGAGCCCATGGAGTTCTCTGAATACAATCTAACAGCTGAGATTTCCCGTTATTTGAATATGCCTTGTTTACAAATCAACAAAATAATCAAATCTACTGACGAGGGGTTTGAGGGTATTCTTAAGTTAGTTAATCAATTTAACGAGGTCTTATACGACCATATTATTCCTCGTCTATTTGCACTTCTTTATGATATCGAATCAGAGCAGGAAGAGCAGGAATATGAGGTGGCTCTAGTTAAAGAGCCACCATTGTCACCTGGCTATTATGAAATGAGAGCTGCTAAAGAAATGGTTGTCGGTGTTACTGAGCCTTCGGTAGAGAAGTACATAGATAACACTTTCCATTTAGATAACTATTGCTTTGATTCAGTGCCGGAACGAGATTTCTTTTGGCACATTTTGCATTCAGGTAAGGTCGATAAAATTTGGTTTACCGGGATGCTAACTCATGGCCAGTCAGAGTTTTATATTCAATATGTAGATCCTGATACCCATAGAGTAAGAAGTTATTATCCAGACTTCTTGATTCGCAATAGGTCTGGCTCATTGGTGATGGTTGAGATAAAGGGTGAGAACATGATTGACCATCCTACGGTGAAGGCTAAGCAAGAATATGCTGAGATGATTGCTAAGGCTAGCGACATTGAGATGAGCTATATTATGATTCCGGGTATGCAAGCCAAAGATGGCACTTTTGATCGAGGCTTCTTGAATTAGGTAGTGTTGTATTCGGGTAATGTTTTGATTTTATTGGAAAAAGGCCGCTATCAGCGGCCTTTTTTAGTGCGAGAATTTCACTTTGGGGATCATCACTAGTGACAAAATGTCGCTCTCTAGTGAGAATTGCCGTGATGATTTACATCACCAAGTCAGCGCCCCACCAGTCTGATACTCAATAACTCGAGTCTCAAAGAAGTTCTTCTCTTTACGCAAATCCATGATTTCGCTCATCCATGGGAATGGGTTTTGCGCGCCGGGGAATTGTTCTTTTAAGCCGAGCTGGCTTAGGCGACGGTTGGCGATGAACTGGAGGTATTCTTCCATCATGCCGGAGTTCATGCCGAGTACGCCGCGGGGCATTGAGTCTTTGGCGTATTCAATTTCGAGCTGCATGCCTTCGACGATCATTTGGGTTACTTCGCCTTGGAATTTTTCGCTCCAGAGGTGTGGGTTTTCCAGTTTGATCTGGTTGATCATGTCGATGCCAAAGTTCAGGTGCATAGACTCGTCGCGGAGTATGTACTGGAACTGTTCGGCGATGCCGGTCATTTTGTTGCGGCGGCCCATAGACAGTATCTGGGTGAAGCCACAGTAGAAGAAGATGCCTTCAGTCACTGCGTAGAAGCCAATCAGGTTGCGGAGCAGTTCCTGGTCGGTTTCTGGGGTGCCGGTGTGGAAGTTAGGATCGCCCAGTGCTTGGGTGTGCTGCAGGCTCCACGCCGCTTTTTTAGCGATGGAGGGCAGTTCGCGATACATGTTGAACACTTCGGCTTCGTCCATGCCCAGCGACTCTACACAGTACTGGTAGGCGTGGGTGTGAATCGCTTCTTCAAAGGCTTGGCGCAGCAAGTACTGGCGGCACTCTGGGTTGGTGATGTGACGGTATACGGCCAGCACCAAGTTGTTGGCAACCAATGAATCGGCCGTTGAGAAGTAACCCAGTGAGCGCATGATGATGCGACGTTCGTCGTCAGTCAGGCCTTCTGGGTTTTTCCACATGGCGATGTCAGCAGTCATGTTTACTTCTTGGGGCATCCAGTGATTGGCGCAGCCGTCGAGGTATTTCTGCCATGCCCAGTCGTACTTAAAGGGTACGAGCTGGTTAAGATCGAGATGGCAGTTGATGATGCGTTTGTCTTCTACCCGCAAGCGGGCCGCGCCCATTTCCAGTTCTTCTAAACCGGCGGCAACGTCGAGGCTTTCGAGTGCGGCGTTGGCTTTGTCGAGAATAGCCTGGTCGACAACCGCTGCGCTGTCTTCGCTGTTCATGGTATTCAGTGCAGCAGAAACCACCGGCTCAGCTGGTTTTGGGGCTTGGGTTTTGGCGGCAGGCGCTTTGGCCGGTGCTTCTTCTTTATCGAACTCATCCCAACTTAACATTTTATAACCTCGATTCTTTTATATGTGTCTTTCGTCAGACGCCTGACGTCGGACGTCAGACGAAGGGGCCAGCGGCCCCTATGCACTTACTGACAAGCTTCGCAGTCTGGGTCATCCAGTGAGCAGGCCAGCGGTACGGGGGCGGCCTGCGGTGCAGCGGCAGACGCGGTGGCAGCAGGTTTAGGTGCAGCCGACTGTGACGAGACCTTGTTCATTGAGCCTTGAGAAACGGTAGATTTCTCGGTGGAGCTCGCAGCCAATGCGCGGAGGTAGTAAGTGGTCTTTAGGCCACGGTACCACGCCATGCGGTAGGTGATGTCGAGCTTTTTGCCGTTGGCGCCAGCGATGTACAGGTTCAATGATTGCGCCTGATCTAACCACTTTTGACGACGGCTTGCAGCGTCGACCAACCAGCGCGGTTCCACTTCAAAGGCGGTGGCGTACAGCGCTTTTAGGTCGTCTGGAATACGGTCGATTTTGCTTACCGAGCCTTCGTAGTACTTAAGATCGTTAACCATGACCGCGTCCCACAAACCGCGCGCTTTCAGGTCTTTAACCAAGTAGGGGTTCACCACGGTGAATTCGCCAGACAGGTTCGATTTAACGTACAGGTTTTGGTAAGTCGGTTCGATCGACTGCGACACACCCGTGATGTTAGCAATGGTGGCGGTTGGCGCTATCGCCATGACGTTCGAGTTACGCATGCCTTGAGTTTTAACAACTTCACGCAGGCTGTCCCAGTCCAGCGTCTGGCTGCGGTCGACTTCGATGTAGTCGGCGCCGCGCTCTTGCACAAGGATTTCTACCGAGTCGATGGGCAGAATGCCGCGGCTCCACAGAGAACCTTCGTAGCTCTGGTAGCTGCCACGCTCGGCGGCCAAATCGCTAGACGCTTTAATCGCGTAGTAGCTGATGGCTTCCATAGAGCGGTCGGCAAACTCTACCGCTTCGTCAGAAGAATAGGGCAGGTGCTGCTTGTAAAGCGCGTCTTGGAAACCCATCAAGCCCAAGCCAACAGGGCGGTGCTTGAAGTTGGAGTTCTTGGCCTGTGGCACGCTGTAGTAGTTAATGTCGATAACGTTATCGAGCATGCGCACTGCAGTTTTAACGGTCTTCTCTACTTTGGCTAAATCGAGGCCGTTGTCGCCAATGTGCTGGGCAAGGTTAACTGAGCCAAGGTTACATACCGCGATCTCGTCTTTGCTGGTGTTCAGGGTGATTTCTGTACACAGGTTAGACGAGTGCACCACGCCAACGTGCTGCTGTGGGCTGCGCAGGTTGCATGGGTCTTTAAAGGTGATCCATGGATGGCCAGTTTCAAACAGCATAGACAAAATCTTGCGCCACAAGTCAGCGGCTTTAACGCGCTTGTAGAGTTTAATCTCACCTTTGCGGGTCAGTTCTTCGTAGTGCTCAAAGCGCTCTTCGAAGGCTTTGCCGTACAAATCGTGCAGATCAGGTACATTGTTAGGCGAGAACAAGGTCCAGTCGCCGTCTTGGAAAACTCGCTTCATGAACAAGTCAGGAATCCAGTTCGCCGTATTCATATCGTGGGTACGACGACGGTCATCACCGGTGTTTTTGCGCAGCTCGAGGAATTCCTCGATGTCGATGTGCCAGCTTTCTAGGTAAGCACATACCGCGCCCTTACGCTTGCCGCCTTGGTTTACGGCAACAGCGGTGTCGTTAACCACTTTTAGGAAGGGGACAACGCCTTGAGATTTGCCGTTGGTGCCTTTGATGTAAGCGCCGAGGCCGCGAACTGGGGTCCAGTCGTTGCCCAAGCCGCCAGCGTATTTAGACAGCATGGCGTTGTCTTGAATGGCGCCGTAAATACCGTGCAGGTCGTCAGGCACAGTCGTCAGGTAGCAAGACGACAGCTGTGGACGCAGGGTGCCAGCATTAAACAGGGTTGGCGTTGAGCTCATGTAATCGAAGGAGCTGAGCAGGTCGTAGAACTCAATGGCGCGGGCATTGCGGTCTTCTTCGTTCATTGCCAAACCCATGGCAACACGCATAAAGAAGATCTGTGGCAATTCAATGCGCACTTCGTCGCTGTGAATAAAATAGCGGTCGTACAGGGTTTGCAGGCCAAGGTAATGGAACTGCATATCGCGCTCTGGCTTGATGGCTTCACCGAGGGCGGCAACGTCGTATTCGCTTTCCAGGCGTGGGTCTAGCAGCTCAAGCTCGGCACCTTTGCGCAGGTAAATTGGCAGCGCTTGCGGGTAGTAAATTGTCATGTCGTGCTGAGTCGCACTCTGGGCAACCCCTAAAAAGTTCAGGGCTTCGGCACGGAGTTTGTCGAGCAGTAGGCGGGCAGTAACCAAGCTGTAGTTGTGTTCTTTCTCAACCATGGCGCGGGCGGTGATGACCAGTGAGGTGTTGACCTCTTCCTGGGGTACGCCGTTGTATAAGCTCTTTAGGGCTTCGTCTTGTACTTCTTGAGCGGAGACATCGCTCAGGCCTTCGCAGGCTTCTTGTACGATAAATTCTAAGCGGCCTACATCCAGCGGCGACTCGGTGCCGTCGGGGTGTTTAACGCGGATGCTGGGGTGTACTTTTTCGCCAAGCGGTGCCAGCTGGCTGCGCTCTTCGGCGCGGGCGGCGCGATACAGTACATAGCCACGGGCAATTTTGTGCTCGCCGCTGCGCATCAGGGCCAGTTCAACTTGGTCCTGAATTTCTTCAATATGGATAGTGCCGCCAGAGGGCATGCGGCGTTTGAAGGTGGCGCTGACTTGTTCGGTCAGTTTAACAACGGTCTCGTGGATACGAGTAGAGGCGGCAGCATTGCCACCTTCTACGGCTAAGTAAGCCTTGGTGATCGCCACGCTGATTTTGTCGTCGGTGTAGCTCACTACGGAACCGTTGCGTTTAATAACGCGCAGTTGCCCAGGTGCAGTGGCTTTGAGTTCGGCGTCGCTAGCGTGCTGCGGGGGGGCGCCAGTGGCGCTGGTGCTGGTGTCTTGTTGGGTTTGCATGATGTCTCTGGCCCTTGCTTGATGTCTTAAAACTGCTCTGCGTCAGTCTTATAATTTCCTCGTGAATTCCCGGTGCGGGAGGCGAGGGCTTGCTGAAATACCCAAATAACACAAGTGCGGAAGTTATCCCGAAAATGTAAATAGTTGTTATAAGGCTTGGGTGGAAAACCCTATATATAGGGTTTTGGTGAATCTGGGATACAAGATAATGCGGTTTGCATGATTTCGCAAGCACAAGATGCTGTGGGTCTTCTGTGGATAAAGTGTGAGTAAGTGGTGGGTAAAAACCGCTGTTTTATTAACTGCCCGTAATGCGGGCTTTTCAGCGCCGTGCTGGGGTGGTGAGTACATTCGCAGGCGAGGTAGACGGATTACGCATAAGGAAAAGTTTTTTAACTACTTCTTGGCTTATGTTCGCCGTGGTGTAATTCCTCGCGGCCAAAGGCAATAAGGTGATCGGCCTCGGTGTTGATGTTTACTTTTTCGTTAATGGCGAAATCGCGGTGACTGGGTAGTAGTGCTTCAACTTGGCTGCCGGTAGGCAGGCGCAGGGTGTAGAGCGTGGCACTACCTGAAAACACCTTTTTTTCAATGGTGGCGCTGATGCCGCCAAAGTCGCTGAGCACAATATCGTCGGGGCGCAGTAAAATTTCTACCGGGGTGCCGGGTGGCCAAGCGTAGGCGCGGTTGCCCATTAGGGTGCCAAGTTCGGTGGTAACGGTATTCAGCTCGGTGCCGATGACGCCGGGCAAGAAGCTACCCTCGCCGATAAAGTCGGCGACGAGGCGATTGCTGGGTTCGTGATAGAGGTTAAACGGGGTGTCCCACTGTTGTAGCTTGCCGTTGTAGAGCAGGCCAATATTGTCGCTGAAGGCAAAGGCTTCGAGTTGATCGTGGGTCACGAGTATGGCGCTAATGCCTAACTCTTTAATAATGTCGCGCACCTCGAGGCTGAGGCGTTTACGAAGCTCGGCGTCGAGGTTGGAAAAGGGCTCGTCCATTAGCAGTAAGTCTGGGCTGGGTGCTAAGGCGCGAGCCAGTGCAACTCGCTGCTGTTGGCCGCCGGAGAGTTCGTGAGGAAAGCGATTCTCGACGCCTTCGAGGCGCACTAGCGCCAGTAATTGCATGACTTTTTGACGCTGTGCTTGGCGACTCTGTTTACTGAGACCAAAGCGAATATTGTCGTATACGCTTAAATGCGGGAAGAGGGCGTAATCTTGAAATACCATGCCGATGCTGCGCAGCTCGGGGGTAATCATGCTGCCGGGTTCGCTCAGGCAGTTGCCGCGCAGCGTAACCGAACCTTGGGTGAGCGGTTGAAAGCCCGCAATAGCGCGCAAAATGGTCGTTTTGCCGCAGCCACTGGGGCCAAGCAAGCTGCAAATGTCGCCGTCGTTAACATGGAAGCTGACATCGTCGACAACGGAGATGCCTTCGTATTGGCATTGGATGTTTTTTACTTGCAGCACGGTTAGGGCCTTGGTCTGATGTCGGGCGTCGGAAGTCTGACGAAAAGCCTGTCGGGTGTCAGAGGTCTGGCGTCGGACGAAAAAGCTGAAAACCATTGCCGGACGTCCGGTGTCTGGCGATAAAATTAAAAATTGGTCGTGTGTCGGAAGTCTGACGAATGAAAATCAAAGTCAGTGCTAGACGCAGCTACTTCAGTGAGTTGTCATTGCCGACATCCGACATCCGACATCCGACATCCGACATCCGACATCCGACATCCGACATCCGTTACGCCCGCGCCTCTAACAACAAAAACTCCATCAAGGCCTTCTGCGCATGTAGGCGATTTTCTGCCTCGTCCCAAATCACGGTTTTGGGGTTGTCCATTAGCTCGGCGCTAATTTCTTCGCCGCGCTTGGCGGGTAGGCAGTGCATGTAGAGCGCGTCTGGGTTGGCGTGGGCCATGAGTGCGCTATTGATCTGGTAGCCGGCAAGCTCGCGGCGGCGCTCGGTTTTTTCTTCTTCCTGGCCCATCGAGGCCCAGACGTCTGTCACGAGAAGATCCGAGCCGCGGGCGGCATCGGCGGGTTCGCGGAATATTTCAACACGACCACCGGCCTTGGCAACAATGTCGGCGCGGGGTTCAAAGCCTTCGGGGCAGGCGACTTTAAGGGTGAAGTCGAACTGCATGGCGGCGTGAATATAAGACTGGCACATATTATTGCCATCGCCGATCCATGCCACTTGCTTGCCCTTGATGCTGCCGCGATGCTCGATAAAGGTTTGGATGTCGGCGAGCAGCTGGCAGGGGTGGTGGTCGTCGGTTAGTGCGTTGATCACCGGCACGCTAGAGTACGCGGCAAAGCGTTCAATAATGCTGTGCTCAAAGGTGCGCACCATGATGATGTCGCACATTGACGAGATGACTCTGCCGCTGTCTTCTACCGGCTCACCGCGACCCAGTTGGGTGTCGCGTGGCGACAGGAAGATGGCATGACCACCTAAGTGCGCCATACCCGCTTCAAACGAGATACGAGTTCGGGTAGAGGCTTTTTCAAACACCATGCCCAATACATGATTGGGAAATTGCACGCTGGTTTTGCGGGCTTTGTGTTCGGCTTTGAGTTGTATGGCACGCTGCATTAGGGTTTCTAATTCAGCGGGGCTCAAATCCATGAGGGTTAAAAAATGTCTTAATGCCATACGGCTACCTTTTGCTGCTGAACCGGCGTTATGCCGCGCTGGACTGAGCTGGCCACTGACGAATCAGTGGGCACAGTGTGGCGAGCAGCTCGTCTATTTCCTGCTGGTTAATAATTAGCGGCGGCAGTAAGCGTACCACCCGCTCTGAAGTGACATTGATCAGCAGGCCTTTTTCTAAGGCTTGGGCAACCAGTCCGCCGCAAGGGCTGCTCAGCTCAATGCCGATCATCAGGCCTTGGCCGCGAATGTCTTTTACGTGGGCAACATTGCCCAGTTGATCTTTTAAGGCGCTGAGAATATAGCGGCCGTTGTCGGCAATGGTGTCGATCATGCCATTGGTGTTCAGCGTGTTTACGACTGCCAGTCCGGCCGCGCACACCAGCGGATTACCGCCAAAGGTGGAGCCGTGATTACCCGGTTGAAATAGTGCCGCCGCTTTGCCGCGGGCAAGGCAGGCGCCAATCGGTACACCGCCACCTAAACCTTTGGCGGTCACGACCACGTCGGGCATTGCGTCGCTGTGCTGGTAGGCAAAGTACTTGCCGGTCCGGCCATTGCCGGTCTGCACTTCGTCCAACATCATCAGCCAGTTGTGTTTGTCGCACAGCGCCCGCAGTTGAGTAAGGAAGCCGGCAGGCAGGGTGTGAATACCACCTTCGCCTTGAATCGGTTCTATGAGGACGGCGGCAATACTGTCGTTGTGCTCGGCGATATTCTCGAGTGCGGCTAGATCGCCAAAGGGCGCGCGGATAAAGCCCCGCACCAATGGTTCAAAGCCCGCTTGAATTTTGCGATTGCCTGACGCCGTGAGCGTGGCCAAGGTCCGGCCGTGAAACGCCTGCTCCATAACAATCACGTGGGGAATTTCGATATTGCGTTTGTGGCCGTGCATCCGCGCTAGCTTGATGGCGGCTTCATTGCCTTCGGCGCCGGAATTGCAAAAGAACACGTTTTCCATGCCGCTAATGGCGCACAGGGCGGCAGCGAGTTCTTCCTGCTTTTGCACTGAGTATAAATTGGAGGTGTGCAGCAGCTGGCCAGCCTGTGACTGAATAGCCTCTGTTAAGGCGGGGTGCGCGTGCCCCAAAGAGTTAACGCCAACGCCACTGATGCAGTCTAGGTAGGCTTTGCCCTGCGTATCAAACAGTCGCACACCTTCGCCCCGGGTAAATGTTACCGGAAGACGTCCATAGGTGTTCATTAAAGCCGGCTGTGTCATCAACAGATCTCCGCGTGCCAAATAAGCAGGTTTAACCGCAAATAAGGCACAAATATAGCAGTGCAATGGATTTAAAACGCAAAAAGGCAGCCAGTGCTGCCTAGTCAGACCCTCAATAATATAAGGAATGCGCAGGGATTTCTAGGCCTATGGCGGGTAAAGGCGCGATGAATTAATTGCCCCACACCTTTTGGTAGAGACCTTTAATCTCTGCGGCATTGGGGATCCGCGGATTATTATTGGGTGAGCCGGAATCCAGCGCCTGCTGTGTCATTAATTCTAGCGACTGCTGCCATGCTTGAGCGTCTATTCCAAACTCGCCGGGACGGGGAACCTTTAGGTCGCTGCAGAGCAAACGCAGGCCCGCGACGAGCTTCTGGTTGGCGGTGGCGTCGCTGTCGCTCGACTCGGCCATGCCCATGGCGCGGGCGCAGTCGGCGTAGCGGGCGGGGGCGCCGCTGATCGACCATGCGGTTACGTCAGGCAAAAGCATTGCATTGCTTAGGCCGTGGGGCACATGGTAGAGCGCGCCAATCGGACGGCTCATGCCGTGAATCAGCGTGACCGATGAATTTGAAAAAGCGATGCCGCCCTGTGTCGCTGCGAGCATCATGGCTTCCCGCGCTTCGCGGTTGTCGGGCTGTTGGCAGGCGGTGCGGATATGGGTGTTGATGGCCGTCATTGCCGCCAGCGCAATAGTATCGGTAAACGCGTTGGCTTTTTTACTGACATAGGCTTCTAGTGCATGGCAGAGACTGTCGAGTCCGGTGTCGGCGGTTAAGCGCCAGGGCATACTTAAGGTCAATTCAAAATCGACCAGCGCGGCAATGGGCATTAGGCCGAGGCCCATACACAGCATTTTTTCCTGGCTTTCGGTGTCGGTAATGACGGCGGCGCGGGTGGCTTCTGAGCCGGTGCCTGCGGTGGTCGGTATGGCAATGACGGGCAGGCCATCAGCTATTGAATTAGGCACTTTGTAGTGGCGCATGGGCTGGTCGCGATGGGCCATAACCGCAATGGCTTTGGCGGTGTCTATGGAGCTGCCGCCACCTAATGCGACTACGCAGTCGTATTTACCCTGGCGTAATACTGCAAGGCCTGCGGTAACCGCATCGCTGGTTGGGTCGGGAACAACTTCGGTAAATCGGTTGTGACTAAAACCTTTTTCGCTGAGCTGGGCTTCCAGCGTGTCTAGCCAGCCAAGACTAACGATAAAGGCGTCGGTGACTAGGAGCGGCCGCTTTAGATTCAATTCATCGAGTACCTCGGGCAATTGGCGGCTGGCACCTGCGCCAATGCGCAGTATTCGGGGCAGGTTGATATTGGCTGTCATAAAAGATTCCTATTTATTCTGCGAGCCATTTAATCCCGAGTCGCTGGGAAACACAAACGCAGTGTTGACGGTGAATACTTTTTCGCGCTAAATAAGTGCGTTTTACAATTGCTCTGCTATACAAAGAGGGAGCCATTTCGTATTGATCGCTGATACCGGTTCATAGTGCAGTGGTTTAGCACGGCAATTAACCCAAATAAGAAACACATTAAGTACGGGGATAACAATATGATAAATAAACGACGTTCTGGGCATGCCTTAATTGGGGCATCCGTGGTGATGGGGCTCGCTGCTGGCGCGCCGTTAAGCCACGCAGAGTCGACGCGCACGATCGAAGAGGTGTTGGTCACGGCGCGAAAGCAGTCGGAGACCTTGCAAGATGTGCCGTTTTCGGTAGCCGCGATGACCGAGGGAAAGTTGCAGCAGAGTGGCGCAACCGATCTGGAGTCGATGGCAAAAAATGTCGCGGGTATTTCTATACAAAATTTAGGCCCTGGCCAGAGTCAGGTTGCTATTCGCGGCATCTCTGCCGGGCAAATTGTTCGCGATCAGCCAGGTGTAAAAGAGCAGGTTGGGGTCTACATGGATGAGTCAGTGATCTCTATGTCACTGTTTACGCCGGACTTGGATTTTTACGATATGAATCGCGTGGAAGTGTTGCGCGGACCGCAGGGAACCTTGTTTGGCTCCGGTTCCTTATCTGGGACAATCCGCTATATCACCCAGCAGCCGAATTTTGATGGTGTCAGCGGTTCGATTCAGGGCGATGCAGAAACCATTAGCCATGGTAGCGATGGCGGCAGTGTGAAAGCCCATTTAAACGTGCCCTTGAGCGACAAGGTCGCCCTGCGGATGGTACGTTATTATCAGGAATTCGGCGGATTTATTGACGCCTTACAGCCCGACGGCAGCGTTAATGAAGATGTGAACGAGGGCGTGCGCGAGGGCGGACGGCTGGCGGTATTGTTTCAGCCAAGTGATGCCTTGAGCATTACCCCTAAGGTGGTATTCCAAAAAATTGATATGGACGGCTTCAACCGCGAGGACGACTACCATCTTTTAGCTAACCCTTACACGACCACTCGTCCGGCAATAACGTTGGGTGATTATGAACAGTACACTCAATTAGAGGAGAGTTTTGAGGACGATTTCGCGCTGTTCGACCTCACTGTGAATTACGATTTTAACGACCAATTGAGCTTGACCTCGGTGAGTTCTTACACCGATCGCGATGTGTTGGTGGTTAGGGACGCAACCGCGCTGAACTCCAGTATTACTGGTGGTTCCTACGGCGAGGCCCCTTCAGTTTATTTGCTGGACGCGCCCTTATACGATCGAACCTCCGCAGAGGTGCTTACCCAAGAGTTGCGTTTGAGCGGTTTCGACGGCCCGATGCAGTGGGTTGCCGGGGTGTTTTATAGTGAAGTGGAGCGGCACTATAGCCAGTCTTTACTTGTTGACGGCTTTGAAGCCAGCAATCCCCAGCACCCGGATCTCTCGGGCTCAACAGCAGGCCAGCGGGCGAGCACGGATGAGCTTTACTACTCTGATATTCCCTATCAATTGGATCAATATGCGATTTTTGGTGAAGTGTCTTATGACCTAACTGATAAAACCATGTTGGTGGTGGGCGCGCGCTATTTTGATTATGAAGAAACCCGCGTGCTTAGCTTTGACGGGATCTACACGGCGGCGATTATCGACGACCGCAGTGTGGTGAGTTCTAACGGGGTCTCGCCGCGTGTTATTGTGCGCCATGCCTTGAACGACGATGTCATGTTAAATGCTCAGGTGTCCCAGGGCTTTCGCTTAGGTGGCAATAACGACCCACTTAACGTGCCACTGTGTAGCTCGACCAATAATGACGAGCAAATATACGGCAACAACCGGGATTTTGATGACGAAACAGTCACTAACTATGAAGTCGGTGCAAAAACCAATTTCATGGGCGGCGCAGGTACGTTTAATGTTTCGGCCTTCCATGCCCAAATCAAAGATCTGCAAGTTACCGTCGATGCCGGCTCGTGTTCTTCGCGCTTAATTTACAACGCAGATGAAGCCCACAGCAGTGGCGTTGAGATGGAGCTGTTCATGCGGCCGCTGAGCAATCTGGAGTTTGGCTTGTCGGCGAGCTTTGTGGAAGCCGAGCTGGATTCTGATGTGGAATCAGAGGGTTCAGTGTTGGCAGTTGTCGGCGGTCAAGATGGCGATGATTTGCCGACTGCACCGGGCTTTGAACTCGCGGCATCGGTGACCTATTACTTCCCCGTTTTTAATACCTGGGAAGGTTTTGCCAATGCGACCTATCAAAATGTGGGTGAGCGCTATACCAAGATCTCTGACCAAAATAATAATGGTCAGGGCGTGGCGACCTTGTACCCCAATGTAGGTGGTCCGCTAACTCAGGCGACTTACGGTTATGACCGCGAGATGGATAGCTACGAAATCGTGAACCTGCGCTTGGGTGTTCGTAACGAAAACTGGGATACCGCGCTGTTTGTGCGCAATGCGACCAATGAGAAGGCAGAGCTGTCAATTGATACCGAACGCGGTGGTAATGCGCGGGTTGGTCATCATGTTAATCAGCCGCGTACCATTGGCCTGAGTGCGCGCTACAGTTTCTAACGCCACTGCTTGCTATTTTTGTTGACGGCCCTTCGGGGCCGTTTTTGTTTGTGGGTGATTGGTATGTTTGGGAATATTCGTGATAATGGGATTTTTTACCGCGCAGGACTTCCCCTATGGCCGCATCACCTCCTGAGCTCGACGCCGTTAAACTCGGTTTGTTTGTTAGCCGCATGGAGTCGGTGTGCGAGGAAATGGGTGCGGTCCTGCAGCGCGCTGCATTCTCGCCAAACATAAAAGACCGTCTCGATTTTTCCTGCGCCATATTTGATGCCAAAGGTCACCTGTGCGCCCAAGCGGCGCATATTCCAGTCCATCTTGGCAGCATGGCTTATGCCATGGCGGATATTGTCGATGCTTGCCAGTGGCGGCCCGGCGATATGGTGGTGGTGAATGACCCCTTTCTCGGTGGCACGCATTTGCCCGATGTCACCGTAATTGCGCCGTGCTTTGACGCCAGCGGTGCCCTGCAGGCTTTTGTTGCTAATCGTGCCCATCATGCCGATATCGGTGCGTCAGCGCCGGGTTCCATGCCCTTGTCTAAAACCCTTGAGGAAGAGGGTGTGGTGATCCCGCCTACCGTATTGGTTCGCGCCGGAATGTTAGCTAAAAGTTTGCTGGATGAATGGTTTGGTGCAGGGCAGCACGGCGATTTTATTGCGCAAGTTAGCGCCAATCGCACGGGTTTGCAGCGCTTAAACGAAGTGATTGCTGGCTTAGTCGTACCCTTCGGGGTGGCGGTAAATCAGTTGCAAGACTATGCCGAAGGTATTGCGCGGCGGCGTTTGGCCGAATTGCCCCGTGGCAGTTTTGCCTTTACCGATTACATGGATGACGACGGCTTTGGTCATTTGCAGTTACCTATAACAGCAAAAATTGATTTAAGTGTCGGCGGCGTGGTGGTCGACTTCAGCGGCACTGCGCCGCAGGTTGAAGGCAATATCAATTGCCCGCTGTCGGTGGCTGCCGCCGCAGTGTATTACGTGTTTCGCTGCTTGATGCCCGATGAGGTCCCGGTTTGCGCGGGCTTGTTTAGGCCTATTCGCATAAGCGCGCCGCTCGGCTGTCTGCTTAATGCCCAGCGGCCAGCGGCAGTGGCGGCGGGCAATGTTGAAACGTCGATGCGCATAAGCGATGCAGTCTTGGGGGCGTTGGCGCAAGCTGCTCCCGATCTCATTCCGGCGGCCAGTCAGGGCACCATGAATAATGTGGCTATGGGGGGGCGCGGCGCGGGCGCAGACTGGGATTACTACGAAACCATCGCTGGTGGCATGGGCGCTCACGCACGTGGTCGCGGCTTGAGTGCGGTGCAAAGTCATATGACCAACACCTTGAATACGCCGGTAGAGAGCTTGGAGATGCACTACCCCCTGCGCGTGCGACGTTATGATGTACGCAGAGACTCCGGGGGCGCCGGTCGCTATCGTGGCGGCGAGGGGCTAATTCGCGAATTTGAGTTTTTGGCGCCCACCCAGTTCACTTTGCTCACCGAGCGCCGCCGACTTGCCCCTTGGGGTTTGGCCGGTGGCGGCGACGGTGCCGTCGGCAAAGACAGTTTTAATGGCCAAGAGTTGCCCGCCAAGGTGAGTATGATGGCGGCCGCTGGTGATATCTTAAAAATAGAAACTCCCGGCGGGGGTGGATGGGGTGAGGGCGCCTGAGGTCTGATGTCGGGCGTCGGACGCAAGGGGCGCCGTTGAATTTGTCGTCTGGCGTCAGACCTCTGACATCAGACTTTTGCCCGATCCATTACTTTTGTTCGTGAAATTGCTAGAATGGCGCGAATTCTTCCCGATAAGTGCCTCGCGTCAATCAGGTCTTATTACTGTTATCAAACAAGTAGGTGGTCCATGGACACAATTGAAGCAATCAAGCAGCAGATTACAGCTAATCCTATTATTCTTTATATGAAAGGTTCGCCTAACCAGCCCCAGTGTGGATTCTCTGCGCGGGCCTCGCAGGCCCTTATGGAATGCGGCGAGCGTTTTGCCTTTGTGGATATTCTGTCTAACCCTGATATCCGTGCAAAAATGCCTGAGTTTGCCAATTGGCCGACGTTTCCGCAGCTGTGGGTTGCTGGTGAGTTGGTTGGCGGCTGTGACATTATTTGTGAAATGCACGAAAGTGGCGAACTGAAAACCTTGGTTCAAGAAACGACTGCGGCGAGCCCAGCCGCCGAATAATACTAGTTTCTGCGCAATTTCGTAAAACCCGATGATTCTATTGTCGGGTTTTTTTATGCCTCCAGTTACAAATAGTAATGGGAATGCTTTGCATTTAGATTAAGGCTTGCTATGATTTGCCGCGTTTTGCAATGATGTCATCTGTATTTGGCGTTTATTTAAAAAATAAGCGGGCCGTGAGATTCCGCGCTACTGAGACTGGAGAGTTTTCAATGAAAAAGACCGTATTAGCCGCGGCCATTGCTGCCTTACCCTTTGCTGCGTATGCAGAGACCGCGCCGAGCAATGCCGAAATGTGGCAGATGATCAAAAAGCAACAGCGCGAAATTGAACGTTTGACCGCCGAGCAAAAGCAAGCCGACAGCAAAATTAATGCAACAGCTGATGCGGTAGAAAAATCAGCAACCGTTGCCGATTGGGCTAATCGCACGACCATCGGCGGTTATGGCGAACACCACTTTAACCACTTTAAAGACAAAGATGACAAAGTTGATGCTCACCGCTTTGTTCTGTTTGTTGGTCATCAGTTCAGCGATACCGTGCGGTTTTTCTCCGAGGTCGAAATTGAACACGGCTTTGTTGAAGACACGGCTGATGGCAGCGGTCCTGGCGAGTTGGAGCTAGAGCAGGCCTACATCGCGTGGGACTTCACCCAAGGTCATACGCTGACGATGGGGCAATTCTTGGTGCCAGTGGGCATCATGAACGAAACTCACGAGCCAGACACTTTTTACGGTGTTGAGCGTAATAACGTTGAAAAAGAAATTCTGCCTGCTACGTGGTGGGAAACCGGTGTTATGGTCAGCGGCGAAATTCTGCCCGGCCTTCGCTATGACGCCGCGCTGCACAGCGGTTTGAAAATCGAGTTTAACCCAGATCCAGCTAAGCATGGCGCGGTGCGCGGCGGTCGTCAAAAGTCGGCTAATGCAACCGCAGAAGATCTGGCTTACACCGGTCGTTTGGTCTTCAACGGTATTAGTGGTTTGGAGCTGGCGGCAACCTATCAGCACCAGCAAGATGTTACCCAGGGCGCTGGCGACGATGGCGAAGCCGATTTAATCGAGCTGCAGGCTCGCTACCAGTGGCAGAATTTGACACTGACTGCGCTTGCTGCTGAGTGGGATATTGACGGTACTAGCTTTGTTGCCAATGGTAGTGACAAGCAGGAAGGTCAATATGTTGAGGCTTCTTATAAGCTTACGCCATCGCTCGGTGTGTTTGTGCGTCAGGGCGAGTGGGATAACCGCGCGAATAGCGGTACTGACACCGAGATTGAACAAGTCGATGTGGGTGTTAACTACTGGCTGACCAAAAACGTGGTTATTAAAGCGGATGTGTCTGAGCAAGACGGCGCTAAAGATGACGACTCAATCAACCTAGGTCTAGGTTGGAGCTTCTGATATTGGCCATCAGCCATTATAAAATGCCAACACGACGCAGCGGGCTTATGCCCGCTGCTGTTATTTTTGGCGTGCTCTTAGTTCTACAGTGTATGACAACACCGTTGGTACAGGCCGCCAGTGCCGGACAGTATTTAACAGTGGACGAATTTCTCGACTTGGGTTTTGGTGATGATGCCAAGCCGGAGTCTAAGGTGTTTTGGTTAACGCCGGCGTTGAAGGCGAGAATAAAGGCGATTCGCGGTAAAGACTTCCCCCTTTTGCGGGTGCGCTATTGGCAGCAGGATTTGAGGACGGCGTGGATATTGGAAGAAATCGGCAAGGAAATGCCGATTACCATCGGCGTCGTCGTTGATTCGGGTGGCGCGATCTCAAGTGTGACACAAGTCGAAATTCTGGCTTTTCGCGAGAGTCGGGGGTGGGAGGTTCGGCACAGTTTTTTCACCGAGCAGTTTCGTGGTGCAGCGCTCGCTGAGCGCGATGTATTAAGCCAGCATATCGATGGTATTACCGGCGCAACTTTATCGGTTAGAGCGGTAAAACAAGTCGCACTTATTGCATTACTCCTTGCAGATGCGGTACAAGCTTCAGCTGACACTAGCGCAGCGGAATAAGCAGTGAGCCCTTATCGTATTTTCAGAATGTTGTTATTGCGTTGGCATCGCCGAATTGGCGTGGTGGCGGCGCTCTTTGTTGTAGTGTTGGTTGTGACAGGCATTGCCATTAATCACAGTGACGACTGGGGTCTAGATAAAAAGCCCCTAAAACAAGCGTGGCTATTAAAGCACTATGGCATTCCCTCGCCGGTTCTGCGCAGCTTCCCTTTAAATGAATCCCTTAACAGCGGTGCTTGGTTAAGCCAGCTTGGTGATGGTCTCTATCTGGCGGAAACCCAAATTGGCAGCTGTGGTAGCCCGTTATTAGGTGTGGTGGTGTTGCCTGAAACGATTGCAGTTTTATGCGCTGGACGCCTACAGCTTTTTACTCCTGCGGGCGAGAAGCTCGACGATATTAGCGAGTCGCTAGGCTTACCCCGTGGCGCGGAGGCCTTGGCGCTGGATGGCGAGGCGGTATTGCTGCGCACTCCCGCTGGCGTGATTGCCTTTGACCCCCGTAGCTTTATGTTCTCAGCCATGAGTGTTGAGGGCGTGACTTGGGCTGCCCCAGCACTGGCGCCACCCACTATTCAGCGCAGCCTTTTAGATCAGTACCGCGGCAGTGGTTTGAGCTGGGAGCGCCTGCTGTTGGATTTACACAGCGGCCGCTTGTTTGGTTCTGTCGGTGTCTACATTATGGACTTAGCGGCAATTGCGCTTCTTCTGATCGCGCTGAGTGGTGTATGGGTCTGGCTGAGTAAACCTGGACGTTGGAAACGCCCCTCGTAAGTACAAATAAGCCGCCATTGGCCGGCGCTGCGCGGCAGCGCACGCTGGCGGTCAATGGCGATTTCACTCGTTCGTGCTACGGTCTAGCTTATTATCCTTGGAGTGACCGTAATGAACTCAACCCTGAATATGTGGCGCAAGCTATCGCCCTATCCCGCCGGTAAATGGACATTTTCCAAGGCGGTTTGCCTTAAAGCGCCGTACTTCGCGACAATTAAACCCTGCTTTGAAGAATTGGATGTTGGCTATGCGGTGGTTCGCATAAAAGAACACCGCGCCATTCATAATCACATTGGCAGCGTGCATGCGATTGCCATGTGTAACCTTGCCGAAATCTGTGCTGGTGTGGTCAGCATGGCCTCCCTGCCTGAGGGTATGCGCTGGATACCGGCCGGTATGACCGTGCGTTATTTGGGCCGCGCCAAAGGTGTGTTGCGAGGCTACGCCACCATGCGTGAGATCGTGCCCGGCGAAAAAGGCTCAGTGCCGGTGATTGTAGAGGTGAAGAACGAAGCGGGCGAGGTGGTGTTTGATGCCGAGATTGCAATTCATGTGTCGCCGATGAAGTAGTCAGGCGTCGGACGTCAGGCGTCTGACGTCCGACCATGAGTTTTTTTAGCTCAGGCTGCCCATCATCGACTGCTGGTAATTCTGTATACCCACTTTCTCAATCAGGCCTAGCTGAGTTTCCAGCCAGTCAACGTGCTCTTCCTCCGACTCCAAAATCTCTTCAAACAAGTCACGGCTTACATAGTCGTTAACCGACTCGCAATATTTGATGCCGTCTTTTAGATCGGGAATGGCCTTTAGCTCCAAGGCTAAATCGCATTCCAGCATTTCCTTGGTGTTCTCGCCAATCATCAGTTTGCCGAGGTCTTGCAGATTGGGTAGGCCTTCCAGAAACAATATTCGCTCAATGAGTTTGTCGGCGTGTTTCATTTCGTCGATGGATTCGTGGTATTCGTGGTCGGCTAGCTGTTTTAGGCCCCAGTCTTTGTACATGCGTGAGTGCAGAAAGTACTGGTTTATTGCGACGAGTTCGTTGCCGAGGGCTTTATTAAGATAGGCAATGACTTTGCTGTCACCTTTCATGAGCTTGATCCTTTGCATGGTTGGCGGTTTTTATAAGTGTGGACTGGGCTTGTTGAGTATTCAAGTTGAAACGCGTGATGGGCGATGCAAATGCGACTTGGCGTCGTTGCTCCGAACGCATTTCATCGTTGCGGGGATGGGCTCCTGCCACCGCAGGCGCGACGATACGTTACGCAGTTCGACGGTGCGGGTAATGTTTATGAATGTCAGAGGATGTTCTATGAAAAGAGGCTTATGCCGCTGCGTAACAGAGGCTTTCGTCGTAGCTATTCAAATAACTATCGTAAATCTCTCTGGCGACAATGCCACACTTACCGCATTGGCTGGCTAAATCGAGTTGACGGCGCACTTCGCGAAAGCTGCCAGCACCGGCATCAACGCTGTCGCGTATATGCTTATCTGTAATTCCTTTGCAAAGGCAAACGTACATACTGGTCTCGATCTCGGTCAGCACTTTATTGAATGGCAACGATAATGCAAATGAGAATGCTTGTCAATTGTATGTGGGGCATATGATGCCGATAGCCAAATCCTATGGTCGTGATTAGAAAATTCAATGGGATAGAGCGGGGGGCGGGTGTATGATTGCCGGTCTGAATAAGGCTTTTATATCTTTTTTTTCAGGTATAAAAATTAAATCAAATATAAAACCGGAGGTTTATAAACATGGGTGTTTTAGTCGGTAAGCCAGCGCCAGATTTTACGTGTGCTGCAGTACTTGGTAATGGCGAAATCGTTGACAGTTTCACGCTGAGTGAAGCCGCCAAAGGCAAATACGCTTTATTGTTCTTTTACCCACTGGATTTCACGTTTGTATGTCCTTCTGAGTTGATCGCATTGGATCACCGCATGGACAAATTCCGTGAGTTGGGTGTAGAGGTGATCAGTGTTTCTATCGATTCACAGTTCACTCATAACGCATGGCGCAACACCGCTATTAAAGACGGCGGCATTGGCCCTGTAACTTACACTATGGCTGCTGACGTACGTCACGACATCTGCCGTGCCTACGACGTTGAAGCTGAAGGCGGCGTTGCTTTCCGCGGTGCTTTCCTGATCGACAAAGAAGGCCAGGTGCGTTCACAGCTGATCAATGACCTGCCACTGGGCCGTAACATTGACGAGCTAGTGCGTTTGGTTGAAGCCCTGCAATTCCACGAAGAGCACGGCGAAGTTTGCCCAGCTGGCTGGAACAAAGGCGATAAAGGTATGAATGCCTCGCCAGACGGCGTTGCTGCTTACTTGGCAGAGAACTCAGGCAAGCTGTAATGAGATAAGTCTGACGTCGGAAGTCTGGCGTCGGACGATAGAAGAAAGTCGGATGTCTGAAGTCGGACGTCTGACGTAAAAAAGCCCGGTGCGTGTAAACGCACCGGGCTTTTTTTATGCTTTTAGCGTTAGACGTCCGACCTCAGACGCCCGACTAAGCTTCGCTGTTAAGCGAAGTTCTTAGCTGCAAATTCCCAGTTAACCAAGTTCCAGAAACCTTCTTCCAAATACTTAGGGCGGGCATTGCGGTAGTCGATGTAGTAAGCGTGTTCCCATACATCGGCAGTAATCAGCGGCGTTTGACCTTCGCGAGCGATTGGGGTGTCGGCGTCATCGGTGTTAACGATTTCAAGGCTGCCGTCGCTGTTTTTAACCAACCAAGTCCAGCCTGAGCCAAAGTTACCCATGGCTTTGGCGTTGAATGCGGTTTTGAATGCATCAAATGAGCCGAAGGCCTTGTCGATGGCTGCTGCGAGGTCACCTGTTGGTGCGCCGCCGCCGTTGGGGCTAAGGCTGTTCCAGTAGAATGTGTGGTTCCAAACCTGGGCGGCCTGGTTAAACATCACGCCGCTAGAAGCTTTGATGATCTCTTCCAGAGTTTTGCCTTCAAACTCGCTACCGGGAAGCAGTTCGTTGAGTTTAGTAACATAGGCGTTGTGGTGCTTGCCATGGTGAAAATCGAGGGTTTCTGCAGAGATATGCGGTTGCAGTGCGTCTTTCGCATAGGGCAGTGCAGGTAATTCAAAAGCCATTGGATTCTCTCCTGAGAGTGGGTTTGCGTGGTTAAATTGTGACCGTATTAAGGCGGTTATTCTCCGCCGCGATCTGCTTTTAAATATTTAAAAGCAAGATCAAGACCAACGCCAGCCGCCAAGCTGTTGCCAGCGATTGACGATCTGGCAAAATAATTCGGCAGTCTTCAGTGCGTCGTAGGCGGCGCTGTGGGCTTCGTTGTTGTCGAAGTCGATGTCCGCTAGCTGGCAGGCTCTCGCGAGCACGGTGTGGCCATAAGCTAGCCCCGAAAGGCTGGCGGTATCCATCACCGAAAAAGGGTGGAAGGGATTGCGTTTAATGCTGCTGCGTTCAATCGCGGCCAATACAAAGCCAAGATCAAAGTGCGCATTGTGCCCAACTAGCACCGCGCGGGTGCACCCACTCGCTTTTACCTGCTGGCGAATTCGCTTCATCAACTCGCCCATGACAGTCACTTCTTTTTGTGCCTGTCGTAAAGGGTTATGGGGGTCGATGCCGGTGAATTCAAGGGCGGCGGGTTCGAGATTGGCGCCTTCAAATGGTTCGACGTTGTAACTGACGGTGTCATCGGGTTCGAGTTGGCCGGAGTCGTCCATGCGCAAAAAAGTTGCGGCTATTTCCAATACGGCGTCGGTTTGGCAGTTAAAACCACCCGTTTCAACATCGATAACCACTGGTAGGAAGCCGCGAAACCGCTGCGAGATCATTGATTTTTCATCACAAAATTCCATGTCGGTCTCAGCCTATCTGCCAGTGGAGTTGCTCACCACCGCGCAGAGGGTAAATAGTATCGCTGCCCAGCGGGAGTTGCTCAGGGGCGGTCCACGATTGTTTGATCAAGGTAATGCTGTCGCTATTGCGGGGCAGTCCATAAAAGTCGGCGCCGTAAAAACTGGCGAAGGCTTCGAGTTTGTCTAGGGCGCCAGCGGCGTCAAAGGCCTCGGCGTACATTTCAATTGCCGCGTAAGCAGTGTAACAGCCTGCGCAGCCACAGCTGGTTTCTTTGCGATTTTTAGCGTGGGGCGCAGAGTCGGTGCCGAGGAAAAATTTTGGGCTGCCCGAGGTCGCGGCGCTAATTAAGGCTTGCTGATGGGTGTTGCGTTTTAATATCGGCAAACAGTAATAATGCGGCCGAATACCACCAGCGAGCATATGGTTGCGGTTGTACAGCAAATGGTGAGCGGTAATGGTGGCGGCAATATTGTCGCTGGCCGCGCTCACGAACTGGGCTGCGTCAGCGGTCGTAATGTGTTCTAACACCATTTTTAGCGCCGGAAAATTCGCGGCGATAGGCGTCAGGTGGCGATCTATAAAGCGAGCTTCACGGTCAAAAATATCGATATCGGCGTCGGTGACTTCGCCGTGAACCAGCAGTGGTAGCCCGTGTTTTTCCATGGCGGCCAGAACCGGATAGAGATTTTCGATACTGGTCACGCCAGAGTCGGAGTTGGTGGTAGCGCCAGCGGGGTAGAGTTTGGCGGCAAATACGGTGTCAGATGCCGCTGCGTCGGCAATGTCGGCGACCGTGGTTTTGTCAGTGAGGTACAAAACCATCAGCGGTGCGAGTTGGTGACCTGTTGCTGGCAATGCCTGCACAATGCGCTGACGATAGGCATTGGCTTCGGCCAGATTGCGCACGGGCGGGGTCAAATTAGGCATCACAATAACGCGGCCGAAATAGCGGCTAGCGTCGGCTACGGTATGGCGTAATACCTCACCATCGCGCAGGTGGATGTGCCAGTCGTCGGGGCGGGTAATCTTTAAGGTTTGCATGGAAGGCCTTAATCAGTGTCGGCGGCGGCGATACTGGCTAGCATCGGGCCGGTAAGCAATGGCTCTGGCGCAGAATGCTACAGGAATTCGGGGTTTGTATAAACACCCACGGCATCGCGCCGCAGGTGTTTGGGGCCGGTAAGGGGAATTATCCCCAATTTATGTGGGTAAACCTTCAGCTCAATTTGGGTCTTGGCGACCAAACTCCAGCTCCTTGCTATTGGCGGTAATAATACTGCTGCCAATGCCTGGAACGGCCAAGAGGTCCTCGTTGGATTTAAACGGGCCATTGCTATTGCGGTAGGCAATAATCGCCTCGGCCCGCTTTTCACCAATGCCCTTGAGGGTTTGTAATTCTTCAGCACTGGCGGTATTCACGTCGAGGGCGTGGCCAGAAAAAGAGATGATTAGCAGACTGCTTAAAAATATGAGTTGTGCCGACCAGCGGCGTAGATAGGTTTTCATCAGCAAATTCCCTTTGGTTGATGAGTACAGCTACGGTTTATTTTAAGCGGCGCAATTGCGCCGCTTAAAATAGTAGAACAGCCGGCTTGGTTTGCAAAGTTTTTAATGCGTCCTTAGCGAACCTTGATCTCCGTCCACAGCTTGTTGGCTAAACGGCGCTCCTTGGCATTGCGGGCGGCGACGGTTTCTAGCTTTGCCTGTAGTTCTGGGGTTGGGAAGATCGCCGTAATTTTAAGGATATCCTCGTCAATGAAGGGGGTGGCTGCGGCATTGGGGTTGCCGGTGCCGACAATCGTTGTCAGTTCCGCTGCATTTTGCGGGTCCATCATAAAGTTGATAAACATATGGGCCAGCTCGGGGCTGCGGGCTTTTTTGGGGATAACCATATTATCCAGCGCTAATACGGCGCCTTGCTTCGGTAGCACAAAGTTAACGGTGAAATCACGTTTAGCTTCGGCGGCATCGGCGCGGGCTTGAAACATATCGCTAGAATAGCCGTGAGCTACCCAGATATTACCAACCGTAAGTTCTTTGATGTAGCTAGAAGAGTTAAATGCAGCCCAATAAGGTTTAGCCTTCAGAATAACCGCTTGGGCTTCTTTGAGGTGCTTCTCATCGGTGTCGTTGATAGAGTAACCGAGGTACTTCAAGGCGGCGCCGAACAGCTCTTCCACGTCGTCCATTACGGTAACCTTGCCTTTGATCTTGGTGAGTACGGCGGGGTCAAAAATAATCGACCAGTCGGCGGGGTCGATGCCCAGTTCGGCGATTTTGTTCTCGTTATAGCCTATTAGCGTTGTGGTAAAGGCGTAGGGTAGAGAGTAAACATTACCGGGGTCGTAAGCCTTGTTCATGTAGCCCGCCGCACTATTGCCAATATTACTGAGTTTGCTTTTGTCTAATGGCATCAAAAAGCCCTGTTTGACCAGCGCTTCGACGGCGTTTTGGGTGGGAATAACCACGTCGTAATCACCGCCACCCGCGAGGAGTTTGGCCATCATTTCTTCGGTAGCTGAGAAATAATCTTGCACTACTTTACAGTCGCACAGGGCCTCAAAACGGGTGACGGTATCTTCGGCAATATAATCGTTCCAATTGAACAGATGTAAGGCTTTTTCAGCCATAGCAAATTGCGAAAGGCACAGCACAAAACAGCACAGTAACTTTTTCACGATAGCGTCCTTTTAAGGGGTTGAGTGGGTTATTGTCGCAATACAGTTGGCGAAATTTTCGATAGCACGGTAATCAAGGTCAGGGTGACTAACATCAACAGGGTTGATACGGCGTTCACTTCTGGGGTGACGGCAATTTTAACCATTGAATAGATCTCCAGTGGTAAGGTCGAGCTGCCTACTCCGGCAGTAAAGAAGGTAATAACAAAATCGTCAATAGATAATGTGAAGGCCATTAATGCCCCGGCAATAATGCCGGGCATCAGCAAGGGCAAACTGATGAGCCTAAAACTTTGCCAGGGACTGGCGCCGAGGTCGCGAGCCGCCTCAATTAAACTTTGATCCATGCCCGCCAAGCGCGATTGCACTGCCAGTGCCACAAAACCAATGCAAAAACTAACGTGAGCAAGAATAATCGATACGCTGCCAAGGCTGACATTAAGCAAAATAAACATCAGCAGCAGGCTAACGCCGATTAAAATATCAGGCATGGCAATGGGGCCAAGTACCAGTGCCGGCAGCCATTTCTGGCGGCCACGATGGATGGCCAGGCCTGCTAGGGTGCCGAGCACAGTGGCCATGGCGGCGCTGATGATGGCAATAATCAGTGAGTTGCCTGCCGCCCGCAAAATATTTTCGTTGTGGATGAGTTTTTCATACCACTTCCACGTAAAGCCCACCCACTCGGCATTGAGCTTGGAGTCGTTGAAAGAAAAAATCACGACTACCGCGAGCGGGATGTAGAGAAATAGATAAACCAAAACGCCAGCGCTGACGAGGGTTTTACTGGGGCGATTATGTACCACTGTTAGCACCCCCGGTCTTGCCGAGTTTCGCGGCAAGTAAGACTAGTAAGAGGGTGATGCCAGTGAGGACGAGCGATAACACGCTGCCAAACGGCCAGTCCCGCGATTCGACAAACTGCTGTTTAATGACGTTGCCTATCATAATGCCATTGGTGCCACCGAGCAGGTCTGGTATCGCGAAAATCCCCAGCGAGGGAATAAATACTAAAATCGCGCCAGCATAGATTCCGGGCAGTGACTGCGGCCAGGTAATTAACCAAAAGCACTGAAAGCGATTTGCGCCAAGGTCTTGGGCGGCATCGAGCAGGCGGTTATCGTGTTTCTCTAAATTGGCGTACAGCGGCAAAATCATAAAGGGTAAATGCACATAAACTAGGCAGGTAATGACGGCGGTACTGCTAAACATCAGGCTAATCGGCTCGAGGCCGAGTGCGCCAGTGACATGGTTGAGGCCGATGGTTAGCGCGCCTTGGGGGCTGAAAATAATCATCCACGCGTAGATGCGTACCAGAAAATTACTCCAAAACGGCAGAATAACTAAAAGCAGCAGCAGATCCCGAAACCGCTTTTGACTGCGGGCAATCATCAGCGCCAAGGGGTAGGCCATAATCGTGCAAATAAGGGTGGTCAGCAGCGCATAGCCCAAGGATTTAAATAATAGGCCGAGGTAAATCCCCGACTCGAACAGGCGCAGCCAATTCTCTAGGGTGAAATCGAGACTGAGCTGCCCATCTTCAATGTAATACCACGGGGCTAGGCCGCCGTATTCGCCGGGATAGCGGAATGAGGCAAAGAGCATCATTACGCTGGGCACGGCAAAGAACAGCAATAGATAGAGCGCCGGTGGCAGCGCCATTAAGTGATTGCGGAGGCGTTCGGCGCGATTCATTAAGGTCTGCACTGGCTTACGGGACCAAGTGGCCGGCGTCGATACGCCAGGCAATTTGCACGGCGTCGCCAGTGTCAAATAAACGGGTGCGACCGGGGGCATCGTTAGCCAGCATCGCCTCGATCAACACACCGTTGGCGAGTTCAATGATGTAGACGGTCACATCACCTAAATACAGCATGTCGTGAACCTTGCCGCTGAACAGGACTTCATCGGAGCCTGCCTCAAGTGTGGCGGCGAGGCGAATTTTTTCGGGGCGCAGGGTAAGTGCGCAGCTATCGCCACTATTAAAGGTGATTTCAGGGTTGGCAGTGGCGGTCAATTCGCCAAGGCCCGCTACGGCAATGCTCACCTTTTGTGCATCGCTGCTGACTACTTTGGCGTCGAGAATATTGCACTGGCCGATAAAATCAGCCACAAAGCGATTGTCGGGATAGCTATAGAGTACCGAAGGCTCGTCAATTTGACTGATCTCGCCCTTGTTCATCACCGCAATGCGGTGGGATAGGGCCAGCGCCTCGCCCTGATCGTGAGTCACGTATACAAAGGTGATGCCCACTTCCTTTTGCAGGTTGATTAGCTCAATTTGCATTTGCTCGCGCAGTTTGGCGTCCAGTGCCGATAGCGGTTCGTCCAATAGCAACAGGCGGGGCCGGTTTACCAGGGCGCGGGCGATGGCAATGCGCTGCTTTTGGCCGCCGGACAGCGCATCGGGGCAATGATTGGCCTTGTCGGGCAGGCGCACATCGTCGAGCACCTCCGCCACGCGATGGGCAATCTCGGACTTGCTCATTTTGGCCATGCGCAAGGGGAACGCGATATTCTCGGCCACGGTCATGTGGGGGAATAGCGCATAGCTTTGAAATACCGTGTGAACCGGGCGCAGCTCAGGCGGTAACGCGCACAGGGACTTGCCGTCGAGTAGAATTTGCCCGCTGTCGGCTTGGTCAAAACCGGCGATTAGCCGTAATAAGGTGGTTTTGCCGCAGCCAGAGGGGCCAAGCAGGGTGAAAAACTCCCCGGCTTGGATATGCAAACTGACATTATCGAGCGCGACAAAATCGCCGAAGCTACGGGAAACAGCGTTAATCTCTAGCACGGCGAGGGGGCTTCCGTCGGGATGTTGAATTTGCGCTATTTTTTGCCAGCAATAGCCTTGCCGTCAATAGCCCAGAGCGCATTCATTTCAATAGTTTTACCGCTTTTTGGCCGATCTGGGCAGAAGGCGCAAGCTGGCATGGCGTAGCGGGGCAAAGACCGCTAAAATGGCGGTCTTTTTTTAATCTCGCAGGCACAGCGTTTTGCGAGGGCTTCAGCGGAGTGATAAATGTCGGATATCAATAAAGTAGTCTTGGCTTATTCAGGTGGCCTAGACACCTCAGTGATTGTCAGGTGGCTGCAAGATACCTACAAATGTGAAGTGGTGACCTTTACCGCCGATATTGGTCAGGGTGAAGAAGTGGAGCCCGCCCGCGCAAAAGCCAAGGCGCTGGGTGTGCAAGAAATTTACATCGACGACCTGCGCGAAGAGTATGTGCGCGATTTCGTTTACCCCATGTTCCGCGCTAATGCGATTTACGAGGGCGAGTATTTGCTCGGCACCTCTATTGCCCGCCCGCTGATTGCCAAGCGTTTAATTGAAATAGCCAATGAAACCGGCGCCGACGCGATTTCCCATGGCGCTACCGGCAAAGGCAACGATCAAGTTCGCTTTGAACTGGGTGCATACTCGCTAAAGCCCGGTATTAAAGTCATTGCGCCCTGGCGCGAATGGGATTTGACGTCCCGTGAAACCTTGATGGCCTATTGCGCCGAGCGCAATATCCCCGTTGATTTTGCTGGCAAGAAGAAAAAATCGCCTTACTCCATGGACGCTAACCTGCTGCACATCTCTTACGAGGGCGGCAATTTGGAAGATCCGTTCTGGGAGCCAGAAGAAGACATGTGGCGTTGGTCAGTTAGCCCTGAAGCTGCGCCAGATACCCCAACCTATATCGAAATCGGCTACGAAAACGGCGATCCAGTGACCTTAAACGGCGAGGCGCTGAGCCCCGCTACTATGCTGGCGACACTGAATAAAATTGGTGGCGACAACGGTATTGGCCGTTTGGACTTGGTCGAAAACCGCTACGTGGGCATGAAATCGCGGGGCTGTTACGAAACCCCAGGCGGCACTATTATGCTGCGCGCTCACCGCGCCATTGAGTCGATTACCCTCGACCGCGAAGCGGCACACTTAAAAGATGAATTAATGCCCCGTTATGCAAAACTCATCTATAACGGCTATTGGTTCAGCCCAGAACGCCGTATGCTACAGTCCGCTATTGATGAGTCACAGGGTTTTGTTAACGGCGTGGTACGCTTGAAACTCTATAAAGGAAATGTGGTCGTAGTGGGTCGTAAGTCTGACAATTCGCTCTTTGACGAGAAAATTGCCACCTTCGAAGACGACGCCGGCGCGTACAACCAAAAAGATGCAGAAGGCTTTATTAAGCTAAATGCCCTGCGCTTGCGCATTGCCGCGAATAAAGGCCGCTCTCAGCTGTAATTTATTCGTTAGAAAAAGGGGCCATTACAGCCCCTTTTTGATTTAAAAGGCTTTTATTTTAGAGCTTCTACTTTAATGATTACTATCGTGATGGTGCCTGATTTACACATTCAGTCGCGCTGTCAAAATGCCGGTATTGTTGGCGCTGGCCCGAATTGTAAATTGGGATGCTATTGATGATTTTTGAATCGCAGATGTACGGACGTAAACTCTGGGCGCTGTCGCTCGCCATCGGCATCATTGCCACCAGTGCTTGCAGTGGTAAAAACGATAATCGGGGCTTCCGAGGCACAGAGCCTAATTCTCGACAATTTACGATCAACGAATCTCTTGGTAGTGTCGAATTTTCAAAGGGAACCACAATTGGAAATAGCAAAAGCCTCAACTTGGCTATTGGCAGTGGCGCCTTTCGACCACTAAACGCACCTAACGACGTCTTTTATACCATCACAGATCGCGGCCCGACGATTGATTGTGCCGACAGCGAAGCCGTGACGGGCATTGCTAATTTTTGTGATGGCAATCCAGGTACTGTCTTTGCTATCAGTGACTATTCGCCGCAAATTATTAAATGGAAACTCAGTGGTATTGGTACGGCTTTAAAGTTAGAACAGTCAGAAGTCATTACCCTCACCGGCAGCGGTGGCAGCCCAATCAATGGCCTGCCTAACCCCTTTTCCAGTGCCTATGTAGAGACGCCTTATGATAAACAAGGCAATGAATTAACACGCAGTGTCGACGGGATTGATCCCGAGGCATTGGTGCGTTTGGATAATGGTAATTTTTGGGTTGCCGACGAATACGGCCCCAGCTTATTGCTGGTAAGCAGTACGGGCGAAATTTTAGAGCGACAAGTGCCTGCGGACTTAGTGGGTCAGCTAGCTGGCGCAAACTACCCCGTCAGCGGCGATATTATTCCCGCCATTTTTGAACGACGTGCAATTGATCGCGGCATTGAAGCCTTAGCGCTGAGCCCAGACAACAAATACCTGTATTTCTTTATGCAGGGACCTTTGGACAATCCCACCAATGGCACAGCTGAGTCACGTGTTGTGCGGGTAGCTAAAGTTGAATTAAATGCTGATGGCACAGCGAAAGAAATGGCTGGCGAGTACCTTTATCGTTTAGATGCGCCATCGCAATTTGCGATTAAGTCGCGAAGCGAGAACAAGGGTGATCTCGACGGCGATAATTTTGTAGCGCAAAGCGACGTGACTATAAATGAAGCCATCGCCATCGATACTGATCACGTGATTGTGGTTGAGCAGGCCAAGACCGTGAGTAAGTTTTACCGCCTCAACCTTGCCAATGCGACCAATATTTTAGCTGGCCCTTGGGATCAGGAGGCAACAAGCCCAAGCTTGGAGCAGACGGGCCTTCCGACCGACGTCAAATTTATTACCAAACAGCTGGGCTTTGATTCGCTCACTATGCCACTACCCAAAGGCATTAGTCCGCTGGCTGAGAATATTGAAGGTTTTGCACTGTTGGACGCCAATTTTGCGGTGGTGCTGAACGACAATAATTACGGTATTACCGGGCTTAGCAGCATAGTAAAGGTATTGCCGATTGGCGCCTTTGTCGTGACTTCCTCCGCGCCAGTCGAGGCAAGTTTGGATTACACTAAATCAGCTTCTTTTGCTGTGAATAATGCAGTAACAGTGGCAGGTGATAGCACGAATAAGCGCTTATTTGCGGTGAACGGTCAGAACAACAGCGTAGATGTTTTAGATGTTACTGATCCGCTTGTACCGGTGTCGGCGACGCCGGCGACCCTCGATCTAGCGGCAGCGGCGACTGATGCGGGTATTACAATCGGTGCACCTAAATGGGTAACTACCGCGGGTCTTTATGTTGCAGTGGCGCTGGATAATGACGATCCGCAAGCGAAGGGCATTGTGGCGCTCTATTTATTATCTGACCTTAGCCTAGTGACCACCTTTGAGGTTGGCGCGTCGCCCAAAATGGCGATTTTTGACTTGCTTGGCAGTCGCATTCTAGTTGCCAATGAAGGCCAGCCAAGTGATGACTTCAGCAATGACCCCGAGGGCAGTATTTCAGTTATCGATCTCAGGGATGGGGTTGATGTTGCAGAAGTCGAAGAAATTAGCTTCGCCGAGTTTAATGCCAATGGTATTCGAGCGCAGGAATTGCCCGCCGGCGTCAGAGTCTACTCTGGTGCAACTGTTGCGCAAGATCTCGAGCCAGAACATATAGCCGTCGCACTAGATAACACCAAACTGTTTGTTACCCTGCAAGAAAACAACGCGGTGGCCATTATCAATTTGGCCGATAATAGTATTGATCGTATTGTTGCTTTGGGCAGTAAAGACTTCGGCGTTAAAGGCAATGAGTTAGACGTAAAAGCAGATAATGCAGTCGATATTCGCGGTTGGCCTGGGGTTTACGGCCTGTACCAGCCAGACGGTATTGGTGCCTATCGTTTCGCCAATAAAAACTATTTTATTACTGCTAACGAAGGTCGTCCACGCACCTACTCCGCCTATAGCGATCAGGTAAATGCCAGTGACCTCGCGGTTGATAATGGCAACCCAAGCGCAACGGCTGCTGCAGACCCTGCCATGCTGGGTGATCTCAAGGTGAGTAGTGAAGACGGCGATACTGACAACGACAACGATGTTGATGAAATCACTGCTTTTGGTGCGCGCTCGTTTGCGATCTGGAATGAACAGGGCGAATTGTTGTTTGATTCAGGTAGCGACCTCGCTATGGTAACGGCGGCTAGCTTAGGTGCGAACTTTAATGATGCCGACACTGCAAGCCCCTTCAATGGTGCGGCGCCCAAGAGCATTGCCCTGGTGTCTAGCCTCAGCCGGATTTATGCTTTTGTGAGTTTGCAGCGTGCCGGTGGTATTGCGATTTACGATATTACCTCACCACTGGGCGTTCAGTTTGTGCAGTACGTGAACAATCGCGACTTTGGCGCAGCAACTGGTGATAAGGGCGCGGACGGCATCACGACGTTCTTTATCGATAGTAAAGCCTATCTTGGTGTGGCGAACGCCGAGAGTGATAACGTGCGGATATTTGAGTTGAACTCGGGTGCGAGCACCAACTAAGTTTTAGAAAAAAATGTACAGATAAGGCCATCATCCGCAGCGGGTGATGGCCTTATTTTTTGGCGGGTCGCTTTTGTAATTTACGTTGTAAGGTGCGGCGGTGCATGCCGAGCTGGCGTGCAGTTTCTGAAATATTTCCCTCGTTCTCGGCTAGCACGCGCTGGATGTGCTCCCACTCTATGCGATCTAACGAGGGTGGGCTGAGCTCGGCGTTGCTCGCGCTGGGTGGGCTGGTGTGATTTTCCAGTGCCGCCAGTATCTCGGTGGTGCTCGCCGGTTTCTGCAAATAGTTATCGGCGCCGAGCTTAATCGCCTCTACCGTGGTCGCAATGCTCGAATAGCCGGTGAGCATTAGCATTTTTATGCTGGGAAAGCGCTGGCGTAGCACGGGTATTAAATTCAGGCCGGAGCGGTTCTCTAGTTTTAAATCGACAACGGCCATCTCGGGGGTGAACTGCTCGCACAGAGTCATCGCATCGTCGACACTGTGGGCGACAGTCACCATATAGCCGCGACGCTCTAAGGAGCGACACAGTGAGGCGCAGAAACTCAGGTCATCATCCACCAGCAAGATTTTTTCATTATTGTTCACGGGCATACCTTGGCAATTGGTAAACACAATTCCACACGGCTGCCGCCACCGGCGCGACGGCGCCAGCGCAGCTCGCCACCATAACGAATGGCCGTGGCATTACTCAAAAAGAGTCCTAGCCCCCGTCCTTTGCCTTTGCTGCTGACAAAGGCCTTGCTCATCATGGCCGCTTGCTCAGCGCTCAGGCCCGGGCCGCGATCACTGATGGCAAAAATAATATAGTGATCCTGCTCGAAGACGTCTAAACGCAGGTCGTCGGTGCTAGTGTCGGCGCCATTGCTGAGTAAATTTAAAATAGCCTGACTCACCGTGCCATCAAGCTTCAGCGTCATGCTGCAAAGCGCGGGGCTGAGTGAGCTGTGCATTTCGCAATCTGGTCGCAGCACCTGCCAGCGCTCTTGGAGCAGAGCCAAATAGTCGGGCGCGGGGGTGTTTAGCGTGCTGTCTGTGCTGAGATCCCTCGCCGTGCTAACGAGATTGGTGAGAATATCGCGGCAGTGATCGAGTTGCTGGCCGAGGGTGGCAAGGTCGGCGCGGGTCTCGGTATCAAAGTCTTGTTCTGTTAAATCTTCCAGCACCACTTTCATAGTCGACAGTGGCGTGCCGAACTCGTGGGCGGTGCCAGCGGCTAGGCTGGCAACGGCCAGCAGTTGCTCGTCTTGCAGGCGGTGCTCTCGGCTACTGGCCAATTCGGCTTCGCGCTGGCGCAGGCTGTGGGCCATCTTGAAAACAAAGTAAGTGATTAGCACCGTGCTCACCAAAAAATTGGCCCACATTCCTAAAATATGGGTATTCGGCGCGCCGCCGTGTTGATGTTGATCGGGCGCGACGGCCTCCAGCGGAATAAAATTAAATAGCAGTAAACTGTAGGCCCCAAAACCGATAGCGCCCAGTAGCCACGTATAAGCCCAGGGTAGGGTGGCGGCAGAAATGCACAAGGGCACCAGTAAATAAGAGATAAACGGATTATTCGCACCACCAGAAAAATACAAAACCGCGCTGAAGCCGAGGGTGTCTACGCATAAGTGGATAAATAATTCGACGTCGGTCACTGGCCAGCTTTGATAGCTGCGCCACCAGCTGAATACCGCAAAGCCAGAAAGCGCACTCAAGAGCAGTTTCAAGGTGACATAGGGTAGCAGCCAGCCGAGCTGGTTTTCGGCATAAAATACCGCGCCGAATTGACCGGCAATCACTAGGCTGCGAATTAGGCATAGGCCGCGCAAATTAGCGGTATTGGGATTCAACGTTGCTCCCCACATCAAGAAGAATAAAGACGCCAGTATAGCGCTTACGCGGCAACTGCGGGCAGACGCTGCGACAAAGTGTCGCAGGCCACAGCTACGCTCCCTTGTTAAACTGCGCCTTCGCTAAATTTGCCGTAACCCCGCCCAACCTAAATAGGACGCTATTATGCGCAAGCTTGCCTTTACGCTGTCGTTGCTGGCCGCCGCGCCAGTTCTTGCCCATCAAGGTGCAGACCAAAATCAAATTGCCCAACCGGCACTGGCCAGCGGCGCAATTCGTCACGCGCCACTCGGCGTGATGGGCGACCACGTGCATAAAACTGGGGAGTGGATGTTCTCCTACCGTTATATGCGCATGGAAATGGACGGTAATTTATACGGCAGTGATTCAATTTCCGCGGCCGAAATCACCGGCACCATGATGAACCCCGGCCGGTATATGGTGGCGCCACTTAAAATGACTATGGAGATGCATATGTTGGGTGCGATGTATGCGCCTAGTGATACCCTCACCATTATGGCAATGTTGCCGCTACTGAATAAAAATATGGATCACCGTAGCCGCATGGGCGCGGAATTTACGACCGCAACCGACGGCGTTGGTGATGCGTCGCTAGCTGCCTTGCTGAGTGTTTACCAGGCCGCAGATAAATCGGCGGGTGTGCATTTAAATCTCGGTGTCAGTCTGCCGACGGGCTCGATTGATGAGCGCGACGACACCCCCGCGATGGCCAATGCTAAACTGCCCTACGCCATGCAATTGGGTTCCGGCACCTATGATTTAAAACCGGGCGTAACGTATCAAGCTTATTCAGCACTATATAACTTGGGCGCCCAGGCGCAGGCCACTTTACGTAGCGGGGAAAATGATAATGACTACCGCTTGGGCAATCGCTATGAAGTGAGCGCTTGGCTGGCCCGGAACTGGTCGCCTGCACTGAGCAGTGGGCTGCGTATAAAACACAGTAGTTGGGCCGATATTCACGGCGCTGATCCCGACTTAAACCCCATGATGGTGCCCACCGCTGATACTCGCGCTCAGGGTGGTGAACGCAGCGAACTACTCATTAGCGCCAATTATTTATTCCGCGCCGGTGCCCTAAAAAATCATCGTTTGGCTTTGGAGTACGGCGTGCCCATCTATCAAGAATTGGATGGCCCACAAATGGAAATGCAGAATTCCATGAGCTTGGGCTGGCAGTACGCACCTTAATGAATGTTTCACCGAGGGATAGTAGGCTGGGCTGTGTCTAATACAAATCGACTTCAAGGTATTTGTAATTAAAGGATTTAGCGTATGTCTCGCCGTTTGTTAGTTTCTATTCATTTGTACCTCGCCGCTTTTTTTGCGCCGATGGTGATTATCATGGCGGTGTCCGGTGGTTTGCACTTGCTGGGCGTTAAAGAGGTAATGACCAGTACCGAATTAGGCTATGTGGCTGGACTTAAGCTCGATGCCGACAGTTCCAGTTTAAACAGCGATGTGCACACCGCCCTGCAAAGCCTAGGCGTAGAGGCGCGCTTTGAATATGTGAAAGCTAAAGGCCGCGAATTTTCTACGCGGCCGAGCAACCGGGAACACTATCGTTTAAGTCAAAAAGCCGACGGTGTGTCGATTACGACGGTATCGCCAAATTGGCAAGCGGCGCTGATGGAATTACACATGGGCCACGGCCCGCGCTGGTATAAGTGGTTTGAAACAGGGTTTGCACTGGGCCTCATTATTATCATGATTAGCGGCCTCTATTTAGGTTTGATGAGTGCAGCCTATCGGCGCCAGACCTTGGTGTTGTGCAGTGTTGGTCTGCTGCTATTTTTGGCCCTCGGGTTTTTGTAAAGTCCGCTCTTTAATGCCATTGAATTACTCTGTTAGTTCAATGGCGTTTGTCGCCGCTTCGTTCCGATAGACTTCACCGATAATGCACGCCGCTGGGTAACCCGCCTCGCGCAAGGCCTGTACGCACTCCACTGCACGGGTTTGCGGCACGCTGGCCAATAGGCCGCCTGAAGTTTGAGGGTCGAATAACAGCGGGTATACCCTGTGGTTACGCCATGCTTCTGCGTTTTTGACGACCGCGCCAATCCGCTGATTTTGAGTCTGTAAGCTGCTGCTAATGCCATTTGCTAAACACCTTAGTGCGCCGTCTAAAGCGGGGATGCAGCCGAGTTTAAGGCGTGCAGACAAGCCGCTGGGCTTTAGCATCTCGACCAAATGGCCTAACAAGCCAAAGCCGGTAACGTCGGTGCAGGCGCTGGCACCGTGGGCGTGAAAAATCGCGCCGGCGCTGCGATTGCTGCTGAGCATGGCCGCCAAGGCGCCTTCCAACCATTTGCCCTGGGCCTGCAATTGGCCGTGGGCCGCAAACAAAGTGCCGGTGCCAAGCGCTTGGCTTAGTATTAACACCTCGTGCTCGTGCAGGTCGGCCTTGGTGAGTACTGCGTCTGGCGCAGCTAATCCGTTCACCACAAAACCAATGCTGAGTTCAGCTGCTTCGCTGGTGTGGCCGCCGGTCAGGCTGCAGTGATTGTCATTAAGCACTTTCACCGCGCCGCTCATTAATTGCAGTAGATCGCGTTCGGTTATCTTCTCGCCGGCAAAGGGCAAACTGGCAATCGCCATTGCACTTTGGGCTTGGGCGTTCATGGCAAACAAATCACTTAAGGCGTGCTGGGCGGCAATTTGGCCGAGTAAATACGGCTCGTCGATAAAGGCGCGAAAGTGGTCAACGCTTTGTAATAGCAGTTGCGGCGCCGCGCATTGGTCTTGATTTACCCAGATGGCGGCGGCGTCGTCGGGGGCGTCTAAGCCCCAGGCGATATCGTCGCGCTGGACAGGGCTTAACTGCTTAATCACTTTGCTGAGGGTGCTGGCGCCGACCTTGGCGCCGCAGCCACCACAACGCATTGCCTGTGCATCGCTCGGGGTTTCGTCGCCGCTAATGAAGGGATCGACAAACTGCACCCTAGCCTGATTAGTGCCCATGCTGAGTTCGCTAAACATAGCCATAAAGCGGCGATCAATTTTGTCTTTCCAGCGCCAGACCCAGTCGCCACTCAGTGTTGGCCAAAAGGGCCGGTGGGCGATGGCAGCTTGCCTGCCCAGCGCCAAAATGCTTAAAAAATCGTGTTGCGGACGATGTTGTTTTAAGAGCTGGCCCAATAGCTTGCGCTGCAAATTAGCGAATAACACCGGCCCTTGGCGCACCGCGAATACGCCAGCTGCCGGGCGAGGGTGATTCACTTGCTGGGCGATGTCGCCGGCGGCAAACACAAAGTCGTGGCTGAGTGACTGCAGGCTGTCATTTATCGCGATAAAGCCATTGGCGTCGCAGGCAAGGCCAGAGCGCTTAGGCCAGTCCGCGGCTTTGGCGTTGGTACACCAAAAAATATGTTCGCTGTGCAATGAGTGATTTTTATCTTGGCCATGACCTGTCCCCGCAATATCAATGCGCTGGTCAGCGATATTGACGACCTTGGCCTCGGCATGCAGTTGAATGCCCTTGGCCTGTAAGGCGGCATTCACGACCTTACGGATGCGATGCGGATAGGCTTTTAGTAATTCCGCGCTGGAGTACAGCAGATGATAGCTGGGCGTAGCGATGTCTGGGTATTGGCTAATGGCGTATTGCATGGCCAGTATTAATTCAACACCCGCGGCGCCGCCACCGACCACACTGATGGCTGCGGGTGCTTTTGCTCGGCGCAGCGCTGCAAGAGTGTGTTGCCAGCGGGGATAAAAATCACTGATCGGTTTCACCGGCGTGGCGAATTGCTCGGCTCCGGCAATGCTCAAATCTGGTGTTATACCGCTGTTGATCGACAGCAGATCGAAGCCAATGGGCGGACGGTCTTTGCCGGTTAGCAGCAGCTGCTTTTGCTCAAGATCAATAGCCACCACGCTGGCCTGTATAAAGCGCGCACCGGCAAATTGGCAAAGCCGCATTAAGTCGATATGGGCGTCGTCAAATTGATAGTGACCGGCAACCAGACCCGGCAACATACCCGAGTAAGGGGTTTGCACCTGCGGCGAGATCACGGTGAGCCGCACGCCAGCCAGCGGCTGCATGCCCCACATTTTTATGACTTGGGCATGGGCGTGGCCGCCACCGATAAGCACGAGGTCGCGATAGTTCACTGCGGGGGGGATTGCCATGCTCATGTATTGTTATCGGCTTTTATTGGTGGTGGCCTACAGGGTCTCAGGGGATGGTCGCAGATGCAATCGCTGGCGTAGGTTGCGGGCGAACATATCGGCGATAATATTCAGTATAGCGGCGCAGAGAATCAAGAGCAGCGCGCGGTCAAAACGAAACTCTTCAAAGGCCGAGTCGATATAAAAGCCTAAGGTGCCAATACCGAGCATACCGAGAATGGCTGTCTCGCGCATAATGACCTCCCAGCGGTAGAGTAAAAGGGCCAGAAATTGGCGATAAACTCGCGGCAGTATTTCATAGCTGTAGCGATTGATGCCGGTGCAGGCATCCTCGCGTAACACTAACTCGCCGCTGTAGCGCCCCAGCAAATGGGCAATGATCGCCCCGTTGTGAATGCCCAGCGCGAGTATGGCGGGCAGCATCGATGGCCCCAATAACAACAGGCCGATAAAGGCCAGTAAATACTCGGGCAGGGTGCGGGCAATAATTAAAAAGCCATCGCCTAGGCTGCGTTTTAGCGGGCTAAAAAACTGCCGTGAATTAAGTGGAAACCACGCCAGACTGAGTATGGCAGTGAGCAGTAGGGCGATCTGGCTGAGGATTAAGGTGCTGGTCACGCCCGGTAGAATTTGTTGCTGCCAGAGCATCGCCAGCCAATCGAACACGGCGACATAATCAATATTGGCCTTATTGCGCAGCGGCGCGGGAATAATATCTTCGCTAAGAAAACGCGCAATATTTGCCCAGCTGAAATGCGCGTTGGGCGGCAAATAAATAAGTGCGGCAACTAAATACACTGGCAATAGCGCTTTTTTTAGCCACCAGCGCAGGCTAACCACAATGGCCAGCAGCACATAGAGCAGGGCGGCGGCGTCATTGTATTGGCCATTGCCCAGCGCAGTTTCTAAATGGTAGCCGAGGGTGGGCAGGCCAACAAAACCTAAAACAATACTCGAGCGAATTGCGCACTCAAAGCGGTAGCTGGTGTATTGCAGCAGTGGCCGCCACGCTAGTGGCAATGTGGTGTAGAAAAAGGCGCTAAGCCCTGCGCTCTGCAATAGGTTGTTGCGTGGCGCGGCCTCGGTCTCCTCAAATAATTCGCCGTAAATTTTCGCTAGGGTACCGGCATAGGGGATGGCAATGGCGAGCAAACCCGTGAGCGGCGATAGCCCAAATAATTGAATAAAAATCAGCGCCCAAAACAATTCGTGAATCGCGCGTATAAAAGCGCAAAAGCCCCGCACTGCGGGGTGGCGATACAGCAGCGCCAGTATAAAGCCCGCGGCGCTGGCCAGTGCCATACCCTGAAGGGCAAAGGCGAGGGTGTTAAAGGCGCTGCTGGCAATTTCGCGATAAGACCAGAAGTTGGGCGCCATTAGTCCTTGCGCCATGCGCAGTAATTCTTGGCCGGGGCTGGCGCGATGCATGTCGATGTCGGCAAACAGCAGGGCGATAAAGCCAGCCAGCGCCAGCCATAAACTTAATTTAAGTCGGGTATTGTTGTGGGGGCGAGTCTTAACGTTCATTACGCTTGATACAGCGCAGCTAGTTGCTCGGCCGTTACCTGCGCACTCGGCAAATCAAAGACGATGGCGCCGTCTTTTAAGCCGACAATACGCTGGCAAACGCGCAGCGCTTGTTCGGTATCGTGTAGGGCTAGCACTATGGTCTGATGGCGCTGGCTGATCAGGCTGAGTATTTTGTCGGCTTGTATGGCATCAACTGCCGACACTGGCTCGTCGCCAATAAAAATTGCCTGTTGCTGATACAGAGCGCGGCCAATGGCCACGCGTTGCTGCTGGCCGCCAGAGAGTTCGTCTGCCCTGCGGTGCAGTTCATCGCGCAATTCAACACTTTCCGCCAATACTTGTATTTCAGTCTTGGGCCCAGCGAAGGGCCGCAGTAAATTAGCGAGGTTGTAGAGCGAGGAACGACGACTGAGGCCACCCATATAAATGTTGTGGTAGGCGCTGAGCATGGGCACCAGTCCCGCGTGTTGCGGGCACCACGCGATCTTGGTCGCTTGCACACTGCGCAAATGCTTAAGCAGGGTAGACTTGCCCGCCCCAGAGGGGCCGACCAGTGCCACGCTTTCGCCTTCGCGAATAGTCAGCGACACGTCCTTGACTACCGTCTGTTCGCGGTACTTTAAACTAATATTGTGCAGCTCGAACATAGCGGGTTTAGCTCTATTCGGCATCCATCAAGCCAATGGCCATGGCGGTGTCTTTAATCGGCTGATAATCGTCGTTAGTGGCTTCAACAAAGGACTGGCGGGGAAACGCGGCCAGAATTTCGGCGTCGCTAATATTCAATAAGCTCTGTTTAACTTTGGCCTTAAAGCCTGTGCCCCAGCGCGCATCTACGTCACCGCGAATACTCCACTGATAATCTGGGTAGCTGGGGGTTTGCCAAATAACACTCACTTCGCTTGGGTCGATAATGCCCGCGGCGAGTTCGTCTTCCCACACTTTGTAATTCACTGCGCCGAGCTCATAGGCGCCGGACTGCACCAGTGCAATGGTGCGGCTGTGGTCGTCGGAAAAACCCACTCGTGTAAAAATTTGCTCGGGGGATTTTTTAAAATGCTCGCGAATATAAAATTCCGGCATTAAGCGGCCAGAGGTAGACCCCTTGGCTCCAAAGGTGAATGTCTTGTTAGCGATACCCGCTGGAAAATCGTCAGACATGCTCAGGCCGCTGCGCTTATTGGCAATTAGGTAGGTCACAAAAAACTGATCTTCGTAGCCTTGAGCAATGGCTTCACTGCCCGCCACGAGTTCCCGCGCCTGCACGCCAGACAAGCCGCCAAACCAAGCGAGCTGTACTTGGTTGTTGCGATACGCGGTTACCGCTGCGGCGTAGCTTTTGACCGGCACGTATTTTACTTTTACGCCCAGTTCTTTCTCTAAATACGCCGCAACCTTGCCAAAGCGTTCCTGCAGACGCGACTCGTCCTGATCTGGAATGGCCGTGAAACTAAAGGTCTCAGCAAGGGCGCTAAGACTAATCGAACTTGAGACGAGCAGCGCTGTTAAAACAGTCAATAACCGCACGGGATTCTCCTGTAGAGAGTGAGTAAAGGGAATTATATTGGCGTGTAATGTTGTGCCCAAGCCACGATCTCATCTTTGTTGCCGCGAAAAATTTCGCGACCATCGCGGCGGCTTTGTTGATAGTCGTACATGGGGTCGTAATAATTGCTTAGCAGCACTTCTATGCCGGGGCGAAAGCTATCGGCAATGCCGGTGTTTTCAAGCTCGCTGAGCGCGGCGCTGAATATTGTCATTAGCACTTTGTGGCGGTCACCGCCGAGGCGTTTGCGAATACGATTGAGATTGCCAAGAATTTGCTCACGGAATTTTTCGCTGCCCAGCTCTTCGCCAAAGGCTTGGATGTATTCCGGCCGCGCACTAAGCACGTACTCCTCTAGGGCGATGTCGATCCGCTCTTCAAGCGGGGTTTCCAATACGGCCAGTGGCGCCTGTTGCATGGTGGCCTGCAGCTCAAGTGGCAAGGTCACCGAGCCAATCATATGGCCCTCGTCTTCGGTGAACAATGGCGACAGGGGGTGGGCGTCGCGCAGCTTTAAAACCGCAATACTCAAGGTGTTTTCAAAATCAATCTGTGCAGGCTGAGGCATAACCTGACGGCCAAAGGCCGAGCCGCGATGATTGGCGAAACCCTCTAAATCAAAACTGCGGGCAATGCGCTGAATAACCCGCGTTTTGCCGCTGCCGGTGCGGCCTGAAACGAGTATCAGTGGCGTGTTGGCTTCGCGCAAGGCGGCGCTGTGGATGTCGAGCTCATCAATTAAAAAGCGGCGCATGGCTTTGTAGCCGCCGGTTATTAAGGGGTAATCAATACCCGCTTCTGCAATGAGTTTTTTACTGAGATTGGAGCGCAAACCGCCGCGAAAACAATATAAGTAGCCCTCGGGATATTGCTGAACATAGCGCGTCCAGTCAGCAATACGCTGGGCTTGAATGGCGGGGGTGGCAAGCGTCCAGCCCAGTGCAATGGCGGCATCTTGGCCCTGCTCTTTATAGCGGGTACCAATAACATGCCGCTGCTCATCGTCGAGCAGTGGAATATTAGTGGCGCAGGGAAAGGCGCCTTTATTGAATTCCACCGGCGCACGTACATCCAGCAAGGGAATGTCCTTGAGGAAGAGCGTGCGGAAATCATCGCTATTGCTGCGCTTGGTCATAAGCTTGTATTTAATTGAGAGGGCAGCAGTCTACGCTGAATAGCTCACGGAGAGAAGTTGGACGCGTGTGGGCCTTACAAAAGGCCCACATTGTCATCTAGCGTAGAGCAGCACAACCTGGGGAGGTGTGCTGTTTTCAGGCTTTCATCGCCGCTTTAACATCGGCTGGCTTTATCGGCAAATTGCGTAGACGGGCGCCAACGGCATTGAAAATCGCGTTGCCAATGGCTGGCGCTACCGCAATAACGCCCGGCTCGCCGAGCCCCGTCGGGAACTCGGTGTTCTGCACAAAGCTGATGTCCAGCTCGGGCACGTCGCTCATACGCAGTGGCGTGTAGGTATTGAGATTGCGGTCAGCGACCTGGCCCTCTTTAATCGCGGTGCCCTCGTGCAGTGCCATGCTCAAACCCCATAGCATCGCGCCTTCCGTTTGCGCGAGGGCGCCGTCGGGGTGAACTACAATGCCGCAGTCCATCACGCTGGTTAGCTTAATGACGCTCACCTTGCCGGAGCTAGGGTCTACTTTAACGTGGGCAATACAGGCGCTCCAGGTGGGCATGCCGCGCTCTTGGCCTGCCGCAACGGCGAGTCCTAAACCTTCATTGTTGGGCAATTTGCGGCCCCAGTTGGCTCTGGTTTTGGCCTCTTGCAGTACATGGGCTAAACGCTTGGCGCCGCCGACGGCTTCCGGCGCTTTACCGGCGTTTTTACCTTTGGCGTCTAGCAGTTTTAGACGGAAGCTGGCTGGGTCCTCACCCTGAGCATGAGCGACTTCGTCCATAAAGGATTCAACGCCCCAGCCAATCCAGCCCGGTCCCACTGCGCGCAACCAGCCGGGCACAAAGGTTTTTTGGGCTAAGGTATTATTGATGGCGCGCACGCGATGGTTGTTTAGGCTATACCAGTGGTCGGCACCACTGATAGAGAAAGTGTCGACCTTGGTTTTTTTGTCGACACTGTCGGGCATAAAGCCGGGCGCCATGGTGAGGGTTGGCCAGCCCGCCGCAGCGGCGTGTTCAATGCCCTGTAAGGCGTTGTCGGCATCCCAGTAGGCGGCAAAATGCTGTACCGAGGGCGAGCGAATACAGTCAAAACGGGAGTCGTCTTCGCGGGTGAAAACCAATTTTACCGGCTTGCCGGTGGCTTTTGCGGTGAGTGCTGCGGGCAGCATATAGTCACCCGCCAGACGTCGGCCAAAGCCGCCACCGAGGTAGTGCTGGTGAATGATTACTTTGTCTTCACTCAGGCCCACTGACTTGGCCACCACCGGCAGAAAAAGCGATTGCCACTGGTTGCCGGTATACACATGGCAGATACCGTCTTTAAACTCGACGGTGGCGTTAACCGGCTCTAGCGCAAAGTGCAAAACAGAGGACGTGCGGTAGAGGCCTTCGATGGATTTTTTCGCTTGTTTCGCGGCGATGTCGATATTGCCGTGTTCAACAAACAGCCCGCCAGAGGATTTGTCGGCAACCAGTCGCTCGCCCTCAGCGATCAGGTCTTGCTCACTGACGTCGGCGGTTTCCCCGGCTTTGTACGTTATCTTGACCGCGTCGGCGGCCTTGATCGCGCCGTGGTAGGTGTCGGCTAACACCGAGACCCAGCCCTGTAATATTTCGGCGGGATCTTCTAGCACTTTATAGCCGATATAGCCTTTCACTTGTTTCGCTGCGCTGTCGTCGACGTTTAGCACCGATGACCCATAGCGGGTAGGTGGAATCAGCGGGCGCGCGTAGATCATGCCGTCGAGTTCGGCGTCGATGCCATAACGCGCTGCACCAGTGGATTTGGCGGGAATATCCAGCGCCTTGCTCGGTTTGGCAATGAGGGTGCGCTTGGCTGCGGGCTTGGGCGAAAACGCGGCAAGCTCCTCGTCGCTATAGGTTTTATCGATCTTGCCGCGTTTAACAATCTCGGCAAAGTCCATGCGTTTGCTGCCACAAATAACTTGGCTGTTCTCCGTTCTACAGTCTTTGGCAGCAACCCCGAGTAGTGTCGCAGCGGCTTCAATTAGCGCCTCGCGACCCGCTGCACCGGCTTGGGACATGGGTACATAGGACTGGAATACTGACCACGATCCGCCGGTCACCATATAGCCCCACTTAGGATCGGTATCGACATGCTTGAAACTCACACGGTTCCAATCCGCACCAAGTTCGTCGGCAACAATACGTGCTAGCGCTGTACCCACATGCTGGCCCATTTCGGCGCGGGTTACGTTCACCAGAATAGCGCCGGTTTGGTCTATTTCAAACCAGATCGTGGGATTGAACTGTTTATTTCCTAAGCGCTCCGAGGCGGGTGTATTACCGGCTAACGCGACACTCGGGGCAAAGGCCATCATTAGACCGGCAGTTGTAGAGCCGATCAAAAACTGACGACGGCTATAATCTGTGTTTTTGTCATTCGCGATTCGCGACATCTTAGCTTACTCCCTGTTCGTCAGTTTGCGCCGAGAGGCTGTTGTCGACCACGGTCTGCCGCTTCGGGTCATATATTTGAATGACACCGTCGCTACTTTGGGCAGCACTTTTAATGGCGCGCTTAATACGCACATAAGACATGCAGCGGCATAAATTTCCCGACATATATTGAACGATCTCTTCATCTGTGGGATTGGCTTTGTCTGCCAATAGCGCTGCGGCCTGCATGATCTGGCCAGACTGACAGTAGCCGCATTGGGGCACCTGTTCCTCTACCCAAGTTTTTTGTAGCGGGTGGCGAGCCTCTAAGCCTTCAATGGTGCGGATGTCGGCGTTGCTAACGGCGGCGAGCGGCAGCGAGCAAGAGCGCATCGGATTGCCGTTCATGTGCACGGTGCAGGCGCCACACATGGCGATGCCGCAACCGAATTTGGTGCCCTTGAGGCCAAATTCATCGCGAATCACCCAGAGTAGCGGGGTGTCTCCCGGTGCACTTGAGGAGATCTTCTTGCCGTTTAGTGTGAAAGTGGTCATTCGTTCCATCCTCATTAATATTGAGCTGTGTCTTAAACGCTGTGAATCAGTGTAGTTCAGTTTGAGTTGACGTGCGTTTTACTTGCTACGCTGTCGGCTTAGCCGCGTCGTGAACCGCGATCCAATCTTCTTCGACTGTTAACGCAATTTTTGCGCGTTTTAATGCCAGTTGGCGGTGATACTCGGCAGCCGCTTGCATCTCTGCGTCGCCGATTGCCGCAAGGGAGTGAAGCGCTTTCTGTAGACGCACCGATACTTCCACTAGGCCTGCGCCGTCACGGCCAATTGCGGTAAACGCATCGTCGAACATATCGCGCACGGATATCTCGGCGACTTCGACGCGATCGTAAACGGGCCGTTGGTCTTGGTTTGCTGTTGCCGGTTCGCACCATTGGCTTAGCAGTCTTAGCAGTGTGCCCACCACATCGATTGCCGTACCCGGATCATTCACGGCCGGCGACAGGGCGCGGCTGGCAATTTCGGACAGTACAATCAGGCCAAAGCGTGGGTCGTCGTCAAAAAGGCGGCTGCTGCCGATTTGGAATGACTTGCCAATAGCCGCGGAGTCGATCTTGGGTTTATCCCCGGTAGCGGTAATGACCTGCGCGAGCGCTCGATCCGGCGATGCGAGCGTGCCTGGCAGGGCGGCCACCACAATTCGCGCTTGGTTTTCCTCAGCCCATATCTGCAGCGCGGCGATATCGATGTGTTGCACATAACCCACGCTCGTGGCGAACACCGGGTGTCCTTGACGACCGGACTGGACTGGCACGCCGCACAGCCGTGGTGCATTCCGCCGTCGCGCAAGGGCGCCAGCGGTGGCGTCTTCAATTTTGCCAATGGTTGATCCCATCCGGCCTAGGCGGGCAATGCGGTCAACCCAGCGAACAAAGGTCAGAATCACAACGCTGAAAACAAACACCGTTAGAACAAAAAGAATAAATAGGCCCGCGCTTCCGAAATAGTCATTCTTCAGCGCGGTTAACGCCACAATACTGAAAATGAAAGAGCCGACAAAGGTTGAGAGCGCGTTCTGAGATGCATCGTCTGCGACGACCAAGGGAAAAGACCTTGGCGTCGCGGTGTTTGCCGCTGAGGCGTAGGCCGACACCATTGACGCTACCGAAAAAGTCGCAATGACCAGCATACTTGCGGCCATCACGGACAGCAAAGACTCAACCGAGTCCTCCGCAATTACTGGCAGTATCTGCTTTAACGCCGTGCCGTCAGCCAATTTGGCAGCGAAGGCGATTGCGATCGAAAGCAGGCAAACCGCTAAGGGTTTTACCCAAAGGCGTTCGCGAAATCGATTGACGATAAATCGTATGCGATCAGCTGAAACAATAGAGGCCATCCCAATCTCCCGCGCGCAGCTTAGGTTCCAATTAGGTGTGTAGTACCTAGGAGTAACTGTTTTACTTTAATCTTGTGAGACCAACTAACACACTGATGGCACCGCCAACCATGCCCGCCCATGCTTCAATTGGCGTGTCGCCATTTAATGCTCGGCCAATTTGAGCGCTTGCTGAATCATAGATGTTGTAGCCCCACAGCGCCAAAGCAACACCCGCCACGACGAGCACAATACCAATAATTTTATTATTCATGTTCGCACCACGCGGTATAAAAATCGAATTAGCTTGATGCTTACATAAACACATAATGGCCGTTAAAAACACCAATAAAGAGACAGATCTTGTTACACGCTTGTGCGCGCCAAGACCTGCCCCGCAAGGTATCTAAAGGAGCTGGCCAATATGTTCTTGAGTGAAGGGCTTTAATTGATCAAGCTGACCATTTTTTACCTTGTTCACCCAATCAGCATTGGCAAGTAAGGCGCGGCCAATCGCAATGAGGTCGAACTCATTGCTGTCCATTTTTTCAAGCAAATTATCGATATTGGCTACTTCAGCGCCTTCGCCACGCATTGAAGAAATAAACTCTTGGTTGAGACCAACACTACCGACGCTAATGGTGGGCTTGCCGGTGATTTTTTTGGCCCAGCCCGCCAAGTTAAGGTCAGATCCCTCAAACTCAGGCTCCCAGAAACGGCGCTGGCTGCAGTGAAAAATATCCACGCCGGCGTCGCTTAAGGGCTTTAAGAATGCGGTCAACTCTTCTGAGGTATTGCAAAGTCGCGCCGTGTAATCTTGCTGTTTCCACTGCGACCAGCGGAACACAATCGGAAAGTCCTCGCCAACGCGTTCGCGCACGGCTTTTACAATCTCAATGGCAAATTGGCTGCGCGCCGCGAGACTGCCACCGTAGCGGTCGGTGCGGACATTGGTGTCTGCCCAAAAAAACTGATCGATCAAGTAACCGTGAGCGCCGTGAATCTCAACACCGTCAAAGCCAATTTGTTTCGCCTCAAAGGCTGCCTGTGCATAGTCGGCTACCAAGCCTTCGACTTCTTCGGTGCTGAGTGCTTCAAACACCTTTTTATCTTTAGATACGAGGCCCGAGGGGGACGCTGTGGGCGCGTCTGGAACAGGGCCGCTACCCGCGCGGCGAGTGGCGCCAATATGCCAAATTTGCGGCATAATCTTGCCGCCAACCGAGTGCACCGCCTCAACGACTTTTTTCCAGCCGGCCAGCGCCTCTTCACCGAAGAAGGACGGGTAGCTGGTGTTGTCGGTGGCTGCGGGGTGATTAATTAGCGTGCCTTCCGTAATGATCAAGCCAACGCCGCCTTCGGCGCGCTTGCGGTAGTACTCGGCAACGGCCTCGGTGGGCACGCCATTGGGTGAAAAGCCACGGGTCATAGGGGCCATCACGGTGCGGTTGGCGAGTTTAAGCTGGCCGAGTTCGAATGGCGTAAATAAAGCGCTGGTGTTCATGTGGCTACCTCGAATAAGACAATTAATGCATTTCATCACTAGCCGACTAGTATACTTTTTCAAAAATAGAAGATAATCAGCTAATATTACGAAATACTTTTGCTGGAATCACAATAATGGACAAGCTAAAAGCCATGCACCACCTGTGCTGTATCGCCGAGGTGGGGAGCTTCAGCGCAGCGGCCAAGCTCGCCAATGTGCCGGTATCCACCGTGTCGCGCAGTATTCAGGCGCTGGAGTCTGAGCTGGGGGCTGCGTTGTTAAAGCGCAGCACCCGCCATGTTGGCCTCACCGAGATCGGCAAAATTTATCTCAGCGAATCAAAAGACATACTGGCGGCGATAGACCGCGCAGAGGGCCGGGTAGGCAATTATCAAAATGCGCCGTCTGGGGTGCTGCGCATTAGCGCGCTGCCATACTACGGTGAATGCCGATTGCTGCCGCTACTGGAAGGGTTTCAAGCGCGCTACCCGCAAATCGTCATTGATCTCGAGCTGTCTAATCACACCGCCGACCTTCAGCGCGACGGCGTCGACATTGCTATTCGCGGCGGCAGTGAGCCCGACGGTCGCATTATTGCTCACCGTCTAGTCGATAACACTCACCGCCTGTGTGCTTCAAAGTCCTACATCAATAAATTCGGTATGCCGCAAACCATTGCCGAACTCAGTCTCCACCGCGCCCTGCTGTATCGCAGCCCCGCACAAGTTTGGCATTGGCATGTAGAATCCCGTGGCGCATGGCAACGGCTTGATATCAGCACCGCGCAAATTAGCAACAGCATACGCGTCATTCGCCAAGCGCTATTAACCGATCAAGGCCTGGCCATGCTGCCGAGCTGGAGCATAGAAGAAGAAATAGCCAATGGCAGCGTGGTTTGGGTGCCGCTGCCAGAAATTGTATCGACCACCGCTAGCCACCCAGCAGGCAGCGTGTATATGCTTTATCAGCAACCGCAGTACACCGTGCCCAAGATTAAGGTAGCGGTGGATTATTTTAAGGAGTTTCTGCAGTAGCGCCCGGTATGTATCTGGACTACCGAGTGGCTTGATTTAGGCGCAGCGAACGGGTATATTTCGTACATATTATTGTACATGTACAGGTTGTTGATAATGGAAAGCATAAGCTATACCTCCGCTCGGAGTAAACTTGCCAAGACCATGGAGCAGGTATGTAATGATCATGCGCCAATAGCCATCACCCGCAAGGGTGAAGGTGCTGTGGTAATGATTTCGATGGCGGACTACCAGGCCTTGGAAGAAACCGCCTATTTGTTGCGCAGCCCTAAAAATACGCGACGGTTAATAGAGTCTGTTGCCGAGCTTGAAGACGGCAAAGGACAGGCAAGGGAATTGCTTGAGTGAAATTGATTTTTGCTGAGAAGGCTTGGGAAGATTATCTCTACTGGCAAAAGACAGATAAGCAAATGCTTAAACGTATCAATGCGCTTATCAAAGAAATTCAGCGAGAGCCGTTTGAAGGGATTGGCAAGCCTGAGCCTTTGAAGCATGCCCTTTCTGGGTATTGGTCTCGGCGAATTAATGACGAGCATCGAATTGTTTATAAAATTAATCAAGAAGCCATTCTTATTGCGCAGTTGCGGTATCACTACTGAACCTAGGGTTAAGAAACTCGCGCTGGTGAGTCCCCCAGCGTTCAGGTGCATCTCGCGCTGACAAAAAATTATTTTTGCTTATTAATGAAATTGAAAAAATGCTGCGCGACACCGGCTGGATCTTCGACTTGAGGATAGTGGCCAATGGTCGCCAATTCACCTAAATAATCTAAACGACATTCCAGCTCTTTATAGCGCGCGACCATGTGCGCTCCAGAGACCGGATCTACTGAGCCATTTATTAAGGCTAATGGGATAGTCGAATTATGCAGGGCGTTCACCCAGCGTTCGCGATGTTGTTTGCGGTCCCGCATATAGGTGATTAAATTATGAAATATGTGCTTTCCGTCTTTCTCATTAATGAGCGCCCAAAAGAGCCTCAATTCTTCTTCGGTGGGTTTGGTGTGCTCACCAAATACGGAACTAAATCGCGCGCTAAATTGCGTATAGCCAGATAGCTTATTGAGCATTGGGCCCAAGGGACTCAGTAGTAATTTTTGGGTCAATATTGCGCGGTGTGTTTCAGGAAATAAGCCGCCATTTAAAAAACAGCAAGACAACCATGTGCCCGCGCCGACGCCTTGTTGCTGTCTTGCCAATAGCTCTTGGGCAACGGTGTCACCGTAGTCGTGAGCCAATACGTGGAATTCCGTTAAGGATTTGGCGGCTACCAGCGCCTCAACAATATCGGCTTGGCCATGAATGGAGTAGGTACGTACATTGGGTTTGTCTGAATAGCCAAAGCCCAGCATATCAAGTGTGACTAGGCGAAAGCGTGATTTAAGCGCATCCCAAATACTATGCCAGTCCCAGCTTGAGGTCGGGAATCCGTGGATAAGGAGCAATACCGGAAGGTCGCTCGGCCCCTCATCTTTAACAAATATTTGATGGTCCTTGAGCTCTAGCCACTCTCCGCTGGCCTTCCAGCTGGCAAGGGCTGTATTCAAGTTGCTTTTATTTTGAGTGTTCATGTTTACCCCAATATAACCATGCATTACGCAAATAGAGTGGACTAATGTTTTGCTATTAAAGCTGAACTTGACGTCTAGTTCAAGTTTTGGCTATATTGCGTAGATCAACCGTTTGATGCGCCGTACAAGTCGACAATTAGAGCCACGCAATGAAAGCCATACCAACCCAAGCGAGAGCCAAACAAAAACGCGCCGCCTTAATCGCGGCGGCAAGCGAGTGTTTTGTTAGCTACGGTTATCACAACACCACGGCAAAGACCGTGGCAAGCAAAGCGGGCGTCGCGACAGGTACTTTTTATCAGTATTTTGAAAATAAAGAAGACATGCTGCGCGTCATAGCAAAACAGCGCATGGAAGAGCTTTATCAGCAAGTGCCGTCGGCGACCGAGTTTCTTGAGCTTAGTAGCAATGTGGAAAAAGCCACTGTAAAACCGGGTGCGACAGAGCGGATCTTTCACCAAGTTCTGGAACTTATCTATGCTTTTCATGAGCAAGCGCCTGAGCTTCACCAAATATTAGAACAGCGCAAAGAGCTCGATCCTGAGCTGGCCGAAATTTTAGGCCAAGGCGAAAAAATGCTTTACGACCGCGTACTGATGTTTGTGAATCGCTTTAATATTGAAAACGCCGATGCCGTTGCCTTTAATCTTTTTGCCATGGCAGAGGGCTTGGTGCATCGCCAAGTATTTAGCCGCCCAATGCAATCGAAAGCCCTTACATTACAACTGGGTGCAGCCATGCTCGCCAGTTATTTCGATAACTTATAAAAATAGAGATAATAACTCATGAGTTCATCAGCAATAGTCGACACCCTCATTCAGAATGCAAAGATCTTTAATAACGGTGAAGCCGCTGTTGTAGAAGACATTGCCATTGCCGACGGTAAAATAGTGGCAAGAGGTAAAAATCTAGATGCGGAGGGCGCGGCTCGGGTAATCGATGGCAGTGGTAAATGGCTTATGCCGGGGCTGTTTGATATCCATACCCACTACGATCTAGAACTCGAAGTCGCACCAGGATTACCCGAGTCGGTGCGGCACGGTACTACCTCCGTTGTTATCGCGAATTGCAGTTTAGGTTTGGCGTTCGGTAATCAGCGCAGCGGTGATATCGACCCAATTGTTGATTGCTTTGCTAGAGTGGAAAATCTACCAAAGTCCTTGTTGCGCAGCTGCGCAGACAAAGTCGATTGGGATTCACCAAAAGCGTATTTGGAACATTTAGAACAACTTAATCTAGGGCCTAATGTCGTCACCCTATTCCCGCACTCAATGTTACGTATTGATGCCATGGGATTTGATGCCAGTATTAGCCGCGACCCCAGTGACAGTGAATTAAAGGCCATGCAAGCTACCTTGGGCGCTGCGCTTAAAATGGGTTACGCGGGTATTTCGACTGACGCCTTGCCCTTTCATTACTTGGCCAATCAGCCCAATTGCGAAAAAACCATACCCACGCAATTTGCCAAATACGAAGAAATCAAAGAATTGACTCAGGTCGTGCGTGACAACGGCGCGGTATGGCAGGCAACGCCGCCTAAAGATAGTGCAATTAACACGATAAAAACCTTTTTGTTGACCAGCGGACGACTGCATAAGCGACCATTGCGCACCACCGTGGTGGCTGCCTTAGATGTGGCGAATAACCGGAAAATTCTACGATTAGCGAAGTTGCTCAGCCGACTTCTAAACTCAAAGTTTCTTCGCGGTGATTTTCATCTTCAGGCCTTGGGTGCACCGTTTAAAGTATGGTCAGACGGCGCTATAACGCCATTGTCAGAAGAGATACCTGAGCTGCGAAAACTGAATGAAACCGACATGGAAGATCGCGGCGCGCGGCTACGTATCCTGAATGACGCCGATTACATTAAAGCGTTTAGGGCAATGTGGCTAAAGGGTAAGCATGGTTGGAGCGTGGCGAGGTTAAAACGTATTCTCAATATGGAAGACTATGCTTTCAATCGTAACTTAAGTGATATGACCGTGGAAGGCTGCCCAATTGATAACTGGGTAGGTTTGAATATGCAGCACCTGCTCGACCGGATAATCGCGATCAAGCGCGGCGAGACGCCGAGCGGCTGTAATGAAGCAGAAAAAGAGGTTATCAACAGTGACTTCTTTTGGATCAGCGACGAAGCAGACTTTATGCTGCAATTGTTGCGTAGTTTTGATCTTGATCTTAGCTGGAGCACGGTTACTGCCAACCGCAACCCCGAGACTATTCGCGAATTATTAATGAATCCCTTGCTTATGCCGGGCTTCAACGACTGCGGCGCGCACCTGACCAATATGGCGTTCTACGATGTGAATTTGCGCAGCCTCAAACTCGCCTCCAGCGGTGGCGATAAAGACGTCTCGTATATGGTGAAGCGACTAAGCAAAGATGCCGCCGATCTTTTTGGTGTTAAAGGCGGCACTATTAATGTAGGCGATGTTGCCGATTTGATTTTGGTCGACCCACAGGCGCTCGCGAACTACGACGGTGAAGCTCAGGTAATTCGCCAGTTCCGCGCCGAATACAATCACGATCAATTAGTAAATCGCTCTGACGGTGTGGTACCGCTGGTCATGATTGCCGGTAATGTCGCCTGGGAGCATGATGACTTCTCTAGCCAGTTTGGCAAAAAGCCGATGGGCCGTTTGCTTAGGGCGGTAGCACACTGAGGATACGGCGCTCGCCTTCGCAAGGGCGACGGTATTGTGGTGCCGCGAGCGCAGTTGCTGCCGCGCCGCACCCAAAGTACTCACCGGGCATTGTTGGCGCACTTTAATTGTGCGCGTCGCTATCGTCCGTATTTTATGTGACAGGAGTAGAGATGCATTTTTCTGGTGCTTTTGCCATGGCTTTCTATTCCCTCGTTGTTTTTCTTTCTTAAAACATTAGCTTAGCTATTTGTTTCTAAGTTGGTTCGTTATTTGCTGTGTCACTTGTAACAAAAAACTCGTGTGAGGAAGTGCTCCGTGGCTTATATCGAACCCAATGAATTTGCGAAAAAAATGGTTGACGCTGGCGAATCTAAGATCTTCATGTCGGCCAGAGATACGTTGGTACGGGCCTATATGGCAGGTGCTATTTTGGCGCTCGCGGCTTTTTTTGCAATAACCGTAACCGTTAAAACGGGGAACCCTTTGGTAGGCGCGCTGCTTTTCCCTGTTGGCTTTATCATGCTTTACCTGATGAAGTTTGACTTGCTTACTGGGGTGTTTACCCTTGTGCCTTTGGCTATTATTGATAAGCGCGCGGGCTGTACAGTAAAGCAAATGTTGCGTAATTGGGGGTTGGTGTTTATTGGCAATTTCGCTGGGGCCTTGTCGGTTGCCTTCTTTGCATCCTTTATTCTGACCTATGGTTATAACACTGACGGCGGCGCCTTGGCGGCCAAGGTCGGCAGCATTGGTGAGTCGCGGACCCTTGGTTACAAGGCCCATGGCGAGGGTGGCTGGTTTACGATCTTTATTCGCGGCATGCTGTGCAACTGGATGGTGTCGATGGGCGTCGTTGGCGCAATGATTTCCACCTCTGCCTCTAGCAAAATGGCGGCGATGTGGATGCCAATTATGCTGTTCTTTTACATGGGCTTCGAACACTCGATTGTGAATATGTTCCTGTTCCCCTTCTCGATGATTATGGGTGGCGAATTTACTATTGCTGACTACTTGTTCTGGAATGAAATTCCTACGGTATTAGGGAATCTGGCTGGTGGTTTCTTGCTGGTTGGTTTACCGCTTTACCTGACTCATGTTAGAACTAGTCCAGAGCGTAAACTGGTTTAACCACCACCATTTATTAACTGGAGCTCCCCGCGTCTAACAACGCGGGGCTTTTCTATGAAAGCTAAGTTGCTAAAAGTTTCTGCGGGCCAGTGTTCCGGTGCTGGGCGAAAGCCAGTGAATCAGGATTTTCACGGACTGCTGATTCCTGCAGAGGCGCAACTTAGTGCCAAGGGTATTGCGGTCGCGATTGCCGATGGCATCAGCAGCAGTCAAGTAAGTCAGCTTGCAAGCGAAACCGCAGTAAAAACATTTTTAAGCGATTATTACTGCACTAGCGATGCCTGGTCAGTGAAAACCTCGGCCTTAAAAGTCTTGGCGGCGAGCAATGCCTGGCTTTATGCGCAAACCCAAAACAGTCCCTATCGTCTAGATAAAGACAAAGGCTATATTTGCACCTTTAGCGCGGTGGTTTTTAAATCAAATACCGCCTATGTGTTTCACTGCGGTGATACTCGGGTGTACCGAGTGCTTGGCGACAGCTTAGAATTATTAACTCAGGATCACCGAAGGGTGGTGTCTGAGGACGTGAGTTATTTGTCCCGCGCGCTGGGCATGCAGTCGCGACTTGAAATGGATCACCTAGAACTCCCGATAGAGCCAGGCGATACCTATGTCTTGGCAACCGATGGCGTGTACGAATATGTATCCGACAAAGCGATTGCTCACGCGATAAATACCCATGAGGGAGATTTAGACGCCCTCGCCGCCCAACTGCTGGATGAGGCATTAAAAGCCAACAGCCCAGATAACTTAACGCTGCAAATTGTGCGTATAGAGGAGGTGCCAGATAAGCAGCGCGATGAGGTTCGCCAATTATTAGAAAATTTGAGTCCGCCGCCAATATTGTCACCGCGGCAGAACTTTGAGGGTTACACCATAATCCGTGAACTGCATATTAGCAGTCGAAGTCATGTGTTTTTAGCTGCAGATACCCTGAGCGGCGAGCACGTGGTTATTAAAACTCCTGCAGCTGAAACCCGGGACAATCGCGAACACCTAGAAACCATGTTGTTGGAAGATTGGATAGGGCGGCGTATTGACAGCGTTAATGTGTTGCGCTCCATAGCTCCCCATTCCAGTCAGCGCTATATTTATACGGTAACGGAATTTGTCGACGGTAAAAGCCTTTTCCAATGGATGCTAGACAATCCTACGCCCGCCATAAATGAGGTGCGCGGTATTGTTGAACAAATCGCCAACGGCCTTCGGGCTTTGCACCGTCTTGAAATAGTACACCAGGATTTGCGCCCCCAGAACATTATGATCGACAGCGCGGGCACCGTAAAAATCATCGATTTTGGCGCGGCTAAAGTCGCGGGACTTGCCGAAACCTGCCGCCGTAATCTCGGGGTGGTCGGCACTATGCAGTATTCCGCGCCAGAGTATTTTTTAGATTTTGACGGCAGTAGCCGCTCAGACATATTTTCACTGGGGGTAATTGTCTACCAAATGCTATGCGGCGAATTGCCCTACGGCAACGAAGTCTGCCGTGCGAGTACTCGGCAGGCGCAGGCAAGATTGGCGTATAAGCCCCTGGCCTTAGTGCGCGCCGATTTACCCGGCTGGGTAGACTACGCAATTTCCCAAGCGCTTCAGATCCAGCCCGAAAAGCGTTACCAAGAAGTCTCGGAATTTGTTTACGATTTACAAAATCCCAATAGCCGCTATTTAAATAAGGCCAAACCGCCAATTATCGAGCGCAACCCCGTATTGTTTTGGCAAGTTATATCGGCGGCCTTACTGGCCGTGATTGCGATTCAAAATATACGCTAGTAATACCAGGAGATTGATTGACGGTGTGAGAGCGTAAAGTGGCTGACGCCACTTTACGCAGTGCAGCGGCTTTACCAGCTTTTGTAGGGCAAAAATTTTCCGTTCATTGTGATTACAACCCTGTCGCCTTTGGGGTTCTCTTCTTTATCAACATCCATCGAAAAATCAATGGCGCTCATAATCCCGTCACCGAACTGCTCTTGAATAACCTCTTTCAAAGTATCGCCATAAACGCCAACGATTTCATAAAGGCGATAAATAAGCGGATCTTGCGGCACATCCCAGCCCCAAGTTTTAGTCGGATAGCTCATTAAGGTCGCCTTGGCCTCGGGCGGTAATTCGAGTAATGCGCACAACTTATCTGCTGGAGCTTCGGGCATGCTGTTCATACCTAGGCAAGCGGATGTTAGCCATACCTTGCCAACACCAAGATCATCAGCAATCGCTTCCCATGTTAGGCTTTTTGCTTGCTTCGCAAGCACGATAATTTCGGTTAATTCCTCTCGGTTCATGTGCATACCTTTGTTGGTTTATTTTAGGTATGTAAATCATTCAAGATGTATGCCAGCGGTCGAATTTTTTCGATTCATGTCTAAGCTTTTGGGCAGTGTATGGTGCGGTCAGTGATGCAAGAATTTTGAATCCGTGAAGCGTTCTGGCGTTTCCGCGTCAGCGTTACGGTTTTATGAAGAAAAAGGCTTGATAAGGCCTGTTGGCCGACGGGGAATACGCCGCCAATTTCGTAGTAGTGTTTTGGAGCGTTTGGCGCTTATTGCATTAGGCCGCTCTGCGGGATTCTCATTAGGTGAAATCGCAAAATGTTAGGCCCTGATGGGGAGCCGCAGATAGATTGCCAGTTGCTTGCTGATAAGGCGGAGGGATTTGATAGTTCAATTCGACAATTAAAATCAATGCGGGATGGTCTTCGCCATGCGGCGGTGTGTTCGGCGCCAAGTCATATGGAGTGCCCCAAGTTTCGCCGTTTATTGGGTTTAGCTGCCGCTGGGGTTATCGGTGCTTATGAGGAGAAAAAGCCGCTGCGTAAGCGGAAGTCTAAATGAGTTTTTCTGTCTTGGTTAATCGCTACTTGAATTTATTAGTTCTGCGTTACAGATAATACGTTTGATTTTCACTTCGTTGCTGGGATGGACCCCTGCCTTCGCAGGGGCGGTGATCGGCCGTCGCAGGAGTGACGAGCAGTTGTAAACGTCGCTCGGAGTTTTGAGTTAAGTCGACGTCATGCCTGCGCAGGCAGGCATCCATGTGAACGTAGTGAATGCTTTTTCGTCAGACACCCGACACCCGACACCCGACACCCGACACCCGACACCCGACATCCGTCGTCCGACAATCGCTACCGCAACTCAAAATCATCCGCATCCAAATGCGCGGGAAACTTTTCCCTAAACCCCTGCAAATCGGCAAATGATATTTCAGCGGTAAGTATCGCGGGGGTGTGGGCAATAGTTTGTGCCAGGGGCTGGCCTAGGTAGTCGAGGATGACGCTGTCGCCGCTGTAATTGATGCCGTTGCCGTCTTCGCCTACACGGTTCACGCCAATAACATAGCTTTGGTTTTCGATGGCTCTGGCGGTGAGTAGGGATGACCAAGCGTGGCGGCGGGGTTCTGGCCAATTAGCAACAAAGATCAATACGTCGTAGTCGTTACGGTTACGGCAGAACACGGGGAAGCGCAGGTCGTAGCAGACTTGCAGGCATAGTCTGAAGCCTTGGTATTCGACTATTTTGCGCTCGCTGCCGGCGGCGTAGTGCGTGTGTTCGCCGGCCATGCGGAATAGGTGGTGTTTGTCGTAGTGGCTTTCGCTCTCTGGGCTTACCCAATACAGGCGATTGTAGAAGTTGCCATTTTCTTCAACCGCGACGGAGCCGGTAATAGCGATATTGTGTTGCTGGCTCATATCCCGCAACCAACGCAGGCTTGGGCCATCGGCGGCTTCGGCGATTTGTTCCGGCGCCATAGAGAAGCCGGTGGTGAACATTTCAGGTAAGACCAGTAGGTCAGCTTCCCCGAGACTGTCAATAAGGTCGCTGAAGTAGGCGAGGTTGGCTTCGCGGTCTTGCCAGTACAGGGGCGATTGCAGCGCGGCTATTTTCATCGTAGTGCTTCTTTCTATAGTCGTTTAATTACAGGGCGCAGAGTTTGGCGGCGGCATCTAATAGGGTCTGTTCGCGCTTGGCAAAACAGAAACGGATGATGCGGCTATTCGGCGGGGTTTTATAGAACACCGACAGCGGAATGGCGGCAACGCCGTGCTGGCGAGTTAGCTCCTCACAAAAGTCGACGTCGTTTTTGTCGCTAATGGCGCTGTAGTCGGCCAAAGCAAAATAAGTGCCGGCGCTGGGCAGCATGTTAAAGCGTGATGCCTGCATAGCGTTAATAAAGCAGTCGCGTTTGCTGCGGTAAAAACCCCCTAGGCCGTGAACCTCGTCGCTATATTCGTTAAGCATATCAGTCACAGCGTACTGGGCTGGTGTAAAACTGGTGAAGGTGACGAACTGGTGTATTTTACGAAATTCCGCGCTCAGGGCTGGCGGCGCAATGCAGTAGCCCAGCTTCCAGCCGGTGGCGTGAAAGGTTTTGCCAAAGGAAGAAACGATAAAGGTGCGGTCATATAGGGCCGGATAGCGGTGGGCGCTAATGCGGGCTTGGTCGAAGACAATGTGTTCATAGACCTCGTCGCTTATCACAAGCAGGTTGTGTTGCTCTGCCAAGTTGGCGAGGGCCTGCCAGTCGTTGTCGCTAAATACGGTAGCGGTGGGGTTGTGTGGGCTGTTGACGATAATCAGCCGGGTTTTCGGCGACACTGCGGCGGCGATTTGCTGCCAATCTGGCTGGTAGCTCGGCGGCATTAGGCTGATGTGCTTACATATACCCCCCGCCAAGGTCACCGCCGGCGCGTAGCTGTCGTAGGCTGGGTCGAGCAGAATCACTTCATCGCAGGGGTTAACCACGGCTTGAATGGCAACGAACAGCGCTTCGGTAGCGCCAGAGGCCAAGGTGACTTCGGTGTCCGGGTCAATTGCGCGGCCGTAGCATTCTTGGGTAAGGGTCGCGATGGCGTGGCGCAACTCAGGAATGCCGTTCATGGGCGCGTATTGGTTTTTGCCGTTGTGGGCGTGGTGGCTAAGTCGGTCTAGCAGATACTCATTGGGCGTGAAATCTGGGAAGCCTTGGGACAAGTTGATGGCGTCACACTCGCTAGCCATGGCTGACATCACTGAAAATATGGTGGTGCCAACGTCGGGAAGTTTACTTTTCAATGTTGAGTCCTTGGCGCTGGGAACGATTGTTTGCTGCCCGAGTTTACTACAGATAAGTGGTCGGAGAGAAAAGCCTCTTGGTGCCAACGTTTGCTTTGCCATAGCGACGGGCGGCGACAAAAATAGCTAATGAAGCGCTTTATATCGAGTATTCCGAACTTTTGTTTTCAGTGATCACATCTGGGTCGTGGCACTCTTTGCTTGCGCCTTTGTTGTGCGCTTAGGTGAGGTGATAGCTGGGACATTGCCTACTCGATCACGCTTTTGTGTGATTTAGCTAAGATTGCCGCACCGTGGCACTGATTCTGCAATAACGGTAGTGATATGCACTGTTTAGCTAAATTTAATGGCTAACTTCCTTTTAAGCTGTAGGGATTTTTATGACATCACTTCGACCGAGTAGTAAATCTAAGCTGTTTTTTAAAATTATTTTTGCAACTTGTTTGGTGGCAAGTATTGCTGCCTGCGGAGGCGGTAGTTCGTCGTCGACTGCTGCGCCTATTGATAATGTTGACACGGGTGGAGATACCGGCGGAGATACCGGCGGCGATACCGGTGGAGATACCGGTGGAGATACCGGTGGAGATACCGGCGACGAGCCAAAAGGCGCACCGGAGCGCTTTAATGCCACCGCTGCAGATGCCGATGCAGCTGGTGCATATAGCATTTCTGGCCCTATCGATTTTAAATACGCGCCGGTGATTGCGACTAAAGACATTAATGATGCAGATGGCACTAGCACGTCGACATTTGCCGACCCCATTGATGTGTTGGGCGTAATTCATTACCCCCTAGTGACTGCTGATATGCCCGCACCACTTGATGGCTTTCCGGTTATTTTGTTTCAGCATGGGCGCCATTCCACGTGCTCTACAACGGGCGATGCCAACGGCGACGAGAGTTCCGGTACAGATTGCGAAGCGAATGGTTTAGTAGCTATTCGCTCAGACAAAGGCTATGACTATATTGCCGAGACATTGGCCGCTAACGGTTATGTCGTGATCTCCATTGATGTGAATGACATTAATGCACAGGACTCTGGCTCGAATGACCAGGGTATTACCGCGAGGGCGGAATTGATCTTGCACCATTTGGATATTCTGCGCGATATTAATGACAACGCCGCATCAGCTTACGCTCAGGACAGCAATGGTCTTGATTTAAGTTCGCTTTACGGCAACATAGATATGTCGCGCGTTGGATTAATGGGGCATTCGCGGGGTGGTAATGGCGTGGCAAAGGCAATTACCTATAATCAGGATCCCCGGTTCCGCAGCAGCTCGCAGTTTGATCAGCCTCACGAAATAAAGGCAGTGTTCTCTTTGGCGCCAACGGATTTTGACTCTGAGCTGCCCTTAAACACCGCGTGGGTTACTTTGTCGCCCTATTGCGATGGTGATGTATCGACTCTCCACGGCGTGTATATGTACGACAATATTCGTTACAACGCAGAGGACGTGTCTCAGCCTCAGTTTATGGTGACGTCAATGGGCGCCAACCATAACTATTACAATGATTTTTGGTTTAACGATGACGCGACCCTAAACGGTTTTGATCCCTACTGCACCGAAGCGTCGCCGGTGTCTGGCCGATACTCTCGGGCTGATCAGAAGCGTCATGGCGAGTTTTTGATTGCCAGCTTCCTGCGGCTGTTTGTCGGTGGTGAAGGTCAATATGCTGGTTATTGGGGCGGTGTTGAGCGTGCGCCTACGAGTGCATGCCCAGAAGGCTCCGATACCTGCGACGAGCGTTTACATATGTCCTTCCATCAGTCGCAAGAGAATTTAATTGTGGTAGACACGACGCTGACGGATGCATCGTTAAGCACCAATGAATTTGGTTTGGCTAATACGCTTTCTGGCTTTAACTTTACCGGCTGGTGTGCGCCAAACGGTGGCAGTTTAAATGATATTTTGGGGTTTAATACCGATAGCTGCCCGTCGCCATCTACGATCTCGAAAGCACCGCAGATATTCGGTAATTATCTTGGCTCGGCGGCGAGTATAAATTACGCCTTGCCCGCTGGCGGCTTGGATGCGAGCGGTGCCGACTTCCTTACCCTGCGCATGGGGGTGAGTGTGACACCAGAGAATGCATTTGGTCAGGATTTTACTTTGACTCTCACGGACATTAACGGTGTCTCAGTAAGTTTGCTCGCCAGTGACTTTACCGATGCCCTATACTTCCCGCCAGGCTTGACGGTGTCGGCGCGAGATACCGGCGCTAAAACGGTTATTAATATGGTGCCTTTTAGGTTGGATGCTCAGCTGCTATTTGATTCCGATTTGGATCTGAGTAAACTGACCAATATTAATTTAGCCTTTGATCAGCGCATTGCAGGTACGATTCAGATTACTGATGTTTTGTTCCAGAAGGTGCCTTATTAAGCCATAGTGCACACGGGACAGTTTGCCAGCAAACCCCAGTCTTTGGCTGGGGTTTGTCGTTTTCGGATGTTGTTAATTAGCGCTGTTATGTCAGAAATACTCGGCCTCGCAGGAGGGCGCTGTTGCTTTGGCTCTATGCAAATTCAACGTATGATGGCTGTGTTCAAGGTGTTGCCGTAATTATTCAAAGACTGGGCCTCAACATCTCAAGTTGACGTCATGAGTTCGAGTTTTTATCGCTGTTGTTTTTGCTCAGGTATCGTTATGAATCGAAAAAAGAAATTGAATAAAGTGCTTAATCAAAAGCTCAAGAAGGCCAATGCAAAGAATCAACCGAGTAATAAACCGCGCTATATTTCTAAAGCGGAGCGAGCGGTGGCGGCTGGGCGCGAAGCTGAGGCCGGAACCGTGTAGATTTACGCTGTGACTCTGTTGGACTGTGTCTAGCCTAAGGCTTGGCAAACTGCCCGTTTGGCCTTGTTCTTGGCTGTATTGGCCTCGTTTTAAGTTGGGTGGTCTCGAGTGGTATAATTTGGGGTTAAAACCACCGCACTATGGATGAAACAAGTGGATAAAATGATGAATATCCGCAGCTTATAGGTTTAATCCCTAGTGAATAACTGGTAATAGGGGGTAGACACGGCCTGAAATCTCTATATACTCAATCGCAGCTAGAAAGTTCGACCTATATTTATGTACACCATTTCGAAGTCCTGTCTGTAGTTTTCGTCCTGTACTTCATAAGTAATAGAATCACTTCCAGCCTAATCGATCTGATTTCAGATCAAAAATTACCTTTGAATATTTCAGGAAAAAATTATGTCTACTACTACTGGCACAGTAAAATGGTTCAACGAATCTAAAGGCTTTGGCTTCATCGAGCAAGAATCTGGCCCAGACGTTTTCGCTCACTTCAGCGCTATCTCTGGTTCAGGCTTCAAAACTTTGGTTGAAGGCCAGCGCGTTCAGTTCACTGTTACTCAGGGCCAGAAAGGTCCTCAGGCAGAGAACATCGTAGCACTGTAATTTGCTATGTGGCCGCGCCCTTGGGCAGCGGCCAGCTTCAAACCCTTGTGGATTGAATGCTAAAGGGGCAGGACCTAAGGGTCTTGCCCTTTTTTCATTTCAGCAACACCATTTAACATCCAGTTCCACCGCGCCACCGCCGCGCATTTTTCTGGCGGTATTACAGGATACACATCGTGAGTCAGCTAGATTTTTCTACCCTTCCGCTTAACCCCTCGTTATTGCAAAACCTGAGTTCGCTCGGTTATACCGAGATGACCCCCATTCAGGCCAAGGCGTTGCCGCATACACTGCATGGCAAAGACGTTATTGCACAGGGCAAAACCGGTTCGGGAAAAACCGCTGTTTTCGGTCTTACCCAGTTACAAAAATTAGATGTAAAAAAGTTTTATGTGCAGTCTTTAGTTTTGTGCCCGACTCGTGAATTAGCCGATCAGGTCGCTAAGGAACTGCGTAAGTTAGCGCGTACTATCCATAATATTAAGGTTCTAACGCTGTGTGGCGGCATGCCTTTTGGCCCGCAGGTTGGCTCCCTAGAGCACGGCGCCCATATTGTGGTTGGGACCCCCGGTCGTATAGAAGAGCATGTGCGCAAAGGCACGCTCAAATTAGATAATGTAAATACCTTGGTGTTGGACGAAGCCGACCGCATGCTGGAAATGGGCTTTCAAGATTCCCTAGACACCATCATTGGCTATATTCCCAAGGAGCGACAGACCCTGCTCTTTAGTGCGACCTACCCCGACGAAATTCAGGATGTTGCCACCCGCATTATGCAGCGGCCATTGCTCGTTAAAGTGGAGTCGACCCACGACAATGAAAGTATTGCCCAGCATTTCTATAAAGTGGCCGACAACACCCAGCGTATTGTTGCGGTAAAATTGTTGTTGCTGCGCTACCGCCCAGATTCCACCGTTATTTTTTGTAACACCCGCCATGAAACCCAGCAGGTGTGCGACGATCTTCGCGAAGCCGGTTTTAGCGTGCAGGCCCTGCACGGCGAGCTAGATCAAAAAATGCGAGATCAGACCTTGGTGCGCTTTGCGAATAAGAGCGTGTCGGTGCTGGTTGCCACTGATGTTGCGGCGCGAGGCTTAGATATCGACGCCCTTGATGCGGTGATTAACTACCATATTGCCCGCGACGCCGAAGTGCATATTCATCGCATTGGTCGTACTGGCCGTGCTGGCGGCAAAGGTATTGCCTGCAGTCTGTACACTGAGCGTGAAAGCGCCAAGATTGCCCGTATTGAAGAAATGCGTGGCAATAAAGTGGTGCCCGAGGCGCTGCCCGAGGTTAATTATTTAGACAAGCCGACATTCAAACCGCCAATGGCTTGCCTGCAGATTGACGGCGGCAAGAAGCAGAAAATTCGTCCCGGTGATATTGTCGGTGCCTTAACCGGTGCCGACGGCATTGCCGGCACCGATGTCGGCAAAATCCACGTTTTTGACAATACTGCCTATGTTGCTGTGCGTAACGACGTGGCGGCTGACGCCCTGCGCAAACTAAGCGAAGGTCAGCTCAAGGGGCGTAACTTTAGAGTGCGTCGTATTCGCGGCTAGCTGCTTGGCGGACATCGGGCGGCGGCGCAGAATATTCGCCGCCCGAAGTAAACCGACGATACAAACCCCTCTTAATGAATAAAACCCTCTTTAAAATTCACCGGCTACTCGCCTTCTTGGTGTGTGTACCACTATTGCTGATTAGTTTAAGCGGCAGTGTGCTGGTGTTTAAGCATGAAATAGATGCGCTGCTCATGCCCGAGCGCGTTCGCGTAGATTTTCACGGCCAACAACGGCTGCCCTTTGATGTGTTGTTGGCTGCGTTTAATCAGCGCTATCCTGAGTATGAAGTCACTGGCTGGCAGTTATTTGCCGATCCTGGCCGAGCCGATTTAGTCTATGTAATGGCGCATGGCGGCAGCGACTGGTCGTCTTTATTTGTCGATCAATACAGCGCGAGCATGTTGTCGGCGCCTACGCCGCCAAAATACTACTTTAGCGACCTTGTACGTGAGTTTCACTACACCTTTTTGGTGGGGGATACGGGCTTGCTGCTCTGCGCAATCGTCGCTGTGTTACTTTGCTTGCAAGCCATAGTGGGTTTGATTTTACACCGCAAATTCTGGAAAGTTTTGTTTACCTTTCGTTATCGCGCTCGGCCAATAATTTACCTTGGTGACGGCCACAAATTGCTCGGCGCAATTGCTGCGCCGGTATTGCTGGTGCTGGGGTTTACCGGGGCATATTGGAATATCAGTCAGCTAAGTTATAGTCTCGGTAAGCCTGTTGTCACCCCGTATATTGTTGGTGAGCGTCTGTATCATTCGGCAATTTCTATCGATGCACTGCTAGGCGAGAGCCGCCAGCGCCTGCCGGGTTTTACGCCTAGTTTTATCTCGTTGCCTAGCAAGCCCGGCTACGGCATTAGTATCTTCGGTGAGGTTGCTGGGCAAAATCCCTTGTTCAGCGAGTTTGCAAATTTGCTTCGTTACGACGCCCAAAACGGTGTATTCGTAGGTATGCGCGATATGGCGGAGGCCGCGACTGCTGAGCAAATAAAAAATAGCTTTCGCCGCCTGCACTTTGGTGATTTTGCCGGTAATTGGAGTCGCGTGATTTGGGTGGTGCTAGGCTTTAGTCCAATATTGTTAATCGCTATGGGCGTGGCGATGTGGCGTCTACGTCGCCCGCAGCGGCTGCGGCAGGCAGGAAAAAGTACAAAACGCCGGTGTAATAAGTAAGGGAATAGTCATGATAATTTTTTTACGGGGCTGGGGCATTAAGAAGTAAGCGCCCCAATTATTGGACAAGTAGGTGTTGTATTGGCGTCACACTGTTTAATCATATCAGCTAAGGTCTTTTCCATTTTTTTCAAATCTCTAATCTTTGCTTTAATGCTCCGCAAGTGAACGGCTGATAAGTCCCGTACTTGGCTGCAGCTTCTGTCGCTGCTGTCACTGAGTGAAATTAGATCTTTTATTTCTTTGAGTGTAAAGCCGAGCTCGCGGCTGCGGCGGATAAAGATCAAACGCTGCAGGTGTTCCTCAATGTATATACGTTGCCCGCCAGCACTCCTGGCCGGAGGCTGAAGTAATCCGCAACTTTCGTAATAGCGAATGGTCTCGGCGTTTACGTTGGTAACTTTGGCGGCCTGTGCGCGGGAATAGCTGCGGATTTTACTGTTCATACAATACTTGACCCTGTAGTTGCTACAGGGTTTATAGTCCTTTTGTACAAAAAATGTCAATCTTTGGGGTTTAGTATGAGTCGTAAATTAAGCGCATTAGATCACGTCGGCTGTGGCGGTATTTTGATCGCCGCATTGAGTTGCGCTGGCTGTTTCCCAGCACTGGGTGCGCTTGCGGCGACATTTGGGTTGGGCTTTCTTGGTCAATTCGAGGGTGTGATGGTAAACACCGTTTTGCCACTGCTCGCCGTATTGGTGTTGTGTATCAACGGCTACGCTTGGTGGCAACGCCGGAGCCACTGGCGTGGGGTTTTATCTATCCTTGGGCCAGCTGCCATACTGGCGAGCTTGTACCCGTTTTGGCAATACTCGTGGAGCGGGGGATTGTTTTATGGTGCACTCACTTTAATGTTGGTGGTGTCGGTGATGGAATTTGTTAAACCAGTACAGGCTCGTTGCGCGCTGCCGAGGGGGCTTAATGAATAAGATTGTTCAGGAATCGACAATACGCTGCCCATCTTGTGGGTATGAAAATTGTGAGGTAATGCCTGCAGATTTTTGTCAGTGGTTTTACGAGTGCCATTCCTGCGGTACGTTAATTAAACCTAAAGCGGGCGACTGCTGTGTCTATTGCTCCTACGGCACAGTGAAATGCCCACCGATTCAAGCGGGCAGCTCGTGTTGCGGTCAATGATTATTTGTCATGCCGCGTTAATTTATCAAGCATTCCCATCGCAAAAGCCGAGAGCACAAACGTCAGGTGAATGGCCACGTACCAAAGCAGTTTGTCGTTTTCGATTTTGTCGGCATTCATAAAAATTTTAAGTAAGTGAATAGACGAAATAGCGACGATGGAGGCGGCAACTTTGTTCTTGAGGCTGCCGGTGTCGAGTTTACCGAGCCAGCTTAGTTTGTCGTCGTTGTCATCGAGGTCGATTTGCGAGACGAAATTCTCGTAGCCAGAGAACATCACCATAACAAGTAGGCCGCCGACGAGGGAGATGTCGATCAGCGAAAGGACAAGTAGTACTAAGTCCATTTCTGAAGTTTCAAAGATATGGGGTAAGACGTGAACGATTTCTTGAAAGAATTTGATGGCTAGCGCCAGCAGTGCAAAGCTCAGGCCGAGGTAAATTGGGGCCAATAGCCAGCGGGCAGAGTAGAGTATGCGTTCAAAAACTTTTTCTAACATCGGGCTAAAACCTTGTGGGCGAGTGGACAGTTTAGCGCGCTATTATAGGGGAGTTTTGTTGCCGATGGTGAAGCTTAGCGGCGCAAATATGACATTGCTGAAGCGGTAACGCTTAAGTCGTTTTATAGCCCTTACAGCGGTGTCATTGAGCGCGAGCGGCGCATATTGCGAGATCGTGGTGTTTAATTCTGAATTTTCTTGATAAAGCCCGCTGCGCGCAGCGGGCTTTTGGTCGTTTTACGAGGCTTTTGGTGCTGAGCTGCGGCCACGGTTGCCGCCACCTGGGCGACCACGGCGTGCACCTGGGTTTGCCGCTGGGCGTTGCCCGTCGCGGTGTTCAACTCGAGGGCGGTGGGGGCGACTATTGCTGGGCGCTCCCAGGCGAGATTCTGGCAATGGGTTGACTGGGGTAAAGCCTTCGGGAATCTCGCGGGGCAGAATTTCCTTTATCAGCCGCTCGATGTCAGCTAGCAGCTTAAACTCGTCTGCACAAACCAATGATACCGCGTGGCCTGTCGCACCGGCACGGCCGGTACGGCCAATGCGGTGAACATAGTCTTCGGGCACATTGGGCAGGTCGAAGTTAACGACTTGAGGTAGTTGATCGATGTCTAAGCCCCGCGCGGCGATATCGGTTGCCACTAGCGCTCTTACGTCGCCATTTTTAAATTCGGCGAGTGCACGAGTACGCGCCCCTTGGCTTTTATTGCCGTGGATGGCGGCGGCTTTAATGCCCGCATTCTCTAGCTGGGTCGCTAGACGGTTGGCGCCGTGCTTGGTCTTGGAGAAAATCAGCACTTGCTGCCAGTTATTACTGTTGATGAGGTGTGTTAAGAGCGCGGGCTTCTGGTTCTTATCAACGGGGTATATGCACTGGGTGACGGATTTTGCCGTAGTGACTTCGGGGCTAACGGATATTTCTACTGGATTATTGACCAAGCCCTTGGCGAGCTGGCGAATGTCGCCGGAGAAGGTCGCAGAAAACATCAGATTCTGGCGGCGCTTCGGCAATACCGCGAGTATTTTGCGAATATCGTGAATAAAGCCCATGTCGAGCATGCGGTCGGCTTCGTCGAGTACCAGAATTTCTAGCTGGTTAAATTTCACAGCATTCTGATTGTATAAATCTAATAAGCGGCCTGGGGTGGCAACAAGAATGTCGACGCCACGGCGCAGCTTGATCATTTGCGGGTTAATTTTTACGCCACCAAATACCACGGTGGAGCGCAGTGGCAGGTTCTTGCCATACATGGCGACGTTTTCGCCAATTTGGGCGGCAAGTTCGCGGGTTGGTGTCAGTATTAGGGCGCGGGCTTGGTTGGCATTGGCGCGCTCGCCACGAGACAGTAATTCCAGTATTGGCAGGGTAAAACCTGCGGTTTTGCCGGTGCCAGTTTGTGCAGCGGCCATAACATCTCTGCCTTCCAACACGGCGGGAATGGCTTGGGCTTGGATTGCTGAGGGTGTGTCGTAACCTTTGTCGGTTACCGCAGAAAGTATCGGGGCGGATAAGCCCAGGGAGGTAAAGCTCATAAAATCTATCGTCTCATAATGTCGCGCGTCGCGGCGTGATGGCCGGTGTCCTGATGACAGCGGGCGTGCAGCTTACGGGAAAAGCAAGATTTGCGCCATAGATAGAAACCCCCAGTGCGACGGAATACCAGAGCTGGCGGGGTTTTGGTGGCTATTTGCGGTATTTATTGGCAGGGCGTTTCGCCGGCGATTGATGCGGCGAATAGTGCAAGCCCTGCTCAAGTCCTTTAAACTCACGCCTCTTATATACGCAGCGAGATTTTATTCTGCGTATCGTCCCGAACCTGTTTAGTCAGAAGACCCAATTTAATGTCAGATATTAGCTTTCAGCAGGAAGTGGCCAAGCGCCGCACCTTTGCCATCATCTCTCACCCAGATGCCGGTAAAACCACTATTACCGAGAAATTGATCCTATTGGGGCAGTTGATTCAGGTGGCCGGTACGGTGAAAGGTAAAAAGAATGACCGCGCGGCGACGTCTGACTGGATGAGCTTGGAGAAAGAGCGGGGTATTTCGGTGACCTCCTCGGTCATGCAGTTCCCTTATAAAGGCCGAATCGTTAACTTGCTGGATACCCCGGGGCACGAGGACTTCTCTGAAGACACCTACCGCACCCTGACGGCGGTGGATTCAGCACTGATGATTATTGATGGTGCCAAGGGTGTCGAAGACCGAACCATTAAATTGATGAATGTTTGCCGTTTGCGCGACACGCCCATTTTAGGTTTTGTAAATAAGATGGACCGCGATATTCGCGATCCCATTGAGTTGTTAGACGAAGTCGAGAGTGTGCTGGGTATTGCCGCGGCGCCGATCAACTGGCCGATTGGCATGGGGCGCGATTTTAAGGGCGTCTACAATATGTACACCGACACCATTCACGTGTTTCAGCCCGGTAAAGGCTCGGTGGTGGCTGAAGATATTCGCATAGACGGTTTAGAGAGTGACGCTGCGCGGACTTTGCTTGACGACGAGTATGAGAATTTCCTCGAGGAAATTGAGCTGGTGCGCGGCGCTAGCCACTTCTTCGACCGCGAGGCGTATTTGGCGGGTAAGCAGACCCCAGTATTTTTTGGAACGGCGCTGTCTAATTTCGGCGTGCGCGAGATGCTCGACGGTTTTGTAGAGTGGTCGCCGGAGCCGCTGGATCGGCCTACCGATACTCGCGAGGTCAGCGCCAAAGAAGACACTTTCTCGGGCTTTGTGTTTAAGATTCAAGCGAATATGGATCCCAAGCACCGCGACCGTATCGCCTTTATGCGGATTTGCTCGGGCACGTATACCAAGGGTATGAAAATGCGCCATGTGCGTCTTGGTAAAGACGTTAAGATTGTCGATGCGGTAAGCTTTTTGGCGGGTGACCGAGAGCTTGTGGAAGAGGCGGTGTCGGGTGACATAATTGGCCTGCACAACCACGGCACCATTCAGATAGGCGATACCTTTTCTTCGGGCGAAAATTTTAAATTTACCGGTATTCCTCATTTTGCGCCGGAGCTGTTTCGCCGCATTCGCCTAAAAGACCCGATGAAGGCTAAGCAATTACAAAAAGGCTTGCAGCAGTTGTCTGAAGAGGGATCAACTCAGGTATTTATGCCCCAGCGCAATAGCGACCTGATTGTTGGTGCCGTGGGTAATCTGCAGTTTGAAGTGGTGAGCTATCGTCTTAAAGACGAGTATAAGGTCGAGGCGATATACGAGCCGATCAACGTTTTTACCGCACGCTGGGTAGATTGCGACGATGCTAAAAAGTTTGAAGAATTTAAGCGCAAGTGTGCAGAAAACCTCGCTATTGACGGCGGCGGTCACTTGACCTATCTGGCGCCAACGCGGGTGAATTTGGCGTTGACCGAAGAACGGCATCCCGAGGTCCGCTTCAGGTCAACGCGCGAGCATTAATGTCACAAGCTTGCTATAAGCTGAACGGTGACTAGAATTGTGGCTGAAAATTACGGTGAAATTTACGCTATGTAAGGCTTGTTTGAACGCTGCGCTGCCCTACAATAGATCTCACTAAACGAGTTCAATAATGACTTTTGATAAAAAAAGGATTATCACAATGAAAATGAAAGAATTAGTTCTGGCCGTAAGTTTAATCGGATTGAGCGGCAGCGTATTGGCTGAAGGTGGTTTCTTTAGCAAGCTGGGCTTGGGCGGCAGCGCTAAAGCTGAAGAAAAAGCAGATGCAAAAGCGGACGCGAAAGTAGAAGCCAATGTGAATGTCGATACCAATATCGATGAAAAAGCAGCCAAAATGAAGGCTGACGGCGAAGCGAAGGGCGAGGCAATGAAAGCGGCTGCAGCCGAGAAGAAAGCAGCTGCCGACGCCCAGCGTGCAGAAGCGAAAGCGAAGCGTGAAGAAGAAAAAGCTGCTGCCAAAGCACGTAAAGCTGAGCGCGAAGCCCAAGCTGAGGCCGATGCACAAGCCCGTGCTGAAGCTCGCGCAGAAACTAAAGCGAACGCAAAAGCGGCCGTAGAAGAGAAGAAAAGCGCCCTGCGCAGCCTGACGAATATCAAGGTTGATGCTAGCGTAAATGCTGGTGCTGCAGCAGAATAAATCTGTTTTACATCAGTGTGTAAAAAAGGGGCCTTCAAGGCCCCTTTTTTGTGGATGCGCCAAACTGCACCGGTAGCGCCGTCGGGATTTAACCCCACCCCAATCTTCAGCGTTGGACATCAGAACCCGTGAGGGTTATGTTCAAGAGAACGTTATTATTATTTTGCGCTTGGTTGCCGTTTAGTTACGGTGAATCACGCTGGCGCAAACAATGTGGAATTGATCGCGGTGCAGCCGGGCTGCACCGCCGACATATGATTCGGGGGCGCGATGAACACCATTTTTGAACAGGCGGTCGCTAGGTTGCTCGCCATGGGGCAGCTTGCCGGTGTTGCCGATTCGGTACTTGCTGGTTTGTCGCGGCCCAAAGCAATGATGTATGCCTCGCTTCCGGTGCGCATGGATGATGGCGCTACCCAATACTTTGACGCCTATCGCTGCCATTACAGTCAAATGCTCGGTCCCAGCAAGGGGGGGATTCGATTCCACCCTGGCGTTGATGATGCTGAAATGCGCGCCTTAGGTTTGTGGATGACGATCAAGTGCGCTTTAGTAAATTTGCCTTTTGGCGGCGCCAAGGGTGGCGTTGTTGTCGATCCAAAATCCTTGTCACGTATGGAATTAGAGCGGCTCTCCCGCGCCTATATGCGGGCGATGGCTGATTTTGTTGGGCCGGATCTTGATATTCCAGCACCCGATGTGTACACCAACGAGCGCATTATGGGTTGGATGCGTGATGAATATGAAGTAATTAAAGGCGCAAAATTTCCTGCGGTGATTACTGGTAAACCCGTCAATTTGGGTGGTAGTGAAGGGCGCTTCGAAGCGACCGGCCGAGGTGCGTTTTATTGCATTGAATTTTTACGCGTTAAGGAGGGTAAACTCCCAGAGGATTTGCGCATTGCCATTCAAGGTTTTGGTAATGCGGGATACCACTTGGCGAGGCTGCTAGCTGAGGCCGGTTATAAGGTGGTGGCCGTGAGCGATTCCCAAGGGGGAATTTATTGCGCGCAGGGCTTAGACGTGCAATTAGTTCATGAGCGCAAAATAGCAACGAATCAGCTCCATCCGAACTACCCTGAAGGCTCAGTGAGTAGCTGCGAAAATTGTGACAGTTACCAGTCTATAAGCAATGAAGACCTATTGGCGATGGAAGTGGATATTCTTGTGCCGGCGGCGCTAGAAAATGCCATCACAAAGCATAATGTTGAAGCCGTGCGCGCAAAATGGGTGGTTGAAGTGGCTAATGGCCCGATTAGTCTCGACGCTGATCAAGCCCTATTTGAACGCGGTATTGTCGTCATTCCCGATGTTTTAGCGAATGCCGGTGGGGTGATTGTGAGCTATTTTGAATGGGTTCAGAACCGCGCGGGTTACCCGTGGTCATTACTGGATGTCCAAAGTCGTTTGAAAGAAAAGCTGGAGGCGGCGTTTGAAGAAATGTGGCAGTTTCAGCACCAGAAAGAAGGCGTTAGTTTTCGACAGGCCGCTTACGCAAAGGCGCTACTGCATCTCCAAGAAGTGTTTAAGATGAAAGGAACTAAAGAGTACTTTGCTAACGGCGAGTAATGTTTCTTTGGTATGGCGGGCTATGGATACCGCGGTGCCAATATTGCTCCACCTACGTCTAAGAGAGAGGATACCCCGCATGTGGCTACGCACCAGCTGTGAAATGAGTTTTGAAATCTCAGTGCCGACGCCGTTTATTTTAATGCTGCGCCTACGCAGTGGGCGTCAGCAATGGGTGGCAAGTGATGAGTATATGCTCACACCGATTATTCCGGTGATGGAGTTTACCGATGGTTATGGCAACCTCTGCCAACGCTTAGTTGCTCAGCCTGGGCCTTTAACTATCTATACCTCTGCCGAGGTGATGACGGCCGATTATATGGATCAGTCGCCAGGGGCGCCGTTTGTCGATATTGAGTATTTACCAGATGAAGTCCTCAGTTTTCTTTTGCCCAGCCGGTTTTGTGAGTCCGACCGCTTTGGGCAGATGGCCACTGCCATTGTGGCGGGAAAAGCACTGGGCTACGACCAGGTTAAAGCGATTGAGGATTGGCTGCGCAACTCGATACGTTTTGAACCCGGTAATAGTGAAGTGCCTATTTCTGCGGTAGAGGTACATGCCAGGCAGTCGGGGGTTTGCCGCGATTTATCACACTTGGGAATTGCGCTGTGTCGCAGCCTTAGTATTCCCGCGCGCTTGGTGGTGGGCTATATGTATGGCCTTGAACCCATGGATTTACATGCCTGGTTTGAAGCCTATGTCGGTGGCCGCTGGTATACCTTTGATGCGACGCAGACAGAGCTTCGCAGCGGCTATGTGGTTATTGGCTATGGACGAGACGCGGCTGATGTTGCCATTTATAATCAGTTTGGCCCGCCGGTAAGCCCCGTGGTCAAAGACGTTCGCGTGCAGTTGCTTGAAAAGCGCCATGCCTAAAGGACGAACATTGAGCGTGGTGGTCATCGGCCGCTTGCTGCCAGTGCTGCCATGGCCGACAATAGCCGCTTAATATAAGAGTGGCCAGATTTGTGAGTAACGTCAGCAATAAACCTCTGCGCCTGGATCGTTATTTGGCCAGTGTGACCGATTATTCCCGTAGTGATGCCAAAAAGCTGATTAAAGCCGGTGAAATAACCGTAGATGGCCTCGTTGTGCGTGATCCTGCGCAAGGGGTTGCGGCAGATGCCGAACTTGCCTTAAGCGGTCATTCGCTGCGGGCCGCCAGTTCCCGCTATATCATGTTGAACAAGCCGCAAGGTTATATCTGCGCGGCGCGAGATCGTCGCCACCAAACTGTGTTAGACCTGATGGATGAAGATAACCCTGAGCGTTTGCATGTGGCTGGTCGTCTCGATATTGATACAACCGGCCTAGTCTTACTCACCGATGATGGTAACTGGTCCCACGCAGTGACCTCACCTCAGCGGAAATGTTGGAAGCGCTATTACGTTGAAACCGCTGAAGTGATTAACGAGCAAGCCCAACTGCATTTTAGTCGCGGCGTGTTTCTAAAGGATGATAAGGCCCGCACACTGCCGGCCGAATTGGATATTTTAGGGGAGCGGGTGGCGCGCTTAAAAATCTGTGAAGGGCGCTACCATCAGGTTAAGCGAATGTTTGGTGCTGAAGGTAATTTGGTGACCCGCCTGCACCGCGAGGCAATTGGCGATATTGTTTTGGACGCCGACTTAGCGGAAGGTGAGTACCGCTATTTAACGGCGGCCGAGGTTGCCAGTGTTCAAAAATAGTATTGATGTATTTTGGTCAGCGTAAATTACCTAGAGATTCCCATCGCAATGAGCAGTGAACAGCCAAACTCCATCGCGTCAGATACCGCTTTAATGGCGCTGTATCAGCAGTTTTCAGCTATGCCTACACCGGCTTGGTGGTTTGCCGACGAGCACGTTGCAGCGATGCCCTTGCCTGCTGCGCGGGCTGATTGGCATAGTTTTAGTAATCGCTGTGATATCGCTGGGCTCTTGCGTCGCGCGGGCTACCCCGTGACCTTGGCTGATTTTGTGGTGCCGGTCGACATCCCTAGGCCGCAAACAGTGTGTTATCGGGTGTCTAAAGAAAAAGCCTTGGTGAATTATTTAATTAATCAGGCTCTGGCCGCGTTGCCTGTTGGTGGTAGCCTGCATTTGGCCGGCCATAAAAATGATGGTTTACACAACTACGCAAAAAAGGCGGCTGCGCTGGTAGGCGGCTCTGCGGATATTAAAAAATACGGCGGCGCAGCGTATATCGCTACCATTGGCAAATACGCCGAGCCGAGTGGCCTGCTGCCAGACAGCGACTATACCCAAATACAGGAAATAGCGCAGTCACCAAGCTTGTATAGCAAGCCGGGAGTGTTTGGCTGGCAGAAAATTGATCGTGGCAGCGCCTTATTAGTTGAGCAATTACCTGCATTTTTTGCTGGCTTTGTTCAGCGTCCGGCGAGCTTGGTGGATCTTGGCTGTGGCTATGGGTTCATCACGGTGATGGCGGCGGCGCAGCTCCCCGCAAGCAACTGGCTGCTCACGGACAATAACGCCACTGCGCTGCTGGCTGCTCGCAAAAATTGTGAGGTGAGTGGGATTAGCGCGCAAATTGAATTGGCCGACTGTGCGTCGGGTTTAAGCGGCCCCTATGATGCAGTGTTGTGTAATCCGCCTTTTCATAAGGGCTTTGCTGTTGCCGGGTCGCTAACCGATCAATTTATTGGCGCAGCCCACCGGCTGTTGGGCCGTAAAGGTCGGGCTTTGTTCGTGGTGAATCAATTCATACCGCTGGAGCGCAAAGCAGCGGCACTGTTTGCCGGTGCCGAGGTGCTTGTTGAGCAGGACGGCTTTAAAGTCGTTTGCTTGAGCAAGTAACTGTGCTGATACACCAGCCCTCAGTTTTGAGGGCTGGCAGTTTGTGCTGCTGGTGCCGAAGGGGCGATGGCTGTATTACCCGCTTCCGGGGTGGCTTCGGGTAAGCGCGGCTTTAATAGTTCTTCTGGTAGTTCGTCTACCGTCGGAATCTCATCTATTGCGCCGTCACAGGCGCTACCGGCGTAAATAGCCCGTTTCAGTAAACCTTGTGCCAATAAAGATAGGCCGCCAGTATACACCGCCGCGCCGGTCGATAGCCCTGAGGTAAACATCCCCGATGGGTCGGCGACAATTTTCGGCTTGCTAAAAGTGCCGCCAAGTCGCACCAAACCTGCGGCGGCGCCGACATTAATACCTACGCCGGTGCGCGCGATAGGGGATACCCCAAATAAGAGTTGTTCTTTGCCGAGATCAAAATGGCCGGTGCCGATAATTTTGGTTTGGGCGGTTTCTAAAGCAATGCCGTCGTCGCTGATGAATTTACCATTTTTGCCATCGAAGTGAATGGCGATGCATTCAATTTCTGTACTGGTTTTTTTCTCCGAAAACGGATTGAGCTTATCAATAGTTTCACTGAGTACGTCGGAGCCGATCAAATTCAGGGCATTACCTTCGGCGACTAAATCGGTGATTTTTACGTCTAATTTACCGTTCATATTGGCGGCTAATAGATAGGGGCTGGCGCCTTGGCTATTCACATTTAAGCGAATGTCGCCGTTACCGCCATTAATACCTGCGGCTTTGGTTAGCCCGAGTTTGCCGTAATCTTCCGCATTCACGCTGAGCTTTAGGTCGATGCGAGTTTGGTTTTGAGTACTGTCGAGTTTTAGCCGCAATTTGGCGTCGCCACCGGCAAAGTTGATGGTGGTGTTTTTTAAATTTAGAACGCCAGCTTGCAGGCTGGGTTTGAGATTGGCTTTGCGAATAAGCGCGTAGCCGGTGTCGATGTCTTCCAGGGCAATACTCACATTGGCATTCATTGCTTGCAGTGCGCTCAAGTCGAAGGGGTCTTTGCTAATGAGCTTGCTGCCCTTTTTTGCGGGCGGGGCAGCGGTCGGACTAGTAGTCGCGGTTGGCGCGCTGAGAAAGGCGAGGTCAATGCGTTTCAAGTTTATGCTGCCACGGAGCTCGGCGAGTTGTTCTTTGGCGGCGGGAGTAAACTGCAAATCGAGTTCGGTGTTTTGCTTGCCCATGCTGGCGCTGCCTTTGGCGGAGTAGCGATCGGCTTGGGTTTGAATATTGGCATTTACGCTTATCGCACCCGCTTCTTGGTAGGGCAGTTGGGCGAGTTTCCAGAGCGTTGCGCTCTGCGGGGCGTCGGCTTGCAGTTGCAGTTCGGTGCCCGCTATGCCGTTGACATTGAGCTTGCCATCAACGCTGGTCTCAAGTCCGGCCATGCTCAGCTTTAAACTCATGGCGAGGTCGGCGGCGTCGGTGATTTTAGCGAGAGGCTTTAAATCGACATCGGCCTTAAATTGGCTGATTTCACGGCTATTGGCCAACTCGGTGATGCTTGCGGCGGCGAGTATCACCTTGATGTTTTCTTTTATGGCGATATCGCTACTGAGGTCTTGCAGTTGCCAGCCCGACGCGGTGAGGGTGCCAATATTAAGTTTGAGGGCAAGTTGGGTCGTGTCTAGCCATGCCCAGTCGATGGCTGTTTCTTTGTTTGGCTCATCAGCGTTTTTGGTACTTGCTGAGCTTGTATCAGCCGGTGGCGCTGACAGGAGTTTATCGACATTAATGGATTCGGCGCTTAATTTGCCGCGCACTGCGGAACTGCCTGCATCAACAGTAAGCGCGCCGCGAATTTCGTCGTCATTGAGTTTTAATATGATGTCGGTGAATTCGTAGTTGGGGTTGATGGCGAGCGTACTCGCGAGACGTATCTTAGGGATCACCGGCGCGTCGGTATTGGCGAGCGCGGCTAAATTTTTGACACTGCGTAAATTGAGTTTGAGCTTGATCGCGCTGCCCGCCAAATTGGGTGTGAGCACCAATTTCCCTTCGCTGCTGAAATCGAGGTCTTGGTGTTTGAGCGCCAATGCGTAAACGAGTACACCGCTCTTGGGGTCGAATAAGGTGATGTCGGTCTTAAGTTCAAAGTGCTGTTTTTGGTAATCTAGGCCAATATAAAAATCGCCGTTGCCCGCTTCTACTCGTTCACCGCTGACCTTGGGCAGATGGACGCTGCGCTCAACGCCGGTTTTATCCCGCCATATGAAATTGATGTTCTTTAGGCTGATGTGATTAAAGTTAAAATCGCCGGGTAACGCCGGCATCCCAGTACTGACCTGGGGTTCTGGGCTGGCGGTGTTGCTATTGGCGAGTAGTTCTGGACTGATCCAATTGAATTCTCCCGCTTCATTTTGCTCGAGTCGTATATTCAGTGCGTCGGCGTTAAGAGTCCAAAATGGCTCACTGCCAAAGGGATTCTCGTTGAGGCTAATGCTGATGTTCGCCAAATTTAATAGCGTGGGCCGTGGCCAGTGGGGGTTGCGAATCGCCAAGCCGTCTACTTCGAGGCGCAGGGGGTTTAGCTGCGAGCGTATATCGCTGATCTCAACCTCTAAACCGGCAAAGCGCTGCGCGCCACTGCTGATGATGCCGCGCAGTAGTTGCGGCTGAATTAAGACGGTGGCAACGGTGATGAGGACAATGAGAGTCAGGAGGCCGAAAGCGATTAGTGTTTTTTTTATCATGGTATTGGTTTAAAGCTCATACGCAAATATCTGAAAATCTACGATACCATGTTTAACCGGCTTGCTGGGACTTGCGCGGGGCGCTAAACAAGCAGATTTACACTATTTACAGATTGCTAGGAGAGTAGGTGTGCAATGGCATGGGGAGTTACAGGGCGGCTATTTACTGCGGCGCTATAAGCGCTTTTTAGCTGACGTGGTCTTAGAAAGCGGCGAGGAAATCACGGTGCACTGCCCAAATACCGGGGCCATGACCGGCTGCGCCGAGCCGGGCAGCCGAGTGTGGCTGTCGCGTAGTGCTAACTTAAAACGCAAATACAGTATGACTTGGGAGTTACTTGAAACCGAAGCTGGGGCGACGGTATGTATTCATTCCGCGCTTGCTAATGGCCTGGTTCATGAGGGGCTGCTAGCTGGGCGCGTCGCTGACTTGGCTGGATACACCCAGTGGCAGCGGGAGAGGAAGTTGGCTTCGGGCAGCCGCATTGACTTCTATGCGCCGCCGACCCACGGACTGCCTGAATGTTATGTTGAGGTGAAGTCGGTGACCTTGGACTGTGGCAAGGGTCTTGGCGCCTTTCCCGATGCAGTGAGCAAGCGGGCGAGTAAGCATATCGAGGAATTAGCCGAGCTGCGGCAACAGGGGGCGCGAGTGGTGCTGCTGTTTGCCGTTTTGCATGAGGGTATTCAGCGGGTCACCGCGGCGAGCCATATTGATCCTGGGTACGCACGCACCTTAGGTGAGGCCGTTGACGCCGGTTTGGAGGTTTTGGCGTATAAGGCAAACATCAGCCTTGAACAGATGGTTTTAGGCGCATCACTACCGGTGTGTCTTTAATCTGGTTCGCAGACGCTTATCATGCCCCGGTCAATGCGAAAGTCGACGGCTTCTAGGGTTTTGCCGATACACGGTCCGGCTATGCACTCGCCATTTTCAATAATGAATAAAGCGCCGTGGGTCGCGCATTGAATCAGCGAGTCGTCGTAGTCTAAAAATTGATCCTCCTGCCAATTTAATTCAATGCCAAGGTGCGGACAGCTGTTGCGATAGACGTAAACCTGTCCGCGCAGGCGAACCGCAAACAGGCTGTGCTCTGCGGATTTAAAGCCCTTGGAACCGGGGTCGGGAATGTCGTTGAGGTGGCAAAGTACGCGCATAAAGTGGCTTGTATAGGTTTTTGGTCGCTAGCGCTGCAATACGCTAGCGACGTTGGTTTGAGTGAGGGCCGAGCTGGCGCGGGGAATTTATTGCCCGGGTTCTATTAGGCGGTCGTCGCCTTCGCTTTTAAAGGCGTGGCGAATGGCCGGCAGCATGCGGTCGACGGCGTCGCGACCCTCTTGAATGGCTTCGGCGGCGCTGCTGAATTCCATTAAACCGATATGCCCGAGGCGCGGCCACAGCATGATATCGGCTGGCTCGCCAGCGAGGCGGCTGCGAGTGATGCGATCCTGCATAATATTGATAGCGCTCATCATTACCGCAATGGTGCCGGGCGGTTCTGGCTTTTTGTCTTCCTCACTGCCGCGGAAATTACTGGCAGCTTCCTTCACCGAGGCGGCAAAGCGGCTAAATGCGGCGCCGAGAAAGGGGTCTTGACCATCTACCTCGTCACCTTCGCTGTCCTCGAAAACGGGCAGCTCTTCTTCGGACTCCTCCTCTTCAGCGATTTCTTCCGCGCTGGCCGCTTTCGCATTGCTGATGACCTTCTGACGACCAACGAGGTCGCTATTCAGGTCGACACCGATAATGATGTCGGCGCCTAAGGCGCGACACACGGATACCGGTACAGGGTTTACAAGGCCGCCGTCAACGAGCCAAGAGTTGCGGAAGGGTACGGGGGTTAGTATGCCGGGAATCGCCATAGAGGCGCGTACGGCGTCCCACAGCGGGCCGCGCTGTAGCCAAACTTCGCGGCCGCGCACTAGGTCGGTGGCGACGGCGGCAAAGGGTTGGTCTAAATCTTCGATGTTTGGATTGCCATATTCTCGGGCAAAAAAGTCGATCAGCCGAGTTGCATGGGCTACGCCCCCGGTGGCGCCGAGACTAACACTCATATAGTGGAGTACTTGGGTTGTACTTAAGGATTGGATCCAGTGTTCAAAATGATCGAGTTTTCCGGTGAGGTAGCAGGCGGCGATAATTGAGCCAACTGAGGTGCCGCAGAGGATGTCTGGGCGAATACCGAGCTCGTCGAGGCGCTGGATGACGCCGATATGAGCCATCCCGCGAGCTGAACCGCTGCCTAGGGCAAGGGCAATTTTTTTTACATGTCCAGTGGACTCGTTCACGTATTCCTACTCCAGAATTTCAAGTCAGATCATTTGGCGGTAGTATGATGCCATGAAGCTTCAATACCTTAAACAGCGCGAATAGTATGCACCTATGATGGATCTAACCGTAAGTGCCGATTTGGTTTTAGGGCGCGATGACTCCGCCAATGAGCTATTTAATGGTATTCCTGTGCACCGTGCCATTATCGCACCGTTAACGGCCTTGTGTGCTGACGCCAAAAAAGCGGGTTTCGATTTGCGTTTGGTGAGCGGTTATCGCAGTTTTGAGCGTCAGCTGGCCATTTGGAATGCGAAAGCCCAGGGGCGGCGCCCAGTATTAGATAGTGCGGGCCACGCGCTCGATATCAATACGCTAAGCGAGTCAGAGTTGATCAATGCCATTATGCGCTGGTCAGCCTTGCCAGGCGCGTCGCGACATCACTGGGGGAGCGATATCGATGTTTACGATGCGGCGGCGGTTGCTGCCGATTATTCTGTGCAGTTAACCCCCGCTGAGGTTACTGATGCCGGTGTTTTCGGCCCGATGCATCGGTGGTTAGACCGGCAGTTTGCCAATGGTCACGGCCATGGCTTTTTTCGACCCTATGCGGTTGATCGCGGCGGCATCGCGCCGGAGCGTTGGCATTTAAGTTACGCGCCTTTAGCGGCAAAGTGCGATGACGTGATAAGCGCAAAGCTCTTGGCTGAAGTGTTAAATAGTGTGTCAACTTTACACTTGCGAGAAAGTGTTTTGGCGGAGTTAAATAAGCTTTATTCACGTTATGTGGTGGTGCCAAAGGCGTGCTATCCCGTGAATTATATTGCGCTTAAATAAGGCTTTAGTAATGAATGCAGCAGTAAATGATTTGTGGCTTGCCATGACCAGTGAAGCGCGGGAATACGGTCGCAACGAACCGGTGCTGGCGAGCTTTTATCACGCCAGTATTTTAAATCACGCGAATTTTGCCGATGCCCTCAGTTTTCATATTGCATCTAAAGTGGGTTGCGATTCTGTTCCTGCAATGCTGATTCGCGATGTGTTCAGTGAAGCTTTTGTCAGTGATCCTAGCATTGTAAACTCGGCCGCCATGGATATCCGCGCCCATTTTGATCGCGACCCCGCCTGCGATCACTACGGCATGCCGTTTTTATATTTTAAAGGTTTTCAGGCAATTCAGGCGTATCGAATTGCCCACTGGTTGTGGACGCAGAACCGCGAGTCACTGGCATTGTTTTTGCAAAATAGAATTGCAAGTGTATTTGATGTCGATATTCATCCGGCCGCAGTCATCGGCTGTGGGGTGATGGTCGATCATGCTACTGGCTTAGTCATTGGTGAAACCGCCGTGGTTGGTAACAATGTTTCTATGCTGCATTCGGTGACCTTGGGCGGCTGTGGCAGCGGACCTGGCCCGCGCCATCCACATATTCGCGATGGCGTATTAATTAGTGCTGGTGCTAAGGTTTTAGGAAATATTGTTGTTGGTGAAGGAGCTAAAATTGCGGCGGGTAGTGTGGTGTTAAACACTGTGGCGCCGCATGCTACAGTAGCGGGAGTGCCGGCAAAGCAAGTCGGGGTATTATCTGTTGATTTGCCCGCGTTAAACATGGATCAATATATTAACGATGACGCCTAGCATGCCCGTTTATTTTTGGCTCAGTATTATTAGGTCGCATCTGTTATATTGTGAGATATAGATGTCGCATAACTACACAAAGGGAGGTGCTTGTGAGCGTTAAACTATTAGATAATAAGGCGTTTTACGGCTTTCGGGTGCGCCGTACGGTAGCAGGGAAGCTGTATCAGGAATACTTTTCGCTGAAGAACGGTGGTGCGCGGCTGGAAGGTAAATTAAAAAATGAAGTAGAGAAACAAGCGAATGAACGCGATGCGATTCTTGAAGCTGAGCAGCGTCGCTATCTTGATGAAACTAAAGAAGATCGCTGTTTTAAAAGTGATGGCACGGTGCGGGGAATTAGCTATTTACTCAAAACTGAGAAAAGCGGAAATTTAACCCCAATTTTTCAGGTTGGTGTGGCATCTAAGCTTGAGCAAAAAACCGTCTGTACCAGTTTTTCGCTTAATGCCCACGGTAGTGATGATGCGTGGCATAAAGCCGTTGAAGCTTATTCTAAACACAAGTCAATTCGTAAGAACTCAAAATTATACCAGCGCTTATTAAAAGCCATGCCGCAAGTGGGCTGATTGATGGTTTTGTATTAAATAGTGCGTGCGCACAAAAAGGGGGCTCATTGAGTCCTTTTTTTTCGTCTGCGCTTCTGGATGTCCGGTCAAAAGTGGAGTGTGACGCGGTGTTGGCTGAGTTCGATTGTAAGGCGGGGTTGGTGCTTTCTTTGAATTAAATTGGTTTTTACGGGGAGGGTTCGCGGGGCCTTGAGCGACCCCGCAGCAAGACTTAGCCTTTGTAGGCTGCAGCTGCTTTCATCACTTCAGCGCGCGCTTCTTCACTGCCTGCCCATCCGTCAATTTTTACCCACTTGCCTTTCTCGAGATCTTTGTAGTTTTCAAAGAAATGTTCAATTTGCTGGATCAGCAGCGCGGGAAGATCTGAAGGCTCCTTCACATCTTTGTAGAGAACCGAAAGTTTGTCGTGGGGTACGGCTAATAGCTTGGCGTCTTTACCCGCTTCATCGCTCATATTGAGGATGCCGATAGGACGAGCGCGAATCACTGAGCCGGGTACCACTGGGTATGGGGTAACGACCAATACATCGAGTGCGTCGCCGTCTTCTGACAGGGTGTTGGGAATGTAGCCATAGTTCGCTGGGTAGAACATCGGCGTGGCCATAAAGCGGTCTACCATCAACGCGTCGTAGTCTTTGTCGATTTCGTATTTGATCGGGCTGCTATTGGCAGGAATTTCAATGGCAACGAAGATGTCGTTAGGCAGGTCTTTACCGGCCGGAATTTGCGTGTAGCTCATGACGGGCTTCCATATTGGGTTGTGGTTAGGGTTGAAATCTGGGCCGATTATAAACTGTGTGAGGCTTTATTACCAAAGGTCGAAAAAGGTCGGCTACTACCGGGGTAGCAACCGACGAGGGGGGAGACTAAAAGGCTTCGTTCAATCCGCTGTGTTGCGGTTTAGCAATTCACTTGAACTTGCACCAGTTCACCCTCGGTGCGAACTTGGTAGCAGGGAATGGATACGGTTTCGTCTTCTAAGCAGTTGCCTGCTTCAAGGCTAAAGTGCTGCTTGTAAATGGGTGATGCAACGACCAGAGTCCCCTTTACGCTGCCAACAATACCGCGCGACAGGACATTGGCCTTACTAAAGGGGTCTTTGTTGGCCAGGGCGTAGACTTTGTCGTCTACCCGAAAAATAGCAACTTGCGTTTCGTCTATTAATGCGGCGACGCCGGCATTGGGCAGAATGTCGTCAAGGCGGCAAACGGTGGTCCAAGACATGGTGTATTCCTCTTATAGAGCAGTTTGATCCACCGCGATTTGACCGCGGTGGATCGTTAAGTATGGTTTAGGCAACCACAATCAGGTCGTCTGCATTCGTCATTTTTTCGGCGTCGGTGGCGGGACGAATCTGGCCGCGCTCTTGAATGAAAACAATTTCTTTGTCAGTTTTATCGGCATTCACAAAGCTGCGGAATTGCTTCACTTTCTCGGGGTTTTCAACGGTGGTTTTCCACTCGCACTGATAGGTGTCAACGACGTTCGCCATTTCTGCTTCAAGCTCGGCGCAGATGCCTAGCGAGTCGTCGATAACGACCTTACGGAGGTAGTCCAGTCCGCCTTCGAGGTTTTCCATCCATACTGAAGTGCGCTGCAGACGGTCAGCGGTGCGCACATAGAACATCAGGAAGCGGTCGATATATTTCACCATTGTGTCGGTGTCGATGTCCGAGGCGAACAAGTCGGCGTGGCGTGGCTTCATGCCACCATTACCACAAAGGTAAAGATTCCAGCCTTTTTCCGTGGCGATAACGCCAACATCTTTGCTTTGCGCCTCGGCGCATTCGCGAGTACAGCCGGAAACTGCCATTTTGAGTTTGTGTGGTGAGCGCAGGCCTTTGTAGCGATTTTCTAAATCAATGGCCTTGCCAACACTGTCTTGCACACCGTAGCGGCACCACGTAGAGCCAACGCAGGACTTGACGGTGCGCAATGACTTGCCGTAGGCGTGGCCAGACTCAAACCCTGCGGCGATTAATTCCATCCAAATTTTGGGCAGCTGGTCGAGGGTGGCGCCAAATAAATCGACGCGCTGGCCCCCAGTGATCTTGGTGTAAAGATTATATTTTTTGGCTACTTGGCCAACCGCAATTAAGCCATCTGGTGTGACTTCGCCACCCGCCATGCGGGGTACCACTGAGTAGGTGCCGTTCTTTTGCATGTTTGCTAAATAGCGGTCATTGGTGTCCTGCAGGCCTGCAAGCTTGGGCTCGAGAATATAGTCGTTCCAGCACGAGGCCATGATCGACGCGGCGGTAGGCTTGCAAATTTCACAGCCGTGGCCGCTGCCGTGTTTTTCCAGCAGCTCGTCAAAAGATCTAATTTGTCCAACTTTAACGAGGTGGAAAATCTCTTGGCGGGTGTAGGGAAAATGTTCGCAGAGGTCGGTGTTCACCTCAACGCCCATTTTGGTTAGTTCGGCGTTCAATACCTGGCCGACAAGCGCAGTACATCCGCCACAGGTGGTGGCTGCCTTGGTGCAGGCTTTAAGGTCGCCTACGGTCATTGCGCCGCCTTGAACCGCTGCGCATAAACCACCCTTGCTCACGTTGTTGCAGGAGCATATCTGGGCGACATCAGGAAGCGCGTCAACCCCTAAACCAACCCCAGCACTGCCGTCCAAACTAGGCAGAATCATACTTTCTGGTTGCTCGGGTAGGGTGATTTTGTTCAGGGCAAACTGGAGTAGGGTGCCGTAGTCATTGGCCTCGCCAATAAGCACGCAGCCAAGTAGGTGTTGGCCATCGCTGCTAACCACAATCTTTTTATAGACCTCCGCTTTCTCGTCTATAAAGGTGTAGCACTTGGCGCCTGGGGTGCTGGCATGGGCGTCGCCAATAGAAGCAACATCAACCCCCATTAACTTGAGCTTGGTGCTCATGTCGGCGCCAGTGAACGCCTTCTCTTCGATTCCGCCCAGCACATGGTCGGCGGCAACTCTGGCCATATCCCAGCCCGGCGCAATGAGTCCGTAGATGCGACCGCCCCACAGGGCGCACTCGCCAATCGCGTAAATCGCGGGGTCAGAGGTTAAGCAGGCATTGTCGATGACGATGCCGCCACGTTCGCCAATGGCCAGTTCGCATTGTCTCGCTAATGCATCTTGGGGGCGGATACCTGCCGAGAAAACTAATATATCGGTCTCGAGTTCTGCGCCGTCAGCAAATTGCAATTTGTGAACGCAATCGTCGCCATCAATGATTTGCTGGGTGTTCTTTTGGGTGTGGACGGATACGCCCAGATCTTCAATTTTACGGCGTAACAATGCGCCGCCACCTTCGTCAACCTGAACCGCCATAAGGCGAGGAGCAAATTCGATGACATGGGTTTTGAGGCCCAAGTCCATAATGGCCTTGGCCGCTTCTAAGCCAAGTAAACCGCCGCCCACCACTGTGCCAACTTTGGCATTAGCGGCAGCGGCGGTGATGGCTTCTAAATCTTCTATAGTGCGATAAACAAAGCAGTTTTTGCGATCGTGGCCCGGTACCGGTGGCACAAAGGGAAAGGAACCGGTGGCCAAGATTAATTTGTCGTAGGCGTATTGTTCGCCTTTGTCGGTACTGACCGTTTGCGCCGCGCGGTCTATGGCAATGACTTTCTCGTGGGTCAGCGCGGTGATGTTGTTGTCGCTGTAAAAGCCTTCCTTGACCATATTCAGCGAGGCGGCTTCGCGGGTTTCAAACCACGCGGTAAGGTGAACGCGGTCATACGCTGGGCGAGGTTCCTCGCCAATAACCGTGATATCGAATTGCCCGCCTTTGCCGCTTTCAATAATGGATTCAATAAATTGGTGGCCAACTGGGCCGTTACCAATGATGAGCAGGCGTTGTTTGTCAGTCATGGTTACTTCCTTTAATGCTGTGTGCGATGGCGTGCGTGGGCGGCCGGTGCTGCTAATGGATATTGCATAAAGAAAAGCAAAAGCTGTGCCACAGTTTTGATCATTAATTAAGGTATTGATTTTAAAAGGATATGCAGAGATTTCGCCCTTTTATAGGGCGATCTTGGTGGTCTAGTTAGGCTGGTCGAGGAGTTTGCTGGGGCGTCAGGGTCTATTTTGGTGCGTTATCGCGCGTCTTAGTGTAAGTGTTAGGCGCTCCAAAATAGTGCGGCGCAGGCTAATTGTCATCGGGAAATAAAAAATAAGCGTTTGTAAACAGTACCTTAGTGATTCCGTTCCAGGTGCCTGTGCATGTTTGGCACAGGCCTTGCTCTTCAGGAGTAATACTTTTGAATGGCCATAACGGAGCTGTTAATGTCTTCCTCGACCTTAAATGTGCTTGATCTCAAGCAAGAAAAAATTCGATTACTTCATCTCAGTTGGTTTGCGTTTTTCCTCAGCTTTGTTGTGTGGTTTAACTTTGCGCCGATGCTGTCGTCAATTAAAGAAGCCTTTGACCTGACTAATCAACAGGTTAAGGCGTTAATGATACTGAACGTGGCCTTAACTATTCCGGCTCGGGTGGTGGTTGGCATGCTAGTGGATCGCTTTGGTCCACGCATTGTGTACAGCGCGCTATTGGTGACCGGCGGTATGGTCTGCGTGGCCTTTGCATTTGCCAATAGCTATGAAGCGATTGCCCTATTACGATTTTTGATGGGCTTTATCGGTGCAGGTTTTGTTATTGGCATTCGTTTGGTGGGTGAATGGTTTCCGGCCCGTCAGGTAGGGTTAGCTGAAGGTGTGTACGGCGGCTGGGGTAATTTTGGTTCGGCCGCTGCCGCGATGGCGCTGCCTACGTTGGCGCTGTATTTTGGTGGCCCAGACGGCTGGCGTTACGCCATCGCCTCAACGGGGGTGGTAGCCTCTATTTACGGTGTGTTCTTTTACTGGCGCGCACGCAACACACCCAAGGGCTCTACCTACTTTAAACCTAAAAAGTCCGGCGGCTTAGTTGTTAGCAATAAACGTGATTTGATTTTTTACATTATTATGTGTGTGCCCATGTATTTGGCGCTGGCCACTTTAACGTGGAAATTGTCGCCGGCGAATTTAGGCCTATTAAATGACACGGCTTCAGTAGCGCTGTATGCGGTGTTAGTGGTTTTGTTTGTTGTGCAAATCAGCCAAATATTGCGGGTTAATAGTGATGTGCTGAACAATATTCCTATTCCGGAAATGCAGCAGTACAAGTTTAAGCAGGTCGCGATTTTAAACGTGGCTTACTTTGTGACCTTTGGGTCGGAGTTGGCGGTAGTGTCAATGTTGCCATTATTCTTTATGGAAACCTTTGAATTGAGTGCGGTAACTGCGGGTATGTTGGCCTCGGGTTTCGCCTTTATGAATTTGGTGGCGCGCCCCGGCGGCGGCTATTTGTCTGATAAATTCGGACGTCGTAAATCCTTGTCTATTTTGATTTGTGGTTTGGCTATTGGCTACATGGTATTGAGCAATATCGATTCGAGCTGGACGATCTGGGTTGCTGTGCTTGCAACCATGTGTTGTTCCTTCTTTGTTCAAGCTGGTGAGGGTGCTGTTTTCGCGATCGTTCCTTTAGTTAAGCGCAGCATGACCGGCCAGATTGCCGGTATGACCGGCGCGTATGGCAACGTTGGCGCGGTCATCTTTTTGACGGTATTGTCTTTTGTTAGCGCGTCGAACTTTTTCCTCGTCATTGCAGCCTGCGCTGGAGTGATCTTTATCGCAGTGCAATTCATGGAAGAGCCGCAAGGTCATACCGCCGAAGTGAATGACGACGGCAGTGTCGCGCTGATCGAAGTAAGCTAAAGTGCTAGGGTTGTTCAGAACTTACTCGGTGATTCACCTTGGGACGTTTTAATGCACTTTGATGGCGGTTTGAAATTGGCCATTGCCCAGCGCAGCAGCGCTGGGCAAAAATCCGTTAATGAAGACAGCTTGGGGATTTGCGTTCCCAAAGATGAGCAGTTGACGACCAAGGGCGCGGTTGCGGTTATTGCCGATGGTGTGTCGGCAGCCGAGGCAGGCAAAGAAGCCGCAGAAACCTGTGTTACCGGTTTTTTGAGCGACTATTTTTCGACGCCGGATTCTTGGTCAGTTAAGCGCTCCGCCCAACAGGTGCTAAATGCTTTAAACCGCTGGCTGTATGGTCAGGGCCAAAATTATTTGCAGGCTGAAAAAGGCTATGTGTCGACCTTGAGTATTGCCGTTTTTAAGTCGCAAACTGCACATTTATTCCATGTTGGCGACAGCCGAATTTATCGATTGCGCGATGGCTGTCTTGAACTGCTAACGCGCGATCACGCCATGCCCATAAGTCGGGGGAAATCGTATTTAACCCGCGCCATGGGCTTGGATATTAACTTAGATGTGGACTACCGCGCGGCCGATGTGGCCTTGGCGGATATTTTTCTATTGAGCACCGATGGTATTCACGATTTTTTAAATAGTAGCCGTATGCAGGCCATTATTAGTGATGCGGGCGATGATCTCGATCAGGCTTGTCAGCGAATGATTGACGATGCCCTAGCTGCGGGCAGTGACGATAATCTAAGCTGTCAGTTATTGCGGATTGAGGCCTTGCCGCTGGAAGATGCGGGCGATGTCTATCGAAAATTGACCGCCTTGCCATTTCCCCCGCCGCTATCTGCGGGCATGGTGGTGGATGGTTTGGTTATTGAGGATGAGATTCACGCCAGCCCTCGCAGTCAACTATACAAAGTATACGATGCTACGGCTGATCGGCACTACGCGATGAAAACGCCATCGGCAAATTTTAATGACGACCCAGCCTACATCGAACGCTTTATTTTAGAGAGCTGGGTGGGGCGGCGTATTCAGAGTGAATACGTCATCGAGGTCATCGATCCGCCACAGACGCCGACGTGCTTGTACTATTTGTCGGCATTCGAGCCGGGGAAAACCCTTGGCCAGTGGATGACTGATCATCCGCAGCCATCGACGCAGCAAATGTTGGATATTATTTTGCCTGCGGCTAAGGGCCTGCAGGCGATGCATCGCCGCGACACAATTCATCAGGATGTTAAACCCGATAATATTTTGATAGGAGATAATGCTCGGGTAAAAATTATCGACTTTGGTTCTTGCTATGTTGCTGGTTTAGCCGAAATTGCCGTGCCAATCATTCGCGACAGGGTGCTTGGAACGGCTCAGTACTCGGCGCCGGAACATGTGTTGGGGCGACGCCCTAGCACCAAGGCCGATCAATTTTCGCTGGCCGCCATTGTGTTTGAAATGCTCACGGCGCATAAGCCTTATCAAGGTCGTTTGGAAAATTGCACGACAACAGCTGCGTTTACGCGTCTTGAATATATTTCGGCAAGTCATTACAACCCTCATGTGCCGCTTTGGCTAGACGCTGCCCTATGCCGTGCTTTGAGCATTAGTCCGGAACTTCGCTATAACGATATTTCTGAGTTTGTTCACGACCTTCAGTTTCCTAACCCAGTGTATAGTAAGGATAATTTCCAGCCATTGCTAAGCCGTAATCCCTTGATGGTTTGGCAGGGAATATCCTTGATATTACTCATTTGCCTGATCTGGAGTTTGGGTCATTAGTGACGGCGTTGGCACATCGTAATTCCATGTTCTTTATTTTTGGTCATATGTGGTGCAATGCACACTGAAATGCCATTTTCTCTATGTTTGAAAGTGGTGCACTGAAATCACAAAAACGGCCTTTCCTGTTTTTTGTCGTACAGCAAACATCCCCGTTGCCCGTGATTTTTGTGCCCTTGTGCGCAGAACCACCGCCTATTTCACCGAAAGCCTTAGCTAATTCGTCAGTGCACAAATAATTTCATACCGTTGGCGCGGCTTTTGCTATCACTAACGTGAACACGTTGGTGAATAAGGGAGTGCAGTACTTTAGGTTCTGCACTGTTCGGTAAAGGACTGGAAATACGTCGATGTGCTTGGTGAAAATTCCATTGCTTGGTGTTATTAAATGCGCGCTCTACAGTGTTTTGCTCCTGCTTTCGGCAGTGGTGAATGCAAGTGACGGCGCCAGTTTAAAAACTGAGGCATTAAATTTATTCAGTGATATAAAATTAGCCGAAGAGAAATTGCCCACGCGCACGCCCACCATCGCGCTCTATATTGCCAATAGTGATAAACGTTTTACAATTCAGTCGGTAAGGGTGAGTGTTGACGGCCGCGAAAGGGCACGTTATAGCTACAGTGAATTAGAAACCCAAACCTTGCTCGACGGCGGCTTACATCTTTTAAGCAAATTGGCGTTACCCGAAGAAAATCATACGATAAGTGTTAAATTTGCAGTGACAGAGGTGGGCGCCGGCCCCCACGCCGAGCGCTTATACCCGCGCTTCGAAAAAGCGATTTCGGTTGCGGAAAATACCCAGTGGGAATTAGAGCTGATTCGCGGCGGCTGGTTGCAATGGCAAGACAAAGTCGCGATTCAATTACATGATCATGGCCCCGAAAATAGCGTGAGCAGTGGCTATAGTCATCCCCGTTTCAGATCAATTTACTTCAATGCCAAGCGGCATTTTTCTTTCGACGCCCTCGCTGATGCAATGGTGATGATTAAACGTGGTGTCAGCGCGGGGCAATTTTCTGAACAAGTAAAGCTCGCCTTAAGTCGCAGTGCGCGCGACTTGGGGTTAACGGAAGTTCCGACGAGCTTACAGGGCCTTGTCGAGTTTGATCGGCTAAGTGAAGAATCCAAGCCCAGTAGTATGTTTAGTCATTTCAATACCGGCGCCGGCCTCATTCAACAGGGAAAATATGCCGAAGGTGTCGCCCTTCTCGCGGCACTGAGCGAAGGGGAGTTGCTTGCGCCGGATGAGTTACTCCTTCGCGATAAAGTCAATTTGGCGCTGGGTTATCATTTTTTAAAGCAGGGCGACAGCGAGCAATCGGTAAATTATTTCAGTCAAGTACGGCGCTTGAGTCCCTATGCTAATAAGGCGCTGGTAGGTCTTGGTTGGGCTTTGCTGAGCCCACGTCAGAATCAGGCGGCGCCGTTGGTCGCGAGCGATGACCATTCCCGCCAGGCAATAGCGACAGCCACGCCTTATTTGTGGTCAGGATCAGAGGATGAAATAGCGTGGGCACGGCGACATACACCATTTCGACGAGCGTGGGCGATCGCTTCTGGCGGTAAGGAAGAGGATCTGCAGGCGGCGATGGTGCCGTGGATGGAGTTGGTAAATCGCGACCCACTAGATCCCGCAGTACAGGAAGGTTTGTTGATTTTGCCCTACGTAATGTCACATTGGGCGGGTCAGGCACAACGCGCTGAGCGCTATTACGTCGCTGCAAGCAGTCGTTTGCAAGCGGCATTACAACACTTGCGTGGAGCAAGCGCCGATATTCAACGTGGCGGCTTGCGCGCTGCGATTGACCTAGCTGATCAGCGTGGCGGCAGTGGCTGGGATATTTGGCTGTCGGCCTTATACGAGGATAAGGATGCTTACCTCGACTTATTGCTTGATAGTCCTAATTTTCACCAGGCACTGAGCGAGTATCGTCAATTAGTACGTATTCGCAATTTACTCGGCGCATATCAGGCTGGTGCGCTAGTTGCGGTGGGTGGCGGAGAATTTAACGCGAAGCTAGCGGCGTTGTTGCCACGGTTGACGGCGAGTATCGCAACGCGGGCAGCGACGTTAGATCGCGAGGCACTGGCTGAAATCGGTCGTCATCACCGGCGTACGGAAATGTATTTAGCCGAGGCCAGCTTTGCCTTGGCAAGGAACCATGAGAATACGCGGCGCAAGTTAAGCGGTGTGGTATGGGATGGGGAGCTGAGACGATGACAGTCGTCACAACGTATCAATCAAAACACCTAGGCCTGCCGGTTGTCGCGACGCTATTACTCGTATGCACTCTGCTTAGCGCTTGTCAGCAGAGTGTAAAGCCAGGTGGCGAGTCGCAAACCATCGGTGGGATGTTGGCGCGGAATGGTCAGGGTCCTGATCGTTTGTTCATGGAAAAACTGCCTGCCAAGAAAATAGCAGATATTGACGCCGAGAGTCAGCGCGTTGAGGCTGCCGCCTTAAAGCACTACCAAGCCATATTAACGCTAGATTCGGCGCCCGGTGTGCGGGCTGAGGCAATACGTCGCTCCGCAGATTTGCGTATTGAGGCCGCGGGGCAAGGTCTTGATATTAACGCGGACGAGGTCGCGTTGGCCATCGGGCTCTATCGCGATCTTCTGCTTGAATTTCCCGACTACCCAAATACAGATCATGTGATATATCAGTTGGCACGAGCCTACGAATTGTCGGGTCGCGCGGAGCTTGCTATTGATACCTTGCGGGGCTTAGCAGAGGACTTTCCCAAGTCTTCTCGTGCAAATGACGCCTTGTTTCGGTCTGCCGAAATGCTTTATTTGCGCAAGCGCTATGCCGAGGCTGCTGCCCAGTACGGTAAATTAATCACCCAAGATGCTGCCATGCCCTACTGGCAGATGGCGCAGTATAAATACGCGTGGAGCCAGTATCTGCTGAGTAGCCCCGACTTGGCCGTCGATGCCTTTACGGCGATTCTGATGCAATTGAAGCCTCGTCGGGAGGTGCGCAGCGTGGCGGAGTTAACGGCGCTGGTCCCGGCTGCGAAAGCAGAATTGTTGAGTGACAGCTTGCGGGGTCTGTGTTTGGCGCTGGCCGCAAAGCCGGAAGGGCATAATATTAACGCCTATTTTGCGGCACTCTCCGGCAAGCAATTCTCCCCTTTGGTATATAGCAGTCTTGGCGAGCTCCTGCTAGGTAAGCAACGTTACACCGATGCGGCGAGCGTATTTGACGCTTTTGCGAGTGCTTACCCCCAGCATGACTTAGCCATTAGCTACAGCGAAAAAGCGATTTCGGCCTATAAACAAGGTGGATTTACCGCCTTAATGATTGCTGCGCAAGAGGCGTATATCAAGCGTTATGCGAATGACTTAGTCGCGGCAGCCGCAGCGGATACAGCGCCAGCCAAGTTAAATTTAATACGGGATTATATGGTTGAGGTGGTGCGCTTTCGCCATGCCGAGGCGCAGCAGACGCCGGATAGCGAAGCCAATTTACGCCAAGCACGTTTTGTCGCGGTGGCGGCGGGCTATCGCGAAATGCTCGTCATGTTCCCCAATGACCCAGAATTTGCGACAACAAGCATGCGCTATGCTGATGTGCTATTTGACGCGGGCGAGCTTAATGCCGCCGCTCGGCAATACACCTTAGTAGCCTACGATTTGCTCGCGTACGACAAGGCTGGGGATGCGGCGTTGGCGGCGGTACAAGCATATAGAGCATGGCTGGCGGTTGCGCCAGCGCAAGAGCGCGATACCGCCCAGCAAGCGGTAATTGCCGCCAGTGCGCAACTCGCCAGCGTTTTCCCCCACCACCCTGAACGCAGTCGCGTAGTGCTGGCTAGCGCCGAGGATTTGTACGCGCTAAAGCGCTATGACGAAGTCCTTGCGTTGTGTGTGCCACTGTTGGCAGGTGCGCCATTGCCAGCGTCGAGTTTGACGCAAAAGGCACTAAGTGTGACTGCTGACGCCTTTTTTGCCCAAGACAATTATACGCAAGCTGAGATTTACTACAGCAAGCTATTGCCGATGCTCGAGGCTGAGTCGGCGCTGCAAAAAATGGCGGCAGACCGTTTGTCGGTATCGGTATATCGTCGTGGGGAAGTGGCCAGAAATGCCGGTGACAGTGTTTTGGCGGCAAATTTATTTATGCGCGCCGCGCAGTTAAGTCCAACAGCGGAATTACGGGCCAATGCCAGTTTCGATGCGGCGGGGCAGCTTTATGCCAGCCAAGGCTGGGGTAAAGCGGCCAGTGTGCTGCAGGATTTTCAGCGCGCGTTCCCACGCCATGCTATGGCGGCGGAGGGAGATAAGTTGCTTGCCGAAACCTATCAGAAATCGGCGCAACCGGTACTTGCCGCCGGGGTTTACGCTCGCATTGCCACGCGCAGTGACGAGGCGTTTGAAACTCGTCGTCAGGCCAGTGCCCTGGCGGCAAGGCTTTATGACTCTGCCGGTCAGGGGGAGGCAGCTCGCACTGCGATAAAAAATTATATTGCGCAATTTCCGACGCCGCTGCTGGAGGCTCAGCAGTTTCGTCAGCGTTTGGCGACGATGGCAAAGGCCAATAGCCCTGAGCATTTAAATTATTTGCGCGAAATTATCGCCGCCGATCAGGCTGCAGAGATGCCACTTGTCGCATCGCAATTACTCGCTGCCGATGCCAGTTTGCAATTGGCGATGGTCGATGTGCAGCAAGCTAATAGCGTTGAACTGAGGCTACCTATCGCCAACAGTTTGCCTCGGCGTCAGCGCGCTATGCAAACCGCTATCGACAGTTTGGCGCGCGCAGCAGCCTATGGTTTTGCCGATATTACTACTGTTGCTGGTCACGAACTGGGCGAGCTTTATCGTCACTTTGCGGCTGCCTTAATAAAATCGGAAACACCGCGTGAATTACACGGTGATGTCCTTGATGAGTACACCTTGCTTTTGGAAGAGCAAGCCTACCCCTTTGAAGAGAAAGCGATTAGCGCTTTTGAAGCCAATGTGGCGCGGGTTCGCGAGGGCGTGTGGACCGCCGGTATGCGTAAGAGTCTTGTGGCTTTGGCCGAACTCGCCCCTGCTAAATATGGCAAACAGCCTGAATTGGAGAATAGCTATGACTCGCTTAATTAGGATTTTTGCGGTGCTACTAATAATAGCCACGGTGGCTGGGTGTAGTGCAGGGCCGCCGCCAATGAGGTCGAGTCAGTCCGCCGCTAAATCCGCGCTGACAGAATTTGATAATGCACTAGTGCTAATGAAAAGCGGCGATAGTCAAAGCGCCATACAAGCATTTTTAGCATTGAGTGAGCGACATCCTCGTGCCACTGGGCCGCTGACTAATTTGGGGATACTCGCGGCGCGCCAGCAGCAACAAGAGTCTGCGGCCAAGTACTTTTTGGCTGCGCTACAGCGGGATGCGCAAAATGTTACAGCGTTAAATTGGATGGGCTTTGTTACCAGCAAAAGCGGAAATTTTACCGGTGCTTTAGATTGGTATACCAAGGCATTGGCTGTTCGCGGTGATTACGCTCCCGCGCATTTGAACCTGGGCATTCTTTACGAAACGGTGTTTAAACGCGGTGACCAAGCACTTGAGCACTACCGCCGTTATCAGGAACTGACCGGCGGTGACAATATGCTGGTCAGCGCATGGATCCATAATCTGGAGTCCGCAAGCGATTATGTTGCGGTGAATATGTCGCAGGTGAACAGATGAAGGGCATTCAATTTTTAACAGCGACATTGGTGTTAAGCGCCGCGCTGCCAGCCGCTGCCGAGCAAGATATGGGCGTGACGATTCACGGTGATGATGAGGCGGCGGTGGGTTTGTATTTAATGCCCTGGGGGGACGAGCCGGTGAGTGATATCGATCGGCCGCCGCAGTTGATTGATGAGAGCCCCAAGCCCATTAACGCCGACGAATTTCAGCGTTACGCCGAATGGCATCAGGCCCACCGCGCTTATCGCTACTGGCGTTTACAGTCCAATAACTGGTAGTGCAGAAGATATCTTCAGGCGCATTAGACATTACATTTTTGAGGAATAATTATGGAAGCCCTATCGACGTTCGTTGCGTTTTTTAACAATGGCGGTCATTTCATGTACCCAATAGCCTTGGTGCTTGCCTTTGCTGTTGCCATCAGTATCGAGCGCTTTATTTTTTTGAACAAATCCCTCAGGGATAATCGGCGGTTTTGGGCAAAAGTGTGGCCCATGTTAAGTGCCGGTAAGCTTGGCGAGGCTGAGAGTTTGATTGGTAATTCAACGCTGGCAGTGGCGCATATTTTGAATTGTGGTTTAGAGCAAGCTCGCATTGATAGTCGCCGCAGCGATGTAGAGATCGCCACTGAAGACGGTTTGATGGCGTTGTTGCCCGCCATTGAGCGCCGTACTCATTATCTTGCGACGTTTTCAAATGCAGCAACCTTGCTGGGGCTACTCGGCACGGTGCTGGGTTTGATTGGCGCCTTTGGTGCGCTGGGCAATGCCGACCCCGTGGAAAAAGCCAATTTGCTGTCGGCGGGTATTTCTGAGGCGATGAGCTGCACCGCATTTGGTTTGATGGTGGCGATTCCCTCGTTATTTGCCCACGCCTATTTGCAAAGTCAGGCAGGGGAGTTAGTCGACACCTTAGAGTCTGCTTGCTCGCGATTTGTCACCGCGATTAGTCGCAGTAAATCACTGCAGCACTGAGGGATAACAATGAGCGCCATGTTTGGTATTGAGCCAGAATTTGAGGAGGGGCCGCGCAGCTCACGGCGCTTGCGCCGCCTAAAACGGCGCCTGCGTCAGCGACCCGATGGCGAGCTGAATATTGTGTCGATGATTGACGTGTTTGCGGTGCTGGTATTTTTTCTCTTGGTTGGCTCATCGATTTCTGCCAGTAAGCTACACGCGCTGAAATTGAGTTTGCCGTCGGTGTCGCCGTCGCCTGTGGTGAGCGAAACGCCGACCCTCGATTTAGCGGTAAGTTTGTTTGAAAATTATTTGGAAATTACGAATAGCGATGGTGTGGAAAAAAAATTGCCCAAGCGTGATTCGGGCTACGACACCGCAGGCCTAGCGCAGGCGCTAATTGACATTAAAAGCACACATCCGAGTGAAACAACATTAACCCTGTTTATTGCAGAAGACATTGCCTACGCCGACATTGTGGCGGTGATGGATAGCAGTAGGGAGTACCCAGTAGGCACATTCGGGGTTGATGGCAGCACCGCCTTGTTTCCCGTGATTTCAATGGGGGATGCTGCGCCAGGCAGTGCCAGTGCCAGTGCCAGTGCCAGTGCGGAGTCGGGAGTGTTGCCATGAGCCGCCGTCAGGAGCGAAAGCTAAGTCGAAAAATTAAACTTGGTAGCCGTGATGTTGCAATTAATGTGGTTTCGCTAATTGATATCTTCGCCATTTTAGTTTTTTACTTATTGGTTAATGCCTTGGTGGTTGAGGTTATTCCCGAGTATCAGAATTTAACATTGCCCAGCTCGATTGCCACTGAGAAGCCCCAGCGCACGGTCACCGTTGCGGTGAGCGCTACGGATATTTTGCTCGATGAGCAGCCAATAATGAGTGTTGAGGCGGCGCTCCAGTCGGAGCAGCGCGTACTTGGCTTGCTAGCGGCAGCGCTGCGACCACTGACGGGGGCAGAGGGTGTTGCTGGCACGACGGAATTAGGTGCAGCGCAGTCGCGCAGCGGAGACGTGAATATTGTTGCCGACCGAGATACGCCGTATCGGCTGCTTAAAAAGGTTTTAGCGACCTGTGTCGATGCGAATTTTGACCGTGTATCGCTTGCCGTACGGGAAATTACTCAGGGAGGCGGGGCATGAACAGCGTGATGTCTGGTCCACGTATATCGAGCCAAGTCGCTAGCGGGCATTCCGTCTTGGGTACCGATTACTGGGGAATTATGTTTGCCGCAGATCGGCATTTTAAGCGAATTCTCAGTCATGTTATTAGCCTGCTGCTGGTGGTTTTACTTGTCTTATCTTATTGGGTCGTTGAAACCCCTGAGTTCGCGGCGGTAAAACCGACGGTTAATTATGCTTTAGAGCTGCTGCCGGTACCCACGCCAAAGCCATTAGCAAAGCCGGCAGTTGCTAAGCCGCAGCCAAAGCCGACTACCATCGTCCAAACATTAAAACCAGAACCACTTGCGCCAGCGCCTGTGGTGGCGCAAGTAAACAAGACGGTGAATGTGAAACAGCGCGAGCAGGATGCTGCGGCCGCAGCGACGCGGCGGCAGGCGGCGGCAAAGGCCGCAGCCGCGCAGGCTGGCGTTATGGCCTTTAGTGAGCAGTTAGCGCAGCTGCGCGACACCAGCGATAAGGTGCTTGTCGCCGAGCAAAACCTGCGCCACCGGGGCGCAGTGAGTAAGGAATCCGTCGACGTTAGCGTCAACCAACTTTCGGCAAGTAAAAGCAGTGCTGGTCATGGTGATATTGGTCAGCGTAGCGTTAGCGGCCAGCAGGGTAGTGCTGGCGTGGGGCAACACAGTACCGAGCAGCTGGCTGCGATTCCGTCGCGGTCGACGGCTACCAATAGTCACGGTGGTGAGCTTGGTAATGTGAAGCCATCGCGGAGCTTGGAGGAGATTCAATTAGCGTTTGATCGCAGTAAAACGGCTTTTTATACCATCTTTAATAGGGCCGCTCGCAAAGACACTAGCATTCAAGCTGGCACGGTGGTCGTTAGCCTTACCATACAGCCGGATGGTTCGGTGAGTGATTGTAAAATAGTGTCATCTAGCTTTTTTAATCCTGATTTAAAAGAAAAGCTTTTGCAGCGCGTGAGTATGCTGAAATTTGAGGCGAAGGCGGTTCCGGCTTTTACCTACTCTAATTACCCTATTAGTTATATGCCCTAAAAGGGGCGGCCACGGTTTGCTGTCTATCGCGATGGGTTTGTGTGCCCAGCATCCGCTGTGTCGATTTGCTTCTTTATGGTGCCGCACAAAAATAGCACAGAATTTCTACGTGACATTTATTGGTGCAGTAATATATAAAATTTAATTTTTTCGTATTTTTGGCATAGTAGATATTTTGGTAATAACATGATTTATAAGTATTTTTAAATTAAGTTCGTCTCATGTCTGGTTGTGGCGCGTTGTTTGCTAAATCTTAGGCATCGCAAATTTATTGAGACAAGTATTGTTTGCGGTGTGCATCTGCCTAACAAACATTTATCTTAATGAGACACATTATGCTGAAAAAGAAATCATTAACCTCGGCTGTTTCCCTCGGCTTATTGGCTGCAGCAGCGCAAACAACGTTTGCGGCAGAATCAATTACCGAAGCGCTTAGTCAGGGCGAGGCCCATTTGAATTTGCGTCTGCGTTACGAGTCGGTTGCGGAGGACGTGGCGGCCGGTGGCAATAAAACAGGCGACGCGCTAACCCTAAAAACCCGCGTAAATTATAAAACCGAGGGTTTTAAGGGCTTTAGTGGCTTTGTTGAGTTTGACGACGTGAGCAATTTTGCTGGTGATTCCAACGACAGCGTGAATGGGCAAGTTTCTGAATCGCTGATAGCCGATCCGGTAGGTAGTGAAGTGAACCAAGCCTATATTAGCTATAGTAATTGGAATAGCGAATTTAAATACGGTCGTCAGCGCCTGACCTATGATAATCACCGTTTTGTTGGACACGTTGGCTGGCGTCAAAACGAGCAGACCTACGACGCGTTTACTGCGGCGAATAGCAGCGTCGAAAACCTGAAACTTAATTACGCACATATTGCCAATGTAAACCGGATATTTGGCGAAGCCAGTGTGGTGGGCGACACCGAAATGGATTCTCATCTATTGAACGCCAGCTACACCCTGCCTGCCGGTACGGTGACCGGCTATGCCTATTTGCTTGAGACCGATGATAATTTTGCCGGCTTTAAACGTATGGATACCGATACCTACGGTGTTCGCTGGCAGGGTGTGGCGGGTGATCTTGCCTATAATGTAGAGTACGCGAGCCAAGAGAGCGCGGGTAAAAACCCTGCCGACTACAGCTCAGACTATATGCTGGTTGAAGCCAGCTATAAGCTTGCGCCGCTGACCTTAGGTCTTGGCTATGAAGCGCTTGGCGCTGACAAAGATGGCTTCTTTATTACGCCGCTGGCGACCTTGTTTAAATTCCAAGGCTGGACGGATATGTTCCTCAATAAAGGCTTGGGTAATATCAGTGAGGGCATAAACGACACCTACTTTACCGTTGGTGGCGCCGCACTGGGTGTGAAATGGCTATTGGCCTACCACAGCTTTGAGTCTGAGCAGAATAATGCCGCCGGTGATAGTGACCTAGGTTCTGAGCTTGGCGCTATGGTTACCAAAAGTTGGGGGCCATACTCTGCGGAGCTACGCTATGCTAGTTATAGCGCCGGAGACAGCACGGCCTTTAATGGCGGCGGCCTGAGCTTAAAGGACACAGAGAAAGTATGGCTGACCATGAGCGCTAACTTCTAAACACGAAAGTCTAATCGCGCAATGCGGTGCGCTGGCGTAGAGCTGGCGCGATAGCAGTGATACCATGCCACACAGACTTTTCTGTGTGGCGTTTTTATCTATGCACCTTCATATTTTGGGAATTTGCGGCACCTTTATGGGTGGCTTAGCCATTCTCGCCCGCGAGCTTGGCCACACGGTGACCGGCTCCGATACCAATGTTTACCCGCCCATGAGCACCCAGCTGGAATCTCAAGGTATTACCTTGATGGAAGGCTATGAGGCGGCACATCTAACGCCTGAGCCAGACTTGGTGATTATTGGCAACGCCATGTCACGGGGCAACCCCGCGGTCGAGCACGTGTTAAATCGCGGTATTCCCTACACCTCCGGCCCTCAGTGGCTGAGTGACAATGTGTTGCAAAGTCGCTGGGTGCTGGCTTGCGCCGGTACCCACGGTAAAACCACCACCAGCAGTATGTTGGCCTGGCTGTTGGAAGATTGCGGCTTTCAGCCGGGTTTCTTAATTGGTGGTGTTCCCGCCGATTTTGGTTTGTCGGCGCGCCTTGGTCAGACTGACTTCTTCGTTATTGAAGCCGATGAATACGATAGTGCCTTTTTTGATAAGCGCTCAAAATTCGTCCATTACCGACCCTACACCGCTATTTTGAATAATTTAGAATTTGATCACGCCGACATTTTCCCTGACTTGGCGGCAATTCAGCGCCAGTTCCATCATTTGGTTCGTACCGTGCCCGCCATTGGTCGTATTGTTATTCCGGCCGGTGAGAGCGCTTTGGATGACGTGCTGGATATGGGGTGCTGGAGTGAAGTGGAGCGGGTTAGTAGTGAGAAGGGGCAGGCGGCAGACTGGCAGGCCAAGGTGCTGAGCAGTGACTTTTCTCAGTTCGACGTTCTTTATAAAGGTGTAGTGCAGGGCCGTGTAATTTGGTCACACACCGGCGCCCACAATGTCAATAATGCCTTGGTGACCTTGGCGGCGGCGCACCACATTGGTGTTCAGCCCAAGGATGGTATTGACGCTTTATGCCAGTTTCAGGGTGTTAAGCGGCGTATGGAATTGCTTGCCACGGTGGCGGGAATTTCAGTGTACGATGATTTTGCTCACCACCCCACGGCGATTGCGACAACGCTACAGGGTTTGCGGGGACGCGTGGCAGAGGGAAGAATTATTGCCTTGATAGAACCGCGCTCCAATACTATGCGTATGGGTATCTATAAAGACCGCTTGGCGCCCGCAGCAGCGTACGCGGACGAAGTGATTTGGTATCAGCCGCCGGGCTTAAATTGGTCCTTGGATTCGGTGATTGCAGGCAGCGCAACACCGGCGCGGTTGAGTGTGGATCTTGATCAAACCATTGCCGAGCTGAGTGCCAGCTTAACGGCAGGAGATCACGTGGTGATTATGAGTAATGGCGGCTTTGGTGGCGTGCATCAGCGCTTGATTAAGGCGCTGCGCAAGCGCTGGGAGTCGTCACAATGAAAGCGGTCACGCTGGCGATGACTGGCGCCTCTGGTGCGCAATACGGTTTGCGACTGCTGGAGTGCCTGTTGGCAGCGGGCTGCGAAGTGCATTTTATGATTTCCAAGGCGGCGCTGTTAGTTGTGGCGACTGAAACCGAGGAGACCCTGCCGGCTAAACCTGCGGCCTTGTCGCGCTATTTGTGCGAGCGCTTTCAATGTACGTCGGAACAACTTAAGGTGCATGGTCCTGAAGATTGGATGGCGCCAGTAGCTTCTGGCAGTGGTGCGCCGAGCGCCATGGTGGTGTGTCCGGCCAGTACCGGTACGCTGTCTGCCATTGCCTGCGGTGCCAGCAATAATTTAATTGAACGCGCCGCCGATGTTGCGCTCAAAGAGCGCCGCCAATTGATTTTGGTGCCCAGAGAAATGCCCTTATCGGCGATCCACCTGCAGCATATGCTCAGTCTGACGCAAATGGGTGCGACGGTGATGCCCGCGTCGCCGGGGTTTTATCGCAAGCCCCAAAGCGTGGCTGATGTGATTGATTTTGTGGTGGCGAGAATTTTGGATCACCTTGGCGTGGCGCAGGATTTGGTGCCGCGCTGGGGCGAATAAAGAATAAGGTTTTAAAAAAATCGGACGCGCCCGCGAGGCGACCAACCAAGCTTAAGGGTTAAATATGAGTGGAATGCTGCTGTCGATTTACCAACGCGTAATACTGCGTAATGCATTTTGGGTTTTGGCGATATTACTCGCCTTGGTCGGCTGGTTGGGAAGCTATATTCCCACCTTGCAGCTCGACGCTTCCGCCGATGCATTGGTACTAGAGGGCGACGAGTCGCTGGCCTATTACCGCGATATCAGTAAACGCTATGGCTCCGAAGACTTCCTGTTGGTGACGTATCAACCGCAAGCCGATTTGTTTGCCCCAGAGCAGTTGCAGACGCTTGGCGAACTGCGTGACCGCTTGGCAGGATTGCCGAATGTTTCTAACGTAACCTCGATACTGGATGTGCCTTTACTTGAGAGTCCACGGGTGTCGCTGAGTCAGGTCACGGCGGGAGAGATTCCGACCCTGCGTACGCCGGGTATTGATATGGAGATGGTCCGCGAAGAGCTTGCGACCAGCCCGATCTACAAATCTTTACTGACCAGTACCGACGGCAGCACCACCGCAATTCAGGTCAATATTCAGCGCGACGAGCGTTATTATGAACTGCTAAATCAGCGCGACGCTCTGCGCGCCAAGGCTGCTGCGGAAACCATTAGCGCTGACGAACAGGCGACGTTGGACGACTTAGAAAAAACCTTTGCAGATTACACTGCCGAGGCCCACGAGCGGCAGGCTAAGTTAGTTGCCTTGGCGCGGGATATTGTTAAGGATTATCGCGGCGATGCCACGGTGTTTCTCGGCGGTGTCCCGATGATCGCGGTGGATATGATCGCCTTTGTTAAAAGCGATTTGCGGGTGTTTGGCGCTGGCATACTGCTGTTTATTGTGGTGTTGTTGACGGTGATTTTCCGTAGTCTGCGCTGGGTGCTAATCCCCCTGTCGACCTGCGTGTTGAATGTGGTCTTTATGCTCGGTCTGTTGAGTTTTCTCGATTGGCGGCTCACTGTTATCTCCGCGAATTTTGTGGCTTTGCTGCTGATTATTACCTTGTCGGTCACCATCCACCTTGTGGTGCGTTACCGAGAGTATTCTGCTGCTCAGCCAGACGCGGATCAATTTAGCTTGGTCTCGCAAACCACCGCGATTATGGCCATGCCGTGTTTGTACACCACGTTAACGACCTTGGTGGCGTTTGCCTCCTTGGTGGTTAGCGGCATTCGCCCGGTTATTGATTTTGGCTGGATGATGACCATTGGTGTCGTGTCGGCACTGGTGTTGACCTTTATTGTTATGCCCTGCGCAATGATGCTGATGAAGCGCCGCAACGAAAAGGGCAGCTCGGATGATAGCGCCGCATTTACGCGGTATTTTGCCGTGGCTACCGAGCGCTTTGGACGCACTGTGGTTGTAGTGTCTACAGGGCTTTTGCTGCTTAGTGTGTGGGGTATTACTCAGCTCAAAGTCGAAAACCGCTTTATTGACTACTTCCACGATACCACTGAAATTTATCAGGGTATGGAGACGATTGACGCTGAGCTGGGGGGCACTATTCCTCTCGATATTATCTTGGACCTACCCAAGAAAGACCCAGTCGCCGAGAAGGCTGTAAATAGCGGCGGCGATGATTTTGACGATTTCAGTAACGATTTCGCCAATGACTTTGCCGATGATTTCGGCGGCGATTTTGGTGATGCAGGTGCTGCTCAGAGCGAATGGTTCACAGTTGCCGGCTTGCAGCGAATTCAATCGGTACACGATTATGTGGATGGTTTGCCAGAGACCGGCAAGGTCCTGTCGCTGTCGACCTTTTATGAATTGATGCAGATTATTATGGGTAATGTCGACGACCTGCAATTGGCACTGGCTCAGCGCTCATTGCCGGAGTCGATATCGTCCATTTTGATTGATCCCTATATGTCGGCAGAAGTCGATCAAGTCCGAATCAGCGTGCGGGTTAAAGAAACTAGTCGCACCCTGAATCGCAATCAGCTATTGATTGATATTGAAGATCATTTGGTGAATGAGTTGGGCTTTGCGCCGGAGCAAGTGCACTTAACCGGCATGTTAGTTTTATACAATAATATGCTGCAAAGCCTGTTTACCTCGCAGATTATGACCTTGAGCGCGGTATTTGTAGCCATACTGGCCATGTTTATGGTTTTGTTTCGCTCATTGAGCCTGGCGCTTATTGCCCTGGCGCCCAACTTATTGGCGGCCGGTGCAGTATTGGGCGGCATGGGTTTGGCGGGTATCCCGCTGGACATGATGACGATCACCATTGCAGCGATCACCGTGGGTATTGGTGTGGATAACACCATTCACTACGTACATCGCTTTAAACAGGAATTTCCGACGGACCGCAATTACTTGGCGACCATGTACCGCTGTCACGCCAGTATTGGTAAGGCAATGTATTACACCTCCAGTATTATTATTTTTGGCTTCTCCATTCTGGCCTTGTCTAACTTTACGCCAAGTATTTATTTTGGCTTGTTAACCGGCTTGGCGATGCTGGCGGCCTTGCTGGGCGCCATGTTGTTGTTGCCAAAGTTGCTGTTGGTGGTTAAGCCTTTAGGTCCTGAAATAGCCTTAGAAAAGGCTGCGGAGAAGAATGTCTGACTTAGGTTCGAGCGCGGTAGCAGAGCTACCGCTATTTCCCTTAAGCACGGTGCTGCTGCCCGGTGGTCGCATGGGCTTGCGGATTTTTGAGCGTCGTTACCTAGACTTGATTCGCGATACTATGCGCAATCAGCAGAGCTTTGGTATTGTTTGGTTGGCCGAGGGTGGCGCCGAGCTCCTTAAATCGGGAGAGCGACAAGCGACCTTGGCTCAAATTGGCACTGAAGCGCATATTGCCGATTGGGATCAGCTGCCGGATGGCTTGTTGGGGGTTGTGGTTGAAGGTCGTCGCCGGTTTCAGTTGGCGTCGGCTCGTCAGGACGACACCGGTTTGTATATAGGCGAAGTCAGCTGGCTCACCGAGCAGGAAGATGTTGTATTGCCGCCGCGCAGTACCGAGTTGCATGATTTGTTGCGGCAGTTGGGCGAGCACCCCCATGTTCAGCGTTTAGGAATGCAGCTGAATGTGGAGACCGCGGGTGCCTTAGCCAATAGTCTGGCGCAATTATTACCATTGCCCGCCGCCGACGCCTACCAAATTCTTGGTATCGACGCGCCCTTGGCGCGTTTAGATGCCCTTCACGATATTTTGGATGCGCTATCGAGCTAGTTAAGCTAGCTGACGTCACTCTGTACATATTGTCGATAGTGAGTCCTTTTCCAATCCGTTATACTAGCGGTCATTTTTCGTTCTCCTATTATGTGGGAATTAGCAGGTATTGACCTTCGCGATAGCGCGCAGGTGAGAGGATTAGAAGGCTCATGGATATTAAGCAGTACATGAATCAGCTGGGGCGTCAGGCGCGGGTTGCTGCGCGGCTGGTGGCGGCGGCTGATACTGGCGTTAAAAATCGCGCCCTGCTGGCGATCGCTGCGGCAGTAGACGCTAGGCGCGACGACATTCTTACCGCCAATGCCAAAGACGTTGCGGCGGGTGAGGCCGCGGGTCTCGACGCGGCACTGCTGGATCGTTTGGCGCTCAATACCGCTGGTATTGCCGGTATTATTGAAGGTCTTACCCAGGTGGCGGCGCTTGCCGACCCGGTTGGCGCTATCACCGATTTAAACTACCGGCCCAGTGGTATTCAGGTCGGTAAAATGCGGGTGCCTTTGGGCGTTATTGGTATTATTTATGAATCTCGCCCCAATGTGACCGTTGAAGCGGCCAGTTTGTGCCTAAAGTCAGGGAATGCGGCGATTCTGCGTGGCGGCTCTGAAGCGATTCACTCAAATCAAGCCCTCGCCGCGTGTATTCGCGAAGGCCTGGTGGCGGTAGGTCTGCCAGAGCATGCCGTTCAGGTATTGGAAACCACGGATCGCGCCGCGGTAGGTGAATTGATTACCATGCCTGAGTATGTCGACGTGGTTGTGCCCCGCGGCGGCAAGGGCTTAATTGAGCGTATTGCCCGCGATGCCACGGTTACCGTGATTAAGCACCTCGATGGTATTTGTCATGTTTATATTGATGATGCCGCCGATGCTGAAAAAGCGTTGGCAATTGCAGTGAATGCCAAAACCCATCGCTATGGCACCTGCAATACCATGGAGACCTTGTTGATTGCTGAAAGTCGCGCCGAAGAATTGCTACCGGCAATTGCTGACGCTTTGCTGGCAAAGGGCGTTGAGTTGCGTGGTTGCCCGCGCACGCGGCAGATTGTAATGACTGCCGCAGAGGCCAGTGAAGAAGATTGGGCCACAGAATATTTGGCCGCGATACTGTCTATCAAAGTGGTGGCTGACGTCGATGAGGCAATGAGTCATATTGCCCGTTACAGCTCGGCCCATACCGAATCCATCGTGACAGAAAATTACACCACCGGCCGCCGCTTTTTGCGCGAAGTGGATTCTAGCTCGGTAATGATTAATGCCTCGACGCGGTTTGCCGACGGTTTTGAATATGGTTTGGGCGCGGAAATTGGTATTTCCACCGACAAAATACATGCTCGTGGCCCAGTAGGGCTGGAAGGTTTGACCTCGCAGAAGTACGTGGTGCTCGGCGATGGCCATATTCGTCGTTAAATGACCGATTCGCATAAGGCTACTGCGTCGCTGGCGATTTTTGGTGGCACCTTTGACCCCATTCATCACGGTCATCTGCGGTCGGCGATTGAGATTAAAGAAACCTTGGGGGTTGATGAGCTGGCGCTATTGCCAAGTCATCGGCCGCCATTGCGTGGACAGCCCGGTGCCGATAGCGCCCAACGCTTGGCGATGGTCAGCGCTGCCGTCGCCGGGGAGCCAGGTTTGGCTGTCGACGGACGCGAATTATTGCGGGAAACCCCGTCGTATACCGTTGATACCTTGCGGGAGTTGCGTGCTGAACGCGGCGCAGAGGTATCGATTACGGTGATTATGGGCAGTGACGCTTTTAATCAGTTGCAGCGCTGGCGAGATTGGCAGTCGCTGTTTCGTTTGGCTAATGTATTGGTTTTACATCGCGCCGCACATCCTTTAGCAATGGATGAGCAGGTGGCGAATTTTGTGGCTGATCGCAAGCTTGGATCAGCATCGGCACTGACAGCGCGCAGTGCCGGTGGGTTTTATGACACAGGTTTGATTCAGTTGCCGATCTCGGCCACTGATATCCGCCAGCGCCTGGCCTCTGGGAGGTCAATTCGTTACCTTGTTCCCGACGTTGTCGCGGACTATATCGCTGAACACGGTTTATATACACAGTGAAATACATAGGAATACCCGTTAGATGAACGCTGAACAACTCCAAAAGCTGGTGCAGAAAGCCCTTGAAGATGTAAAAGGCCGAGATGTTGTGACCCTAGATGTGCGCGGCATGAGTGGCGTTACTGACTATATGGTGGTGTGCAGTGGCACCTCGAATCGTCATGTAAAATCCTTGGCCGACAATGTCTGGGTTGAGACAAAAAAGCAGAATGTGGTGCCGATCGGCATGGAAGGCCAAGATACCGGTGAATGGGTTTTGGTCGATTTAGGCGATGTGGTGGTACATGTAATGTTGCCAGAAGCCCGCTTGTTTTATGACCTTGAACGCCTGTGGCAAGTGCCAGAGCCGGGCTCAGAGCCAGGGTCTGATGCGAGTTAGCTTAATTTGCATAGGCACTAAAATGCCGGCTTGGGTCGAGGAGGGGGTTGCGGAATACCGCAAGCGCCTGCCCGCCGAGATTCAGTTTGATATTAAAGAATTGCCCCTGCCTAAGCGGGGCAAGAATACCGATATTCGCCGTGCCATTGCCCAGGAAGGCGAGGCAATGACGGCGGCGATTCCCGCCGGTGATCGTATTATCGCCCTCGATGTATTAGGTAAGGCCGTTAGTACTGAGTCTTTAGCTGAGGCCTTGGCGAGTTGGCAAATGGAGGGCGACAATATCAGTATTTTGGTTGGTGGCCCCGATGGTCTCAGTCCGGCGTGTTTGGCTTTAGCTAGGCAAAAATGGTCGCTGTCTGCCATGACCCTGCCTCACCCGCTGGTGAGGGTATTGTTCGCCGAACAGCTCTACCGAGCGTGGACAATTAATAATAACCATCCCTACCACCGCTGATGACTGTGTCATGACTAGGCGCCAACAGCTTAAAAACACTCACTATGAACGTAGGGTTTACCGCCATCGGGTGGCGATTTCCATTATATTCGTAGTGACAATGATATCGATTTTGATTGCTCGTTATGGGCAATTGCAAATCGCCGATTACAATATTTATAAAACCCACTCTGATCGCAATCGCATTCAACTTTTGCCCATCGCCCCCAAGCGCGGTTTGATTTTTGATCGTAACGGCGTGTTATTGGCTGAAAATATTCCCAGCTATACCTTAACCGTCGTCAAGGAGCGCCTTGAGTCACTGGATGAAACCTTGGCCATTATTGGTGAGCTGATTCCCCTTGCAGAAGAGGATATAGAGCAGTTTCGCAAGCGTTTGAGTCGGCGCAGACCCTATGAAGCAGTGCCGCTGAAATTTCGCGTTAGCGAAGAGGAAATTGCTAAAATTGCAGTTAATCGCTACCGTATTCCGGGTGTAGAAATTGACGCTCAGCTAGTGCGGCACTACCCCCATGGTGAGTTGTTTGCGCATGTACTGGGCTATGTTGGGCGGATCAGCGAACGTGAGCTTGACGAGATCGATCCCGTTAATTACAGCGGCACTCACCACATCGGTAAAATCGGTCTGGAAAAATATTACGAAGAGTTGCTGCACGGCACGGTCGGGTATCAAAACGTTGAGAGCAATGCTCACGGCCGTATATTACGAGTGTTGGAGCGCCACGACCCCCAGCCCGGCGGCGATATTCATCTCAGTGTTGACGCCTATGTTCAGCAGGTCGCGTTTGAGGCATTAAAAGGTCAGCGCGGCGCGATAGTGGCAATGGATCCGCGCACGGGGGGGGTTATCGCCATGGTGAGTACCCCGAGCTATGATGCCAATTTATTTGTTAATGGTATTAGTAGCGCCGATTACAACGCTCTGCAAAATGACCCAGACCTCCCCCTCTATAACCGCGCTCTGCAAGGTCAGTACCCACCGGCATCGACCATTAAGCCGATTTGGGGCTTGGCGGGTTTACAGTATGGCATGGTGACGACAGCCACGCGTATTGCCGATCCGGGTTGGTTTACGCTACCCAACGACAGTCGTCGTTACCGAGATTGGAAGCGGGGTGGTCATGGTTACTCGGTGAATTTAGAGCAGGCCATTGTGCAATCCTGTGACGTTTATTTTTATGAGCTGGCATACCGGCTGGGGATTGATCGCCTTCACGATTTTGGCGCGCGCTTTGGTTTGGGGGTGCCCACGGGTATTGATAATACCAATGAGCGCAGTGGCATATTGCCGTCACGGGCGTGGAAGGAAGAAGTGCGCAATAGTCACTGGTATCCTGGCGAGACCATCAGCGTCGGCATTGGTCAGGGCTTTATGCTCGCTACTCCGCTGCAATTGGCGGTGGCGACATCGGTTATCGCTTCGCGTGGCGAGTTGCGTGCTCCCCGTCTGCTGGCGTCGGTTGACGGTGAAAAGGTTATTGCACCGCTGCTAGGTCGAATGGATGACGTGCCCGATGCTTACTGGGACGCGATAACCCAGGGAATGGAGCAGGTTGTGGCTAGCCCGCAGGGGACGGCGAGGGGCTTAAAAGCGGGATTGACGTATCGGATGGCGGCGAAAACGGGTACCGCGCAGGTTGTCGGTATCGCGGCGGGTGAAAAATACGATTCCAGTACGCTTCATAAGCGTAATTGGGATCACGCTTTATTTGTGGCCTTTGCTCCAGCGGAGGACCCGAAAATAGCCGTGTCGGTGATTATTGAAAATGGTGAGCACGGCGGCAGCGTTGCAGGCCCTGCGGCCCGAAAAGTATTTGAGGCTTTTTTGGTCGGCGAACCTAAAACTGTACCAACGCCAATGGATATCACGCCTGAGGTATGGGTAGATGAATAATTCAGATTTTGTACGCCAGCTCCCCGGCAGTAACCGCAGTATTAGTAGTCAGCGCACCATCAGTCAGCGTTTGCGTATTGATATTCCGCTGTTGCTGTTGTTGTTGATATTGAGTGGTGTTGGTCTCGGTGTGCTTTACAGTGCCAGTGATGGCAGTATGGACACGGTAATACGCCAGGGGCGCTACTTATCAGTCGCCTTTGTGGTGATGCTGCTGGTCGCCCAGCTCCATACGGAACAGCTGCAGCGCTGGGCGCCTTTTGCCTATATTGGCTGTGTTATGTTGTTATTGGCGGTGGATTTCGTCGGTGTGGGGGCCAAGGGTGCCCAGCGCTGGCTAGGCATCGGTGGTTTTCGTTTTCAGCCCTCGGAGATTGCCAAATTGGTGATGCCGATGGCCGTCGCGTGGTATTTGTCGACCCATCCGCTGCCGCCGAGTTTTCGCCACACCTTTATCAGTTTGGTTTTGATTCTAATTCCAACTGGGCTGATCGTTATTCAGCCCGATTTGGGTACGTCGATTTTGATCGCAACCTCGGGCATTTTTGTGCTGTTCTTAGCCGGAATTAGCTGGGGCTTTATATTTTCTTGCTTGGGCCTGCTGGCGATGATGGCATACCCAATGTGGGAGTTTGTGCTCCACGACTACCAGCGTCAGCGCATTCTGACGATGCTCAACCCCGAAAGTGATAAGCTTGGCGCTGGTTGGAATATCATTCAGTCCAAGACCGCGATAGGCTCAGGTGGCTTTGAAGGCAAGGGCTGGCTGCTGGGCACCCAGTCGCATTTGGACTTTTTGCCTGAAAGTCACACCGATTTTATTATTGCGGTGCTCGCGGAGGAATTCGGCCTGCGTGGGGTATTGCTGTTATTGTTACTCTATGGCTTGATCGTTAGTCGCGGTCTGTGGATCGCAAGTCAGGCAAAACAATGCTTCGGTCGCTTATTAGGCGGGAGTATTATTCTCACTTTCTTTGTCTATGTCTTTGTGAACATGGGCATGGTCTCGGGTTTGCTGCCAGTGGTGGGTGTACCCCTGCCGTTGGTGAGTCAGGGCGGTACTTCACTGGTAACACTATTAGTGGGGTTTGGGATTTTGATGGGTATTTGCGCCGATGAGCGCTTAGTACACCAGTAATAATAGGATTTACTGTGAAAAACCAATATAAATTAACAACGATGATAAAACAGTTGTGCGGCGGCGTGGCCACCGCACTGTTACTTGCCAGCCCAAGCCTTGCCGATTATAGCGCTCATCCGGGTTCTGAGGCGTTTATTAAAACCATGGTCGAAAAGCATAATTTTGACCGCGATTGGGTGGTCGGTGTGCTTAAGCAGGCTGAGCCAAAACAGTCTATTTTAGATGCAATGTCACGTCCGGCGGAGTCGGTGATGACGTGGGGCCGTTACCGTAAAATATTTATTCAGGACTCTAGAGTCGATCAGGGCGCTGAGTTTTGGCGGGAGCACCGCGCCACCTTAGCGCGAGCAGAGCGCGAATATGGCGTGCCGGCTTCGATGATCGTCGGCATTATTGGGGTAGAGACTCGGTATGGCCGTAATAAAGGCAGCTACCGCGTGGTTGATGCCTTGGCCACTCTGGGGTTCGACTTCCCGCGTCGCAGCAGCTTTTTCCTTGGTCAGCTCGAGGAATATATGTTGATGGTGAGGGAACAGAGCTTTGACCCCTTTAACCTTAAGGGTTCGTATGCCGGCGCCATGGGCTTCGGTCAGTTCATACCGAGTAGTTACCGCGCCTATGCCGTCGATTTTGATGGCGACGGCAAAATCGATATTGTAAACAATCCCGTGGATGCCATCGGTAGCGTAGCTAATTATTTCAAACGTCACGGTTGGCGTGCGGGTGAGCCGGTGGTCAGTGGTGCGGTTTTGAAGAAAAATGCCGATACTAGTTTGTTTAACGCGGGTCTCAAACCGACTAAAACCGTTTTAGAGCTAAGCAAGGCCGGTATTGGTAGTGATCGCGCGCTGCCACCAGAACTGAAAGCCACGGCGATGAAGCTCGACGGCGACGAGGGTGATGAGTACTGGATTGGCTTGAAAAACTTTTACGTCATTACTCGTTATAACCATAGTGCGATGTATGCGATGGCCGCCTATCAACTCAGTCAATTGATTGAGGCCAAGGTGAATGGGGTAGCTGGATCTTGAGTTTGCGCTTTGTTTTTGCCTTTGCGATGCTCCTGCTGCTGGCGGCCTGTGCGCCAGTAAGTCAGGTGCCAGATAGCAGCTCGAAAACGCCCGTGTCGGCAACACCAAAGCCCACTAATCACGGCCGCTACCAACAACAACACGATGGTGCGCCGCCGGTTCGTCTCGATCCGGCTACCATTGTCGATGCCATCCCTCGGCATGAACCGATAAGGGCATCGGGTAACGCCAGCCCCTATGTCGTGAACGGCAAGGAATATACCTTGCTTGCCGATCACCGCCGCTACAAAGAGCGAGGCATTGCCTCGTGGTATGGCACTAAGTTTGACGGTCATGCGACCTCGAATGGCGAAACCTATAGTCTTTATGACATGAGTGCGGCCCACCGTACTCTGCCGATACCGGTGTATGTCAAAGTGACTAATTTACGCAACGGCCGCACCGCGGTCGTGCGGGTAAATGATCGTGGCCCCTTCCACTCAGATCGCATCATGGATTTGTCTTATGCGGCAGCGGTAAAGCTGGGTTTTTCTGACCAGGGGACTGCGCCGGTGGAAATTGAGATCATAGACACGGATAATAGCCACGTTGTCAGCGGCACTGAGGCGACGCGGTATTATTTGCAGGTTGGCGCATTTAAACAGCTGGCCTCCGCAACTGAATTACAGCGCAATTTAAGTGCTGGTTTGGCCTATCCCGTGTTGATTGCCAGTAGCAGTGGCAAGCGTGGTAATGATTTGCATCGCGTGCGGGTCGGCCCGTTTGTTGACTATTCCTCAGCGCAAGCCGCGAAAAAAGTATTAAAGCAGCGTTGGTCGGGAGAGCCCCATTTGGTGGTTGAGACCAATGACTCCTAAATTGTTAACAAAAGTAGAAAAGGGAATTATGTTTAAACAACAATTTTTGGCATTTGCAGCAAGCGTATTGGTGTCCTCCGCTGCCTTGTCCCAGGCTAATCTTATTCCTGCGGCGCCGAGTGTGGCGGCGTCGGCGTATTTGCTCATGGATGCGAACAGTGGCCAGGTGCTCATTGAACATAATGCGGACGAGCGCGTACCACCAGCAAGTCTAACCAAGTTGATGACCAGTTATGTGTTGTCATATGAGTTGGAGCGCGGTGAAGTTAGCAACGACGATATGGTCACCATTAGTAAAAATGCGTGGGCACAAAATCCGATATTTAATGGTTCATCGTTGATGTGGATTGAAGTCGGCAAACAAGTCGCGCTGCATGATTTACACAAAGGTGTGGTGATTTCCTCGGGTAATGACGCCAGTGTCGCGGTAGCAGAGCATGTGGCGGGCAGCGAAGATGCATTTGCGGGGATCATGAATCAGCACGCCGGTATGCTGGGTATGAGCAATAGCCATTTCATGAACTCCCATGGCCTGCCAGACCCAGAGCATTATACTTCGGCGCGTGACTTGGCATTGTTGGCGAAGGCAATTATTGGCTTTCCCCAAGAATATGCGCTGTATAGTGAGCGGGAATTTATTTATAACGGTATCCGCCAGAGCAACAGAAACGGTTTGTTGTGGAGCGATCCAAGTGTTGACGGTCTAAAAACCGGCCACACTGCAGAAGCGGGATACTGTTTGGTGACCTCGGCCAAGCGTGACGGCATGCGTTTGATTTCTGTTGTGATGGGTGCGAGTGGTGAGCGTGCTAGAGAGCGCGAAACGCAAAAATTACTGTCTTACGGTTTCCGCTATTTCGAAACACACCACCTCTATGCCGCAGGTAGTGAGCTGACCCGTAGCAAAGTGTGGAAGGGTGACAGCGACACCGTCATTCTTGGTGTACAGAAAGATGTTTATATGACCATACCGCGTGGCAAGAGCGAAGCCCTTGACGCTCAGCTGATTGTTGACGAAGTGCTGACTGCGCCGATCGCCGCTGATGAAGAATACGGTGAACTGGTCGTGAGCTTAGACGGTGCTGAAAAGGTACGTGTACCTTTGGTGGCACTCGAGGCGGTAGAAGAGGGCGGTATTTTCAAACGCCTGTGGGATAGCATTGTGTTGTTCTTCCTTAATTTGGTGTCTTAAGTCGCCCAAGCAGTTCAATAGAATGAGTTATGCGCCGCCCAGCGGCGCGGATGGCCTTATGAGTGAGAATCCCCCGTTATTAGAATTTCCCTGCGCCTACCCGATCAAGGTCATAGGCAACGGTGGCGCCGAGCTGCGCGAGCGCGTTATTGAAGTAATGCGCATCCACGCCGGTGATTTTGACGAAAGCATTATCACCGAGCGCGCCAGCAGTGAGGGGCGCTTTGTGTCAGTTACCGTGACGATTACCGCTACGGGCAAGCCCCAGTTAGACCGTATTTTTGCGGATTTAAAAGCGACCGGTATTGTAAAAATGGTTTTGTAATGAGCCGTCCTGAAACAATATATGTACGCAAACTCGGTCGTCAGTCTTACGAGCCAGTGTGGCGTGCTATGCAGCGTTACACTGATATTCGTGACGGGGATAGTCCTGATGAGTTGTGGTTTTTAGAACACGACGCAGTATTTACTCAAGGCCAAGCCGGTAAGGCCGAACATATATTGATGCCGGGTGATATTCCGGTAGTGCAGGTGGACCGCGGCGGGCAAGTAACTTACCACGGTCCCGGCCAGCTGGTGGGCTATGTGTTAATTGATCTACGGCGCCTGGGTATTGGCATCCGCGATTTAGTGACTGCCATTGAAACCAGCATCGTTGCGGTATTGGCCAAACTGGGTATTGCTGCACATCCCCGTGCTGATGCGCCTGGGGTTTATTTGGATAGCGGTGCCAAAATTGCTCAACTGGGTTTGCGGGTGCGCCGGGGCTCAACCTTTCACGGTTTGAGTCTGAATATTGATATGGATTTAAGTGTGTTTTTACGCATTAATCCCTGTGGCCACCAAGGTATGGAAGTGACCGATATTCGGCGTCAGCGCGATATTGCACCGCCATCACAAGCTGAGCTCATTCACGCGTTGAGCGAAGAGTTAGCCGCGCTTTTAGGCTATGTATATTGTCTGCCGGCGAGCGAACACACGCTGCCGGAGATGCCTGAATAATTATAACAAGGGACGCGAGTCCGGCTGGCGTCGAGATCATTGTAAAATCTGTGCGCCCAAGGCGGAAACATTACGGGGCGTCGAAAAGGCGCTCGTACGCCGATTAACATTATTCCCACGACTGGGCAGCCTAGAGGGCCGACGTCGACTCGCCTAGGGAGTAGCTGCTGGCTAAATTCTTTAACGGCGGCAACCCACCTTTTGGAGAATGCTTTAGCGCTTTGGGCAAGCTTGCTTGCTTATGTTTTCGCGACAGCATTTTTCTTGGTGCGGGGATAGTTCAAAATATAGCTTGGTTTTAACGCCGGATAGTCAGTGCTTAGGTGGCTGGGGTAATTAGGCGCTGGCCAGCCAGGGCTGAGACTAAATTACTCAGCAGCAATTTAGCGTTCTCGTCGCTTTGGCCTTTTTGGGCGGCGTCGATGCGAGTTGCGAGTTGCAGTAAGGCGCCTAATTGTCGGGGTTTTAAGCGTCGTAGGGTGTTTTTGTAGAGTCCTTTGCGTTTGTCCCAAACTCGCTGGCTATCTAAGGCTTTATCGATATTTTGGCCTTGCTCAACTAATTGCGCGCAGGCGTAGAGGCCGCGAATTTCACGAACGATGGCGCCGAGCATGGCGATATCTTCACCGCCTTCGGCGAGCAGGCTGTTAAGCATTTGCAAGGCATTACCTGCCTGCCCCGCCAAAGCGGCATCGATTAGTTTAAACACATCGTAACGCGCGCTACTGGCCACCGCGCTGGCCACCAACTCGGCAGTGATGGCTTGGTCGCCCACCAAAATCTTGAGTTTGGCAATTTCCTGATCCGCCGCCAGTAAATTCCCCTCGACACGGTCGGCTAATAATTGCACCGCATCGGGTTCAGCCGTCAGGTTCATGCTGCGCATACGCTGCATGATCCAGTTGCCGAGGTGTTGGCGCTCTACCGGCCATACTTGAACGACAACGCCTGCTGCATCTAGGGCTTTGACCCATTTGCTGTTCATGCTGCGGCTGTCGAGCTTGCTACAACTCACCAGCAAGATATTACTGCCATCACTGAGCTGCAAATACTCTTGGAGAATGGCCGAGCTTTTCTGATCCATTTTGCTACTACCTAGGCGCAGCTCAATCAGCTTGCGATCGGCAAATAGCGACATGGATTGCCCAGAATCGATTAACTGCCCCCAGTCAAAGCCGCGCTCAACATTGAGTACTTCGCGCTCGTGAATTCCCTGCTTGCGACAATATTGGCGAATGGTGTCGCAGCACTCTTGAGTAATCAGTAGCTCGTCACCGCAGACTAAGTAGACGGATGCTAGGTCTTTTTTGAGTTGTGCGGCTAATTGCTCAGGGCGCAATTTCATCAGGGCTGGGCGTGCATTTGATGTGACCAGTATTCAACTTGGCGGGCGAGGCGAATACTGAGTTGCTCGCGCATTTCGGCGCGAACAATGGTGGACTCGGTTTCTTCACCCACGGGGTTGTTGGGATCATTTACAATTAGGCGGCGCTGCTGAAGGGTGTGTGGGCCTTTCAGGTTTTTGCCGTCGGGCGCTTGCAGCTCAACGCTAGCCGACTCATACAGTGCGTACTCGGCGTCGCGTGCTTCGCGGTCTAAGGCCGCGCTGCGCTTTTGTTCGTCGAGAAGTTTAATGACCACAATGAGCTTGGCTTCATTGCGGCGTTTGGTGACGGCGACATCGTTAATAACAAATTGCCGCTTCAGCGATTGCTTTAATTCCTGGCTGTCGCGCTGCGCACTGATGTACACCGGCTGCATATTGGCCGCCAAGCTGGTACTGCCGCGCAGGGCGAAGCCGCAGGCCGCTAGCCATAAACACGCAGCGGTGGTAATTGCTATTTTCAGAGCCTTAGTTTGCAACGATATTCACCAGTTTTTTAGGCACTAGAATTTCTTTGCGAATGGTTAAATCGCCAATAAAGCGTTTCACATTTTCCTGCTCTCTGGCCAGCTTTTTAATGGCTTCGCCGTCAGCATCTATGGCTACTTCGATGGTGGCGCGCAATTTACCATTAACCTGTATCGCCATTTCAATGGTATTGCGCACTAGCGCAGCATCGTCAACCTGGGGCCAAGGTGCATCGATGACGGCGTCGCTGTGACCGAGTTCGATCCAGAGCTGATGGCTGATATGGGGCACGATGGGCGCGAGTAAACGGACCGCGGCTTCGAGCGCCTCGCGTTCAACCGCCAAGCATTGCGGGCCTTGGGCTTGAAAGCGCGATACGTCGTTGATCAACTCCATTACTGCCGCAATGGCGGTGTTAAAAGTTAGGCGACGGCCGAAGTCGTCGCTGACCTTAGCAATTGTCTCATGGGTTTTGCGGCGCAAATCCTGCTGGGGGCCAGACAAGCTTGCGGTATCCAGCGCTGGTGGGCTAGCCGCTTCTAAATGCCTAGCGGCCAAGTTCCACAGGCGTTTAAGGAAGCGATGGGCACCCTCAACAGCGCTGTCTGACCATTCCAAGCTCTGCTCCGGCGGCGCGGCAAACATAATGAACAAACGCACAGTGTCGGCGCCGTACTGCTCGATTAAAGCCTGAGGGTCGACGGTATTGCCCTTGGACTTGGACATCTTGGTGCCATCTTTTAGCACCATGCCCTGACACAGCAACTGCTTGAAGGGCTCGTCAGAATTGACCAAGCCCTCGTCGCGCATCAGCTTGTGGAAGAAGCGCGCGTATAACAAGTGAAGTATGGCGTGTTCGATGCCGCCCACGTATTGGTCTACCGGCAGCCAGTAATTGGCGCGATCGGGGTCGAGCATGCCGTCTTCAAAGTCGGGGCAGGTGAAGCGAGCGTAATACCAAGACGACTCCATAAAGGTGTCGAAGGTATCGGTCTCGCGCTCGACGGGCTTGCCGTCGAGTTTGTCTTTACGCCACTCGGTATCGGCTTTAATGGGCGACTGCACGCCGTCCATTTCCACGTCTTCGGGCAGCAGCATGGGCAGCTTGTGGGCGGGTACCGGAATCTCGCCGCCTTCGGGCAGATTAAACATGGGGATAGGCGCGCCCCAGTAACGCTGACGGGATACACCCCAGTCGCGCAGACGGTAATTGGTGGTCACGCGGCCTTTATCTTGGGCGATGAGGGCGTCGGAAATAGCAGTGAAGGCTGCGGTGAAGTCGAGGCCGTCAAAGTCGCCGGAATTGACCAACACGCCTTTTTCGGTAAAAGCGGCGACATCGATGTCGATGGCTTCGTCATTGGCAGAGGCAACAACTTGTTTGATGCCAAGGCCATATTTTTTCGCGAATTCATAGTCGCGTTGGTCGTGGGCGGGTACTGCCATAACCGCGCCAGAGCCGTAGTCCATGAGCACGTAGTTGGCGATCCAGACCGGCACCAATTCGCCAGTCAGAGGATGGCGCGCTTGCAGGCCGGTGGCCATACCGCGTTTTTCCATGGTCGCCATATCGGCTTCAGCGACCGAGCTATTGCGGCAGCTGTCGATAAAGGCGGCCAGTTCGCTATTGGTTTTGGCCACTTCAATGGCGATTGGGTGCTCCGCGGCTAGGCTGACATAGGTCACGCCCATCAGGGTGTCGGGGCGGGTGGTGTAGACCTCAAAACTGTCGGCGCCAGCAACCGGGACTTCTAAGTCAAAGCGCATTTGCACGCCCTGCGAGCGGCCAATCCAGTTGCGCTGCATGGTTTTAACTTGCTCAGGCCAGCCGTCGAGCTGGTCTAAGTCGTCGATTAACTGTTCTGCGTAGCTGGTGATTTTAATAAACCACTGGGGGATTTCTTTGCGTTGTACTTGGGTGTCGCAGCGCCAGCAGCAGCCGTCGATAACCTGTTCATTGGCGAGCACGGTTTCATCTACCGGACACCAGTTTACCGCCGAGGTCTTTTTGTAGACCATGCCTTTTTCGTAAAGGCGGGTGAAGAACCACTGCTCCCAGCGATAGTAGTCGGGCTTGCAGGTGGCTAGTTCCCGATTCCAGTCGTAGGCGAAACCCAGCTGCTTGAGTTGGTTGCGCATATAGGCGATGTTTTCGACTGTCCACTTCGCGGGCGCGGTTTTGTTTTTAACGGCGGCATTTTCGGCGGGCAGGCCAAACGCGTCCCAGCCCATGGGCTGTAATACGTTTTTGCCAAGCATGCGCTGGTAACGCGAGATAACGTCGGCAATGCTGTAGTTGCGGACATGGCCCATATGGAGCTTGCCGCTGGGATAGGGGAACATGGCCAAGCAGTAGTATTTTTCGCGACTAGGATCTTCTACGGCGGTGAAGCTGCCTTGCTCATGCCAAAATTCTTGGGCAGCGGTTTCGATGTCGCGGGGGGCGTATTGATGATCCATTGGCAGTGTCAATTCTCTATACAGCGGGCAGTTGAAGTTTAGGGCGCTTATTCTAGCAGCTTAGCTGGGGCGGGGCGATTGCTTGGCGCCGATCCGCGTGCAGAGAATAAGGGCAAAGCACAATAAAATAATGGGGGTGGAGCCGTAGCGGGTGAAGGGCGTGGTGCCTTCGCGGGCGTGGACTTCACCGCGCAGGGCAGTTTCCGTAAATGACGGCACGCGGCGTTGAATATTGCCATGGTGATCCACGAGGGCGGTGATGCCGGTGCTCGTTACCCGTATCAATTCTCGACCATTCTCTAGCGCGCGCATTTGCGCCATTTGCATGTGCTGATCGGGGCCGATGGAGTGGCCAAACCAGGCGTCATTGCTGATGGTAAATAACACATCACTGCCGCGAGAACTTTGCGCAATAAGATCTGGATAGGCGATTTCATAGCAAATTGATGGTGCTAATTGCCAACCCTTAACACTGAGGTGAGCTTGCTCTGAACCACCTCGGCTAAAACTGGATAGTGGCAGGTCGAATATTTTGAGCAGCCCCTGAATATAGCCGCTTAGTGGCACGAACTCGCCAAAGGGCACGAGGCGCTGCTTGTGATAAATGCCTTCGCCGCCGCTGATGACCATGGCGGAATTGTACATTTTCTCCTCGACGCGGGTGGGTACGCCGGTAATCAAGGCGCTATTGCTGGCGCTGGCGCGCTCCGCAATATAGTCAAAAAAGGACTGGGCATTGTGATAGAGCGCGGGAATAGCGGCTTCTGGCCAAATGACGAGATCGGCGTCGGCCCATAGTTTCTCGGAGGCTTGGTCGTACAGTTCAAGGGTGGCCCAGTATTGGGTGTAGGCCCATTTCTTTTCCTGGGCAATATTGGACTGCACCGCGCCAATGCGCAGCGGTGTAGTGCTTTTGGCTTGGGTCCACTCGGTTTGTTTCAATAGATAACCCTGGCTAAACAGCAGTAGACAGCCGAGTAGTGGCGCGGCGCTGTGCAGTTTTCGCGGTGTTGGCGCGATAATAAACTGACTCAGTGCGGCGCCGCTCAGGGCAACCCAAAAACTGAGACCGTATACTCCAACCACGGGTGACCATCCCGCTAGCGCGGTGTGTAAGTGGCCATAACCCAAGTACAGCCAAGGGAAGCCAGTGAAAATCCAACCTCGCAGCCATTCACACAATACCCAGATGGCGGCAAAACCAAGGACGCGGCCACCCCGGCCATCGCGAACCCAGCGGCTATATGCGTAGCACGTTAGTGCTGGGACAAGACCGAGAAAAATGCAAAACACCGCCGTCATCGGTAAGGCGAGATAGGCGGGTGTAGCGCCAAAGTCGTGAATGGCGATATAAACCCAAGACACGCCAGTTAAAAAACTGGCGCTGCCGAAAACCCAACCCAGCAAAAAACTGTGCTTTGGGCCGCTGTTATTGACCCCTGCGGCCAGTGCAGCCATCGCCAATATGCCCAGCCACCACAAGCCGAAGGGCGCGAGTGATAGCGGCAGACTGGCACCCGCGAGGGCAAGAAACAGAAACTGGCTAAATTTTATTGAGGGCGGGGTTTGCTGTGGCAGGGTGTTCACAGAGTGCAGATCCAAACAGAAGGCCAAATTTAGCGAGGGTCTAGTGTAACGGTGCGCTGGCGTTGGCGCTAGCGCACGGCGATGAATCAGGCCTGGCGAATGTCCGTATCATTCGCGGAGTGTAGGGCGGGAATAGTTGCGGCGCTGTGGTGCTCGTCTGCGGTGCTGGCAATCAGGTATTCAGGTTTGGGTGTGCGCTCTGGATAACGGTTGGTTAGCGGTTCCGGGCTGCCGCTATTGTCAATTAAATACACGTGTTTGCGCTGTAGGCCGCGGGCTTCTTTTACACCGCAGGAATGCGCAATAACGCCGACCTCGTGCATTAAGTTCAGCGCGTAATTTTTAACGCGAGTGGCTTTGTTCTCTGGAACGAGGCCGCGTTGCAGCTCTGGGTCGTGGGTGGTAATACCGGTGGGGCAGGTGTTTTTATTGCATTGCAGGGCTTGAATACAACCCAGTGCAAACATAAAACCGCGGGCGCTGACGATAAAGTCGGCGCCGACGCAGAGGGCCCATGCCGCTTCGGCTGGATTAATCATTTTGCCCGAGGCGATAACTTTAATACGTTTGCGCAAATTGTATTCGCAGAGTTTATCGACCACCAGCGGCAGGCTGCGCCGAATAGGAAGGCCCACATAGTCCATCAAACTTTGCGGGGCCGCGCCCGTGCCGCCATCGGCACTGTCTATGGTGATGAAGTCGGGCGCGTACTTTTGGCCGCGTAGGTGTATCGCTTCGCACATTTCGTCTAGCCATTCGGAAAACCCCACGACGGCCTTGAAGCCGACGGGTTTGCCGGTGATGTTGCGAATGCGCACAATCATATCTAAGAGATTGTCGATGCTGTGAATATCAGTGTGGCCGTTAGGGCTAATCGAATCTTTACCAATTTCGATACCGCGAATATTGGCGACTTCGGCAGTGACTTTGCCACCGGGCAGAATACCGCCTTTGCCGGGTTTAGCACCTTGGCTGAGTTTGATCTCAATCATGCGGACTTGGGGGTGGCGGGCAATATCGCGGAGCTTGTCGTCGCTGAGATGGCCATCTGCGTCGCGCACCCCGTATTTGGCGGTACCAATTTGAAATACGATGTCGCAGCCCGCTTCGAGGTGGTAGGGCGACAGACCGCCTTCACCGGTATTTAACCAGATGCCAGCTTCTTTGGCGCCAGCACTGAGGGCGCGAATCGCAGGTTTGGAAATGGCGCCAAAGCTCATGCCGGAAATATGGAAGATGGCTGAGCTGGTGTAGGGGTGCTTGGCAAAGCCTTCGCCAATGGTGACGGCGTGAGTGGGCACGGCATCTTGGCTGAGCGTTGGGAAAAAGCAGTTCATGAACAGCACGTCGTTGTTCTGGTTTAGCGGGCGGGTTGAGCCAAAGGCGACCGTGGTGTCGATGTTTTTGGCAGCGCGGTAAACCCAGGAACGCTGGGAGCGATTAAAGGGCAGTTCTTCTCTGTCCATGGCAAAAAAATACTGGCGGAAAAACTCGCCTAAATGTTCAAAAATATAGCGAAAGCGTCCAATTATGGGGTAGTTGCGACGGATGGCGTGTTGGGTTTGGGTGATGTCGGCAATATAGAGGTAGGCGAGGTAGACAATGCCGACCGCCAAAGCCAAGAGGAATACTAATGCACCGTAGCCGACGATGGCGTTGGCGATATTGTTTAGCTTGTCGAGGGTGGTTGCGAACATAGCTTCCTCTTGGTGCGCAGTAAAATGCCGGTGTATTTAAGGCATTGTAGACTGAAACCAAGAGTAAAGTTCACCGAGACGCTGAATGTGTCTCGGTGACAAAACGAATAGGTAATTTATTCGTCGATTTTTGCCAATGACCGCATGCGTAGCAAATGAATTTGACGATTGTCGGCGTTGACCACTTTGAATTCAAAATCATCTAGGCGGGCAACTTCATTACGGCTTGGCAGGTAACCAAAGGATTTTAGTAATAAGCCGCCAATGGTGTCGAATTCCTCGTCGCTGAGTTTGGCGTTGAAGTAGTCATTAAAATCGTCGATGGGGGTCAGTGCCTGCACAACAAAGTCGTTGTCAGTGATTTTGCGAATGGGCAGGTCGTCGTCTTCGTCGTATTCGTCTTCAATATCACCAACGATTTGTTCGAGGATGTCCTCGATGGTAATGAGGCCCGCTGCGCCGCCGTATTCGTCAATGACCACGGCCATGTGGTGGCGTTTTTCCCGGAAGTCGCGCAGTAACACGTTCAGGCGTTTACTCTCGGGCACCAAGGTGGCTGGTCTGAGAATGTCGCGAATATCGATATCTTCGCTGTTGGGGGTTTTCCACAGCAGAGGAAGTAAATCTTTGGACAGCAGTATGCCCAAGACATTGTCGAGGGTGTCACCAATGACCGGATAGCGGGAATGGCCGGTATCCACAATGATGGGCAGTAGTTCGCTCAGCGGTTGGTCTGCCTTGAGAACCACCATCTGCGGGCGCGGAATCATGATTTCTCGGGCCTGCATATCGCTGATATGCATGGCGCCCTCAACAATGCTTATCGCATCGTCATCAATGACTTCGTTCTGTTTGGCGACAGCAAGCAGTTCAAACAGATCTTCCCGAGTTTTGGGTTCAGATGAAAAAGCATGGGCTATTTTCTCGATCCAAGACTTGTCACTTGGATCGTTGCTAGATCGATCTTCACTCATGGTTTTGGGTGCTGTCCTCACATATGGGGGTATAGGGATTGCTAATATTTAGCGTTTTTAGAAGCGCAATCTCAAGCGCTTCCATGATTTCTGCCTCGTCATCGTCAATATGATCGTAGCCGAGGAGATGGAGTGTACCGTGAATTACCATGTGCGCCCAGTGGTCGTGGCAGGCTTTACCCTGCTCTTGGGCTTCGCGCTCAACCACTTGCTTGCAAATAGCGAGATCGCCCAGCAGGGGAAGCTCGAGTTCTGGGGGTAAATCGGCGGGAAAAGACAGCACATTGGTGGGGCCGTGCTTTTGTCGATATTGTAGGTTCAGTTCGGCGCTTTCAGCGATATCAATGAGGCGGATGCTGAGTTCGGCCTCGTCGCGGCGCTCAGCTAAGGCTATTTGCGCCCAGTGTTCAAATTGCGCTTGGCTGGGCAGGCCACCGGTTTTACAAGCAATTTGCAAATCAAGATCAAGCTGGATTTGACTCATTGAGCGCCGCCAGTGCTGGCTTCGAAGGCGGCGTACGCTTCAACTATACGCTGCACCAAGGGGTGGCGAACCACGTCTTTGGCGGCAAAGTGGGTCATGCTGATGCCGTCGATGTCGCCGAGCACCTTCATCACGTGAACAAGGCCTGAGGGGGTGCCGCGTGGTAAATCGATCTGGGTGGCGTCACCGGTAATGACGGCGGTGGAGCCAAAGCCAATACGGGTAAGAAACATTTTCATTTGTTCCCGCGTGGTATTTTGGGCTTCGTCCAGAATAATGTACGAATCATTTAGTGTGCGGCCGCGCATAAAGGCCAGCGGCGCGATTTCAATAATATTGCGCTCAATGAGCTTGGTGACGGTTTCCATACCCAGCATTTCATAAAGTGCATCGTAGAGTGGGCGCAGATAGGGATCGATTTTCTGGGCGAGGTCGCCGGGCAAAAAGCCTAATTTCTCACCAGCCTCTACCGCCGGGCGAACCAGTAAAATACGCTGCACATCGTTGGAAATGAGGGCCTCAACTGCGCAGGCTACGGCCAAATAGGTTTTGCCGGTACCGGCGGGGCCAATGCCAAAATTGATGTCGCAATTTTGAATGGATTTAACATAGCGCTGCTGGTTTTCACCGCGAGGTTTAACGCTGCCTTTTTTGGTTTGAATTACCACCGGCACATGATCGGCAACCGGGTGGCTTATTTGCTCAAGGCCTGATTTCTGCAGATTAAGATGAACGCTTTCAGCGTTCAAGACAACCCCATTTTGGGAGTCGCTATACAAGTGCTTGATGAGCTGTACCGCATCGTCGACAGACTCGCTGGGGCCGTTAATTTGGAAGGTATTGCCCCGCGCGGCAATGCGCACGAGCAGGCGCTGTTCAATCATTTTGAGATTGGCGTCGTGCTGGCCGCAGAGATCCGCTAATAAGCGTGGGTCGTTGGGTTCAAGGGTGAGAACGCGTTGTATATCTTGTGCTGTCAATGATTCACCGAGTGCCGCTATTGCGGCGTAAATTGGGAAAATTAGATCATAAGCCGGTTTGCATGAGAATCAAACCGGCATTAACCACTAGCGCATTTTGCCGCGCAGGGAGTTGGAGTAGGCCTGCAATATGTCCACGTCGACAAATTGACCAATAATACTTTGGTCGGTGCAGGGGAAATTGACCACCCTGTTATTCTCGGTGCGGCCCTGCAATTCACCGGAGTCTTTACGAGAAACCCCCGTTACGAGAATGCGTTGCGTAGTGCCGGCCATTTGGCGACTGATTTGCGCGGCGTTCTGCAAAATGTGGTGTTGCAGAATATCGAGGCGCTCTTTTTTGACTTCTTCGGGGGTTTCGTCTGGCAGCTGGGCCGCGGGGGTGCCGGGACGGGCGCTATAGATAAAACTGAAAGAGTGGTCAAAACCAATATCTTTTATCAGCTGCATGGTCTGCTGGAAGTCTTCATCGGTTTCGCCGGGAAAGCCGATGATGAAGTCAGATGACAAGCTGATGTTAGGGCGTATGGTTTTGAGTTTGGCGATTTTGGCGCGGTATTCGTCGGCGGTGTGGCCGCGTTTCATGGCCGCTAGTATGCGGTCGCTGCCATGCTGCACTGGCAGGTGCAGGTGATCTACCAGTTGCGGTACGGTGGCATAAGCCTGAATCAAGGCCTCGCTAAATTCCACTGGATGGGAGGTGGTGTAGCGTATGCGGTCGATACCGGGAACCTGGGCAACAAAGTGGATAAGCTCGGCAAAATCGACGATATCGTCTTCGTGGTTAATGCCGCGATAGGCATTCACATTTTGGCCCAGTAAATTGACCTCGCGCACGCCCTTGGCGGCCAACTGCGCCACTTCGGCAATAACGTCATCAAAGGGGCGGCTGACTTCTTCGCCACGGGTATAGGGCACCACGCAGAAGGTGCAGTACTTTGAGCAGCCTTCCATAATTGAGACAAAAGCACTGGGTCCGTTGACGCTGGGCTCAGGTAGATTGTCGAATTTTTCAATTTCAGGGAAGGTGACGTCGACAATAATGGGGCCTTTGGGCTTTTTGCTGTCGAGCATGGCGGGCACCCGATGCAGAGTTTGCGGGCCAAAAATAAGGTCGACATAAGGGGCTCGGCGGCCAATATCGCTGCCTTCTTGGCTGGCCACGCAACCGCCAACACCAATGATGAGGTCGGGGTTTTTGGCCTTGAGTTTGCGCCAGCGGCCTAGCTGGTGAAAGACTTTCTCTTGCGCTTTTTCGCGAATTGAGCAGGTATTTAGTAGTAATACATCGGCTTCATTCGGGTCGTCGGTGGGAATCATGCCGTGGCTGACCCCAAGCAAATCCTGAATACGGGACGAATCGTATTCATTCATCTGGCAGCCCTGGGTTTTGATAAACACTTTTTTGGGCTTGGCTGTGGCCGTGCTGGCAATAAGCTCGGGCGCTGCTGGTGTGAGAGACGATTCGCTGGTTTCAGGCATAGGATTAGCTGACGATTTAGGGCCTTAAAGGCCGCAAATAAAATTGGGGAGGCATTATAGCCAAATTGTGGTCTAAAACCCAGAAGTGCAGTGGATTTGACAAATTTATGCTATCATCCGCGGCCCGGTTTTCCGGTGCGATCTCTCGCTAATACAGTGCTGCTAAACGACGGAAAGACTATGCCCCAAGCTCCTATTTATAAAGTTATTTTTAATAATAACAACAAGGTCTATGAACTGTACGCGCGCGCAATTTACCAAAGCGATATGTACGGTTTTATCGAGATCGAGGAGATTGTTTTTGGCGAGCAGAGCCAGATTGTGGTCAATCCTGGCGAGGAAAAGCTCAAAAATGAGTTTCACGGCGTAACGCGTAGCTATATTCCAATGCATGCGATTGTGCGGATTGACGAAGTAGAGAAGGAAGGCGCGGGTAAAATTGTCGATGTGGAAGGTGGTAGCAGTAATGTGCGGCATTTCCCAAGTGCGCCGGGTCGGCCGATTAACCGGACGCCGGATTCTGAGTAGTTAATAAATAGATGTAAAAAAGGGGGCAGCGATTAATCGCTGCCCCCTTTTTATTGTGCGGTCTATTTAACTTAAGCGCTGCCGCACCGAGGCTAATTTCACGCAGTTCACAAATACCGCCATGGCGCGGTCGATCTCTTCCAGGCTGGGTACACTGGGTGCAATGCGGATGTTTTTGTTGTCTGGATCTTTGCCGTAGGGGAAGGTCGCACCGGCTGGTGTTAATTTCACGCCAGCGTCAGCCGCCAATTGAACGACTTCCTTCGCCAAGCCGGGCAAGGTGTCAAAGGAGACGAAATAACCGCCCTGCGGCTCATTCCAGCTCGCCATGCCAGTGTCCGCCAAGCCTTCGCGCAAATGCTTGAGTACAATATCAAAGCGGGGCTTGAGCACGGCGGCGTGGGCGCGCATATGCGCGGCGAGACCCTCGCTGTCTTTCAAAAAGCGAACGTGACGCAGTTGATTGATTTTGTCTGGGCCAATTTGGCTCATACCCAGGTGCTGGCTAAAGGCCTTGAGGTTGCCCTTAGACATGCCGGCAAAAGAGACGCCAGCGCCCGCATAGGTGATTTTCGAGGTTGAGCCAAAAATATAGATGCTGTCTTCGGTGCCGTGGGCGCGGCAGCGGTCCATGATATTGGCCAGTTCTGGCGCGTCGTCGCTGAGGCTGTGAACGGCGTAGGCATTGTCCCAGAACACGCGGAAGTTGCTGCCCGCCAACTTACCGAGCTGGGCGAGCCTGTCAACGACCTGGTCTGAATACACTGTGCCAGTTGGGTTGCTAAAACGCGGCACACACCAAATGCCCTTGATGCTGGGGTCGGCTTTCACTAATTGCTCAACCGCGTCCATATCTGGGCCGTCGTCGTTTAGCGCAACGGGGATAAGCTCGATGCCGAGGTGCTCACACACGCTAAAGTGGCGGTCGTAGCCAGGCACGGGGGCGAGGAATTTAGTGGTCTTACCTTCGCTGGCCCAGCTAGCGCCCAGGGCACCAAAGCCTTGGTTTTGCGCGAACAGCACGGCAAAGTACATCAAGGTCAGGCTGCTATTGCCGCCGATTAAAATCTCGTCATTGGCGACACCGAGTACCTTGGCAAATAGGCGCTTGCACTCGGGAATGCCGTCGAGGCCGCCGTAATTGCGTAAATCGGTATTGCTCTCATTGCTGAGGTCGTCGCCCAGAATGAGGTTCATGGCATCAGATAAGTCGAGCTGCTCGGCGCTGGGTTTGCCCCGGGTAAGATCGAGATTGAGGCCGGAGGCTTTAAACTGCTGATACTCCTGCGCTAGGGTGGTTTCCCATTCGCGTAGCTGCGTTGTAGAAGCTTGGTCGAGTTGCAAAGTCATCACCTTAAATACCTGATCGCGCTGAGCGCGATTAAACGAGTATGGAGTCGGGCGGAGTTGGCTCATGAAGAGCAAACTTGCGGGGCAAAATTATACCTATTTTTTGCTGCTTCCGTCACCCAGATATAAATAAATGCAGGAGACTAACGTCGAGCTTAGGTGCGATTGAGGCTAGCGCTGCGCCCAGAGGCAATCATGCGGAGTTGGTGTAGCTCTTCGATCAGGGCTTGGCTGGCGGAGTAGCTGTAATTGATGCGCGCCAAGCCTTCACTGAGCTCGGTTTCAATATCTTTGCCCATCGCTTTGGCGCGGCGCAGCTCAGACCAGTCGGCGTGAGGCTTGATGTACCAAAGTATATCGTCAACTAATTTCATGCTGCGCCGCAGTGGCGTGCTGTTACTGCCGTGGCGGAGCCAGTGGTATAAGACGATAGTGGTCATTGGCCCGTAGAGCATATTGTCAACGCTGGTGGGGAGTTTGAGCTCTGCGGTTTTTTCGTCGAGCATCTCATGCACTTTGCGGCGCAGCCTAGTTAGGCGTTTTTGGCCAACGTCTGTGCTGAGGTTGCGTTTGTCGTTGAGTTTGATGCTCTGCAACAAGTGTTGGCAGCACTCGTCGACTTGTTTGCGAATCTGGGTAAAGTCGCTAGCGTGGATGTCATTTTTCGCGAGCTTGCGGCTAATGATTTTAAGCGCCCCCTCAAATTGCAGACGCTGGCCATTGTCGGCGTCGTCCCAATGGCTGAGGGCATTCACGATTTGTCGGCACACCTGGCGGGCCGGGTGCAGCGAGTGCAAAAAGCTTTGGCGATCTTGCAGAGCAATACTGCTGACCTGATTTTGCAGGGTATTGAGCCCTGCGAGTATGCTTGGCGACAGTCGGCGGCGATTGCTCAGTTGGTGGAATATGCTGGCGGCGGCCTCGATGAGTTCGTTGTCAGTGACCTCGATAGGTTTGGCAACACTGCTACTTTCGCGGTAGTCATGCAATTTTAACAGTCGCTGCAAGCGCAGCTCTGTTAATGCCCGCTGCTGGGTTGTTAGGTTCTTTTCACTTAATTGGAGTTTGCTGTGGGCAATCCAGTCGGCAAGGTTGTGGGCGTCAATCGGTTTGGGCAAGGTCGCCGCCAAATTGTCATAAAGCTTGCTCAACTCATTTATAAATAGGCCCTGAAACATGGTGAGGGCGTGATGGCGGTGCTGGGTGTCTAAGCGCAGCGGAGTCATTAAGTGCTGAAAACCCGCCAGCAAGGTGATTGGCGCGATGGCGCGGCAAAAATACTGCAATTCAGGCTTTTCTTTCGCAAAGCCGTCGTCGGGCAGTTTTTCTAATTGTTGGGCGAGGCGATCAAGCTCCGGGTAATTACCGGTTTCGTAATCGCGCTTGGTGGTGAAGGCGTGATTGATGTGATCGGCAAATAGGCGAAAGGCTTCGTCCTGTCCGGCCCTGACCGCACGCTGCTGGTCGAGCAATTCATTTTGTTCGCTGCCAGAGTTAGCGGTGAGGGCGCGGCGATGGAAATTATCTTGTAGGCGCTCAAAATAACGGTACAGCTGCTCGCCAAACCACTGTCTTGACTGTGATTTGAGGCGGTCAACGAGTAATCCTGTATCGCTAAGAGGCATGCATTGTCCAAGGCGCTACGTAATAGTGCGTATATCGATGTAATAAAGATATCATATAAATGACATACGAGGACTAAGTTTGAGTGTTATTTGTTCAGGTTTTGACCAGTGTCACGCTTTGCTAGTGCCCAGTTTTAGGGCGCTTCGGCGACAAATGTTGCTCTTTTGGGTGCGGGGTAGCCCTCAATTGTTTTACTTGGATCCTTGGGGTCTAGAAACTCGGATAATGAGTGGAACTGCATCCACTCAGTGCTGCGCTGCTCGTTAATACTGGTTTGATTGACCTCGATCAGGCGAGGGTTTTTAAAGCCCGCCTTCTTCAGCCATGAAGCTAAGCTAGCAGTGCTGGGAATAAACCAAACATTGCCCATTTTGCTGTAACGCCCTTCGGGGACTAAAACGTCACCTAAGCCGCCATCGATTACCAGTGTCTCAAGAACCAGTTGGCCACCACTGCGCAGGGTGTCGCGCAATGCAAATAGATGGTCGAACGGTGAGCGGCGGTGGTAGAGAATGCCCATTGAAAAGGTGGTGTCGAAGGCCTGGAGTTTGGCTGGTAGGTGCTCAATGCCCATGGGGAGGACGGCAACGGCTGGGTCGCCTAGGTATTTTTGCAAGGCAAAATACTGGGTGACGAATAGCGGTGTTGGGTCTATCCCCACCACGAGTTCCGCACCTGCGCCGCGCATCCGCCAGCAGTGATAGCCACTGCCGCAGCCGATGTCGAGAACGCTGCGGCCGTGGAGTGGGGCAATTGAATCCTTAAGACGGTCCCATTTCCAGTCCGAGCGCCACTCTGTATCGATATGCACACCGAACAAGGAGAAGGGCCCTTTGCGCCAAGGGTGCAGCCCCTTTAGGGCTTGTTCCAATGTGCTGCGCTCGAGGTCGCTAATATCGCCAGTGGCGCCAACCCGCGATGAATCTAAGCAGATGCCGCTTGGCGTGAGGTTTGGCAGGGCGGCAAGGGCTTCCTTCCAACGTGGTAGATCGCCATAGCGCGACTCATTCAGCCCATTGTTAATTTGCTCAGGCAATAGCGCAGCCCATTCAGCGAGCTTTGGATTTTGGCTAAGTCGGGAGAGAAATGCGTGGTAATCCATCATTTAATGGCAACCAATGAGGCGAAATTAAAGCATTGGAACCACACGTCGATACTGCTAAAACCAGCCGTTCGCAGACGTTGCTGGTGTTCCGCTAGGGTTTCCGGAACTAACACTTTCTCTATGGCGTTGCGTTTTTGTGCAACTTCTAGCTCGCTATAACCGTTGGCGCGCTTAAATGCGTGATGTAAATCGGTGTTTAAGTCTTGTAAGTGGGCGTCGGCAAATCGAATCTTTTCAGACAGTATCAGAATGCCGCCGGGGCGGATGGCCTCGCTGATTTTGTTAATTAGCGCTGCGCGCTCGGCAGCGGGGACAAACTGTAAAGTGAAGTTTAAAACGACCACCGAGGCGTTGTTGATCTCGGTGTTTTGAATGTTTTCGCAGCGCAGTGTAATTGGCGTGGCGCTATCAGCAATATAGCCGCGACAGCGTTCAATCATTGCCGCTGAGTTGTCTACCCCAATAATATTGCAGTCATGCTTGTTAATTTCCCGCGCCATCGACAAAGTGCTGGCACCTAATGAGCTGCCGAGATCATAGATGTTGCTGCCGGTCTGTGCGTAGCGGCCCGCCATAACTCCGGTCATCGCGATAATCGTTGAATAGCCAGGCACCGAGCGTTGAATCATGTCGGGGAAGACTTCGACGACGTGTTCGTCGAAGGCGAAGCGGCCGAGATTGGCGTGGGGTGTGGCGTAGAGGGTGTCGGGTTTGGTCATGTAGGCTACTGGTGTGGCGTAAGAAAGTGCGATAGTGGGATTTTACCACAGGCTAGTGGGGGTGGTGCTGCGATAGCGCTGAGATTTGATGGTGTTGGCCGGCAGTTATATGTCGGCCAACAACTCGGCTACTCTAAGGAGCTAAAGCTGTTTGAACGACAGTTGCGGTTCCTTTTGAAATAACCCCTTTAGGGGTCTCCACCGTGACGGTAAAAGTGCCGGTTCCAATTTTGGATGAGCTCGGCTTTAATGCAAAGCTGTATGCAATGGCGCCGTCAACGTTCGTTGATAACACTGTTGCTGAACTTTCCCCTGAGATACTACCTTGGTCCGTTGTAACAGATATGGTCGTACCTGCGGGCGGAACTTGGAAGTTCACGTCGCGAACGGTAACGAGCACGCTTGCTCCGGCGTCGATATTTATCGTTGCTGGCGTAACAGTTACATATAGTGAAGAGCCGGACATAACGATGACAATTTCTTCGCGGACAGAGATTGTACTTGCTGTGATTTCGCAATTTTGTGCGCTTGAAATGCAACGTAAGCCATCGTACGTCGAATTTCCGATGATTTCGTCTGGAGTAGAGCGACGGCACTTACCATCATTATTTAAATCTTGAGTGGTACCTGTGTAGTTGCCATCGTTGTTGAAATCTAGGTAGGGTTCATTGGCATCGCGACAGCCATCCTCGTTGTAGTCTATGAATGCTTCAGGGTAATCATCAAAGATTTCGCCATCGTCATAGCTGCCATTTGATGGGGTGGTGTCTTCAAAAGATTCTTCACCAATGGCTGTTGCTAAGATTGTTGCCCGTCCGTTTGCGCGGGGGTTGGCAGACCGAAATATCACAGAACATGTGCCGTTTACTGTTGTGCAGCCGCTATCAATGATGCCACCCTCTGTTGTAAAAGCGATTGCAGTGTCATCTGGTACCGGGTTGTTGAAGCGGTCAGCGGCAAGGATAGTTAGGGTTGTTTCGACGCCGTTGTAGTCCAATCCTTCGATATTTAATGTAGATGCTCCCAATGTGAAGCTGTTTTGATCAATAATTCCAGTGGTATTTAATAATAGGCTGGACTGCGCGCTGATAGTTTTGCCATCTCTTATTGCCGATGCGGTGATGCGTACGGTGGTGGCGACAGTGCCTGAAATAACCGTAGTACTTACGATACCTTCGGAATTGGTGGTTGCGGTTGTGTTAGTTAATCCAATATCACCGGCGGTGGTATTCAACGAAAAATTCACATCGAGGTTTTCTACAGGACCGCCAGCTTCATTTTTAACTTGGAAAGACACGGTAGATTGCTCTGGTAGCGCACCTGTGCCGCGTATACCAATCAGCTTTGGGTCGGCAGATACAAAGGTAATTGAACCTAAGGCGGCGGGAATCGTATCTATCGTCGTTGTCGCGCGATAGTTGGTGCCGTTTAGAGTGGATTGCGCGGTGATAGTGTCGGTGCCGCTGCAGCCACGAGCCGTGTATGTTGCTCTTATAGTGCCTGTGGTGTTACTGACGATATCTTGATCGAAATCGGATAGGTCATCAATGCTGCAGGTTGAGGTAAATAAAACATCAGCGGCATCGGTAATCAATTTATTATCTTGGTCTACGAAGGATACTGCTAACGAGGCGCTTTGACCTGCAGTTAATGATGTCTTGTTTTTGGCTATTGTAGCTACGGTAAAAGTACCAGCAGTATTAAATGAGCCGAAACTCGGTACAACCGTTACGCTAGTGCCGCCTGTGTCTGGGGTTTCAGTCGGTGTGCTGGAATTAACGGGAGATAGTGATGGCCCGTCGCCACTGCCGCCGCCACACGCCGCTAGAAATAGTGCTGTCAATACCAGCAGGCTGGTGCGTAACAAAAGCTTCATAACAGGTGTCCCCTATCTATTGTCTCGTGAGGCGAGTTCTACAAGCCCAAGATTATATTTTTTATCAGTTTAATGCAGTAAGTCTCTAACTATAAACGCATATTAGCTTAATTGTTCCGGTTTTGCGGCAAACTTGTGATGGGAGAGTCAAAAGTGACCTGAGTGCGATAATTTGGGGTGCTGCTTTTGGGATGAATGTTGGCAGTGGGCTGATGAATTAGTAATAATCTTATCGCTGGTTTTATCAGAAACAGGTCAGGGCCTGCCAATGCCCCTTTGGGCTGCGCAATGTATAAAAAGACATACACGGCTTGTTTAAAATACTGGTCGCATTTTATGATCAGAAACAGGCTTGGGCCTGTTTCTGCCCCTTCGGGCGGCATTCGCCGTCTAAAATGCTGTTCGCATTTTATCGAGCCGCGCGGCGGTTCTCATTCACCCTTCTAGAGTGGCGCACTTTTCTTGGGGCATAAAAAAACCACCGTTAGGTGGTTTTTTTTGAATAATGGTAGCAAGGGGCGGATTCGAACCGCCGACCCCAACATTATGAGTGTTGTGCTCTAACCAACTGAGCTACCTTGCCACTGTTCTCTATGCAGAGAAGGCGCGCATTTTCCAAGCTTCAGGCCGCTATGTCAAGCGCTCAATGGCGTGTGTTAGACATTGAAGCGGAAATGGACAACATCACCGTCTTTTACAATGTAATCTTTGCCTTCTAGGCGCCATTTGCCGGCGTCTTTGCTGCCTTGTTCGCCTTTGTATTGAATGTAATCGTCATAGGCGATCACTTCGGCGCGGATGAAGCCTTTTTCAAAGTCGGTGTGAATGACGCCGGCCGATTGTGGCGCGGTGGCGCCAACTGGAATAGTCCACGCGCGAACTTCTTTTACGCCCGCCGTGAAGTAGGTTTGCAGGCCGAGTAGTTGGTAGCCTGCGCGAATAACGCGGTCTAGGCCGGGTTCTTCCATGCCGAGGTCGGTAAGGAATTCGACTTTTTCGTCGTCGTCGAGCTCTGCGATTTCAGATTCTAGTTTGTTGCATATAGGGACAACGATGGCGCCGTCTTCCGCGGCGATGGCGCGTACTACGTCAAGGTGCGGGTTGTTTTCAAAGCCGTCTTCGTTAACGTTGGCGATGTACATCGTGGGTTTGATGGTCAGTAGGTGCAGCGTGCGGGTGCGGGCCATTTCATCGCTGTCCAGTGCCAGTGAGCGCACAGGTTTGCCTTCGTTGAGGTGGGCTAGCAGTTTTTCGAATAGATTTTTAAGTATGGTGGCTTCTTTGTCGCCGCTGCGCGCAACGCGAACGACTTTCTGTAGTTGTTTGTCGATGCTTTCCATGTCTGCCAGTGCGAGCTCGGTATTGATGATGTCGATGTCGGCGGCGGGGTCGATTTTATTGGCAACGTGAATGATGTTGTCGTTGTCGAAGCAGCGCACAACATGGGCAATGGCGTCGGTTTCACGAATATTGGCCAAAAACTTATTGCCCAGACCTTCGCCTTTGGAGGCGCCAGCGACGAGGCCGGCGATGTCGACAAATTCCATGGTGGCGGGCATCACGCGCTCGGGCTTGACGATGGCAGATAGCGCATGGAGGCGCTGATCGGGCACCATAACAATACCGGAGTTGGGTTCGATAGTGCAGAACGGGAAGTTGGCCGCATCAATGCCAGCGTTGGTCAGTGCATTGAAGAGGGTGGACTTGCCGACATTGGGCAGTCCGACGATGCCGCAGTTAAATCCCATTTGATTTTACCCTTGTTTATAGCTGTGTAGTTGATTCATGGCCTTGGCCCAGTCGCCGTTAACGGCGTCGGGGAGGCTGCGCAGGGCTTCGTCGATACAGCGGTCGATGCTGATGCGCTCGTCGGCTGGCGGTTTGCCAAGAACATAGTTTGTGACTTGCGCCGCGCTGCCGGGGTGGCCTATGCCAACCCGCAGGCGGTGGAAATTGTTGTTATTGCCGAGTTGGGCAATGGTATCGCGCAGGCCGTTGTGGCCGCCATGGCCGCCGCCGGTTTTAAAGCGGGCGGTGCCGGGGGCAAGATCCAGCTCGTCGTGGGCGACGAGAATGGCTTCTGCCGGAATTCGGTAAAAATTAGCAAGTGCTGCGATGGCTTGACCGCTGCGATTCATAAAGGTGGTGGGTATTAGCAGACGCAAATCGCCGCCTTGATATTGAATTCTGGCGGTGTCGCCAAAAAACCGAGATTCACTGCTGAGGGTGCAGTGATGTAGGCGTGCTAGTTCTGAAACGAACCAGGCGCCCGCATTGTGACGAGTATCGTGATATTGCGGGCCGGGGTTAGCCAGCCCGACGATCAGTTTTATCGTAGTCAATGGGGCGCCTGTTACTATTGGCCCAGAGGGGCCGTTAGTTTATTGCTTACTCTTCGTCGCTAGCTTCTTCATCGTCAGCGCCGCCGTGCGGAGCGTGGACGTGAACTACTGGGTGATCGTGGTCTTCGCCCAGAGCCAATGCTGTGCTTTCGACGCCCGCCGGCAGTACGATGTCGGAGATGTGAAGAATGGTGCCAGCTTCAACTGCGGCCATGTCTACTTCAATGAACTCAGGCAGATCTTTAGGTAAGCACTGAATCTCAATGTCGGTCATCGCGTGAGTGATGTTGCCGCCAGCAAGCTTAACGCCAACACAAGTGTCTTCGTTGATGAAGTGCAGTGGTACGTGCAGGGTAATTAGCGTGTCCGCATTAACACGCAGGAAATCGGCGTGTAAAACGCGCAATTTAGCTGGGTGACGCTGCAGGTCCTTCAGTATTACTGATTCTTTCTGGCCATCAACATCCAAGGTGAGGATAGAGGTGTAGAAAGCTTCGTCGTTGAGCAATCTGATCAGGTCTTTGTGGATCAGGTTGAGCATTTGTGGTGCTTTTTCGCCACCGTAAACAATAGCAGGAATTTCACCTTCCAGACGACGTAGGCGGCGGCTCGCACCTTTCCCTACATCTGCGCGTACTGTTGCGCTAACTGTGTAATCGCTAGACATATGTGTCTCCTTAATAACGCGAAAACCGCCGACTTGCGACCAGTGCGGCGGTAAATGTCGAAAAACGGTGTTGCTAAACGAAGTGCTTAGCGGAACAGGGCGCTGATCGACTCTTCATTACTGACCCGTCGGATTGACTCGGCCAATAGATTTGCCAGGGTTAGCTGGCGAATTTTGCTACATTTTCTTGCGTCTTCAGACAGCGGAATGGTGTCGGTTACCACCAGTTCGTCTAGCTGAGAGCCATTGATATTGGCAATGGCGGCGCCGGATAATACAGGATGTGTACAGTAAGCGACAACTTTTGCCGCGCCATGCTGTTTTAAGGCTTCAGCTGCTTTGCATAAAGTTCCGGCAGTATCGACCATATCGTCGACTAATATGCAGGTTTTGCCCTCAACTTCGCCGATTATGTGCATAACCTGGGCAATGCCGGCGGCGGGGCGGCGCTTGTCGATAATTGCGAGGTCAGCGTCGTCTAGCTGCTTGGCAACAGCGCGGGCGCGCACTACGCCACCGATATCTGGCGATACCACCATTTGATTCTCGTATTGTTGGCGACTGATGTCGTCGAGTAACACGGGTGAGCCGTAAACATTGTCTACTGGTACGTCAAAAAAGCCCTGAATCTGTTCGGCGTGCAGGTCAACAGTAAGTACTCTGTTGATGCCAACGCCGCTCATCATGTCGGCAACCACTTTGGCTGAAATCGGCACGCGCTGTGAGCGCACGCGGCGATCTTGGCGAGCGTAGCCAAAATAAGGGACAACGGCGGTGATGCGGCCGGCAGAGGCTCTGCGCATGGCATCGGCCATGACGATGAGTTCCATTAGATTGTCGTTGGTTGGTGCGCAGGTGGGTTGCAGTAAAAATACGTCGGCGCCACGGACATTCTCGTTTACTTCGACGAAAATCTCGCCATCACTGAACTTGCCTACGACTGCGTCGCCGAGTGGTAGGTGCAGGTGCTCGGCAATTTTACGAGCAAGTTCGGGGTTGGCATTGCCGGTGAAGACCATCATCTTGGGCACGGTCGGCGTCCTGTAGGGCTGGTGTTAATGAATTTCAGGTGGTGTGCGTTGCCAATTTATCGCAATTGACCGGCTCTCAGTGCCTGTACTTTATGATGTAAATAGCTCAGGTAGCTGATTTGAAGCTACAAGCCGCTTTACGCGGCGAGTTTTAAAATGGCTGGGGTGGTAGGACTCGAACCTACGAATGCTGAGATCAAAACCCAGTGCCTTACCACTTGGCGACACCCCAATTAAACTTTTCAGGCTTATGCTACAGAATGCCCAATGCTTTATGCAGTGGCGAGGTGTTCACACCTCGGGCAACAAAACCGTCAATATTATTCGGTCGCTGCGCGCAAACTGCCTCGGCAGTTGCCTGATCTTGAAAGCTGGCAAACACGCACGCGCCTGTTCCGGTCAGCTTTGCGGGAGAGAATTGATTCAGCCAAATCAAAGCCTTATCAACATTTGGATACAGTTTTCGAACCAGTGGTTCGCAACTATTTCCGTTACCTCCCTCAAGAAAGGCGGCTATTTTGATCGGTGAGCTGTGGCGTGTCAATTGTTCATGACAAAAAATTTCTACAGTGGACACATGACAGTCTGGTTTTAGCACCACAAACCAGCTTTCTGGTGTTTCTATGGGGCTAAGTTTTTCGCCTATTCCCTCCGCCCAGGCCGTCTTGCCGTGGACAAAAACAGGTACGTCGGCGCCAAGTTTCAAGCCGATTTCGCCAAGTTGCGTCAAATTTAGCTTTAGACCCCACAGGGCGTTAAGACCCACTAGTGCGCTTGCGGCATCTGAGCTGCCGCCCCCAATACCCCCGCCCATGGGTAGGCGCTTAATGAGCGAGAGGTTGGCGCCGAGGCGTTTATGGGGGTGGAGCGCCTGTAATTGCCGCGCCGCACGCATTATTAAGTTGTCTTCACTGGCGACGCCGTCGAGTTCGGGGTGCAGGCAAAGTTGGTCGTCGTCGCGGCGAGTAAGTCGCAAACTATCGCCGTAATCGAGCAGTTGGAAAACGGTTTGCAGTTCGTGATAGCCGTCGGCGCGGCGGCCGGTGATATTCAGAAATAAATTTATTTTTGCGGGGCAGGGCAGCTCTATTGTCGTCATTGTGGCGTACACGTGCCGGTTTGTTCGCTCCAATCGCGAATAATTAGGGTTAGGCGGGTGTCTGCCGACTTGGCTTCAACCCGTTCCGGCAGCGTTTGGTCGGGCTCGCTGTAGCGATAACGTATGGTCCAGCCGGCTTGTTCGAGTTCTTCAAGTTGGCCGCGCGTATTTATTCGGCTGCGCAACTCGAGTTGCGGCGCGGCGCGACCTCGTACCCACAGGCGTAGAGCGTCAACCGGCAGGGGCCATTGCGCTTGTGCAGCGAGGCTTTCGATGCTCGCGGCGCGACGGGTTTCGCCGTTTTGGCTAAGACTGGCGCCATCGCTGTCAGCAAATAGTTCAATGGCGCCACTGCCGAGTGGGCCGCTGAGGCGGATGTGCATGCTGTCGGTGCTGCATTGCTTCCAGTCGATGGTGGCGCTTTCTTTTTTGTCGCCGTGCCAAAGGCCTATTTTGCCCTTTAGTTGCCATTGCTCGGCGCTATTATCTTGGTAGCGCTCGGGGCTGGCGGCGCAGCCCGTCAATATTATGAGTGCAGCGATGACGGCGAGCTTAGTCTGAGTAAGCGCTGTTTTCGGTAATCTAGTCATTAAGTAACTTCAGTCTGCGCAGAGTGTCAAAAATAATTGGGCTGTTTGGGGTGTCTTTAAGGCCGGCCTTCCACACGGTTTTCGCGCGCTGCTCATCGCCGCTGTTCCAGAGGGCTTCGCCAAAGTGAGCGGCAATTTCGTGATCCTGGCTTTTGCTATAGGCCTTTTCTAGTACTTTCACTGCGCCGTCAATATTGCCTTTGAGAAACAGTATCCAGCCGTAGCTGTCGATAATGGCCGCGTCTTCGGGTTCGATAAGGAGGGCGCGCTTAACGAGGGTTTCGGCCTCATCAAGCCGGGAGCTGAGGTTGGCCAAACTGTAGCCGAGGGCATTTAGCGCCGTCGCATTCTCTGGATCGCGAGCAATAATGTGCCTGAGGTCGGTTTCGACGCCATCGAGGTTGCCGAGTTTCTCGCTAAACAGGGAGCGGGCGTAGCGCAGCTGTTCGTCATCGGGCGTGGTTGCTAGGGCGCTGCTCAGTAGATCGTAGCCGCGTTGATACTGGGTCTCTTTGCGCAGTATTTCCGCTTCCAGTAAGTAAATTAGGCTGCTGTGTTCAGGCATGCGTAAGCGCAGGGATTGTAAGCGCTCCAGGGTTTTTTCGGCGCCGTCGATGCTTAATGAGATACTGGCCAGACGCTGACTGGCAGGATTGAACTCGGGGTTGGTAACGGCTTGCTCATAGTGGGCAATGGCTTCGGGCCAGTTGCGGTCTTCTTCGGCTAGACGGCCGAGTACGTAGTGGGCGCGACTGCTGTGGGCGGGGGTGTCGCTAAGGGATTCAAGCTGTTGGGCAGCCTCGTCGGTATTGCTGAGTTCGCGATTGATCAGCATGAGCTCTAGTAGCAGGTCGTTGTCGTCAGGATTTTGCCTAACCAGTAGCTCGTATTGCGCCTTGGCTTGGTAGAGGTCGGTTTTCACCAGGCGTCGGGCGAGGTCGTGGCGGAGGCGCTTGTGGTTGGGGTTTTGGTCTACCGCGTAGCGCAGGCGGGTCAGCGCTTCATCGTCTCGCCCTAACTGGGCTAGGGTGCGTGTTTCAATGAGCAGGGCGTGGGGGTTGTCTGGCTCGTCGATGAGTACCTGTTGAATAAGCGCTAGGGCTGCGGTCTCTTGCTGCTGATACTGGAGCATAAGTGCTTTGGCAATCTTGAGGGAGTTTTCCCCTGGGTAGCGGTCTAGCTGGGTATTTAGTTGTTGCAAGAAGGTGCTTTGTTCCGCTTCGGAGCGAGAGAGAACGGTGGCGGCCAAGGCCGCGAAGTTACTTTCGCCTCCTAATTCCATGACCTTGGCCATGTGCGGGAATGCGTCCAAGGGGCGTTGGCTGCGCGACAGTGACGAAGCCAATATATAGTGGGCTTCGGCGCTTTCTGGCTCGAATTGTAACCACTGTTGCGCGTATTTTTGGGCCACTTGATCGCGGTTTAGGTATTGCGCGAGTCGAGCTGTGGTGGTGATGACACCGCGATCGCTAGTTTTATCGGCTTGGTAGCTGTAGTTGTCCAGTGCGGTGTCTAGGTCGTGGTAGCGCAGGGCTACTTCGGCAACGAGGAGGTCGAAAAACGTGTCCTCGGGGAAGGGGCGCAGGGGCTTTTCGCTGACCGTTGGGCGGGCCTCTTCCGAAGGGCTTGTCTCAGGCTCAGATACTAGGCTGGCGCAGCCGCTCAGTAGCATCAATGTGAATAACAGGCTTGGTAAGACAGAACGCATAAATAGTGATCACCGAGGTTTTGATGGCCAATGTTAGCATGGCTCTTGCTTATGGGTTAGGGCTATAAGTTAGGACAATTGACGGCAAGTTTAATTCGCCGATCAACAATGTTTGGCTCAAGGTGGGAATAAAATCCACATTTGGCCTTCATCTTGCTAAAATTCACCCTTGCTCCCGCGTTAAACGGAAAGTCAGGCGTCCCATATTTCATGAATCTGCTCGTAATCGGCATTAACCACAACTCGGCCCCGGTCGCGGTGCGCGAGCGCGTGGCGTTTGTGCCTGAGCAAATGCCACTCGCGCTGCGTGATGCGCTTACGTGTATTGGTGTATCTGAGTTGGCAATTCTCTCGACCTGTAATCGCACGGAATTATATGGGGTGCTCAATGACGCTGCCGATGCCACCGTCCATAGTATGGTGGACTGGTTGGCGGGTTATCATCGTATTGATCGCGCTGAGTTAGCCGCCTGTATCTACGATTGTCGTGGCCAAGATGCCCTAAAGCATATGATGGAAGTGGCCGCGGGTCTCGACTCCATGGTGCTCGGGGAGCCCCAGATTCTAGGCCAGATGAAGACCGCCTACGCCCAAGCGGTTGAGGCTGGCACCGCCAATGGCGCCTTGCATCGCACCTTTGCCCAAGTGTTTTCGGTCGCCAAGCGGGTGCGCACCGATACGGGTATTGGTGAAAACCCAGTGTCGGTGGCGTATGCGGCAGTAAATCTCACTCAGCATGTGTTTTCCTCGCTGAGCAGTTGTACTGCACTATTGATTGGCGCGGGCGAAACCATCGAACTAGTAGCCCGCCATCTTCAAGACAAGGGCGTAAAACGTATTATTATTGCCAATCGAACCTTAGACCGGGCGCGGCTTTTAGCCGAGCAGTTTAATGGCGAGGCAGTGATGTTGTCTGATATGCCGAAATATTTGGTCGATGCCGATATTGTGGTGGCGTCGACGGCTAGCCAATTGCCTATTCTCGGTAAAGGTGCGGTGGAAGTTGCACTGAAAAAGCGTAAACATCGGCCCATGGTCATGGTTGATATCGCCGTACCGAGGGATATTGAGCCGCAGGTCGCCGAGCTGGCCGATGTCTATTTATACACGGTAGATGATTTACGCGAAATCGTTGAAGAGAATAAGCGCGCCAGACAAAGTGAAGCCCATAAGGCTGGCGATATTATTGCAAAGGCTTTGCTCGAGTGGCAGACGCAACTTCGCGCTTTAGATGCGGTTGATACAGTGCGAGATTATCGCGCCAAAGCGGAAGAGTATCGCGATGCCGAGTTAGAGCGCGCCTTGCGGCAATTGGCCAAGGGTGACGATGCCGAGCAAGTGCTAGAGCAATTGGCTCGGGGCTTGACCAATAAATTACTACATAGCCCTACAACCCAAATAAAAGCGGCGGGCGCGAAAGGTCGAGCTGACCTCGTCCACTGGGCGCGGGAGTTATTTCAGCTTAAAGACAGCGACTCCTAAGCCACCCCATACCTTAATTAAGTGAGTAAATATGAAGGCCTCCCTTGTCAGCAAACTCGACAATTTACTTGATCGCTACGAAGAGATCGGCGCCCTGCTGAGCGACCCAGAAATTATTGGCAATCAAGATCGCTTTCGCGGTCTGTCGCAGGAATACGCAGAAATAGAGTCGGTGGTGCAAAGCTATGGGCACTACCGTCAAGTTGCTGAAGATTTGGCTGAAGCCACCGCTATGTTGAGCGAAGACGATGCCGATATGCGGGAAATGGCTGAAGACGAAGTTAAGGCAGCAAAAGCCAAATTAGAAACCTTGGAAGTAGAACTGCAAACCTTGCTGCTGCCCAAAGACCCGAATGACTCCCATAACGTGTTTTTGGAAATTCGCGCCGGTACCGGTGGCGACGAAGCGGCTATTTTTGCCGGGGACCTGTTTCGTATGTACTCCCGTTACGCCGAGCGCAAGGGCTGGCGTGTTGAGGTGCTGAGCGAGCGCCAAGGTGAACACGGCGGCTACAAAGAAATTATTAGTCGGGTGGCGGGCCAAGAGGTGTATGGTCATCTCAAATTTGAGTCTGGTGCCCACCGCGTGCAGCGCGTACCCGAAACCGAATCCCAGGGGCGTATTCATACCTCGGCCTGCACGGTGGCGGTGATGGCTGAGCCGGAAGAAGCCGATGAAATATTAATCAATAAAGGTGATCTGCGCATCGACACCTTTCGCTCGAGCGGCGCTGGTGGTCAGCACGTTAATACCACGGATTCGGCGGTGCGTATTGTTCACATTCCTACCGGTATTGTGGTGGAGTGTCAGGACGAGCGCTCGCAGCATAAAAACAAGGCGCGGGCGATGTCCTTGTTAACAGCAAAAGTGAACGATGCCGCGAATAGCAAAAATCTGGCGGAGCAGGCGACCGAGCGCCGCAACTTGGTCGGCAGTGGCGACCGCTCTGAGCGTATTCGCACGTATAATTTTCCTCAGGGCCGGGTAACTGATCACCGTATTAACCTTACGCTGTATAAACTAGACGAATTCGTACAGGGCGAGGTCGATCATATTATTTCGCCGCTGCGCCAAGAATACCAAGCCGATCTCTTGGCGGCGCTGGCGGAATAATGTCGAGCCTCAGCATTGCTGACGCCCTCGCGTATCGCGGACAATTAGCGGCGCTGAGTGACAGCGCCGACCTCGATACGGCACTCCTGCTTTGCCACTGCCTAAACAAGCCCCGCAGTTATTTATACAGCTGGCCGGAGCGGGAGTTGACGGCGACGGAGCAGGCGCAATTTCAAGGTCTGTTTACACGGCGTCTGGCTGGCGAACCAATCGCTCATATTTTGGGGTATCGTGACTTTTGGTCGCTGCCGCTGGCCGTGTCCCCCGCCAGTTTGATTCCCCGTCCGGATACCGAGTGCTTGGTTGAGCGTGCGCTTGAAATAATAATTAGTCAGGACAAACCACAGATTCTCGATTTAGGCACTGGCACCGGCGCAATTGCCTTGGCGCTGGCCTCGGAGCGGGCCGATGCCGCCGTTTTGGGTTTGGATTATGTTGCGGAAGCAGTGGCCTTGGCGGAATCAAATCGTGTTGCACTTGGCCTGAGTAATGTGTGCTTTCTGCAGTCCGACTGGTTTGCTGCCATCGATGCCACGCAATATCAATTGATTGTCAGTAACCCGCCCTATATCGACCCCGATGATCCGCACTTGCTTGAAGGCGACGTGCGTTTTGAACCGCGCTCGGCCCTGGTTGCGGCGGATAGCGGCATGGCGGATCTCAAACATATTATTAGCCAAGCGCCGAGCTATTTGGCCGAGGGTGGGGTGCTGTTGTTGGAACACGGTTTTCAACAAGCTGCAGCGGTGCGCGAGGTGCTGAGCGAGCGCGGTTTTAGTAATGTTGAATCCCGTCGTGACTACGGCGGTAATGAACGAATTAGCTGGGGAGTCTGGCGTAATGAATGACGAACAATTGCTGCGCTATAGTCGTCATATTTTATTGCCAGGTTTGGATGTCGACGGCCAAGAGGCCCTACTGGCTAGCCGTGTGCTTATCGTTGGCATGGGCGGCTTGGGTTGCCCAGTTGCCCTGTACTTAGCAGCCTCGGGGGTGGGCGAGCTGCATCTGGCCGATGATGACACCGTTGATTTAAGCAATTTGCAACGCCAGATCGCCCATGGCAGCAGTGATATTGGCCGCTTAAAAGTCGACTCAGTGGCCGCCAGCATTAGCGCGATAAATAGCGACACTAGATTGTTGAATTACCCAGTGCGACTGAGTGGTGACGCGTTGCTGAAGGCGGTGGCCGAGGTCGATCTTGTGGTGGATGCCAGCGATAACTTCACTACTCGCTTTGCCTTGAACCAAGCCTGTTATAGCGCGCGTAAACCTTTGGTTTCCGGCGCGGCCATTCGCGGTGAAGGGCAGTTGAGTGTGTTTGATTTTCGCCGCGACAACTCTCCCTGCTATCGTTGCCTCTACCACGAGGCCGATGACGCGGCGCTCAATTGTTCAGAGAGTGGGGTGCTCGCGCCTGTCGTGGGCATTATTGGCAGCATGCAGGCGCTGGAGGCGCTCAAGTGCTTGTCGGGTTTGGGTGAGCCTTTGGTGGGACGTTTACTGCTGATCGACGGCATTAATATGGAGCTGAGGCAATTAAATCTCCGCCCAGACCCGGCCTGCCCGGTGTGCAGTTTGGCGCGCACCTAGTTATACTTTTGATCAGTACCATCTAAATAATTATAAAAAAGAGGGATGATTATGGCTTTGCTCTTCAGGGCGTATTACGGCGTACACGATTTCTTTTTTGGTATATTGGGGAAACTGGACGGCTTGGCGCCGCTGCTGATTCGCTTGTACTTGGCACCGGTCATGATCGCCGCAGGCTTATATAAATTTCGCCATCTCGACGCAACTGCCCAGTGGCTAGGGAGCGGCCTTGGATTGCCAGAACCAGAGCTACTCGCGCAATTGCTCACCTATACCGAGTTGCTGGGTGGTTTTTTACTGCTGTTTGGACTGGCTGTGCGCTGGGTAAGCATTCCCCTAATGGTGGTCATGTTGGTGGCGGCAATCACCGTACATTGGGATAACGGCTGGTTTGCGATCGCCCCCGCTGACCCTGCCACCAGTACCGCCAAACCCTTGGCCGATTTGGGTTTGCCTGCGGCGCGCGCCAGTTTGGAAAATAGCCAGGCGGTTGGCGATAGGCTTGACCGAGCGGCAGATATTCTTAGCGAGCACGGTAACTACGTTTGGTTAACGGAAAAAGGCAATATCGCCGTGCTCAACAATGGTATTGAGTTTGCCGCGACGTATTTTATTATGCTGCTTAGTTTACTGTTTAGTGGCGGCGGGCGGTGGTTTAGCGCGGACTATTATCTTGATCGGCAGGCGCGGGCACGCATTGTGGCGAGTAATGAGGCAAGGGCTGCAGCAACGCGGCTGGCGGAAGAGCCTGTAGCAGTGCCGTATCAGAATGCGATATCGGAGCCGCCGGCTGCGGAGGCACCATTAAAACCGCCGCTTACAGAGCAAGTTATATCATCATCGCCGCCTCCCTTAGAACAGCAAAAAGTAGACGTAGCTGATTCGCAAACGTCGATAAAGTAAAAAATAACAGGCGGCAATGGCATTTGGGCGTCTTACCAGAGAATGGTGCTAGAATGGCTGATTATTGCGCAATTTAAGAAGAGTGAATTTTGTTAAAAAAGTTATTTGGCTCAGGTAAAGTATCGTCAACGCCAGAACAGGCTGCGGTTGCAGACAGGCAGGGCGCGGAAGCTGTTTCTGCAAGCAAGCGCTCGCCACGAGGTCGCAGTGGAGCCGAAAAGCAAAAGCCAGCTGAGCCGGAGTGGACCCTAGACGAATTCCCGGTGCCGGCCGAAGAAGGCAAAACGCGTTTTCATGACTTGGGCCTTGATTTGAGCTTAATGCACGGCATTGCCGATACTGGTTTTAAGTACTGCTCGCCCATCCAAGCGGTGTCATTACCTCACACCCTGCGGGGCAATGATGTGATCGGTAAGGCCCAAACGGGCACCGGCAAAACCGCTGCGTTTTTGATTACTATTTTTAATGATCTGCTGAATAACCCCATAGAAGAAGAGCGCTTTGCCGGTGAGCCGCGCGCCTTGGTTATTGCCCCAACTCGTGAATTAGTGGTGCAAATTGGTGAAGACGCGCGAGCTCTCGGTAAGTACTGCGGTTTAAACGTAGTGACCCTGATTGGCGGTATGGATTACCAGAAACAGCAGGATAAATTAAAGGGTATGGTCGATATTGTGGTGGCAACGCCCGGTCGCCTACTCGACTTTGAAGGCCGTAAAGATCTGTATCTGGACCAAATTGAAATTTTGGTGATAGACGAAGCCGACCGTATGTTAGATATGGGCTTTATTCCCCAGGTTAAACGGATAGTGCGGGCCACGCCCAGTACCAATCATCGCCAAACCTTACTGTTCAGCGCCACCTTTACCGACGATATTATGCGGCTCACTGAACAGTGGACCAAAGAGCCGGTTAAAATCGAAATCGAACCCGAGAGTGTGGCGACGGACACGGTTGACCAAAAAGTGTATTTGGTTGAATCTCAAGATAAATACCGTTTGTTGCTGAATATTGTCCGTGAAGAGCATGCAACCAGCGTCATTATTTTTGTTAATCGCCGGGATGAAACCCGTCGTTTATTTGAGAAAATGCAGAAGGCGGGAATTCGCTGCGGGATCCTGTCTGGCGAAATTCCCCAAAACAAACGCTCACGGACCTTGCAGCAATTTAAAGACGGCGAAATTGACTGTTTGGTGGCCACCGATGTGGCGGGGCGCGGCATTCACGTCAACGGTGTTAGTCACGTCATTAACTATGTGTTGCCCGAAGATGCCGAGGATTACGTGCATCGGATTGGGCGCACTGGCCGAGCTGGCGCAACCGGCACCTCGATTAGCTTCGCCTGTGAAGACGATGCCTTCTTGCTGCCCAATATGGAAGAGGCCTTGGGTATGAAATTACCGTGTATCCGCCCCCCTGAGCATCTTTTACGTTAATTTCGTTTTTTACGATGGCTGATGTTTAAAGCGCTCGACCCACATCAAGGTCCCGCCGCACACGGCGGCGGGCATAATAAATAAATTCAAGATGGGTACCATGGTGCCCAACATCACCAAGGCGCCAAAGCTAAAGCTGGTGCCGCGCTGACTGCCGACACGTTTCCTTGCCTCTTTAAAACTCAGCTTGTGATTGTCCATTGGATAGTCGCAATACTCGATGGCCATCATCCACGCGTTAAGCGCGAACCACAGCAAGGGCGCCAAGGGCGAAATCACAAAGCTCGCAATTAAGGTTAGTATGGCAAAACCGAGGTAATAGAGCAGCTTTTGGCATTCGCGGCCGATACTTTTGGGGAAGCTGGCAATCGCCATGGCTATGGTCTCGCGGCCAGCCACTTCCTCACCGGTGAGCATTTCCTCAACTTTCTCGGCCAACAAGCCATTAAATGGCGCGGAGATGATATTGGCCACGGTACTGAAGATATACATCACGATGGCGAGCACTAAAATCACCGCCAGTGGCCACAGTATCCAGCGTAGAAAATCCAGCCAGCTCGGCAGCCATTCAATAACCTGGTTAATCCAGCCGTTCATGGCGTCGAGGGTGAGCGTGGTGAAGGCGCCAAAAATAATAATGTTAATCAGCAGCGGAATCGCGACAAACAAGCGAATGCCCGGTTGGCGTATTATTTTAAAACCCCGGAGTAAATAATCTGGGCCGCTGAGTGGGCTTGCTGTCATATTGTATTACCGCTGTCGCTATGGATTTGGAAAGTCGATGTGGTCTGGTTGATCTCGGGTTTTCAGCTTATCCTTGTTTGGCACTTTTAAAAAGTGCAGTGGCGGTTTGAATATTTATTTGCAGGGGAGCTAAGTTAAATGAAAAGGAATTTAATGGTTTTACTCTTTGCCTTGATGGCTCTGACGTCGTTGGCGCAAGCCGCTGCTTTAGAGGAGGCCTACCATTCGATGTGCGAAAAACTGAAGTCGTGTGCACTAACAGATGTTGCTGAAAGCGATTTATCGCCGGAAATGCGCGCCATGATTTTACAGAGCATGGAAGGGGCCTGTGTCAGCATACAGCAGCAGTTCGCGAATGTGGCTAGCGCCCATCCGCTCTATGCGCCAGCGAGTGCTTGCATGGAATCAATGGCGGCCTTAAGTTGCGACGAAATTACAAGCCGGGGCGATCAATCGACCCCAGAGTGCGCTCGTTATGAGAAAATGGTGACAACAACGCCTTAGTGCTTAGTCCTTATAGGTCTGATCTCAGCTATTTGTCGTCGCTGGGGCGGCCACAGGCTGCGCAGATACAGCGCTGAGGCCCAGCAAGGCTTGCAGCCTGTTGTTTTGCTGCGGTGTCGAGGGTGGCGGTCATGCACCAACAATTGCTTGGCGCACTGCCAGCCGCAACGGCGCATTGATTGTTTTGGCCGCAGAGCGGACATTGGGCGGTGGAGCTTGGCGGACCGGTGTGTGAGGTGCGGCTGTTAGGCATAAATTAACCCTATACGGAGGTGAGCATGGACGAAGAAGAGCAATTGTTCGCCCAAGAGATGAGTGGTGTCAAACGCCTTGAGGTCGATGCGCGGATTGCCCTGAAAAAACAGGGCGTCGATAATATTAATATTGCCGCCCGTCGCGAGGCTGCCACGGCGCGCAGCGAGCGCCGAAATTTTTTATCGACCGGGGATATTGAATTACTCGATCCCTACCATATTTTGGAGTTTAAGCGCGAAGGCGTGCAACACGGCGTGTTTCGGCGCTTAAAACAGGGTAAATACCGCATTGAGGCGAGTTTAGATCTGCACAAAATGACGGTCGAAAAGGCGCGTCTAGAGGTTTTTGAATTTATTCGCGAGGCCATGAAATTGGATTTGCGGGCGGTGATCATTGTCCATGGTCGCGGCCACAATAGCAGTTCCAATGGGGCGGTATTAAAGTCTTATGTGAATCGCTGGCTGCCAGAAATGGAGGAGATACAGGCTTATTGCAGCGCGCAGCCCCAGCATGGTGGCGCGGGTGCGGTGTATATTATGCTGCGTAAAAGCGAGGCTAAAAAACAGGAAAACCGCGACCGCTTTAGTCGCAGTCGCGGTAGCTGAGGGCAGGCTTAAAGGGCGCCCTTGGCCTCTAAGGCGGCAACGTGCTCGCCGGAGTTGCGGTGTTCTTTGGCGTAGCTGAGTACGGTGCGCCCAGCTTTGTCGGTGGCATTGAGATTGCGATTGGTCTCTAGGAACATGCCAATAAACAGTTCGAAATCATCGGCGCGCATGCTTTGGTAGGCTTTGAGCAGGGCGTGAAAATCCGCATCGGTACCTGCTTTGGGCTCAGAGGCCAAAAACTCCCTAACCCGGTCTTCGGTCCATACTTCGTCTAGAACCTTTTCTTTGTCTTTTTTCATAGTATTTACATTACCTTGTGGCTTGTGGGGGCAGTGCTTAGCTGCCCAGCTTTTCGTTTAAAAGTTTGTTGATCACGCCGGGGTTGGCTTGGCCCTTGGACGCTTTCATAATTTGGCCAACAAAGTAGCCCAGCATTTTTTTGCGCTTGCCTTCGTCGGCGCCGCGGAATTGCTCTACTTGATCGGGGTTGGCGGCGAGTACGTCGTCGACCATCGCGCCAAGGGCGCCGGTGTCGGAAACTTGTTTTAAACCCTTGCTGTCGATGATGGCATCGGCGCTGTCGCCTTCGCCGTTCCACAGTGCTTCAAAGACCTGCTTGGCGATTTTGCCGGAGATGCTGTTGTCGACAATACGCTGGATTAAACCGCCGAGCTGGCTTGCGCTAACGGGGCTAATGGCAATGCCGAGGCTGTCGCGATTGAGCGCGGCGGAGAGTTCGCCGTTCACCCAGTTGGCGGCGAGCTTGGCGTCGCCCGCGGCATCGGCTGCGGCTTCAAAATAATCGGCAATGGCGCGCTCGGTGGTGAGCAAAGCGGCATCGTAGCTCGACAAACCATAGGCTTGTTCAAAGCGTTGACGTTTGGCGTCGGGTAGCTCGGGCATGGTGGTTTTGAGCTGGTCGACTAAGTCCTGCTCAATAACCACTGGCAGTAAATCAGGGCAGGGGAAGTAGCGGTAGTCATTGGCTTCTTCTTTGCTGCGCATGCCGCGGGTTTCGTTCTTGTCGCTGTCGTAAAGACGGGTTTCTTGTTTAACTTTGCCGCCGTCTTCAATCAATTCTATCTGGCGTTGGGTTTCAACCTTGATTGCGCGCTCAACAAAGCGGAAGGAATTGATGTTTTTAATTTCTGCGCGGGTGCCATATTCGGCTTGGCCTTTGGGGCGTACCGAGACGTTGGCATCGCAGCGCAATGAGCCCTGAGACATATCGCCGTCGGAAATGTCGAGGTAAGTCACAATGGAGTGAATTTTACGTAAATACGCCACCGCTTCTTCGGCGCTGCGTAGATCGGGTTCAGAGACGATCTCGATTAAGGGCGTGCCAGCGCGGTTGAGATCGATACCCGTCATGCCGCGGTAATCTTCGTGCAGGGATTTACCCGCGTCTTCTTCCAGGTGGGCATGGTGCACGCGAATATCGCGGCTGCTGCCGTCGGCTAAGTTGATAGTGACAATGCCAGGGCCAACGATGGGAAAGTCCATTTGTGTGGTCTGGTAGCCCTTGGGCAAATCGGGGTAGAAATAATTTTTGCGATCGAACACCGAGGCCATGCAAATATCGGCATCGATCGCGAGACCAAATAGTATGGCTTTTTTCAGTGCCTGTTCATTGAGTACCGGCAGGGTGCCAGGCAGGGCCAGATCGACTGCGCTGGCCTGGGTGTTGGGCGCGGCGCCAAAGGCGGTACTGGAGCCGGAGAAAATCTTTGTTTTGGTGTTGAGCTGGACGTGTACTTCCAGGCCAATAACTACTTCCCATTCCATAATGCTTTCCTTTATACGCTGCCGGGCGCGGCTTGACGGTGCCAGTCGCTGCGTTGTTGATATTGATGGGCGGCGGCGAGTAGGCTCGCCTCGTCAAAGTCGCGGCCAATCAATTGCAGGCCAATGGGTTTGCCTTGGGTAAAGCCCACTGGGAGTGAAATAGCAGGTAGGCCCGCCAAATTCACTGCAATGGTGTAAATGTCTTCAAGGTACATGGTTAGCGGATCGCTGACTTTCTCGCCCAGTGCAAAGGCAGGGTTTGGGGTGGTGGGGCCGGCGATCATGTCGACCTCCTTAAATGCTGCGTCGAAGTCCTGTTTGATCAGACGGCGAATCTGCTGGGCCTTGCGGTAGTAAGCATCGTAAAAACCCGATGACAGCGCATAGGTGCCGATGAGAATGCGGCGTTTAACTTCGGCGCCAAAACCTTCGGCGCGGGTGCGGGTGTAGAGGTCGTCGAGGTCTTTGGGGTTTTCGCAGCGGTAGCCGTAGCGCACGCCGTCGAAGCGAGATAAATTCGCCGAGGCTTCTGCGGGGGCAATAATATAGTAGCAAGGTACGGCCAAATGGGTATGGGGCAAACTAATGGCTTTTATCTCGGCGCCGAGTTTGCGGTATTCGTCCAGTGCGGCTTCAACCGCCGCGCCGATGGCGGGATCAAGGCCTTCGCTGAAATACTCTTTCGGTACGCCGATTTTTAAGCCTTTAAGATCTTTGTTTAGGTTGCCGACAAAGTCAGGCACCGCGAGCTGCATGCTGGTGCTGTCGAGGGGGTCAAAGCCCGCCATTGCCTGTAAGAGCAGGGCATTGTCTTCGGCGGTTTTGGCCATGGGCCCGGCTTGGTCGAGGCTCGAGGCGAAGGCGATCATGCCGTAGCGAGACACGCGGCCATAGGTCGGTTTGATGCCGGTTAGGCCGCACAGCGCTGCGGGTTGGCGGATGGAGCCGCCGGTGTCGGTTCCGGTAGCGGCTGGCGCGAGACCGGCGGCAATTGCTGCGGCTGAGCCGCCAGACGAGCCGCCGGGTACGCAGTCGGTATTCCAGGGATTGTGTACCTTGCCGTAAAAGCTGGTTTCATTGGATGAGCCCATGGCGAACTCGTCCATATTGGTTTTACCCAAGGTAACGGTACCCGCTTGCGCCATTTTGCTAACGACCGTGGCGTTATAGGGTGCGATAAAATTGTCGAGCATTTTAGAGGCGCAGCTGGTGCGCACGCCTTCTGTGCAAAAAATATCTTTATGGGCGATGGGCACGCCGCACAGCAGGCCGCCATTGCCATTTTGGCGAGCTTGATCGGCGGCGCGGGCTTGCGCTAAGGCCGCGTCAGCGGTCACGGTGATATAACTGTTATACCGCGGGTCGTGGGCGACAATAGCGTCTAAATACTGTTGGGTAATTTCTTCGCTGGAGAAGGTTTTGGCCTCCAGTCCGCGGAGGATGTCGGCAACCGTGTGATTGGGCATATATATGTAGCTCTTGGCAATATGTTTAATGTGGATGTCGCGCGGTGGGCAGCTGGTGCCCATTGGTCTCACTCAATAACTTGGGGAACCAAATACAGGCCGTCTTCGGTCTGCGGGGCAATAGTTTGGAAGTGATCACGCTGATTGGTTTCACTCACTTCGTCGGCGCGCAGGCGCTGAACAGCGTCGTGAGGATTGGCCATGGCCACTACATTGCTGGTGTCCACCGCTTGCATAACATCGACCATATCTAAAATATCGCCAATGCGCTGACTGAGTTCTTCGGTTTCACTGTCGGCAACGTTGATGCGTGCCAGTCTGGCCAGCTTGCTAATTTCGTTCTGGTCTAAACTCATGGGTCACCTAAATTCGTCGGTAATAGGCTGGCGCAGGCGTGTTTTTTCGGTGTTTTGCTTGAGCGTGGCACCGAGATTGCTTGGCAGACAGCAGTAAACCCGTAAACTTATCATATTTGCGCCTTGCCCTAAATCCCTGCCATTGATAGAGTGGCAAAGTTTTCAATTCAGGGGCATGCGAAAATTGCCGGGTGGCAATCTCTTCGCGTCTCTTTAGCCTGGCTCTAGTCTAAATATACGGGCCGTATAAGGTGATACATACTAATGTTTAAACGAATTCGTGGCATGTTCTCCAACGATTTAGCTATCGATCTTGGAACAGCAAATACGCTTATTTATGTTCGAGGTCAGGGCATCGTTCTCGATGAGCCCTCGGTAGTAGCTATTCGCGTGCACAATGGTCAGAAAACCATTGAGGCGGTTGGTATGGAAGCCAAGCGCATGTTGGGACGGACGCCCGGTAATATCACCGCCATTCGGCCATTAAAAGACGGCGTTATTGCCGACTTCCAGGTGACCGAGAAAATGCTGCAGCATTTTATTAAATTGGTACATCAAAATAGTTTTATTCGACCCAGCCCTCGGGTGTTGGTCAGCGTACCCTGCAAAAGTACTCAAGTTGAGCGCCGCGCGATTCGCGAATCGGTACTCAGTGCCGGTGCCCGTGAAGTGCGTTTAATCGAAGAGCCCATGGCCGCCGCAATTGGTGCTGGTCTGCGAGTTGGCGAAGCTTCGGGTTCTATGGTGGTGGATATCGGTGGTGGTACCACTGAAATTGCTATTATTTCTTTGAACGGCGTCGTCTATTCTGATTCTGTGCGCGTTGGTGGTGATCGTTTCGACGAAGCGATTGTCACCCATGTGCGCCGCACCTACGGCAGCTTGATTGGCGACGCGACCGCTGAGCGAATTAAGCAGGAAATTGGCTGCGCCTACCCCGGCAGTGAGCTGCGTGAAATTGATGTGCGTGGCCGCAATCTGGCCGAGGGTATTCCTCGTCGCTTTACTTTGAACAGCGACGAAATACTGGAAGCGCTGCAGGAACCTCTGCAGGTAATTATTCAGGGCGTTAAACGCGCGCTGGAGCAGTCGCCGCCAGAGTTGGCGGCGGACATTGCCGAAACCGGTATTGTTTTGACGGGTGGTGGCGCGCTGTTGCGTGGTATTGATCAGTTAATTGCCGATGAAAGTGCGCTGCCAGTCATTATTGCCGAAGACCCGCTGACCTGTGTTGCCCGTGGTGGTGGCAAGGCGCTGGAAATGATGGATCGGCATCACCTCGACATATTGTCTGCAGAGTAATAATGATTCGCCCTGTAGAGGGAGGACGAGGCAATTAAGCCGGTATTCTCGAATGAGTCCTCGGTTGGCGGGCGTCTACTGCTGTTTGGTGGTATCGCGCTCGCGCTTATTTTGGTCGGGCAACGACTAGACTTTATGGCGCCGGTGCGCACGCAATTATCGCTTGTAGCTGCGCCATTTTACTGGGTAGTCGATGTGCCCAGCAAAATGCTGAGTGAATTTAGCGACATGCTGAGTACGCGTCGTGAGCTAATGGACGATAACGAGCGGCTGCGCGCTGAGTCCTTAATTCTGAATGCCAAACTGCAAAAATACATTGAACTTCGCGCCGAGAACGTGCGGTTGCGGGAGTTAATGAATTCTGCCGAGCGTATTAATGACACGGTTGTCGTCGCCGAAGTGGTGGCCGTTGCCTCCGACCCCAATCGCCATCAGCTGGTCGTTGATAAAGGCAGCCGCGATGGTGCTTTTGTTGGTCAGCCTGTTATTGATGCCACAGGCTTACTCGGTCAAATTATAGAAGTGGGTTTATTGCAGAGTAGGGTGTTATTAATTACCGATAGCGCCCATGCCTTGCCGGTACGAGTGAGTCGCAATGGCTTACGGGCGATTGCCGAAGGCACCGGACTCATAGACGAGCTGACCCTAACGCATGTTGCGGCTACCACCGATATTCAAATTGGCGATCTTTTGGTTAGCTCGGGCTTGGGTGGTCGCTTCCCCGGTGGCTACCCTGTTGGTGAGGTCACTGACGTATCCATTGACCCCGGTCAGCCCTTTGCCGAAGTGCGGGCAAGGCCAATGGCGCAGCTCGATCGCAGTCGCAATGTCTTACTGGTTTTCAGTGAGCAGAAGTCAGAGGAGTAGCGCGTGGAATCGCATGCGCACGGGCTGTGGTTTGTCGTAGTGAGTTTGTTGGCAGCGCTGCTGCTGAGTATTTCCCCGCTGAGCGGTGATTGGGCTTGGGCCCGTCCCGATTTCCTGTTACTGACGTTGGTGTATTGGCTCTTGGCGCTGCCGGAGCGGATTGGCATATTTGCCAGTTGGCTGTGCGGCATGGTGCTGGATATTTTGCAGGGCGTGGTGCTAGGTCAAAATGCGTTTGCGCTGGCGGTTATTGCCTACATTATTCATGTCTCATACCAGCGTTTACGTATGTTTAGTTTGCGTAAACAGGCTGCGTTTATTTCCTTGCTGGAACTCTTCCATATATTAGTCGATCAGTGGGCACAAAATATTAATGGTGTTGCCCAAACGCATTGGCTGGTGTTTTTACCCATTATAAGCACCGGTTTCTTGTGGTTGTTTTTGCGGCCGAGTATTGCTTGGTTGCAGCGTTTATTTGCGGTCTACTGAAATGTCTGAAATAGTGATACTGGCATCGCAGTCACCGCGCAGGAAGGCGTTACTCGCCCAAATCGGCATTGCCGTTAAGGTTGTTGCCGCAGATATTGACGAGACGCCACTCGCAGGTGAAAACGCGGCGCTGTATGTGCAGCGCATGGCTAGCGAGAAGGCCATGGCGGTGGTGGCCCGAGTTGAGCAGGCGCCGGTGATCGCTGCAGACACGTCGGTGATTGTCGATGGCGATATTTTAGGTAAGCCGGAAAGTCGGGCGCAGGCCCGGGCAATGTTGACGCGATTGAGCGGGCGTACACATCAGGTTATGACGGCCGTGGCGCTCTATGCGAAGGGCCAATTGCGATTGAGCTTGGCGGTGACCGATGTCACCTTCGGCGATCTAAATGCCGAGCAGATTCATTGCTATGTCGCTAGCGGTGATGCCGACGACAAGGCCGGGGCCTACGGAATACAAGGGGCGGCGGGAAAATTTGTGCAACACATCTCGGGCAGTTATTCCGGAGTGGTGGGGCTACCATTGTATGAAACGGCGGCTTTATTGAGTGAAGCCGGAATCGGGTTAGAGTAAGGCCATGAGCGAAGAAATTCTGATCAATGTCACGCCGGTCGAAACTCGGGTTGCCGTGGTCGAAAATGGCGTGTTGCAGGAAGTGTATATTGAGCGCAGCCGCTCTCGCGGTATTGCGGGTAATATTTATCAGGGTAAGGTGGTTCGGGTTTTACCCGGTATGCAGGCCGCTTTTGTTGAGATTGGCTTGGAGCGCACCGGCTTTATTCACGCCTCAGATATTGCCAGTTTAGATACCGCCGACGGTGAACACGCGGATATTCGCACTAAAATTCGCGAGGGCCAATTGCTGACGGTACAGGTTAGCAAAGATCCCATGGGTACCAAGGGTGCGCGCTTAACGACCCGCTTATCCGTGTCGTCACGCTATTTGGTGTATATGCCTGGCGCCGCGCATATTGGCGTTTCGCATCGGATTGATGACGAAGTTGAGCGCCAGCGCCTGCGCGATTTATTAGAATCGGAAGCCCTTGATGAGAGCGGTGAATTGCGGGACGGCTATATTCTGCGCACGGCCGCAGAGGGCGCCGGCGAAGAGGAAATGCGCGCCGATGTGCAATTTTTAAAACGTTTGTGGGTAGCGGTTGAACGGCGGATGAAGCGCGATGTCGCGCCCAGTGTCATTTACGAAGACCTGCCGCTGTTCATGCGTACTATGCGCGATCTGGTGCGACCAGGCTTGGAAAAAATCCGTATCGACTCCAAAGAAAGCTTTCAGCGAGTGGCGCAATTTGCTGAGGATTACTTGCCGGAAATAGCCTCCCAGCTTGAATATTACCCCGGCGAACGGCCGATTTTTGATCTTTATGGGGTTGAAGACGAAATTCAGAAAGCCCTTGGTCGCAAGGTTGAGTTGAAATCGGGTGGCTACCTGATTATCGATCAAACTGAAGCCATGAGCACCATCGATATTAATACCGGCGCCTTTGTTGGTCATCGCAATCTTGAAGAAACCATTTTTAAGACGAATTTAGAAGCGACGGCGGCGCTGGCGAGACAGCTGCGGCTGCGCAATCTCGGCGGTATTATCATCATTGATTTTATCGACATGAAAGACCCTGAGCATCGTCGTCAGGTCTTGCGGGCCTTGGAAAAGGCCATGGAAAAAGACTATGCCAAGACCTCAATCACGGGGGTGTCAGAATTGGGCTTGGTGGAAATGACCCGCAAGCGCACCCGCGAAAGCCTAGAGCATATTCTGTGTGAGAGCTGTCGTTACTGCCATGGTCGCGGCTCGATGAAATCGCCGGAAACCGTTTGTTATGAAGTGTTTAGAGAAATACTGCGTGAGGCGAGAGCCTACGAGAGTAAGCGCTTATTGGTGTTGGCATCACAAGAAGTGGTTGATCGTTTGCTCGACGAAGAGTCGTCGAGTGTCGCTGACTTAGAAGAGTTTATTGGCGCCAGTATCCGTTTTCAAGTTGAGGCCGTGTATACCCAAGAGCAGTATGACGTGGTGCTATTGTGACGATGAACATGAGTCAGCGCGGCGGTCACCGTGGGTGAATGGTGATGCTTGGGCGCTTATTTCGGCAACTCTACAGCTTGCTTTGGGGTACCGCGCTGCTGGTGTTGGTCTTACTCGCCCTCTATGCCAGTTTGGGACGGCAGTATATTGGTTTAGTTGACCGCTATCAGGACGAAATATTTCAGCGTGCCGAGGCGTATTCAGGTATTCCGCTGAAAGCCAGCGCAATGCATGGTAGCTGGGCAGGCTTGTCTCCGGTTATTGAGCTACTCGAATTTCAACTCGGTGAAAGTGGCGCTCTGCGCTTTGATCGCGGTCGTATTGAAATAGACTTACTCGCCACGCTCTTTTCCGGGGCCCCTAAAATCCGCCAGATTAAAGTGGCGGAACTAGCGCTAGATTTACAGCAGGACAGCGCTGGGCAATGGCATATTCCGGGCTTGGATACGGAGGGTGGCGGCAGTCCCGACACCTTGATTGACTCGGTGCTGGGGGTTCGCAATGCCAGCCTAGAATCGTTTTCGGTAAAGCTTCACTACGCTAATGGCAATCAAACCCAAATAAGCATGCGGGATTTCTTTTTGCGCAGCGATGATAAATTTCGCCGAGCCTACGCTGAGTTAAATACCGATAGTGATGGCGATATCCAATTATTACTTGAATCTTACGGTGATCCCCGCAATACCGAGCGCTTTAGCGCCAGCGCGTATTTAGCCATTGCTAACAGTCGTTTAAGCGCATTAGCGCCGCTTTTTAAAGACAGTGCGCCGTTGATTGATAGCGAACTCAGTGGCGAGGTGTGGCTGAGCTGGCGACAGGCGCAGCGGATCAGTATCAGTGGTGTATTAAAAGCCCCCGCGCTGTCCTTAGGTGTACTGTGGAATTCTCAGGGCACCGTGCTGAATGATGTGAATATGCGGTTTAAGGGCAGTCACCGCGATGGTTTCTGGCAAATTGGTTTTTCTGAATTTGATGCGCGTTGGCAAGACGTCCAATTGGATCTCGCTGGCGTGTCTGTGCAGCGGCCTGAAGCGACGCGCTGGCAATTTAGCCTGCCGCAGCTCGATCTGGATATTGCCAATACCTTGTTGCTCGAAAGCGAGGCGCTGAGCCCGAGTTTGCAAATGACGCTGGCGGAGTTGGCGCCCAAGGGAAGCTTGAATAATATCCAGTTAGATTTGGGCATTTCTCCTGCCGGGATTGAAGGGTTTAATTTGCGCGCTCAAGCCAATGCGCTAAGTGTGGAGCCCTGGCAGGGTGCCCCTGGTGCAAAAGGGCTGTCTGGGTATATGGAAATTGCACCGAGGCGAGGTTTGCTGCTCTTGGATTCGCCGCGCCTCGCGTTGGACTTTCCGCATCTTTATGAGCAGGCATTCGACTTACAAAACGTCAAAACTGAGTTGAATTGGGCTTTTGATGATGATCATTTGGCGCTCAGCAGTGGCTTGATCAGGGCTGATAATCAGGGCGTGCCGATATCGGCGCTGTTGCGGCTGGATCTGCCATTGCACAAGGAAACGGATGCCGAGCCCCAGATGAGTTTAGTCATTGGTGCACAAGATGCCGATGCCACCTTGCACCGACGTTTTACGCCGACGGTATTGAGTGATGGTTTGCTTGATTGGTTAGGCGAAAGCATTCGTGCAGGCAGGGTCAATACTGCGGGGTTTATCTATCGGGGTTCACTGCTGGCGTCTACTGAGGACCGCCCCGCAGTGCAATTGCATTTGGACTTAAGCGATATCGAACTCGCATTCCATCCCGACTGGCCGGTCATAACCGCCGCGAATGCCGAGGTCTTAATTGACAATGCTCTAGTCACGGCGACGGTGGCCGACGCTGCTCAGCTCGACGGTTTAGCGGTGGACGAACTGCGTGTGGCAATAGGGCCGGATGCGGAAGGCCTGTTTACATTAGATGTAAGTGCCAGTGCGCAGCCAAACTTTGTGCAGGCCCAGCGCCTATTCACTGAAACGCCACTCCATCAATCTGTCGGCAATGTCTTTGATCAGTGGCGTGGCGAAGGCGAGGCCGATGTCGACTTTGCCTTACAAATGACCTTGACCGAGACGCCGGACATTGATGTCAGCGTTGACGCTGATATCAATTTCAACACAATTGAAATGCGCAATTATCGTTTGACCTTAAACGATGCAAAGGGTCATTTGCACTATCAGACCGAGGGCGGCATCCAGAGCCGAGGTTTGCGCGCTAAACTGTTTGGCCAGCCTATGAAGGCAAGCATTAGGCAGCGTGGTGGGCAGCTCGCTATCGATGTTAATGGCAATATTAATATGGCGGATATTGCGCGCTGGACGGCGCAGCCCGCAATGGGCTTTTTCCGTGGTAGCACGGCTGCCAAACTGTACATTCAGACCGGTTCGGACGCCGGCTTAACAGTGACATCTGATTTGCGGGGGGTGGATGTTCTACTGCCGCAGCCATTGTATAAAGCGGCGGATAAAAAACGCGACATAAAAATAAGCCTGCCCTTTGGCGACGGCCTTCAAGTGATGCATGTCGACTTGGCTGAGCAATTGAGCTTGTTACTTGGGTTTCAAGACGGGGCTGCGATTAGCGCAAACTTACACGTGGGTGCGGCGTCTAAACCGAATACCTGGCGAGATTTAAGCCCTGGGCAAATGCTGATAGGTGGCCGACTCGCGTTTGCTGATGTTGACCAGTGGCGGCGGGTTTATGATCGCTATGCCGAGCTGGCTGCCAATAATGCCAGTTCAGAAGAGGGCTTGGCGATTAGTGTTAAGGACCTCTATATCGATGAAGTCATGGTGTTCGATAATTTACTGGAGGCCGCGCAAATTTCTTTGCGCAGTGATCCCTACGCGTGGTTGTTGCATATTAATAGCCCGCAGGTATTTGGCGATCTTCAAATTCCTCGGGCCGGAAGCGCTGCGGGTGACGTTTATAAATTGGAATTAGATTACTTGAGCTTGCCTTCGCCAAGGGATTCTTCGGCTAATTCCCTGGCTGGGGTAGATCCGCGAAGCCTGCCGAGCGTCGACCTGGATATTGTGAAATTGAGCATTGGCGACGAAACAATGGGGCGGCTTGGCTTCGATTTACGCAGTGATACCAGCGGTGCCCATTTTTATAATGTGCGTGGCAGCTTGCGGGGAATTGAGTTGGCAACGGTGGCCGGGAGTACTAATTTGCATTGGCTGCAGGATGATAATGGCCAAAATACGTCTCAGTTGCGGGGCCAATTTGGCGTGGGCGACCTGGGCGATGTCTTAGAGGGCTTCTCCTACCCGAGGGTAATGGAAACTCGGCGCGGTAATTTTGATCTGAATTTGCATTGGCTGGGAGCGCCCAGCCAATGGACGCTCGCTGACAGTGAGGGCGAGTTTAGCTTTTCCTTTAAGGATGGTCGATTCTTAAAAACCTCGGATGCGGCCAGTGGCACTTTGCGAATTTTTAGTATCTTCAATATGGCCAATATCGTGCGTCGCTTAAAGTTTGATTTCCGCGACGTGTTTAAAAAAGGCATTTATTTTGATCGTATGCGGGGCGGCTTGAATCTAGCGGATAGTCAGCTGCAATTATCGTCACCGCTTGATGTTCATGGGCCGTCGAGCCGTTTCCAGATGACGGGCGCCATTAATTTGCGCACCGAGGTACCTGATTTACGCTTGGTTGCAACCTTGCCGGTCGGGAGTAATTTACCGTGGGTGGCGGCGCTGGTGGGGGGCTTGCCGGCGGCGGCCGGTGCCTATGTGGTGAGTAAGGTGTTTGAAGAGCAGATGGACAGCTTTTCCAGTGCGGTATATGAAATTTCGGGCACTATTCAAGAGCCAGAGTTGATATTTAAAAATATTTTTGATGACGACTCCTTTGATATTAGTACGCCGCCAAGCCGTAACACTGGCAAGCCGGGACTAAAGTAATCGTGGTGAAATTAGCGGCTATTCAAATGGTGTCCAGTGCGGACCTAGGGGCCAATTTACAGCGGGCGGAAGCCTTGGTTGCAGAGGCGGCGGGAAATGGCGCAAGACTGGTGGTGCTGCCAGAAAATTTTGCCTTGTTTGGCAGTCGAGACATCGCCGCGCTAGCGGCTACCGAGGCCGTCGACGCGAATTTGCAGCAATTCCTCAGTGCACAGGCAGCGCGTCATCAGCTTATTGTGGTCGGTGGCACTATTCCTACCCCTGCGGAAGACGGTCGCGTGTACGCGACAAGTTTTGTCTATGCCGCGAGCGGCAACTGTCTTGGTAGTTACCGCAAAATACATTTGTTTGACGCCGAGCTTGGTGATGAGCAAGGCCGCTACCGGGAGTCTGATGCTTATGCGCCCGGCGACAGCGTGCTGGTCGTCGATACCGAACTGGGCAAGCTGGGCGTGGCGGTGTGTTACGACCTGCGTTTTCCGGAGCTATTCAGGGCCATGCAGGATCGAGGGGTTGATATTATTGCTTTGCCCTCGGCGTTCACCCGCAGTACCGGCTGGGCGCATTGGTTGCCTCTGCTTCGTGCTCGCGCAATTGAAAATCAGTGTCTTGTGGTAGCGGCTAACCAAGGTGGTATCCACGATGCCAAACGGCAAACCTCGGGCGGCTCGGTGCTTATTGATAGCTGGGGACGGGTCTTGGCTGAGGCGGGCTTGGGTGCCTGCACGGTTATTGCTAACTATGACACTGAGGAGCAAATAGCGTTGCGCAAGCGAATGCCAGTTGCCCAGCATCGCCGCTTATAGATTACTATTCGTCCGCAGGCTTGGCGGCCTGAAGCTCTTTCAAATATTGAAATAACTTACGTTTCGCGGCGGGCGGCTTTTTTGCCTGTGCGTCTTTGTCTATTTGCATCACCAGTTGGCGCAGACGTTGACGATCGCCATGGGGGTAGAGGTTTAGGGCCTTTTCGATGGCGCTGATACCGGTCTCTGCGAGTTCATCGCGGAGTAGTTCTAAACGGTGAAATTGCTGAGCTTGCTCGCGTTGACCTTCTTCGCGTTTGGCTAAGCCAGCTTCAATTTCAGTGAGGTCGATTCCGCGCATCAGCTTGCCGATATACTGGAGCTGGCGGCGCAGCGCTTCGCGGCTGGTCAACTTTCGGGCGGTGCTTAGGGCCTCGATGAGATGCTCATCGTGAATCGTTATTTTGGCCAGTTCATTATTGCTGAGTTTAACGAGCTTCTCCCCCAGTTGCTGGAGGACTTGCATCTCTTTTTTAACCGCCGTTTTGCTGGGGCGTTCTGATTCGGGTATTTCGTCAGTCACATTAAAATCCGTTGCTATTAAGCGTAAAAATAGGTTGCTAGGCCGAGAAAGGACATAAAGCCGATAACATCGGTAACAGTGGTAAGTACTACGCCGCCAGCGAGGGCGGGGTCAATATTTAGGGATTTCATCGCCAGCGGCAGAACAGCTCCCGCTAGCGCGGCGGTAATTAAATTAATAATCATGGCGGCGGCAATAATGCCGCCCATCAGTGGATCACCGAACCAAACGGTAGTGGCACCCGCTACGATCAAGGCCCAAAGCCCGCCGTTAATTGCGCCGACCATGATCTCGCGGTTAATGAGCCAGCGACTATTGTCTTTGCTGATATGGCCCAATGCCATACCCCTTATCACCACCGTTAAGGTTTGGGTGCCAGCGACGCCACCCATACTGGCCACAATCGGCATGAGTACGGCCAGCGCCACTACTTTTTCAATGGTGGCTTCAAATAAGTTGATAACACCGGAGGCAATAAAGGCGGTAAGTAAATTGATGCCCAGCCATATGGCCCGGCGCGGTGCGGTGCTCCATACGGCGGCGAAGGTGTCTTCGTCTTCATCCAAGCCCGCCATACTCATCAGGGAGTGATCGGACTCTTCGCGAATAACGTCGACCACGTCATCGATGGTGATACGACCGAGCAATAGGCTGTCTTCGCCAATGACGGGGGCAGAGACCCAGTCGTGGCGGGCGAAAAGAGTGGCGACTTCTTTCGACGACATACTGGCAGAGATCGGCTCTACCTCGGTGTCCATAATTTCCCGCACGGTCACGCTGGGGTCAGACACCAGCAGTTTGCGCAGCGACAGTATGCCGATGTACTGGTCGTTGCGGTTGACGACGATCAGGCTGTCGGTCATCTCTGGCAGACTCTCGTGGCGGCGCAAATAGCGCATCGCGACGTCGAGGGTGATGTTGGGCCGCACGGTAATCGTGTCGGTGTTCATCAAACCGCCAGCAGTGTCCTCGTCGAAGGACAATACGTGTTCTACGCGCAGACGATCCTGGTGGTCCATCGATTCCAGAACTTCGCGAATAACGCGGTCTGGCAATTGCTGGAGAATGTCGGCGATGTCGTCGGCTTCGAGACCTTCGGTGATGGCCGCGACTTCTTCGGCGTCCATTTGCCGTAGGAATTGGCTTTGGACTTCGTCATTGAGGTGTTGAAGGATGTCGCCTTCATTCTCAGAGTCGATAAGCTGCCACAAAACACTGCGGATTTTGTGCGGCGTTGATTCAATTAAGTGGGCGGCGTCTGCGGGGGGCAGGCCGTTTAGCATGCGGCGAATTTGCAGAAACCCGCCAGAACCCAAGGCGTCGTTAAGGGTTTTGAGTTGGCTCTCGGATTGTAGCTTGTCTGCAGTCTGGGCCATACCTATCCCTAGCCTGAGCCGTGGTGGATTTGTGAACTATCTTGGCAATTATCCTTGAAAGCGCGGCGCGCAACAATCCACTAGCTAATTTCAGATGAAATAAAGTTTCTTACTCACCCTCACCAAAGCGTTGATTTATCAGGTCTTGTATTGCGGTCAAGGCCGCCGTCTCGTCGTTTCCTTCGCAGCGAACGTGAATGTCGCTGCCTTTTCCGGCGGCGAGCATCATCACCGACATAATACTTTTGCCATCGACACTTTTGTCGCCGATGCGAAGCGTGATAATCGAGCTATACGCACCTGTGGTGGCAACGAGTTTGGCGGCAGCGCGGGCGTGCAAACCGAGCTTATTGATGATTTTGAGTTCTGCTTCGACCATCGTGTCGTCTCTAATTCTGGAGTTCGCGATGGCGAACTTGTAAGTCTGGGTAGGCGCTACGCATGGCCTCTGCCAAGGATTCAACCATATATACTGAGCGATGTTGACCACCGGTGCAACCAATCGCAATGGTGAAATAACTGCGATTGCTGGCTTCAATTTTGGGTAGCCAAGTTTGCAGGTATTGCAGTATATCGTGATGCATTAATTGCACGTCAGACTGCTTGGCGAGAAAGTCCTGCACGGCTTGGTCTCGACCTGTCAGGCTGCGTAAATTATCTTGCCAGTGGGGGTTGGGCAGCATACGCAGATCATAGACAAGGTCGGCATCAATCGGTAGGCCGCGCTTAAAACCAAAAGACTTAAGCTGCACCGCAAGACGGCTGGCGTCGACACCGAGAATACGGTCGCGAATCGCCGCGCGGAGTTCGTGTACCGTCATGTCACTGCTGTCGATGGCCAGCGAGGCTTCAACCACAATGGGTTCCAGTAAACGAGACTCCAGTTTAATGGCATCGGCCAGTGGCAGCGAATCGGTGGTTAACGGGTGGCGACGACGAGTTTCACTAAAACGTTTGATAAGTTTGTCGTCACCGGCGTCGAGAAAGACGATTCGCAGGTGGGCGTATTGTTTGACCTGATCGCACAGGCTTTTGAAGCGCGCGAGGCCATCTTGGGCGTTGCGGGCGTCGATGCACACGGCGACGTGCTGGTGCACTTTCAGTGGACTTAGTGATAGTTCACGAACCAATTCGGGTAATAGAGATACGGGTAAATTATCAATGGCATAGAAGCCTTCATCTTCCAGTTGATGCAGGGCGGTGCTTTTACCCGAACCCGAGCGCCCGCTTAGGATGATGAGTTCCATTAGCTTTGTAGCGCTCGCTCAAAGAGGGCTTGGTCAGACGTGGCGCTGCGCAGCTCACTGCGAAAACTTTCTTCATTGAAGGCCGTGGCGAGCGCACCTAATACTTTAAGGTGCTCGTCGTGGGCTTCTGCCGGAACGATAAGGGCAAACACCAAGTCGACGGGCTGGTCGTCTACCGCTTCGAAATCGATGGCTTGGTCGAGTTTGAGTAGCATGCCGGTGATGGCGGTGCAGCGGCTACTGCGGCAGTGCGGGATTGCTACCCCATGGCCGATGCCAGTGCTGCCAAGGCGCTCTCTGGCAAGTAATTCGTTAAATAATTCATCGGCGTCAAATTCGCTGTTGTCAGCGCTAATGCCAGCCGAAATAAATTCGAGAAGTCGTTTTTTACTGGTAATGGACGCACCGCTATGGGTGCGTCCTAAGGTAAGAATGGAATTGAGTATCATGGTTTCTTGCAACAGTCGGTTAGGTCGGGGGCTTTAGCGGCCCAGGGTTTTTTCTTTGTGTTTAATTAATTGTCTATCGAGTTTGTCGGTCAGGCTGTCGATCGCCGCGTACATATCCTCTGATTCGCAGGTCGCAAATAGGTCGGCGCCGGCGACGTGCACGGTGGCCTCGGCTTTTTGGATCAGCTTTTCTACTGACAGGGTGACGTCGGTATTGGTGATGTTGTCAAAATGTCGTTGAAGTTTGCCGAGCTTGGTATTGACGTAATCGCGAAGAGACGGGGTAACATCAACGTGGTGACCACTAACAGTAATCTGCATATTTTGCTCCTTCATCGCTGAAAATAACTAGCGCCTCACGGCGCGTGTATGACGACAATGACCGTAACAGGGGCACTGCCACTATACCAGTCGTTTCCGCTCGTTTGAGGGCGGAATAACCAGTGATTCTCGATATTTTGCAATGGTGCGGCGGGCAACCTGAATGCCTTGCTCGCCGAGTAAGTCGGTAATTTTACTGTCGCTTAGCGGTTTACGGGGGTTTTCTGCCGCCACCAGTTTTTTAATTAACGCGCGAATAGCGGTCGATGAACATTCGCCGCCGGTGTCAGTAGATACATGACTGGAAAAGAAGAATTTAAGCTCAAAAATGCCTCTTGGTGTGTGCATGTATTTTTGGGTTGTCACCCGCGAAATCGTGGATTCGTGCATGCCAACGGCTTCGGCAATATCGTGTAAAACCAGCGGCTTCATGGCTTCTTCGCCGTATTCTAAAAAGCCGCGCTGGTATTCAACAATTTTGGTCGCGACTTTCATTAGGGTTTCATTGCGGCTGAGTAGGCTTTTGATAAACCAGCGCGCTTCTTGCAAATTGTCGCGGATATAGTCGTTATCACTGCTATTGCTGCTCTTTCTGGCCAGTGCCGCGTAATGTGCGTTAATTTGAATTTTGGGTGCAATATCAGGGTTCAGCTCCACCAGCCAGCGATCTTCTTTTTTGCTAACAAACACATCGGGGACCACATATTCAGTTTCGTCGGCGCCAATGCTGTCACCCGGTGTGGGGTTGAGCGATTGCACCAGTTTTATAATGTCGCGAAGCTGATCTTCTTTTAAGCGGCAGCGGCGCATTATCTGGTTATAGTCGCGATTGCCCAATTGCGCCATATATTGGCTCACGACAAGGCGCGCTTCTTCAGCTAAATAGGTGTCGGCGGGTAATTGCTTGAGCTGAATCAATAAACACTCTTGCAAGTCGCGGGCGGCCACGCCCGGTGGATCAAATTGCTGAATAAGGTGTAAAACGGCGTTGAATTCTTCGATTTCGATTTCGTCACTGGCAAAGCCTTCGACAAGTTCTTCTGCGCTGACCGTTAACCTGCCATTGTCATCGATGGCGTCGATGATGGCGTCGGCAATTAAGCGATCAATATCGGATAGGCGACTGAGGTTGAGCTGCCAGCGTAAATGGTCTTGTAGGGAGTCTGCGCTGGAGTTGCGATAGTCATTGCTGTAGTCGTTGTCTTCAGCTCCCGAACCGCTGCCGGAGCCGCTGCTAGTGCCGCTGGTTTGGTATACGTCGTCCCACTGGCTATCGACCGGGAGGTCGTCAGGGATGTCACTGCGTTCGGCCCACTCGGTGTCGGCCTCGGGCTGCGGAGCTTCGGTCTCTTGGTCGCTGCTTTTCTCTGCTTTTTTTGGTTCGGCGGACGTGGGCTCGGTATTGACTTCAAAATCGTCGTTGTCATCACTGATTTCAAGCAGTGGATTGGAGTCCAATGCCGACTGTATTTCTTGTTGGAGATCGAGGGTGGAGAGTTGTAATAAGCGAATCGCCTGTTGCAGCTGAGGTGTCATGGTCAGGCTTTGACCGACTTTGAGCTGTAGCGATTGTTTCATAGGCAGCGGCTTCTACAACGGAGTGATGGCAACACGAGTAATAGGTTTTACTCTACCGGCAATAATTATGCCTCACTCTCAGTGTAGTCGGGACAATCATCTCCTGCAATACCTGTGCCGACTCATTTGCTCATTGCATAACTTATAAGGTAAATTTATCGCCCAGGTAAATATCACGAACAATCTGATTACTTAATACGGTGTTGGCGTCCCCTTCGGCAACAATACGGCCTTCGCCAACGATATAGGCTTTGTCGCAAATATCGAGGGTTTCTCTGACGTTGTGGTCGGTGATGAGTACGCCGATCCCCCGCGCCTGCAGGTGCTTTACAATATTTTGAATGTCGTTCACCGAGATTGGATCGACCCCTGCAAAGGGCTCGTCAAGGAGTATGAAACTGGGCTCGGTGGCCAGTGCGCGGGCAATTTCAACTCGGCGGCGCTCACCGCCAGACAGTGCCATGCCCATGGATTTGCGAATATGGGTAATGTGAAACTCTTGAAGTAATGCCTCTAATTTTTCCTTGCGTTGCGCGCGGTTGAGATCTTTTCGGGTCTCGAGGATGGCCATAATATTATCGGCGACGGTCAGTTTGCGAAAAATCGACGCTTCCTGTGGCAAATAGCCCACTCCGTTTTTTGCGCGGCCATTAATTGATAGTTTGGTTAGGTCGCGGTCATCGAGGCGGATCGTGCCTCGGTCGGCATTAACGATGCCGACAATCATATAAAAACAGGTGGTTTTGCCCGCGCCATTGGGGCCGAGTAGGCCGACAATTTCGCCGCTGCTGATGGTGAGTGACACATCTTTGATGATTTCGCGGCCCTTGTAGGCCTTGGCGAGATTGCTGGCTTGCAGAACTGGCATGGTTAGCGCGATTCTCCGCTGGGGGCGTTGTCAGGGATGGGCTTGGTCGTCGTGTTGTTGGCGTCACCGCCAGGCAGCTCGCTGTCAGGGATTGCTTGGGGTTGGAGGGTCATTTTCACCCGATTCTCTTTTTCTGTGGTGCCGCCGTCGGCCACCACCATCTGCTTGCGGCCACTGTACACGACGCGGTCGCCGGAAATTTTGGAGCCTTGGTGGGTAATCGAGGCATTCTTTTGGAGAAGAATCTCCTCTTGTGCCAAGCTGTATTCAATGCGCTGGGCGCTGGCGATTACGACCCCCTCTTCGGCCCTGGGCTGTTGTTCAAAGTAGGCGGGACTGCCCTCGGCAATCACTTTTTCAACTTTTCGGTTTGACTCAATAATAGTCAGTTTGTCGGCGCGGATCTTGAGCGAGCCCTGACTCATACTGACGTTACCGATATAAACACCTTGGTTATTTTCGTAAATTGCCCTATCGGAACTCAGATTGATGGCTTGTTTGCGGTCATCGGGCAAGCTCAGTGCAGCGCTGCAAACGCTCAAGGTAAGCGTGGTGGCAAGCGCGGCTTTAAATAGGGTCATAATGGCCTTTAACCTGATCAAGGAGTTCAACACGTTCATTTTTCATGCTGGCTTTCATGCCTAGCGAGTGGGTTTTGCCATTGCGCAATGACAGGGTCAAGGGCTGGTCAGTGCTCACTTCGCTGCTCTCTAGATTTATTCGCAGTAATTCGGTCGTTATTTGCGCCTGCCGGATTAAATCTTTTACTAGTACGGTGTCGAGCAGGGTTAATTGTTCGCCGTCTTGGGATAGCTTGCCGGTCTTAGCGCTGGCCGTCCACGGTCGCTGGTCTGCGATATTGCCGATATAAAAGGGGTCTTGCAATGAAATTGAGCCATCTGATATTAATCGCTCCGCGCTGCTTGCTCGCCATTTATAGGCGATTTCGCCATCGCGGCTGTATTTGATGCCGTCGACTTGGGTGAGGTGAGAGTCGGCATCGGGAACCGCCTCAAAACGCTCAACAATGCTCAGCTTACCGCTTTCACTGAATTGCGTTAGGTAGACAATAATACCGGCCATGGCGGTGATGGCCGACAGCACGGAGAAGACAGTGAATTTGATTTGCTTCATGTCAGAGGTATTGTTCCAACGCGCTATTGAGCTTGCCTTGAGCGGTAAGGATTAGCTCGCAGACTTCGCGAATAGCGCCGCTGCCGCCGGCGGCGCGGGTTTGCCAGTCGGCGTGGCGAGCGACAAACTCGTGGCCATTGGCAACAGTAATCCCTAGTCCAGCTTTGCGGATAGCAGAAAGATCGGGTAGATCGTCACCAACGTAGGCAATTTCACTCATTTCAAGCCCGAGATCAGCGCGCAGCTCCTCTAAAGCGACGAGTTTGTCCTCGCGGCCTTGATAAATTAGCTCTATTTTGAGTTCACCGGCGCGACGCTTAACCAGTTCTGAGCAGCGGCCAGTGATAATGGCGGGTCTAATACCCGCATCGCGGAGTAATTTAATGCCGAGACCGTCAAGAATGCTAAATGCTTTCATCTCCTCGCCACTATTGCCAAAGTACAGGCTGCCGTTGGTCAACACGCCATCGACATCCATGGCCAAGAGTTTGATGGTTTTTGCTTTCTCAATAACGCTGTTCATGGTGTTGCGGGTTCCTAAGCAACGCCTGCTTTGAGCAGGTCGTGAGTGTGGATGACGCCGACGGGTTGGCCGTCTTCATTGACGGCGACCAATACCGTAATTTTATTGTCTTCCATGATGCGCAGCGCTTCAGCGGCCATGGTGCCGGGTTTAATGGTGCGGCAATTGCGGGTCATAATGTCATCGATGGGACACTTATGTATATCAATACCGCGATCAATGGCCCTGCGCAGGTCGCCGTCGGTGAAGATGCCGGCGAGTACACCAGCTTGGTCAACCACGGTGGTCATGCCTAGTGTTTTACTGCTCATTTCCAGTAGTGCGCCACTGAGTGCACTGCCTAAGCTAATTTTGGGGATGCTGTCGCCGGTGTGCATAATACTGTCGATTTTTAGGATCAGTCTGCGGCCCAGTGCGCCACCGGGGTGAGATAGGGCGAAGTCATTGGCGGTAAAGCCTCTCGCTTCTAATAGGGCTATCGCGAGCGCATCCCCCATCACCAAGGTGACGGTGGTGCTGGAGGTCGGTGCGAGATTTAATGGGCAGGCCTCTTCTGCCACGCCGACGTTTAAATGCACGTCCGCGGTGGTGGCGAGTTCTGAGTTCGGATTACCGGTTAAGGCAATCACGGGGACGGCCAGTAACTTAAGCAGTGGCAGAATAGTGATTAATTCGCCGGTGGTGCCGGAGTTGGAGAGCGCAATCACGACATCGCCAGCGGTGATCATACCCAAATCGCCGTGACTCGCTTCGCCGGGGTGAACAAAAAAGGCCGGCGTTCCGGTGCTGGCAAGAGTGGCTGCAATTTTATTGCCGATGTGCCCCGACTTGCCCATGCCGGTAACCACGACGCGGCCTTTACAGCCCATTAAAATGTCGCAGGCTTGGCTGAAGCTCTCGTCTATGCGGTCGGCGAGGATGGCAACGGCATCGCGTTCCATGCGGATAACGCGCAGCGCTGAGCTGGTATATGATGTGCTTTTGGTCACGAGGGATTACCTGAATTATTGAAATTGCCCGTTAAGCGGGGGCTAATGTTAGCTATGATAATTTCCAATGTGACAAAATAACAGGATTAGCTGACCTCCGATGCGGGAGACATTTCCGTAAAAGAGGGTCGAAGCTAGCAGTTAGCAGTGTTGTGCCGTGTTTGTGCGGTTAAAAATTATTGAGGGAATGATATGTTTAAGCGAATTTTACTGGCGGCATTTATGGCTGTTAGTCTGTCAGCGCAGGTATCTGCGGCGCAGAAGGGCCCCTACGAAGTGGTGGCTGATACTACGCAAGAGTTGGTTAAAGTTATCGAAGGGGCGCGCAGCTATGTCGATAAAGATCCTGAGCGTTTTACGGGTGAAGTGCGCCGGATAATGGATGACGTTGTGGATTTTCAGAGCTTCGCGCGGGGCATTATGGGTAAATATGGCAGCCGCGGTTATTACGAGAGCCTGAAAACCGATGCTGAGCGGGCTAAATTTCGTGACCGGGTGATGCGTTTTACCAATAACTTTAAAGACGGCTTAATAAATACCTACGCTAAAGGCCTGCTTGGTTTTAATGGCAATCGTATCGAAGTGCTGCCGCTAGCCGACGACGCCGATTTGTCGGGTAGCGTTGGTGTTCGCCAAAACATTTATGGTGAGCGCGCCAAGCCCTATCAAGTTATGTATACCCTTCGCCAAGGCTCTGACGGCAGTTGGAAGCTGCGCAATGTGGTTATAGAAGGCTTGAACTTAGGTCGCATTTATCAGAATCAGTTTGATGCTGCGGTTAAGCAGTATAATGGTGATATTGATAAGGTTATTGCCAATTGGACGGTTGCCCCGCAAGCGGTGATGGAAGAGCAGGCGGCAAAATAATTTGGTGTCTTAATGGCGACGGATGAATGCGCGTTTAGGTATTCGTCTCGCCATGTTGACCGCAATTGCGTACAATTCCGCGCTTGATATCGCAAGTGAAGAATACAGGTAGAATTGTCATGCAAACAGACCATATCGAACAGCGCCTTTCAGAGCACTTTCCCGAGAGTGACGTGGCTGTTAGCGGCGACGGCAGTCATTTTGATGTTCGGGTTGTGAGTGCCGCATTTGCTGGCTTGCGCGCTGTTAAGCGCCAGCAATTGGTTTATGCTGCAGTCAACGATTGGATACGCGACGGTTCACTCCACGCCATTAATATTAAAGCTATTACCCCCGAGGAAGCCCAAGCCTGAGGCTGACGGGACTTTCCAGGAGATTTCATGGATAAGTTGCTTATACGCGGCTGCGGCCCTTTGGCCGGAGAGATTCGCGTGTCCGGTTCTAAAAATGCGGCGCTGCCGATTCTTGCCGCCACCTTGCTGTCCAGTGAGCCGGTATTGATCCGCAATCTCCCGCACTTGCACGACGTAACCACCATGATTGCGCTGCTGCGCAGCATGGGTACCGAACTCATTGTTGATGAGCGGCTGGGCGTTGAAATCAATGGTTCTACGACCACTAAAACTACCGCACCCTATGAGCTCGTGAAAACTATGCGGGCATCGATATTGGTGCTGGGGCCTTTATTGGCGCACTTCGGTCACGCCAAGGTGTCTTTTCCCGGTGGTTGCGCGATTGGTAGCCGGCCAGTCGACCAGCATTTGCGTGGCTTTGAGGCGATGGGCGCTATCATCGATATCGACGAAGGTTACATCACTGCGCGGGCACCTGAGGGCGGTTTGAAAGGCGCTCATGTTCTGTTTGATATGGTTACCGTTGGTGGTACTGAGAACGTGATGATGGCGGCGGCGCTGGCTAAGGGCCGCACCGTGCTAGAAAACGCCGCGCGCGAGCCGGAAATTGTCGATTTGGCACATTGTCTGATCGCCATGGGTGCCAAGATAACTGGTCATGGCACGGCGACCATTACTATCGATGGTGTCGAACGTCTTAACGGCTGTACCTACTCCGTGATGCCTGACCGTATTGAAGCGGGAACCTATTTGGTGGCGGCAGCGGCGAGTCGCGGTTCGATCCGGCTGCGAGATATTGGTCCCGAAACGCTGGAAGCGGTATTGGTTAAATTGGAAGAAGCGGGTGCTAAGATCGAAAGCGGCGCCGATTGGATTACACTTGATATGGAAGGTCGCCAGCCCAAGGCAGTGAATATAAAGACGATGCCATATCCGGGGTTTCCTACCGATATGCAGGCTCAGTTCACCGCGATGAATACCGTGGCTGACGGGGTGTCTCATGTTACTGAGACAATTTTTGAAAATCGCTTAATTCAAACCCATGAAATGAACCGTATGGGCGCGAAAATCACCATTGAAGGTAATACCGCGATGATTAAAGGTATTGACCGCCTCAAGGGTGCACCGGTGATGGCCAGTGATTTGCGCGCCTCGGCGAGCCTTGTTATTGCTGGTTTGGTGGCAGATGGCGAAACCTTAGTCGATCGTATTTATCATATTGATCGCGGCTATGAATGTATTGAGGAGAAATTCCTCGCCCTCGGCGCCGATATTCGCCGGGTTGCTAACTAGAATTTATCAGTTCCTGGAGTTTACCTGTGGATCAGCCGGTTACTATCGCCCTTACCAAAGGGCGTATTCTTAAAGAAACCCTGCCCCTGCTTGCCGAAGCCGGCATTGTGCCGCTTGAGGATATTAGCAGCAGTCGCAAGCTGATTTTTGAAACCAATCACGCCCATATTCAGCTTATTGTGATTCGTGGCACCGACGTGCCGACCTACGTGAAATTGGGCTCGGCAGATATCGGTGTGGCTGGTAAAGATATGTTGCTGGAGCTGGGCGCGGTGGATATGTACGAGCCGCTAGACTTAAACATCGCCCGCTGCCGCTTAATGACAGCGGGTCGGGTTGGCGAAGTGCTGCCCCATGGTCGGGTGCGGGTCGCCACTAAATTTGTGAATGTCGCCCGTCGCCACTTTGCGGAGCGTGGTGTCCAGGTAGAGCTGATTAAGCTTTATGGTGCTATGGAGTTGGCGCCCCTGATGAATCTGGCTGATTTAATTGTCGATATTGTTGATACCGGTAATACCTTGCGGGCTAATGGCATGGAGCCGCGGGATATGATTGCCGATGTTAGCTCGCGCTTGGTGGTTAATAAGGCCGCAATGAAGCGGAAGCACCACAGTATTCAGGATATCATCGGCAAATTAACTGCGGCTGTGGAGGCTCGTCAAGCTGCATCGGAGACTGTGTAATGGCAGATATTATTCGGCGCATGAAGTCTGCTGATGCGGGGTTTGATGCTGCGCTGACCGCATTGCTCAACTGGGAAGCCACCACAAACCCTACCGTTTCAAATACGGTGGCGGGGGTTTTGGCGGCTATTCGCCGTGACGGCGATACTGCGTTGCTCGGCTATACCAAGCAGTTTGACGGCGTAAATGCAGATACAGCTGCCGAGCTGGAAATTCCTCAGGCGCGATTGCAGGCGGCTTTGCTTTCGATACCCACCGAGGTGCGTGAGGCTTTAGAAAAAGCCGCCGAGCGCATTCGCAGCTATCACCAGCACCAGCGTCAGGAGTCGTGGTCTTATACCGAGGCTGATGGCACCGTGCTGGGTCAGCAAATCACCCCACTTGAGCGAGTTGGTCTCTACGTGCCGGGTGGAAAAGCGACCTATCCTTCATCAGTATTAATGAATGCGATTCCCGCCAAAGTGGCGGGGGTGGATGAGTTGATTATGGTGTCGCCCACCCCCAAGGGCTTTGTTAACGACATGGTTTTGGCGGCTGCTGCGATTGCCGGTGTTGATCGGGTATTTACCATTGGTGGGGCGCAAGCCGTTGGCGCGTTAGCCTATGGCACTGAGACCATCCCAAAAGTCGATAAAATTGTCGGTCCCGGCAATATCTATGTGGCCACCGCAAAGCGCCAAGTATTTGGCAGTGTTGGGCTGGATATGATTGCAGGCCCCTCGGAAATACTCGTGATCTGCGACGGTAAAACCGACCCCGACTGGATCGCCATGGATTTGTTTTCTCAGGCGGAGCACGACGAAGATGCGCAATCTATATTATTAAGTCCTGACGCCGACTTTTTGGACGCGGTTGAAGCGAGTATTGCTAAGTTGTTGCCGACCTCAGCGCGGGCCGACATTATTCGCCAATCCCTCTCTGCGCGGGGTGCCTTGGTTTTGGTAAAAGACCTTGATGAGGCTATTGCACTTAGTAATCGAATTGCGCCGGAACACTTGGAGTTGTCCTTTGATAATGCTCAGGATTGCTTGCCCAAAATTCGTCACGCGGGCGCGATTTTTATGGGCCGCTATACGCCTGAAGCGCTAGGTGATTACTGCGCAGGCCCCAATCACGTTTTGCCAACCTCAGGCACGGCACGATTTTCGTCGCCGCTGGGGGTTTATGACTTCCAAAAGCGCTCATCTATTATTGGCTGTTCAGCGGCGGGCGCTGCAGAGCTTGCCAAAGTGGCCTCGGTGCTGGCGAGAGGGGAATCCTTGACAGCCCATGCCCGCAGTGCGGAATACCGTTTTTTACCAGCGAATGACGCTGGCCAGGAGTCTGTATGAGCCGGTTTTGGAGTCCTTTTGTTAAGGACTTGGTGCCTTATGTTCCTGGCGAGCAGCCCAAGCTACAAAAGCTGACCAAGCTCAATACCAATGAGAACCCCTATGGGCCGTCGCCACAGGCCTTGGCTGCGATACAACAGGGGCTTAACGACGATTTACGCCGCTACCCTGATCCCAATAGCGATCAGCTTAAGGCGGCAATTGCCGACTATCATGGCGTTGATAGCGCGCAAGTGTTTGTTGGTAATGGCTCGGATGAAGTGCTCGCGCATATTTTTCACGGCTTATTTCAGCATGGCAAACCGCTGCTGTTTCCAGATATTACCTACAGCTTTTACCCGGTTTACTGCGGTTTATACGGCATTCCTTTTGAGGCGATTCCACTCGACGCGTCTTTTCAAATTAGGGTTAGTGATTACACTGGTATGAAGGGGGGGATTATTTTCCCCAACCCCAATGCCCCTACCGGGTGTTTCTTACCACTGGCGGAAATAGAGCGGCTATTGGCAGTGAATACCGAAACTGTGGTGGTGATTGATGAAGCCTATGTGGATTTCGGTGGCGAATCGGCCATTAGTTTAGTGAATCACTATCCGAATTTACTGGTTACTCAGACCCTGTCGAAGTCGCGCTCATTGGCGGGATTGCGAGTGGGCTTTGCGGTAGGTCACCCTGATTTGATTGAAGCCTTAGATCGGATTAAAAATAGCTTTAACTCTTATCCCCTCGATCGCCTAGCTCAGCTTGGCGCGACGGCGTCTTTTGCCGATCAGGCCTATTTTGAGCAGTGTCAGCAGGCGGTAATCACCGAGCGCGAAAATCTGGTGCAGCATTTGGCCGCCTTAGATTTTGAGGTGCTGCCGTCTCTCGCTAATTTTGTGTTTTGTCGGCACCGCAGCCGCGATGCCGCGGAGCTGGCGGCAGGGCTGCGCGAAGATGGTGTTATTGTTCGTCATTTTAAGCAGACCCGCGTAGCGCAATATTTGCGTATTACCGTGGGTCGCCCCGAAGAGAGTGCGGTGTTATTTGAATCGCTCCAACGGGTTCTCGGTACGACGCGCTAAGCATCACGTAATTAGCTTAGCTGCCGAGAAGTGCTTTAACTATTGGGGCGTTCGGCGACTTGGGTCACTATCGTGAGCAGCTCCTCGCCCCGCAATAAGCCGATCCGCACTTGCTGGCCGGGGCGGGTATAGGTGATTAGCTTCATTCCAGCGTGGCCATCGCCAACTTGTTCGCCATTAATTTCAGTGAGAATATCGCCGACTTTTAAGCCGGCTTTTTCGGCTGGGCCGCTACTCGCTAAGGCCGTGATAATGACGCCATTGGTGCCAAGCCCGACTGGCTGCACTTCTATTCCCAGCCAGCCCCGCAGCGGGCGGCCGTAAGTAATTAAGTCGCTCATGGTGCGTAGGGCGAGGTCGGTGGGGATGGCCAGGCCTATGCCGGTGGAGCCGCCGCTCTGAGTGTAAATGGCGGTATTGATACCCAGTAAGCGTCCTTTGGTGTCAATGAGGGCGCCGCCAGAGTTGCCGGGGTTGATGGCGGCATCGGTCTGAATATAGTTTTCGAACTGACTCAGGCCAAGCCCGTAGCGTCCGGTGGCACTGACAATGCCTTGGGTAACGGTTTGGCCGAAACCGTAGGGGTTGCCGATGGCGAGAACGATATTGCCGACCCGGATTTTGCTGGGGTCGCCAATCGTGATGCTGGTGAGATTGCCGAGGTCTATTTTGAGCACGGCGAGGTCAGTGTCGGCGTCACTGCCGATTACGCTGGCGAGCGCTTGGCGGCCGTCGTGGAGCAGGACTAAAATTTCATCAGCGCCGTTAATGACGTGGTAGTTTGTTAGTAGGTAACCGGCATCACTGACAATAACGCCGGAACCCAAACTGCGCTCTAGCTGTTGTTTGGCTTTGCCGTTGCGTTTAAAAAAATGTTTGAATAGTGGGTCGTTGGCTAGCGGGTGGCGTTGTTGCACGACCTTGGTGGTGTAGATGTTGGCTACCGCTGGCGCGGCATGCTCTACCGCATACACATAATCGCGGTCGCGTTGACTGGGCAGGTAGGCGAGTATGCACAGGCCCAGTAATACCCCGCAAAGCGTTGGCCAGATCAGGGTTTTGGGGTTGGGCAGATTCAAAAGCTGATCCTCGCGATGCACTAAATTGGCCGTTTTGGCTAGGCTAAACTGCTGGCGTGCTAGCCTAGCATGATTTACGCCGTTTTCGAATTTCTGGGAGCTTGTATGAGTGTTTCATTGTCTGCTTTGCTTGCCGCTGCAGATGGCCTGTTGGCGCCGCACAATTTTAATGATTATTGCCCCAATGGCCTGCAGGTGGCGGGGCGCCCTGAGGTACACCGTATTGTGTCGGGGGTGACAGCGTCCCAAGCCTTGATTGAAGCAGCGATTGAGGCGCGGGCGGATGCCATTATTGTGCATCACGGCTATTTTTGGCGGGGTGAAGATCCCTGCGTGGTCGGTATGAAGCGCCGTCGCCTTGGCTTGTTGTTGACACATGATATCAGCTTGATTGCTTACCACTTGCCGTTAGATGCGCATCCCGAATTGGGGAATAATGTTCAGCTGGCTAATCAGCTGGGTATTACGGTTGAGGGCGGCCTGGAGCCGGGTAATCCTCGCTCGGTCGGTAATGTTGGCGTGTTGGCGGCGCCGCAATCAGCGCAGGATTTTGCCGACCACGTTGCTAGGGTATTGGGGCGGCGTCCACTATTGGAGTTGGGTCATGATCGGCCGATTCAGCGCATCGGCTGGTGTACCGGCGCGGCACAATCTTATATTGAAAAAGCGGCGGCGCTGGGGCTGGATGCTTTTCTCAGTGGCGAGGTGTCGGAACCGACGATTTTAGCGGCGCGGGAGCTGGGTATTACCTATATTGGTGCCGGTCACCACGCGACCGAGCGGTATGGTGTGCAGGCTTTGGCTGGGGCGCTGGCTGCGCAATTCAATTTGCAGCACGAGTTTATCGATATTGATAATCCCGCTTAGCGGGTGCGCGCTGGTTTGTCTGTGGGGGCAGCGGTGACCCCAGCGTTGTTGCTGGGGCGCGGCGTGCTAGAGGTGCGGTGCGAGTGGCGGGTCGATATGATCTTTGGGTTTTTTCTCAGAGTCCATGCCGAACTCTTCGTGAAGCGCGCCTTTTTTGCCGGGTTGGCGTGGTGCGTAGTCCAGCGGTGGAGCTGAAGGCGTGGCCTTGGTGGATTTGCTCTCTAGTACTGGACGGCCTTCAGGGAGCGCTTGTAGCGGGCTGATACCGGATGCGTGTAAGTTTTGAGCGCCTTCTACGATATGGTTATGGACGCTGCGGTAGCTTTCAGCGAGTTCATTTAGGAGTTCACCCGTGCGGTCAAAATGGGTGCTGACCTGCTGTTGATACTCTTGCTGCTGCTGCTGCATTTCGCCGAACTGCTTTTCTAGCGCCGCGCGATTTTGCTGCTCAGGCTTTAATCGCCCTAGGATGAAGTAGCCGATGGCGGCGCCACTGAGTAGGCAGATGATGGCAACGGTGATCAGGGTGCTTAGGTCTTGCACAGAAACTCCTCCGGTGAGTCGACGTGTATGTCACTCTTGTAGCCCCAAGTATAACTGCTCAGGCGATTGGGTTCAGTATGCCCAGATAAAAAATTGCCAATTCGTGGTTGGGTCGGTAAAGTTGCGCCGACTTAACGAGGGCCTTTATATGGCTACCCCATTACAGCGATATCGACGAGATCTTGAACAGGCTGATTTTTCCTACGATCCAGCTCAAGAGCACGCTGTTACATGTTTGCAGCGTTTGTATGATGACTTGCTTGCCCAGCCTGCGCCTGGCGCGGCGGGGCTGTGGGCGCGCTTGACACGGCGCCCCCCAGTCGTTGCAGAGATAAAAGGTTTGTATTTTTGGGGTGGTGTGGGTCGTGGTAAGACCTATTTGATGGATACCTTTTTCGACACTCTGCCTTTTGAGAATAAACTGCGAGCGCATTTTCACCGCTTTATGCAGCGGGTTCATAAAGAATTGAAATCCCTTTCGGGTGAAAAGAATCCCTTGGTGATTGTGGCTGATCGTATCGCCGATGAAGCGCGGGTAATTTGCTTTGACGAATTTTTTGTCTCAGATATTACCGATGCAATGATTTTGGCGGGATTGTTTGAACGCCTGTTCGAGCGCGGCGTGGTCTTGGTGGCCACGTCGAATATTATCCCTGATGGTTTGTATAAAGACGGTTTGCAGCGCGCGCGCTTCTTGCCCGCCATTGCGCTTATTAATACGCGTACTGAAATTGTTAACGTCGATGGTGGTGTCGATTACCGCCTGCGGGCCTTGGAGCAAGCTGAGTTGTATTACCAGCCATTAGGTGATGCGGCTGAGCAGAGTTTGATGCGCAGCTTTCAGCGTTTGGCGCCAGAGGCGGCGACCGCTGATCAGGGGCTGGATATTGAAGGGCGCCAGATACAGGCCCGCTATGTTGCGGACGACGTGGCGTGGTTTGATTTTGATGAGCTCTGTGACGGCCCTCGCAGCCAATATGATTATATTGAATTGGCGAGGGTGTTTCATGCGGTGGTGATTAGCAATGTGCCGCAAATGGGCGCGGGCCGTGACGATCAGGCGCGGCGCTTCATTAATTTGATTGATGAATTTTACGATCGCAACGTTAAATTGGTTTTGTCGGCTGCAGTATCGCTAGAGAATCTGTATACTGGCGGCCGGTTGGATTTTGAGTTTGAGCGGACTCAGAGTCGGCTTCTGGAAATGCAGTCTGAGGATTACCTCGGGCAAGAGCACCGTCCATGACGGTGTTTGGCGCTATTCATTCAGAAAAGCAAACATTCCGCTTGAAAAACCTGTGGCGCTTATGTAGTATTCGCGCTCTTTGTTCGGTACGGGCCCTATAGGCGAGACACATGAAAACCTTAAGCGCAAAACCCAGTGACGTAATACATGACTGGTACGTAGTAGACGCCGCCGAAAAAACATTGGGTCGTTTGGCCAGTGAAATTGCGCATCGTTTGCGCGGTAAGCATAAGCCTGAATACACGCCTCATGTTGATACTGGCGATTATATCGTTGTTGTTAATGCGGAAAAGATTCGCGTTACCGGCAATAAAGCAAGTGGTAAGATCTATCATCACCACACCGGTTATCCGGGTGGATTGAAGTCGATGAGCTTCGAGAAGTTGATCGAGAAAGCCCCCGAGCGCGTGATCCAGGGAGCGGTAAAGGGTATGTTGCCCAAAAACCCGCTGGGTCGTGCTATGTTTAAAAAATTGAAAGTCTACGCTGGTACTGAGCATCCACATACCGCTCAGCAGCCAGTTGAACTGAATATCTAACGGAAGCGTAATATGTCAGCCACCCAGTATTACGGTACAGGTCGCCGTAAAACCTCGTCAGCCCGTGTATTCCTGAAAGCAGGAACCGGCGCTATTTCAGTAAACGATCGCACTCTTGACCAGTACTTTGGTCGTGAAGTGGCGCGTATGATCGTTCGTCAGCCGTTAGAGCTGGTCGAAATGTCTGAAAAGTTTGATATTTTGGTGACCGTCGCAGGTGGTGGTAGTTTCGGCCAAGCCGGTGCGATTCGCCATGGCATCACGCGCGCTCTGATGGAATACGACGAAGGTCTACGCGGCAGTCTGCGTAAAGCAGGTTTCGTAACCCGCGACTCACGCGAAGTTGAGCGTAAGAAAGTCGGTCTGCGTAAAGCTCGTAAGAAGCCACAATTCTCCAAGCGTTAACCGCTACGGCCTCTGGCCTGTGGAGACTGCCCATTGCGGCTTTCGGAAAACGCCCACGAGCTGCGATGTGGGCGTTTTTTTTTGCCTGAACAAAGTTCTGTACCCAGATCTTTGTAGAGCATAATTATTGTCAGAATGGGTCAAGTTCATTAGTATTTGGCCCATTTGGAATTTTAGAGTGGGTTCTGCTCATCTAGCGGGGCCAGCCTGACTTTTCGTATGTTATGGGGGAATCGTCATGAGTAATGACGGCGTAAATACAGGGCGTCGACGTTTCCTGACGGCCGCAACTTCTGTTGTTGGTGCCGCCGGGGCCGTTGGTATAGCAACGCCATTTGTGGGTTCTTGGAATCCAAGTGCTAAAGCTAAGGCTGCTGGTGCGCCAGTAAAGGCCGATATCAGTAAGCTTGAGCCAGGTCAGATGGTTGTTGTGGAGTGGCGTGGTAAGCCTGTGTATGTGGTGCGTCGCACCCAAGAGCAGATTACGGGCCTGAAAGAGCTTGGCCAATACCTAAAAGATCCTGAGTCTAGCGGTTCCGATCAGCCTGAATATGTCGACGTTGCGACCCGCTCAATTCGACCAGAATATATGGTTCTCGTTGGCTTGTGTACGCATCTCGGTTGCGCGCCAAAGCATCACCCTGAAGTGGGCGTGCCAGATCTCGGCGGCAAATCTTGGTTGGGCGGCTTCTTTTGCCCCTGTCACGGTTCGCGTTTCGACTTGGCTGGCCGTGTCTATCAGGGTTCACCTGCGTCTCAAAACCTCATTGTTCCTCCTTATTCCTTTGAAGGCGACAGTGTGCTTGTTATCGGTATTGATCAGGGGGCTGCGTAATGGTCAAAATGTTAGTGGGTTTGCGCGACTGGGTTGATGCCCGTCTGCCAATCATGCGTGCGTGGGATACCCATATGGGTAAATACTACGCGCCAAAAAACTTTAATTTCTGGTATTTCTTTGGTGTCTTGTCGCTGGTCGTGCTGGTTAATCAGCTGCTGACCGGTGTATGGCTAACCATGAGCTTTACCCCCAGCTCTGAAGAAGCCTTCAACTCCGTTGAATACATCATGCGTGATGTCGACTTCGGGTGGATGATCCGCTATATGCACTCCACTGGCGCCTCGGCGTTTTTTGTCGTGGTCTACCTGCATATGTTCCGCGGCCTGATCTACGGTTCTTACCAAAAGCCCCGTGAATTGATCTGGGTTTTCGGCATGTTCATCTTCCTCGCGTTGATGGCTGAAGCGTTTGTTGGATACGTACTGCCTTGGGGGCAAATGTCCTATTGGGGCGCGCAGGTTATTATTTCACTATTTGGTGCAATTCCAGTAGTGGGTGAAGACATTGTGCAGTGGGTTCGCGGCGACTTCCTGATTTCCGGCGTCACCCTAAACCGCTTCTTTGCGCTGCATGTTGTGGCATTGCCGATTATCTTAATCGCGCTGGTTGTTTTGCACTTGTTGGCCTTGCACGAAGTGGGTTCAAACAACCCAGACGGTGTTGAGATCAAGAAGAACAAAGATGCTAACGGTGTACCTTTAGACGGTGTGGCTTTCCACCCTTATTACACTGTGCATGATTTGACGGCGATTGCGGTCTTCTTGTTTGTGTTCTGTGGCATTGTGTTCTTTATGCCAGAGATGGGCGGCTATTTCCTTGAGCACGCTAACTTTGAAATCGCCAATGGTTTGAAAACCCCTGAGCACATTGCGCCAGTTTGGTATTTCACACCTTTCTATTCAGTGCTGCGCGCAGTGCCGGATAAACTGCTGGGCTTTATGGCCTTCGGCGCTTCGGTAGCTATTTTGTTCCTGTTGCCTTGGCTGGATCGCAGTAAGGTGAAGTCGATTCGCTACAAGGGTAATATCAGTAAAGCGGCCATCCTGATTTTTGTGGCTTCTTTCTTGATCCTTGGTGTGCTTGGTGTCAAGGCGCCTACTGAGGCGCGGACCTTATTGGCCCGGATCTGTTCGGTGCTCTACTTCGCTTTCTTCTTGCTGATGCCGTTCTGGACCAAGTGGGAAGCCACTAAGCCAGAGCCAACCCGCACCACCGACGGTGGCATGGGCTTTTGGAAGAGCATGCTAGTGCTGTTGGCTGTAATTCTGTTAACCGTATTGCCGCTTAAAGCTGCTGGTTCGGAGTCGGCGTTTGATTGCGGCACGATGGCCTGTGATCAAATCGACACTGACGTTACTGATTTGCCGTCGCTGCAAAGCGGCGCAGCCACCTATATGAACTACTGCATGGGCTGCCATTCACTGAGCTATGCGCGCTATCAGCGTACTGCTGACGACCTTGGGATTCCGCTAGAATTGTTTGAGGAAAACCTCAAGTTTGATAGCGACGCCAAGATTGGCTCGCTCATGCATAACTCAATGGCCGCTGCCGATGCAAAAAAGTGGTTTGGCGCTGCACCACCGAATTTGACATTGGTGGCGCGCGCTCGTAGTCCCGAGTGGCTATACACTTATTTGCGTACCTTTTATGCAGACCCTTCACGCCCTTATGGGGTGAACAACAAAGTCTTTAAAGATGTGGGTATGCCTCATGTTATGGCCGAGTTGCAGGGGATGCCCGAGTGCGCACCAGGCCCGGTTCATGCTCACAACGGCGGCATATTACGCGACCCGCTAACCGGCGAAAATATTCTGTTTGGTGATGATGGTAAAGCTTTGAACCCCTGCGGTTCATTTAGCTACCAGACTGAGGGCGCCCTGAGCCCTGCTGAGTATGATAAAGTCGTGTATGACTTGGTTAATTTTTTGGAATACGTCGGTGAACCATCGGCTGCGAAAAGCAGACGGATTGGCGTGTATGTTCTGTTATTTATTGCTGTGTTCTTTGTATTTGCCTTCTTGTTGAATCGCGAATATTGGAAAGACGTGCATTAAACCCCTTTGGCTCGCGCGACGTGTCGTGTGAGTTGGAAAGAGTCAGCGGGCGGTTCTATTTGGAGCTGCCCGTTTCTTGTTTTTAGTTTGATAATTTGAGGTGAGATCAATGGGCGTTGTTGCCAAGCGTTCTACCATGACCTTCTTCTCCGACGCAGCAAGTCATTACTGCCATCGGGTGAGAATTGTATTGGCCGAAAAAGGCGTGACTGTTGATATCGTCGATGTGAAGCCGGGCACTCTGCCGGAAGAGGTCGCCGAGCTGAACCCGTATAATTCGCTGCCTACTTTGGTTGATCGCGACTTAGCATTATACGAATCAAAAGTAATGATGGAGTATCTTGACGAGCGCTTTCCGCATCCGCCGCTATTGCCTGTTTATCCAGTAGCCCGTGGTGAGAGTCGTCAGTATATCTACCGTATTGAGCGTGACTGGTGCCGTTTGGTTGATGAGCTGCTGGTCGGTGGCAATCAAAAGAATGCTGAAAAGGCGCGTAAGGAATTGCGGGACAGTTTATTAACTGTAGCCCCTATTTTTGCTGAGAAGCCGTTCTTTATGAGTGATGAATTCACGCTAGTAGACTGCTGCCTGGCGCCGATTCTGTGGCGTTTGCCTCAGCTGGGTGTGGTTATTCCGCAAACCCGCCAATCTAAGCCTTTGTTCGATTATATGGCGAGATTGTTTGAGCGACCTTCTTTTCAGGAAAGTCTGACTGAAAAAGAGCGTGAAAATCGTAGCGAGGCGTCAGTAGCCTAAACCACTGGCTGTATATTATGGCAATGACATCGAGTCGTCCCTATATGATTAGGGCAATTTACGAATGGGTGGTCGACAATGGTTGTACGCCTTACATTCTCGTGAATGCACTTCATGACAGCGTGTTCGTGCCTCAGCAGTATGTGCAAGACGGTCAGATTGTGCTCAATATTTCGCCGTCTGCGGTGGTGGGGTTGCACGTTGGTAATGATTTTCTGACGTTTAGCGGCCGCTTTGGTGGTGTGCCACAGGAAGTGAGTGCGCCAATCTCGGCAATACTGGGTGTCTACGCTAAAGAGAACGGTCAGGGCATGCTCTTTGATGCTGAAGAGCCGGATGTGCCACCCAAGCCGCCGGGGCCTCGGCCGAGTGCAAGTCTCAGTAAGCTGCCGACCGCTAAGGGCAAGCCGAGTTTGAAAGTGGTTAAGTAATATTGAAAAGCCGGCCGGATGTGAATCCAGGCCGGTTTTTTTATGCCTCAATAATACTCAAATACCCGCACAACTTTCTGTACGCCGCTCGTCTCGCTGACGATTTTTGTTGCGACGTCAGACTCCGATTTTGATACTAGCCCCATTAAATAGACAACGCCGTTTTCAGTGACAACCTTGATTTTTGACGCATCAAGTTTGTCGTCGAGGGAGAGTCGGCTTTTGACTTTGGTGCTGATCCAGGCGTCATTGCTGCGCGCTAACATGCTGACGTCAGCACCAATGGCTAGCTCGTTATGAACTTTGCGAACTTTTTTTACTTCATTGGCCACGTCGCCCGCAACGCCGCTCAATCTGCTGTTGGGTACATTGCCTGTTAATAACACGATACCGTTATGGCTGGTCACTGCAATGCGTGCGCTTTGCAGTGCCGGATCAGTTTTTCGGATATTAACAAGTGCCTTTGTTTCAATGATCTCGTCGTCTAAGTAGCTGCCTAGACTCCGGCTGCCAGGATCTTCGGCGATCGGGGTGTCGGTGGTTGCGGTGAGTATCTGAGTGCAGCCGCTGAGCACGCCGATAAGGAGCAGCGGTAGGGCATAGCGTTGAAATTGGATCATGCGTGAGGGTTTCCAAACAGTTGGCTGTCAATGAGTTCACAGATGCTGTGAACGGCGATTAATTGCATTTCTGTGACTCTGGCGCGGTCTTCTACCGGAAAAGCGAGTTCGACATCTTCTGGCGAGAGTAGTGAGCTGGCATCGCCGCCGCTGAGATTACACAGTGACACGACCCGCATGCCACGCTCGTGCGCGGCCTGAATGGCGCGTAAGGTCGCTGTTGAGCCGTTGCCGTAATAGCAAAGTACCAGGCAGTCGCCCGCTTGGCCTAGCGCGCGAATTTGATTGGCATAAATGTCATTGTAACTGGAGTCTACTGCTATTGCGGTAGCGGCGTCCGCGCTGAGCACCATTGCTGGCAGTGCTGGGCGTTCTTGTTGAAAGCTAGTGAGGAGATTGGTGGCCAGGTGGTGGGCGATGAGTCCGCTAGTTCCTTCGCCACAGCAAATAATCTTATGCTCATGCAACATGCTTTCAGCTAGGCATTCACTGGCTTGAACGATCATGTCGCCGAGCGACTCCATAGTGTACATGCAGCTTTCAATGTGGCGATGAAACAGATCTAGTACTTGCTCGGTATTATCCACGGTGTATGTTTCTCACTCCTGAAAAGCGTTGGGAAGCCAATTTAACTGCAGCTCACCACTGTTGCCAGGGCTTGCTTCAATGACATCAAAGCGGCATGGAAGTTCACTGTACTGCTTGGCACCGGCGTTGCAACTAAGGTAGTGGCGGGCGGTGAGAATAATGCGTTGCTGCTTGGCAAAATTTACGGTTTCAGCAGCGCTGCCGTAGTGTGCCGTGCGGCGGTAGCGAACCTCAACAAATACCAGGTGCTGGTCGCTTAGGCAAACAATGTCGATCTCGCCGAAGCGGCAGCTGTAGTTTTTAGCGATGATTTTTAATTTATGCTTTTGCAAATACCGGCATGCTGCCTGTTCGGCGCGCTTGCCGGTATTGGTGGGTCCAAGTTTGGGCCACATTAGGGCAGCTCAGTTTCCGTGGCTGTAATAGGGTTTACCACGGCGATGCCGTTTTGAATTTCGGCTAGTGAGAGTTCTCGCTCTATTTGGCCAAGCATATTTAAGCTCAGGGTGCCGGTTTCGCCGAATACCTGGTTGCGATCGCCATTGCGCAGCTGTTTAAGGCGCAGGTGTAATCGGAAACTGTCTACGCCGAGGGCGTACATCCGTTGGTAGCCGGGGCTGGACGGTATGCCGTTATTAATCGCTTGGCGAATTTCAAGTTCTTCGTTAAAAATCCAAGGAATATCAATAAATCGCACGCCATTGATGTCCTGGTCTTTGGTTGGGGCCTTGCTGCCGCGGTAAATATGCGAGGTAGCATAGACTGGGATGTCCCCTGCGTAGTGGTAGGCCAGTAGTGGCTTTATCGCGCGGCCTTCATTGGGGCGCGCCAGTAAAAAGATAAAGTCGAGGTCGGTGCGCCGGTAGGGCTCGTAGTTAGGTCTAATGCCAATGATTTGTTGCAGGCGTTGTAAGCGCTGTTGGCTTTTGTCGATGTTTAAAATACTTTTAATTTGCTTAGAGTAATTGTTTTTATTTGAGTCGAAGGTTTGGCTGGCGACAATTTGGCCACCTAATTTCTGCCAGCGATCAGTAAAGGCTACGGCCACCTTGTGCCCCCAAGAGCCTTCTGGGGTAATTACCAGTGCGCGCTTGTAACCCTTGGCTAGTGCGATATCGGCAATTTGCGCCGCCTCGTCCTCGGGGTTAAGGCCAAACTGATACAGCCCACTTGGGAAACGCTCGCCGTCTATGCGGTTGAGTGCCAGAGTGGGCAGCGACATTGCTTGAGGGTGGCTGGCAGTTAGCGCGCTAACATGCTCTTTTTCCAGTGGGCCTATGACGAGCTTGTTGCCATCGTTTATTGTCTGTTGATACAGGGCGTTAATGTCGCCACTATTGCTGTCGTACAGCCGAATTTTAGGAACGCCGCCGCCTTGATTTAAGGTCTCGTAATAGGCGGCAAAAAAACCGTCGCGAATGGCTTTGCCGTACGCGGCGAGGCGGCCGGTCACTGGTAAAATAAGGGCGACTTGGTCTGGTCGCTCGACAATCAAGTCGTCTAATTTATCGAGGCCGCCGGGGAGCGAATAGCGTGCCGGGTGCTGGGGCCAGCGCGCTAGCCACGCGTCGCGTTGGCGAACCTGGGCTTCGATATCGCCTTGATTGTCTTTGGCCACGGACGCGAGTTCCAGCCAGCCAAGATAATCCCTATTTCCGGTGCTGCCAATGTGTTCAATCAGGGTCGCGGTGGGAATTTGCATCAGCGACTGCCAAATCGACTCGCGGTTGGCGCCCTGTTGACTGGGGTTGAGCAGTGGATCGATGAAAATCCACTCTCTCGCGGCGGCGAGGTGATCGCCCTCTATTTGAAAGAGGGATGCCCGCAATTGGCTGTATTGCAGTTGCCGGCGTATAGGCGCGTCAATCACCGCGGCTTCGATGAGGGGGTCAGACAGCTCTGCTAGAGCAGCCGAGAACTCGGCGTGGCCTCGGTGCACCCGCGCGCGAATAATGGCAAGGCGCAAGGCTTGCTCCGCGCTTAATTCCGGCGCAATTAACTCGCCAACCACATCATCTGCACGGGCCAGCTCGCCTTCGCGCAGCAGTACTTCGGCCGCGCGGAGCAGTAAATCTGACGCTTCGTCACTATCGAGTGTCGCGGCGTCAAGCAACCATTGCTCCACTAGTTCGGCGTCGGCTGTTGCAGGATTGAATTCGCCACTTTGCTGAGGCGTTGGCCGCGCTGGTACTTGCGGCTGTCGCGCCTCAGGACGGTTGTAAACTGAGATTGGGGGTGGGTTAGATGCACAGCTAGCCAAGAGGCCGCAAGTGAGTGCAAAAGCAAAAGTTCTTGTCTTCATTGATCAGCCATTGTTAGTCTGCGCGGTCATGCATTGTCAATGAGGCCGCTGTTGTGGAAATTAGCCCCACCCTTTACGTTGTTGCAACGCCAATAGGGAATTTGGCCGATATGGTACCCCGAGCCATAGAGGTCCTACAAACGGTTGCGCTCATTGCGGCGGAAGATACTCGCCACAGTCGTACATTACTGAGCCATTTTGACATTGATACACCCTTAGTGGCTTATCATGATCACAGTAATAATGCCGCTCTGGAGCGCTTGCTCGGGCATTTGCGCAACGGTAAGGATTTAGCGCTTATTTCCGATGCCGGAACCCCGCTAGTATCGGATCCTGGCTATAAATTGGTCGATCTCGCGCTGCGCGAGGGCTTTAAAGTGGTTCCGATCCCCGGCGCCTGTGCGGTGATTGCTGCGTTGAGTGTGGCTGGTTTACCCTCAGATCGCTTTATGTTCGAGGGCTTTTTGCCCGCCAAACAACATGCGCGGCAGGGGGTGTTCAAAGCCCTGCTGCGAGAGCGCCGAACCATGATTTTTTACGAGGCGCCCCACCGCATAAAAGACTGTGTGGCTGACGTCCTTGCCGTCATGGGGCCCGAGCGAGTGGTCGTTCTGGCGAGAGAAATCACCAAAATGTTTGAGACGGTCAAGCGCCTCCCTGCTGCCGAGATGCTGGAGTTTATAAGCGCAGACAGTAATCAGCAGCGTGGTGAATGTGTGTTGTTAATTGCGGGCTTTGCGGGTGACGAGGGTCTGCCTGTCGAAGTCATCGAAATGTTGGATATACTGCGAGAAGACCTTCCGCTTAAGCAGGCGGCGGCGCTGTGCGCAAAAATTAGCGGCATTAAGAAGAATCAGTTATACCAGTATGGAATTGAGCACCCATTGTAAAGGTCTGTGGAAATAGCACTTGCGCCGCCGTTAACTACTGGTTATTCTTACAGGTGAGTCGGCCAGACGATCGCTCGGCAGTTCGCTGCAGGGAGGAAAGTCCGGGCTCCGCAGGGCAAGGCGCCAGGTAACTCCTGGGAGGTGCGAGCCTACGGAAAGTGCAACAGAAAATACACCGCCTACGTAGCGCAAGCTGCCGGTAAGGTTGAAATGGTGCGGTAAGAGCGCACCGCGCGACTGGCAACAGTTCGTGGCATGGTAAACCCCGCCTGGAGCAAGGCCAAATAGGAATCCAATGCTGTGGCCCACAGTGGATTCGGGTAGGCTGCTAGAGGTCTGCGGTGACGCAGATCCCAGATGAATGGTCGTCCAAGACAGAACCCGGCTTATCGGCCGACTCACTTTTTATTCCCCTTCTATTGCATAAAAAAGCCAGAACTTAATGTAGTGCATTAAGTTGGTGCTCTATCCTTTTGTTTCCTCAAATTAAGCTCCTCAAAACCCATCCTCGTTAGCGCGTTTTAGCCGCAAGTTACTGACATTTTTAAGAAAAATCCCTCTATTTAGGTCCCAGTCTCGCTTGACACTAGGGCTTGCAAGTTCCTATAGTGTCGTTTAGTGGGTAGAAGTGGTTTTTTGTGGTGTTTTGGGGTTTTTGAAGCGAAGAAGGTGGGTTTTGTGTTCCTAGGTAGTCATGCAATCACAATGGACAGTAAGGGGCGTTTGGCGATTCCAGCCAAAATACGCGATGCCCTTGTGTCTGCTTGTGATGGCCGCTTGGTGATCACCGCGCATACCGAAGAGCGCTGTCTGTTGGTTTATCCCGAGCCCCAGTGGTTGGATTTACTGCCCAAGATTGAGGCCTTGCCGAATATACATCGCAAGGCGCGGCTGGCTCAGCGGCTGTTGCTGGGTTATGCCACCCCTTTAGAAATGGATGCCAATGGTCGGGTGCTGTTGCCGCCGCCATTACGCGATTACGCTGATCTTGAAAAGAAATTACTACTAGTGGGTCAGGGTAAAAAATTAGAGCTGTGGAGTGAGTCAGGTTGGTTCGACTGGCTCGGTGCAGCGGGAGAGGGTGACGATATGCCGGACGAGATGTTGTCACTGTCACTGTAGAGAGTGAGTCATTTGGAACAGCATTTAACAGTATTGCTCGAGGAGGCCGTTGCGGCACTGGTAACCGATACCAGTGGGCTTTATATCGACGGCACTTTTGGCCGTGGTGGCCACAGTCGGCAGATACTGGAAGGCTTGAGCGCTGAAGGCCGTTTACTCGGGATCGATAAAGACGCCCAAGCATTTTCTGAAGGTCTTGAATTAGCGCAGGCGGATCAGCGCTTCCACATTGCACGAGGTTCCTTCGCTGATTTTGCCGAGCTGGCCGCGTCGAGTGGCTTGGCTGCGCCGTTTACTGGTGTGCTATTGGACTTGGGCGTTTCATCGCCACAGTTGGATCAGGCGGAGCGCGGCTTTAGTTTTATGCGCGACGGCGATTTAGATATGCGCATGGACGTCGATCGCGGCATGAGTGCGGCGCAGTGGATTGCAGTGGCCGACGAAGCAGAGATTACCAAAGTGCTGCGGGATTACGGCGAAGAGCGTTTCGCCAAACGTATTGCTAGAGCGATTATTGCCGCGCGTGAAGAAGAGCCGATTACGCGCACTTTGCAGTTGGCCAAAATAGTTACTGAGGCTAATCCCGCGTGGGAAAAGCATAAGCATCCGGCAACGCGTAGTTTTCAAGCGATTCGAATTTTTATCAATGACGAGTTAACAGATTTAGAAAAGCTGCTGAGCAAGGTTGTTGATAGTTTGGATGTGGGTGGGCGCTTGGTCGTCATCAGCTTTCACTCCTTAGAAGACCGCATAGTAAAGCGTTTTATGCGCCGCCAAGCAGAAGGTGAGCAGGTGCCCGCTTATATACCGGTTACCGAAAGTCAGCGCAATCGCAAGCTGAAGCTGATTGGTAAGGCGGTAAAGGCAAGCGATCATGAAGTCGCTTTGAACCCCCGGTCGCGCAGCGCGGTAATGCGCGTGGCGGAAAAACTCGCGTATGACGAGTGTGCCTAAGGGTGATTTATGTTGGAAGGAAAACAGCGCAATAGCATGAGAAATGCGGTGTCGACGCCGGCACCGTTGGGTGGCGTGTTAGCCCCAGCCTTGCTCATTCTGGTGGTTTTGTCATGTATTGCGGTGATTCAGAGTTCACATAAAAGCCGAAAATTATTTGGTGAGCTACAGGACCTGCGCCGCGATGCAATGTCTCTGGAAGAAGAGTGGGGACGTTTATTGCTAGAGCAGAGTACGTGGGCGTCACCGGATCGCGTGCAAGATGTGGCAATACAAAAATTGAAAATGCAGGCGCCCAAAATGAGGGAAGTCAAAATGGTTCGGGGTTATGGTAAAGCAGGCTAAAGTTCAAATATCGCCCTGGCGCTTCCGAATCGTGGTCGGCAGTCTGCTGCTGCTCGCCTTATTATTGGCGTGGCGAGCGCTAAGTTTGCAGGTCTTGGATGTCGATCGCGGCTACCAATTCTTGCAGGGCCAAGGCAATGCGCGGACCAATCGCACCGAAGTAATCCCTGCTCATCGTGGAATCATTGCCGATCGTAATGGCGAGCCCCTCGCTGTCAGTACGCCCGTGGCGTCTATTTGGGCCAATCCTCAGGAATTGCAGAGTGCGAAAGGCGACTGGGCACGCTTGGCGACGGCGCTCGAGATGTCGTCGAGCGAATTGTCGCGGCGAGTAGAGCGCTATCGCGACAGCCAATTCATGTATTTGCGCCGTCACGTTGCGCCAGCCGCAGCACAAACACTTATGCAAATGAAAATTCCCGGTGTGTATTTGCAGCGGGAATATCGTCGCTTTTACCCCGCCGGTGAGGTCACCGCACATTTGCTGGGCTTTACCGATATCGATGATCGTGGTCAGGAAGGTCTGGAGCTGACCTACGATGAATGGCTTAACGGAACCCCCGGACGCAAGCGGGTGTTAAAGGATTTGTACGGCAATATTATCAGGGAGATCGACGCCGGGGAGGCGGCCAGCCCCGGCAAAGATGTCCAACTGAGTATTGATCTGCGCTTGCAGTATCTCGCTTACCGCGAATTGAAAGCAGCAATAAATCGAACCGGCGCTAAAGCCGGTTCGATCGTTATTATTGACAGTGAAACAGGTGAAGTTTTGGCGCTGGTTAACCAGCCCTCATTTAACCCAAATAATCGCAGCCAGTTAAGCCCGGATGCGCTGCGCAACCGCGCGGTTATCGATATGTTTGAGCCAGGCTCCACCGTAAAGCCTTTGACCATGGTGGCGGCTCTGGAAAGTGGTAAGTACCAGCCCGACACCACCATCAATACTAATCCTGGGTATATCAAAGTCGGTCGGAAAGTTTTAGAAGATCACCGTAATTACGGTGTGCTTACCGTGGCAGAAGTGTTGAAAAAATCCAGCCAAGTCGGTACCACAAAAATTGCGCTCTCCCTTAACGAACATGACGTTTGGGGCGTGTTTGATCGCTTTGGCTTGGGGCGCAGTACTAGCTCAGGGTTTCCTGGTGAAAGCAACGGCATGCTGCCAAATCGGCCTAATTGGCGTGCTATCGAGCGCGCAACGTTTGCCTTTGGCTACGGTATTACGGTTACCAATTTACAGTTAGCCCAAGCTTATTCGGTGTTTGCTAATCGCGGTATTTTTCAGCAAGTATCTTTGCTGAAGCGCACTGAAAAGCCAACTCAGCAGCAAGTTATTTCAGCAAAAATTGCGCGTCAGGTCGTTGATATGTTGGAGGAAGTGACTGAGCTGGGTGGCACGGCTACGCGGGCGCAGGTAGACGCCTATCGCATTGCCGGCAAAACCGGAACGTCGCACAAGGCGATTGCTGGCGGCTATGCCGAAGACCGCTATTTTGCCATTTTCGCCGGTGTAGCGCCGGCCAGTAATCCCAGGATTGTGGCGGTAGTGACCATCGATGAACCTAAGGGTGATTATTATGGTGGTTTGGTTGCTGCGCCGGTCTTTTCCAAGGTGGTATCTGATGCCCTGCGCCTGTTAAATATCGCGCCGGACAATATCGAGGCAGCCGAGCCTAAACCCAAAACTAAGGGAGATGCGGCAGCGTGATGGTAGACCAGCAGAACTACACATTACCGAGATTGTTAGGCGATTTACTACCTGACTTAAGTCAGGAAGTTGCCGCGTTGCCCGTCACTGGTTTGGCAATAGATAGTCGCAAGGTTCAAGCTGGCGATGTCTTTTTGGCGATCAAGGGGCACGAAGTCGATGGCCGTGATTATATTCACGCCGCCATTACGGCGGGTGCTGTTGCCGTTATCGCGGATGCGCCCTTCGATGCCGCGCAATGGTCGCTGCCGGTAGTCGTCATTGAACGTTTAGAAACGCATATCAGTGAAATCGCTGGGCGCTTTTATGGTTTGCCTTCACGGCAACTGCAGCTCATCGGTATCACGGGTACCAATGGTAAAACCTCATGTGCGTGGATGGTGGCGCAATTACTGGAAGCCATTGGTCAGCCCTGTGGGCTCATTGGCACTCTTGGTAATGGTCGCTTTGGTCGCCTAAATAGCGGCAATAACACCACGCCAGATGCCGTGTCAGTGCAGGCATTGCTCAGTGAGTGGCGTGATGGCGGCGCAAATTGGGCGGCAATGGAAGTTTCGTCCCACGGTTTGGCTCAGCATCGGGTGGCAGCATTAAATTTCTCTGCTGCGGTATTTACGAATCTTAGCCAAGACCACCTTGACTACCATGGTTCGATGGAAGCGTACGGCGCGGAAAAAGCGCGCCTGTTGAACTGGCCTAATCTGCCGCTGGCCGTTATCAATCGCGATGATGAATTTGGTCGTAAGCTCATGGCTGAATCCACGGCCGAACTATTAATTGATTTTAGTATTATTGATTCGCAGGCCAAGGTGTATGCCGAAAATACCGTCTGCGATATGCAGGGGATCGCGGCACAAATCTGCAGTCCTTGGGGAAATTTTCAATTGCAGTCACCCCTGTTGGGCGAATTTAATTTGTCCAACCTGGTGGCCGCCGCCGCGGTGTTATTGGGATTGGGTGTCACTGTCGATGCGATAGCCGAGGCGATACCAAAATTAAAACCTGTGCCGGGCCGTATGGAATGCCTGCGCTCCACCGATGGCGTGTTGGCGGTTATTGATTACGCGCATACGCCAGATGCGCTGGAAAAGGTGCTCAAATCCTTGCGGCCAATTACCGCCGGTAAATTGCGTTGTGTAATGGGTTGTGGCGGTGACCGAGATCGTAGTAAGCGGCCACTGATGGGCGCGATCGCCGAAAAATTTTCCGATGCGGTGGTGGTGACCAACGACAATCCCCGCTCGGAATCGGCGACCGCTATTATCGCGGAAATTTGTGCGGGTATGCGCGGTGCTCCACTGGTGGTTGCTGAGCGCGATGCCGCAATCGCGAACGCAATCGCTGCGGCTAAACCGGGCGACGTTGTATTAATTGCTGGCAAAGGTCACGAAGAATATCAAGAAATCGCTGGGCGTCGTTTGCCCTTTAGCGATATTCAGTGTGCTCGGCTGGCACTGGCAGCGAGGTCGGGCTTATGATCGGCGCGCTAAATTTACAGACTATTGCGACGGTTACTGGTGGCGTGCTCACGGGTACAGATACCTCTGTTGAGGTGGTTTGTACTGACAGCCGCAAAGTTCAGGCTGGTGATTTATTCATTGCCTTAAGCGGCGATAATTTTGATGGTAATCAATTTGTTGGCGTAGCGAAGGATGCTGGTGCCGTTGCCAGTGTTGTTAGCGACGCAACGGATCTTCTGCCTAATATTCGGGTCTCAGATACCCGTCGTGCGCTGGGCTTGATTGCTCGCGAAAATCGTCGTCGTTTTACTGGTCCACTTGTTGCCATTACCGGTAGCAGCGGAAAAACCAGTACTAAAGAAATGTTGGCTGCAATTTTTGCTCAGTGTGGTGAGGTTTATGCCACTGTCGGCAATTTAAATAACGAGATCGGTGTGCCGCTTAGTCTGCTGGCGATCTCTGCGCAACACCAGTTTGCGGTGATTGAAATGGGCGCCGCAAAACAGGGTGATATCCACTACCTCTGCGAGTTTGCTGAACCTACTATTGCGGTGCTAACCAATGCTCAGCACGCGCATATTGAAGGTTTCGGTTCGCTGACGGCAGTGGCAGAAACCAAGGGCGGGATATTTCGCGGTTTAGCGAAGGGCGGCCTCGCCATTATCAACGCTGATGATGCGCACTGTTCACTGTGGCAGTCCTATGCCAGCCATGTGCAGCAGCGCCTATTCAGCCTGGTACGGGAGGATGTCGATGTGTTTGCGCGTGATATTGATCTGAGTGAGCCGGGCAAAGTCCGTTTTGAGTTGGTGAGTTTTGCCGGCAGTGCCAAGGTGTGCATGCCCTTGTCCGGGCGGCATATGGTGGCCAATGCCTTAGCGGCCGCTGCAGCGGCTCTTTCGGCGGGTGCGAGTTTAGGCGAAGTGGTGAGTGGCCTAGAGTCGGTACGCGGCGTGAGCGGCCGTCTACTGCGCCGCAATGTCGCCGGAATTGAACTGATCGATGATAGTTACAACGCGAACCCTGGTTCGGTGCGAGCGGCAATTGACGTGCTGGCATCGAGTCATGGCCGAAAAGTTCTCGCCCTTGGTCACATGGCGGAGCTGGGTGCAGAGGCCGCTCAGCAGCATCGGGAAATAGCGGCTTATGCCAGAGAAAATCGACTTGATGCCGTTTTCTTTGCGGGTGAATACGCCAGCATAATGGCGACTGAGTTTGGTCGGAATGCATACGCATTTGACAATAAGCCGGATTTAATCGCGGCATTAAAAAATTATTTAGAAGTAGGGGATACGGTTTTGGTTAAGGGTTCGCGCAGCGCGGAAATGGAAGTGGTTGTCGACGCATTGGCGACCGATTTAGTGCAGAGGGGCAACTGATATGTTGCTGCTACTTGCTGAATATTTAACTCAATACGTTAGCGCATTTGCGGTTTTCCAGTACTTGAGTATTCGCGGCATACTTGGCGTGTTAACGGCGCTGGCCATATCCCTAATGATCGGCCCAGTGATGATCCGCAAGCTTAATTTTCATCAAATAGGGCAATCTGTACGCGATGACGGTCCGCAATCGCACCTCAGTAAATCAGGCACACCGACAATGGGCGGCGCTTTGATATTGGTTGCGATTTTTATTAGCACCTTGTTGTGGTCAGATCTGAAGAACCATTATGTGTGGACTGTATTGATTGTCACCGCGATTTTTGGCGCGGTGGGCTGGGTAGACGATTATCGTAAGGTGATTGAGCGCAATCCGCGTGGATTGCCCGCTCGGTGGAAATATTTTTGGCAAAGTGTGGCCGGACTAGGCGCTGCAATATATTTATACATGACTGCAGACAGCGCCGTAAGCACGCAGTTGTTCTTACCCTTTTTGAAGAATGTTAGCTGGCAAATGGGCCCACTGTTTATTCTGCTGACTTATTTTGTGATTGTCGGTGCCAGCAACGCGGTGAATTTAACGGATGGTCTTGATGGCTTGGCTATTTTACCAACGGTAATGGTGGGTGCTGCGCTCGGCTTGATTGCCTACCTTACCGGCAACGTGAAATTTGCAGAGTATTTGCATATTCCCTATGTGGCGGGCGCGGGTGAACTCATTGTTATTTGTGGTGCCCTAGCGGGCGCGGGGCTTGGCTTTCTGTGGTTTAACACCTATCCGGCGCAAGTGTTTATGGGCGATGTTGGCGCCTTGGCTTTGGGAGCAACGCTGGGAACCATTGCCGTAATTACCCGCCATGAAATTGTATTTTTTATTATGGGCGGCATTTTTGTGTTGGAAACCGTGTCGGTTATTTTGCAAGTTGCGTCTTTTAAATTAACCGGCCGCCGTATTTTCCGTATGGCGCCGATCCATCATCATTTTGAATTAAAGGGTTGGCCAGAGCCACGGGTTATTGTGCGGTTTTGGATTATTACGGTGATGCTGGTGCTATTTGGTCTAGCGACATTAAAACTACGCTAAGAAAAAGGGAGTTATACGTAAGGTGAGTTTGATCGCATCCGACAATAGGCGGGTCATTATCGGTGTAGGTAAAACCGGGCTTTCGATCGCCCGTTATTTTACCCGCCGTGGTCTGTCTTTTGCGATTGCCGACAGCCGCGATGCGCCGCCGGAGCTGGAGTTGTTTCGCGCGGAATTTCCCAATGTAACGCCAATTCTTGGGGCGTTTACCACCGATCAATTTTTATCGGCAACCGAGCTTGTTATCAGTCCGGGTATTTCTTTGGCGGAGCCAGCAATTGCGACGGCGAAAGCCGCTGGTGTTGCAATTACTGGCGATATTGAATGGTTCTGTCGTGAAGCCAAAGCGCCAATCGTCGCCATTACCGGTTCAAACGGCAAGAGTACCGTGACCACGCTCGTGGCTGAAATGGCTGTTAATGCTGGGTGGCGTTGCGCGGTAGGCGGCAATCTTGGCACGCCTGCGCTGGAGTTGTTGGACGATCGAGCCGAGCTCTATGTGCTTGAATTGTCGTCATTCCAATTGGAACGCTGCGCATTTATCGGCGCCGAAGTGGCAACAGTACTGAATGTCAGTGAAGATCATTTAGATCATCACGGCAGTATGATCGCCTACCACCAAGCCAAACACCGTATATTTCGTGATTGTAAAAAAGTCGTTGTTAATCGTGACGACGCATTAAGTACGCCGCTGGTTCCAGATGCTGTTGAAAAATGGAGCTTTGGTTTAGGGCGCTCCGATTTCCGTGCCTTTGGGCTAATGGATGAAGACGGCGAGCAATACCTCGCGTTGGCGAGAGAAGCTTTATTGCCTGTATCGGCGCTGAAAGTTGCGGGCAGCCACAATATTAGCAATGCCATGGCGGCGCTGGCCTTGGGTGCGGCGGCGGGCCTGCCTATGAGCGCAATGCTCAGTACGCTGACAGAATTTACGGGTTTGTCTCATCGCTGTCAGTTTGTTGCGCAGTGGCAAGGCTTGCGATTTTATAACGACTCCAAAGGCACCAATGTTGGCGCGGCAGTGTCTGCGCTACGGGGATTAAGCGGCGAAAGCAAAGTCGTCTTAATTGCCGGCGGTGTCGGCAAGGGCGCAGATTTTAAACCGCTGATTGAAACCCTGCTGAGCGTCGGGCGGGCAGTGGTCTTTATTGGTGAAGCTGGACCCGCCATGCACGCGCTGCTCGATGGCCGCTTGCCTGCACAGTTATGCGCAGATATGCCAGCCGCAGTTCGTGCGGCAACGGCCTATGCTGAGGCCGGTGATGTGGTGTTGCTGTCACCAGCTTGTGCGAGCTTTGACATGTTTAGCAATTACGAGCATCGCGGTGAGGTTTTCGCTGAGTCGGTACTGGCGCTGACCGGGGGGCTGCAATGAGCGGCTACCTTCAGCAGCGCTGGGAAGAATTGGGGCGATTTGATCGGCATTTACAATTGTTGCTGCTCGCGCTGTTGGCGATTGGTTTTGTCGCCATGACATCGGCTTCGGTTGAGCATGCGGCGAGTCGGTATGACGACGCCTTCTTTTTCGCAAAGCGCTATTTTTTCCATTTTAGTTTGGCATTTGTCCTTAGCGTGGTCATGTATTTGACGCCGGTCGATCTCTGGGAGCGCACTGGTTGGCTCTGGCTATTGTTGGGTTTTGTCTTGTTAGCGCTGGTGCTGATTCCCGGTGTAGGCAAAGAAGTTAACGGCAGTCGTCGGTGGTTGGGTGTGGGGCCGCTAACCCTGCAGGCGTCTGAGTTCGTAAAGCTGTGTGTCATTTTTTATCTCGCCGGATATTTAGTGCGGCGTCGCGACGAAGTGCGCCAGAGTTGGTCCGGTTTTGTAAAACCCATGGCTTTACTATTTGCGGTGACCTTACTGCTCATGCTCGAGCCGGATTTCGGCGCGACGGTTGTTACCGCGGGCACAGCTTTTGTGATGATTTTTTTGGGCGGGGTAAAACTCGGTCAATTTTTGCTGGTTATTTTGAGTTGTGTCGCGGGTGCGGTGGCCATGGTCATCTTTGAACCTTATCGCATGAAGCGCTTAACCGCGTTCACCGACCCCTGGGCAGATCAATTCAATACCGGTTATCAGCTCACTCAGTCGCTTATTGCCTTTGGTCGTGGGCAAATAAGCGGCGTGGGTCTGGGGAATAGCGTACAGAAATTATTTTATTTGCCCGAGGCGCACACCGATTTTGTGTACGCCATTTTTGCGGAAGAATTCGGGATTATTGGTAGCTTGTTGGTATTGGTGTTGTTCGCGGGATTAGTTGGCAGAATTTTATTTATTGGTCGCTATGCGGAAATGATGGGCAAGCAATTCCACGCCTTTGTGGCCTATGGCATTGCGGTCATGATTAGCGGGCAGGCCTTTATCAATATGGGTGTAAATACCGGCTTGTTACCAACTAAGGGCTTAACACTGCCGTTTTTTAGTTACGGCGGCAGCAGCTTAATAGTGTGTATGGCAATGGTGTCTCTGGTGGCGCGAATCGAACTGGAATGTCGGAGGCAAGATGGCCGCTGATCAGACCGTACTAATGATGGCCGGTGGTACCGGCGGGCATGTGTTCCCCGCATTGGCGGTTGCTTCGGCACTGGCCGAACGCAATGTCAGCGTGCATTGGCTGGGCACCGCGGCAGGTATTGAGGCGCGCTTAGTACCGGCAGCCGGTCTGCCGCTGCACTGTTTAAATATGGCGGGCGTACGAGGCAAAAACCCCTTGTTTCGTGTACTGGCAATTGCCAAAGCTATGCTCGCGGTTGTGCAGAGCATGCGCTTGATTTGGAAGTTAAAACCATTTTGCGTGGTGGGCATGGGTGGTTATGCCTCTGGTCCTGGTGGTTTGGCGGCAAAGCTGCTGGGCGTGCCGGTATTGATTCAAGAGCAAAACGCGGTAGCGGGCACAACCAATCGTTTATTGGCAAAAATTGCCCGGCTTTGCCTGACTGGCTACCCCATCGCCTTGGGTGGTGAGCGCAATCGTTATATTGGCAATCCGGTGCGTCGCGAGATTGCCGAGCTTGCGCTGCCAGCGACTCGCTGGGCAGAGCGCAGCGACAATTTGCGGGTGTTAGTTTTAGGCGGCAGTTTAGGCGCCAAGCCAATAAATGATGTGGTGCTAGCTACGTGGCAGAAGCTTGGCGAGGCGCAGCGGCCGACCTTATGGCATCAGACTGGCCGCGCCCACGAAGAACAAGTACAGCAGGCGTATCAGAACGCCGGAATAGCGGTTCGCGCCGAAGCGTTTATTGAGGATATGGCGGCCGCTTATAGCTGGGCCGATGTGGTTATTTGTCGTGCAGGGGCATTGACGGTAGCCGAACTCGCGGCGGCAGGCGTGCCAGCACTGTTAGTGCCGTTGCCCCATGCCATTGACGATCATCAGCGCGCAAATGCGCAGTGGTTTGTGGATGGCGGCGCCGGTGAAATTATTGATCAGTCAGTTTTTAATGCTGACGTTTTATGTAAATGGTTGGAAAGCGATAGTGCGAATCGGGAGTCATTGTTGAATAGCGCGGAGGCCGCAAGACGGCTCGCCAAAATAGATGCCGCTGACGTTGCCGCAAATTATTGTATGGAGTTTGCCAATGAGTCCTAAGCACCCCTTTGTGGTTCCAGAAATGCGCAGAGTCAAACGCATACATTTCGTTGGTATTGGCGGTGCCGGTATGTGCGGTATTGCCGAGGTGCTACTGAACCTGGGTTATGTGGTTTCAGGTTCTGATCTAAAAGCTTCGCCCAGTACTGCGCGGTTGCAGCAATTGGGCGCGCGAGTTGCTTTTGGCCATCGCGGCGAGAATATTGGCGACTCCGATGTAGTGGTGGTGTCCAGTGCGGTTAATGAGAGTAACCCAGAAGTGGCCGCTGCCCGCCAGTTGCGGGTGCCTATTGTGCGTCGCGCTGAAATGCTGGCTGAGCTAATGCGTTATCGTCACGGCATTGCGGTGGCTGGCACCCATGGTAAAACCACCACGACTAGTTTGATTACGGCTATTTTTGCGGAGGCGGGTCTTGATCCTACCTTTGTTATCGGCGGCCTGGTTAACAGCGCAGGCACCAATGCGGCATTAGGCGAGAGTCGCTACTTGGTGGCGGAGGCCGACGAGAGCGATGCTTCCTTCTTGCATTTGCAACCCATGGTGTCGGTGATTACCAATATTGAAGCCGATCATATGGCGACCTATGACGGTGATTTTAGCAAGTTGAAACGTACCTTTATCGAGTTTCTGCACAACTTACCTTTTTACGGTATGGCGGTGGTTTGTGTGGATGACCCAGTGGTGCGCGACATTATGCCGGACATTGGCCGCCCCACATTGACCTATGGCTTTAGTGAAGACGCGGATTTTCGTATTCACTCGCTGCAAAAACTGGGTATGCAGAGCCGCTTTAATGTAATGCGGCCAGATGGCAGTGATATTGAGTTGAGTATTCAGCAGCCCGGTGTGCATAACGTACTTAATGCGACTGCAGCTGTGGCGGTGGCCACCGACGAGGGCTTGCCGGTAGAGGCTATTTGCAATGGCATTGCCAATTTTCAGGGTGTCGGTCGTCGCTTTCAGCGCTATGGCGAACTGCCATTGGCCGACGGCGAATTTATGTTGGTGGATGACTATGGTCACCACCCGACTGAAGTGGCGGCAACCATATCGGCGGCGCGCCAAGCCTGGCCAGATCGTCGCCTAGTGATGCTGTATCAGCCGCATCGTTATAGTCGCACCAAAGATTTATACGAGGATTTTGTTCGGGTGCTGTCTACCGTCGACAGCCTGTTGCTGTTGGATGTGTATTCGGCTGGTGAAGAGCCGGTGCCGGGCGCCGACAGCCGCAGCCTGTGTCGGAGTATTCGTTTGCAGGGCAATTTGGAGCCGGTATTTGTTGAAAATACTGAGGCCGCCTTTGAAATATTAAAACCCCGTATTCGCCCCGGTGATGTTTTGCTCACTCAAGGCGCGGGCAATATCGGCGCGGTAGCGTTGCAATTAGCTAATCAGGATTGGGTGTAGGTCGCGGCAATGAGTGACATGACGGTAGCAAACATAAATCAGGCGATTGGCGGCAAGCTAGCTGTGCTGTTGGGCGGCCGCTCGGCAGAGCGTGCAATTTCCCTGAAAAGCGGCGCAGCAGTGATGGCGGCATTTGAGCGTCAAGGCATTAGGGTTGAAGGCATCGATGTGGCCGATGCCGATTGGATGCAGCGTCTCAATGGCGAGTTTCGTCAGGTGTTTATTGCACTGCATGGCCCTGGCGGCGAAGACGGCACCGTGCAAGGCGCACTGGAATGCATGGGCATTGGCTATACCGGCAGCGGTGTAATGGCCTCGGCACTGGCGATGGATAAATTCCGCTGCAAGCTGCTGTGGTTGGGCTTGGGTTTGTCGACTCCGCGCTTTGCCGAGTTAACGGCGAATAGCGATTGGCAGGGCATTATTGATGACTTCGGTCCGGTCATTGTTAAGCCTGCCTGCGAAGGGTCGAGTATTGGTATGGCCCGCGCGCAGAGTGCGGCAGAGTTGGCTGCCGCGTGGCAAAACGCCCAGGCCTATGGCCGCGTGTTCGCTGAGCAGTGGATTAGCGGCAGCGAATACACCGTTGCGATATTAAATGGCAAGGCCTTGCCCGCCATTAAATTGGAAACCGATGCCGCGTTTTACGATTTTAACGCCAAGTATATTTCTGATGAGACCCGCTATTTATGTCCCTGTGGCTTGAGTGCGGCGGAAGAGCAAGAGCTGAGCGAATTGGCATTGGCGGCGTTTACTAGTCTGGGCTGTGCGGGTTGGGGGCGGGTCGATGTTATGCGCGATGCGGCAGGTAAGTTCTACTTATTAGAAGTGAATACCGTGCCTGGCATGACCGACCACAGTTTGGTGCCGATGGCGGCCAAGCAAGCAGGCTTGGATTTTGAGCATTTGGTGGTAGAAATTTTGGCGGGCAGTATCACGGCGGATGCTAACTGAGATGCAATTAATGAGCGGCAAGCAAAATCGCCTCAAAACGCGCAAGTCGGCGGCCCCAAAAGGGCCGCAGGCGCAGCGCGAATGGGGTCGTATTTTGAACCGCTTGGTGTTGATCGCGGTTGTCATCGCTTTTGTTTATGGCGTTGAGCAGTTAGGGCGTCAACTGGATGCCATACCCGTCGATCGCGTGGTGTTTGCCGGTGATTTGCAGCACGTTAGTCGCAATGTCTTGGTCGACCGCGTGACCGGTCATTTGGCAGTGGGTTATGTCGGTTTGGATCTGGAAGCGATCCAAAGTGAATTAGAACAAGAGCCTTGGGTTTATCGGGCGATAGTAGAGCGGGTTTGGCCTCGGGAATTGAAAATCACCATTGTTGAAGAGGCGCCTATTGCTGCGTGGGGCAGCGGTGGATTGCTAAACCATCGCGGCAAAATATTTTTGCCAGCGAAGGGCGTGGCCGACGACGCCGGTTTACCGCTGCTGAGTGGGCCTGATGGTAGCGCCATAGAAATAATGCGCCAGTACCGCTTGATGAGTCAGTTGCTTGGTGATGAAGAATTAATTTTACAGCGCCTTGAAATGAATGATCGCGGGGCGTGGACGGCGACCTTAAATGGCGGCGCGGTATTGGTATTGGGCCGCTACGAGCCGCTGGAGAAGCTGCGGCGCTTTATGTGGGTGTATCGCCATCAATTGGCGGCGGATTTTGATCGCGTTAAGCGTGTGGATACACGTTATATCAATGGTCTAGCGGTGGCGTGGGATGAAACAAAAGGTGCAAAAGGTAATGGCTAAGGAAATTGCTCTGGCAATGGAGTTGCCGCAGCACAATAGATCGCAAACTTGGGAGAAGCAAAGCAATGGCTAGTTCACACGCAAGCCGGATGATTGTCGGCCTTGATATCGGCACCTCAAAAGTGGTGGCTATCGTTGGCTCGAGCAACGAAGACGGCAAGCTGGAAATTATAGGCATTGGCTCGCACCCGTCTCGCGGTCTGAAAAAAGGGGTGGTGGTCAATATTGAATCCACTGTGCACTCCATTCAGCGCGCGATAGAAGAAGCTGAATTGATGGCTGGCTGCGAAATCCACAGCGTGTATGTGGGTATTGCGGGCAATCACATTCGCAGTCTTAACTCCCACGGCATTGTCGCAATTCGCGATCGCGAAGTGTTTCAGTTGGATTTGGACCGGGTTATCGACGCCGCCCAAGCGGTAGCGATACCTGCCGACCAAAAAGTACTGCACATCTTGCCGCAAGAATTTGTGATCGACGAGCAAGAGGGCATTAAAGAGCCGCTAGGCATGTCTGGGGTCCGCCTAGAAGCCAAGGTGCATTTAGTGACCTGCGCAGTAAATGCGGTGCAAAACATCGAGAAATGCATTCGCCGCTGCGGCCTGGAAGTCGAGGACGTCATTTTGGAACAGCTGGCCTCGAGCTACGCGGTATTGACTGAAGACGAGAAAGAGCTGGGTGTGTGCATGGTGGATATCGGCGGTGGCACCACCGATATCGCGATCTTTACCGACGGTGCGATTCGCCACACCGGCGTGATCCCGATTGCCGGCGATCAGGTCACCAATGACATTGCCATGGCGCTGCGCACCCCGACTCAGTACGCAGAAGAGATCAAAATTAAATACGCCTGCGCGCTGACCCAGCTCGCGGGTGAAGGCGAAATGATTAAGGTGCCCAGTGTTGGCGAGCGCGCCCCGCGGGAATTGTCTCGCCAAGCGCTGGCGGAAGTGGTGGAGCCTCGCTACGACGAATTATTCACGCTAATCCAAGCCGAATTGCGCCGCAGTGGCTACGAAGATTTGTGCGCGGCAGGTATTGTCCTGACCGGCGGCACCTCGAAGATGGAAGGTGTTGTTGAATTGGCAGAAGAGATTTTCCATATGCCGGTGCGAATCGGTGTACCGCAGGATGCACGGGGTTTAACCGATATCGTGCGCAATCCAATTTATTCAACCGGCGTAGGCTTGCTGCATTACGGCATTAAGCATCAAGCGGAGCACGGCGGCCGTGGGCGAGTGAAGCGCAACGGCTTCTTGGCCAGTATGAAACAATGGGTTCAAAACAATTTTTAAGGTGTAAGGCGGCCGTGCCGGCAGCACGGTCAAATATGCAAAAGGGAGAAAACCAATGTTCGAACTAGTAGATAACGTTCCTCAGAACGCAGTAATTAAAGTGGTGGGTGTCGGTGGTGGCGGCGGTAACGCTGTTAAGCACATGATCGCCTGTAATGTTGATGGTGTTGATTTTATCTGCGCCAATACTGACGCTCAGGCGCTGACCAATGTCGCGTCTAAGACGGTATTGCAGCTGGGCACCACTATTACCAAGGGCTTGGGCGCAGGTGCAAACCCTGAAATCGGTCGCCAGTCGGCGATGGAAGATCGCGATCGCATTGCTGAAGCACTGCAGGGCGCCGATATGGTGTTCATTACCGCCGGTATGGGCGGCGGCACCGGCACCGGAGCAGCACCTGTTGTGGCTCAGGTCGCCAAAGAGCTGGGTATTTTAACCGTAGCGGTAGTCACCAAGCCTTTCCCTTTCGAGGGTAAAAAGCGTATGGCTGTGGCGCTAGAGGGCATGAAAGAGTTGCGTCAGCATGTTGACTCGCTGATCACCATCCCCAATGAAAAGTTGCTACCTGTCTTGGGTAAAAACACCAGTTTACTCGATGCCTTTAAAGCGGCTAACGATGTATTGTTAGGTGCAGTACAGGGTATTGCCGATCTAATTATTCGTCCGGGTATGATAAACGTCGATTTCGCCGACGTGCGTACCGTGATGTCAGAGATGGGCATGGCGATGATGGGCAGTGGTGTGGCTACCGGTGAAAACCGCGCTCGCGAAGCTGCAGAGGCGGCCATTCGCAGCCCCCTCCTTGAAGATGTGAATTTGCAAGGGGCGCGCGGGATTTTGGTTAATATTACCGCAGGTCTGGATCTGTCCCTAGGCGAGTTTAACGATGTCGGTGATACTATCGAGGAATTCGCTTCCGAGAACGCAACAGTTGTTGTCGGAACGGTAATTGACCCCGATATGGTCGACGAATTGCGCGTCACAGTGGTTGCCACCGGCCTAGATGGTATTGGTGCAGATATACCGCTGAAAGTTGTTGAATCACGGCCCATAGAGCCGCGTTCCAACGATTACCGCAAGCTCGATCGGCCAACCGTTATGCGCAATAGTGCCAGCCAAGCGGCGGTTGCGCGAGAAGTGGCGCCGGCGCCAATGGCAGATAAAGATATGGAATATTTGGATATTCCTGCGTTTCTGCGGCGTCAGGCTGATTAATTAGTAGTAGCCGGTACAGCAACGGGCGGCGTGTCAGTAATTTGCTGGCACGAAGATAAGTACGCCCTTGTAAATGTAGCCGTCCGGCCCATAGAGTGAGTGTGAAGATGATTAAACAACGTACCTTGCGCAACACTATCCGTGCTACGGGCATTGGTTTGCATACAGGGGAAAAGGTCTACCTGACGCTGAAGCCAGCGCCAGCGGATACCGGTGTGATTTTCCGTCGCACCGATTTAAATCCGGTTGTTGAAATCCACGCTCGTGCGGAAAATGTGGGTGATACCACTTTGTCGACCACGCTGATGAATGGCGATGTAAGGGTATCAACGGTTGAACATTTATTGTCGGCAATGGCGGGTCTGGGTATTGATAATGCCTATGTCGAAGTCAGCTCATCGGAAGTGCCGATTATGGATGGCAGCGCCGGTCCGTTTGTTTTTCTTATTCAGTCTGCCGGGATTGAAGAACAAAATGCACCGAAAAAGTTCATCCGTATTAAGCGTCCGGTGACGGTAAAAGATGGTGATAAAGTCGCGAGTTTCCTCCCTTTTGACGGCTTTAAAGTGTCTTTTACTATCGACTTTGACCACCCGGTTTTTAAAGACCGGGTTGGCCATGCCGAGTTGGATTTTTCCAGTACCTCCTTTGTAAAAGAAGTGAGTCGGGCGCGGACCTTTGGGTTTATGCACGAAATCGAATACCTGCGCTCCAAGGGCTTGGCCCAGGGTGGTAGTGTCGATAATGCGATTGTGGTTGATGAATACCGTATTCTTAACGAAGAAGGTCTTCGTTATGAAGATGAGTTTGTTAAGCACAAGGTACTCGACGCGATTGGCGATTTGTATTTGCTGGGCACCAGCTTGATCGGCGAATTCAAAGCCTTTAAGTCTGGTCACGGTCTCAACAATGCGTCCTTGCGGACCTTGATTAAAGACACTGACGCGTGGGAATGGGTAACGTTTGACGACGCAGCTGACGCGCCAATTAATTACGCTGCTGCTGTAGCGGCAGTCTGATTATCTCTTCCTACCATGCTTGGCCGAGATTCGTCTAAGCATGGTAATATCCCCCTATCTATGCGATATTGCGCCTCGGTGTTACGGTATTGCCCACGTCTTGCCATTAGGTAAAAGTACGGCATTTTCGGGATCATTCTCCGCAGTGATTACCCGGCCGTCATCAGAATTTCATTCGTACAATGTAGCTTGGTGCGGCTTTAGAGCCTTCATTGATTAGGGACTTTTGCTCCCGGGAACAGTAACGAATTAATCATGATTAGAGCAGTAGTTAAAAAAGTCTTCGGCAGTAAAAACGATCGCGAATTAAAGCGCATGCGCAAAGTCGCGAGCAAGATCAACAGTTTGGAAGAGGCTATGGCGGCGCTCGACGATGCCGCCCTCAGTGCCAAAACTGGTGAGTTTCGCGAGCGAATTGCAGCGGGAGAAAGCCTCGATCAGCTGCTGCCAGAAGCCTTTGCTGTGTGCCGCGAGGCCAGTCGCCGCGTTATGGGCATGCGCCATTTTGACGTGCAGCTTATCGGTGGTATTAGCCTGCACGAGGGCACCATTGCTGAAATGCGCACAGGTGAAGGTAAAACGCTCGTTGCGACTTTGGCTGTGTACCTCAACGCGTTGCCTGGCAACGGCGTATTTGTTGTTACGGTTAACGATTACCTCGCCGCGCGCGATGCTAATTGGATGCGCCCCCTCTATGAGTTTCTCGGTCTGAGCGTGGGTGTTATCCGTTCCGGTCAAGATTCTGAGGAGAAGCGTGCCGCTTACGAGTCGGATATCACCTACGGCACCAATAATGAATTCGGTTTTGATTATTTGCGTGACAATATGGCCTTTGCCATTGAAGAGCGCTATCAACGTAGCTTGAATTTCGCGATCATCGATGAGGTGGATTCCATCCTGATTGATGAGGCCCGTACGCCACTGGTTATCTCCGGTCCAGCCGAAGACAGCTCTAAGTTGTACAAGCAAATCAATTTGTTTATTCCTTCGCTAAAAGAAGCGCAAGTTGACGAAGCAGGGCAGCTCATCGAAGCCGATGACGAGGGACAAGCCGTCGCTGAGCAAGGCCACTACACTATTGATGAAAAAATGCGACAGGTCGAATTGACTGAGTATGGGCACCAGCAAGTTGAAGATATGCTTATTCAGTCTGGTTTGCTAACGGAAGGCGACAGCCTGTATTCCGCTGGTAATTTGAACCTGCTGCACCACGTGAATTCTGCGCTGCGCGCTCATATTTTGTTCCATAACAATGTCGAATACATTGTTCAGAATGACCAAGTGGTCTTGATAGATGAACACACTGGTCGGACCATGGCGGGTCGGCGTCTGTCAGAAGGCCTGCATCAGGCCATCGAAGCCAAAGAGGGCGTGACGGTTCAGGCAGAAAGCCAGACCCTGGCCTCAACCACCTTCCAGAACTATTTTCGTCAGTTTGAGAAATTGGCGGGCATGACCGGTACGGCCGATACCGAGGCCTTTGAATTCCGCCAGATCTACGGCTTAGACGTGGTAGTTATTCCGACCAATAAGCCCAGCGCTCGCCGCGACGCCAATGACCTCGTATACCTGACCAAGGAAGAGAAATACGACGCCATCGTTGAGGACGTTAAAGCCATTATGGAAAGTGGCGCGCCGATACTGGTGGGTACTGCCTCGATTGAAACCTCCGAGGAAATGTCTTCACGTTTCAAGGCCGCGGGCATTCCCCATAAGGTACTCAACGCCAAATACCACGAGCAAGAAGCAGAAATTATTGCTCAGGCCGGTAGCCCCGGTGTAGTGACCATCGCTACCAATATGGCGGGCCGCGGTACTGACATCGTGCTGGGTGGTAATGTCGACGTTGAAATTGCCAAACATGAAAACCCCTCCGACGCATTAATAAACGAATTGCGGGACGCGTGGAAAGTGCGCCACGAAACAGTTATGCAGGCCGGCGGTTTGCATATTGTGGGTACCGAGCGCCACGAGTCGCGTCGCATTGATAACCAGTTGCGTGGCCGAGCTGGTCGTCAGGGTGACCCTGGCGCATCACGCTTCTATCTGTCCTTAGAAGACAGCCTAATGCGGATTTTTGCCTCAGATCGCGTGCGCGGCATTATGCAGGCGCTGGGTCTTGAAAAAGGCGAAGCGATTGAACATCGCATGGTGTCTAACGCCATCGAAAAAGCCCAGCGTAAAGTAGAAGGTCGCAACTTCGATATGCGTAAGCAATTGCTTGAATACGATGATGTGGCTAACGATCAGCGCCAAATCATCTATCAGCAGCGCAATGAATTGATGGAAGCGGATGACATTAGCGATATGCTCACCGCGATTCGCCAAGATGTTGTCGGCGATGTGGTGCGGGAATATATACCGCCGCAGAGTCTAGAAGAACAGTGGGATGTCGCTGGCTTGGAGCGCCGCCTGCACAAAGATTTTGAAGTGGAGTTGCCACTGCAAACCTGGTTGGACGAAGACCGCTCAGTAAATGAAGATGTACTGACTGAAAAAATTAATCAGGCGATCGCTGATGCGTATGAAGCTAAATGCGCATTGGTCGGGCCAGATATGCGTAAAATTGAGCGCCATATCATGCTGCAAGTATTGGATACACTGTGGAAGGAGCACTTGGCGACCATGGATCACCTCCGCCACGGTATTCACCTGCGCGCCTTTGCCCAGAAAAACCCCAAGCAAGAATATAAGCGTGAAGCGTTTGAGCTATTTCAGGAAATGCTCGACAGTCTGAAGTTAGAAGTTATTCGTTTCCTCTCGCATTTACGGCTCCAGCAAAACGAAAATGCCGAAGAGTTAGCGCGTCAGCGTCGCGAAGAGCAGGCTAAGCGCGCAATGGAATTTCAGCACGCCGAGTCCAGTGGCCTCACATTAGATGACGAAATGAGTGATGAGGCTGCAGAAGCCACCCCTAGTACCCCAGAAACCTTTGTGCGCGACGGCCGCAAGGTCGGCCGCAATGAGGTTTGCCCTTGCGGCTCGGGTAAAAAATACAAGCAGTGTCACGGCAAATTAGACTGAGGTAGGCAAGAGCATGGCGGTAGGTTCTGGTGAGTTACCGGTTTTACACCCAATAGACGGTGTAAAAATAGGCGTGGCAAGTGCCGGTATTAAAAAAGTTGGTCGTATCGATACCGTGGTATTTGAGTTGTGTGAAGGCGCCTCGGTCGCGGGGGTTTTTACCCTTAATGCCTTTTGCGCTGCACCAGTGACGGTGGCCAAAGAACATTTGGCCAGCACATCGCCACGCTATTTACTGATTAATACGGGTAATGCCAATGCGGGTACCGGCCAAGCCGGCTTACTCAATGCTCGCAATTCCTGCGCAGCGTTGGCTAAGGAAGTTGGCGTCGAGGCTTCGGCGGTGCTGCCTTTCTCAACTGGTGTTATCGGCGAAAAACTACCCGTAGATAAATTGGTTGCCGCCATGCCAGCGGCGATTGCTGCACTTTCTGCAGATAGCTGGGAGCGCGCGGCGAACGGCATCATGACCACCGACACCCGCCCGAAAGCGACGTCTCGGCAAATTGAGATTGCCGGCCGCAGAATTACCGTCACCGGCATATCCAAAGGCGCGGGCATGATTAAGCCCAATATGGCGACTATGCTGGGTTATGTCGCGACGGATGCCGATATTGCGCCAAATGTTTTGCAGGCGATGTTGGATCAGTCCGCTGATGCCTCGTTTAATCGGATTACAATTGACGGCGACACCTCGACCAATGACGCCTGTGTGCTGGTCGCAACAGGTCGCGCCGGCGGTGAGCAGCTAACAGAAGCTAGCGGCCCAGTATTCGATGCGCTTCAGCAGGTCTTTAACGAGGTGTTTTTAGAGCTGGCTCACGCCATTGTGCGCGACGGTGAGGGTGCCACTAAGTTTGTCGCGGTTGAAGTGACAGGCGCCAAAGACGTCAGCGAAGCCCTTAAGGTTGCTTATGCGGTGGCAGAATCACCACTCGTGAAAACGGCTTTATTTGCCAGCGACCCAAACTGGGGGCGTATTCTGGCCGCAATTGGTCGGGCTGGGGTGGAGTCACTCGACGTGGCGGCGCTAACCGTTCACCTTGACGACGTCTTGATTACCGAACACGGCGGCCGTGCAGAATCCTATACCGAGGCGGCCGGTGCTGCTGTAATGAAGCAGGCTGAAATCCGCATTCGCATTAACCTGAATCGTGGTCAGCATGCAGAGACGGTATGGACCACTGATTTCTCCTACGACTACGTCAAAATTAATGCCGAATACCGCAGTTAACAAGCGCGTTCACGTTGCCGTTGGGGTTATTGTTAATTCGCTGGGCGATATTCTTATCGCCCGCCGCGCGAACGAAGCCCATCAAGGCGGCTTGTGGGAATTCCCCGGCGGCAAAGTGGAGGCGGGTGAAACGGTGTCTCAGGCGCTCGCCAGAGAGCTACACGAAGAGCTCGGTATTAATATTGACGCCGCGAGCTGCCGTTCACTGATCGAAATCAATCATGACTATGCCGATAAAACAGTGTTTTTGGATGTGTGGTTGGTGACTCGTTTTCGCGGTGAAGCCCTTGGACGAGAAGGCCAGCCGCTGCGCTGGGTGAGCCCGCAATCACTTTCTGATTATGTATTTCCGGCGGCAAATGCGGCAATCGTTAACGCGATTCAGTGCGCCGACGTCATCTAAAGTCGCTTTGACTATCCCTTCGTTCTCTTAAAAATCTTGCTCTAAATCTCTGCTTAAAACGTCGTCGTGCAGCGAGTCGCCGGGGATATTGTGCTCTTCGTTTGCCCACGCAATTAAGTCGTGGTTTTTGCAGGAGTCAGAGCAAAAAGGACGAAAAGGGTTGCCGCTGTCCCACACGAGTTCCGTTTTACAGTGTGGGCAGGGGACGGTGATGGCAGACGCTTTATTCATAGCAAATGGTTTCCAAATTTTTCAAAAGACCCGCTAGGCCTTGCTGGCGGCGAGTTTGAGGAATCGCTGATGTAATTCGCTAACTCGCAGGTCTAGTTGAGGTAAGCCCAGCGTATTATCAATAACATCGCTTGCGGCGGCCAAGCGCACTTGGCGGCCTACTTGGCTGGCAATAATGCGTTCCACCTGGGCTTGCTCGTTATTGTCCCGGAGCATGGTGCGGCTTAACTGAACAGACTCAGGCACATCGACCACCACAAGCCGATCACACATCGCTTTTTGCTGGCTTTCCACCAGCAATGGCGACACAAAGAGCGCGTAAGCGCTGTTTACGTTTTGCAGTTGGCGTAGCGTCTCGCTGGCGATGAGAGGGTGAAGCAAGGACTCCAGCCACTGCTTGGCGGGGGGATCGGCAAAAATAGTTTGGCGCAGGGCGGCGCGATTTAACTGCCCATCACTGAGTAGATGCGAGTCGCCAAAGTGGGCCGCTATTTTTTGCAGGGCAGGGCTGCCAGGCTCAACCACTTCGCGGGCAATAACATCGGCATCGACAATACCAATGCCCAGTTTTGCAAAGCGGTTCGACGCGGCGGTTTTGCCGCTACCAATACCGCCGGTAAGTCCTACGATGAATTTGCTCATAATCTTAATAAGGTAATGTATTGGGGCTAGCGAATGCCAGCAAGTTGAAGGTAGCCGTCAATCAGAGCTTCACCCCAGAACAGGGCGATCCAGCCAGCACCGGCCAAATAGGGACCAAATGGCATTGGCATGGAACTGTCGCTGCGACGCAGCAGCATTACTAAACCGCCAAACACGGCGCCGACAACAGAAGACAATAAAATAATTAGCGGCAAATACTGCCAGCCCAGCCAAGCGCCCAGTGCGGCGAGTAATTTAAAATCGCCGTAACCCATGCCCTCTTTACCGGTCAGTAATTTAAACAACCAAAATACGGACCATAGCGACAAATAGCCGCCAATGGCGCCCCATACTGCATCCTGTAATGGAATGCTGCCGGTAACGCTGTTAAATAAAAGGCCCAACCAAATGAGGGGTAAGGTTAGTTGGTCTGGCAGTAGCTGGTGGTCAATATCAATGACCGTGAGAATCAGCAAAATCCAGCTAAACAAAATAGCGGCAGCGGCATAGGTCGTGAAACCAAATATTAACAGCGGGAATACGGTAAGCAGCGCGGTCATTACCTCAACCGCAGGGTAGCGCAGGCCGATCGGTGCCTTACAAGAAGCGCAGCGCCCGCGCAGCAGCACATAGCTGACCACAGGGATGTTCTGCCATGCCTTTACCGGCGCATCGCACTTAGGGCAGTGGGAGTTTGGAAAGGCCAAATTAAACTGAGGTGGTGCGATTTCTTCAGCGGCAGCGTCGTCATCGCTGAGCAGAATTTCGCACTCATACTTCCACGTAGATTCCATCATCTTGGGTAGGCGGTAGATGACGACATTGAAAAAACTGCCAAAGAGAAGGCCAAAGAGACCTAATAAGGTAATGAGAAGCAGCGGGTAGTTCGCGGCGGCTTCGAAGAACGACATAAACTATACTCGTGTGTAAGCGATGAGGCGCGCCGTTAAATGGCGGAGCCAAGCATGAATATGGGGAGGTACATAGCGATCATTAGGCCGCCGACCATCACGCCTAGGATAGACATAATAAAGGGTTCGAGCAGGGATGTTAAAGTGTCAACGGCATTATCGACAGCATCTTCGTAATGATTCGCAACCTTATCGAGCATATCGTCGAGTGAGCCGGATTCTTCACCAATAGAGACCATTTGGAGAAGCATGCTGGGAAATAAATTGGTGAATTTAATTGATGAATAGAGAGTTTGACCGGTGGTTACGTCGTCGCGAATTTGAATTATTGCTTTTGAATAAACGGCATTACCGGCGGCACCAGCCACTGAGTTCAGGGCGTCAACCAGCGGAACGCCAGCACCAAATGTTGTTGCTAGTGTGCGGGAAAATCGTGCAATAACCGAATTGAAAACTATATCCCCGACAACGGGTATTTTTAGCATCATCTTATCCACCCAATCAGAAAAAGGTTTGGATTTTTCCCTTGCCTTCCCAAAAGCAGCGCTAAAAATTACAGCAGCCCCCAAAAGGATGTACCAGTTAGCTTGCATCCATTCAGACATGGATACGACCATTTTTGTGAAAGCAGGTAGATCTGAGCCAAAGTTTTCAAATGTGGCAGCGAATTGCGGCACCACTTTAATAAGCAAAATACTGGTGACGACGACAGCAACGACAATTACTGCTATTGGATAAGTAAGCGCTTTTTTGATCTTGGCCTTAAGAGCTTCAGTTTTCTCTTTATAAGTTGCGACTCTGTCGAGCATTAGTTCTAAAGTACCTGAAGACTCTCCAGATGCAATTAAACTACAAAATAGATCGTCAAAATATTTTGGGTGTTTGCTGCAAGCTACGGCGAAGCCTCCGCCGGATGCGACTTCATTCTTAATGTCGGTGACTAGTTCCTGCATCGTTGGGTTTTCAACGCCTTCAGCAACAATATCGAAGCTCTGTACTAGGGGGACGCCAGCTTTCAGCATTGTGGCCATTTGGCGAGTAAAAATAGCGATATCGGCAGGCTTAATCGCCTTTTTGCTGCTGAAAAGTGGCTTTGCCTTCTTTTTGACGTTTTTGGCAGCGATGCCTTGCTTGCGAAGATGAGCTTTAACAATAGCCGAAGAGGGAGCGTTTAACTCGCCTCGAGTTTTCCGGCCCTGTTTGTCTACGCCCTGCCAGACAAAAGTATCAGTTTTAGCTGCTGCCATCGTTAATCCTTGGTAACCCGGTTGACTTCTTCAAGACTGGTAACGCCTTGTGCGCATTTCATTAGCGCAGATTGGCGTAAATTATTAAAACCTTCTGCTTGTGCTTGAGCGGCAATGGCTAATGAGTTGCCATTTTCCATAATAATACGAGATATATCGGGGGTGATGCGAATTACTTCATAAATACCGACGCGGCCTTTATATCCGTTATTGCAGTGATCACAGCCTACCGGGTGCATGATTTTGGCAGTTTCTAATAGCTTTTCTGAGAAACCTTCATCTAACAGTGTTTGCTTTGGTATGTCATCGGCAGGTTTCGCGCATTCTTTACAGAGGCGCCGCGCCAAGCGCTGGGCAATAATTAGGCTAACCGAGGTAGCCACGTTAAAGGCAGGGACCCCCATATTGAGTAAGCGGGTCAGGGTTTCTGGCGCGCTATTGGTGTGTAGGGTCGATAACACCAAATGACCGGTTTGTGCGGCTTTAATCGCGATTTCAGCTGTCTCTAAGTCACGAATTTCACCCACCATGATAATGTCGGGGTCTTGTCGTAAAAAGGAGCGGAGCGCTTCAGGGAAGCCGAGACCGACTTTGGCATTGACGTGAACTTGGTTAATGCCTTCTAAGTTAATTTCGACTGGGTCTTCTGCAGTGGAAATATTCCTTTCTGGGGTGTTGAGAATGTTCAGGCCCGTATAAAGCGATACAGTTTTACCTGAACCAGTGGGCCCTGTGACCAAAATCATACCTTGGGGCTGATTGAGGGCTTTCATGTACAGATCTTTCTGTACTGGCTCATAGCCCAAGGCGTCGATACCCATCTGCGCTGATGATGGGTCTAGTATCCGCAACACCACTTTTTCGCCCCAGAGGGTAGGTAGTGTGTTAACCCGGAAGTCGATAGCTCGGGTCTTCGACAGCTTCATTTTAATCCGGCCATCTTGGGGTACGCGCCGCTCTGAGATGTCCATCTGTGACATAACCTTTAAGCGTGCTGCAAGCCGATAGCCGAGACTTGACGGTGGGCGGGCAACTTCCTGCAGTATGCCATCGGTACGGTAGCGGACTCGGTAGATCTTCTCATAGGGTTCAAAGTGAATGTCCGAGGCGCCACCCCGAATCGCATCTAGCAGTACCTTATTTACAAATTTCACCACAGGGGCTTCGTCGGCGCCCTTTAGGTCGACATCTCCGCCCGCGTCTTCATCAACAGCTTCGATATCGAGGTTTTCAAGGCTGATATCGTCCATATCGCCAAGACTGTCGGCAAGGGACTCCTCTTGAGCGGCAATATACTTATCAATAGCGGTATTGAGGGCGGCCTCTTCGACAACAATAGGTTCAGTCGTTAGGCCGGTATGGAATTTAATTTGGTCTAGTGCATGGAGGTTGGTGGGGTCAGACATGCCGATGAAGAGGCGCTTGCCTCGCTTCCATAGGGGCAGCGCGCGGTGTGTCTTGATTAGCTTGTTGTCTACGATCTTTTGTGGCGCTAATTCGGTCGTGTATGAGCGCAGGTCAATGAAGGGAATGCCGAATTCATCTGCGGCAATCTCCGCAATACGGACTCCATCAGCGAGCTTTTTGTTAACTAAATGCGTTACTAAGCTTTTCTTGTCTTTTTGGGCTGCGTCAATAGCCTTGCGTATCGTGTCCTCGTCGAGGAGCTCATCGTACACAAGCCGCCTAGCTAGGCCATTTAAAGGAATTACAGAGCTATTCATGCCGTCGATCACTTAGAAAATGTATAAAAAACAGTATAGTGCCTACCTTAATATAAAGCATTACATCAAGGCAGGGAGGAGTGAATAATATTGGATGAACTGGACCGAGCCTGATCTTCATGTAATTCTAATTTGGAAGTATCTGACATTTTTTGTCAGTATTGTGTGCTGAGATGCTTCGGTTGAGGTGGAGTTCTTGCTGGTTGAGTTTGCGATTTTCTTGTAACGTATTAATAAATAGGAAGTTATATTTATTTTTCTTTCTGGGTTTTGTTGTTGGAGGTCTTGGTATGAATTCTGCTGCGTAGCAATTTAGTGATGCGTTTTATCACGGCACAAAATGATTGCCTTATTCTTTGGAGATTTACATGAAAAAATTACAACAAGGTTTTACCCTAATCGAACTAATGATTGTTGTTGCGATCATTGGTATTTTGGCTGCAGTAGCACTGCCTGCGTATCAGGATTACACCACACGAAGCCGCGTATCTGAAGGCTTGGTTATTGCCGCTGAAGCAAAAACAGTTGTTATGGATAATGCAGCGGCTGTTAACCCTGCTGCATCTGCTGGTTTAGGTGGCGGCTACCCAACTAATGCTAGTTACGGTGCGGTAATTGCTCCGTGTGCAGGCGCTGTTGCAACTTGTACTCAGTTCTTGTCGGATAATGCCGGAACTGTAGGTTCGCCCAATGTACAAGATTTAACTATTAATACTGCAACTGGTGAAGTCACGCTTACCTACACGACTCGTATTTCTGCCGTTGGTGCTAATGAGACCTTGGTTTTAGTTCCTACCGCGAATGGAGCTGCTTTGGCTGCTGGTAACCGCCCTATTGGTACTATCGTGTGGACCTGTCATGCGTTGGGTCGTACTACTGGTCCGGTTTTGCCGACAGTAGCGGCTACAATTCCTGCTAACGTTGCACCATCAGAATGTCGCGGTTGATATAATCGTGTAGTAGTAAAAAGGCCTCTTTTAAGAGGCCTTTTTTATATCTGAGGAACGATGGATTTTGGGTTTATTAAGGTAAAGTTTTCGCAATGAAATTAGGTACTTTGAGTGTTACGTGGCAAATCTTAAAAGCGAAAATTCGGGCGACGGTTGTTCACGCTATTGTAACGATTGTTATAGCCCTTTTAAGTGCTGTATTGGTTTTTTGCCTTTGGTACCCCGACCAACTTGCTTTTTTAATGGAAGGGGCAAATTTATATCTCTTAATTTTGGCGGTAGAGGTTTGTCTTGGCCCTCTCATGTCTTTGGTGGTCTATAACCCCGAGAAGTCAACGCGTGAATTATGGGTGGATTATACATTGGTAGTGTTAGTTCAATTAGCGGCGTTAAGCTATGGTTTATACTCAACTTTTAATTCTAGGCCTGTATACCAAGTTTTAGTCATTGATCGCTTTGAAATGGTCGGTGCTTTGGAATTAAATGACGCGGATTTAAATGAGGCAGCGGCGGACTTCTCGAAGCTTCCTATTTCTGGGCCAATTACCATTTGTGTGGACCGTCCTACTGGAGCCGTGGAAAAAAATGCGCTTCTCTTGTCAGCTTTAAATGGGCGAGATATTGAGCTGTTGCCGAAGTATTATCGGCATTGCCATGAGGGCGAGGTCCTTACTGTCGCCTACGATAGGCAAAGATTGCTGTCGGCACTTTCGGCGTTAAACCGTTTAGAAGATTTCGCTTCTAAGCTACCTGTTGGGGAGTTTTCGTGGATTCCAGTAAAAAGCAGGATTGGGGTCTGGGTGCAAATATTCCCAAATGAAAGTCCTCGTAAGCCGTATTATTTGGATTTCAACCCGTTCATGTAATTGGTGTGCTGGTACTTACGTGTGTGGGTAAATTCGTATTTTTGTGATGCGTCAAATAAACCGCATCGACAAATCCACCGCCTGCGCGTGCTTGGTCAGCGCGCCTATCGAAATATAATCAACCCCAGTCTCTGCAATACCCGCCAAGGTTGAAGTATCGACATTCCCAGATGCCTCCAATTTGGCTCTTCCTGCAGTAAGCTCAACGCCAGTTTTCATGTCTGCCAAGCTAAAGTTGTCGAGCATGATGATGTCGGCATTACCCGCTAGGGCAATCTCTAGCTCTGCTATACTCTCTACTTCTACTTCTACGGGTTTGCTGGGGGCGATTTCTTTGGCGGCGCTGATGGCGGCGGGGATGCCGCCGCAGGCGGCGATGTGGTTTTCTTTGATAAGGAATGCATCGTAGAGGCCAATACGGTGGTTGTGGCAACCACCACAGGTGACGGCGTATTTTTGGGCGGTGCGTAGGCCGGGTATGGTTTTGCGGGTATCGAGCAGGCGCACTTGGGTGTGGGCGACGATATCGGCATAGCTTTTACAGATAGTTGCGGTGCCAGAGAGTAATTGTAAAAAATTCAGGGCGGTGCGCTCGCCAGTGAGTAGTGAGCGCGCCGAGCCTGCTAGTTCAAAAAGCAGCTGATCGGGTTTTACGGCATCGCCGTCGGCAACGTGCCAGTGAATTGTGACGGAGCTATCAATTTGGCGAAAAACCTCGTTCACCCATTCGGTGCCACAAATCACGGCGTTTTCGCGGGTAATAATGCGAGCTTTGGCGGTCTGCGTGACGGGAATAAGCTGGGCGGTGATGTCGCCGCTGCCAATGTCTTCTTTAAGGGCGAAGGCCACGGTTTCTGTGATGTCGCGCTGTAATTGAGTTGTGAACTGCATGGTGATTTTCCGGGGTTATTGGCAAGATAATTCGGAGCGCCGCTATTCTACCAGCACATGCCTTGGCCTGCCTATGTTCATGGTGTTTTGCTTGGGCTTGTAAGTAGTTGTAACAGTAGTGCCCTGGGGGGTATTTGCCGTATAACTATTTCATTCAAGTGAATTATGCGTCATTGTTGAGCTTTTGCTCGACAGTTCAGGGGCTTACGTTCTATATTTCCAACGTTTACATTGAGATTTTGGCGAAAGTATTATGGTAGATCAGTCACCTAAGGTAGTGGATTTACAGTCGCGGCGCGAGTCGGTGTCGACTGGCGCCGCCTTGCCGGTGGCGATAGCCGCAATTCGTGATAAGTGTGTATTGTATTTAAATGACCGTCTTTGCAGTTTGCTAGACGATGTCGACGATGCCTTATTTGAATTGGCGGACGACGCGAGTAATGCCCGTGAGCAGCATGTGTATTTTGATGCGATGCGCGAAATTCGGGTGAATAGGCAGTCTATTGAAATGGGCTTTGCCGAGGCTTTTGGCCAAGGTTTCAATCTCGCCAGCGGCACTAAAGCCAGTTCCCGAGAAAATGGTCAGGCGAAGTTGCGCTTGCTGGAGTCTGAGGCGCTGGAAGAACTGGTCGCGCTGGAGGGTATGGCAAAAAAGGCTGAACGTCGCTTTTTGAAAGAAGTTTGGGTGCTATGCACCGCGTGGCAGCAGGCGACGAATGGCCCAGTGCTGGCGGCCAAAGAGTTGCCAGTGGGCCCGGCAAAAATTGCCGAAGCACTGGGCTCGGCATGCCGCGGTTTAGATATTGATATCAAGGCCCGCTTGGTCTTGTTTAAGCTGTTTGATACGCAGATTATTAGTGCATTTGGTGAGTTCTATAAGGCCTTAAGCCCCGTACTTGAGGCCAATGGCCTGCCTGTTGAGTTGCTGGCAAACAAGCCTAGCGCCTCAGGCGAAGCCCAAGATCAGGCCAGTGGCGAAACGTTGTCTAGCGAGGCGCCTGCTGAAGAACGTTCCCAGTCAACGGAGTTGGTTACCCAATTATTTGATGCCTTCGACACCATGCTCAGCGCGAATGACGCTGAGTTAGATGCCTCAAAGGCGGCAGTTTCTAAGCCCTCGTTTATGGTCGCGTTGCAAGATATGCAAAACGAGCAGTTTACGCATTTTAATGTGCAGATCTCGATAAACGGTGGTGATAGTGTTGATTTTAGCGCTATTGCTCAGAAGTTGATTGCGCGCTTATCTCAGGTGATGCGGGTTGCCAGTACCGATGCCTCGGCGCTGAGCTACCAGCGAGACCAAGACACCATTAATTTTGTTGGCGCCTTATTTCAGTATATTTTAGAGGGCGACAGTTTGGCTGAGCCCTTAAAAGGCTTAATTGCTAGGCTGCAGATACCTGTGCTGAAAATGGCCATGCTCGATAAGGGTTTTTTCGGTCATGAAGAGCACCCCGCCCGCAAGCTACTCAGTGCCTTGGTTAGTGCGGGTATTGGCTGGTCGCCGGTCGCTGGGGTGGACAAAGATCCACTGTACCGCGAGATTGAAAAAGTCGTTATGCGGGTGCTGCGTGATTTTGGTGTCGATACCCAGGTGTTTGTTGACGCCCATGCGGAATTCCTCACCTTTAATGAAAAGGCTAAGCGGCGGGCCGAGCTGGTTGCTCAGCGCACGGTCGACACCGAAGATGGCAAGGCAACTGCAGAAACTGCGCGGATGCATATTGCCGGTGTGTTGGAGTCGCGTTTGGCGGGAGTTGATTGCCCACCAGTGCTAAGTAAAATATTGCAGCTGGGTTGGAGTAAAGTGTTATTCCTAAGCTATATTCAGCATGGTCGCGATAGCGAACGATTTGCTGAAGATGCCGGCTTAATTGAGCGTTTACTTTGGAGTGTGCAGCCCTCTAGCGACCCAGGTCATCGCAATGAATTGATCTCAGCACTTCCGGTATTGATTGAAACCCTAAGATTAGGCTTCAACCGGGTATCATTGAATAGCTTTGAGACTAGCCAGTGGCTAGATCAGCTTGAGCGTTTACACCTTGCCAAGTTGAGCCGCAAAGACGCGCCCCCCGCGCCAACGGTAAAGCCCGAGACTGCAGCGGACTCAGATATTGCCTCCTTAGATGCGGTGTTGGAGCAAAGCTTTGGTGCTAATAACGACAAATCGGAGCTTGCTGCTGACGATGAGCTTGCTAATGATATGGCCTCTGCCGAGCTAAATCCGATGCGGGCTGAGGACGAAGCGCAATTAACCGCGCGTTTGCAGTCCTTACGGGTTGGCAATTGGGTTGATCTGCGCCAAGACGACGGCAAAATGCTGCGGTGTCGATTGGCTGCTGTTATTAACGGTATTGGGCGCTATATTTTTGTAAATCGCTCCGGTATTAAAGTGGCGGAATTCAATCGTGACGAGCTGGCCGCAGCCCTTATGCGTAAGTCAGTGTTGTTGATTGACGAAGATCGTCAATTTGATCGTGCTTTAGAATCAGTGATTAGCAATTTGCGGGATATGAAAGACAAGCCTCTGTAATTAGGGGCTCGTCGTATTCCTTTTTAATTTGCTTATTTATAGCAATGTTTTACAGTCCCACCGCTTCCCGTGTAATCTTGCCTCACCCCTTGCTGTAACGAGTGCGGAAGTAGCATGTACTTCATCGATTCGGCTGGCTGGCTAACGTCAGTCGCCAAGCATCCATCGCCAAACTTTAATACCAGACCGCCAGCTACCGAGATTAGCCTTTTGGTTATTCACAATATTAGCCTGCCAGCGGGGCAATTTGGCGGTCAGTATATTCATGACCTATTTGCCAACTGTCTCGATTGCAATGCCCATGAGAGCTTTGCTGATTTGCGTGGGCTTGCGGTTTCCGCCCACTTATTGATAGACCGCGATGGCGCCGTGAGCCAGTTTGTGTCTTTTGCCGACCGCGCATGGCATGCGGGAGTCTCCCAATTTGAAGGGCGCGAGAACTGTAATGACTTCAGTATTGGCATTGAGCTTGAAGGTTGTGACGAAGTTGCCTATACCAATGCTCAGTACCGTGCGTTAATTGCCATTAGTCGCGCGCTGCGCAATTCATACCCGGCGATTACAGCCGCGCGTATAGTGGGGCATAATGATATCGCGCCGGGGCGGAAAACGGACCCTGGCGCGGCTTTTGATTGGGCCTATTTTAAAAACGCATTGGAATAAAACATGGATTTTTTTGCCATTTTAATTGCTTGGGCGGCCGTACAGTTTTGGGGCAGCGGCGGGGTGATCCAAAAAGACGAGTGGTTTGAGCGCTTGCAACTGATGGCGCTTAAAATACCGGCCAGCAGCGCTAGGCTATTTGTAGTATTTGCTTTGCCGGTAATCCTCGTGTTTGCCGTCTTGTGGCTAATTAGCCCTATCTTGTTTGGTTTGCCCCTGTTTATTTTAAGCGTGGCAATTTTGCTTTACAGCTTGGGGCGGGGTGACTTCCAGATTCTTTTAAAACTGTATTTAAATAGCTGGCAGCGCGGCGATCTTGAAGGGGCATATCAGCATGGCCGGGGATTTAGCACCGAACTCTGTGATAGCGGTGTTGATAACGCGTCGGAGCTGCATCTGAGTGTGCGCAAGGCCGTTTTCTATCAAGGTTTTGAACGTTGGTTTGCGGTGGTGTTTTGGTTTGTATTGCTGGGGCCAGCAGGGGCTTTAGCCTATCGCCTGTTGTTTATGTTGGCGGCCAGCCGCAGCCTGCCGCAGCAAGATCGCGATACGGCGGCTAACGGCCTGTTTTATTTGGAATGGGCGCCAGTGCGTTTATTAGGCTTGGCCTTTGCTATTGTCGCCAACTTCGATACCTGTATTGGCGTATGGCGACAGCATTTAAGCAGTGACCAGCCCAGCGCCGAGGTGTTAGACAGCATCGGCATGAAATCCCTGCCAAACTATATTCCCGATGGTCAGATAGACGGTGAGCAGTTTGTGAAGTCGGCTGCAGATGAACTTACCGCCGTGCAGCTGCTGCTGTCGCGCAGCCTGTTGTGTTGGGTGTGTGTGGTCGCGGTATTGCAGCTGGTGTAAGGGGCTTTTTGAAAAGGGCTGGGCATGAAGTTAGGTATTGATCTTGGCGGCACCAAAATTGAAGGTGTGGTGCTATCTGCCAGCGGCCTTGTGCTCGCCAAGGAGCGAGTTGCGACGCCGCAGACTTACCCCGCAATTATCGATGCGATTACGGATTTGGTTGGCCGCCTAGAAGCGACCGCCGGTGGTCACGCGAGTGTTGGCGTTGGTGGCCCAGGTGCCGAATCGGCCCTTACTGGCCGCATGAAAAACAGCAATACCCAATGTATCAATGGCGAAGCCCTGCGCGAAGATCTAAGTATTCAGCTGGGACGGCAAGTTCGTTTTAGTAACGATGCTAATTGCTTTGCGCTATCCGAGGCTGTGGATGGCGCTGGCGCGCCCTATAGTTCGGTGTTTGGCGTGATCCTCGGTACTGGCACTGGCGGCGGCCTTGTGTTTAATAAGCAGGTGCTGAGCGGCGCCAATGGTATCGCCGGGGAGTGGGGGCACACCCCAATGCCAAACATGACAGAAGGGCGGCCGTGCTACTGCGGGCGAAAAGACTGCATAGAAACCTATTTATGCGGCGCGGGCTTGGTTCATAGCTATCGCAATGCCACTGGCGAGGCTTTGTCCGCACCAGAAATTGTAAAGCGCGCCACAGCGGGCGACGCACAGGCTGCGGCAGTTCTCGATAATTACTGCCGACAACTCGCATCGGCCCTCGCCGTCGTAATTAATATTGTCGACCCCGACGCAATTGTGCTGGGTGGCGGGCTTTCTAATATCGCGATGCTTTACGAAACCGTTCCGCAGTATTGGCGCAATTACGTTTTTAGCGATCAATGCGTCACCAAGCTACTACCCGCAAAATACGGTGACAGCAGTGGCGTGCGCGGCGCGGCCTGGTTGTGGGGGTAGTTGAGTCGAGTGCCTGATGCGGGAAGGCTAATGCTTAGGGCGTCCGCTTAATGCTGGACGGGAGATACGTCACTCCTGCGAAGGCCGAGCACCGCCCCTGCGAAGGCAGGGGTCCATTTTTGTAACGGAATGTAGGTTTAGGCGTTGGCGTAATAAGGCATTCGCTACGCTGACATGGATACCTGCCTGCGCAGGTATGACAAAAAAGAAAAAGGTATGACGGGAATAAGCTAGCCGGTTTGACTTGGTCGGTAGCTGCGCGCTGGGGCGACGCGTCGCGCCCTGCAGAGACAGCAGGTCTAAAACTTGTCACTCCTGCGAAGGCAGGAGTCCATCTCAGCAACGAGGCTGGGGATTAAGGGCAACGCAACTATCCTTCTGGCGATGATGTTGCATTTTTAGCGTCATTCAGTTTTTTTAACGCTTATCCGCCTGTACCCACAATACTTCTTGGCCGCCGTCGCGCAGCGCTAGCAGCCGGGCCATGACAAACAAAAAATCAGACAAACGATTCAAATATTTGCGGCCAGTGGCATTTACTTCATCGGTTTTGCTTAGCGCGACCAAGCAGCGTTCGGCGCGGCGGCATACGGCGCGGGCCATATGGCAAAGAGCCGCGGCTTTACTGCCACCGGGCAGTATGAAGTTTTTTAGTGGTGGCAGGTCGGCGTTTAATTCGTCGAGGCTGGCCTCTAATTCATCGATCCGCTCGGGGCTTATCATGGTGTAACCGGGTACGGCCAGCTCGCCGCCCAGGTCAAATAAGTCGTGCTGAATACGGGCAAGCAAGGGTGAATAGGGGTCGGCTGCCGGCAACTCGGCCATCAGTAATCCGATAAAAGAATTCACTTCATCTATTGTGCCTATGCCTTCCATACGACAGTGGTCTTTGTCTATGCGTGAGCCATCGCCGAGGCCGGTGGTGCCGTCATCGCCGGTTCGCGTGTAAATCTTGGATAATCGATGTCCCATATTTCCCTCAATGAAGTCGAGTCTTGTAGAATAAGCGGTTTACTATACGTCAGATCGCTAAACGGTGGCAGTCTCGGCATCTTAGTGGAGTAGATACATGCTGGAATTGTATTTGGGTGGCGCCCGCTCTGGTAAAAGCCGTTTGGCCGAGCAACGGGTGTGCGGGTCTATGCTGCAGCGGATTTATGTGGCCACCGCGACCGCTGGCGATTCAGAAATGGCGATGAGAATTGAACACCATCAACAGCAGCGCGAGGCTGATGATTGGCGTACTGTAGAGGCGCCGGAGGAGTTGTCTGCGGCAATACTGCAATACGCATCACCGCAAACGGCTATTTTGGTGGATTGCCTTACTCTGTGGCTGAGTAATTGGCTGGCCAAAGAAGATGACGACAGCTGGCAGCAGGTTAAGGGGCAGTTCTTGCATACCTTGCAAACCGCACCGGGGCATATTGTGTTGGTTAGCAATGAAGTGGGGCAGGGCATAGTGCCGCTGGGTTCGCTCACCCGTCGCTTTGTGGATGAGTCTGGGCGTTTGCACCAAGACATTGCCGCGCTAGCAGATAGAGTGGTGTTTGTTACCGCGGGCTTAGAGCAAATTTTAAAAAATTAAAGTATAAGATTAAAGGGAATAGATATGAGTCATTGGTACGAGGAAGCGGCACCGGAAGCTGACGAAGACATGCGGGCCGCAGCCATTGCCCGGCAAAATAGTTTAACCAAACCTCGTGGTGCGCTCGGTCGTCTAGAGCATGTTGCGGTGCAGATGTCGGCTATTCAGCGCACTTTGGAGCCTCATGCTAACAAAGCATTAATTGCGGTATTCGCGGGTGATCACGGCGTAACCACTGAAGATATTTCAGCCTACCCGCAAACCGTCACCTCAGAAATGGTGCGCAATTTTGCTAATGGCGGCGCGGCCATCAGCGTATTAGCCAAGTCGATGGGCGTTGATTTTACCGTGGTCAACGTGGGTACCGTTTACGCGCTCGAAGATCTACCCAATGTACAGGATTTACGGGTGGGCGCCGGCACTCAAAATATGTGTGTAACTGAAGCCATGTCTTTGGAACAGTGCGAAGAGGCCTTGGCAGTAGGGCGCGACATAATAGATCAGGCTGGCGATATTGATGTGTTTATTGGCGGTGAGATGGGTATTGGCAATAGCACCGCTGCGGCAGCGCTGGCAGTAGCGCACACCCGTCTTTCGGCTACCGCGATGGTTGGTCGCGGTACCGGTATTAGCGACCAGGTTTTGGCGAAAAAGGCGGCGGTGGTAACCCGCGCAATGTCTCGCCATTTACCCCATATGAAAAATGGCGTGGAAGTATTGCGTCGTATTGGCGGCTACGAAATTAATGCCTTGGCGGGCGCGTATATTCGCGCTGCTCAGCGGGGCATTGTGGTATTGGTCGATGGTTATATCTGCACAGCGGCGGCAATTTCGGCCGTAAAAATTAATCCCTCTATTCGGCCTTGGTTGTTTTTCTCGCATTGTTCTGCCGAGCCGGGTCACAGCCGTTTATTGAATAAATTGGAAGCCGAGCCACTCCTGCAACTGGATATGCGCTTGGGCGAAGGCACTGGTGCGGCGCTCGCGCTGCCCATTATGCAAGCGGCCTGTCGTTTACAAATTGAAATGGCGAGCTTTGAGCAAGCAGGGGTAAGTCGCGGTAATGACTAAAGTCACAGAAACCCATATCGATTTACTGCGTCACGGCGCTTGCCAAGGCGGTGAAATTTTTCGCGGCAGCACTGATGTGGCACTCAGCGAGTTAGGTTGGCAACAAATGTGCGATAAAGTTGCTACTTTAGGCGATATGCAATGGGATCATATTGTGAGTTCGCCTTTACAGCGCTGTTTGCGTTTTGCCGAAGACCTTGCTGCCCAGCGCGCCACGACAATGACAGTGCAGGACGATTTGCGCGAAATGCATTTTGGTGATTGGGAGGGCTTGGCCCACTCAGAGGCGAGAAAACGCTTTACCCGAGAGTGGGCAGAATTTTGGGAGTCGCCCGCTGAGGCAAGCCCACCTAATGGCGAGGCCATGCCAGATTTCTGTCGGCGTATTAGTACTGGCATCGACGCCATTGTTGAGCGTCATCAAGGGCAATCGGTATTGCTGGTGGTGCACGGCGCAGTCATTCGGGTAATGATGTGTCATCTGCTGGGTATGCCCATGGGGGCGATGACGCGAATAAATGTGCCCTACGCGGGTATGACGCGTTTTAGCGTTTACCATCAAGAAGGCAAGGCGCCATGGGTCCAGCTGGCTAGTCACTTTTAATCTTGATGCGCGGTGTAACAGCAAGCCTTTAGTTTACTGATGTCTGGGCGGTTACGGCAATAATATCCGGTGGCGAAAGGGCTTTGCTTCCAACAATGAACCACTTTCCATCCCGGCGCTGAAACTGGTACTCGGCGTGGTGCACCTGCTGCTCACCGGCGGCGAATTTGCCAAAACTGCTTTGGTACTGTTTGTAAGCCATATTAAAGGGCTCCAGCTTGTGCAGGCTAGTAACCGTGTCGAAATCTTCTGGAAACTTCAGGCGCACATCTACGGTCGCGCGGCCACTATTGTCGCTGTGTTCACTTTCAATAATTATAATTTCTTCAATGCTGAATATTGCCGGTTCGGCAAGACTCATTAAATTATCTCGCAGTAAATTACTAATAATATAATCGGTAAAGGGAATAGGCTTGCTGCTGCAGGCCACGATGCTTGTGAAGAAGAAAATTAATAAGGTTTTATACATTGGCATTTCATTTCCATAGGGTCAGGGTCGACCTAATTTTTGCTGTCTTGGTTTTTTACTGAAACTTAACTGTAACAAGGCGTGGTTATCATGCCGTTACTTTTAAATGACAGTACGAGTGAGTTATACGTGAACCGACGCCATTTTCTACGCGCCATAAGTACTGTGTCTATCGCGGTGCCTATATTGACAGCCTGTGGTAGCAACAGCAATTCCAATCGGGCGACGGCGGCCAGCAAACCACCCGCAGGAAGTCCAGTCACGGCACCGCCGGTATCATTTAATCACGGTGTCGCGAGTGGCGACCCGCTAGATGATCGCGTTATTTTGTGGACAAGGGTCACGCCAGACCAAGCCGACAGCGGTGGTATTACCGTCTTATGTGAGATTGCTGAAGACCCCGCGTTTGAGAATGTCGTACTGGCAGAAAATTTGGTGACTGGCCCCGAACGAGATTATACGGTTAAGTTCGACGCCGCGGGCTTACTGTCTGAACAGCATTATTGGTATCGTTTCTCTGTTGGCGATCAACGCTCTCCCGTTGGTCGTGCGCTAACCCTGCCGATGCCAGGTCAATACGCCGAGCATTTACGTTTTGCGGTGTGTTCATGCAGCAGCTACCCCCATGGTTATTTCTCGGTGTATCGGATGATTGCCAACCGCAGCGATCTCGATTTTGTTCTGCACCTGGGCGATTACATCTACGAATATGGTGATGGCGAGTACGGTGACAATGCGGGTCGCCTGCTTGATCCGAACCACGAAATTTTGGTGTTAGACGATTATCGTCGTCGCTACGCCCATTACCGCCGCGATGTTGACTTACAAGCAGTGCATCAGATTCACCCCTTTATTACCGTGTGGGATGACCACGAAACTGCCGATAACTCCTACAAAGATGGCGCGAATAATCACAACGAAGGTGAGGGCGAGTGGACTGCGCGTAAGACTCAAGCGATTCAAGCCTATTTTGAATGGATGCCGATTCGTCCCCCTACTGCCAGCGAAGACAGTATTTATCGCAGCTTCAGCTACGGCGATTTAGCCGACTTCGTCATGCTGGATACGCGCATAGAAGGGCGAATTAAACAGTTGGATAATCCTGCTGATCCGGCACGGATCGATGCTCGTGATTTGCTCGGACAATCTCAGAAAGAGTGGTTTAAAAACAAGCTCGCTACCGCACAAAATACCTGGAAAATTGTGGGCCAGCAGGTGATGTTTGCTCAGCTGCAACTGCTGGAAATTCAGCGCTTATTGCCGGGTGTGCCGACCAATGATTTTAGTCCGCTGGTGGCCATAAATATGGATCAATGGGATGGATACCCCAGTGAACGAGAAGAGATACTGGATTTTGTGGAAGAAAATGCCATTAAAAATATGGTGGTATTAACCGGCGATATTCATAGCAGCTGGGCTAATGAACTCTATAAAAGTAGCGCTATATTAACCTCAGGGGTATTTGAGGAGCCGTTGGGGGTGGAGTTTGTTACCCCTAGCGTAACGTCACCGGGCTTTCCTGACGGCGCAGCAGAATTGGTGTCGGCGGTATTGCCAGTGGTGAATCCCCATATGAAATACACCGACTTGAAAAATCACGGCTTCATTTTAATGGACGTTACTCATCAGCGCGCCCAAGCTGAATTTTATTATGCCGACAATATCGACGCTGCGGATCAGTCTGGGGTGGAGTCGAGTAAGGTAAAAAGTATGGCGGTTGAACGCGGCAGCAGCCGTTTAAAAGAAGATACGCCACTGTCGCGGCCCAAGTCCTGAATGGAAAATATGCTTAGGGTTTTAGTGGCACTGGGCGTTGTTTAGTGTGAAGTGATTATTTTTAAAAACTTTTGAAATGTTGAATAACTATGACGGTATTACCTTATTTCGCTAAGGCGAGCTTAATTGCATTACTGCTTAATTTAGTCGCGTGTGGTGGCGGCTCTTCGGCAATGCCGACGGCAGCGCTCGATGGTCCGCTCCAAGAAACACCTGCGCCAGATACATCTCCTGATAGTTCGCAAGAAGACGCCGTTGTTAGAATGATACTGCTCGGCGATAGCGGCAGTGGCAGCGAGGGGGCCTATGCGGTTGGTAAGGCGGTGGCCAAGGTGTGCGCGGCGCGGGGCTGCGACTTGGTGCTGGGCCTGGGCGACAATATTTATGAGTCTGGGGTGAGCTCGGCGCTGGACCCTCAGTTTGAAGAAAAGTTTGAGCTGCCTTTCGCCCCTATTGATTTGCCCTTTTACTTTGTACTTGGCAATCATGATAACAGTGGTTTCTTTGGCGGCGATGGTGCCAATAATGCCAAAGGCGATTTTGAAGTCGACTACCATTACCGGGATAGTCAGCACCCAGATTCACCGCGGCAAACTTCACGCTGGCATATGCCGTCGCGTTATTACCGCTTTACGCAAGGCGGCGAGGCCAATGCACCACTGGTGGAGTTGTTCGGTGTTGATTCAAATCAAATTGCCGGGGGCTTCCCCGACAGCAATGAAAATTACTCCTACAATAATTACGGTTTGGTTCAAGCTCAGTGGCTGAAATCGGCGATGGCCAGCAGTAAAGCCAAATGGAAGATTGTCTTTGCTCACCATCCTTACATCTCCAACGGCTCCCACGGCAATGCCGGTAATTACGACGGTGCCCCTGCGTTTATTGCGCCGGTGTTAGCCGGTGAACGCTATAAAGCATTTGTTGAAGAAACCCTATGTGATAAAGCAGACTTCTTCTTTGCTGGCCACGACCACGATTTGCAGTGGCTGATGCCCGTGGCCTCCTGTGGTAAAACCGGTTTTATTCTCTCGGGTGCGGCGAGTAAAACCCGCAGTCTTGAACACCGCGACGACAATCCCGTGTTTTATGAAAAGGGCGATAGCTACGGCTTTGTCTGGGTCGAAATCAAGGGCGATAAAATGGTGGGCGAAATCTACCAAGTCGATCCCGCCGACGCAGCGCTGGGCTTAAGCTCACTCAGTCAGCCTGAACCAGCATTTCGGCGCGAGCAAATTCAGCAAGAAGCAATTGGCTTACCTGAATCAGAAGGTTTTACTAGCCCACTGCAGACTAACGACAGCTTTGACGTCAACGGCGAGACTGGCAACCTCGATCCGGTGCAAACGCAATTTAGCAGCGGCTTTAATAGCCTTGCCGAGGCCATTCCCGAAGAAAATATTAGTCGCCTTGTGGCGGGGGTGGGTGAATCCGGTACTGCACTATTGGAAGTTGCCGATTCGCTGATCACGGGTTTGCAGGGCGCCGCCACTGAGCAGAATCCAGACTTGGCCTTGGCCGGAGCCGCGCGGGCAAGTCAGGCCCTGCAGTACGCATTGCAAAGCTTACAAGGCAGTCTTGTTCCGGCTGAGGGTCAAGGCTTGCCGGCGCCCCTCGACCAGCTCAGCGCTGTGCTGGCGCAGTTCAGTGCGGCGTCGCCCAATGCGGATGATGACAGTGCAAATGGAAACGCCAGTGCCAATCTGCGAGCTATCACCGATCCCCTGCGCAATTTGGCCAGCAATATTCAAAATATTGTTGATGGAATTGCCGAGGAGGGCGATAGCCTGCCGGTAGCTGGCGCCTCACTGGACTTGTTGTCAGAATTATTAATCGACGTTACTCGTTTACTCGATGCGACCGGCAATGTTGGTAGCGGCGAAATGGCCCAAGTATTGGCCTCCACTACTGACGACTTGCTCGCCAATATATTACTAAATGTTGTGCCCATCGAGGAGTTTGCGCCAAGTGAGGTGAGTGACGCGATTGGTCTTGGCCCCAAGTTTTTGGGTAGCGTCTTACTCTTGGTTAGCCAAGAAGTGGCTTACCATTTAGATTCGCTGGTTTTGCCGCCAATTTTACAAGGCCTTGCTATGCTGCCGCTGTCGGCACTGGATGAGTTGTTTGCCGCGTTCACGCTTTGATTTGTAGGTCTACTGCGCTTTGTTAGGTCTTGTGAGAGGGCTTAGCAAAGCTTCAATATCCAGATTCGCCTCTAAACAATCCGCCAGTCTGTCGATATTACTTTCAATCACTTCGGCGTAATCCAGTGTCTCCACGCCGTAGAGACCAGCCCATTTTAATAGGCTGTCACGAGTCTCACTTTCATCAAACAGGCCGTGTAAATAGCTGCCAATAATCTGGCCGTCGGCACTGCGGGCGCCGTCGCGATGGCTGCCCAAGTCGGCAAAGGGCGTATCCAGTGCCGGACCAGTGCTGATGCCAGCGTGAATTTCATAGCCGCGTATTTTTGCTTTTCCTGCCCACAAATGGCCGCTGACCTGGCGCAGTGTTTTGTCGTTGCCGAGGGCGGTTTCCATGTCGAGCAGGCCAAGGCCGGTAGTTGATCCGGCGTCGCCCTCGATGGCGTCGGGGTCGTGTACTGCACGGCCTAACATTTGAAAACCGCCGCAAATCCCCAGCACCTTGCCGCCGTAGCGCAGGTGCTTTTCAATATCTTTGTGCCAGTTGTTGCTGCGCAAATACTCTAAGTCGCGGCGGGTGCTTTTACTGCCGGGCAGAATAATCAAATCGCAGGGCGGAACGGCTTCGCCCTTGCCCACGAACTTTAGATCGACCTGCGGGTGCAAACGCAATACATCGAAATCGGTATGATTACTAATGCGCGTGAATACCGGCACCACCACTTTAATCGCGTTTTCACTCAGGGTTTGGCGGCTGTCGATGGCGTCTTCGGCTTCTAAATGCAAATCGTGAATATAGGGCACCACGCCGATGACCGGCTTGCCGGTGCGCTCTTCTAGCCAGTCGAGGCCAGATTGCAGCAGGGCGATGTCGCCGCGAAAGCGATTGATGATAAAGCCCGTTACCCGCGCCTGTTCGCTCTCTGATAGCAAATCTAAAGTGCCAACCAAGTGGGCGAACACACCGCCGCGATCAATGTCGGCCACAATGACCACGGGGCAATTCACCGCCTCGGCAAAGCCCATATTGGCGATGTCATTGGCGCGTAAATTAATTTCGGCGGGGCTGCCGGCGCCCTCCACCACAATTACATCGTATTGTTCGCAAAGGCGCTGATGTGATTCTAATACCGCGACCATGGCGCGTTTTTTATAGGCGTGGTAATCCTGCGCTTCCATATTGCTCAACGCCTTGCCGTGAATAATCACCTGGGCGCCGGTGTCGCTATTGGGTTTGAGCAGCACCGGATTCATGTCGGTGTGTGGCAGCAGGCCGCAGGCTTGGGCCTGCACCGCTTGGGCGCGGCCAATCTCGCCGCCCTCTGGGGTCACCGCGCTATTCAAGGCCATATTCTGAGGTTTGAAGGGGGCTACGCTTAGGCCGCGGCGTTTAAATACGCGGCACAGGCCGGCAACCGTTACACTTTTACCTGCGTCCGAGGTAGTGCCTTGAATCATTAATGTTAGGGTCATCGCTGTGTGTCACTTAATGTAATTGGCGTGGTTCGTCTATTTAGGGCGACGGGAGAACGTTAATTTCGTCCGACGTCCGACGCCAGACCTGCACCTTAGTCTTGCCAGCCGTCTTGCATAATCAGTTCATCAAGGTCTTTGCGCGTCGCCCATTGCTCGGTCTCGAGCATGGGTCGCGGGTAAAATTCATCTACCGGGCCAAGACAGAGTATGGCGATGGGCAGACTGCCGCTGGGCATATTCAATAAGTGCATCAATTGCTCGGGGTCAAATAGCGACACCCAGCCCATGCCCAAGCCCTCGGCGCGGGCCGCGAGCCACAGGTTTTGAATAGCGCAGGACGCCGACGCCAAATCCATTTTCGGCAGCGTGCGACGACCAAAGATATGCTTTTCGCGCTGATCCATTAAGGCGACAACAATTATCTCGGCGCAGTCTTTAATGCCTTCTACCTTTAAACGCATAAATTCGTCTTCGCGCTCGTTTAAGGCTTGGGCGGTTTTAATGCGCTCTTCTTGCACGGTGTTGTAAATTGAATTACGCAGCTCGGGATTCTGAATCCGAATAAATCGCCAGGGCTGCATTAGGCCGACACTGGGCGCGAGGTGGGCGGCGCCAAGTAATTTCATTAAGGTATCGTGGGGCACTTCGCCGCCGCAAAAGTGGCGCATATCTCGGCGCTCGGCAATTACTCGATACACTGTGTCGATGTCGGCTTGCGTATAGGCGTTGTTCTTTGCGTCTGAGTTCATCAGCCTGAGTTCCTGCTACTCAGGGGAATGAAGTAGCGCTGGCCGTCGCTAACGATGCTGCGCAGGGGCTGATTGTAAAGTTTCTCTAGGGCAGGGGTGGCGAGCATAGTGTCGGCATCGTCCCAGCAGGCATCGCCGTTGGGGTAGAGTAATAAAATTTTATCGCACCACTGGGCGGCTAAATTCAAATCGTGCAGGCACAGCACAATGCCGCAGTTACCCGTCGCCTGCTCGGCTAATAACTCCATAATTTGCACTTGGTGTTTTAAGTCCAAATGATTGCTGGGTTCGTCGGCCAGCCACAGCTTGGGCGTTTGACTCAGCGCGGTGGCAATAGCCAAGCGCTGACGCTCGCCGCCAGATAAAGTGCTAATGAGGCGGTGCTCTAAATTGCCTAGTTCTAATTTTTGCAGGGCGGCGCGGGCGATGGCTAAATCCTCGGCGCTCTCAATATCCCAAGGGGAAATAAAGGGGTGGCGGCCAATCATGGCAGTTTCTAATACCGTGGCGGGAAAGCCCTCGCCATTGTTTTGAAAAACCACCGCCAATTGCTGCGCCACCTGTTTGCGGCGCAGTAGCTGAATATCTGTGCCCGCTAATTCCACCGCGCCGCTGCGGGGTTTGCGCAGTCCCGCTAGGGTGTGGAGCAAGGTGGTTTTACCAGCGCCGTTAGGGCCGAGTACGCCCCAGGTTTCACCTGGCTTAATCTCGAAAGACAGCGGCGTGCCACTGTTGCGCTCGGGAATGTCGATAATCAGGTTTTTGGCCGCGAGCATCTTAGCGGCTCCGGTGTAGTAAGTATAAAAAGGTAGGTACGCCGATCAGTGCGGTAATCACACCCGCAGGCAATTGCTCGGGGGCGATCAAGGTTCGCGCTAAGGTGTCTGCTAAAGTCAGTAGCGCCCCGCCGGCTAAGGCCGCGGCGGGCAAGATCAGACGCTGGTCGTTGCCGAGTACCAAGCGCAGCATATGCGGCACAATCAAACCGACAAAGCCGATACTCCCTGCGGTGACGACCGCAAAGGCGGTGAGCAAGCTGGCGGCAATATAAATTGTCCATTCCAGTGCCCGTACCGAAACCCCGAGTGCGGCTGCCTGCATTTGGCCGCGCGCTAATACATTTAGGCTGCGTCCTAGCGGCAGCATAATAATGGAAATCAGCCCGAGAACGATGAGTGCTGGCCAGGGCGAGCGGGCGTAGGCGAGGTCGCCCATCAGCCAATACAACATGCCTGGCAGTTGATCGCTAGGGCTGACCGCGAGCATAAAGGTGATGGCTGCGCCCCAGCCGGAGGCGATAACAACGCCGGTTAATAGCAAGCGTGTCGGTGTCCAGCTGCCGGTGCCGTGGGCCAAGCCAAATACGGTGAGGGCAGATACCATGGCGCCGATAAACGCCGAGCCAGATACTGCGGCGGCGCTTAGGCCAAGCAACATTGAAGAGAGGGCGCCGACCGCCGCGCCGCCAGACAGACCTAGAATATACGGGTCGGCCAGTGGATTGCGCAGTAGCACTTGCATTAATGCGCCCGCTACTGCGAGTAAGCCGCCAGCGCCAAAGGCGGATAGGGCGCGGGGCAGTCGCAGTTCAAATACCAAGGTGCGGTGTAGCGGTTCCCCGCCGCCGCTCAGAACCTGCCACAGTTCGGCGTTAGAAATACTGACACTGCCAGTGGTGATCGCAAGCGCGAGGGTGGCAAACGTAAGCAGGGCCAAAATGCTCAGCGGCAGAATAAAGTGTGGCACTGCCCCACGGCTGGTTTTAACGGCGGCCACGGGCTGTCTCTAAATGTTGGCAGAGCAGGATGGTGCCTTCCAGTAAACGCGGGGTTGGCCGCTGAATGGTTGAGGGTGGAATAAAAAATAAGTTGTTGCGACGCACGGCGGTGAGGCCACTAAAGCGCAGCCATTCGTCAAGCCAGTCACGATTTTCTTCGCCCATGCCACCGGCGATGATGGCCTCGGGGTCGGCGGCCAATACCGCTTCATTGTCGATGCGGGCGCTGAGATTAGGCAAACCGCCAAACACATTCACGCCGCCGCAAATGCGGGTGGCCTCGCTAATAATATGCTCATTATTAACGGTCATGAGCGGGTTGCTCCAAATTTGTTGGAACACGGTAACGGGCGCTGAGTGGCTGTAACGATTCTCTAAGTCGGCAATACCTGCGCGGAATTTTTCTGCAGCGAGTTTGGCGTGCGTCTCACTGCCCGCAAGTTTGCCCAGCCTTTCTAGGCTAGTACTCACATCATCAAAATCATTGAGCTGGGTATAGTAAATTGTGAGGCCAAGTGACTTTAATTTGGCTAATTGCTCGGCGGGATTGCCTTCAATCCAAGCAATAAGCAAATCAGGGTTCTGCGCCAGAATCGCTTCTTGGTCAAAGCGATTATAGCTACCAACCCTAGGTAGTGATTTTGCCGCTTCGGGGTAGTCGCAATAGCTCACTGCGGCAATGACTTGGTCACCGCCGCCAGCGGCGTAGATCAGCTCGGTCGCACCAGGAGATAAAGCAATAATGCGCTGCGCGGGTTTGCTCAGGCAAACTTCAGCGCCGCTATCATCCCTCACACATATATCCGCGACAGCTGAGCCGACGCTAAAAATCGCGATGAGTGCGAGGGCGAAAATGGGCTTCAACACTACCACTCCACACCCTTGCGGGCTTTTATACCGTTGTGAAAGGCGTGTTTGGTATCGTCGATCATCGACACGGTATCGGCGAGTTGTTTGAGTGGTACCGGTGCGCCGCGACCAGTCACAATGACGCTCTGCTCGCGGGGGCGATTGCGCAGGGCTTCGTAAACTTCTTCGGCGTCGAGATAACCATATTTTAAAACGTAGGTAATTTCGTCGAGCAATACCAGATGAATGGTTTCATCTTGCAATAGCAGCTTGGTTTTCTGCCAGGCTTGCTGGGCTGCTTCGCGGTCTTGTTCTTTGCTTTGAGTTTCCCAAGTAAAACCGGAACCCATCACAATAAACGGTACTTCTGGACAGCGCTGCTGAATAAAATTGCGCTCGCCGCAGTCCCATGTACCTTTAATAAATTGTACTACGGCTGCTTTATAACCGTGACCCAAGGCGCGAATAACCGTGCCAAAGCCAGAGCTAGATTTGCCCTTGCCGGGGCCGCTGAGCACAATGAGTACACCGCGCTCTTCGGTGGCCTGAGCGACTTTCTCGTCGATCATGGCCTTTTTGATTTGCATGCGTTTCTGGTGTTTTTCGTCGTCACTCAGTGTAGTCATTAGGTCACCTGTTAAATGTACACCGCCACTTGCAGGCAAGTGGCGGTGTTTAAATCAAAGGCAATGATACCTTTTATTTGGGTGTGTAGGTGATGCTGAGCATGGCTTCGCGGCCAATAGGCTGATAATCGCCAAGGCTGCCGCGGGCAGTGACATACTCGCGGTCAAATATGTTCTTCAAGGCCAAATTGAGTTTAAGCTGCTCATTGAAGCGGTAAGAAACGGCACTGTCGACTAAAGCGTAGCTGCCTAGTTCGTCGGTATTGTTTGTGTCTTCATAACGATTGCCAACAAAGCGTAAGCTCGCACTAGTGCCCCAGTGTTGCCATTGGCGATCAGCATCAATATTAAATTGTTTGCTGGCTCGACGCCGCAAATCTTTGTTAGTGCTGGTGTCAGTGGCGTCGAGTAAGGTGGCGTTGGCTTCGATATTCCATTGATACAGACTGGTCGATGCGCTGAGTTCAAGGCCTTTTAGCTCCGCGCCCTTGATTTGGTCGGGGCCAAAGGTGGCGGGGTTGTATTGAATTAATTGATCAACATCATTATGGAAATAGCTGACACTCCACGCTCCCCGCGTGTGATCGCCGCGCAATTCCAACTCGCGGTTTACCGAGGTTTCCGGCGCTAATGTCGCGACCCCGTAGAAGGGGTAATACAGATCGTTGAAGGTTGGTGCATTAAAACCTTCGCCGTAAGAGGCTATGATTTTAATGGGTTGGGCAACTTGAACGCCGACCGAGATGTTGCGGGTGTCGTAGTGACCGAACTGTTCATTGTCGTCGTTACGACCGCCTATAGCGAGGTCAACAATGCCGAGGTCAGCCTGCCACTGTGCGAATACGGCCTTATTAGCGCGTGAGTCTTCGCCGTAATTGAGATTGCTATCGACTTCGTCGAGCAGGCGTTCAAACCCCACAGTGAGTACATGGCTGTCACTGAGTAACCAGTCATTTTGTAGGCTATAAATTTTGCGGGTGGTGTCAAAATTATCACCGCTTACGCCAACCGCGCCGCTTTCAATATAGTGGTGTTTAATCTGTGATTGGTCTTTGGATTCACCTGCCGATAAGGTCAAAAGCCAGTTTTGCAATAACTGGAATTCCCCACGAATATTGGCAACATTCACCTCGCTTACCGAGTAGGGCGAACAACTGTAAACAGCGAAAGGTGTGCCGTAGCAGTTGGTGTCGTAATCGCTTTCGCTGCGGCTGTTTTGGTATAGCGCAAATAAGCTGGCGCGCTCGTTAATTTTATGACTCGCCGTCAGGTTGAATGCGGTTTGTTCAAAGCCGTCTTTGTCGCCGTGTACCCCGGATTTGCTCTCGCTATTATCGATACCGTCAGTATTTTCTTGCAGAGCGCTAAGATTAAACTGGGTTTGGTTATTGCCACCGCTTACGGCTGCCAGGGCTTTGCTGCTACCCTGGGTGCCGATGCCCAGTTGCAGCATGGGCTTTACACCGTCGGTGTCGTGGTATTTGCGGGTGATAATATTGACGACGCCACCGATGGCCTCAGAGCCGTATAAGCTAGAGCGCGAGCCACGCACAATCTCCACCCGCTCAATAAGCTCTGGGGGTAGATTGGTTAGCGACGGGCTGCCGAGAGTGGCTGAGCCAATGCGCACGCCATCGATTAAGACCAAAGTGTGGTTGCTTTGATTGCCGCGTAGAAACAGGCTGGTATTGGCGCCCCGCCCGCCGTTGCGGACAAAGCTCACGCCTACCGCGCGAGACAGCAATTCTTGTAAGTCGACAGGTTGAATACGCTCAATGTCGGCGCGTTCAAATACTGTGACCGGTGCCAAGCTGTCGGCAATAGACTGCTCGGTGCGGGTCGCCGTGACAATGGTCGTTTCCATTTCGTTGTGAGTTTGAGCAGACAAGCTTGTTGCCGCGAGTGTTATCGCGCTGCAGAGTGCACTTAACGTGATTTTGTTCATGGTTAACCTCAAAGCTAGTAAAGGAAGCAATGAGGGAGGGGTAGGGGCTATATACAAGTATACGACCGCTGATGGAGCCCTCCGCTTCATCGGGTAAATCGGTAGTAGGCCGGTTCCGGGCTTGCCTATTGCTCTTGATAGCAGTGGCTTACCGTTGCGGGGGCAGCGTCGGACTTGGTGGTGTTCTGTATGAACACGCCTCACCGGACTTCCCGTTTAACTCATCGCCGCGAATAACGCGGGCTTGAGCACCTATTACGTGGCGCGCACTCTACGGCTATGGTGTTATTTTGTCAAATTATGGTGGGACGAGAATCGCTGGCTTAGACGCGATTTTGTAATGAAATCCGTTGAACTTCGTCGAGCAGCAGTTGATTGGCGGGTAGGTGTAAGCCCTGTTTTGCGGCGAGTCGACACAGATAACCTGTAATCGCCTCAATCTCGGTTTCTTTGCCAGATTCAATATCTTGAAGCATGGAAGAACGGTTGTTGGCGGTAGCGCGGGCAACGTCCAATACTTGCTGGTGTAAGTTGGCGAGCTCTTGGTCGAAATTCAGGATTTTGCTGAGCTGTAGAATTTCTTCTACCACGCTAGCGATTTGCGCCAAGGCTTCTGGCTTGTCGAGCAATTCGCCATTGCGGCAGCGATGAATAACCGTGAGGGGGTTGATCGCGCAGTTTATGGCGAGCTTGCGCCAAAGCACGGCGTCAATATTGTCGTTTGGTGATACTGTTAGCGGTGCAAAACTCAGGGATTGAGCGATGGCGTCTGCCTTGTCAGCTGCGCTGCCAATTAAGGTTTGGCCGCGTCCCGCATGAACGACCGCAAAGCGGCTGGGCCGGTAAGCGCCCTCGGTAGTGGAGGCTTTAAATAGTCGTGCTTCGGGAAATTGCTGTTGGACTTGTTCGGCGATACCGAGGCCGTTTTGCAATAGCACCAAGCTGGCGTCGGGCTGAATATACTCTGCTATCGCTGCCAATGCAGTGAGGGTTTGCTGGGCTTTGGTGGTGATCAGCAGGTGCTGAATGGGGGCTGTGATCGTTGCTGGGCAGCGGGCGGCAATATTGAGTAAGTCAGTTTGCCCGTTAGCCGTGAAGCGAATGCCGCCGTGCTGGCGATAAGCTGCTAAGCTGCGGCGGTCACGAAAGATGAGTTCAGTATTGTGGCCGCTGCGCTGGGCATAGCAGGCCCATAAGCTACCAATGGCGCCGGCGCCAAGAATTGACCATGTTGGATTCGCGGTGTTGCTCACAGTGCTTTTCTGTACATTTGCTTGGTCCTACACATTCAGTCCGCAGTCTCAGGATGCTAAACTGCGCGGCGCAACATAACAAAGGAATTTAGGCTATGCCAGCGTTTGATATTGTCTCAGAAGTGGATTTACACATCTTTACCAATGCCGTTGATCAGGCTGGGCGGGTCATTGAAACCCGTTTTGACTTTAAAGGTGTGGATGCGCGCTTTGAACGCGACGCACTGACGGTAACCATGTTCGCCGAGGCGGAGTTCCAATTGCAGCAAATGGAAGACCTGCTGCGTGCTGCTTTGGTAAAAGTGAAAATCGACCCCCTCGCCATGGAGATGGGTGATGTGAAGGGCGCGGGTAAGCAGGTAAAGCAGTTGGTTACCATGCAAAGCGGCCTGACCTCGGATGTGGCGCGCAAAATTGTTAAATTGATTAAAGATCGTAAGCTCAAAGTGCAAAGCCAAATTCAAGACGAGCAAGTGCGGGTAACCGGTAAAAAACGCGATGATCTGCAAGAAGTCATGGCGATATTGCGCGCCGAAGAGCTGGATCAGCCCCTGCAATTTACTAATTTCCGGGATTAATGGGGGTTTTCTTGCGTCAGCGCAAGGGTTGAATTTTCCGCCCTTGCATTCTCTGCCCTGCAAGCCAGAATGAACGCACTTTATACTCGGAACCGGCCATGACTGAACAGTCCCCACCGCCCATGCCAAGCTCAGCCCCTCTGACTTGGCAGCAGGCGATTTTTAATCGCCATATGTTTATCTGTGTATTAACCGGTTTTGCCTCTGGCTTGCCCCTGTATTTCTTGATTCAGCTGGTCCCGGCTTGGTTGCGCAGTGAGGGTGTGGGGCTCACTGAAATCGGCCTGTTCGCGCTGATTGGCTTCCCCTATAACTGGAAGTTTGTCTGGGCGCCGCTGATGGATCGCTATGTGCCGCCCTTCTTGGGGCGGCGGCGGGGCTGGATGATCATCAGCCAGTTTGGCCTGATCGCGTCGATGGCGGTGTTGGGTTTTATCGACCCTAAGTTTTCAGTGGGTTTGGTGGCTTATGGTGCGGCGGCGGTGGCTTTTTGCAGCGCCAGCCAAGATGTGGTTTTGGATGCCTACCGGCGGGAATTGTTGCGCGACGATGAGCTGGGGCTGGGCAATGCAATTCACGTGCAAGCCTATCGCCTAGCAGGTTTGGTGCCCGGCTCCATCGGTGTGATTCTGGGTGACTATTTACCGTGGAGCACGGTGTTTATGGTTATGGCCGCATTTATGTTAATTGGCGTGGCGATGACCCTGTGGATAGACGAGGCTGCCGACGCCAGCATTGCACCGTTAAGCTTGCGGGCGGCGATTGTTGAACCATTCAAAGAGTTTGTTAATCGTAAAGGTTGGGCTAGCGCGCTCTACTTGCTGCTGTTTTTGTTTCTTTACAAGCTCGGCGACAATATGGCCACCGCGCTATCGTCGCCGTTTTACCTCGACCTTGGTTTTACCCTCACTGAAATTGGCACCATCGCCAAAACCGCCTCGCTGACCGCCGCGATTATTGGTGGTTTGGCTGGTGGTATTATTATGATTCGCCTCGGTATCAACCGTGCGCTCTGGGTGTTTGGGGTGGTGCAGGTATTGAGTATTCTCGGCTTTGCCGCACTGGCAGAAATCGGTCACGACCGCTTTGCTCTCGCGGTGGTTATAGTGTTTGAATATCTCGGCGTTGGTCTCGGAACCGCTGCGTTTACGGCGTTTATTGCCCGCGCTACTACACCCGCTTATGCGGCCACGCAGTTCGCGCTATTTACCGCCTTAGCGGCAGTGCCTCGCACCTTTGCTAATGCCACCACAGGGATCATTGTGGAGTCAGTAGGTTGGACGAATTTTTACCTGCTGTGTACGGTTATTGCGGTGCCGGGGATGTTGATGTTGTTTAAAGTGGCGCCGTGGACGGAAAAAACGTCGGACGTCTGAAGTCGGATGTCTGACGAAAAGGCGAGAAATTGGTCGGGTGTCTGGTGTCGGATGTCTGACAAAAATCAAAAGCGAGCTTGACGGCATATTACGGGTCGGATGCAATTATCCGACTTCCGACTTCCGACTTCCGACTTCCGACTTCCGACTTCCGACTTCCGACTTCCGACTTCCGACTTCCGACTTCCGACTTCCGACTTCCGACTTCCTTAATCAGGCCACCGTCGCTGGCGCCAATACACTTTCCCCGAGATATCCGCACTGCCTTCCTGAATTAAGGCGTCCAACTGTCGTTGATAGCCGTCGCTGCCAACAGGAAAGCTAATTTTTCCTTGGGCGTTGATGACTCTGAACCAGGGGAGTTTGGTGTCGCTTGGGGTTTGGCTGAGGAGTTTGCCAACCCGCCGGGCTTGGCCCGGCAGGCCGGCGAGTTTGGCAATGTCGCCGTAGCTGCATAGCCGTCCTTCAGGTATGCCCTGAATGACGGCGTAAAACTGCTGGGCGGCTTCGCTCATTCTGACTCTAGGTTGCGAGTGCGTTCCCAGTAGTCTTCGTAGAAGAAGTCGACTTCGCCCGTTTTCAGTGAATATTCAGCACCGACAACCATTAACTTACCTTCGCTAATCAGTTTTTCGAGGGTAGGCGAACCGCTGCTGAGGTGCTCTACCGACGTGCGAACATTGGCGCGAACCGACTGCTCAATTAAGGCTTTGTGGTCGTGGCGCAGTTCGGTCGACATGAGGGTTTCTACTGCGGGGCGAATGCGTTTAACAATGGAGTGCAAATTCTGTGAGGGGATTTTGCTATTGCCGGTGAGCACGTCCACGGTCGCTGAAATAGCGCCGCAGTTAGAATGGCCCAACACCACAACAAGTGGCGTGCCAAAGCTGAGCGCGGCAAACTCAACACTGCCGATGCCCGAGGGCGCGACGACATTGCCCGCCACGCGGATAACAAAAAGATCCCCTAGGCCTTGATCAAAGACCAGTTCGGCCGGAACCCGGGCGTCGGAGCAGCCCAATACGATGGCGAAGGGCGCTTGAATCTCAACCAATTCTGGTCGTTTATTATGAATGATGCTGGCGGTTTCACTGTTCAATTTGTCGACAAAGCGGGCGTTTCCGGTTTTTAGTCGTTCCAGTGCTTCTTGGGCGTTAATCATTGTTTTCCTTCCGTTTTCAGTGAGGTTTACAGCCAGTCGCTGATCAGTACGCCGATACCGATACTTTCGATGGCGTTATTGTATTCAATCAGGCTCTCTCCGTAGCCATTAAAATACTTTACGTAGGCCTTAACGCGGGAATTGATCGGGAAGCTCCAGCCGAGCTCCATCGCCCCTTTGTTCTCGCTACGCAAGTTGTTGCGAAGCATGAGGCTCAGGGTGCGGTTATGCCAATTATAAATTCCCATCCATTCGAAATGGCCTAGATATTTTTCAATATCTGGGTTGTTGTCGTCCTCCCTATCTTCTTTTAGGCGATACCAAGGTTTGAAGGACATCGCAAAACGATCTCGTTCAAAAATGAAATTCAGCATCAGTCGGTTCCAGCTTCGCGACAAGGGATCGCTGCGGCCATTCGATTGATGATTGAATATTAATTGGTTGCCAACATTTCGAAAACCCTGCCACTCCCAGTCGTTGGTGAAGGTTAACATGAGCTCCGGTTCGTGATTGGTTTCACGGAAAGGCGATGACGTTACACTGTTGTAGGCCTGCCAAAATGAGCGATTGGTATAGCCCATGCTGAGATAGCCGTTATTCTCAAAAATCGACTCCCAGATCATGACTTTTATACTGAGTTGAAATTCTAACTCGATATTGTCTTGCTGAATGTCGATGCCCGGCGCGAGGCTATTGTAGTCAAACATGTCATCTCGATAGGAGACAGGTAAGATGTAATTGCTTCTATGGGGGGTTAAGACAAAGGGGTTGTCATGGGTAAAGCGCTCTAATTCAAAGCGTTGCTGGACTACCCCACTATTACTGTGAGTGGGTTCAGTAATAGTCTGTTCGGGCTGATTTTCAGTACTGGGTGTGTCGGCGGTGCCCCACAGCGGGGATTGACAGAGCGTGCGGAGTTCCGCGACGGTAGTCGATTCTGACGCTGACTGAGCGGCAAGGGCAAGGCAGTCGGAGCTTGCCGCCGCAAGTGGCGCTGCTAACGCGCTGCAGGCGCTGAGAATAAGCAGTGTACTGTACTGATGGCGCTTCATTTATGACCCGTATTGCGGCGTGGCAAAGCTAGAATTGTAAACCAATGCTGGGGCATTTGGCTGGCAATTTTTCAATTGCGCTACTCGCCCTTGAATTCCTAGCTATTTCCCCCCATTTATTGAGAAACCCTATTTATTAAAGTGAGCTTTTGATGCGCTTTTTGTTTGTCTTGTTCGTGGTTTTACCGATATTCGAGATGTGGCTGTTAATCGAGGTTGGCGGCCTGATCGGCAGTTTGCCGACGATTGGTATGGTGGTGTTTACTGCTGTGGTGGGCGCCGCCCTGCTAAAGCAGCAGGGGATAGAAACACTGACTCGCGCCCAGCAGCGTCTAAGTAGCGGCCAAGTACCCGCTACCGAAATCTTGGAAGGCCTGCTATTAGCGGTGGGCGGCGCGCTGTTGCTTACCCCCGGCTTTATCACCGACACCCTGGGGTTTGTGTGTCTAATTGGGCCGTTGCGGCAATGGCTTGTTGGCCAGTTATTGAAGCGCGGGGTGATGCAAGTAAACAATTTTCAAACAAGCGGGTTTCAGTCTGGAAGCGCTCGCTTTACCGCCCCCGATAATGCCGACGCCCCAGTGAACCCGACTGCTCGACGGGATACCGTGATAATTGAAGGCGATTACAAAAAAGAAGAATAATTTTCTTGTCGGGCTCTTGAAAAGCATTTGCGCAGCCCCATTTACAGGACAGCCCACGGTAACTTGGCGGTGATAAGCCTGGTTTTCCCTGTTGGGATGCGTGCTGTTTCCCAATCCGTAACGAAAGGGGGTTCAGGTCAAAAGGCAATGCTGCTTTTGGGCTGACACCGGTTTAGCCGGTCAATAAATTCTAAATCATTGATTTAATGGAGATTGATAAAAATGAAAATTCGTCCGTTATACGATCGCGTTGTAGTTCGTCGTAAGGAAGAAGAGAAGACTAGTGCGGGCGGTATTGTTCTGCCAGGTTCTGCTAAAGAAAAGCCAAACCAAGGTGAAGTCATCGCCGTTGGTGAAGGCAAATTGTTAGAAAGCGGCGAATTGCGTCCGGTTGGCGTTAAAGCTGGTGATGTCGTTATTTTTGGTCAGTACTCCGGTAGCACCGTAAAAGTCGACGGCGAAGAGCTGATCGTTCTGAATGAATCAGAAATCTTTGGTGTAGTAGAAGCTTAAGTCCGGCAAAAGATTTCTTTTGAATCAACGAATTAGTTAATAGAAGGATTATAAGATCATGGCAAAAGACGTAGTATTTGGAAACGAAGCGCGCCAGCGCATGGTGGCTGGTGTCAATATCCTAGCTAACGCAGTTAAAGTTACTCTTGGCCCTAAAGGCCGCAACGTGGTACTTGAGAAGTCTTACGGTGCGCCAACCATCACTAAAGATGGTGTGTCTGTAGCCAAAGAAATCGAGTTAGAAGATCGCCTAGAGAACATGGGCGCGCAAATGGTTAAAGAAGTGGCGTCACGCGCTTCTGACGATGCCGGTGACGGTACTACCACCGCGACTGTATTGGCTCAGGCAATCGTAAACGAAGGCCTGAAATCAGTTGCAGCGGGCATGAACCCGATGGACATTAAGCGCGGTATCGACAAAGCTATTGCCGCTGCGGTTGAAGAAGTTAAGAAGCTGTCTAGCCCCTGCGCAGACACTAAAGCGATTGCTCAGGTCGGTACTATCTCTGCAAACAGCGATTCAAACATCGGCGATATCATTGCTGAAGCAATGGACAAAGTCGGTAAAGAAGGCGTTATCACCGTTGAAGAAGGCCAAGGCCTGCACAACGAACTAGACGTTGTTGAAGGTATGCAGTTTGACCGTGGTTACCTGTCTCCTTACTTCGTTAACAACACAGAGAACATGAGTGTTGAGCACGACAGCCCTTATATCCTGTTGGCTGACAAGAAAATCTCCAATATCCGTGAAATGCTGCCTTTGCTTGAGCAAGTCGCTAAGTCTAGCCGTCCGTTGATTATTGTTGCTGAAGACGTTGAAGGCGAAGCACTGGCTACGCTGGTCGTTAACACCATGCGCGGTATTGTTAAAGTTGCTGCTTGTAAGGCACCTGGCTTTGGCGATCGTCGCAAAGCAATGTTGCAAGACCTTGCGATTCTGACTGGCGGTACTGTGATTTCAGAAGAGGTTGGTCTGGATCTTGAACAAGCCACATTGGAGCACCTTGGTACTGCTAAGCGCGTAACCATGGACAAAGAGAACACCGTGATCGTTGACGGCGCTGGCGATGCTGCTGCTATTCAATCTCGCGTTGCTGAGATCCGCACGCAAATCGAAAACACCAGTTCAGATTACGACCGTGAGAAACTGCAAGAGCGCGTAGCGAAATTGGCTGGCGGTGTAGCGGTTATCAAGGTTGGCGCTGCCACTGAAATGGAAATGAAAGAGAAGAAAGCCCGCGTTGAAGATGCGCTGCATGCAACTCGCGCTGCGGTAGAAGAAGGCGTGGTTCCTGGTGGTGGTGTTGCGCTGGTTCGTGCAATTACTAATATTGGCACTATCGAAGGTGACAACGAAGACCAGACTGCTGGTATCAATGCTGCGCTGCGCGCACTGGAAGCACCTCTGCGTCAAATCGTGACCAACGCAGGTGATGAAGCGTCAGTGGTACTGGATAAAGTTCGCAATGGCACCGGTAACTTCGGTTACAACGCCGGTACTGGCGAATACGGCGATATGATGGAAATGGGTATTCTCGACCCTGCCAAAGTAACCCGTACTGCACTGCAGGCTGCTGGTTCGGTCGCTGGTCTGATCATCACTACCGAATGCATGATTGCCGACGCACCAAAAGCTGAGTCTGGCGCTGGCGGCATGCCAGACATGGGCGGCATGGGTGGAATGGGCGGTATGGGTGGAATGGGCGGCATGATGTAAGCAGTCCCCTGCTCTAAAGTCCCACTTTGGTGGGGCTTTATCGCTTTTCAAACCCCGGCCTTGGTCGGGGTTTGTCGTTTTTGGGCCTTAGTCTTGTTGATTCGGCTTGAATAAAACCCGCAGCCAATTGCGCCAGCTATTATTCTCCATCGCCATCTTGGCGAGTCCGTCCTGAATTTCGTAGTAATGCTCAGAGTCCTGAAACAAGACTTCGCGTTTCAACATTCGTCGTTTGGGATTTATGGTCTTGATTACTCGGGCGGGATTGCCCGCCGCAATCACATTCGCAGGGATGTCTTTGGTGACAATGCTGCCAGCACCAATCACGCTGTTCTCGCCAATACGCACACCTTTATTGACGATGACGCGCTCGCCGAGCCAGACGTTGTCTTCTAATACTACTGGCTTTTCGCTGCGGAAGGGGCGGATGCGGTTGTAAATGCCGTGCCAGTCGCTGTCGCTGATATAAACATTGGCGGCAAACATGCAGTTGTCACCAATGCGGATGGATTTGGCTGCGGAAATTCGTACGCCAGGTGATATTAGGCAGTAATTGCCGATGCGAATTTCCGATTCGCCGAGCCGACTCGGCCAGCTGGTCAAACGAATAATATTGTCTGGCGAAGCGATAATGTGCGCGTGTTTACCCAAATGAATGTTGTCGCCAAAAATGGCCACGCTGCGCGGGTTCACTACGTCGGGTAGGCTGCCCAAGCTGTCGAACTGGGGTGCAATGTAGCGTCGGACATACCAGGTATTTATTGTTTTGCTCAGGCGGTGAAGCGCAAGAGGTGTGCTGCTGCGTCGCAATGTGGAATTCCTGAAGAGGGCGCTCAGTGGCGGGAATGGGTTTGGCGGGGGATTATTTCACGTTGCGTTGGCATATGCATGGGGGATTTTATCTAACGCTTTTGCTATGTTACATCTTGAGAATTCTGGGTAAAAATGTTTTAGTTGGGCCCTCGCGAATCTAAAACAGATATCTTGCGTAAGTATTAGCAATAATAAATTCAGGACACCATCATGTTAAATAGCCGCCTACTAATCATTTTAGTAACTCTCGTCGCCCTCTCTGCCTGCGGCGGCAGCTCTAGTTCGAGCTCTTCACGCAATCCAGGTTCTGGTGAGGTTAGTCAGCCCGCTGACAGTGATGGCGACGGAGTGGCTGATAGCAGTGATAATTGCCCCGCAGTAGCCAATAGCGACCAAGCCGATGCCGACAGCGATGGTGTTGGCGACGTTTGCGATGATGATGCCGACAATGATGGGGTTAGCGACGACCAAGATAATTGCCCCGCCGTGGCCAATGCCAATCAGCAAGACCTTGATGCCGATAGTATCGGTGATGCTTGTGACCCTGAAGACAACCGCGACAGTGACGGCGACGGCGTAGGTAATGAAGACGATCTTTGCGCGAATTCTGCTGCCCAGTCGACCGTCGATGCCCAGGGCTGTTCGGCGGCGCAAACTAATGCCTCCTGCGGCGACAGCTTTGCAACGGTTACGGCGAACCGCCATTACCAGGTAATTTTACCCTCAGCCAGTGGTGAAAATATCAGTTTTGAAGTATTTGAGCCTGCTGTTCTAGATTGCGGCAAGCGCGCTGCGGGTGCCCATCCCTTGGTGTTGCACGGCCACGGTTTTGGCGGCTCGCGGGTTAGCGATCCGGCGGCCGGTGATTACACTGGCAACGCCCTAGATCTGCTCGTTGCGGGCGGCTACCCGGTGATTAGTATCGATCAGCGCGGTTTTGGCGACAGCAGCGGCACCGTGCGGGTAATGGACCCAGACGTAGAAGGCTTGGATTTATTGCAAATACTGGATTGGGCTGAAGCCAACTTAGATTATTTGGCCTGGCGCGATGAGGCTACGGGCGAATTGGCCCCACGGCCAGATCCGGCGGTAAGTGTTGCGGGCGGCGTAAACTTGCTGAGTGGCGCCGTCGGCTCTAGCTACGGTGGTGGCTACCAGTTGCTGATTCACGGCGTGGATGAAAAGCAGCGTATGGACGCGATGGTGCCGGATATTACGTGGCATTACCTGCCCTTTAGTTTAAATCCGGGTGATGTGGTGAAGTCAGGCTGGAGTTTGTTGCTGGTTGGCGGTGGTGAAGCGGGCAGCTATCAGCCCGGATTTGAGAATCAAGAGTCACCCTTGGCGCGAGGCCTCGACCCCTTTGTTAAAGAAACCTTATTGCGGGGTATTGCGACTAATGAGTTTCCGCGCGATGCCTTGGACTGGTTTGCCTACCACAGCCCGCAGTATTGGTGTGGGCTGAACGGCCAAGCGACCATGCCCTACAGTTTTGCTGCTAGTCCGCTAAACAATAATATCAGTAGTGAGTTTAATGAAGCGCCGGGGAGCAATAGCTACACCGGACAGCCGGGGGTGGATATCCTGTTAACTCAGGGTATTCGTGACACCCTGTTTAACTTTAATGACGCGTGGTGGAATTTTCAGTGCCTAAGTGAACGCGCCACCGGTAGCGGTCATGAGGTTCGCCTGTTGACCCATGAAAGCGGCCATATCATTCCTAATTTTGTGGGTGAAACGCCAGAGCCGATTTATTTTCAAGCCTTGGGCGGTAAGTTCGCCTGCGGCGAAAGGACTCAGCGCAGCGCGACAATTGATTGGTTTAATGCCAAATTGCGGGGCCAGACTGCCGCGGCGGATCTCAGCGGTGAGAATAAAATTTGCGTTTCTCTGGCAGATGACGATGCGGTGAATATTCCGGTCAGCAAGTTTAAGGCTCGCCGCTCGGCCAATGATACAACGGCGATTAGCTTCAGTGAATTTAGTGACTTGGCGGTCGGAAATGTGCCCAACGGCGTTGCTGCGCAGACGGCCCATGTTCTCGCGCAAGATGTGAGCATTGCCCCGCTACTAACCGTTAGTGATAGCAAAGGTCTGATTATTGCCGGTATCCCGCAGCTCGATATTACGGTGTCTACCCCGCAAATGGTGAATGACGAAGCTTGTGCGCTGGGCGGGGTGCCTACTATTCGCACCGGCTGCGACAGCATCCTGTTTGTTGGTATCGCGATTCGGAATGTCGGGGGCGAGTGGCGTTTACTCGACGACCAGATCATGCCGGTGCGCGGCCTTGGTGATCATACTGATATCGACTTGGTGGGTATTGCTGAGCGTTTAGCGTCGGGTGATGAGTTGGGCTTGTGGGTCAGCGGTTACCATCCCCAGTATATTGAATCATTTTCTCGGGACCTGACGATCCCCGTCGTGAATATTGCGGCCAGTGTGCGACTACCCTTGTTTGCCTTGGATGCCGCTGGTGAGCCGGATTTTGCTGTAGACCCGAGTACTGCGATTGCGGTGGCGGCGCCTTAGTTATACTTGTTGAGCCAGTAATGTGTGCTGGCTCAATTCTCCTTCTTTAGTTACTGACTCCAGAGCGTAATTTACGCGCCGTCGCTCGATAAGAATTTGTGTCGAAGCGCCTGTCGTCTCTATACTTGAATCCATTCTTTTGTCAGGCGCGTGCGCCGTTTATTGGGTGAGGGTAATTTGGAGCTGTCGTCAATTGTTCCGTGGGGGCGTTCATACGCAGAGTATTGCCGTATGTTTGCCCTTAGCGAAAGGGATTTGGATGGACATATTCTCGGCTGTGGCGATGGTCCGGCTAGCTTTAATGCTGAGTTGAGCCAAGCTGGTGGTCGGGTCATGTCTGTTGATCCGATTTACCAATTCAGTAAGGCGGAAATTAATAGCCGTATTCAGCGCGTCTACCCGGGCATGATCGCTGAGCTTGCTCGCCACGCCGGTAACTATTATTGGAGTAGTTTCAAAGACCCCGGCCACCTTGGCTCCGTGCGGATGTCGGCAATGAATCGGTTTTTAGACGATTTTGACGCTGGCCTCGACGCAGGCCGCTATGTAGATGCCAGCTTACCTGAACTTCCTTTTTTTGATAATGAATTTGACCTAGGTCTGTGTTCGCATTTGTTGTTTTTATACAGCGAGCAGATTGATGCCGCGCAGCATATAGAGGCGCTCACCGCAATGTGTCGGGTGGCCAAAGAGGTTCGAGTCTATCCGCTATTGAGTCTTGACGGGCGCTTGTCGCAGCATCTTCCCGGTGTGTTGCGGTATTTTAATGAGCATGAATATCAAGCTGAGTTAAAGCCCGTGCCATATCAATTTCAAAAAGGCGCGAGTGAAATGCTCACTTTGCGGAAAATTATTTGCTAGATGCTAGATGCTAGATGCTAGATGCAAACAAACTAGGATGAATCATGGTTTTAGATGCCCTCGAATTAGTCAGTGCTACGGTCAAGCTAGTTCCGGTCAGGTCACTATTTACGGGCGCTGGGGATTTGCCTATATTGGAATGCACTACCGCTAAATGTCGGGCATTGATTTCCCTACAGGGTGCTCAGGTTTTGTCTTTTTGCCCAACTGGCGAAGATGACTTGTTGTGGCTGAGCCCGCTTGAATCGTTTGAACCTGGGAAGGCGATTCGCGGTGGAATTCCGCTGTGTTTGCCGTGGTTTGGTGTTAATCGTCGTGAGCCTGAATTGCCTAAGCACGGTTTTACGCGGAATCAATCCTGGGTCTTAGATAATATTGCTGAGTCCGCCGACGGGAGTCTGGAAATAAGTTTTCTGTTTCAACCTAGCGAGGCCGATTTACACATTTTCCCGTACTTTTTTTCTGCTCAGCTCACTATTCTTTTAGGCAGCGAGTTGACCCTGAGCTTGTCCGTGCGTAATAACGGTGACGAAACTATGCCTCTTAGCTTTGCAATGCACAGTTATTTCGCGGTATCGGGCTTGTCTGGACTTGGGCTAAATGGTGTCGAGGGTGCCGAATACCTCGATAACTGCCAGCAATTAGAGCGTTTTACACAGGACGAGGCACTGTATTTTACGGGCGAGATTGATCGTGTTTATGAGGGGCTCAGCGGTCAGCAGTGTATAAATGATACTCAGCGAAATATTGTGATTAGTGGCCGGGGCTGCGACACCGTGGTGGTGTGGAATCCCGGTGAGGCACTCGCTAAAGACATGGCGGATGTCGGGCCGCATTTTTCAGAGTATGTCTGTGTAGAGCGGGGCATGGCTTTTGCCGATGAGCTGCAATTGGCGCCGGGTCAGCAACATCTTGCCGTAATGACGGTGGCGCAAGCGCGTTGATGCTATTCTCGCATGGCGTTTTCTCGCCGGGTTACGCCGTTAGCGAAATCGCTTAATTTGGTGTCTTTCGGTATATTGGAATTCACCGTGGTGGACTCATTCATACCCATAAGAATAATTCTGTTCAGTTTCAGTTAATCTCAATTAGGTATTATTACGTACACAAGTTAAACGTTACCGCTAATACTTTGGTGTTGGCGGTCAGTGGTAAATCAAGAGGGGAATAATATGCGTTTACATTTAGTATTAGTTGCATTGTTATCGACAGCGGTTGTGGCCTGTAGCAGCAGCGGCACCGTATATAAGCCGGCAGAAGAGCGCGGGGCTTATGGATACACCGAAACCGAGCTTGGCGCTGACCGTTACCGCGTTACGTTTACCGGCAATAGCCGTACTGATAAAGAGACCGTGAATGATTATGCAATGTTGCGGGCGGCAGAGCTGACCCTGCAGAGTGGCTATAATTGGTTCCATTTGGTCAATCGTGACACCGAAGGCAAGACTCGCACGACTGGCGGCATTTCTGCCATCAATGATTTTGGTGGTCATACGTCAGTATATCGGCGCTGTGGTCTAGTAAGTTGCGATACCGTTGTTACTCAGACGCCTTCGCGTATTAGCGGTGGGGTGTCGACTTCAACTACGCGTACCAATTATCAAGCTTCATTGGAAATCAAAATGGGTAAAAACCCTATGCCCGATGATGCTGAGGCCTATAATGCGCAAGAGTTAGCATCTACCTTGCGTCGCTGGATTGGTCAGAAAGCGAAGTAAGGCATTAGCTCTACCGCAAACCGGGCGCTGGTCGCCCGGTTTTTTTGTGAGGTCGAAACGTGTTTGCCGAAAAAACTAAGATAGCCGCAGAGACTGTAGTAGTGCTGGGCGCGAGTCCAAAGCCAGAGCGTTACTCGTTTAAGGCGGTAAAGCTACTCACTGATTGCGGGCACAAAGTATTGCCGGTGAACCCGTATCACCCAGAAGTGGCGGGAATCGCCTGCGTGGCGGGTGTTGACCAGCTACAAGACAAGGTTGATACCGTAAGTGTTTATGTTCGCGCTGATTTACTGAGTAAGGATATTGCGAAAATTATTGCGCTGGCGCCGCGCCGAGTAATATTTAATCCGGGCACTGAATCAGATGAAATGGCTGCCGCTTTTAATAAGGCGGGGATCGCGACAGAAGATGCCTGTACTTTAGTGTTGCTCCGTACAGGTCAGTTTTAATTTGGCTTTTGGGGTGAGGCGGGCGTAAAAAAGGGGAGCCATTGGCTCCCCTTTTTTATTTTCTGCGTTGGCTTTATACAAACTGTAGCAAGGCTACCATCACTACGGCGAGTGCAATGCTGCAGTGAATAACACCTTTTACAGTGGTCATTGGGCCAGTTTTACCAAAAATGGCATTGAGCTGAAGCGCTGCGATTAAACCGATGCAAATCCACAGGCCTAAGCTGACAGACGAACCTGCTTTGCTTACTGCGACGGCACCAGCGGCGCCAGCGCCGTGGAAAGAACCCATCATGCCGATCAACATAGGGGCCGAGAACAAGGTGTTAGTCCGCGAGGCGAGGCCGGCTTTTGGCGCTGCTTTGGCCGCGTCACCAGGTACGATGCCACACACGATTTTTTGATTTGGCCAAATAATCAGCCATACGTTGAGGAACATCAGGGTACCCATAAGGGCGCCAATAATGATGTAGCCGTTTAAGCCACGAGCCATGGTGAAGTGCAATAAGCCTAGGCCGGTGAGGAAGGTGAACATGGCGCCCCAGCGGAACCACCACAGTGCGCGTGGCGCGAGCTTTTTAACCGCATCGGCTTTGGCTGCGGGTTCAGCTTCTTTGAAGTATTCGGTTTGGACAAAGTTAAAGTAATACAGCAAGCCAATCCAAGTGATGCCGAATAAAACATGCAGCCAGCGTAGTAATAAATCTGGGGAGATAAATGCGTCCATTAAAGAATCCTCGTTCGCGTTTTGTCGTTGTCTAATTTTTTTGTGTGCACTGCAGCGTAGAGTCAATGTACAACCATCTGCCGCGCTGTGTTAGCGTAAAACCGTTGAAGTATAGCAAAGCCGCGGAACTTGGGTAGTAATTGCTGCTCAAATGCCGAATGTGGTGCTTTAAGCCCCGTTACGTCAGTGTCATAATGGGTTTTTTCTGCCCCTAATTAGAGTGAGTTATTACGCGTGAGCACGGAAAGACAAGAACCAAAGATTTCACTCTCGATTGACGAGGACGATATTGTCCAGGCCCCGCCGCAGCGCAAGGCCGCATCTGCACCGCCGCCACCGCCGAATAGTGGTGGCGGCAGTGGCTTCGTGACGTTTATGTTAGCGGTGCTGATATTGGCGCTGGCGGGCGCATCCTATTATTTATATGAGCAGCTGAGCAGTGCGCAAAAGCAGTTACAATCTGGGCAGGGGCGGATCGATCTCTTGGAGCAGCGCTTGTCGGTTGCCGATGAAAGTATTAGTGAGACCAGCGCCTCAACTCAGGTAAGACTCCAAGAAATGGATTCGGAGGTGCGTAAGCTGTGGGACAATGTTTGGAAAAAACAGAAAGAGGAACTCGCCCAGCACGACGCTAGTTTGACCACCCAAAAAGCCAATTTAGAAAAAGCTGAAAAGCGCATTGCCGCGCTTGAAGCGAAATTGCGGACCAGCGACGAGCAAGTTGCCAAAATTGTAAAGTCTTACAATGCCGAACGTGAATCGCTGACCTCGATGGCGAGCAAGTTAGATCGAGTTATTGCCCAAGCCGAAGTGAATCGCAAGCAGTTATTAGATATGGGTAAACAAGTGGCCTCTGGTGGTGCATTGGATGCGCGGGTTAAAGATCTTGAGCGCCGGGTTAGTCAAAATGACGACTGGCTGGATTCGATCAATGCCTTCCGCAAGCAGGTGAACCGCGATATCGAGTCTATGCGTCAGACTATGTCGCAATACCATTCGGGCAGTCCGTCCCCGAGATAAGCAAATAGCGGGAGCAGGGCGCTGGGTGATAAGGGTCATGGTGTACTACACCACGGCCCTTTAGCTAGTGTATACTCTGCCGCCATTCCGGCCGCTGTCGCCATCATTTCAGGAGTCCTCCGATGACCGTAATTCGTCAAGACGATCTCATTCAGAGTGTGGCCGACGCGCTGCAATACATCTCTTATTACCACCCCGTTGATTTTATCCGCGCTATGGATGAAGCCTATCAGCGTGAAGAAAACCCCGCCGCCAAAGACGCCATGGCGCAAATTCTGATCAACTCGCGGATGTGCGCCGAGGGCAAGCGCCCGATTTGCCAAGATACCGGTATTGTTACTGTGTTCTTGACCGTGGGCATGGATGTGCAGTGGGAAGGCACCATGGGTGTCAGCGATATGGTCAACGAAGGTGTTCGCCGCGCCTATAATCTGCCAGACAACGTGCTACGCGCTTCTATTCTGGATGACCCCGATGGCGCTCGCAGCAACACCAAAGACAATACCCCGGCAGTTATCCACTACCAGATCGTGCCCGGCAATACCGTAGAAGTGCATGTTGCGGCCAAGGGCGGCGGCTCGGAAGCAAAATCCAAATTTGCCATGCTCAACCCGTCCGACTCAGTCGTCGATTGGGTATTGAAAATGGTGCCGACCATGGGCGCGGGCTGGTGTCCGCCGGGCATGTTGGGTATTGGTATTGGCGGCACTGCTGAAAAAGCGATGATTATCGCCAAAGAAGCGCTGCTCGACCCCATTGATATTCACGATCTGCAAAAGCGCGGCGCCAGCAACCGCGCGGAAGAACTGCGTTTGGAATTGTTTGATAAAGTAAATAAGCTGGGTATCGGCGCCCAGGGCTTGGGTGGCTTGACCACGGTTTTAGACGTAAAAGTTAAAGACTTCCCAACGCACGCGGCCAATAAAGCCGTGGCGATGATTCCCAACTGCGCGGCGACCCGCCACGCCCACTTCACCTTAGATGGCAGTGGCCCAGCGGCGCTGACACCCCCGTCGTTGGATGAGTGGCCGGACGTTACCCGCGAAGCCGGTGATGCCAAGCGCGTTAATCTGGACACCGTAACTCAAGAAGAAATGGCCACATGGAAGCCCGGCGACACTATTTTGCTGAGCGGCAAAATGCTGACTGGTCGCGATGCTGCCCACAAGAAAATGGTCGATATGCTGGCCAAGGGCGAAGAGCTTCCCGTGGACCTGAAAGGTCGCTTTATTTATTACGTTGGCCCCGTTGATCCAGTGCGCGACGAAGTTGTTGGCCCCGCGGGCCCAACCACCGCGACGCGGATGGATAAATTTACCCGCACCATGCTCGCCGAAACCGGCCTGATGGGCATGATTGGTAAATCTGAGCGCGGCGATGTTGCGATCGACGCCATTAAAGAATTCGGTGCTACTTACCTTATGGCTGTTGGCGGCGCGGCTTATTTGGTCGCCCAGGCGATTAAAAAATCCGAAGTTGTCGGTTTCCCAGAATTGGGCATGGAAGCGATCTACGAATTCACCATTGGAGACATGCCCGTGACTGTTGCGGTAGATGTTCGCGGTGAATCCGTGCATAAAATCGGACCGCAGATCTGGAAGGCTAAAATCGAAGCGCAGGCGATAGAAGTAGTCTGACGTCGGACGAAAGACGGGAGACGCTTGATGGGAGACGGTAAACGCTACAGCTTTTGCGTTCGCCGTCTCCCGTTCGGCATTTAGCGCGACGCATTTAAGGAGCAAACCTTGGCAAATCAAACCTTCTACTGGCACGATTACGAAACTTGGGGCGCTAATCCCGCTCGTGATCGGCCGGTGCAGTTTGCCGGGGTACGCACCGATGCAGATTTGAATATTATCGACGAGCCCCTAATGGTGTTCAGTCGGCCCAGTCCAGATTATCTCCCCCATCCCGAAGCCTGTTTAATTACCGGCATTACCCCCCAGCAAGCACTGCAAGACGGCGTGTCTGAGGCGGAGTTTATCGCCATTGTTCACGCTGAGCTGTCGCAGCCGGGTACCTGTGGTGTTGGCTATAACAGTATTCGTTTCGACGATGAAGTCACTCGCTACACCTTATACCGTAACTTTTTTGACCCCTATGCGCGGGAGTGGCAAAACGGCAATTCTCGCTGGGATCTCATCGATGTCGCGCGATTGTGTCGGGCCTTGCGGCCAGAGGGCATTGAGTGGCCGGTGCGCGAAGACGGCACGCCGAGCTTTCGCCTTGAAGAGTTGTCGGCGGCCAATGGCTTGAGCCACGAGTCGGCGCACGATGCATTGTCTGATGTATATGCCACCATCGACTTGGCTAAGTTGCTCAAACAGCGCCAGCCCAAATTATTTGATTACGCCCTGAGCTTGCGGGATAAGCGCACGGTGGCGGCGATGTTAGATACCGTCGCGCAGGTGCCAGTGCTGCATGTCTCGGGTCGTTTGCCTGCGTCTAAGCTCTGCTCTGCGTTGATGATGCCGTTGGCACTGCACCCCGATAACAAAAACAGTGTGATTGTTTACGACCTCAGTGTTGATCCTCAGCCCTTGATTGATTTGTCGGTTGAAGAAATTTCTGCGCGGGTATTTAGCGCCACGGCCGATTTGCCGGAAGGCGCTGAGCGTATTCCCCTCAAAGAAATTCATATCAATCGCGCCCCTATTGTTGCGACTGCGAAATTGCTGGATGACACCGTATGCGAGCGCTTGCAGCTCGACATGGCTCAGTGTCGGCGCAATTGGCAGCGCATTCGCAAGAGCGGTGATCTCGCGGCCAAACTGCAAAAACTATTTGGCGGGCGCAAGTTTGCTGAAAGCAGTGATCCCGATGTGATGCTCTATGGCGGCGGGTTTTTCAGTGGCGAAGATCGTCATTTGATGGATTCGGTGCGCAGCAGTGATCCAGAGGCTTTGGCGGGGCAGTCTTTTCCCTTTCGCGATCAACGTCTGCCAGAATTACTCTGGCGTTACCGCGCGCGTAATTACCCTGCGACCTTGACTGGTGCCGAGCGCCAGCAGTGGCTGGAGTTTTGCCGCCGACGCTTGCGTCAGCCCGAGCCGGGGCAGCTGGGTTTCGCCGAGTTTCGCCAGCGCTTAGGCGAATTGGCACTGGAGCGCAATTCGTCCACAGACACCATGATACTCAATGAATTAAGCGAATATGCCGATGCGCTGGAGCAGGAAGGTTTGTGAGCTCCCCTTGGTGGGTGTATATGGTGCGCAGCCGTAGCGGCAAACTGTACACCGGTATCAGCACCGACCCTGAGCGTCGATTTCGAGAACATTGTGGCGAGGGTGGGCGAGGCGCACGGTTTTTTCGTGGCGATCCCCCCGAGGCTATTGTTTACCGAGAGACCGCCGAAAATCGATCTGAGGCGTCCCAGCGTGAGGCGGTCATCAAGAAAATGAAGCGCAGCGCCAAAGACAGCTTGATCCTTCAAGTAAACGCCGCTTTCCCAGAGGTCTGATTAAAGCGATAATGCCCGCCGATAAACAGGGGAAGGTAATGTCAGATAGCGGTCCAGAGCGAGCAAAAAGCACAAACGTCGGCGTATTGAAGGCCATGATGCAGTTTTTGCGGCCTTATTACTGGCAAATGATTGGCGCCAGTATAGCCCTTGTGTGTACTGCGGCCATTACCCTATCCATCGGTCAAGGTCTGCGGATGCTGGTTGATCAAGGCTTCTCTAGCAACGCGACTGAAGCCGCTTTGAATCAAGCCTTACTGCTCTTTACGGCGATGATTCTGTTATTGGCGGTCGGCACCTTTACGCGCTTTTATTTGGTGTCGTGGATAGGGGAACGGGTAAGTGCTGATCTGCGCAAGGCGGTATTTGCCCATGTGGTGCACCTGCATCCCGGTTATTTTGAAACCAATCTCAGCGGCGAAATTCAATCTCGTATCACCACCGACACCACTTTACTGCAAACCGTCATTGGTTCTTCAGTATCGATTGCGCTGCGCAATTTGCTGATGTTCATTGGTGGGGTGATATTGCTCTTTATCACCAATCCTAAATTAACGGCGCTGGTGATGCTCAGCGTGCCACTGGTGGTGGTGCCGATTATTGTGTTCGGTCGCCGGGTGCGCAGCTTGTCGCGGACCAGCCAAGATAAGATCGCCGGCGTCGGTACCTTTGTCGGTGAATCGGTTAAAAATATTAAAATGGTGCAGGCTTTTAACCATCAGGAATTGGATCGCAATGCCTTTGATGGTCATGTTGAATCGGCATTTCGGGTAGCGATTAGTCGTATTAATCAGCGTGCGTGGTTAACCACCATTGTAATAACCCTAGTGCTCGGCGCGGTGACCGCCATGTTATGGGTCGGCGGGCTTGATGTCTTGGCGGGAAAAATCAGCGGCGGTGAGTTGACGGCATTTATCTTTTACGCGGTGATGGTTGCGGCATCGGTGGGTGCTATCTCTGAGGTCTACGGCGATTTGCAGCGCGCTGCCGGTGCTACCGAGCGCTTATTGGAGTTGCTCGCGGCCGAGAATTTAGTGCCTTCGTCAACCGCGCCGGTACCATTGCCAGCAAAGCCCAAAGGGCATTTGGAATTTGATCAGGTTTGCTTTAGTTATCCCTCGCGACCAGAGCAGCAGGCGATTGATAAACTTTGCCTCGATATCAAACCGGGCAGCAGCTTAGCACTGGTGGGGAGTTCGGGTGCAGGTAAGTCGACCTTGGTTGATTTAATATTGCGGTTTTACGATGTACAGGGCGGCGCAATTCGTTTTGACGGCATTGATATACGCGACCTGAGCCTAGATGATTTGCGCTCGCAAATTGCCATCGTACCCCAACAGCCGGTTTTGTTTACCGGCAGTGTGGCCGACAATATTCGCTACGGTAAGCCCGGCGCGACAATGGCCGAGATTGAAGCGGCTGCCCGCAAAGCCTATGCTCACGAGTTTATTGAGCGCTTGAGCGACGGCTACGACAGCTTTGTGGGCGAGGGCGGTATTCGTCTGTCTGGCGGTCAACGTCAGCGGGTTGCCATTGCGCGGGCGATTCTGGCTGACCCAACCTTGCTGCTTCTCGATGAGGCCACCAGCGCGCTCGACGCCGAGAGCGAGTATCAGGTTCAGCAGGCCCTGGAATTGCTCATGAAAGGGCGCACTACCATTGTGATAGCCCATCGCCTAGCGACAGTGGTCGACGTGGATATTATTGCCGTGCTGGATCACGGTAAGTTAGTGGATGCCGGTAATCATGCCGAACTTTTACAAAGCTCGCCGCTCTATTCGCGCTGGGCGAGTTTGCAGTTTGATGAAGGCAGTAGCAGTGCCGAACAAATGGTAACAATGTAATTAACGCGGAGAGACCCTTTGAAATTTTCAGGTAGCCATATCCTCTCTATTAGTCAGTTCGACCGCGGCGATATCGAGCGGGTGTTTGAAGTTGCCGACCGTATGGAGCCCTATGCTCATCGCCAGCGGGTGACCAAGGTGCTCGACGGTGCCATTCTCGGCAATATGTTTTTTGAGCCTTCTACGCGAACTCGCGTGAGTTTTGGTTGCGCCTTTAATTTACTGGGCGGCGAAGTACGGGAAACTACCGGCTTTGAGACGTCGGCGATTGCTAAGGGTGAATCACTGTACGATACAGCGCGGGTTCTTAGTGGCTATAGCGATGTTATCGTTATGCGCCATCCGGTTTCCGGTTCGGTGGCGGAGTTTGCCGCTGCGAGTCGAGTACCGGTGATGAACGGCGGCGACGGCGCTAACGAGCACCCCAGTCAGGCGCTATTAGATCTCTATACCATCCGTAAAGAACTACAGCATCAGGGTCGCAGTGATCTCGACGGCCTGCGTATTGCCATGATCGGTGATTTAAAATACGGCCGCACCGTGCACTCCCTGTGTAAATTGCTGTGTTTATACCGCAATGTCACCGTGGTATTAATTTCGCCCACGGAGTTACAAATGCCGGGCGCGATTGTTGAACAGCTGCGCAGTGCTGGTCATACCGTGGTCGAGTCGGATGTCATGGAAGGCAGTATTTCTAAAGTAGATATTGCCTATTCCACCCGAATTCAGGAAGAGCGTTTTGCCGATCGCGCCGAGGCCGATTTGTATCGTGGCCGCTATCGGCTGAATCAGGCAATTTACACCCGCAATTGCGAGCCCAATACCGTCATTATGCATCCGCTGCCGCGGGACTCTCGCTCAGAGGCCAATGAACTCGACAATGACCTCAATGATAATCCGAATTTGGCGATATTCCGGCAGGCCGATAATGGTGTCTTAGTGCGCATGGCGCTGTTTGCGCTGATATTAGACGTCGTCGATCAAGTCGATAAAAATGCCCGCGATGTTAACTGGTATACCGAGCGGCGTTTCTGAAGTGGTGCAAATAGCGAATGGCTGATTTCAAGCGCAGTGATGTAGAAATAGATGAAGACCGCGCTGCTTGGCGCGGTTTTTTTCAAGTGCGGGCATACCGTTTGCGCCACCGTCTGTATGAGGGCGGCTGGGGGCGCTGGTTGAGCCGAGAGCTATTTGTGCGTGGCCCGGCGGTGGGCGTACTGCCCTATGATCCCGCGCTGGATTGCATTTTGCAGGTTGAACAATTTCGGGTTGGGGCAATGAACCGCTCGGCCAGTCCTTGGATTTCAGAGTTGGTGGCGGGCATTATCGATAAGCCTGACGAGAACCCCGAAGACGTCGCGCGCCGTGAGGCGCTTGAGGAGGCCGGTATCGACATTGCCGAAATGGAAGCCGTTGCTGAATACTACTCCTCGCCGGGGGGCAGTGATGAATATTTTCACCTGTTCTGTGGGCGGGCCGATTTAAGCGCCGCCGGTGGCTTTTACGGTTTGGCTGAGGAGGGCGAGGATATCCACGCCAAAGTGATTTCCTTTGCCGATGCCATGGCGATGTTAGATGCCGGTCAGATCGACAATGCTCACAGCTTAATCGCCCTGCAGTGGCTGCGCATACATAGGGATGCGCTGCGCCAACGGTGGCTAGCATGAGTGATTCCGCTGCGGCGAAAGGCCCCGCCAAGCAGCGCGGGTTGCTGCGCTCTAGCTTGCTGGTCAGTGTCATGACCTTGCTGTCGAGAGTTTTAGGCTTGATTCGCGATGTAGTAATTGCCAACTTTTTAGGCGCGAGTAGCAACGCCGACTGTTTTTTTGTCGCCTTTAAAATTCCCAATTTTCTGCGGCGTCTGTTTGCCGAAGGCGCGTTTTCTCAAGCCTTTGTGCCGGTGCTGTCGGAGTACCGTGAAAATGGCAGCAAAGAGTCAATTAAACTATTGATCGATCGCGTTGCCGGTGCACTGGGCGGGGTTTTGCTATTGGTGACCTCGGTCGCTGTGTTAGCGTCCCCGATCGTGGCCACGGTGTTTGCGCCGGGTTTTAGAGCAGACCCGGCTAAGTTTCAGCTCACCTCCGACATGATCCGTATCACCTTTCCCTATCTTTTCTTAATCTCCATGACCGGCTTTGCGGGTGGCATTCTCAATACCTTTGGCCGCTATGCCGTGCCGGCGTTCACCCCCGTGCTGCTAAATGTCTGCATGATTGTGGCTGCCGTGCATTTCTCGCAATACTTTGCCGAGCCTGCAATGGCACTAGCCTGGGGTGTGTTGATGGCAGGCGCAGTGCAAATGGTTTTCCAGATGCCATTTTTGCAGCGCATACAAATGTTGCCGCGGCCACGTTGGGCGTGGGAAGACCCGGGCGTGCAAAAAATTATTACCCTGATGATTCCCGCGCTATTTGGTGTGTCGATTAGTCAAATCAATTTGCTGCTCGACACCATTCTGGCCTCGTTTCTCCCCACGGGCAGTATTTCCTGGCTGTATTATTCCGATCGCTTGGTTGAGCTGCCTCTAGGGGTGTTTGCCATTGCCATTGCCACGGTGGTCTTGCCCAATTTGTCGCGGCTGAAGGCGGGTGGTAACGAATTGGCGTTTGGCGCGACCTTAGATTGGGGTTTGCGCAGCGTGCTGTTGATGGCGGTACCGGCAACGGCAGCGCTGCTGCTGCTGGCCGAGCCAATTTTGGTTACCTTGTTTCAATACGGCGAAATGCAGCTCCGCGATGTGACTATGTCGGCATTGAGCTTGCGGGCGTATACCTTGGGCTTAATCCCGTTTATGTTAATTAAAATCTTGGCGCCGGGCTTTTATGCGCGCCAAGACACTAAGACCCCAGTGCGGATCGGTATTATCGCCATGGTGGCGAATATGGTGATGAATATAGCGCTGGTCATTCCGCTTCACCATTACTGGCAGGTTGGTCACGCAGGTTTGGCCTTGGCCACGGCGGCATCTGCCTGGCTCAATGCGGCCTTGTTGTTCCGTGGTCTTCGCCAAAAAGCCGGCTATACAATGCTGCCGGGCTGGGGGCGCTATTGTATGCAGTTGGGCTTGGCCGTCACGGCGATGGCGGTTTGTCTTTGGTATGGTTTGCTATGGTTTGATGGCTGGCAGCAGTGGGGTGCGATGCAGCGAGCGATGCATTTGGCGGGCTTATGTGTGGCGGGCAGTGGCGCTTATATTGCGGTAATGGTCGCCTGTGGTTTGCGTCTTAAGGATCTGCGTGGCTCCGTGCCCCATGGCTAGGAGTGCTGCAGCGCGATTAGCGCAACACTGGCGTTTAGTCCAGCCCCTTAGTGAGTTATAATCAGCGGCTTTGTAAATTACAACGATGGTAGGCATGGAGTTAATCCGCGGATTTAAGCATTTTCGCCCCGAGCATCGCGGCTGCGTAGCCACGATTGGCGCTTTTGACGGTGTCCATTTAGGTCATCAGGCGGTGTTACGCCAGTTAATTGCCAAGGGTAAAGAAATGGGGCTGCCGTCGACCGTGGTTTTGTTTGAGCCTCTACCGAGAGAGTTCTTTTCACCGAATGATGCGCCAGCCCGCTTAATGAGCTTTCGTGAGAAATTTGATGCCCTGCGGGAGCTGGGTATTGATCGCGTTTTGCGGATTCGTTTTACCCCAGACTTCCGGGACCTTACCGCCAGTGAATTTATTCACACCTTGTTTGTTGCGGGTTTAGGTGTGAAATACATTGTGGTTGGCGACGACTTGCGTTTTGGCCGCAATCGCAGCGGTGATTTTGGTTTACTGCGTAAATTCGGCAATGTTAATGGCTTTGAAGTAGTCGATACCTCTACTTTGCAGTTTGCTGGGGAGCGCGTGAGCAGCACCCGTATTCGCGAAGTATTGGCCGACGCGGACTTTGCACTTGCGGAACGTTTGTTGGGGCGGCGCTACAGCATATCTGGGCGGGTAATCGTTGGTCAGCAATTAGGCCGTACCATTGGTACGCCGACAGCCAATATGGAATTGCACAGACTGCGTTCGCCACTCTCTGGCGTGTTCGCCGTTGAGGTTTATGGCGCGGCAGAGGGCATGTGCCCCGGCGTTGCCAATGTTGGCGTGCGACCAACGATTGGCGATTTATCAAAAGCAATTTTAGAAGTCCATTTGCTGGACTTTAATCAGAATATTTACGGCCGCAAAATTCGCGTGGTATTTCGCAAAAAGTTGCGTGAAGAAGCGAAGTTTGACGGACTAGACGCCCTGCAGGCACAAATTGCCAACGATGTAGAGCAGGCGCGATCCTTTTTTGATCTTTAAACCTTTGGAATGTGTAAGAAGCCACTATGAGTGAATACAAGCACACCTTGAACCTGCCCGAGACCAGCTTTGCCATGAAGGCAAATTTGGCCCAACGTGAACCCGGTATGCTGAAGCGCTGGCAGGAAGAGGACGTTTATCAGCAAATTCGCGACGCCCGTGCGGGGCGGCAAAAGTTTGTACTTCACGACGGCCCGCCGTATGCCAATGGCGATATTCATATCGGTCACGCGGTCAATAAAATCCTTAAAGACATTATTGTAAAGTCGAAAACCCTCAGCGGTTTTGACGCGCCTTATGTGCCCGGTTGGGATTGTCACGGCCTGCCAATTGAACTCAATGTTGAAAAGAAAGTAGGCAAGGCTGGCCATAAAGTTGACGCCGCCACGTTCCGAGAAAAGTGCCGAGAATACGCCTATAAACAGGTGAATGGTCAGCGCGAAGATTTTAAACGCTTGGGTGTTTTTGGTGACTGGGACAATCCCTACCTCACCATGGATTTTGGCTTTGAAGCCAATATCATTCGCGCCCTTGGTAAAATTGTCGACAACGGTCACTTGCACAAGGGCTTTAAGCCCGTGCACTGGTGCATGGACTGCGGTTCGGCCTTGGCCGAAGCCGAAGTGGAATACAAAGACAAAACTTCGCCAGCGATTGACGTCGCTTTTGCCGCGGTTGATCGCGCTGCGATGCTTGCTGCGGGTGGCCTGCCAGCCGACACCGAGGGCGAGTTAAATTTGGTGATCTGGACCACCACGCCGTGGACAATACCCGCTAATATGGCAGTGAGCCTGCACCCTGAGCTGGATTATGTGTGGGTGTCCTACACCCGCAGCAGCGGCGAGACTATGGTAGTGCTACTTGCTGATGCGCTGCACGAATCAGCTCTGGCGCGCTATGGCGTTGAAGGCTTTACGGTAATCGGTCGCTGTAAGGGCGCCGCACTCGAAAATCTGCTGCTGCAGCACCCGCTTTACAGCCGCCAGGTGCCGGTGATTCTCGGGGACCATGTCACCACCGACGCGGGTACCGGTGCTGTCCACACCGCACCTGCCCACGGTCAAGACGACTTTGTGGTTGGCAAAGCTTACGGCTTAGAAGTGTATAACCCCGTTGCCGCTAACGGCACTTTTTTGCCGGACACTGAGTTTTTTGCCGGTCAGCATGTGTTTAAGGCCAATGATAATGTGATTGAGGCTCTATCTGAGCGTGGCCGTTTACTGCTGCACAAGCCTTTGGAGCATAGCTACCCCCATTGCTGGCGTCATAAAAGCCCGATTATTTTCCGCGCCACACCCCAGTGGTTTGTCAGCATGACGCAAAACGGTCTGCTGGATACCGCGATGAAGGAAGTGGACGCCGTAAACTGGATGCCCGGCTGGGGTCGTGCGCGTATCGAGTCGATGATGCAAGAGCGTCCCGATTGGTGTGTATCGCGTCAGCGTACTTGGGGCGCGCCAATTGCCCTGTTAGTTCACAAAGACACCGCCGAACTGCACCCTAATACTCCTGCGCTGATTGAAGAGATTGCTAAGCGGGTTGAGGGCGCTGGCATTCAAGCGTGGTTCGACCTTGAGGTCAGCGAGCTGTTGGGCGACGACGCCAGCGACTACGTTAAAGTGAGCGATACCTTAGATGTGTGGTTCGACTCTGGCGTTACTCATTACGCGGTCTTAGCGCAGCGCGATAATTTGCAGTTTCCTGCTGATCTGTACTTAGAAGGCTCGGATCAGCATCGCGGCTGGTTCCAGTCGTCTATGCTGACCTCGGTGGCGACCAATGGCTGTGCACCCTACAAGAGCGTACTTACTCACGGTTTTGCCGTGGACGCCCAGGGCCGTAAAATGTCGAAGTCCGTCGGCAATGTGGTTGCGCCGCAAAAAGTCATGAACACCTTGGGTGCCGATATTTTACGCTTGTGGGTGGCGGCAACCGATTACCGCAATGAGATGACGGTCTCTGACGAAATCTTTAAACGCACCGCGGATTCTTATCGTCGCATCCGCAACACCGCGCGTTTCTTGCTTGCCAATATGGCGGGTTTTGAGCCACAGGAACACGCTGTGGATCTTAGCGATATGCTGGCGATGGATCGTTGGATTATGCACCGCGCTGCGGAATTGCAAGACGAGATCGTCGCTGCTTACGAGGCTTATCAATTCCATTTGATCTATCAGAAATTGCATAATTTCTGCGTGCTGGAACTGGGCGGCTTTTATCTGGATATTATTAAAGATCGCCAGTACACGACCAAGCCCAATAGCTTGCCACGGCGTTCAGCGCAAACCGCGATGTACCATATTGCTGAGGCGCTGACTCGCTGGATTGCGCCGATTCTGAGTTTTACTGCCGACGAATTGTGGGAACACCTACCCGGTGAGCATAACGGCACCGTGTTTGCTGCGGAGTGGTATCAGGGCCTGAGTCGTATGGAAGCTGATGCTGAAATGGACAGTGATTTTTGGGAAACGGTGCAGTCGGTTAAGTCAGCGGTGAATAAAGTATTGGAAGGCGCCAAAAAAGAAGGCTTGGTTGGCGGCAGTCTGGCCACCGAGGTTACTTTATTCTGCGATGAGAGCTTGATGAACAGCTTGGTTAAATTGGGCGACGAGTTGCGCTTCGTCTTAATTAGTTCTGCTGCACGGTTAGCGCCGCTGTCGACCGCCAATGAGGCAGTGGCTACTGATGTTGACGGTTTGCAGGTGCGCGTCGCCGCCAGTGATGGCGAGAAATGCAGCCGTTGCTGGCATCATCGTGAAGAAGTCGGTCAATCTTTAGAACATCCTGAATTGTGCTTCCGCTGTATTGATAATGTCGACGGCAATGGCGAAGTGCGGTTTTATGCTTGAGTCGGGGGTGAGTTTCGAACAGGCCGCTGAGCGGCGCAGCAGGGTGTTTTGGCTGTTGGTGGTGGTCGCGGTCATTGTCGTGGATCAGATCACGAAATACCTTGCCAACAATACGCTGGGCTACGCCCAACCGCATCCGGTATTGCCGGTTTTAGATATTACTTTGCACTATAACCGTGGCGCGGCGTTTAGCTTCCTGAGTGATGCTGGCGGTTGGCAGCGCTGGTTTTTTTCTGTCATAGCACTGGCGGTAAGTATTTATATTGCGGTCTGGCTGCAGCGCCTCAAGCGTGAACAGTGGCTATTGTCTCTGGCGCTGGCGCTGGTATTAGGCGGGGCGCTGGGTAATTTGTGGGATCGCGTGTGGTTTGGCTATGTTATCGATTTTATTTCGGTACATTGGGATCACCACTATTTTCCCACCTTTAATATTGCCGATGCGGGAATTAGTGTTGGCGCAGTACTGCTGCTGCTCGATATGTTTTTAAATCCCGAAACTGAAAAATCATCCTGAGGGATGAGTGGACTCTATTGAATGACTGATATGCAAATTGCTCCCGGCACTGAAATTACTCTGCACTTCGCTTTAGGTATTATTGATGGCGATGAAGTCGATTCTACCTTTGGCGGTAAGCCCGCTACGTTTAGCTATGGCGACGGCAGCTTGCTTCCTGGTGTTGAGGCCAAGTTGCTTGGCTTGAGTGCGGGGGCAAGCGAAACCTTTACCCTAGCGCCAGAAGATGCCTTTGGTCAGCGCAATCCGGCCAATATTCAGCGCTTTCCCCGCAGTCAGTTTGCGGCCGACATGGTGCTTGAAGAGGGTGTGGTGATTTCCTTTGCCGATGCGGCGCGTGCGGAATTACCCGGGGTAGTGAGTGAAGTGAACGATGAATCGGTGATGGTCGATTTCAACCATCCCTTGGCTGGTCGTCGCCTCGCCTTTCGAGTTGAAATTCTCAACGTAAGCGCGCAGGCTGGCGCCAAGTAAGCGTAATTGAATAAGGTGAATCTAGTGACGGGCACAAGCAGCAATATGCCGATTATGATGGCCAACCCTAGGGGCTTTTGCGCCGGGGTAGATCGCGCCATCGAAATTGTGAATCGCGCCCTAGACGTGTTCGGCGCGCCAATTTATGTTCGTCACGAGGTTGTTCACAATAAATTTGTGGTTGAGAATCTGCGCCAGCGCGGCGCGGTATTTGTCGACGAGCTTGTCGAAGTCCCCGACGACAAAATTGTTATTTTCAGTGCCCACGGCGTGTCCCAGGCGGTGCGCAAAGAAGCCGAAACCCGCGGTTTAAAAGTGTTTGATGCTACCTGCCCCTTAGTGACCAAGGTTCATATGGAGGTGGTTCACTTCAGCGGCGACGGTCGAGAGTGCGTGTTAATCGGCCACAAAGGTCACCCCGAAGTAGAGGGCACGATGGGCCAGTATAGCGGCGCGCAGGGTGGTGATATCTACTTGGTTGAAGACGTTGAACAGGCGTTGGCATTAGAAGTGCAAAACCCCGATCGCTTGTCTTTTGTCACCCAGACTACCTTGTCGATGGACGATACGGCTGCGGTGATCGACGCGCTGCGCAGTAAATTCCCCAATATTGAAGGCCCGCGTAAAGACGATATTTGCTACGCTACCCAAAATCGCCAAGACGCAGTCAAAACCTTGGCTGAGCAGGTTGATTTGGTCTTGGTAGTGGGCTCGCCAAATAGCTCGAATTCAAATCGGCTTCGGGAACTGGCCGAGCGAATAGGTTGCAAGGCTTATCTGATCGACAGCGAGACCGATATTCGCAGTGAGTGGCTGGCCGATAATCCCCGTATTGGCATTACCGCTGGGGCGTCTGCACCGGAAGTGCTGGTCCATGCTGTAGTGCAACGGCTTTGTGAACTCGGCGCGCAAGCCCCAGTAGAGCTGGCGGGTCGCCCAGAAAATATCACGTTTTCACTGCCTAAAGAACTGCGCTTAATCGACGTCTCGTAAACTATAGCGGTAGCTACTTATGGACAGCGGCTGCTTGAAGATTTTTGCAGCCGCAGCCGCCCACCAATGCTGATAACCAGTTGGTATTTATCATTTAAGCCCGATTTGCACAGACTTATGGTGCCCGCTTGAAATGCACCACTGGCAGTGGCTGCACGGCCATTGGGTAGGTAGGAAACGTAGTTAGCCACCCACCGGTTACCACTTATATGAATATTTTCGTGGTCTGTTGTGGTATACAGGCTAGTCTCAGTACTCTCTCTTTGACCGTTGTTGTTGCTGTCGACAAACAGTTCGACGCCGCTGCGCCAGTCACCATCTTGATTCCAAACACTGACCCGCTGCTGTTGTGAAATGGCCGTGGCGCGGGCGTTTACCAGTAAATGGTAAAGGTTGTAGGCGGCGCTCCGGAGCTGCTGCTGTTGAATAAAATGACTCATGGCCGGAACTGCAATTAGGCCTAAAATAGCACTGATTGCCAAGGCGCTAATCAGTTCGATCAGGGTGACCCCTCGGTTTTCCATTATGGACTCCTTTCCATACTGGCTTAAACTGTATGTTATTGGCGAGAAAGTATATTAGGAACTATATTTCACGGGATATTGGTAATTCTTGATCCTATTTGGCGTCAAGCCCGTAGCAAATAACTTTACGTAAGATCAAATGAAAGTCAAGGATAGCAAGGAACCTAGGATGTTGGGTCGCAAGGCATTGGAGTCGGGTTATACCCTTATCGAGTTAATGGTGACTGTTGCCGTGGTCGCTGTACTCGCGACGGTGGCTATTCCCAATTTTAGCGCCTTTATTAGCAACTCTCGCGAGCGAGCTGATGTCCAGTCAATGTTGAAAACGCTTGTGGCTGCGCGTTCTGAAGCAGTCGTTAGGGCACGCCCCGTTATTTTAACCGCTAACGTTGGTGACTGGGCTAAAGGTTGGCAAACCTGGGTCGACCTGAATGACAACGGCAGCTTTGACGCCGGTGAGGCATTCAAGGAGACGCCAGCAATAAAAACCAGCGCTAAAATCACGGCTAAAATTGGCACTTCTACAGTGACTAGTGTGACCTTTGATAATCAAGGCTTTATCAAGGACTCAAAAGCGGTGGTATTAAGCTATCGCAGTGAGCCGGAAAAATGCAGTCATGATCGCGATATCAATATCACCGCGAGTGGCCAGGTGACTATTTCAGATCGAGTGTGTCCATGAGCCTTTATACGCAGCGCGGCGTTTCTTTAATCGAGGTCCTAATTGCGGTGCTTATTACGGCAACTGGGGTGCTAGGAGCCTCTGCATTGCAATTAAATTCGGTGAAGTTTAATCAGGTAGCCAATATTCGGTCCGCCGCCGTATTTTTGTCAAATGACATAACGGATCGGATGCGTGCCAATAGAGTGTTAGCTCTCGCAGGACGTTATGACATAGCGATCGACGATGATGCGCCAGAGGGTGACACCATTGTCGATATTGACTTGCAAGAATGGTTGGCTGAGTTAGCTCTGCGTTTACCGGAAGGCGATGGTGCGATTAGTCGTGATGGCAGTGTCATTACCGTCACCGTGCAGTGGGATGAAGGGCGTTTGAGCAAATCGAGATTAGCCGGCGGCGGTAACATCCAGAGCTTTGTATTTGTGACGGAGTTCTGAGCATGAGATTAAAACGTGTTAAACAGCTCGGTTTCGGGCTCGTCGAATTAATGATTGCAGTGACGTTGGGTATTTTACTCAGCACGGCGGTTATACAGGTGTTTTTGGCGACCAGTACCAGTTCTAAAATGCTGGATTCAATGGCGCAAATTCAAGAGAACGCACGGTTTGCTATGCGTTTCCTGTCCCGCGAAATTCGCATGGCAGGCTATATGGGCTGCAGCTCGATTGGTGCGGCCGGCTTTAATAATATTGCTTTGCCTGCTAGTACGGCTATTTTCACCCCAGGTACAGCATTGGTTGGTGTCGATAATGTCACTGGCAGTGATGCCAAGTCAGCAGTAGTGGGAACCGATAGGCTGACCATAAAGCGCGCATCGGACCAGTTTATTACCTTGACCGGGAATCTGTCGCCAGACAATGCCAATATACAGGTTGAAAATAATTCGGTTAACTTTGTTAAAGAAGATTTTGTCATGGTCACCGATTGCTTAAATGGCGATATGTTTCGGATTACCAATACACCCAAAAAGAAAGGTGAGGGGCAGACCACCTTGGCCCACGCTACTGGCAGTAACTCCGATAATAAGCTGAGTAAAATTTACACGGGAGAGGCTGAAGTGTTTGGCTTTCAAGTGATTGACTTTTTTATTGCCGATACCGGCCGTAAAAGCTCTGCGGGTAATTCGGTCAATGCTCTGTATTTTCAACAGTTAACGCTAACCTCTGGCGGAGTGGTGACAGCGCCAACGGAGCTGGTGGAAGGTATCGAAAATTTGCAGCTTAGTTACGGCGTAGACACTAATGCAGATCGCGCTGTTGATGTGTATCAAACCGGTGCAGAGGTAGCTGATTGGGCAACTGTATTGAGTGTGCGCGTTGAGCTTATTATGTATGGCTCGCAAGACAATGTGGTGGGTAGAACGGGCGCAGCTGATGCGCAGCAACTCAGCGATGCCTCTGGTGATTTGGTCGCCAATAATGATGGCCGTCTGCGTCAGGTCTTTACCAATGTATTTACTATCAGGAATCGATTGCAATGAGTGGCCTAGCCCGACGTACTTGGCGACCATACCGCTCGCAGCGCGGCGCGGCCTTGATTGTGAGTCTGGTATTTATGCTAATCTTAACTATTATTAGTATTGCGTCCATGCAAACTGCGACCCTACAAGAGCGCATGGCGGGCAATATGAAGGAAAATACCATTGCCTTTCAGTCGGCCGAAGCCGCTTTGCGCACTGCCGAAGGGGTATTGCGCACTGGTGTGCTGCCAGGTTTTGACGGTACTGGCGGCTTTTATCAATCTTGTCCCGATCCAGCGGATACTCGCGACGCCTGCAAATATCCGACATGGTCAGATTACGACTCAGTGGGTTGGTTGAGCCTACAAAATAAGATCCCCGATGCCGCTAAGCAGCCAGAATATATTATTCAGCAATTGAACCGAGCTGGTAATAAAAATGATGTGCTTGATTCCGATCGCCCGGTTTCTCGCGACGGCTTTTATCGAATCATTGCCCGTGGTTATGGTTATAGTGATAGAAGCATGGTCGTATTAACTACCACGTATAAAAGACAAGAGTTGTAAGAGCCATTATCGGCTTTACACAAAGATCACAGCGCGCAATATGCGTAGGGGAAAGCTCATGCAACAGCAAAATGAATATGCAGCAAGCGTAGGCAAAAAAATAGGCTTGCTTGCAGTTGTGTTTGTGATGGCTGCGGGCTTTTCGCTACCCGCGTCAGCGCAAGTGTCTTGCACCGTGACAGAAACCTCCATTGCTGATATTGGGAAGAATAATAGTAACGACAGTTATGTTTACTCGACACTTTCCAGCATTGACCGGGTCGTAAGTTATGTTTTAAAAGGCGGTAATGCGAGTAGCTGCCCAAGTTCAGCGTTTCGTACTAGCGGCAATATATTGACAGTCTTGAATAGTAATAGTAATTCTTATACATGCATTGCGACGGTAACCGTTGAAGGTAAAAAGTTGGGGTGCACCGACCCCGTGTCAACAAGCTTAGAGGGTATTGCACAAGCGCCACTGTTTTTGACTCAATCTATACCGCCCAATGTTATGTATGTGTTAGATGACTCTGGTTCTATGCAGTTTGAATTAATGCCTGATGATATCATCGCCGGTAGTAGTCGCTATATATTCCCTCGTGCAAATGGTATTTACGGCGGCAGTGATTATTCCAATTATGTGCCTACCGTTGACGATAACGATCCTTATAATGCGCGCTCGCGTTCACCGCAAATTAATAGTCTTTATTACAATCCGTCCTCCACCTATTATCCATGGGTAAAATCGGATAATAGTAGCTACCCAAATGCAAATCCGGTGTGCGCACTGCATAATCCAACGCGTACCACGCTGTTACCGAATGCTGCGTTTTGTCGAAATTTGATGGTAGATAATAGTAACTACAATAGTAATTATTGGTTTAGTTGTAAAAGTGATAATAGCTGCACCAGTACCAATAGTATTAAAACATTTTGGCCGGCAACCTATTTTTGGTACAAGGGCAGCGGCAGTTACTGGAATTGGGCGAGTTACGAGCGGAAGCAAATCAGATCGGGTCAAACCTTCACTGGTCACGGCCGGGAAACGCGTGACGACTGTATCGCGGCCTCATTGGGGGTGTGTACTTACGCTGAGGAAATTCAAAATTTCGCTAACTGGTATACCTATTATCGTTCGCGAGTGTCAATGGCGAGAGCGGGCTCCGGCTTTGCCTTTGTTAGCCAAAGCAGCGGATTACGGATTGGTTTTGGTAGTATAAATCAGCCCAGTACCACGGTAGATGGGGTGAACTCTGAGGTTGTTGTTAAAGGCGTGCGGAAGTTTGCCGGCAGTGATCGAGATGCGTTTTATGACGCACTATATGGTCGAGATATTCCCAGTGCAGGTACGCCTTTGCGGCGTGCTATTGATGCTGTCGGCACTTACTATAAACGTACCGATAATAAAGGGCCTTGGGGTACTACTCCTGGCACGAATGACAGCAGTACTCAGTTGTCTTGTCGCCGCAATTACACGGTATTAATGACGGACGGCTATTGGTCAGGAAGTTCCGTGTCTGGCGCTGGCGCTAATAATAACGACGGTACAGATAATCCAACTCATACTGGGCCTGCGGGGCAAAGCTATCAGTACAAAGCGGTTTCGCCGTTTAAAGACAGTCGCAGCGACACCTTCGCTGATGTGGCCATGTATTACTGGAAGAATGATTTACGCAGCGATATGCCCAACACCCTTGCGGAGACGAAAGATAATCCAGCCTTCTGGCAGCATATGGTTACCTTTGGTGTCGGCTTGGGTGTGGCCGGTACGATTGATCCTGCGACGGCATTTGCCGCAATAAAGAGTGGCGCTAATATCGATTGGCCAAATCCAACCAGTGCCGACGCCCATAAAATTGATGATTTATTGCATGCTGGTGTGAACAGTCGCGGCGGATTCTTTAGCGCGGCAGAGCCTGCTAAATTTGCCAACGACTTGTCTGGCGTACTGGACACCATTACTAGCCAAAGTAAATCGTCGGCGTCGTCAATAGCCTCTAACTCAACACGCTTGGATTCGGGCACTTTGGTGTACCAGGCGAGTTTTAATAGTTTGGATTGGGCTGGTCGGATTGTTGCCTACAATTTAAATTCTGACGGCAGTTTGAAAGGGGTTGCCTGGGATTCCAATAACAATAGCATTGCCAGTGCCGCCACTCGTAATATTGTTGTTGGCTTGGGCGCGCCGGGTACCTTAGTGACATCAGCTATTAGCTTTACAGGAAGTAATTATAATGCGCTTTCCTTAAGTTTGCAGACGGCGTTGCTTGCTGGTGGTTCACCAACGACGGCCTTAGATCGACTGGCATGGCTGCGTGGGGACAAAAGCAAAGAAGGCATTACCTTGCGTCAGCGCTCCACTCCATTGGGCGATATCATTAACTCAGACCCCTATTTTGTCGATAATTTAGCGGACTATGGTTTTGGGGTTTTGAGCGGCACTGAAGGCAGTAGTTATAAAACCTTTTTGAATGCGAAGAAATCTCGCACATCAATGATTTATGTTGGTGCTAACGATGGCATGCTCCACGGCTTTGATGCGCTAACGGGCAAAGAAAAGTTCGCCTACTTGCCGGTGGCAAGCTTTCCGAAATTAGCGGCGCTGACCGACCCCGCGTATGTACACAGCTATACAGTAGACGGTTCGCCGCGGGCGAGCGATGCCTATATTAACGGTCAGTGGCGAACCGTATTGATTGGCTCCATGGGTGCAGGTGGCAAGTCGGTCTTTGCCATCGATGTTACCGATCCGGCCTCATTAACCAAGAGCAATTTCCTGTGGGAGAAAGCGACATCGCTTTTAGACACCGATAAACTTGGTGTTGCCATGAGCGAGCCGGTGATCGCGCGTCTGGAGGCTGGTGATAAATGGGTTGCCATTTTTGGTAACGGTTACGCTTCTGGCGACAATGTGAAATTATTTGTCGTAGATCTAGCAACAGGCGCTGTATTAAAGGCTATCGATACCGGTGTTAGTGGTGTCGGTAACGGGCTGGGGACACCGGTTCCCGTGGATGTTGATAGTGACCGCATCACTGACTATGTCTATGCAGGCGATTTAAAAGGTAATCTGTGGAAGTTTGATTTTACTGGTAATTCAATTGCAACATGGGATGTTGCGTTTAAAGACGGCAGCGTTCCTAAACCACTCTTTCAGGCTGTAGACAATAATGGCGTTGCGCAGCCAATTACGATGCGACCCACGGTTGGATCGCACAAGGAAAGTGGTTACATGGTGTATTTTGGAACGGGTAAATACTTTGAATACGCCGACGCCGTTGTGGGCAGCAGTCCACAGATACAAGATTTTTACGGCATAAGAGATGTCGGTGCAAGAGTGCTTAATCGTAGCGATTTAGTCACCCAAACCGTGGTTTACGAAAATACTGGAACGCTTACTGACGGTAGCAGTAGTGCCTTCCCGGTTCGCTTGGTTAGCAATAATAGTGCGACTAGTGCCCCGGTTTACGGTTGGCGTCTGCGGTTGTTGTCGCCATCGGGCATCGCAAACGGTGAACGCGCGGTATCAAAGCCAATACTGCGAAATGGCCGCATTATTTTTACCAGCATTATTCCGAATAGCGATGCCTGTGGTTACGGTGGTCGGAGCTGGTTGATGGAGCTTGATGCTAACAATGGTGGGCGCTTGAGCAGCCCAGCCTTAGATGTGAATGCCGATGGCAAGGTTGATGAACTAGATCAAATCTTGTTTGAAGGTAAGTACTACCCCATCAGCGGCCGTGGCAGTGACGAAATGATAAAAACGCCGGGCATTATTGGCGCTGGCGACCTTGAATATAAATATACCTCTGGCAGCAGCGGTACCATTGGTGTGGTCACTGAGTCTGCGGGTGAAGGTGAGCTATTAGGTAGGCAGTCATGGCGGCAGTTTCAATGAGGAATAGATACGTGAAACGGAATTTGGGTTTTACTTTAGTAGAGTTGATGATCACTGTTGCGATAATTGGGATACTGGCTTCAATTGCCTATCCCAGTTATCAAGAGCAAATTGCTAAGTCACGGCGTAACGAAGCGACTAATGCGCTCTTTAGCAGTGCACAGGCCCTAGAGCGCTATTACTCGGCTAATGGCCGCTATACAACAGCCTCTGGGGGCACCGCGCTTCCCGCTGTTTTTGTTAGCAGGGTGCCCGACAGTGGCACGGCGTTTTACGCTATAGCGGCAACCGCTGCCGCCAATAATACCTTTACCCTTAAGGCAACCCGCAGCGGCCCCATGGTGGGCGACGCCTGCGGTAACTTTACGTTAAATGAAACTGGGCAATTGGCCTTACTCGATAAGCCATCTGGTTCTAGTAAAACGGTTGCCGATTGCTGGCGGCGCTAAGGGAGCGTCTCTGTAAGCGCTATTTCACCTAACGATACAAATTAGTTTTATTGCCTGCCGCTGGTCGTTGAAAATCGACCAGTTGTCGGAATCAGCCTGACATTGCGCTGGCGCCGGTTTAGCCTGTAAACGCCCAATTTACAGGATGCTTTTTTCTCATGAATGTTTCTGCCCGGCAACGCGGCTTCACCTTGATTGAGCTAATGATCACTGTCGCGATTATTGCGATCATTTCTACGATCGCCATGCCTTCTTATCGCAACTATGTTGAGCGCGCGAACCGTTCGGCGGCAACGAGTTATCTCCTGGAAGTAGCGAATTTGCAAGAGCGCCGCTTTCTAGATGCCCGCGCTTACGCTGCAGATATGACGGCGCTAGGCGCAAGCCCGCCGAATGAAGTGCTTAGTAATTACACCATCACCACAGCGGGTGATAACACTACCGCGCCGCCAAGTTACACCATCACCGCGACACCCAAATCTACTGGCTCACAAAGCGGTGATAGCTGTGGCGCCTTGACGTTGAATAGCCAGGGTGAAAAAGGCCACGCCAGCGGAGCAAGCCGATGCTGGAATTAACCGTTAGGCCAAATACCCCGCGAGGCTTTACCTTGCTCGAACTTATGGTCACCTTGGCGATTGCGGCCATCTTGGCTTCTATAGCAGCACCTTCGTTTAATGGTCTTATCGAAAATCAACGCGTGCGCAGTGTCAGTAATGACCTGTTGTCGTCGCTTAATTTAGCGCGAAGTGAAGCCGTGACACGCAATACCAATATTACAATTGAGCAAGCGAGTGGCGGGTGGTCCTATGGTTGGACGGTAAGCGCGGGCGCAACGGTAATACGAACGAATGATGGCTTGGCCGGCATTACACTGACACCCAAAGTGTCGACGGTAACGCAAGTGGTGTATGGCAGTAATGGTCGTGTAAATATCGCGGCAGAATTGACTATTGCTCCCGATTCCGGCAACGCTGAACGTAGCAAATGTGTTTCTATTTCCTTGAGTGGTAAGCCTAGTATCAATTCGGGGGACTGTTGATGAAGAGCCTCGAAGCCGAATGCAAGCACAGTGGTTTTACCCTTATAGAGTTATTAGTGGCACTGGTCGTTTTGTTAGTAGGGGTGATGGGCGCAGCAGGGTTAATGGTTCGCACTGTTCAGCAAGAAGTTGAGGCTTATCAGCGTTTACAGGCACTCAATATTTTGCAAGATATGGTTGACCGGATAGACGCTAATAAAGCGGTTGCTAGTTGTTATTCTTATGGAGCAAATGGAGCAACATTTGGAACAGGAATTACGGAGTTCGAAGCTTGCGCTATTGGTAGCGCTGATCATCAGGCGAGAGTTGCCGCGGATATTCAGGCTTGGCATCTGACGTTGATTGGTGTGGCGGAACAGGATGGTAGTGGTAATAGTATGGGAGCAATGATTGGCGCTAGGAGTTGTGTAGTACAGCTAAGCGCAATTGATCAAACTTACCGCGTTACCGTTGCTTGGCAGGGATTGAACGATACGGTCGCTGCGCCAAGTGGAAATTTATGTGGCAAGAATCAATTTGGTAGTGAGTCGAAACGTAGAACGGTAAGTACAATCGTTCGGGTGGGAGACCTGTCGTGAAGTATCAATTGCATAAAACTCATGCTGGATTGTCATTGGTGGAGCTTTTGATTGCGATGGGATTAGGCGCTTTCATGCTCCTTGGTATTATTAGTTTGGTTGCGTCGATGAGTAATACGCGATCACAATTGGCAGCCAACTCCGATCAGATTGAAAACGGTCGCTACGCCTTGGAAGTGCTTAGTGATGATATTGTATTGGGTGGGTTTTATGGAAAATATCATGCAGGTGTTGCTAATTATACCCAACCTTCGCCATGTCTAAATGGCGCTGATCTAACTACTTTGGGTTTTAAGTACGATGCGTCTACGCCGGATCTGCCTGCTGCCGTACAAGGGTTTGCAGTAGGTGAAGCTTTGCCAGACTGCTTGCCAGTGGGTACGGTTGCCAATTCCGAAGTACTGGTTGTTCGCCATGTTGATACTCAGGAGATTGCACCCGGGTCTTTGTCTGGAACAAATACTGCGCCTTATTTCCAAGTGTCAAATTGCGACGCCGATTTAGCTGTTTTTGCGTTTTCTAATAATAAAGCCAATTTAACATTGCGAGACTCCGACTGCAGTACTGTTGCTTCGGCTTGGGCTTACGTTAGTCGGGCCTATTTTCTGAGCAGTTGCGATGATTGTGATGCAGCTGATGGAATACCCACGCTTAAGATGATTGAGCTTTCCGGAGGCTCGCTTACGACCCAATCTTTAGTGAATGGTGTTGAAGATATCCATTACCGCTACGGATTGGATTTGGATGTTGATGGTAGTCCAGATTGTTACGTTGATAACCCGGTTCAGGTTGCCGTGCCAAGTGCCTGCGACGCGGGTACTTGGTCACCGGCGAACAATTGGGAAAATGTGGTGACGGTTGAAGTGAATTTGCTGGTGCGGGGAATTACAGAAACTAAGTTGGCATTGGCGACCATGAACTATGACCTAAATAGAATAGATGCGGATGGAAATGCAGTAAAACGTACTTTTAACGATAAAGTGCGTCGTAGTGTTTTTTCAAGTGTTGTCGTTTTGCCAAATGTTATTGGGTCGAGGAAATGAGCATGCATAAAAGCGCTCGCTCGCAAGCTGGTGTGGTTCTCATTGTGGTGCTGATAATGTTGGGTGTTTTCAGCATTATTGTTGTCAGTATGCTATCTGGCAGTAATATTAATTTCAAAATAGCAGGAAATCAGCAATTTCGTTTCGAGGCGAGAACGGCGGCGAAGGCCGCGTTAGAATCCTATATTAGTAATTCTGCAAATTTTGCAATTCCAGTGCCAGAAATTAATGCGACTTACTCCTTTGATCTAAACGGTAACGGCAATGACGACATCACTGCGAACGTGCTTCCACCGAAGTGTTTAAGATCCTTACCGATTAAATTGTTGGCATTAAAAACATCAAACCCAAAAGACGATCAATGCTGGAAAAGCGGGCAAAAGCCTGAAACCGGTATTTTTACTGACGAAGTACTAAGCGGAAATTCAGATTGCAGTGAGATTACGTGGGATGTCCAAGCTGAAGTTAAGGATGCTGTGACTAGCGCTGAAATCACTATGCATCAAGGCCTGTATTTGCGTGCCAATGTTGGCACTAATTGTATTTGATGGGGTATAAGCAATGAATAAATTTAAGTCCGCCCTTCAATTTGGATTGTTTTTGTTATTGACTGGTTTCAATATATTAGTGTTCGCCGAAGATATCGATCTTTTTACCGGTTCGAACCCTGCTGATACCTCCACCTCAACGGTCATTATAGGTTGGCATACCTCGGCGAATATAAGTGCTTCCGTCGCTCACGGATGTGTGTATGCGGATGTTCCAGAAGGTTCTAGCGAAAGCTCTACTCCCAAAATGGGTGATACCGTGGGTGGTATGGAGCAGTGCGCGTTGGTGAATGCTATTTACAAATTGTCGCAATTGCCAGCCTATGCAAACGGCCTTGCGATTGGTCTTATGGTTTTTGAAGACAAATGTGGCAAGTTACTTTTAGCGCCGAAAAAAATGACAGAAACCAATGCGACGGATTTTATTGCTAAAGTTAAAGCGCTTGATAAATTTAATGGAGGCTCGGTGGTAGGTGATATGGTTGCCGAGGCATGGGCGGTCTTTAATGGTTTGTCGGGACAAGGAAATTCTTGCTCCGGCTCTGATTATTCTAGCTACGCTGAAGTCAACCCTGACTGCAGTAATGCAGTATTCGTCTATTTGGGTAATGCTGTTAAAGAAACTGCCAGCGTCGCCGATTTTAATTTTTCGTCAGCAAGTACTATTCTCGAGAACCAAGTAACAAATGCCTTTCAGTATGCTGCTGGTAGCAATAAATATAATGCGTATATGACGCCCCGAGCGGTAACACTTTTAGATAAGGCAGATGCTGCAAAAAATTCATATTGGGGGGACGAATGGACGCGCTTTATGCATTCGGTTGATGTTAATGACTCAGCCCAAATTGACCGAAATGTTACTACCTACTCTATTGCAGTTTACGACGAGGCATTGCAATCAAAGACAAAGGTAGCAGCTGCGATGAATTTCATCTCAGATATGGGCACCGTGGGTGGAGGTAAATCATTCAAAGTTAAGGCAAATGAATCAGACGCTTTGACCGATATTCTTACCGGAATTTTTAGCGAAGTACAGGATGTGAATAGCGTCTTTTCTTCGGCAACATTGCCAGTTTCTCAAAATAGCCAAGGCACTTATAAAAATCAGGTCTTTGTTGCGATGTTCCGCCCAGACGCAAAGGCTGGTCCGCGTTGGTATGGAAATGTTAAACAGTATCAGTTTGGTATTGATGCTGGCGGTAGCATTGTGTTGACTGATGCAAGCCAAAGTCCTGCTAATGCGACAGATATCGTTAACCCTATTACAGGTGGTTTATTAGACAGTGCCAGAAGCTTCTGGACGACTAACACGCCGCTGCAGGTAGATGGCAGTGCGGTCGCCGATTGGCCCGCGGAGGGTTTCTGGGTCAATAGTCCAGAAGGGAACAATCCTACTCAGGATTCGCCTGATGGTGATCTTGTTCAAAAAGGTGCGGTTGCTCAGGCATTGCGAATTGCTAATCTGACGGGTTCTTCGAATAGAACCGTTTACACCTGTAATAGTAAAGATGATTGTCCGATAAACTCTGCGCTTGCAAATTTTAATGATGGTAATGCTACTCTGTTGTCTAATCTAGGCTCAATGCTTAGTGGCGGCACTAACAGTGATTCGGCAACATTTTCTGTGGGTTCGCGTAAAACTGCACAGAGTTTAACTATTGATTGTGATGATAGTGGGAAGGTTGCTGATCGTGTTTGCCGGGTGACATATGCGGGATATTCAGACTTAACCGCTGGGGATACCTTATTTATAGACATAAGTTCCGGTAATGCAGAAAGCAATTGTACTGCGAGTGCCTCGTGTAAAATTTCCTCAGTTACGTCAACCGGTTTTACCCTGCCACGCGACTCTTTTAATATTGGTAAAGATAAGCAGGATGTGGTCGCGACGCTGGTGTTTCCAAGTGATACGTTTGTTGTCACCACCGATGCTGCCCATGGTTATACTACTGCTGTTACAACAGATCTCATTGATTGTGAATTGTCGGTTAGTGATGGTAGTGAGTATGGCTTAATTAATGTCGTCAATTCTAAAGTTGGAATCCAAATACAAAGTATTATTGGGCCAGATTCATTTTTAGCAAAAGCTGAGGGCGAGGCATATGCTAGCGCTGTAACCTGTGCCAGCAGTGTTTCTAACCTGGATGCAACTTCTTTAGTGAATTGGGCTCGTGGTGATGATATAGCAGGTAACGAAGCGAAGACTGGGGCCTGCCCAGCAGCATCTCGGGGTGATGCTTGTCCTATTTCCGTTAGAGGCTCAATTCACGGGGATGTACTTCATTCTCGGCCGACGGTAGTGAATTATGCTGGTACATATAATGTCGGTGACGACGAGACTATCGATAAAGATAATGTAGTCGTTTTTTATGGTTCAAACGACGGCCACTATCGTGCAGTAAATGGTAATCAAACTAGAGCCATAGGCAATGTTAGGCCTGGCGGAGAGTTATGGAGCTTTATAGCGCCCGAATTTTTCGGAAAATTAGAGCGTCAATATACAAATATTCCCGCTGTAAGCTACCCGGGATTTTTTGTTGATTACGATAAGGATGGAGTAAATGATGCCGAGCCTCGGGATTATTTCTTTGATGGTGCTACAACCTTGCTGCAAGATTTGCGAAGTGATGAAACCTTAACGACCTTTGGTAAAACGTATATCTATATTACCGCAAGGAGAGGTGGTGCATTAGTTTATGCTCTGGATGTTTCGGATCCAGTGGCGCCTAAAATCCTTTGGAAGGTTAGTGATAGCGAGATTTCTGAATTAGGACAAACATGGTCACAGGCCAAGGTCACGCAGATAGCCGCTTATCCAAATCCGGTTTTGATCATGGGCGCGGGCTACGACCCAGCCGAAGATGCGGATCCGGCACCCAGTGTAAATACGAAGGGTCGCGGCATTCTGATTTTGGATGCGCTGAATGGTAAGGTAGTTTGGGCTGCTACCGCGGATTCTAATGCAGACTTGGACGATAACAGCTGCCTGGCCGGAATTAGTAATTTGGCTACCGGCGGGGCATGTGTAGATGCGTCTATGTCGAAATCCTTTCCAGCCGATATCACTTTGGTAGACGCTAATTTTGATGGTTTAACAGATCGTCTATACGCCGTTGATGTGGCTGGCAATATTTGGCGAGTGGACTTGGAACCGCATGGGACTGATAGCAGTACCGCTGCAGATATAAAGCTAAGTAAATTTGCAAGTTTGGGCGTTGGCGCCGACGGCAATAGCAATGATGCGCGCAAGTTCCTATATGGTCCAGATATAATTCCTACGGCCGATTATGCCGCGATAGTGGCCGTGACTGGTGACAGGGAACACCCGCTTTATACCGAAGACACTACAGCGGGCTTAGCTTATAACGTACAAAATCGGTTTTATATGATTTTGGATCGTTACAACAATGTTACTGAGCTTCCTGATAGCTTTACTGTTATAGAAAACGATGACCTTTTAAACCAAACTTTTTTACAGTGTTATAATACCGCGGGCGAATTAGCTGACTGCAGTGACGATCACAATAAGTCGGTGAGATTTGATGCGACAATGGCGGACTTTGACGGCTATTTCTTTAACCTTGGTGTTGGCGAGAAAGGTGTTAATCAACCCGTTACCGCAAGTGGTGTGGCGTATTTCGCAACTAATAAGCCTGATGTTCCGGCTGGGGCCGACGCGAATAGCTGTACAGCTAATTTAGGGATAGCCCAAGGCTACCAGGTGGCTTTGCTCACCGGGGACTATGTGCGTAAAAGTTTTCCTGGCGGTGGTATGCCGCCAACAGTAATTACTGGTGTTGTCGAAATCGACGGCAAGAGAAGACCATTTGTACTCGGTGGAGAAGGTTCACCCTTTAAGCCGGTAAACGGGGCAGTTATCTCTGGTGACCGAGATCGAACTTACTGGTATTACAAATAAAGAGTGGTTGCTTAATGAAGAAGGGCGCTTTAGGCGCCCAGTTTCATTCTAAGTTATATTTTTTAAGCTTGTAACGAAATTGCCGGAAGGTGAGTCCGAGGTTTTTGGCGGACTCGGTTTTATTCCAGCGATTGGCTTCCAGCGCGTCGGCAATGATCTCTTTTTCAATACCGGCAATATACTCTTCGAGTTGCCCGCTGGCGGCGGCAAAGTGGCTGCCTTTATCGGGCGCGGACGCATTGCTATGCGCTTGTGGGGCAATACTTGGCAGCGATAAGTCGCTGGCGGTAATGGTATTGTTTTCGCAAAGGGTAGCGGCGCGCTCGATAATATTTTCTAATTCGCGAACATTGCCAGGGAAGCCGTATACGCACAGACTCGCTAATGCCGACTTGTCTAGGGTTGGCGGTGTGACGCCCCACTCTCGGCCAATTTTTTCTAGCAGGAATTTGGCCAGTAGCGGAATGTCGCTGGCGCGATCCCGCAGGCTGGGTACTTGCACTTCAATAACATTAATACGATAAAACAAATCACTGCGAAAGTGCTCGGCGGCTACTGCCTTGGCAAGGTCTCTGTGGGTGGCGCTAAGGATTCGCACATCAACCGGGATTTCTTGGGTAGAACCAATACGGCGCACGGCCTTTTCTTGGATGGCGCGTAATAATTTAACCTGCATATTTAGCGGTAGGTCAGCGACTTCGTCGAGGAATAGTGTGCCGCCGTTGGCGGCTTCAAACAAACCCTCTTTGTGATCGTAGGCGCCGGTAAAGCTGCCTTTGCTGTGGCCAAAAAATTCGCTTTCAACTAACTCGCTGGGAATGGCGCCGCAGTTAACCGGCACAAAGGGGGCGTCGCTGCGCGGCCCATTGGCGTGAATGAGGCGGGCGACTACCTCTTTACCACTACCGGATTCACCGCTGATGTAAACCGGCGCCTGACTTCGAGAAAGTTTTAAAATTTGCTCCCGCAGATTGATAATGCTCTGGGTTTCGCCGAGCAAGCGGGTATTGCTGCTGCCGTCGACTTGGGTTTCGCGACGGTCTAATTTTAAGGCGGTTTTTACTAGGCTGCGCAACTGCTCAACCGAGACGGGTTTATTAATAAAGTCGAAGGCACCCGCTTTTAAGGCTTCTACTGCCAGCTCAGTACTGCCGTAGGCGGTGAGTACCGCCACGGCAGTACACATTGCGTTTTGCTGAATGTGACGAACAATTTCCAGCCCCGAGCCGTCTGGGAGCTTAATGTCGGTTAAGCAGAGATTGATGTTTTCATTTTGGCTCAGGGCCTGAATGGCATCGCGAACATTGCCTACCGCAATCGTGTGTAAGCCCATGCGACTGATCGTGATCTCGAGTAATTCTCGAATATCTGGTTCGTCGTCAATAATGAGTACGGACTGCTGCATATTCGTTCGCTCTTTCAAATTGCTTTCTCAATAATACGGTAATTAGTCCGGCAAAGTGCCGCGATCAGGGTGGGAGAATTGTAAGCGAAAACAACTTTGCTGATCTGCGGTGCGCCGATAATAAATATGAATTTGGTTGGCCAAACACAGCTCCCGGCACAAATAGAGCCCTAAGCCATTGCCCTGGGCCTGGGTGGTGAAAAAGGGCTCAAATATTTTATCGACATCTTCAGGCTTAATGCCGTCGCCATTGTCTATGATATCTAAAATAACGGCGCCAGAGCGGGCTAAAGTGCTGTAACGAAAAATTAATGCCGCGCGGCCATGTTTTGCCGCGCCGTGCCGAACTGCGTTGTCGGCAATGTTAGAGATGATCTGGCTGAGCTGGCTGCGGTCGACATTGACAATATCTGTCTCACCAAGTGCTTCGACAGTAATGCTGTACTGGGTGTGTTCGGTTGGCCGCCAATCAGTGTTAAATGTCTGCAGCCAGTTGCCTAGTGCGAAGCGCTCAGGTTGCGGCGTTCGGCCCCTTGAAAGCTCAAGAATGTTTTTAATTATGTCATTCATTCTCATTGCATGGTTTTGGATGATTTCGGCGAAGCGGGTGTCGCTGTCGTCGAGGTTTGGACTTTCGGCGAGCAGTTGCGCGGCATGACTGATGGCGCTCAGGGGGTTGCGAATTTCATGGGCGATACTGGCGGTAAAACGACCCAGTGATGCCAGTTTCAAATTTTGCGCCCGTTGGGTGATTTTACTGATGTTCTCAATGTATAGCAGGCAATCACTGTGATTGTGGGCCTCTAAGTTAGTCATATTCACGTGTAGATCAAGTCGGCGCGGTCCGACACTGATAATTTGCGAATCATTAATCGCGTTCTTGGCCATTTCAATGAGTACGGCGGGGGCATATTGATCTTGATCGCCACTGGCTGGGCGAATATCTAATAACTCTTGAGCGGCGTCATTAATGAGCTTAACTTGCCCCGTGCGCGACATCACGATGATGCCGGTTTGCATTCGCTGCACAATTCGTTGGTTGATTGCCGAGAGCTTTTCGATGTCAGTGCGCCGCCGTTCTGCTAATTGCTGCGTTTTGACGATGCGCGCGCTGAGGTAACGGATGGCAATGGCGGCAGAGAAATACGCCATGCCGGTAATGCCGGCGACGATAAACTGTTGGGTGCCAACGCGCTCATAGAGGGTGTGGGCCGCGACTTCGCTGAGCGCTGAGATGGTTGCCAGTGCGGCAATCGCTAAACTGAGTTGGCTGGGTAAAGTGATACTGGCGGCGCTGATTGAGACGATGAGCAGCAGGGGGAGCCCAGAATCGGCGCTACCGGAGCAATAGCTCATGAACATGATTGCGCCAATATCGATAAAAAACTCGAAGAACAACTGGGTGGGGGTGTAGTGTCCTTTGATTAAGTAATGGCGCAATAATAAGCTTAGGGCAAAAATAGCGTAGGCCGAGGCGACTCCGGCAAATAGCTGGGGCGCGCTAGTGCCCAAGGTCGACTTGGCGGGGCCAAACATCAAGGCCACGAATAAGGCGCTAGCCAGCGCAAAACGGTAGGCGCCGTATACACGCATGATCGCGCGTTGCTGGATATGATCTTGGGCGATGGTCATAATATACCTATGTTAGGGGGACTCTACACAAATGGTAATACCCCAGCGGAATTGGTGGGTGCTGCGGCGCCCTAATTCTGGCCTCAGTTTATACGTCCATAGTGGGGGATGCACTCCCGCTTATTTGATAGAATATCGCATCCCAATTGAGTGTTGAGGTCGGCCAGCATCGAAAAGGTCGAAATTAGCCCCGTTTTTGTAGATGGAAACCGTTTAATGACTTCACTGCGTATTGCGCTTGCTCAGATCAACCCTGTTGTAGGGGACATCGAAGGCAACACCAAGAAAATTATTGCCACTATTGAAACGGCGGTTTCTCGTCATGACCCGCAGTTAATCTTATTTCCCGAATTAGTGGTTACGGGTTACCCGCCCGAGGATTTACTGCTGCGCGAGAGCCTTGTTCATCGTATTGAGCGGGCGCTGCATAAAATTGCCGGCCAAGCCCCCCGTTGTTACGTTGTGGTGGGCTACCCGCGGTCTTTGGACGGTAGTTTATACAATGCCGCTGGCGTGTTTTTTGGCGGTAAATTGGTTAATGAATACCATAAGCAGTGCCTGCCAAATTATCGGGTTTTTGATGAAAAGCGCTATTTTAAAGAGGGTAAGCACACCTTAGTGATGGATATCTTCGGCGTACCCACCGCAATCAGCATTTGTGAAGATGTTTGGGAAGATGCCCCCACCGCCGGTGCCAAAGCCGAAGGCGCAAAATTAATGCTTAACTTGAGCGCCTCGCCGTTCCATGCCGGCAAACAAATTGAGCGCGAGGCGCTGCTGGCTCAGCGCGCGTGGCAGGGCGGCATGCCAGTGGTGTACTGCAATTTGGTGGGTGGGCAGGACGAGCTGGTCTTTGATGGCGCGTCTATGGTCGTCTCGGCTGAGGGCGAATTGATTGCCCGCAGCCCGGCTTATATTGAGTATATTAATTGCGTTACCGCCAAATGGGATGGTCGCCGCCTGCGCTTTGACGAAGGGGAAGTCAGCGATCTACGCCCAGTGCTTGAGGATATTTACGAGACCTTGGTGCTGGGCGTGCGGGATTACGTGAATAAAAATGGCTTTAAGAACGTGGTTTTGGGCTTGTCTGGAGGTATTGATTCGGCGGTCACCTTGGCTATCGCGGTGGATGCCCTAGGCGCAGATCGGGTAGAAGCGGTCATGATGCCTTTTCGCTTTACCGCGTCAATGAGCATGGAAGACGCTCAGGCCCAGGCAGCAATTCTCAAAGTACGTTACCAGGTAATCTCTATTGAGTCGGTTTACGATGCCTTTATGCTCGCCCTGAGCGACGAATTTGACGGCCTGAGTGCAGACAAAACCGAAGAAAATTTACAGGCGCGTTGCCGTGGTGTCCTACTGATGGCGATCTCAAACAAAAAGGGTTCGCTGGTACTCACTACGGGTAATAAGAGCGAAGTTGCGGTGGGCTACTCCACCTTATATGGCGATATGGCGGGCGGCTTTGATGTACTTAAAGACGTATCCAAAATTCGGGTGTTTGAACTGGCCCGCTATCGCAATAGTCTTTCGCCAGCAATTCCGCAGCGGGTTATCGATCGGCCGCCGTCTGCAGAGCTGGCACCAGACCAGAAAGATGAAGACAGTCTGCCGCCTTACGAAATTCTTGATCAGGTCATTGAGCGTTATATTGAACACGATGAGAGCGCTGAGACCATTATTGCCGCGGGTTTTGAACGTGAAATGGTCTACCGTATTTTGCGCCTAATCGATATCAATGAATACAAACGCCGTCAGGCACCAATAGGCACGCGTATTACCGAGCGTGGCTTTGGCCGCGACCGTCGCTACCCGATTACCCAGAAGTGGCCCATCGGCGATTAAAGCGCGCTCCTGTTGGTCTAGTGGCCGGCGGCGATTATCGCCGCCCAGTATCTTCTTATTTTGTGAACGGACTTAGGGCAGCATGGAATTACGGGCAAGCAATGTACGAAAGCTCCAAGGCGGAACTTTCGATGTTCTGATTCTTGGTGGCGGAATCAATGGCGCAGTGTCGGCTGCCGCGCTGGCCGCTAAAGGGGTGAAAGTTGCGCTTATTGATCGAGGCGACTTTGCGGGATTAACCAGCTCTAACTCGTCGAATCTGGCGTGGGGCGGTATTAAATACTTAGAGAATCACGAGTATTTTCTGGTTAATAAGCTTTGCCGCAGCCGCAATCACCTGATGCGTAGCTATCCTTCAACGGTTAAAGAAATTCGTTTTCTTACCACTATTCAACGGGGCTTTCGGTTTCCTGCCTTCCTAGTTTATTTGGGTACGATTGTGTACTGGCTCTTTGGCCGCTTTGTGACTCGCGCGCCACGCTATATGAGCCGCAAGGCACTGGCCAATGCCGAGGCAGTGATCGATACCAGCAATGCCGAAGGCGGTTTTGAATACTCAGATTGTTATCTTTACGACAATGACGCGCGTTTTGTGTTTAATTTTGTGCGCACCAGCCTCAATTACGGCGGCATTGTCGCGAACTATGTTGAGTCGCTGGGCGCTGAGCGGCGCGACGGCGTTTGGCATAGCCAAGTGCGAGATAATATCAGTGGCGAGCAATTTACTGTTCGCGCCAAGGTGCTGATAAACGCCTGTGGCCCCTATGTCGACAAACATAATCAGTTGAGCGGCCAGCACACTGCGCACCGTCATTTATTCTCAAAAGGCATTCACTTGGTTGTTGATCGGATCACCGAGAGCCAGCGCATATTGACCTTTTTTGCGAGCGATGGTCGTCTGTTTTTTGTTATTCCTATGGGACCTAAAACCTGTATCGGCACCACTGATACCCAAGTTGAGAGCCCCGAGGTGGTCGTGACCGACGCAGATCGGCATTTTGTTTTGGACAATGTTAACGCCTTGCTCAAGCTGGAAATGCCGCTAACCCTCGCCGACATTATTTCTGAGCGCTGTGGTGTACGACCGCTGGCACTTAAAGGCGAAGACGGCGTAGCCGATTGGGTGAAGCTGTCTCGTAAACACGCTATTGATGTCGATAAGCAAGATCAACACCTCAGCATATTTGGCGGCAAGCTCACTGATTGCATAAACGTTGGTGATGAAGTCGCTGAATTAGTGGCAGACCTAGGGATCAAAGTGCCTTACGCCAATACGCGCTGGTATGGCGAACCAGGGCGCAGCGTAAAGCGGGAATACCTGCATCAAGCCATGCTAATGAATTTAGACGCTTTAACCGACCCCAGTTCCTCTGAGCCTCTGACTCAGCGCCTGTGGCGGCGCTACGGCCGCAGTGCCATCGAAATGCTTGAGATGATTCGCGAAGACCCCAGTAGCGCGGAATTACTCATCGAAAATGCTGAATACCTGCGCTGTGAGATCGAACACGCGGCGCGCCGAGAAATGATTGCCAAACTAGACGACTTCCTGCGCCGCCGCTCAAAAATAGCTCTAGTGGTGCGTAGAGAAGACATTATCAGCGCACCTGGCCTGCGCGAAGCCTGTGAAATTTTGTTTGGCGACGAGGCGGAGGCGAAGTTGGCAGAGTATGTGGCGGAGACGGCTGGGTGATTCGCTGGATGCTGGACGGGAGACGGGTGACGCAAAACCCCGTCAGACGTCTGGAGTCGGACGTCGGACGCAAAACCGGTCTTGGTGCCTTACTACGGCCAACCACCGCGCAATACCTGCTTCGTAGATAAATGGACTCCTGCCTCCGCAGGAGTGACTAATGTATATAGGGAGGCCTAACCGCCCAAGTCATACCTGCGTAGGCAGCTATCTATGCGAGTAAAGCGAATGCCTTTGGTTGCGAAATGCTGGACGGGAGATGGGGGACGCAAAACCGGTCTTGGCGCCTTACTGCGGCCAACCATCGCGCAATACCTGCTTCGTAGATAAATGGACTCCTGCCTCCGCAGGAGTGACTAATGTATATAGGGAGGCCTAACCCCCCAAGTCATACCTGCGTAGGCAGCTATCGATGCGAGCAAGGCAAATGCCTTTGGTTGCGGAATGCTGGACGGGAGATGGGGGACGCAAAACCGGTCTTGGTGCCTTACTACGGCCAACCACCGCGCAATACCTGCTTCGTAGATAAATGGACTCCTGCCTCCGCAGGAGTGACTAATGTATATAGGGAGGCCTAACCCCCCCCAAGTCATACCTGCGCAGGCAGGTATCCATATGAGCGCAGCGAATGCCCTTAAGCGTCAGGCATCCGACATCCGATTTATCCCCACCGTGAGCGCAGCGAATAAAAGCGTCTCCCGTCCAGCGTTTTGTGAGACCAAGGCGGCACCCATAAAAAAAGGCCGCACTCGGCGGCCTTTTGGCAAATCATCTTAAACTCCAGCGGTCGGGCTTAACGCCAAAAGCGTCTCCCTTGAAGCATTCCGCGGCTTTACTTCTCCGCCTCTTCCCGATTATCAAACTTTGGTGGCTCATAGCGGTCAAGTAAGCCCAGGGTCGCTTTATTGAGGAGCGAGCCCTCTTGATCTATGCCAACTTGGCTAACAAAGTTGCCATTTTTATCTAGCGAGGGGTGATTTGGGTAGTTTTTACGCAGTACCATCAGTGACTGATCGGCCAAATCATTCATTTCCAGTAGCAAGTATGCCTGTACCATAACCGCTAACGCGTCTGGTATGGCCGGGGTTTGCGGCAGATTTTCAATGACGTAGCGGCCACGGTTGGCGGCGGCAAGGTAAGCCTTACGCTTGAAATAGTAATTGGCGACGTTAATTTCGTAGCGCGCCAGACGGTTGCGCAATTGCACCATGCGCGCTTTGGCGTCAGGGGCGTATTCACTGTCTGGGAAGCGCTGCAGCAGCTGACGGAAGTCGTCAAACGACTGAATAGTTGAGCCCGGATCGCGTTGCGTCATATCCGTGGGGATAAAGCGCTCCAAAAAGCCTTCACCTTCGGTGTAATTGGCGAGCCCGCGCATATAATAGGCGTAATCCACTTTCGGGTGTTGGGGGTGCAGGCGAACGAAACGATCAGCCGCAGCTACTGCCGCCTCGTTGTCACCACCGCGATAATAGGCGTAAATAATCTCTAACTGGGCTTGTTCGGCGTATGGGCCGAAGGGGTAGCGGCTTTCTAAGAGCTGTAAATTGTCCACGGCCAATGAAAAGTTTTTGCTTTTCAGGTAGCCTTGCGCAGCTTCGTAGATTTCTCGCTCCGACATTTCGGGCCGATCTGGGCCGCTGGCACAGCCAGCAACCAATATGCTTATAAAGAGAAGTGCAAAGACCTTAACGACAGCTTTCATGTAATTTTTCCAAATAGCGGAATATCCCCGATGACCCCCTACCGTAGCAAGGGCCTGCTATTTAAACACAGCACGCAGATGGTATAAAGAATCAGCTATGACCGAAATTATAGAACGACAGGAAATTGTTCCTGCAGGCTTCAATGGCGACCGTTTTGACCAAGTGGCCGCCCAGTTGTTCCCAGAGTACTCGCGCTCGCGCCTCCAGACCTGGATAAAAAGCGGCGAACTCACCGTCAACGGTGAGGTTCAGCGTACTCGCGACAAAGTTTACGAGGACGATAAGCTGGCATTGCACGCCGAATTGCAGTCGGAAGTACGCTGGGAAGCCGAAAAAATTGAGCTTGATATCGTCTATGAAGATGACCATGTCATGGTAATAAATAAGCCCGCAGGTTTAGTGGTACACCCTGGTGCCGGTAATCCCGATGGCACATTATTAAATGCACTACTAAATCACTTCCCTGACATCGCTACCGTCCCACGCGCGGGTATTGTCCACCGTCTCGACCGTGACACGACTGGCTTGATGATCGCCGCTAAAACGCTAGAGGCGCATACCAGCCTTGTCGCTCAGCTACAGGCGCGAGAAGTGCACCGCGAATACGATGCCGTGGTCTTTGGCACCATGACCGGTGGCGGCACGGTAGATGAACCAATGGGGCGGCACCCGCGCCAGCGCACTAAAATGGCGGTGAGCCAAATTGGTGGCAAGGAAGCGATTACCCATTACCGGGTGACTCGCCGGTTTTTAAATCACACCCATATCCGCTGTTTTCTGGAAACTGGCCGGACCCACCAAATCCGGGTGCACATGGCGCATATTAAATACCCGCTAATTGGCGATCCGCTCTACGCTGGACGGCCGCGCTTGCCTAAGGGCGCCAGTGAGGTGTTGATTACCCAGTTGCGCGGCTTTGGTCGTCAGGCGCTGCACGCGCGTCGTCTAGAGCTAGAGCACCCCATTTCCGGTGACACCATGTCTTGGGAAGTGCCGCTGCCAGAAGATATGAAAGCCTTGCTCGCCGTGCTGTCTACCGAGGATGTACGCTGAGTGTGGCTGACGCCTGATTGGCCTGCACCGGAGTCGGTGGTCGCGCTGTCGACCACCCGAAATGGTTTCGCGGGTTTTAAGGGCGCCAGTATTGCGCCGTATGCGGGTTTTAATCTGGGCGACCACGTTGCGGATAGCCCCGCGGCAGTGGCGGAAAATCGTCGCCAGTTAGTCGGCCAATGCCAAGGTTTAGACCGTATAGGCTGGCTGAATCAAGTGCACGGCACCGACGTTGCTACCTTAGCATCGCAATCGCAATCGCCGCTCGACGCGGTGAATGCGGACGCCAGTATTGCTAGCCGTCCTGGTTTAGGCTGTGGGGTGTTAACCGCCGATTGCGTGCCGGTGCTGTTTTGCCGCCGCGACGGCAGTCAGGTCGCCGCAGCTCACGCCGGCTGGCGCGGGCTGTGCGCGGGGGTGTTGGCAAATACCGTAAGCGCTTTTCATTGTCCAAGCTCGGAACTGCTTGCGTGGATTGGCCCTGCCATATCCCAAGTGCACTTTGAAGTGGGCGGCGAGGTTTATCAGGCCTTTCAGGCTGGGTTTGCTGGGCCATCACTGGCGGAGATTCATGCCGCGTTTTGTCCCGCAGCCAACAAAAATGGCCATTATCATGCCGACTTGTACGCGTTGACCAAGGCGCAATTACACGCCCTCGGGGTGGGTTGGGTGGGTGGCGCGCAACGCTGTACCTTTGCTGAAACAGACGCATTTTATTCCTTTCGTCGCGACGGCGTAACTGGCCGCCAGTTAAGCTTGATCTACATCAAACCTTAGACGTTTAGGCTAAGGGATTACGCTTAGCTATCTTGAAATTTGCTCTGTGCTCCCCCATTTATACATCATAGCAAGTGAGGGCGGTCGCCTTCGCTTCACCGTTGTCGGAGAGCTTACAGATGCGAATAGATCGTTTTACTACTTCTTTGCAAACTGCGGTTGCGGATGCTCAGTCGCTGGCACTGGGCAAAGACCATCAATATATTGAAGCGGTGCATTTACTCAGCGCTTTGCTTAAGCAGTCGGGGGGGAGCGTCAAGCCCTTGCTAAGTCAAGCGGGTGCGAATGTTCCTGTTTTGGAACAGACTATTGCGACGGCCTTGGAACGTATGCCTACCGTGCAAGGCGCCGGTGGTGACGTGCATATATCACCGGCTCTGGCGCGCATTTTTAATGTCACTGACAAGCTCTCGCAGCAGCGCAAAGACAGTTATATTTCTAGTGAGTTAGTGCTGCTGGCAATATTGGAGTCCAGTGACGAAGCCGCTAAGCTCCTTGCCGACAGTGGCGTTAAAAAAGGCGCACTCAATACCGCGATTGATAAAGTGCGTGGAGGTCAATCCGTCGATGATGCCTCGGCGGAAGAGTCGCGCCAAGCGCTAGATAAGTACACTATCGATTTAACTGAGCGGGCCGAGTCAGGCAAGCTCGATCCCGTTATTGGCCGCGACGATGAGATTCGTCGCACCATTCAAGTTTTACAGCGTAGAACCAAAAACAACCCGGTGCTAATCGGCGAACCCGGTGTGGGTAAAACCGCCATCGTTGAAGGTCTGGCGCAACGCATTATCAATGGCGAAGTGCCGGAGGGCCTGAAAAATAAACGAGTTCTATCGTTGGATTTGGGCGCCTTGTTGGCTGGCGCAAAATTCCGTGGTGATTTTGAGGAGCGCCTAAAAGCGGTGCTCAATGAATTGTCTAAGGAAGAGGGGCGAGTCATTCTGTTTATTGACGAACTGCACACCATGGTTGGCGCTGGTAAAGCCGAGGGTGCAATGGACGCGGGCAATATGCTCAAACCGGCCTTGGCGCGGGGGGAGCTGCACTGCGTGGGCGCCACCACTTTAAATGAGTATCGCCAATCTATTGAGAAAGACGCAGCGCTTGAGCGGCGCTTCCAAAAAGTTTTGGTGGAGGAACCCTCCGAAGAAGACACTATCGCGATTTTGCGCGGCCTCAAAGAGCGCTACGAAGTCCATCACGGCGTGGACATCACCGACTCAGCGATTATCGCTGCGACTAAATTATCCCAGCGCTATATCACCGATCGTCAGCTGCCCGATAAAGCGATTGATTTAATCGACGAAGCCGCCAGCCGTATTCGTATGGAGATTGACTCCAAGCCAGAGGTGATGGACAAGCTTGAGCGGCGCTTAATTCAGTTGAAAATTCAGCGCGAGGCAGTGAAAAAAGACGATGATCTTGCCGCGAAAAAGCAGCTGGAAATACTGAATGCCGACATCAGCAAGGTCGAGAAAGAATTTTCTGATCTTAATGAAATTTGGAAGGGTGAAAAAGCTGCGCTACAGGGTTCTGCGCAAATTAAGGTGGATTTAGAACAGGCCAAACTCGAGTTGGAAACCGCCCGTCGCGCGGGGGATTTAACCCGCATGTCAGAGCTGCAATACGGCAAGATTCCTGAGTTGGAAAAACAACTCGCCAGTGCCGACGCGGTGGACCACGGCACCATGCAATTGCTGCGCAACAAAGTGTCTGAAGAAGAAGTCGCCGAGGTGGTGTCGCGCTGGACCGGCATTCCCATCAGCAAAATGTTGGAAGGTGAGCGCGATAAATTACTGCGCATGGAAGACGAATTACACCAGCGGGTAATTGGTCAGAGTGAGGCGGTAGATGCAGTCTCTAATGCTGTACGCCGCAGCCGTGCGGGCTTGAGTGATCCCAATCGCCCCAATGGTTCTTTCTTGTTTTTGGGGCCAACTGGCGTCGGTAAAACCGAGCTTTGTAAAGCGTTATCGATGTTCCTCTATGACAGCGAAGACGCCATGGTACGAATTGATATGTCGGAGTTTATGGAGAAGCATTCGGTGGCGCGTTTGATCGGTGCGCCTCCGGGCTATGTTGGTTATGAAGAGGGCGGCTATCTCACCGAGGCAGTGCGCCGTCGTCCCTATTCATTGCTGTTATTGGATGAGGTTGAGAAGGCGCACCCCGACGTGTTCAATATTTTATTGCAGGTCTTGGATGACGGGCGTCTTACCGACGGCCAAGGCCGCACGGTCGATTTTCGCAATACGGTGATTGTGATGACCTCGAACCTCGGTTCCGACGTTATTCAAGAAATGACCGTTGCGGGTAGTGAATACCCGAAAATTCGCGACGCCGTACTCAACGTGGTGTCTGGCCATTTCCGTCCGGAGTTTATTAACCGCATCGACGAGTTGGTGGTCTTTGAACCGCTGGATCGCACGCAAGTGCAGGCCATTGCCGGTATTCAACTGGGTATTCTAAACAGCCGTTTGGCGGAGCGGGAGCTGCGTTTAGAGGTGAGCGAGGAAGCTTTAGATCGCCTGGCAGATATTGGCTTTGACCCCGTCTACGGCGCGCGGCCATTAAAACGCGCGATTCAGCAGCAGTTTGAAAACCCCTTGGCGCAAAGTTTATTAAAAGGTGAATTTATTGCTGGGCAGGTGATCAATGCCACGGTGGCAGAAGGCAAAATTGTGTTTAAAGCGCCGCGCTTACAGTGATTTACTCGAGGCCTTAAGTCTTAGCATTAAGCGCGTCTAAGTAGTATTTCGTATTGATTTGGCATTTCGGGTGATCTGGGTGTGTGTCCGCGTCGTAAAGACCGGGCACAACCACTAATAACCGAGGTGCCATAATGAAATACATTACTCAGCGATCCTCACAGCGAGGGCTACTGGCTCTATCTGTGCTTAGCGCAGCAATTCTCAGTCAGTATGCGATGGCATCCAGCCACCGCGAAGCGCCCTTTATTGCCGGTTCGCCGAAAGTAGACGGCACCGACTTTTACATGTTCCGTAGTTATGAAGCGAATCGTGGTGACTACGTTACCCTGATTGCTAATTACCAGCCCCTGCAAGACGCCTACGGCGGCCCCAATTATTTCACTATGGACCCCACCGCGCTTTACGAAATACATATCGACAATAACGGCGACGCGGTTGAGGATCTTACTTTTCAATTTAAATTTAACAATGCCTATGGTCAGGCCAACGCGGCCGGTTTAATCACTAATGGTGAAATTGAAACGGGCAATGGCGGCGTGCAAGTGCCCTTGTCAGCAGTGGGCGGCGGTAGTGGTAGCACCCCTGGATTTTTGAATGTGGTCGAAACCTACTCGGTTAATGTAGTAAGTGGTGATCGCCGCAGCGGAACGAGCAGTGCAGTGAGCATGACGGGCGGTGGGACTACCTTCACCAAGCCAGTTGATAATATTGGTAATAAAACGATTCCAGATTATGCCGGCTATGCCGCGCAGTATGTCTACGATATTGCTGTGCCTGGCTGTACCGGCCAAGGCCGCTTGTTTGTTGGTCAGCGTCGCGAAGGCTTTGTGGTGAATTTGGGTGAGATTTTCGACCAAGTAAACTTGAACCCACTGGGCGCGCGTGATTCCCGCAGTAATACCATTGCCGATAAAAACGTGACGTCGCTGGCATTGGAATTACCTATTAGCTGTGTGACCGCCGGTAGCGATCCGGTTATTGGCGCGTGGACAACGGCAAGCAAGCGTCAAGGTCGTATCCTCAATCCTGATCCCGCAGGTCCGGTAGCCAATGACGCTGGTCAGGGCCCGAGCATTGAAGGCGGCGCATGGACTCAGGTCTCTCGTTTGGGCAGTCCGCTGGTCAACGAAGTGGTTATCGGTATTACGGATAAAGACAAATTTAACGCTAGCGAACCGAAAGACGATGTGGCGAATTTTGCCAGCTACGTGCTTTACCCAACGTTGCCAACATTAGTTGAGGTGTTGTTTGGCGTGCCCGCGCCAATGCCAGAGGGCGGTCGTACCGACCTGCTTGCGGCATTTGTAACTGGCGTGACCACCGGCGCTAATGACACCCCAGCGAACTTCAAATTTACCTCGCCGGCAAACTTGAGCACGCCGGGTGAAATGCTGCGTATGAACACGGCGATTGCACCGGTAGTACCTGGTAGCAGTGGCTATAGCGATCTGGGCTTTTTGGGCTGCGATTTGGCCGGTTTCCCCAACGGCCGTCGGGTAACCGATGATGTGGTCGATATTGCGCTCACGGTAGCGGAAGGCGCATTACTCGGCGCGAATGGTCTGCAAACTTGTGATCTAAGCGGTAGCTCGCCGGTGGTGGCTAACCCTGGTCAAGTGGTTAATGACGGCGCACTTCCTGATCCGGCTGAGTACTCAACTAGCTTCCCGTATTTAGCTACGCCAATTGCTGGCGCAGTGTCTGCCAACTAAAAGGAGTTAGCGATGAATACGATGCTGAAATGCAGCTTGATCCTCGCAGTTATTGCCGGCGTATCTGCTTGTAATGACAGCGGCGGTAAATACGACGGTAAAGCGCAAATGAATCCGAATGCCGAACAGAGTTTCAGTCAATTGCTGACCTCGGTGTTTATGCGTGGTGCCAATGCTGAACCGGTTGCGATCAATGGCGTCAATGTCACCGAGAGCTTCGACGCTCAGGCCATTGCCGACTTGTCAGCGGCCAATTAAGACTGTGGCGCGGGTTGTTGCTTTGCGAGTTGGGAATGGCACTCGCGCCATACTTCCTCTTTTATGGGGACTTATTTTCGGGTCCGGTTTTACGTCAGTAGTGCATGCGTTGACGGGGCCTGTAGTCGTTCATCCCAGTAGTGATGAGCAGATAGTGTTTACGCTTAGCAGTCAAAATGTCGCGCAAACTGCGGTGATAAATTCTTTCGAAAGTACAACAGCGGAGCAGCATATTGCTCGCGCCAAACAAGCACTGCTCGGCTTCCAGGCTAGTGCGAACCCGCGGTTTTTAGGCGATGCTCAGCGCGAGCTTGGCGGCGTTGCAGAAGTAGATTACAGCGCTGATTTTTATCTGTATCGCGCCTCCTTGCGACAAAGCATGCATCAATTTTCCCAAGCAAGTACCGATCTTGACGTTGTAGCTCAAATGCAGCCGGATAATTTTCAGGCGCAAATGATGCGTTTCACGATAGCTTTTGTCATCGGCGATTATTCGGCCGCTGAGCTTGCGTGTGAGAAATTGCAGGGTTTGAATAATGACCTCTATGTCGCGGCGTGCCGCCAGCACGTGCGGGCGGCCCAACGCCCTAGTGAGGCTGAGTCCGCTTACCTCGACCTGAAAAGTGCCATGGCGAGCGCAGGTGCTTTGGCCGACCGACAGGCGCTTGCATGGGCGGCGGGCAGCCTAGCGGATATTGCCGAGCGCGCTGGGCGTGATGACGCCGCGCAGCTGTGGCAGTGGGTGCTTAGTATGAATGCCAATGATGCATACGCGCGAGCGCGCTTGGCGGCATTGAAGTTAGCCGCTGAAGACTATGCCGCGGTTATCGCATTAACCGTTGATCACATCACAGTCGATTCCCTCGCTGTATTAAACGCGATTGCTGCGCGGCGTCAGGGCGGTGGCGAAGCGCTGATAAGTCAATTGCGCGAGCGTTTCAACGAGGCGCTGTGGCGGGGCGAAGTACTACACAAGCGCGCCTATGCTCAGTTTTTACTGGATATTGAAGACACGCCTAGTGCCGCCTTGACCTGGGCAGAGCGTAATTGGCAGGATCAACGAGAGTGGCCGGATGCCCAGTTGTTGGCGCGGGCGCAGCGCGCAGTGGGTGCAGATCTGTGATGCGCCTAGTTCTTCTACTGTTAAGCATTTGCTTTTCGGTGTCCGTGCTGGCGCATAAGGCCAGTGACAGTTTTATTTATGTGCACGCAGATCAAATTCGGCTGGATATTGCATTGCAAGATATACAGCGCCTGCACAATGTTGACCTAAATCGCGACCAATCGCTGAGTTGGGGTGAGCTGCAGGCCAGCGCATCGCCGCTGCGCGCACTGTTGCGCAGCAATATTAGTTTGACGCAGGGTGATGCAGATTGCCCCTTATTATTTCGTTTAGACGGACTGAGCCAGCACAGTGATGGCGCTTACGCGGTATGGATGCTGGATTCACCTTGTTTGCACAAAAATGGCCCCCTGCAACTTTCCTACACTTTGCTCTTTGAACTTGATCCTCTGCATCGCGCGCTATTGGCGGCGAACGTAGGATCAGGTGGAAATTTGCTGCCGATGGCTAGCGATGCCCCCGACGATCACGTGCAATTAAGTGTGCTGTCGCCGGCGCACAATAGTGCGGTACTGGGTGAGGTAAATGCCTTAGATACCGCCTTAAAATTTGGCTGGGAAGGGGTGGTACATCTGTTGATCGGCTACGATCACCTCATGTTTCTCTTGGCCTTATTGCTCCCGGCAACGCGTCGTCATGGACAGAGCACGTTGCGAGGCGCGTTTACTGATGTGGCGTGGGTGGTCACCATGTTTACCTTGGCACACAGCCTCACCTTGGTGTGTGCGAGCTTGGGCTGGCTTAGTTTACCGTCCCAGCCTGTCGAGATTGGCATTGCGCTGTCAATTAGTCTTGCCGCCGCGCTGCTGTTGTTAGATGTAAACAGTCGTATTCAGCGGCGCTTGGCGATGGCGGTTGGTTTGTTACACGGCTTGGGTTTTGCTGGGGTATTGGCGGGGATGTTGTCGGCTAGCCCAATGAAACTACTGGCGCTGGGCAGCTTTAATCTCGGTATTGAGGTCGCGCAGCTGGTGCTGGTCTTGCTAGTTCTGCCCCTTCTCTACAGCTTGGGTGCGAGCCGTATTTATCAGCGCTACCTTTTGCCTCTTGCGGCCTTGGGACTAGCGCTTAGCGGCTTATTTATGGCATGGCAGCGCTTATAATTCGCGGGTGGGTGTGCGTTAGTTGCAGTGAATCTTGATGACCTCTTGGGCGCGATTCTTCTGTTCGTTTATTTCTTCGCTATTCAAAAACCGGCTGCTACCATCGGCATTGCTGATGCGAATGCGGGCACCATTGGCGGCAAGCGACTGCATATTGGTCTTGGCTTTCGTGCACAGCTCTGGGTTTTTGGCCGGTAGCACTTCCATTTTTTCAGGTATCGCTTCGTCGTCATTGCCTGCAACGTCAACGCTGCTCTCGCTGGCGCTGACATCGCTATCTAAACTTCTACCGCTTGAGGTTTTAATGAAAACCGATGCTCGGCCGTTCGGCGGCTGCTGGGTAAAGTGGACTTTTCCTTCATCATCGCTCCAGCGGTAGTAACCGCTCTTATCCGCATAGCTGTTTAAACTCATAACGACGAGGGTGCTAAATAGGCTGGCGATCAATAGTGTCTTATTCATAGCGAGGTATTGCCGTAAAGATAAGTTGCCTAGATTATGGCAGATAATCTCCACGGAAGAAAAACCGCGAGTGTATTCTGTGGCCGACTACGCTGAATTGAGCGGAATACTTGCTGATCCCGTGAATTTACGGGAAATTTGGTATTGACATAAGAGGCCATAGGTTAAAAAATACGGGGTCTACCTTTATGGTAGCAAATGGCTGTTTTCCGCGCCGCTTACCTGCGGCCAAAGTACAGAGTGCGACTCATCGTGTCGTACAGCTACAACAGTAGTTCCATTCACTCTGCAGACACATGACCTGTGTTGCGAGATTGCCCGCATCGCGTTATCCCGCGATGCATATAAGCGCTGCTTAGCAGCATTTTGGCGTTTCGCCCGGATCTTAGCCGTGTCGGCTGAGCACCGGTGGTAATGTGTTTCGACATCTTTGTTCTTGTTAACTAGATTGCGGGCTTCTTGCTCGGGCTATTTATAACAAGCTTTTGCGTATTCAAACTGAATCGAGGGTATTTCAGTGGAGTTGTTATCTGGCGGCGAAATGATCGCGCGGGCCATGGAAGACGAGGGTGTTGAATTCATCTTTGGCTATCCAGGTGGTGCCGTACTGCATATATACGATGCTTTATTTAAAAGCTGCAAGGTGCCGCATATTCTGGTGCGCCACGAACAAGCGGCTACCCATGCTGCAGACGGCTATGCCCGCGCTACTGGTAAGCCCGGTGTGGTGCTGGTTACCTCTGGTCCGGGTGCAACCAATGCCATCACCGGCATCGCGACAGCGTATATGGACTCCATTCCAATGGTGGTCTTGTCAGGTCAGGTCGCAACGCACCTAATTGGTGAGGACGCCTTCCAAGAAACGGATATGGTGGGGATCTCTCGGCCTATCGTTAAGCACAGTTTTCAGGTCACGCGCACCGAAGATATTCCTGAAATCATTAAAAAGGCATTCTACATCGCCACGACCGGTCGTCCCGGTCCAGTGGTTGTCGACCTGCCCAAAGATTTAACGAACCCCCACGACAAGTTTGAGTACAACTACCCCAAAAAGGTCAAGCTGCGTTCTTACACGCCAGCCACCCGGGGTCACTCTGGGCAGATTAAAAAAGCGGCGAGTTTACTGTTGTCTGCCAAGCGCCCGATCATTTATGCCGGTGGCGGGGTTGTCCAGGGCAATGCCTCAGAGCAATTGCGAGTACTGGCGCGGGAACTGAACTTCCCAGTAACACACACCCTTATGGGGCTGGGTGCGTATCCTGCGAGTGACCGCCAGTTTGTTGGTATGCTGGGTATGCATGGCTTTTACGAGGCCAATAACGCCATGCATCACAGTGATGTGATTTTGGCTGTTGGCGCGCGTTTTGATGACCGCGTCACCAATACTACCGGCAAATTCTGCCCCGGTGCTAAAATCGTTCATATCGACATCGACCCCGCTGCGATCTCTAAAACTATCGCCGCAGACGTGCCGATCGTTGGCCCCGTCGACTCCGTATTGAATGATTTGCTTGCTGTTATTCACGAAATGCGTGCGGCCGATAAAACCCTGCCAGACAAAGACGCGCTTAAGCACTGGTGGAATCAAATTGACGAGTGGCGCGACACTCACGGCCTGTGGGTTCGTCCTCAGTACGATACCACTACACCGTTCATTAAACCCCAGCAGGTTATTGAAACTCTGTGCAAGGTCACCCACGGCAAGGCTTACGTTGCGTCAGACGTGGGTCAGCATCAGATGTTTGCCGCCCAGTACTACAAGTTCGATGAGCCGCGCCGCTGGTTGAACTCTGGTGGTCTGGGCACCATGGGCTTTGGCTTGCCTGCGGCGATGGGTGCCAAACTGGCGTTCCCAGATGCAGACGTTGCTTGCGTGACAGGTGAAGGCAGTATTCAGATGAATATCCAGGAGCTGTCGACCTGTGCCCAATACAAGATTCCGGTAAAAATCATCAGCTTGTACAACGGCTACTTGGGCATGGTTAAACAGTGGCAGGACATGCAATACGATGGCCGCTACTCCGAAAGTGTTTACGAAAACTCGCTGCCTAACTTTATTAAACTGGCCGAAGCCTATGGCCATGTCGGCATTAAAGTTACCCAGCTGAGTGATTTGGAAGAGGCAATGAAAGAAGCCTTTGCCCGTAAAAATGACCTGGTGTTTATGGATATTCACGTAGACCCACACGAGCATGTATACCCAATGCATATCGCCCCTAACGGCAGCATGCGTGATATGTGGCTGAGCAAAACGGAGCGGACCTGACATGATGCGACACATAATTTCGGTATTGTTGGAAAATGAGCCGGGTGCCCTGTCGCGGGTAGTGGGTTTGTTCTCTCAGCGCGGTTACAACATTGAAACCCTCAACGTTGCACCCACAGAAGATCCGACTCTTTCGCGCTTAACCTTAACCACGATTGGCGACGACCACAAAATTGAACAGATCACTAAGCACCTCAATCGTCTAATTGACGTCGTTAAGCTGGTAGACCTGTCTGAAGGCGCTCATATTGAGCGTGAACTGATGTTGGTTAAAGTGCGTGCCACCGGTGCCCAACGGGCCGAGATCAAACGTTGCACCGACATCTTTCGCGGTCAAATTGTCGACGTTGGCCCCAGCGTGTACACCATTCAAGTGACAGGCGCGGCTGACAAACTCGACTCCTTCCTAGAAGCTGTCGGCGAAGCGGCGATTATGGAAGTTGTGCGCAGCGGTGTCTCGGGTATTGCTCGCGGTGAGAAAATATTGAGTCTGTAATTAGGCTTGAGTGATTGATGAGGCGCCTTCGGGCGCCTTTTTTATGGCTGGAGTTTAGGCGTAACGCGTCATCGCATTCACTCGCTTTTGAATAATAAAATTTACAGACTCCACCGATGCCATACATAAGGCCCCGCAGTAGGGTTCACTTCAGCGAGTGTGGCTGATTCCCGTGTTCATATGCTAGCGTGGTTCGAAAACTGATCTGTTATGGGGTGGCAGCACGTCTCCTTAACGTCGTCATCATTACCGTTCTGGCGGGAACGATGTATCATTGATGTAGATATCCATTACGCAATGAGCCCTAAATCTACTTTTGAGGTACTGGAATATAGGCCTTTTTCCGCTGCCTGCTTTTGCTGGCGAGTAAATTTATGAGCTTTATTTATATATCCGTTTTCGAGAGAGTGTATATGTCTAGGTTTAAATTAGTAGGTCTCATTTTTTGTGTTTTTTTAACTCAGTCGGTCTTTGCGCAAAATGGAGGAATGGATTCCAAACTTGTTTATGACGCAGAGCTGAGTGCTTATGAATATAATTTTGATGTGAATTTTCTCCCCATTAGATCTCAGCGGCAGTCATTGCAGATGGCCTTCATATACCTTAAAGGCGATCCTGATAAACCCGTGTTTACCTTAATGCATGGGAAAAACTTTAACGCCGACTACTGGACAGAAACAGCCCTCTATTTACAGGGGAAAGGCTATGGCGTAGTCATTCCAGATCAAATTGGCTTTGGTAAATCGTCTAAGCCGGCGAATTATCAGTACTCCTTTGCGGCCATGGCGCATCACACTCAGTCATTATTGGCATTTCTTGAAATCGAAAAGTCGATTGTCATAGGGCATTCCATGGGCGGTATGTTAGCCAGCCGATTTGCTTTGATGTATCCGCAAGCCACACAACAGCTTATTCTGCTTAACCCGATAGGCTTAGAAAACTATCTTAAATACGTAGATTACAAAGACAGTGATTTCTTTTATAAAAATGAGTTGGCAAAAACGGCAGAAAGCATAAAAAACTACCAGAAAATAAATTACTACGATGGTAAGTGGAATACGCAATATGAGGCTCTCACGCATTTTATGACTGGACAGATTCATGGGCCTGATAAGGAGCTGATTGCCTGGGTCAATGCGAAGACTTACGATATGATATTTACTCAGCCCGTTATTACTGAATTTAAGGATTTAGCCGTCCCGGTTAGCTTGATCATTGGTACTCGCGATCGAACCGGCCCTGGTCGGTATTGGATGCGCCCCGGTGTTGATTATGAGCTTGGTCGCTACGATCGCTTAGGCCAAGCTGCAGTTAAGGTCATACCCAATGCTAAACTATTTGAATTGCCCGGCTTGGGGCATTTACCGCATATTGAAAGCTTTGAGCGGTTTAGCGCAGCGCTGGACCAGGCTCTGACTGATTTGGCGTCGCTCCCCTTAAGCCATAACGAATAGGCGTCAACCGTCATGCTTTATAAAGGTTCTTGCAGTTGTCAGCATTGGTAAGTTGAGCTTTATTATTGTAACTGTTGTGGTGATTTACTGGCGGTAGGCTGTAATTTAAACGATCAGCGACGTGGCGCTGTTAACGCGAGTTTATTGCGTGACACTAGTCGGTCAGGAAAGCCGCGCGTGATTCAGCCGCGCGTGTTAAGTACTGAAGAAAAGCTAGAGCGATGTGGCAGATTATGAGGTGTGTTAAGCGGAGTATTGCGGCGTAAAGAAGTGTCGTGAGAAAAATAATTGATCAGTGCATTCAAACTTAGAGTCTTGAATGTGTTCATGGCCATTCATAGTAGCTCGGTCAGGTTTTAGCCAAGCAGTGATAACGCAAGGCCAAGGTACCGATAAAAGACCTAGAACTTGGCTCGTGGATGTTGCCGGTGCGCCTTAAATGTCATGGTTTTGTAGCGCAAATATTTCAGTATGTGCGCGACAGCGGTTCTGCTTAAGGGCGCGTAGATTCAAGTCAGTAAAGTGTTAAATCGCTGCGGTGATATATGGCTTTTCAATTGCGTGTGTATTACGCAAGGTCTTGTTAGCCACGGGTTTGTTATGATTGGCAATGCCGAGTAATTCACAAATAGACCCACAGAGTTCGGTTTGCTTAGGCGCCGCGTCCGGCTGGTGGGAGAAGCCATCGCCGATCACAAATAAAGGGATGTCACGCTCCTCCGGGAGAATGCCGCCGTGACTCTTGTCACCGTTCATGCCGTGGTCAGAGGTGATCAATATTTGATAGCCTTCGGCGATCCATGTCGGGAGGTATTTAGATATCTCGCCGTCTGAAATGCGCACTGTATTGCGGTAATGGGCGCTGTCAGCGCCCGCGCTATGACCGGCATTGTCGATATTCATCGGGTGTATCAGTAAAAAGTCCGGATCGTGCCGAATTCTTATGGATTCTGCATCAAGGTAAACATAGTTGTCTGGATAATGATCGCCGTGATAAAAACAGCCGTGCTGAATCAATAATGCCAAATCGTCGGTATGGCGGTCTCGTATAGGTTCATAGGGGCTATGGTTGTACAGTTCGCTAAACCAGTGGAATGCCGCCGCAGCGGTGCTGAGGCCTGACTCGCGCGCTAAGCTGAAGACGCTTTGTTGGTTAGAATTGCGGGTGACGTCATTATGCACAATGCCGCTAAGTACCGGGGGCACGCCAGTTAGAATTGTTTCATACAGCGGCCGCGACTTAGACGGCAGTTCGCACTGGAGTTTATATAATGTAGTTGCGCCCTGTGCCTTTAAACCCTGGAGATAACCCATACATTGCTCGGCCGCGTTATAGGCTAGGCCGTCAAGCACGACTAGTATTACCTTTTTAGTCATATTCTCCTATCAAGATCATGGCCGATTAACATCGGTCGGCAATTCAAATTCACTGCGCCGAGAGTAGCGGGTTTATATGAAAGAAATGTGACAGCGGAAATATGGTGTAGGTCTATGAGGGGATCATAACCGCATACTTATTTGATGGGTAATCATTTCCGCTAATTTGTCGAAACTACTGCTAGTGGTATTCTGGAAGACTGCGCGATACCTCAATAATTACAAGCCGTGTTGAACGATTATGTAGTCATGGCCACTCAATCACGGCGTCAACTCGCGGGCAGATAAGCGCTATTCCTAGCACTGCATGGGTCCGGCTGCAGCCTAATATATTGCTTGTCGTGAATTAACAGTGAAGTCGTCGTGCGCTGCTATTTTAATTATTGCGGGTCAGCGTAGCGTATGGGTATCTAATAAAACCATAAGATGAGGTCAGTATGACAACTGTGACACGGGAGCCTATACCGTTTTGGGCAAGGTTTTTTCTAGCGTTTGCCGATATCAGTATTTTTAATGCGCCAGGACGCCCCTTTATGAAAGTGGCGTGGGCGGTGAACTTGCACAAAATTTTTACGCTTTTTATTATTTACGCCATGATGAGCTATTACGCAAATTTTAGCGTAGGCGCCTGGGTTTTTCTTGGTCTACACGGCATTTATGGCTATTGCTGGCTAATCAAGGATTTGGGTTTTCGGGATCACCAATTAGAAAATAAGCTCAGCCTTCTCGGCTTTATAAATCTGTACATATTGCTGATCGCGTGGTACTGGTTGATGCCGTGGCTGTTCATTGCAAGGGGCCTTGAACCGTCTGGTTTTATATTGTTTACCGCGATAGCTATCCACACCCTTGGGGTGGTTACCATGATTGCGGGTGATGGCCAGCGTCACTGGATACTGAAGTATCGGAGTCAGCCTGGACTCATTCGCGAGGGAATGTACCGCTATACTCGAAATCCAAATTATCTCGGTGAGCTTATGTTGTATGCTGCATATGCTCTGCTAGCGAGCCACTGGATTGCCTGGGTAATTTATGGGTATATGGCGATTTACTTTCTTGCGCGAATGAAAGGTAAAGATAATGCCATTTCTCGTCATCCCGGGTGGGCAGAGTATAAGGCGCAGTCGGGGCTGGTTATTCCTTGGGCACTTTTTAATGGCCGAGCAATAATGGATCGGGTTAATAAAAATCATAAAAAAATAGCGGGAGCTCAATTACATGAAAAATAGTAGTGCGTGGCGGAGATTTTTCCAATTCTCCGCGCTGTTTAATTTCTCTGCTGCATTTGCTCTGCTATTTGCGCCGCAGCTGTTATTCAATATTTTAATGATGAGTGACTCGCTAAGTGCTGAGGTCTTGCCGTGGTTGCATCAATTTGCCGGTCTGGTATTGGTGTTTGGTATAGGTTATTGGGTTATATCAAGGGATCCATCGCTTCACAAAGATATTGTATGGATGGGCTGCATCGGAAAATTAGTCGTTTTCTCAATTGCATGGATCGATATTATGCTATTTGACGCGCCTGTCGGATTTGGCGTGCTGGTTATCGCCGATCTGATCTTCGCTATGTTCTTTGCGGTGGTATGGCGTTCTCTGGAATAGTCATTCATGGATGGGGTGTCGCGAGTTAGTGGCGCCGACGATAATTGTATTTACGCTAGCTTGGCCCTCAAACCAAGCTAGCTGTTTATTTAAACTGATTTACGTATTTTTAAAGCCAAGGATTGTTCATATATCCAAGCTTATGGAATTTCTCAATAAGTTCCCGGTGACCAAATGCCCCGGCAGCGGATTGGAAGCCAACTGCTTTGATCTCACCATTAAGTAAGCGCTCGGTCGCCTCTGTACATATTTCGCCAGTAAAGGTGTATGGCGCGTTTAATGACAGCGGGAATACCGTTGTCACCTGACGGCCTTGGCCGATACAAGTAATAACGGTGCGGTGAATGTCCGGGCTGTCTTTGGGTGGCTCAGCCGGCGTCATTTCATCGCCAAATTGATTTGTTAGTATTTCCTTCTGCTCCTGATTCATGCCTACCGATTCTTTGTTGAAGCGATGAATGAGGGCGACGACGTTTTCAATGATTTCGTCTCCGAAGGCAGTTAACACCTTGCAGTTCATCACACGGTCATCATGTTCGTACCAAACCGGCTCACAGCCGCCGCTCCACGGTAAGGCCAGTGCGGGTTGCGACATGTGAGGGACATTGATCGTGAAATGACGATCGCCCTGCCAAGTAATCATTTCGTTGTTTTTCAATAAATATTGAGGGTTGTTCACCATGCGAAGAAATGACTTGGTTGAAGCCTGAGAGGGCAGAGCGTCATTAATTTGGTAGGTTAGGTCGAGGCTGTCGACGCCCTCAGTTTCCAATACAACTTCGGCGGCCAATGCCCCGGCACACCACATATAGCTATTTGCTGGGCTAAGTAATAAGTTTTTCTCAGCAAAGGCTTTGCCGTATTGGTCGCGAACGGCAATAACGAAGTCTTGTTCACCGGTTGTGTCTAGGTAGTGACAGTTTGTCTCTAGGCAGGTTTCTACTACCGGCCAGGCGAGTTGCATAAAGGGCCCTGCAACATTGATGACCACCTCGACTTTATTGAATAGCGGTAACAGTTCTTCGCGAGTATTAGCGGCCTGAACAATTGTTGCGGGTGCTTTGCGCCCTAGTCGCTCCTCCACGATGGCCAAAGCCGCTTCCAGTTTTTCTTTGCTTCTACCCACAAAATAGAAGGGCATATTTCGTAAGGCCATGCATTCAGCGATTAGTTTTCCAGTGTAGCCACTGCCGCCGTATATGAGTACGCGTGGTGAATCAGACATGATTATTCTCCATTATTTTATTTGTGGACAAATTTCGTAAACCGACAGCAATAGCCGTTAGTCGTAATTTAAGGTAACGAATACGGCAGAATCTAAGAATGCGAAATGCGGACAAGGTCTTGCGAAAAACGGACATCAGTGCTAGCTTAAAAAGAAAAGAGTTTGATATGAAGCCAAAATACCATTCCGCAAAAACAATTCTCGCTCCGCTCAACAAATTGCGGGAAGAGGGCATTTCAGTTGGCCAGGCTTTAACGGGTACGGGGCTGTCTTTGTCGATTCTAAATAAGCCAGAGCAGCATGTCAGTTTGAGTCAGGAGCTAATGTTTCTAAGAAATCTCCGCAAGGCGACGGCGAACCCTGCCATAGGTCTCAAGGTGGGTGCGTGCTACCCGCTGAGTTTATTTGGAATCTATGGTTATGCATTGATGAGTGCGGCTACGGTTCGTGATGCGCTGAAACTGGCTTACGAATATGTGGAATTAAGTTTTGCATTTTTCGAGCACAGTCTCGCCTTTTGTGGGAGTCATGTAGTCATGAACATGACTTCAAATGACTACGGTAGTGACGATATCGCAATGCTCAACGAGCGTGAAATGATTGCCACACTCATGATTCTTCGTGGCCTTATGGGTGACGATTTTCGTCTGCATTCAGCGACTTTACGTAGCGCCGCCTCGGCACCAGTGTTTGAATATGAGAAATATTTTCAATGCCCAGTGAGTTTTAATGCCGACGACAATGCCTTGATATTTCCGGCCGAATTGCTGGATATTCCCGTTCTGCAGTGCGATAGCGACACTGCGAGTCTCTGTATTGAACGGTGCGAGCGCCTAAAGGCGCGGTTGACGGAAGAGTATAATATTGTTGATGAGGTGCGCGAGCTAATACTTTTGCGCCCGGGCTATTTTCCGAATATTGAGGAGATATCCAGTAAATTTAATATGTCTGGGAGAACATTGCGACGTAAGCTCTCGGCTCACGGAGTTGGTTACCAGAAAATACTAGATGACTTGCGCTTTGAGTTGTCCCGAGAGTATTTGTATACGACCAACATCAGTGTCGAGCAAATGTCGATATTGCTGGGCTATAGTGACCCCGCGCATTTCTCTCATGCCTTTCGGCGCTGGGCGGGCACCTCGCCGTCTGATTTCCGTTCGGCCTTCATTGCTGAATCTCGATGACGTAAATCACTGGGATTAACGCCCGTCCAGCGCTTGTAGGCATGGCAGAAACTGGAGGAGTCTGAATAACCTAATCGCACTGCAATCTCTTCTATCGTGAAGGTGGTGCTTTGTAAATATTCTATAGCAAGATTGTGGCGCACATCTTCAAGTATGTCTTTATAGCTAGTGCTTTCTGCGCTGAGCTTGCGCTGTACGGTGCGTGCAGTCATGTTCAAGCGGTCTGCAATAGTTTCTAGGGTGAAAATTTCCCGTGGCGATGACAATATTTGGTTGCGCACAATATCGGAAAAAGCGCTGTTTCGGGAGAGTTGTAAGCATATTTTCTCACATTGCTTACCGTATATTCTGGCGGTTTCCGGCTCGGACTGAGCTAAGGGCTGGTATAGCAATTTACTGTCAAACGCGTAGTAATTTTCTGAAGAATTAAAGTGTACCGGGCACTTAAAATACGCGGTGTATGCGTCTGCATATGAGGGCTTAGATTGCTTTAAATGCACTTCTAGAACCGGTAAGTCTTGCCCTAGGGCTTCTTTGAATATCATGTGGGATGCAACGAGGCCGCGGTCAATCATATATTGATAGCTGCCGCCGAGGTCGCGAAGCTTTTCTAGGCTAACATAGGCACGGTCGCCGCGAACCGTGGTATTCCAAAACATATAAGTCCATGTCATTAATATGTTTTTATACAGCACCGTCATGCCCGAGAGTAGGTTTTCGCTGGTCATCACGGCGAGGCCTAATAAGCCGTATGCGGATAAGTGATAGCGCCCCCCAACGATTAAGCCAATTTCCGGAATATTAATCCCTCTAATTACCTCTGTGGTAAAACTTAATTCTTGGTGCGGTGTGAGTTCATAAGTCGGGTCTTCGAGTGCCTGCGCAGGGATGCCTGCAATATCTAACATAGGAGCTGGATCGAGCTTGTATTCCTTTAATAAAGATATCAACGGGTTGAGCCCGTAGCTAAGGTGCCTGGCAGGGGGGGTGCTTAATGATGACCTTAGCTCCATGGTTGGAATCTCTTCTTATGATTTTTAGGGCTGTCGTAAATTAACAATCATATTGTCCTCTGTAAACATCTAACTTCTTAACTTGCGCCGATAGTATGGTCACCTGATTTTGAATTTTGATAAAAACCATAAGAATAGAGGTGAACCATGTCTACTCAATCAGCCCAAGAACTTAATCTTTCGTCAGCCACTGACTATAGAAACGTAGCGGCGCCGATCTACCAATGGGATGCAACGCCAAAGGGTAAGTTAACCGTTACGGGTGCTGAGGCAACCTTGCCCGAACACATTGCTGAGTTTCAGCAAATCTTGCGAAGCTTCGCGTTGAATGTGGCTCGACCGATAGGAATAAAGCTTGACCGAATGACGCCAGAAGAAGCTATAGCGAAGGATTCGCCGTTCTGGGAGTTTCGAAAAAAATACTTAGAGCTTGGCGTTACAGTGGAAGGATTGGGTGAAATGGAGCCTCAAGAAGCGGCTCTGTTGTTCTCTATTCTTTTCGAAGAGTTGGGCTACGGCGACGCCGGCTTAGCGATATCAGTTGGCGCGGGCATATTGCCGCAATGGCTGTGTGCGAAGTTCGGACGCAAAGACTTATTAGAGGAGTTTCCCGACGCCATGCTGGGTTGCTGGGGGATCACTGAGCCGGATCACGGCAGCGATATGCTCGATCCGAGTGGTCAGATTGTTTACCCCGGTAGCTCCTATGGTCGGCCAAACTTAGTGGCCGATCTAACCGGCGACGATATTATTTTAAATGGTCAGAAGTCTGCGTGGGTGTCCAATGGCATTATTGCTGAAGTATGTATTATCTATTGCGCCGCCGATTCGGGAAATGGGCCGTCAGTAAGCGGAGGCTGTGCTCTGGTATTTCCGATGAACCTGCCCGGTATTAGTCGTGGCAAACCATTAGATAAACTCGGTCAGCGCGCCTTAAATCAAGGTGAAATATTCTTTGATAATGTGCGTATTCCACGCAAGTATTTACTTGCTGGCCCCGAAGATTATCAGCGCGCTGTGTATTGCATTCACGCTGAAGCCAATGCGTTGATGGGCGCGACATTTACTGGTCTGTCGCAAGCGGCGGCTGATCTGGCGTTGGATTATGCGCATGAGCGTGTTGCGGGTGGCGTGCCTATTATCAAACACCAATCAGTACGTAGCCGGCTTTTTCACATGTTTAGAAAAGTTGAGCTTTCGCGCGCAGTTACTCGTCGAGGCCTTAACTTTAACAATGATCCGCAATTGGCGACCCCGTCGTTGTGCGCTGCAATGTTTTCAAAAACCACGGGTACCCAGCACTCCTTTGAAGTGACAAGCGATGCACTGCAGATCTTTGGTGGCAATGGCCTGACAAAGGAATATCCTCTAGAAAAAATGCTTAGGGATGCACGCGCATCGCTTATCGAAGACGGCTGTAATGAAATGCTAGCCATCAAGGGTGGTAGTTACCTCATCGATAATGAAAAACTGGCATAAGGCGGTGAACTCGTGAAGCAGAAAGCTTATGTTGCCGGCGTCGGTATGACGCCGTTTGGCAACGCTATGGATAAAACGCTTAACGAGCTGGCGTGTGCGTCTATAAAGGATGCACTGAAGGACGCCGGTATCGCTAAAGAAGAGTTGAATGCCGCGTATATGGGTAATGCGGCCGGTGCGGTGATAACAGGCCAAGTCTGTGTGCCCGGCCAGGTTGCCTTGCGCAGTATGGGCATCAGTAAAATACCGGTAATCAATGTCGAGAATGCCTGCGCGACATCGGCAACCGCATTTCAGCAAGCCTGCACCATGGTCACCTTGGGGGTCTATGACGCGGTTCTAGTCTGCGGTTATGAAAAGCTTTACCACGAAGATAAGAACAAAACCTTCTCGGTATTTACTGGGTCAATTGATGTCACGCAAACCGACGCGATTACCGCGCGTTTAAAAGCGCGCAATGAGGCTATTGGGCAATCCCTAGATATGTCCGGCGCCGGCAGCAGTCGATCTATTTTTATTGATATTTACGCTACCTGGGCGCGGGAACATATGCATCAATACGGCACAACGCGGGAACAATTGGCCGCCGTGTCAGCGAAGAATTCGATGCATGGCAGCCTTAATCCAAAATCGCAGTTTAGAAACGTCATAACAGTTGATGATGTTCTCGCTGCACGCGAGATTGTTTCACCCTTGACCTTGCCAATGTGCGCTCCAATTGGTGACGGCGCGGCAGCGGTCATTGTTGTTAGTGAAAAATACGCCAACAAAATTGGTAAGCAGCGCTGTATCCGCGTGAACGCATCGAGCCTAAATAGCGGTTGGGATGCAGCTGAGGGCGAGTTGCCAATGGTTTCTAGTGCGGTAGCTGAACTGTACGATCAGGCTGGAATGGGCGCGGAAGATATTAGCTGTGTTGAGCTACACGACGCCTCTGCGATTTCTGAAATTAAGTACTATGAGTACCTCGGCTTGTGTGAGAGTGGTGCAGGTGGCGAATTTGTGGCCAGTGGTGCCTCTTCGCTAGGTGGTCGTGTGCCGGTAAACACGTCTGGCGGTTTAATGCGCAAGGGTCACCCTATTGGCGCTACCGGCGCAGCGCAAATTGTTGAGTTAGTAATGCAATTGCGTGGCGAGGCAGGGCCGCGTCAGGTCAGTGGCGCCAGGGTGGCGCTGGCAGAGAATGGTGGTGGCTATATCGGAACGGATGCTGCGGCGCTGGTACTCAGTATTTTGTCAAAAGAATAAAAAGGATCGGATATGAGAGACCTTAGAATATTTTCGAACTTAATTGAAGATAAGAAAAATTCCAATCCAAACTTAGATGTTCTTACCTTTGTTAACGTGCTCCCCGGTGGAGATTTTGAGCAGGAGAAACGCACGTATCTGGATCTTTGGGTGCAGGGGCAGCGCGTCTATTCAGGATTGCGCGCCGAAGGTATGGAGCCCGGCGATAGCTTTGCATTGGTTATGCAAAATCATCCTGAATTTGTCGATTGCATGGTTGGTAGTTCTCTCGCCGCAACGGTTTTTGTGCCTATCGATCCGCGTACCAATGGTGAGCGTTTGGAGTACATGCTTAGCTGGGCCGATTGCAAAGGCGTGATATGTGCTGACTATTGCCTAAACAATGTGTTGGCCGCATGTAAAAACTTGCCGCAAATACGCTGGATCTGGGTGTTAAAGAGCGGTGAGTTAAGCAAGCTTCCCGGTGGCGATTCCCGTTTGCGGAAGTGGAGTGATATTGCTAACGCTGCGCTGAACGAAGCCGAAGGGCGTGTGCGAAGTGCCGATGAAACAATGCAAATGCTCTACACATCCGGTACCACCGGCGACCCTAAAGCCATTCGCGCTCCCTACACTCGTTATGACGCTGTCGCATCTATTGGGCCGATGATTGGGCTCAATGCAGATGACCGTCCTTATACCGGGCTTTCACTTACTCATGCCAATGCTCAGCTTATTAGTTTGGGCAATATCCTGAAAATGGAGCTTCGTGGTGTTATTAGCCGTAAATTTACCAAATCCCGCCTTTGGGATATTTGCCGTGCTTATAGCTGTACAACGTTTAATTTGTTGGGGGGCATGACCACCGCGATCTACAGCGAGCCGGTGCGTGCGAATGACGCGAATAACCCGGTCCGATTTATTCTAAGTGCCGGTATGCCCAGTGCAGTTTGGCATGACTTCAGTAAGCGATTCGACGTAAAAATCTTTGAATTTTATGGCGCAGCGGAGGGCGGCATGATGTTTAATCCGCCTGGTGCGGGCCCCGTCGGTAGTATTGGCAAACCACCAGAAAGTTTAATTGCCCGGATTGTAGATGAGGAGGGTAATACCTGTCCGCCAGGTCAGCGTGGTGAGATTGTATTTCAGGCTGCAGTGGGGCCTAAGCTAGCGGTTGAATATTATAAGAACCCTGAAGCATCGGATAAAAAGACCCGCGACGGCGTTCTGTACATGGGTGACATTGGCCATCAAGACGAAGACGGTTGGTATTACTTTGATAGTCGTAAAGGTGATGAAATTCGTCGCAATGGCGAATTTGTTGATGTCGCCAGAATCGAGAAAATTATTGCTGAGTTTGAAAATGTAGAAGACGTGTTTGTTTACGGTATTCCATCTTTGAACGGTGCACCGGGTGAGAAGGATATTATCGCCGCCGTTGTGCCAGTGGAAGCGAGATTGTTTGATCCCGATATATTGGTTAATCACTGTCGAGAAGTGCTGGGTCGTAACGACCTACCGAGCTTTATACAGGTGATGTCTGAAATACCTAAAACCGCTTCAGAAAAGCCGCAATCTCGATTTTGTTATGAGTTTTTTATTGAACAAAAAAATCACGTTTATGACGTAGCTTCGTAAACTAAAAATAAAATAAAACTGTCGTAAATAAACAGTGAAAGGGTCGGTAATAATCATTACCGATTCTGCTATTCAAGACTAATATCGATTTTAGAATTGCTTAAGAGCGGGTTCGCTCTTAGCGATATAATAATTAATGCTAAAAGATTTTAAGTAGTGTCTCTTTGCAATGTATGGGGTAGTTAAATTTCATGAATGCAATAAGAAACAGAATAGCAATGGCTGTTCTGGAGAATAGAAACCAGCGTGGTTTTTGTTTGCGATAGTCACTTTGTATTTTGCAATGGGCTTGAAAAATGTTGAGCTTAAAACCATTTTATCTGATTTACTTCTCAAAGACGACCCGTTCATTCAAGTCTTTAAGGGTTACCCAAATTTGGGTAACCCTTAAACATTTACTTTAATGGTGAAAGCAAAAGACGGTGATATTTATAATTCTAAAACACTTGCGAAGGTCTGGCAGTTGACCCGCGATATCGATTTGTCGCCAGGTGTCGATCACGATAAGATTCTCTCTATCGCTTCTGCTAAAGCGCGTTACGCCGAGGCCGCGCCGTTTGGTATTGATGCGCAACCGCTGATGGGTGACTTGGTGCCCCGCACGGTGAACTATTTCGCTCTTTTGATCCTGCCTGCGGCCTGTGTGAAGATGGCGTAAATGGGTGGTGGATGGCAAGCGCATGGACTGGTCGCGGGTCCATATTTCCGCATTAGATGTGCAATCGGGCAAGATGGTACGCCTAGAGCAAGTGGCCAGCATGAGTGGTGACCAAAATATGATGGTGAATGAGAGCGCCATTTACGACCGTTATTTGACCAACGGCGCGCTGCGCAGTTTGAGAAATTAATTTTTAATCTATAACGAGGAAAATAAAATGAATGAGACCTACAAAGCACTTGTGGCGCGTCGTCAGGACGGTAAGTTGGCCGTTGGTTTTGAACAGTTGTCAGCATCTGAGATTGGCGATGGCGACGTCGAAATAGCGGTTGAATACTCAACATTAAATTATAAAGACGGCTTGGCCATGAGTGATGCCGTGGCAATTGTGCAAAAAGAAAAGTTAATACTCGGTATCGATATGGCCGGTACTGTGGTGAGCTCTGATAACGAGCGCTTTAATATTGGTGATAAGGTGGTATTGAACGGCTATGGCGGCTCAGAAACCCACAATGGGGGTTACACCCAGCGTTTGCGCACCAAGGGCGAATACTTAGTGAAATTGCCGGCTGGTATCAGTACACGGCAGGCCATGGCAATTGGTACGGCCGGTTACACAGCCATGTTATCGGTAATGCGCTTAGAGCGTTTTGGCGTGGTGCCGGAGTCTGGCGTTGTGCTGGTTACCGGCGCCTCAGGTGGTGTTGGAACTGTGGCGATATCCCTGCTGTCGGCGTTGGGATATAGGGTTACGGCATCAACTGGTCGTGTCGAAGAGACTGAATTCTTGAAAGGCCTTGGTGCCACAGAAGTTATCAATCGCGCCGAGCTTTCTGAGCCCGGCGAAATGATGCAGTCCACTCGCTGGGCTGCGGCGGTCGATTCTTGCGGAAGCCACACTTTGGCAAACGTCATCGCGCAGCTTAGCTATAGCGGTGTTGTCACGGCTTGTGGTTTGGCGCAGGGTCTCGATTTACCCGGAAATATGATGCCCTTTGCGCTGCGCAATGTGTCGTTATTAGGGGTGGATTCTGTTCACGCGCCCATGCCTTTACGCGAAGAAGCGTGGCGCCGATTGGCTAAGGATTTAGACATGGCCAAGCTCGAAGCGTTGACGATGGATATTCCGTTTGACGACGTGCCCGCTGCTGCAGGTAAAATTTTGCAGGGTCAAATTCGCGGACGTGCGGTAGTGAAAATCGCCGATTAATTAGCGTATTTTTTACCGATAAATATCTGCAAGCATAAATGTAAAATGAGAATAATAGGGACACAGTTATGAGTAACAAGCTTGGTGTGTTTGGCTTAGAGGGCAAGGTCGCGGTTGTCACTGGCGCGGGCGCAGGGATTGGCGAGGCTTGTGCGCGAATGTTTGCACAGGCCGGTGCGGCGGTAATGCTCAGCGATATTAATGTAGAGGCCTGCGAGCGCATTGCGGCTGAACTCAACGCCGAGGGCTTACAGGCGAAAGCCATACGTTTAGATGTTACCAGCGAAGCTGATTGGGAGGCGTTAAAAATCGCCCTGGAAGGCTGGAAAAATCGCTGGGATATTTTGCTCAATAATGCCGGTATTTATATTGGCGGCATGCTTGAAAACAACACTGTTGCCCAAGTCAGTAAAATTAACCAGATTAATATTGAGTCTGTATTTATCGGCACTCGCACTGCGGCGGAGAGCATGAAACCTGGCGGTTGCTTTGGTAGCGGCGGATCAATCATCAATTTGTCGTCAATTGCCGGCTTAGTGGGGGTGCCCGGCCACAGCATCTATGGCGCAACCAAAGGCGCAGTGCGTTCCTTGAGTAAGCACAGCGCGGTTGAGTTCGCTAAATTTGGTTATGGTGTGCGGGTTAACTCGCTGCATCCGGGGTTGATTGAAACAGCAATGGGTGACCAGGCCTTGCAAGACTTTGTCGACATTGGCGTTGTTGCCAATGTTGATGAGGCGGCGGCGCTGCTGAAGTCTGCGATGATCCCTATGGGACGGCTCGGTAATGTGCAAGACATTGCCAATGCGGCCTTATTTTTGGCGTCGGATGCCAGCTCCTATGTAACGGGAATTGAGCTAACGGTTGATGGCGGCTTTTGCGCTGCATAATCTTGGAGGTTGTATGGATTGTAACGATAAAGTGGCGTTGGTGACCGGCGCTGGCGTTGGTATTGGCGAGGCGACCTGCAAGGGCTTGGCAGCGGCAGGCGCGATTGTGGTGGTGAGTGATATTGATGAAGCCGCCGGCAATCGCGTTGCAAATGAACTCATTGCGGCGGGTCATCAGGCCGTGTTTATGCGCTTAGATGTTTGCGATGAATCCCGGTGGCATAGAGTGGTTAGTGACATTGTTGCGCGCTTTGGCCGCTTGCAAATACTCATTAATAACGCCGGTATCGCCAATATCTGTGGCATTGAAGATGAAACCCTCGAGGGCTGGCGTAAAACCAATACCATCAATAACGACGCGGTTTTCCTGGGTACTCGCGAAGCAATTCGGGTAATGAAAGCATCGGGCGGCAGCATTGTTAATATTTCATCAATAGAAGGTATCGTCGGCGACCCAATGCTACCGGCTTACAACGCCAGCAAAGGTGCGGTGCGCGCGTTCACCAAATCGGTGGCTTTGTACTGTGCCGATAAAGACTACGGCATACGCGTTAATTCTGTGCATCCTGGCTATGTGGCAACACCGCTGGTGAGCGGTGCACTGTCGCGCCTAAGCACGAGCGATGCCGAGGCATTCGCCCAGCGTGTAGTCGCGAGTATCCCAATGGGACGCATGGCCGAAGCAGCTGAAATTGCCAAGGGTATTGTATTTCTAGCGTCAGATGATGCGAGCTATATGACAGGGTCGGAATTGATTATGGATGGGGGGTATACGGCGCGTTGATTTGAAGTGGTATTAGACGCAAAAGCACAGCTTATTGAAAAAGGGGCTTTTGCGTCGTTTAACATTTGGTAAAGGTACTTCTAATCAGTGCGCGCTAAACGCCTGCACGCAATAACCCTTGGCGAGGGCTTCGATTATCTGGGGATCTTTTGCTAGCGCCGGATTGTCTGGGATATGGGCATTGTCGATGAGTTTGCGTTTTTCAATCTCAACCTTGGTGAAGCCCTCGGCCATGACAAATAACTTAGCTAGATTCTCTGCACCGAACATGTCTTTGAAATCGATATAAACAATAAACGGTGCTGATTCGCCAGCGGTGAATTCACCGTGGCTAGTTTTGGCGATGGCATTAATAGAAAACAAATACATATTTTCTCCAGCGTTAAATAGGCGTGCGTTTATTGGCTAACAATAGCAAGGCGCAGCGCCGACATATTGAGTTGCATTGCTGCTAGGGCATCTTTGCCTAGTAGTGTTTCTGCGTCAAAGCTTTCCAGTTCAGCGGGGCTGATGTGGGGATTGCGATTCATTAATGCTTGCAGACGTTGACGCTCGGCGCTGCGATCTTTACCGTAATTGTCTAGAGCAGTGCTGATCCACTCTTTGGCGGCGGCTTCGGCCAGTGCTTCTACATTCGGCAGCATGGCGGTTAAGCTGGGGCGCACTTCTCTGAGCAAGGCGGGCATGACTGTCTTTTTAATGCCTTGGGCGAGCTGGTTTAATTTTTTATGAGCAACACTGGCGGTGAGGTTGCGCTGCTGGTGGTCGACCACGAGGCGGAAACTCTGGGCCGGTAAGTAGCGGGGCAGTTGCAACCACGGCGGCGCTTGTAGGGCCGGGCTGTACAGCGCTTCTAATAATAGGGTGCCGGCTTTTAAGCCTTTAACGGCGATGGTGCAAACGGTGGCGCTGCCAAAGTCGCTGGACATAATGAGGTCCATACCACCGCTAATCAGCGGATGTTCCCAGCTGAAGTAGGCCATGTCTTCGCGGCTTAGTGCGCGGTCGCGGTCGAAGGTGCCGGTAATGCCGTCTTCTGGCAAATGCGGGAATGCCTCGGTAATCATGTGGTCGCCGGGGCGCAAAATCACGGCATTGTCGCTGTGGTCTTCGTGCACTAAACCAAATTGGTCAGAGAGAATATTCACATACTCGGCGAGGCTGTCGCTGCGCTGCTCGGTTTCTAATGAGCTAATTAACTCGGCTGCGCGCGCTGGGTTGCAGGAGTTTAATTCCAGCAAGCGGTTGCGACCATTGCGCAGGCTAATCTGTAGTTCTTCTGACTTGCTCGCGGCGCGACTAATTAGCTCAGCGAAGGCGTCATTGCGGGTGGTGCCAGCAAGAGCGTCGAGAAGCTCGCGGCCAAACTCTAACATTAGGGCGTTGCCGACGGTGCAGGGCTGGCTAAAGATGGCCAGTGCATCGCGATACCAGCTCAGTAATTTATCTTGGCCGCTGCCTTGGTAATAGGGTACATGCAGATTAACGTCGCCGAGTTGGCCGATGCGATCTAAGCGGCCAATGCGCTGTTCTAGCAAGTCTGGATTAAGCGGCAGGTCGAATAAGATCAAATGCTGGGCGAACTGGAAGTTGCGGCCTTCGCTGCCAATTTCTGAACAGATCAGCACTTGGGCGCCGTCTTCGGGGTCGGCAAAATAGGCGGCGGCGCGATCGCGCTCAATGAGGCTAAGATCTTCAATGAAGAGTGCGCTGGCGATGCCGCGGCGGACTCGCAGTTGTAATTCCAAGTCTTGGGCGGTGTTCTTGCCGCTGCAAATCAGTAGGACTTTGTCGTCGGGGTGTTGCAGCAAGAATTTCTCTACCCAGCTTACGCGGGGGTCGAGTTTAATCCATGCATCCCCCAATAAGAGCTCCGGGTGCAGTGCCGACTCTTCGTCGACGAGGCCGAGTGCAGCTTGGTATTCTGCTGGTGCGTCGAGGGGGTGTTCATGTAAGACGCGCTGTGGAAAACCGCCTACCGATGCGCGAGTATTACGGAATAACATGCGGCCGGTGCCGAAGCGGTCAAGCAGGTCGCGCACTACTTTTTCAATCGTGTCGGTGTCGGCATGACTTGCTAGGGCGGCGAGTTGCTTTGGCTCGAGCAGTTCGCTGAGTTTCGCGGTGAAGCCAGCGTCGGCCAATGATTCGGCGGGGCTGTCGAGCAAGCCTTGAATTAGCTCGCTAATGCCCTCGTATTGATTTTGCTCAGCGCGAAACGCCTCTAAACTTGGGTAGCGCGCCGGGTCGAGCAAGCGCAACCGGGCGAAGTGGCCGTCGATACCGGCATTTTCTGGGGTTGCAGTCAGCAGCAGTACGCTGGGTATCTCGGCGCTGAGGCGTTCGACCAATTGGTATTCGGCGGAGCTGCTGCCGTCTTCCTGCCAGTGCAGGTGGTGGGCTTCGTCAACCACGAGTACGTCCCAACCGGCTTCCATGAGCTGGCCTTGGCGGCGATCGTGGGAGCTGATCCAGCTCAGCGGGCAAATGACCAGCTGGGCTTCTTCAAAGGGGTTCTCTTCTTTTTCTTTGGACTCTTCTTCGTCAAAGAATATGCTGCTTGGGTCGTCTTCGTACTGGTCAATTTGCTGGCAGCGGGCTTCATTGAAAATACTAAATTTCAGGTTGAAGCGGCGCAACATCTCGACCAGCCACTGGTGTACCAGGCTGTCTGGTAGCAGTATTAGTACGCGCTTGGCGCGCTCCAACAGCAGAAGCTGGTGAATAATGAGGCCCGCTTCGATGGTTTTACCCAAACCCACTTCATCGGCGAGCAATACCCGCGGCGCGGCGCGGCTGGCAACTTCTGCGGCGATGTACAGCTGATGGGGTAGAAGTTGAACTCGGGGACCGAGCAAGCCCAAGGTGCTGGCGGCTTTGCAGGTATTTTGCTGTTCTAGCGTAGCGGCGCGAAGTTCAAAGCGGCGGTGGTGTTCAACTTGACCCGCCAGTAGGCGTTCTTTGGCATTGCTGAGCTTGATGTTGGCGCTCAGAATTTGCTCAGGCACGGGATGAATGTCACCGTTTTCGTCTTTCGCAAAATACACAAAGCAGCCGCTGTGTTCTTGCAGCTCGGTGACGACAAGACGGCCTTGCCCCGGTACGTCTATATCATCACCAACTTGGAATAGCACTCTGGACAGCGGGGCAGCGGCAGCCGCGTAGGTGCGCTCTTCTTCTGCCGCGGGAAACGCGATAATGACACGACGATTTTGCGCTTCTAGAATAATGCCCAAACCTAGGTCGGGCTCCGGGTTGCTAATCCAGCGTTGGCCAGCGATAAAAATAGTAGACATATATTTTGGGTACGGCTTGATGTATTGAGTGTGTTCAGGGGGCTTGCACAGGTGCAATGGCCCTGATTTCTGGAGAGCGAATGTTACGCATCAGTGGCAGTAAGGGAAAGGTTTAATACTGTAAATCTCACCAAGTGCGGGTCTTGCGCGGTGCTTTTTTGCCTTTGTGGCGATATGTCGACTATTGTCCAATACCGCTGGCGCCGCGCTGGGCTAGACTGTGGGGGTTCGCAAACATATCGTCGTTTTCCGGCGTAGAGAGGGCAGGTGCTGGCAAACCAGTGGGTTGTGTTACTGGCGTTTAGTTACGTCGGTTGTTTGTTTTTAATCGCGTGGTGGGCTGACCGGCATACCCAGCGCTCGTCGTTGCTGCGTGCCCTGGTGTATAGCTTGTCGCTGGCGGTGTACTGCAGTTCTTGGACCTTTTTTGGCGCAGTTGGCCAGGCGGTTAATGACGGCTGGTCATTTGTCCCAATTTACCTTGGGCCTATTTTGCTGTTTATTTTGGCGTGGCCGTTTATTCGCCGCCTGTCGGTAGTGAGCACCCGCAATAGAGTGACCTCGATTGCTGACTTCATTGGTTCCCGCTATGGCAAACACCAGTTTCTTGCCGCCTTGGTGACATTTATTGCGGTGGTTGGCAGCTTGCCTTATATCGCCCTGCAATTAAAAGCCGTGACTCAAGCCTGGTTGACGGTGCAGCGCCTGTGGCAACCCAGTTTAATTGAAAATCACAGCAGCACCAGTTTTATAGCCGCCTTAATTTTAGTGGTTTTTACGGTGGCGTTTGGCACCCGGGTAGTGGATAAGCGCCACCGCCACCGGGGCTTGATGGCCGCGATAGCGGTTGAGTCTGTGGTTAAACTCATTGCTTTTCTTGCGGTTGGGGTGTTTGCGATCAGCTTGGTATTTGGCGCAGAGGCGAAGGACCTTGTCCTTGATTACGGCCAATTAGGGGGCTGGCCAGAGCCGATTAATTTTATCACTCAGCTGGTGTTGGCGGCGGCGGCAATTGTGTGTCTGCCAAGGCAATTTCACGTGATGGTAGTCGAACATCATAGCCGTCGGGATATGCGCCTTGCCCGTTGGATATTCCCCGCCTACCTCGCGCTGTTTTGTATCATGATCGCGCCAATAGCGGTACTCGGGCAGTCGCTATTAGGGGGGGGGCTTGTCGCCTTATAGTGGCAGCGCCGATATGTTTGTGGTGACCGCGCCGCTGGCAGCAGGCAGTAATAGCTTGGCTGTAGTGGCAATGCTGGGTGGTTTGTCAGCCGCAACGGGCATGGTGATAGTGGCCTGTGTGACCTTGTCGGTGATGATTTGTAATGAATGGATGGTGCCACTTTGGCAGTTTTTTAATCGCGCCCACAGTATTAATGCTAAGTGGCTGCAAAAGGCGCGTCGCGCCGCAATAGCAGCGGTGTTGCTCGCGGCGTGGTTTTTGGAGCAGCAGCTGAATAATCGCGCGGGCTTGGCGTCACTCGGGCTATTGTCATTTGCCGCCGCAGCGCAATTACTGCCGGCTATCATTGCGGCTTTGTATTGGCCGAGGGCGCATTCCCGCGGTGTGATCACTGGCTTGTTTGTGGGTGGCGCGCTGTGGTTTTACTGCTTGTTGCTACCGGCCTTGGTGGGGCCTTTACACCCCTTGCTGGCGGAGGGCTTGTTGGGTTCGCAGTGGTTGCGGCCGGAGGCGTTATTCGGGGTAGATTTCCTCGATCCACTGAGTCACGGCGTGTTTTGGAGCTTACTGCTTAACTGCCTGAGTTTTGCGTTGGTGTCGGGGTTTAGCCGGTTTCGGGCGATTGAATTGCGTCAGGCGCGGGCCTTTACCCAATTGCAGCGGGATTGGGCCTACCAAAAAGCCGATTTTGCCCTGACTAAAATTGAAAGCTGGCAATTGCAACGCATGCTAACGCCGCTATTAGGGCGCGAGCGCAGTCAGCAATTATGGCAGCGTTTTGAGCATCGCCTGGGGCAGCGCTTATTGCCGAATGATCCGGTGCCGAGCTTTGTTGTGAAGGAAGTTGAGTCGGCACTGGCGGCGATAGTGGGTGCCGTGTCGGCGCACCGCACCTTGGATTTGTTACAACGTAAGAAGCCTTTAGAGCTAGATGAGTTTGTGCTTCTCATTGGCGATAGCTCTAAACAACTGCAGTTTGGCCAAGATTTGCTGCAAATTACCCTTGAGACCGTTCCTCAGGGCATTAGCGTGGTCGACGCTAATTTGGACTTAGTGGCGTGGAATAGCCGTTATATGGAGTTATTTGGGTTTCCGGAACGCTTACTGTATATCGGTTGCCCCATTTCGCGGGTTTATCAATTCAATGCTGAGCGGGGCTATTTGCAAAATGCCGATACCGATGTGGATGCCGCTATTGCTCGGCGCTTGGCGCTACTCAGCGACGGCAAATCCTATCGGTTAGAGCGGAGTTTGCCCAATGGCTTGGTGATTGAAATATGCGGAACGCCAATGGCCAACGGCGGCTATGTAACGACCTACACCGATATAAGCGAATATCGCCGCATGTTCAATGAACTGGATGAAACCAAAAATCAGTTAGAGCGACGAGTAGTTGAGCGCACCGCCGCATTGAGCGCCGCGAATGACTCGCTGGCCCATGAGAATCAGGCGCGGGCCAAAATTGAACGGGAATTAAATACCGTTTACGCCAGTAAAAGCCGTTTTCTGGCGGCGGCCAGTCACGATTTATTGCAGCCGATTAGTGCGGCGCGCTTGTTTACTGCGGCATTGGCCCACCGCACTGCGGCGACTGAGTTGGCTGCGGAGGTGGGGCATATTGACGCGGCCTTGACCGGCGCCGAGAACCTGATTACCTCGCTGCGGGAAGTCGCCCGTTTAGACTCGGGAAATATACGGTTAGATCGCCGCGACTTTTGTTTAAGAGACCTGCTTGAGCCATTAGCGCGGGAGTGCGGCCTACTTGCCGAGCAAAATGGCTTGGCTCTGCATTTTAGACCGAGCAATGTGTGGGTTTACAGTGATCAGCAATTATTGCGGCGGGTTGTGCAAAACTTCCTGTCTAACGCCCTGCTCTATACCCGAACTGGCCGTGTGTTGCTGGGGTGTCGGCGCAGTGGCGATAGTGTCTTAATTCAGGTTTGGGATACGGGGCCAGGTATATCGGCGCTGGATCAGCAGCGGGTGTTTGATGAGTTTGAACGCGGTCAGCGTGTCGACCACAATGATGCTGAAACGGGCCTTGGTCTCGGGCTTTCTATTGTGCAACGAATTAGTCGCTTGCTGGGCCATGAAGTGTCGCTGGACTCTATTGAGGGTCACGGCAGTGTATTTGCTATCCGAGTGCCACTGGGCCAGCGGCAGGAGCGCCGTTTTATTGCTGATTCGCCTAACTTGCAATCGGAATTGGCGGGAATCAGTGTGCTGTGTATCGACAATGAAGTCGCTATTCGCGCGGGTATGCATGCCTTGCTCAGCCAGTGGGGGTGCAAGGTGTTTACCGGCGCCAATCTCGGTGAGGTCTTGGCGCAGTGGCGCTTAGATACGGCACCGGATATTGTTTTGGCGGACTTTCATTTGGATGGCGGCGAAACCGGCTTGGAGTTGCTGCAGGCACTGAATTATCACTGGCATACCCGTTTGCCCGCAGTGGTGATCAGTGCAGATAACAGTGCTGAAATACGTGGCCAAGTTGAGGATAGTGGCTATCAGCTTTTGGCTAAACCAGTAAAGCCTGCGGCACTGCGCGGGCTAATACGTCAATTGGTGTTGCGTGCATAGGTCGCTTAGGGAAGGTCTGGCGGGCTGACATCTAATTGGCTGAATGCCAGTGCCGCTTGGGTGCGAGAATGAACACCGAGCTTGCGAAAAATTTCAGTGACGTGGGCTTTTATGGTCGCTTCGGTGATGTCGAGCTCATAGGCAATTTGCTTGTTGAGCAGGCCTTGCACTAATAGGCTGGCTACGCGGAATTGCTGAGGCGTGAGGCTGGCAATATCGCGGGCCATTTTTTGCTCTTTGCTATTTTGCCCGGTTTGAAATTGAATCCCTTCAGGTAGCCAGCGGTCGCCACTAAGCACGGCGTTAATCGCGAGACTTATTGTTTCAGCTTGACTGCTTTTGGGTAAAAAGCCGGCGGCGCCGTGGTCAATGGCGCGGCACATGACCTCAGGACTTTCACTGGCCGAGACCACTAATACGGGGATTTCAGGGTAGTGGGCTTGCAGGTGTATCAGGCCGCTAAAGCCCTGTGCGTCTGGCATATGTAAATCGAGTAAGATTAGGTCGCTACTCGTGTCAGTCGCTAAAACAGTTTGTAACTCTGTAATAGATGCTACTTCAACGACAAGGCAGTTCTCAAAACTAATGGTGAGGCTTGCTTTAAGTGCCGTGCGAAACAAGGGGTGATCGTCGGCAATGATAAATCGTAGTGTGTCCATCTGATGCCTTTTTTATTTAAATACTGTGGCACAGTGTATAGAAAAATGCCCCGCATTGCAGGGCAAAGACCCGTAGGAATAAGTTCACTATCTCAGCTTTAAGGCGCCGCTAAAATTAGACTTTGGTCTAGGGTCGCGGTGAATGGGCTTGCGCTTAGACTTTGGTCTAGGCATGACTAAAGGCTAATACCACTGGTGTCGCTGTGAGCCTATAAATTTCGTGTCATTTCCGATACGAGAGAGTTCACTGTGATAAAGAATAAAAAATTGACTCTGGCTAACTTGACGGGCCGAACGTCGAAATCGAGCTTGATTGCGTGTTTTATTTTTGCAGCGCTACCCTTGCCGGTTGTCGCTGGAGCGGCCACGTCTGAGGCACTGCATCTAGAAACATTGGTGCAGCGAGTTGCTCGCTTAGAGCAAGCACTCGCTGAAAAAGAGCTGTCGTCCAGTGTGAAACAGACTAAAGGCGCTACCGAATATGCCTTTGGCGGGTATATCAAACTGGATGCCATTGCCAGCGAATATAGCGATGGCGAACGGGCCTTGGCGGGGGTGGGGGATGATTTTCTCGTCGCCTCAGTGATTCCGGTGGGGGGGGAGTCTGGCGACACCCATCTTGATATGCATGCCAAGCATTCGCGCATTTGGTTTAAAACCACTACTGCTACCGAGCTTGGCACCGTGGGCAGTTATATTGAGATGGATTTTGGCGTGAATCAAATTGGCGATGAGCGCATAAGCAACTCCGCCGCGTCGCGTATTCGACACGCTTATTTGAACTGGCAGTACGATGCCGACAGTTCAATACTGGCTGGCCAGACGTGGAGCACTTTTTTTAACGTGGGCAGTTTACCGGATACCCTCGATTTTGTTGGTCCCGTGGGTACCTTGTTTGAGCGTCAGGCGCAATTGCGCTGGACCCGTGCGCTGAGCGCTACAAGCTCGCTGATGCTGGCAGTGGAAAATCCCTCTAGTGGTTTGTACGGTGAAGACAGCTCCGGGGCAGGTGCGAGTGCCTATGATAATAATGCCCTGCCCGATACGGTGCTACGCTATAACGCAAAGTCAGGTAATTTTAGCTACAGCCTTGCGGGTTTGCTACGGGAAGTCGCCTACAAGCAAAGCTTCACAAACAGTCAAGCACAGGCGATAAAGGGTGACGACACTGGGTATGGTTACGGCTTGAGTTTTGCGGGTGTTTGGCAATTAGGTGCGGACGATATTCGACTACAGCTCAATGCCGGTAATGCCTTGGGTCGTTATCTCGGTTTACAGACCTACCGCGACGGTATGATTGAGGATAACGGTGATATCGAATTAATCGACACCGTGGGCGGCTATATCGCCTACCGGCATTTTTGGGCGCCAAAATGGCGTAGTAGTTTGGTGTTGTCGGCCAGCGCTGCAGACAACTCCGATACGCTTGCAGCCACTACGGCAGCCTCTTATCAAAGTGCCCATGCCAATCTCATTTATGCGCCAATCGCAGCGCTTAATTTTGGTGTTGAATATATTCGCGCGACTAAAACCAACGAGCGACCGGTGAATGGTGACGATAGCGGCGATGTTGATCGTCTACAATTTAGTGCGAAATACACGTTCTAAAGGCTGCTCGACTAAGGTCGAATGGTGAGTGAACGAATTAGCTGCAATGCTTTGGTTATAAGACGAAATAAAACAGGAGAACACAATAATGGCATTTCATTCGAAAGAACTGGCGAAAGCCTATTGGCGAGAAAACGTGAAGCTCTTACTCAGCTTGCTCTTTGTGTGGGCGCTAGTGTCGTTTGGCTTTGGAATTGTGTTCGTTGACGCGCTTAACCAAATCCATTTTTTTGGCTTTAAATTGGGGTTTTGGTTTGCTCAGCAGGGATCGATATACACCTTTGTGGTACTGATTTTTGTGTACGTATACAAAATGAATCGCCTCGACGAAAAATACGATGTCCAAGAAGACTAGGGGTGAATGATGGATATTAGAATTTGGACATTTTTAATTGTTGGTTTGAGTTTTGTGCTGTATATCGCCATTGCGATTTACTGTCGGGCGGGTACCACCAAAGAATTTTACGTTGCCGGGGGTGGTGTTCATCCTGTTGTTAACGGCATGGCGACGGCAGCGGACTGGATGAGTGCGGCCTCATTTATATCAATGGCCGGTCTTATTTCATTTATGGGCTATGACGGCGCAGTCTATTTAATGGGCTGGACCGGTGGCTATGTCTTGTTAGCGCTCTGCCTAGCGCCGTATCTGCGTAAGTTTGGAAAATTTACCGTGCCGGACTTTATTGGTGACCGCTATTACTCGCAAACGGCCCGCACTGTCGCGGTGGTCTGCGCGATCTTTGTGTCCTTCACTTATGTGGCGGGGCAGATGCGAGGGGTCGGGGTAGTGTTCAGTCGCTTTCTGGAGGTAGATATTACCACTGGTGTGATATTGGGCATGGCCATTGTGTTTTTTTACGCCGTATTGGGTGGTATGAAGGGCATCACCTACACCCAAGTCGCTCAGTACTGTGTGTTGATGATGGCCTATTTAGTGCCAGCCATTTTTATCTCGATCATGATTACCGGTCATGTGATTCCCCAGTTTGGCTTTGGCGCAACCTTGGCAGACGGTTCGGGGGTGCATTTGCTTGATAGGCTCGATGGCTTGTCGGCGGAGCTGGGCTTTGCGGCCTATACCAGTGGCACCAAGTCGACGATGGATGTTCTGTTTATCACTGCTGCACTGATGGTAGGCACCGCGGGATTGCCCCACGTGATTGTGCGTTTCTTCACGGTTCCTAAAGTAAAAGATGCGCGTAAATCTGCGGGTTGGGCGCTGATCTTTATCGCCGTGTTGTATACCACTGCACCTGCGGTTGCCGGCTTCGCACGTCTGAATATGATTAATACCATCAACGGTGCGGATAGTCAGGGCACCGAATACAGCGAAGCGCCGATGTGGGTAACCAACTGGGAAAAAACTGGTTTGATCGGTTGGGAAGACAAAAACGACGATGGCCGTATGTTCTACTCTGGCGATGACCGGAATGAGATGCATATTGACCGGGATATTATGGTCTTGGCCAATCCTGAAATTGCCAATCTGCCAGCCTGGGTTATTGCCCTCGTTGCGGCGGGTGGCGTTGCCGCAGCCTTGTCGACCTCCGCGGGTTTGCTTTTGGTCATCTCAACCTCGATCTCCCACGATTTGCTGAAGCGCAATTTGATGCCGAATATTTCGGACAAATTAGAACTTCGTTACGCGAGGGGGGCGGCGGCAGTTGCCGTGTGCATCGCCGGGTATTTGGGGATTAATCCGCCGGGATTTGTGGCGCAGGTGGTGGCCTTTGCCTTTGGCTTGGCGGCATCGAGCTTTTTCCCGGCGATTATTCTTGGCATTTTTTATAAGCGCATGAATAAGTACGGGGCAATCTCCGGCATGGTCAGTGGCATGGTGTTTACAGCGACTTACATTGTCTATTTTAAGTTCATCAACCCTGCCGCGAGTGTGCCTGAAAACTGGTGGTTTGGCGTGTCGCCAGAAGGCATTGGCACCATGGGGATGTTGGTTAACTTTGCGGTTGCCGCTGTGGTATGTCATTTGACCCCTGCACCGCCGCAGGATGTTCAAGATATGGTAGAGAGCATTCGTTACCCCCAAGGAGCGGGTGACGCGCAAGTGCATTAAATTTCATTACCGTGTTCCACCGCCGCTGCCGATTTTCGGTAGCGGCTTTTTTTTACCTTATGGTGTCTTCACCCTTTTATGCGCTAACTTGGTAAAATGCAGCGCTGCAGCCTTTTGTGATAGGCAGCACAGGTATTGTGAGGTAAGTAATGGCATTGGATTTTGAAGAGCTCCTTCGCTTTGTTGATACCGTGTTAACGGGCAACGATGGCGATCATTTTACGACCTTAGGGATTCGCCCAGAGTATGTAGAGCGCCATCGGGTTGGCATGTCTATGCCATACAGCGAAGCATTGATTGGTGATCCAGATACGGGTGTTATTCACGGTGGTGCCGTTACCGCATTGTTGGACACTTGTTGTGGCTTTGCCGCCGCGACGGCATTGGATGATTTAGCCATGACCCCGACCATTGATTTGCGTATAGACTATATGCGCGCAGCGACGCCCGGGTTAACGGTGTATGCCGATGCTGAGGTTTACCGGGTCAGCGAGAGCGTGATCTTTGCTCGTGCTGTCGCTCATCATGGTGACCCGGAACATGCAATTGCGGCTGCGGTGGGCAACTTTTTTCGCATGGAGCTAGAGATGTTTACAGATATGCGCCGAGACTTTCGCGCCGCCCAAGCCTTGAAAATGAGCCACGTTAAAGGGGGTGAGTGATAATGACTGACGCGGAGTTTCAGCAGCGGATCAGCCAGGTTCCCTATGCGCGCACCCTTGGTATTCAAATTGGCGGAGAGGATGCTTGCTTTTTACTCCCAGTAAAAAAAAGCAACATCGGTAATCCAACGCTGCCAGCCTTGCATGGCGGGGCTATTGCTGGCTTTATGGAGTTGTCGGCAATGATCCACATCTTGCAGCACAGCAAAAATGACAAGATTCCAAAGGTCGTCGATTTTGCGGTGGACTATGTGCGAGCAGGCAAGTACGTGGCTACACATTCGCGCTGCAAGTTGGTTTATCTTGGCAGGCGTATGATTAACGAGAGCGTGAGTGCCTGGCAGGAGGATGAAACTGCGCCCATAGCGATGGCAAGGGCGCAGTTTTTAGTCAAAGAATAAGGTCGCTTTAGGATCGAAGCTGAATCTCTGGGGTGTTGCTGGCTTAATGTGAGTTTGCTAAAAGATATTGCTTGGGTGTCATATTAAACCAGCGTTTAAATGCTCTATTAAATGAGCTCTGCTCACTGTAGCCGAGTAATCCTGCAATTTGGGACATCGGGATCGAGCCTTGTGAAAGCAGGTTTTTAACTTCTGCTGTTCGCACTTCATCAACCAGTGCCTCGAACGTGTAGCCATCTACTTGTAGTTTTCGATACAGTGCGCGCTCGTGTAGGTTCATTTTCTCGGCTATTATTTTTCGAGATAATTGGCCCGTTGGAAGTAACTTTTTGATTAAGTGGCGCGCCTGCTTGCTCGGCAAAATATTTGCTTGCGTGGTGGCGTTATGTTCAGTTTCGACCATGGACAGGTAGTTCGATACCAAACCGTGTAGCTGAGCATTGTGAGAACTGAGTTGGAAATCCAAAAAATCAGTGTCAATGACCACTGCGTCTCTCGCTTGATTGAATTTTACTGGGCAGTGGAATATCGCCTCATACGTGCCCTGGTCTGCCATTCTCGCATGGCGAAAGTGCACTGCACGCGCCTTTACATGGTCATTCGTGATTAAGTGACTGATGTGATAGGTGCATGCAACTGCATGCTCGACGGCTTGGCGGCAATCGGCAATATCTAAATAGCTTAGGTCTAAGCAGACATAGCTTTGCTTGTGGTCGGCTTCGTCGAGAGATAGGGATATCGCAGGTGTAAAGTGATATAGAAACTGCCCCACACTGATTAACGCGGTTCGAACGTCACTGGCTGACAAAGCTAAAAATGCCACCGGACCAAGGATTGCTTGATCCTGCTTAAGTGCCAACTTAAGACCAATATCTGGGCAATTTAGATTAGTAGCGACTAACTCCAGTAATTCCATAAATTGGAGATAAGGGAAAAAATAGTTTTCATCTTTAACGCGTGTGTAGTCAATACCGACAGAAGTGATTAGTTTCTCTGCGTCACCATGTAGCTCTTCAATAAGCTCAGAAAATCCGTTTAGGCACCCAGTTCTTACTCGTACAGTCATTCTGCCCCATTATTATTGGCTTTTTTAGAGATCAACACATGGGCCGAGAATAGCAAGAATCCCTTAATTTGGCTATCAAGCTAGCGACGTGGGTGAGCGTACGTACTGCGATGATCGGCTACTGCACAATTTTCACCGATGTTAAGTTGCTGGGGTCGCGACATTGATTTAGTGACAGGATTAGTCGTATTTCTGCTAGCTACACTTCATCTGCATGGTATGAGGCTAGATTGCTGTGGACCCTAGCAAAGTTATTAGAGTTGGGAGTCGATAAGCCCAGCTGCTGGCGTGTCGGGCAGCATGGATTTTAGGTCGCCAAGAGTGGGGAGAAGGGCGTTCGCTACCGGCAGTCCATTTAATAGCCCTGGTATAATAAGGTTTCCTTGTAAAAGGTCACCGATAATTATGGTCTGCTCTGGGCCGTTAAGAATAAGACTGTAGCCCGTGGTAAGCGGGTTGTTGGGCAGGGCATTAAAAAGTGGGGATGAGTTTAATCCCATCATTTCTGTAGTCGAGCTTACGTTTGTGACGAGCGAGGGCAACACCATATCAACACCGCTTCCGCCGAGGGTGCTGCTGAGTACGCCAGTTAATCCTGAAATATCAGTAATCGACTGGGCATTGGACAAGATCGGTGCGGCTGATAGTGAGATGGCAAAAATTGACGTAGCGAGACTTGTTTTTAACATCTTTTTCTCCGGGTTATTTTATGTATATTTCTGTGTGTATCGAATGTGCTCTTGTGCCGAACGATGAGTTAGATTATTGCCTTATTAATTTGCATCGTATTGTCATTAGAGGACGTTTTTTTGCGGAAGGATAATAATTAGATGTGTAAAAAACTGGGACGTTTGTCGGCGTTAGCAATGGGTATTTCCTTGGCATGTGTAGGAGGGCTGCCGATATTAACGCACGCGGCACCAATGCTCGAAGAGGTAATAGTAACTGGACAAAAGAGATCTGAAAGTACCCAGGACACGCCGGTCGCTATCACCGGCATGACATCCGATTCGCTGGAGAAGTTTGGCTTTGCAAGCGCAAACGATATTTCTGCGCAAGTTCCTAATATGCAAGTAAGCGGCCCTTTTGGCGAGGTGCAGCCTATATTCGCCATTCGCGGCGTGAGTATGTCAGATTATAGCTCCAACCAAGCTAGCCCCATTGGTGTTTATTCCGATGAGTCTTATATGGGGGCGGTGTATACCCACGGTATGAATTTTTTTGACGTCGAACGTCTAGAAGTGTTGCGTGGCCCGCAGGGTACCTTGTACGGGAAGAACACTACTGGCGGTGCTATTAACATTATTACCAAAACGCCGATGATTGATGACGGGCTGCATGTAAATGCCAAACTGGGCGCCGGAAATTATGACTCTCGGGTTGGTGATTTGGGTGTTGAAGGTACGCTAATCGACGAGACATTGGCTGCACGAATTGCCTACTCTTTTTCTCGAAATACTGGCTATACCGAGAATCGCTCCGGTGGTCCCAATTTATCTTCTATTGATTTTCAGGCATTGCGGTTAACACTGAATTGGCAAATTTCTGAAAATTTGAGCAACGTACTGAAGTTAACGCATGGCCAAAATGACTCATTGGCCAATGCGTCAAGGAATGAGCCACGCGGAAACCTTAATGGTGGCGATGGCCTACTTGGTGCTGGCGGTGTCGTGACTGGTTCCGTTGCCCAAGGCGATGCCAGCAGTGGCTATATTGATAATAACGGTTATTCGGCGTCGTCTAAAAATTTGGGCCACCATGAGGTAGAAGATAATTTTACCGGCCCGCTTATTGTTAATTCGGATATGTTGGTGAACAAATTGGAATATACGGGTGAGAGCCACACGCTTACCAGTATTACCTCAATTGGGATTTCAGATTATGCTCAGCAACAGAATACCGATGGCTCACCTGAAGGCTTGCTGGAAATACGGTGGGCAGTAGATACCGAGGCGTTTAGCCAGGATTTCCGAGTTTCCAGTAATTATGATGGCATGTTTAATTTTATCGGCGGCCTATATTACGCCGAAGAAAAAATGGATATGCATAATGAATACGCAATTTATGCAACGCCGCCGGATGTTCGGGTTGCAATAACCTACCCCGGCGCTACCGGCTTTTATCCCTATTTACTCGATTATGGTCAGCTTGATCAGAAAATAATTACAGATAAGACCAGTTATGCTGGCTATACGCAGCTCCGCTTTGATGTAACTGCGGATTTTGGTATCGATTTTGGTATTCGCTACACCGTTGACGAAATTGATCTTAGTTACCTGAATATTTCTAGAGAAGGCTACGACGGCAGCCCGCGCGGCACTTATGTCCCCGGAAATACCACGCAATATGACGAGCCTTTTGTGCCGCTTAATCTCGGAGGTGATGCCGGTATTGTCGAGATTGATGTTTTTCTTGAGAACTTACTGAGTGGGCAGGTAACACTAGAAGATCTTCTAGCAACGGGACAAGTCGGTTACACACACGGCCCCTATACAACGGCCTCATCTACACCCATGTCGGCCAAAGAGCAGGAATTTACCGGTAAGCTTGGCTTTGATTATCGCTTCAGTGATGATTTTATGATGTACCTGAGTTATAGCAAGGGCTTTCGCTCAGGAAACTTTAATGGCGGCGCTTACTATCGCGAGCGCGATTTCGAAGATGCCTATGCGCGGCCTGAGTACATAGATGCCTATGAGATAGGCTTTAAATCTGATTTTTACGATCAGCGTGCGCGGGTAAATGCTGCGGCCTTTCTCTACGACTATAAAGATCAGCAATTTATCAATGTCGTCGGTGTCTCCAACTTTTTAGAAAATGCCGGTGGTTCAACTATTGCCGGCTTGGAAGCCGAGATCATGTTCGCAGCAACTGAAAAATTAATGTTGATGATGGGTATTGGTTATCTTGATACAGAGTATACCGAGCTAGAATTGTCGGATACGCAAACCCTGAATAACCCTGACGATACGATTGACCTCTCCGGTAACGAACTCATCTCTGCGCCGAAAGTAAGTGCAAATGTTTCTATTGATTACGAACTTTATAATGGCGATAGCGGGTATGTTAGCTGGAACGTCAATGCTAACTACCAAGCCAAGCAATGGTACAGCGCATATAACGATAAAGGCGGATACGAGAATATAAAACAAGATGCCTACGCGCTTGTTAATACGCGATTAACGTGGCGCGGCATTAATGAAAATTACTCGGTGTCTATCTGGGCAAAGAATTTGGCTCAAGAAGAATACGACGGCTATGCTATTAATTTACAGGCCGGATTTGGATTCGATTATTTCCAAGCAGGTCCACCACGAACTTTTGGTGTGGATGCGACGTATAAATTTTAAAAATTTAGTTTGATTATTTATTGTTAATGTCATCTTTTTAAATAATTTTTAGACGTGAAAGTAGATTGTTTGACGGGAAGTAAATAAGTCTAGCTGTCTATTTTACAACGGGAGAAAGTGATGAGCAGTATTACGTTTATTGAACACAATGGTACACAGCACGCTGTTGATTTAGAGCCTGGAAAATCATTGATGCAAATCGCCTTGGATAACGGTATTCCCGGTATAGACGCTGACTGCGGCGGTGTGTGTGCCTGTGGCACCTGTCATGTCATTGTCGATGGCGATTGCATTAAAGCCATTGGTGGTGCTACTGAGGATGAGTTGCAAATGTTAGGCCTGACGCCCGAGCGCACCGACACCTCTCGCCTAGCGTGCCAGATCATTGTATCTGATGCGATGGATGGCATGGTTGCGCGCTTACCTGAGTTTCAAATGTAAGCGGTGTCAGCTAAGAATAATAATTAACGCTTAATTTTAAAGGTTGAAATAGCGATGAAAATTGTAAGCTTAGTAGCTGAAAAAGGTGCTGAAATTGTTCCGATGCACCTTCAAATCAAAGCCGGACATATTATGTACAAGGCAAAATCTGCGCTGGGCATTTACAAGGCGTTTCCCGAATTTGTGGAAACCCCTATTCCAGAAGTGTCGACGCTGGCGATAGAAGATATTGATGTTAGTAACCCCTTTTTGTTTAGACAGAACCGTTGGGAGTCGTACTTTAAACGGCTGCGTGACGAGTGCCCAGTCCACTATCAGAAGAAAAGCGTTTTTGGCCCATTTTGGTCTATTACGCGCTACGACGATATTGTCTTTGTCGATAAACACCACGAGCTGTTCTCCGCCGAGCCGTTCATTATTATCGGCGGTACACCGAAAGAGTTGGCACTAGAGATGTTCATTGCTATGGACCCACCCAAGCACGATGTACAGCGCCAAGCGGTTCAGGGGGTTGTGGCACCGAAGAACCTTAAAGAGATGGAGGGCTTGATTCGTCGCCGAACCCAAGAGGTTTTAGATCAGCTCCCGCTGGATACGCCCTTTGACTGGGTAGAGGAGGTCTCAATTGAGCTGACGGCAAGAATGTTGGCGACCTTATTGGATTTCCCTTACGAAAAGCGCCGAAAGCTCGTTTACTGGTCTGATTTGGCGGGTGGTGGCGCCGATACTACCGGTGGTTTAGCTAATACTGACGAGTTATTCGATGGCATGAGGGATATGGCCAAGCAGTTTTCCGAGTTGTGGCGTAAGAAAGAAGCTGAAATTGCGGCGGGTGGCGATGTTGGCTTTGATCTGATTGGGATGTTGCAGAGCAATGATGACACTAAAAATCTGATTAATAAGCCATTGGAGTTTTTAGGTAACCTAGCGCTGTTAATTGTGGGAGGCAATGATACCACGCGTAATTCTATGACCGGCGGGGTGCTTGCCTTAAGTCGCTTCCCCGATGAGTTTATTAAACTGAAGAGCGATCCCAGCCTCATTCCAAATATGGTATCTGAAATTATTCGCTGGCAAACACCGCTCGCCTATATGCGCCGTATTGCGAAAACCGACGTAGAGCTCAATGGTCAGGTGATTAAGAAGGGCGACAAAGTCGTTATGTGGTATGCCTCGGGTAATCGCGACGAGCGCGCTATCGACCGGCCTGATGAGTTTCTTGTCGATCGCAAAGGGGCGCGGAATCATTTGTCCTTTGGTTTTGGTGTTCACCGGTGTATGGGTAATCGCCTAGCAGAGCTGCAGCTGCGTATTCTATGGGAAGAATTGTTGGCACGCTTTGACAAAATTGACGTCGTTGGCGAACCAGAGTACGTGCAATCTAACTTTGTGAAAGGCTATACCAAGATGATGGTTAAGCTGACGGCGAAATAGCTATTGGGCTGGTGAATAAGTCGAATATTTATAATTGCATCATCGCTTGAGTAATGTGCGGATGAGTACATTCAATTTTGATTATGGCACGGTAATGACTATGCAAGAAGATTTAGCAGCGTTAAATAAGCAGGCTTTAGGTGCTGCTATACAGCATATGGGGCGGGTGGCTTGGCCTACGGTTGCACTGACGCTGAGCCTGTAAATAATTCTGTGTAACTGCCAAGGTTAAATATAATCCGCTAAGCGGTCTTCAAATTCAATCATAAATCGATTGAGTGCTGGCTTCC
>NZ_JACHHW010000005.1 GCF_014202945.1 Zhongshania antarctica | reverse complement strand
TCCCTCTATTAATACAGTGTTTTCTAGACAATCTCATTGTATCAATTGTGGTGGAATCAGGCTTTTTTATTTCTCCTTAACGGGACAGCAGTGATCTAATTCAATAAAATCTCGAACCATATTTATTCTAAAATCTTCTTTCATGCCGTTTACCACGCAAAACAAAAACTGAATGTACTCAAAATTTTTACAGTTCTTTTTCATGCTGTAAATAAGAAACTCTTCCTGCCGATCAGAATAATTTTCTTCCCTGGCATCGTTGGACTTTTTAAATAGATTCACGAATATATTGTCATGCCCAACATATGATTCCTTTTCTTTCTCAAAAACGTATAAAGCGTATGCTCCTACGTCCAGCAAATAGCTTTCTCTTTTCCATAGAAATTTCATATCTGGCATGTTTGTGTAGCTTGAAGGCCAGCGCTCGCGGCTATAAATTTTATCCACAACAAGCTCCAGCATATTGCTGTTTTCAGCATAAAGAATCTCTAGTGTCTTTCCTTCATAATCAAAGTGATTATCAAAGTCGAGCATAACCAGATACGCCTCAATAACAATTTCCTTATCTGTTCCATAGAACTCCATCAGTCTTTTATTGGTTGAAGAATACGGATTGAAGATTCTATCCAGAGCGCGGACAAAACCAATTTCTTTCGTAGCTTCGTATTTATCCAGCATAATACGAGTAGCCTTACAAAAAACTGATTCGTCTACTGCGATATATTTTTCCAAGAAATCAATACTGTGAAAATACTCGCTGCTATCAAGACTTGTAATATGTGAAATTAAATCCTTTAAGCTTTCTTCGCTTATATCTCCGCCTGGTAACGCAGAATAACAGGCTAGAAGCCAGCATCTTTTCCACTTAAACTCTTTGGCGTTAATCAGCGAGAACACATCCTTTGAAGGATTATTATTCATTAATTCAGGAATAAAGATATTTGTGTTTAGCTCAAAAATATCGTCATATTCTAGGTAAATGGAAGTGAAATCGAAAAAATTAATCTTGTGTTTTTGTGAAATAACATTAAATACAATGCGCATTCCTTCGCCAATTGAATAGCTTCTATCCCTGCCAGTTAATGTATCATGTAGGATAGCGGCTTGATCTAAAAACGCACGGAACTTATCTTCATCTGCATCTTCAAAATACGCTGCTATTTCGTCAAATCTATACTTTTCGTAGTCGTGATAATCCATTTCGAGCATTTTTCTCTCCGCTCGATCTTCAAGTAGAAGATCAGAAATCCGAAAAATTTCATTATCGAAATCAGTTTTCCAGGACTCAGGATAATCGACTGAGATGGAGTCCAACCGCTCACAAATTTCTTTAACTAAAAAACAGTGTGATACATTGTTCTTATCGAATTTCGCTATGAGATACTCTTCTATAGCATGCAAATCGGCCTTTGCCATTTCTTTACCTTCATAGCCAAGCCTGCTTATATATTCTTTAATGACCTCAGATGCATAGCTGGATACGGACTCATCAAACATTAATAAGGAAAGATGCAATATCAATTTCTTCCGTATCGGGTCTAGAAACTCACCAGGGGATAATCTAAAGGTGATAATGTTTACTACGTCACCTCGCCAAATGTGCTCTCTGTGCTCCACAGGCAAGAAAGATTTGGCCACTAGAATAAAGAGCCTTGAATATAGGTAGCCATCCTTTTTGCTCATCCGTTCTATTAGTAGGTCTACCAATGTACACTGTATTGAGTAGGCATATTTCCAATCCTCAGGCTTAAACGCATAATCATCAGCGAATAGCTTGATAACTTGCCCCAATGAATCTGGAGATTTTTCCAGATAATCACAAATAAGATTCGTTGATATGTTCAATTCGCTTTCACCGACATACCGAAGCTTACAGAGAATTCTCAAAACTAAATCCTTTGTGCTACTTTTTGACTTTTCAAATGTAGCCTTTTCCCATCTATCAGAGTGCTTGGGAGTATTTTGTATAATTTCGTTTGTAAACGTTAACGCATTGGTTGGCAACGCAAACCAGAACGCGTCCAAAAAGCCTAAAATTTCATCTCTAGTGCTAGACGACAACAATTCATCGTATATTGTCGTCACTTCCTGCCTAATATCGGCAATGATTTCTCTTTGATCGAATGCTCTTATTACTGGATTGAGCGCATCCGCAATTGCACTCTTAAATCTTGGGAAGATATTTTTTACTATTGTGGAGAGGGATATTATTTTTTTTTGGAATACAGCTGAATAGAATAAATAGCTAGAAAGCACTTGGTCAGACATTCGTACCACTTCGTCCTCATACAAATCTACGATCTCTAGCTTATGGAGGTGTTGAACATAGTCCCAAAAAGCTGATCCTTGAATGCGAAATAGATCACGCACAATACTCATTTGATCTTCGTTCAATTTGTCAACTTTTCTGAACAGTGAAATTGCGCATGCCGTTAGCAGAAGACTGGGATTGCCTATGATCTCTTTGACACCATCGTTATTTCCAAAATAGTCATCATACAAGGTGGCTACATTTTGTATCGACTGTATACTTTGCTTTTCAACAGCAACTCTTGCGGCCATAATTGCCAATCTAGCATTACCGTCTGCTATATCCTGAATCCTTTGCTGATACTCAAAATTCTTTATATTGAATAACTCTTCCAGTAAGTTTTTTATCTGTTCGTTTGAGAGCTTATTTACTACCAGCTCATTTATAGATGTGACTTTATTTGCTTTCTCAATTACCGAATCAACTGCGTAATCCCTAACGGTCGCCACCATTCGGTAATTTCTAGACGCGTCGGATTCATTTATATAATGTAGCAGGTAGTCAATTCTGCTATCCAATCTGTTGGCATCGTCAATTAATATTAGGTAGTTCCCTGTTTCACTAAAATGAATTTGCAAATCTCTTACTAAATCAGCGCCTTTATCAAACACACAATATGCTTTAAGACTAGGGTCTTTTTTGCACATTTCATTCAGTAGATTTACGGAAAAAAGTGTTTTTCCAACACCTGCGCTACCGGTCACCAATAGAAATTTAGACTTTTCAAGTAGCGAACACCCATGATCTAGTAATTCGTCTTGAAAGAGCAATTTGTTATCTATTGGTGTGGTGAGGTTGTTGTTACCGTAGCGAGCCACAAAATCATCTGTCGATAGAATCTGGCCTGTATCTAATGATAATCCAAGATATTCTTCTGATAGAATTGGATAACAATTTTTTATGCCGAATGCGATTGAATCAAGACCGCACAAAGTTGGAACTATACTTAGACTTATACATTTCTGATTAAGCTGATTTATTTCGCTTGTGGTTAGCCTCCCAAGATAACAGACAATGATCTCACCGATCTGATCTATTTTTATACCCGTTTTCCCTTCATCTAGGCACTTATCAATATCGTCCGAAATCTTTTTTAATAGCCTGTCCTGTTGTACTGTATATTCCGAAAAAATGTACTTCCCGTCTTTTTGGATAAGAAGCGTGTCAGGAGTACCTTTTACCACTCTATCTGTGGTTTGCATCATTCCAATTGGATTTATATTTTCATAGCCTTTCCTGTGTAACCAGTCATCGCAAAGCCGCTGAAAAACTCCGACCTCAAGTTCAAGTAATTTACTTTTTATTTGATTTAATTTTGCCATATAAAATTCAACCAAAAAACAATAAAAGGATTTTCAAAAATTAGAAATTTGGTGTCATTAGAGTAATGACTCAACGTCTGCTTTAGATCGGGAATCAGACTTACTACGACCACCATATACCGACGCAATAACCGGCGGGAGGTACGAGCGCCCAGCGCCGCAGGCGCGAATTTAATTCGCCCTGTTATAACATTGTTAATACAATTCTTCCGAGATATTTTATAAATGAATCATACTGTTGATGATATGTAAGCATGATTAAGGCGAGCAATAATACAAATGCCCCCTCTGCTCTGGTCCCCCACTTCCAGCCTGTTCTATCATCTATATATGTTGGTATTTTGCGCATACCCTCCCAGTACAAGAAAGCTATACATAGGCTCACCTCGACCAAAAACATTACTGGATATATTGCTAGCACTAGAAATTTAACAAAGCTAGCAAAACCTTCATAATACAAAGCCGGCCCCATAATACCGATCATTAACCCAAGCCATGAAATGGCTAGAAGAGAACCAAAATTTTCCAACGCATAAATCGCTCCTTCATTATGTTTCGGCGGCTTTTCTATAGCTCCTATAATCGTACGGTGGAGAGCCGAGAAGAAAAATATTGCAATTAAAATATAGAGAAGCGTGTTAGGTGCGAAATGCTCAAAAAAAATCGATTGTCCGCTATCTTTATAATCTATTTCAATGTTTGCATATTGAATATACCAATTAAGCCACTCCACACTTTCAAAATAGCTGGCGTTGACAGTCGCGATACCAGAAGCAAACCCAATAATGATGAATGGGTATATGTTGTTTGAAATTCTTTTTAGCTGATGTTCGAACATATTTTCTTAAAAGTTATTACTGTTTTATTCAGGAGACTTGCGCCACATATCACTTTGGCACCCTTATCATAACTGGCGCGTTGGCAAGGACAAAAAAACATAGGAGGGTTCAATAAGATGACTGCATCGCTATTAGCGAGTGCCGAACAAACGACGACGACTTCCCTATATCTCTGCCAAACATTCCCTTCCCACGATCATATGCCGTTTTTTATAAATTTCAATGCGTTAATGCGTGGGTACGGCTAGTGGCAGCGACGGGTTTCCAGGCTGACTGGGCACTAATAGCTGACTTGACCCAGTATCTGGCAAAGGGGATATGAATTACTTCGGTGGTATATGGATTCTGAATCAAGTTCAGAATGACGGTACGTTGAGCGCCGAATGACGATGTGCGGCGCTCAGAATACGGCACATGCACTCAGAATAACGGGACACAGAGAGGAACGGGATATCGGGATTTGCCGTTCGCTTAGGGTAACGCCAATGTAGGCAAAACCGTTATGCCGGACTTGATGCGGCATCTGGTGGGGGGGTATGAATTACCTCGGTGGTATATGGATTCTGAATCAAGTTCAGAATGACAACACGGGGCATTCAGAATGGCGGTACATGACCTTCAGAGTAATGATGTGTGAGATTCAGAATGACGGGGTTTTCATTTTTGGCTGGCGATGTGTGACTCGCACAGTGGCTTTTTGGTCACTGCCTGTGCCAAAGCCAATAAATGCCAAGCATCAAGGCTTGACGAAAATCCATTTTGACCTTAAAAAGGCGCTCCTCATTTTTCTGTAGTCGATCATGGCTTGGATTTCATTCGATATTTTCCGCACCCTTGGCTTTAACGACACTAAGCAGTTAAAACCCGAGCAAATTTTTAAGCACCGCGAGGAGATCAGTGCCGCCGATTGGGTGTTATACCCCGAGTATTGGCAGCTCAACGCCTTGATCTATGGTCTTAAAGCGCGGGTATTCCCCAGCCAAGCCAGTTACCTGCTGGGCCACAATAAAATTGAGATGACTCGCGCCTTTGAAATGGTCGCGCCAGCGAATACCCCCCATACCGAGATTCGGGCCAATACCCCCAGTAACGCGGAGGAGTTGTGGGAGCTTATGCTGCCCCCCTTTGTTGCCAAGCTTCCCAAGGCGTCTCAGGGCAGTGGCGTTTGGTTGATAAAAAACCGCGCCGAGTGGCGCGCGTATTTGGAAAAAACCGATGTTTTGTATGTGCAGGAATACCTGCCCATTAACCGCGACATCCGCGTGGTGATAATTGGCGACACAGTAGTGAGCGCTTACTGGCGCCTACAGTCTGACCAAGGGTTTTACAATAATGTCGCCAAAGGCGGGGTGATTGAGCAAAGCGCGGTGCCCGCGCAGGCGGTGAATCTGGCGCTGCACTTAGCGCAAACGCTAGACATTGACCACGCCGGTTTTGATATTGCCATGGTTGGCGACCACCCCTATGTGTTTGAGTTTAATCGCCTGTTTGGCAATCAGGGCATTGAGGGCGGCGAGCAAAAGCTTCGCGAGGCGATCATCGATTATTTACTGCGCAAGCAGGAGCCAACGGGGCCGAACTTTCCCAAAGCGCCCGCCAGTGGCAGAAAGCGTCTGCGCCGCGTGGCGTAATACACGCGCTGCAGAGTTGGGCAAATGGTCCTCTCTGCAGGTGTGTGCCGACAGTGTTACCATGAGGGCTTGTTCGTTCCTTGAGGCCTGAATCATGCAAGCAGCTACATCGTCCTTTGCCCGCCGCAGTCACGCACTGCTTATATTGCTCTTTGCCAGCCTACTACTCAGCGGCTGTGGTATTAACAATATTCCCCGTTTAGACGAAGAGGCCAAAGCCGCTTGGGCGCAGGTAGAAAATCAGTATCAGCGCCGCGCCGATCTTATTCCCAATTTGGTTTCTACCGTGAAAGGCTTTGCCGCGCAGGAGCAGGAAACGCTCACTGCGGTGGTTGAGGCCAGAGCAAAAGCAACGTCGATGCAGGTCGATGCCAGCATTTTAGATAACCCCGAGAAACTGCAGCAGTTTGAGGCGGCCCAGGCCAAACTCAGCGGCGCGCTAAGCCGCTTGATGATGGTGCAGGAGCGCTACCCAGAGTTAAAATCCAACCAAAACTTTTTGGCGCTGCAATCTCAGCTTGAAGGCACCGAGAATCGCATTAGCGTTGCCCGCCGCGACTTTATTCTGGCGGTAGGCCGTTACAACACCGAGATTCGCACTTTTCCCGGCAAGATCTGGCACAGCATGATGTACAGCGAGCTAAAAGAGCGCGAGACCTTTAAAGCCACTGCACCCAAGGCGGAAGAAGCGCCCCAGGTTAACTTTTAATGCGCTTATTTCTAAGGCCTTTGTTACTGCCCTTGTTGATGGTAGGCAGCCTACTGTTCAGCCTGTCTGCCCTCGCCGCCGAGCCGGAATTTCCCAAGCTTAGCGGCAGGGTGGTCGACAATGCCAAGCTGCTGTCTGCCGCCACTGAGCAAGATCTGAATCGACAGTTGGCGGCGCAGGAGCAACGCACCGGCAATCAGATTGTGGTGGTTACCCTGCCCGACTTACAGGGCTACGAGATTAGCGACTACGGTTTTCAGTTGGGCCGCCACTGGGGCATTGGTCAAAAAGATACCAATAATGGCGCGCTGCTGATTATTGCGATGAAAGAACGCAAGATGCGCATTGAAGTGGGTTATGGCTTAGAAGGCTTGCTCACCGACGCCCGCAGTGCCGAGATTATTCAGCAAATTCTGACCCCCGCGTTTAAATCGGATGACTTTGACGGCGGCGTAAAAGCAGCAGTTGAAGCCATGGTGCTGATCATCGACGGCAAGCCCGCCGCGATTCCTAAAACCCAGCAAGCCAATAAAAAGTCGCCACCAAAACTTGGCGGTCTTTTACTGCTGGCCATTATATTTATGATGATGAGCGGTGGCCGAGGTGGGCGCGGATTCTTGGGTGGCGCCTTACTCGGTGCCGCATTAGGTGGTCGCGGTGGTGGCTTTGGCGGCGGCGGTGGTTTTGGAGGTGGCGGCTTCGGCGGAGGTGGCGGCGGTTTTGGCGGCGGCGGTGCATCGGGAGGCTGGTAGCAATCCCTAATCAATGTAATGCACTAAACCTCGATACCTTAATACGGAATACTTTATGTCGCTGATAAATACCCAAGAACAGCAGTTACTGATTGACGCAATACAACGTGTCGAAAACAAAACAGATGCCGAACTCGTCACCGTTTTGGCTCGGCAAGCAGACGATTACCGCTATATACCGCTGCTGTGGGCTAGCCTATTGGCTTTGCTGCTGCCGGGCGCGGTGAACTATTACCCCGAGTGGCTTAACCCCCACCAACTCATACTAAGCCAGTGGGCTTTATTTATCGGCCTTGCACTATTGTTTCAAATACCGGCCCTGCAAAGCCGCCTTGTGCCTCGCCAAGTTCGTCACTGGCGGGCAAGTAATTTGGCACGGCGGCAATTTCTGGAACAAAACCTTCACCACACCACAGGTGAAACCGGCATGTTAATTTTTGTTTCTGAAGCTGAGCGTTACGTTGAGATTTTAGTAGATCGCGGTATATCGGCAAGAATACCCGATGCCTATTGGCAGGGTATTGTTGCGCAATTTACCGAGCAAGTTCGGCGTGGCAATGTCGCTAAGGGTTTTGTGGAATGTATTGACGCCTGCGGTGTGGAATTGCAGCGCCAACTTCCCGCCACCACTACGAAAAATGAACTGCCTAACCATTTGGTAATTCTATAACACCTGTTAATTAATCACTTCGCGCTCGTTTAAACACTCATAGGAACCGGTCGCAAATTCCCGACAGATAAAGGGCCGGTTTTCATAGATAGTGCACCGCATGGTGTGACGATCCAATGCTGCACACCAGCCATCACTCAAGCGCGCCATCACTTCCCCGCCCCATTCGTCGCGCTGAATATAGCGCTCCGGCACACCGGTTTCGGTTATGAGCATCACTTCTAAACGGCAGCACGAGGCTTTGCAGGTCGAACAGCTCACCGCCTGCTCTGCACCTGCGTCAGTGGCAATAGGCTGTTCTGCGGAAAAATATTCGCTACGCTCTTTGATACAAGGCCTCTTAGGCTAGGTTAAAAATTTATTAACTCGCAATGGATTTTTTAACGCCGAGTTCCGCAAGCAAGATACCGCCCACCACCATACTCAATGCCACAAAATGATAGGCTTTAAATTCTTCCGCCAATATCACAACGGCTAACACTGAACCAAACACCGGCACCAAATTAATAAATAAATTGGCGCGATTGCCACCGATTAAGTCTACTCCGCGCATATACAAAGACTGGGCAATAAGCGAAGGGAATATCGCAATATATAAGACCACGCCAAAGCCGCGAGCGTCAGGCATTACCGCGTAACCAGCCCAATATTCGTAGCCGCTAAACGGCAGTGACGAGATAAACGCAAACAACGCTAATACCATAATCATGCTGCGCCAATGCAGTGGCGGTCTAAATCGGAGGGCAACGGTATAGCCACCATATAATAAGGTTGCTAGTAGCATTAAGGCGTCACCGCGATTCAAATCCAAACTTAACAAACTGGATAATTCGCCGTGGGCAACCGTGATTAAAACTCCCAGTAAGGTCAGCGTAAAACCCACCAACTGCAGTTTTACTGGCCGTAAACCAAACAGTATGAAATTGCCCAAAAACACAATTAGCGGCATGCCCGACTGCTCAATGGTCACGTTAATTGCACTGGTGTAATTTAAAGCCCAATAGAACAGCGCATTAAACGCTGTGAAGCCCAGCGCCGCATACAAAAATAAAGTACGCCAGTATTGACGAATTAAAGGCCACTCCCGCACCACATCCCGCCATGCCAGCGGCGCGATAAACACACAGGCAAATAGCCAGCGCAATGACGTAAGCAACATTGGTGAGACATGGCCCACAGCCAACTTACCCGCCACGGCATTACCACCCCAAAGCAGGGCAACCAAAATTAAGAGTATGAAGGGATTGCGAATCAGAGCTTTCATTGCTGACAATCTAGCGCCTTCGCTATTTTGACGATTTGCCAAATTCACAAATAAACGCCAATAAAATGTATTCTTTAACACCAATTACGCTAAAGAGGAGACTGCGGCGCTTGACCAAGACCCGGCGCCATTTAGACCGCTAGTTTAACAGCAAGATCGCCGGAATAGTCGAGAATCAACACACTCGATAAGCCGATACCACTGGCCGAGCCATGCCCTACTTAAGTGTGTATTTGCAGCGCCTCGTCGCCGCGATCTGGCGCTTCATCACGCCAGCGTACCGAGCCTGCCGGCCTGTTTAGCCAACGTGACACCTTAATAGGCTCGATCCCAATATGCATTCTGACGGCTTGGCGGTGTAATTCACTTTCTTCGACGGTGCGCCGACCGCGCAATCGCAGGTAGTCATGCCAGGTTGGGCAGCTAAAGCGTTCTAACCAGCGCTCTGGATCGGCAATATCTCGGGATATAGACCAGCCATACGCGCCGTTGCGAGAGCGTACTTGCTGCTGTTGCCGCATCAAATTATAAAAATCACGCGCCTTTTCTTCAGGTATGCGGTATTGCAGTTCAATACTAATAGGGCCACTGCGACCGCTAATACCCAATTTAACATCAGGGTCATCGGCGAGTTGTTCATCGAGTTCGGTGGATTCCGTGCGGTCGGCCACCGGCAAAAAATACCCCAGCAGCAATGACAAAACCAAACCTACAGCCGCGCCCTCTAAGGCCAATACAAGGCCATAATCTCTGGCGATAACGCCCCACAACCACGAGCCGACAGCCACGCCCAAGGTAAACGATGCACTACAAGAGGCTATCGCACGTCCCGTAACCCAGCGGGGTACCAACAACTGCACTAAAACACTAATTGAGGTGGTGATCATCATCCAGCCCATGCCCGCGACCATTAACAGAATTAGATCGAGTATTAAGCTAGGGCTATACGCTAAGCCAAGTAGGCCCCCAGCAATAAGCAAACAACAGAGACGCAAGGTATTCTCATTGCCAATTTTAGCGCGCAGGGGCTGTAGCACAAAAATGCCGCACACCGCACCAATGCCAAATGCCCCCAACAACAAGCCAAACGTACCAGCATTACCCACCAGCAGGTCTCGAGCAATAAGCGGCATGAGCGACGGTAGTGCGGCGCCCAGCAAACAAATAATAAAGGCGCGCCCCATAGCGCGACGTACTGGCTGCATATTTAATACATAGCGCAGCCCAGAATTAATTGAACGCACCAATCGCTCTGGCGGCAGACGTGATATTTCTGGTTCCCGCTTCCAGCGCCGCAAAGATTCCAGCATGGGTATAAAAGAGATCGCATTAATAGCAAATGCCGCCGTTGCGCCAAAAGCCACCACGATAAATCCACCAATTGCAGGCCCTAAGCTGCGCGCCACGTTAAAACTTATATTGTTCAGTGCCACCGCTTGAGAAAGCAGTCCTTTTGGGACTTGTTCGGCAATGGATGCTCCCCTCGCTGGCGCTGACAGGGCGCTACCGCTACCTACTAAAAAACATAAACCAAGCAATATCCAAGGAGTAATAAGCCCTAATATCGACACTAGCGTCATTAAACATGCGGCTACTAGTGACAAGAAAAAGAAAAATAGCTGTACCTTGCGTCGGTCGTAAATATCAGCAATTGCGCCTGCGGGCAGTGCGAATAAGGCCATGGGCAAGAAGGTAGCCGTCTGCACCAGGGCAACATGATCTGCAGTTGAAATACTGGTCATAATCCACGCCGCTGCAACGCTCTGAATTAAGCTGCCGGTGTTAGATACCGTATTGCTAAGCCACATATTCCGAAACAAAGCATGGCTGAGGGGCGAAAATATACCACTGTCATTTTTATTGTTGTTTTGGTCCAGCGCCGTAGCCATTGTTACCCCCCGTCGTCTATGCCGTATGAACTGCGTTTACACTGCAAATAAGCGCGAAGCTATCATACGTCAAAGCGAAGTTAATAAATGTCGCTAAGCCCTAAATTAAACTAAGCGGCCTTACCTACACGACAACTTGGCCGTATTGCTACAAAGCCGATAAGTTGTGGGACTGTGACACAATCGTCATTACTACCAACCTTTGGTTTGGTGCCACAGGCGTCATACAAAGAGCATGCTAACCAAGTATGAATAACCATAAGAACGCTATAAGTGCTTAGCTAATCCAAGGAATACAAAAATGACTAAACGATTTATGCCCTCCCTAACGCTGGGAGTGAGCATGCTTTTCAGTATTTCTGCTGCGCATGCGCAAGTACCTGCACTGGGCATGCTACCGACGGGCGCAGGCCTTAATTTTTCTAAGCTTAGCGCACTTGATTTAGGTGGGGGTTTAGCAGGGAGTTTAGCTAGCCTTGATGCATTAAATATTGTGGGATCGCAAGATTTAGTGCCGCTGGCCGGCCCTGTAACGACATTTAATAATTTGCTTCCGACCCTAAGCAATCCAGCGAAGCTTGTTCCCGGCTCACTTGGTGGCCCTGATATTCTGTTTGGCTTTGTGCCCTCATCTGAAGTGCTCTACAACAATCCAGCCGCAATTTTAAACTACATTCTAAATGGCGGAATACTCGTTTCTTCTGGTTTGAGCGCGATACCATCGCTTCCTATTATTTCTCAGCCTTTAAATAGTGGGAGCTTAGGTGGATTTGAGCTACCCGATATTAGCGGAGCCTTGCCTGCTGACGTCTTACCACTTGAGCTACTAAGTCCCAGTAGCGCGATAGATCAAGTGCTCGGGCTTGGCGCGCAATTCACCGCCATGGTCCCTGCACTTTAAGCATGACCACCTAGCGATTAATATTGCTTTGATGCAACACCATGAGCCGCTCTGCGGCTCATTCTTCCCCAATCAAATCCGCTTTTGAGGTATTACAATATTTCTCTGCGCACGGTGGCTTAAACCTTCGCAAAATATTTTACTACTTTGATAGTTTAATACTTATTCTACCGTCACCGATTTTGCCAAATTACGCGGCTGATCGACATCGGTGCCTTTCAAAATCGCAACATGATACGAAAGCAACTGCAGCGGAATGGTGTAAATAATCGGCGCAATGACGTCGCTTACATGGGGCAGCTCTATGATGTCCATGCCTTTTGCAGCGGTAAAACCTGCAGCTTTGTCGCAGAACACAAACAGTTGCCCGCCGCGTGCTTGAACTTCTTCAATATTGGATTTTAATTTTTCTAATAACACGTCGTTTGGCGCGACGGCGATCACCGGCATGTCGGCGTCTACCAGCGCTAAGGGGCCGTGTTTTAATTCACCGGCTGGGTAACTTTCTGCGTGAATATAAGATATTTCTTTGAGTTTAAGTGCACCTTCCATCGCGATCGGCCATTGCGCACCGCGACCTAAAAACAAGGCATGGTGTTTGTCGGCGAAGGCATTGGACATGGTTTGGATACTGGTATTTAAGGCCAGTGTTTCGGTGAGCAAGTCAGGAAGCTCATGTAGGGCGCTAACGATCTCGTGTTCTTCACTCTCGCTCATATCATGATGACGACCGAGGGCAACAGTTAAGAACAGCAATGCCACTAACTGCGTGGTAAATGCCTTGGTAGAGGCCACACCGATTTCTGGGCCAGCTTCGGTCATTAGGTAAAGATCGGACTCTCTAACCAAGGAACTCTGCAGCACATTGCAGACCGTGAGTGACGCGCAGTAACCGAGGGTTTTGGCCAGCCGCAATGCCGCTAAGGTGTCGGCGGTTTCGCCGGATTGCGATATGGTCACTAATAAGGTGTTTTCTAAAACTTTGAATTTGCGGTAACGAAATTCACTGGCGACTTCCACACGGCAGGGTACGCCAGCCAGCCCTTCGATCCAATATTTGGCAACCATACCAGCGTGATAGCTTGTACCACAGGCGACGATTTGTATTGATGATACGGTTTTAAGTATTTCTTCTGCCTTCGCACCCATTGCTTCAGCAAGGATTTTTTTGGCGCCTAGGCGCCCGGCAAGTGACCGTCTGATTACCGCTGGCTGCTCATATATTTCTTTGAGCATATAGTGACGATAATGGCCTTTGTCGCTGGTTTCCGCCGCTGCATCTATTTGGGTAATGTCCCGCGATACGGGTTTAAAATTACTGTCGTGTACTATGTATTTGTCGGTGTAGATCTCTGCGATATCACCCTCTTCCAAATACACAAAGCGGTCTGTCACTTGGCGCAGCGCCAATTGATCTGAGGCAATAAAATTTTCACCAATGCCCACGCCAATAACCAAAGGGCTGCCTTTGCGCGCACAGAGTAGCCGCTGGGGTTCACTTGCATGCATAACGGCCAAGCCGTAGGCGCCTTCCAGTTCAGGAATGGTGTCACAGAGCGCTGTGAGCAGATCGCCACTTTGCTGGTAGTGGAAATGCATCAAGTGCACGATAGTTTCCGTATCGGTTTGGGAAACAAACACATAGCCGAGTTTTTCTAAGCGCAGACGCAACTCTGCGTGATTTTCAATGATGCCGTTATGAACTAAGGCGATATCCCCTGATAGATGGGGGTGGGCATTCACTTCAGATGGCTTGCCGTGGGTTGCCCAGCGGGTGTGAGCAATGCCTATATGACCCAATAGCGGGCTGCTAGCGAGTTCATCTTCTAGCTGGCGGACTTTACCAACTTCTTTGCGGGTGTCAATTTCGCCGCTGGCGCTAATAACCGCCATGCCCGCAGAATCGTAGCCACGGTATTCTAGACGGTGCAAACCCTCGAGCAAAATGCCAGGAACCTCACGTTGCGCGACCGCGCCAACAATGCCACACATAGTCTGGTTTCCTTATTTTTTCATTTAATCGCGGGGAAGTTTTTCGGGCCGCTGCCACCCGCTTATATTACGTTGTTTAGACCGCGCTACCGCTAATTCACCCTCGGCAATATTGCCAGTGATGACTGAACCAGCGCCAATAGTAGCTGCTTTACCAACGCTTACCGGTGCAACTAAGGCGGTGTTAGAGCCTACGAACACATCATCAGCAATGGTGGTCTTGAATTTATTGACGCCATCATAGTTGCAGGTAATGGTGCCCGCTCCGACATTTACATCGCGACCGATTTCGGCGTCGCCAATATAACTGAGATGACTAACTTTACTGCCAAGGCCAATATTGGCTTTTTTGGTTTCAACGAAATTGCCTATTTTTACATCTGCGGCTAATACAGTGCCCGGACGTAGGCGCGCAAAAGGCCCTATACTGCAGGCTTCACCAACAACGGCGCCTTCGAGCACTGAATTGGCCTTTATCTCAGCGTTATCTGCTATTTTGGAATCGCTAATATGGCAGTTTGGGCCGATACGCACACCCTCTCCAATAGTAACCTCGCCTTCAAACACGCAGTTTATATCGATAAAAACATCATTGCCGGTGTTTAGGCTGCCGCGCACGTCTATGCGACTGGCATCGGCTAGACTGGCACCGCCGAGCATAAGTTGTTCGGCGTAGCGACGCTGGTAGAAGCGCTCGAGTTCTTCAAGTTGAACTCGGTTATTGGCGCCTTGTACTTCCATCGGCTCGCTTGCTTGGCAAACATTAATCATTACACCATCGCTGACTGCCATGGCGATGATATCGGTGAGGTAATATTCGCCTTGGGCGTTATCAGCACTGAGCTTGGGCATCCAGCGCTTTAAGGCTGTGGCCGTAACACACATAATTCCGGTGTTAACTTCCTTGATTTTAAGCTGTTCTGCGCTCGCGTCTTTTTGCTCAACGATAGCGACGACATCTGCGTTGCTATTGCGAACAATACGTCCATATCCGCTAGGGTTCGGCAATTCAACGGTGAGTAGACTAAGTTGTTCCGTTCCTAGTGACGAGGGCTCGCGAGTTATCAGCTGCTCTATAGTTGCAGAGCTGATTAAGGGCACATCGCCATAGAGAATAAGTACTTGCGACTCGTCGCTAATCGCCGGCAAAGCCTGCGCTACCGCGTGACCGGTACCTTTTTGTTCGCTTTGTAGCGCCCATTTGATATCGGTGCCCGCTAGCGACGCTTTTACCTGCTCGGCGCTATGACCGACAACAACATGGGTCTGAGTACTGACAACAGCCTTAGCCAACGCTAGCACATGGGCCAACATGCTTTTGCCCGCGATAGGGTGCAGTACTTTGGGGAGTGTTGAACGCATCCGGCTACCTTGCCCGGCGGCCAATATCACCACTTCTAATGTCATTATTTAGCCCTTATCCCAGCACGGTATGCGGTTCATGTTTTATTGTAGCCGGAAATAGTAACGGAAACGAAAAAGGGCGGCCAGAGCCGCCCTTTCCTTAATACAGCAGAGCTGTATTATTTACTCAGTGATTTCCGGATTTGTTGCAATGTCCGAAGCTGAGCGGTTGCTGCCGCTAACTGCGCTGCTGCTCTTGAGTAGTCGATATCGCCACTCTGATTCAGCATCGCTTGCTGAGCGTGTTTCTGTGCTTCCATTGCCGCAGCCTCGTCGAGGTCGCCTGCGCGGATCGCGGTGTCGGCCAGAATACTCACCACATTGGGCTGTACTTCTAGAAAACCACCAGAAACGTAAAAAATCAGCTCTTCGCCGTTGTCCTGCACGATTCGTACTGGGCCGGGCTCAAGCGATGTCAGCAACGGCGCGTGACCATAAGTCACACCCAGGTCGCCCTGGGTACCGTTTGCAACGATCAGCTTCGCGCGACCAGAAAACAACTCTGCTTCAGCACTAACGATGTCACAATGAATAGTCATAGCCATATTTTAGCCTCTCAGGCGTAAAGCTCGCTTGCGCGAGCTTACAGTTTAGCCGCTTTCTCGATTGCTTCTTCGATGGTGCCAACCATGTAGAAAGCCTGCTCTGGCAGATGATCGTAGTCACCGTTCAGAATACCGCTAAAGCCAGCAATGGTGTCTTTCAGAGACACGTACTTACCTGGGCTACCGGTGAAGATTTCAGCAACATGGAAAGGCTGTGACAAGAAACGTTCGATCTTACGAGCACGCTCAACAGTCGTTTTGTCTTCTTCTGACAATTCGTCCATACCGAGAATGGCGATAATATCTTTCAGTTCTTTGTAACGCTGCAATACGTTCTGTACGCCGCGAGCCACTTCGTAGTGCTCAACACCGATGATCAGCGGATCCAACTGACGTGACGTTGAGTCCAGTGGATCTACCGCTGGGTAAATACCCTTAGCAGCGATGTCACGGCTCAGTACAACAGTTGAGTCTAAGTGAGCAAAGGTGGTTGCTGGCGATGGGTCAGTCAAGTCATCCGCCGGTACGTATACCGCCTGGATAGAAGTGATGGAGCCAGTCTTAGTAGAGGTGATACGTTCCTGAAGAACACCCATCTCTTCTGCCAGTGTTGGCTGGTAACCTACCGCTGAAGGCATACGGCCCAACAGTGCAGATACTTCGGTACCGGCCAAGGTGTAACGATAGATGTTGTCAACGAACAACAGTACGTCACGGCCTTCGTCACGGAATTTTTCAGCCATGGTCAAACCAGTCAATGCAACGCGCAAACGGTTGCCCGGTGGCTCGTTCATCTGACCGTAAACCATGGCCACTTTAGATTTGCTGAAGTCTTGAACGTTTACAACGCCCGCTTCCTGCATCTCGTGGTAGAAGTCGTTACCTTCACGAGTACGCTCACCAACACCGGCGAATACAGACAAACCGCTGTGTTCGGTTGCGATGTTGTTGATCAATTCCATCATGTTTACGGTTTTACCAACACCGGCACCACCGAACAGACCAACTTTACCACCCCGGGCGAACGGGCAAACCAAGTCGATAACCTTGATACCGGTTTCGAGCAGGTCATTAGAAGACGCTAAGTCTTCGTAAGCAGGTGCTTTACGGTGAATAGGCATACGCTCTTTTTCGCCGATAGGGCCACATTCGTCGATGGGATTACCAAGAACGTCCATGATCCGACCCAGGGTTTCAATGCCCACGGGTACACGAATCTTGTCGTTAGTGTTGCTAACGTCTAGACCACGACGCAATCCTTCAGAAGAACCGAGGGCGATGGTGCGAACTACGCCGTCTCCTAATTGCTGTTGTACTTCCAGGGTTAGACCGCTGTCAGTAACCAACAGTGCATCATAGACCTGTGGTACCGCATCGCGTGGAAATTCCACGTCGATAACGGCGCCGATAACTTGTACGATACGTCCGCTACTCATGTCCGGTTCCTCTTCAAAACCTTAAATAATCAAATTCTGTTTCAGTGGTGAAAATACTTACGACGATACCGCCGCTGCACCACTCACGATTTCTGACAGTTCCTGGGTAATCGCTGCCTGACGTGCTTTGTTATAAACCAGCTGCAGACCGTCGATAATATCGCCGGCATTGTCAGTCGCGTTCTTCATCGCGATCATTCTTGCTGCTTGTTCACAGGCACCGTTCTCAACCACTGTCTGGTAAACCTGTGACTCAACATAGCGAGTCAGTAAGCCTTCCAGTAATTCTTCAGGGCTGGGTTCGTAAATATAATCCCAGTGATGCTTTAAACTGTCGTCTTGCTCTGCTTCCAGAGGCAGTAACTGGCTTACAAATGGGCTCTGAGTCATAGTGTTCACGAACTCATTACCAACCAGATACAGGCGGTCGATATTGCCTTCGGCGTAAGCGTCGAGCATAGTTTTTACACTGCCAATCAAATCAGCAACGCTGGGTGCCTCACCCATGTCCTTTGCCGCGGCAACGACATTGCCGCCATGGCTCTTGAAAAATGCGCCGGCCTTGTTGCCGATTAAGCATAAATCAATTTCCACGTTCTGCTCAGACCAGCCTTTCATCGCCTTGATCGCTTTTTTGAACACATTGGTGTTCAAGCCGCCACACAGGCCACGGTCTGAAGAAACAATGACAAAACCGACGCGCTTAACTTCCCGCTCAGTCATATACTGATGACGGTACTCTGGATTAGCATTGGCGATATGACCCACCACCGCGCGCATGCGCCGTGCGTAGGGTTTACCCAATTCCATGCGATCTTGAGCTCTACGCATTTTACTCGCCGCAACCATTTCCATGGCGCTAGTGATTTTTTGCGTGCTCTTGATGCTGGATATCTGGGTGCGTATCTCTTTTGCACCTGCCATGATTCAACAATCCTCAAGCAGAAAAGCTGCGCTTGTGCGCAGCTTAACGTCTTACCAAGTCTGAGTTGCCTTGAACTTTTCAACGAGTTCTTTGAACTTGCCTTCCAGTTCTGCGTTCCAGTTACCGCTGTCGTTGATTTCTTTCATTACCGCAGCGTATTCGGCGTTGGCGAAAGATAAAATTGCTGATTCAAAATCGAGAATCTTGGCAACGTCAACGTTTTTCAGATGACCTTCGTTAGCGCAGTACAACGATAGGCCCATTTCAGCAATGCTGAGGGGGCTGTACTGTTTCTGCTTCATCAGTTCGGTAACGCGCTCACCTTGTGAAAGCTGAGCTTTAGTCGCTTCATCAAGATCAGATGCGAACTGCGAGAACGCCGCCAATTCACGGTACTGAGCCAATGCGGTACGAATACCACCAGACAATTTCTTGATGATCTTGGTCTGCGCCGCACCACCAACCCGCGATACCGAAATACCGGCGTTCATCGCTGGGCGTATACCTGAGTTGAACATATCTGTTTCAACAAAGATCTGACCGTCGGTGATGGAGATAACGTTGGTCGGTACGAAAGCCGATACGTCACCTGCTTGGGTTTCGATAACAGGCAGAGCTGTTAATGAACCTGTTTTACCTTTCACTTCACCGTTGGTGAATTTCTCAACGTAATCTTCTGAAACACGGGCCGCGCGCTCAAGCAGACGAGAGTGGAGGTAGAATACGTCGCCGGGGTAAGCTTCACGACCCGGTGGACGACGCAACAACAGGGAGATTTGACGGTAGGCCCAAGCCTGCTTGGTCAAGTCATCATAAATAATCAGTGCGTCTTCGCCGCGATCACGGTAGTACTCACCAATAGTACAGCCAGTGAAAGGAGCAATGAACTGCATAGATGCTGGATCAGATGCGGTAGCAGCAACAACCACGGTGTGGTCCATTGCACCGTGCTCTTCTAATTTACGCACTACGGCGGCAATAGAAGACGCTTTCTGACCGATTGCTACGTACACACATTTAATACCAGAAGACTTCTGGTTAATGATGGCGTCGATTGCAATTGCGGTTTTACCGATCTGGCGGTCACCGATAATCAGTTCGCGCTGACCGCGACCGATTGGCACCATGGCATCAACGGCTTTAAGGCCGATCTGCACAGGCTGGTCTACCGACTTACGCCAAATTACACCGGGAGCAACTTTTTCAATCGCGTCAGTTAATTTTGCGTTGATAGGGCCTTTACCGTCGATCGGGTTACCCAGTGCGTCTACAACGCGGCCAAGCAATTCCGGACCAACCGGTACTTCTAATATACGACCAGTACATTTACAGGTCTGGCCTTCGGCGATACCAAGGTAGTCGCCCAAAACCACGGCGCCGACCGAATCGCGCTCAAGGTTAAGTGCCATACCAAAACGGCCACCTTCAAACTCGATCATTTCGCCGTACATCACATCGGTTAAACCGTGGATGCGTACGATACCGTCAGATACCGATACTACCGTGCCCTCGTTCTGGGCCTGGGCAGACACATCTAAATTGTCGATGCGCTGTTTGATAATATCGCTAATCTCGGATGGATTCAGTTGCTGCATGCTCTGTTCCTCAATCCTATTCTTTAAACGCTCAGGAATTTAATGCTTCAGCGAGTTTCGCTAAGCGACCGCGCACCGAGCCATCTATCACCAAGTCACCTGCTTTAATCACCACGCCGCCTATTAACTGGGCATCTACATGGGAGTGAACATTCACTTGGCGAGCCAATTTCTTAGTCAAAACTTCGGCAAGACGCTGCTCAGAGGCTGTGTCCAAGGCAAACGCGGTGGCGATTTCGACATCCACAGTTTTCTCTTGAATCGCCTTCTGCGCTTCAAACAATTCACTGATTGTTGGAAGCAGGCTCAGTCGCTTGTTCTCTGCGAGTATCTTGATGAAATTTTCGCCGCCAGCATTAAATGTATCGCCGCAGATATCGATAAATGCCTGCGCCTGCTGAGCGGTTGTCAGTGCAGGGGAGCCCAGAACTTTCTGAACGCCCGCTTGCTGAGCAACTGCTGCTGCGGTATTCAGCATTTTTGACCATTCGGCCAATGCTGAAGCTGCCAAAGCATGCTCGAAAGCTGCCTTGGCATAGGGTCTAGCTGTTGTGCTTAATTCCGCCATGATCAACTCCGCTTACAGGCTTGCTGCCAGCTTGTCGACCATGTCTTTATGAACAGACTCATCGATAGATGCTTCCAGCACTTTGCTCGCGCCTACCAAGGCCAATTTAGCAACCTGTGAGCGCAGTTGTTCTTTGGCGCGGTTCACATCTTGCTCAATCTGGGCTTCGGCGGCTGCTTTCAGGCGTTCGCCTTCAACACGTGCCACGTCTTTAGCTTCTTCAACGATTTGGCTAGCGCGCTTATTAGCAGCATCAATAATAGCTGCTGCTTCGCCTTTCGCTTCGCGCAGTTGCTTGGCGGCTTTTTCTTGAGCTAACTCAAGATCACGGCCAGCGCGGTCTGCGGCATCCAAACCATCAGCGATTTGCTTTTCACGCTCTTCCATTGCTTTGCGAAGGTAACTCCACACAAATGCGTGGCAGAACCATACAAAGAACAGAAAGCTGATCGATTGTCCAATCAGTGTGAGATTAATATTCACGCCGATACCTCTGCTGTATGAATTTGCTGTCTATGTTTTGTCGTAGCGAGCAATTAAGCAGGCAGACCAGGAACAACAACAAACAGGACGTACATCGCGATACCAACACCAATCATAGGTACTGCGTCGAGCAGACCAGCGATCAGGAACATTTTACCTTGTAGCATTGGTGCCAATTCTGGCTGGCGAGCTGAACCTTCAAGCAATTTTCCGCCGAGGATAGCGAAGCCAATGGCCGTACCCAGTGCGCCAAAACCAATCATCAAAGCAACAGCGATCAGTGCTAAACCCATGGTAGTTCTCCTACTTTCAACTTTAAGTTAATAAAAATGGTAATCAGTGAAACTGGTCTTCTTCTTCAATTTGATGTGCCGTTGCCATATAAACAATGGTTAACACCATGAAGACGAATGCTTGTAGGGTGATTACAAGGATGTGGAATACTGCCCACGCCCACTGCAACACACCTGCAAATATACCTAGTACTAAACCCGCACCAAACATAGTCGCAATAAGGATAAAGATCATCTCACCGGCGTACATGTTACCGAACAGTCGCAGGCCCAATGAAATTGGTTTTGAGATCCAAGAAATTGCTTCTAGTGCAAAGTTAATTGGCACTAATAATATATTGACGTACCACTTGGGGCTATGGAAAGGATGCAGGGTAAGCTCCTTTACAAATCCCATAAAGCCTTTTTTGACAATAGTGAAGTACACCATCAGTCCAAATACTGTAAAGCCCATACCCAAGGTCACATTCGGGTCGGTGGTCGGCACAACTTTAAAGAAGAAATGCGGATTGCCGGTTGCCCAAGCCATAAAGGCGGGAATCCAGTCGACTGGCACCAAATCCATGGCATTCATCAGAATAATCCACATGAAAATAGTTAGTGCCATTGGTGCGATCATGGCATTTTTATGATGGAAACCGTCTTTAACGGTTTGATCAATAAAGCCAATAATCATTTCAAGCAAGTTTTGAGCGCCGCGCGGTACACCGCTGTGGGCACGCTTCGCGATCCGGGCAAAAATCAGCAAGAATAAAAAGCCAAGCCCAATTGACCACAACATGGAGTCAACATGGATTGCCATGAAACCCATATCTGAAGCTTCGGCGCCGCTGTGGGCCAAGGTCCAGGTGTCAGTCGTTAAAACTTCGTGTACATGACCGGTGTCATCTAAACGCTCGTAACCGGCGGGAAGTTTACCGTAGGTTAGGTTAGTAAGATGGTGCTGGATATAACCAACGGTAGACTGTGATTCAGCTGCCATGTGTCTCTCTCGTAAATGTTAACGCGTTGAGCTAATCCGACGTTTTCTATATACCGCGCTTAAGCGTGGCAAGTAGTACGGCGTTCAGCAGCATAACGATTAGATATGCCAAAAATAAGACAAACACCTGCAAAGGTTTTACAAATACAAATGCGCTAGCAAACAACCCCAGTGTCGTTATAAATTTCCCCGATTCACCCCGGTAAAAACCCTGGGCTACTTGGCGTGCGTAAGCCGCGCCGGTAAATCGGAATACCTGACGCGCAAAATACGCATTGGGTATCACGGAAATCATTCCCCCAATTGCTATCGAATAGGCCGCGACCATATCCAGGGGTAGTGCTGTAACACTGGCCAAAAGCACAACTGCAATTTGTAAGCCGTATATCTTCAGCAGCGGTGGTCTGGCAATTTGATGAGCAGTGCGCGGGGTTTTCCGCTGTCGATCTGCTGTCATATAGCCACCACTTCTGCCCAAAATAGGCTGATTTTATGCCTGCTCTGCTTGTCCAAAAAGCGGGGCGAATTATATGGGCTATATGGTTAATGTTCAACCGATTTCAGCGCTTATGGTACTAAAGTCATATATTCACGAAATCTATTTTAACTACTAAAATCAAGAATTTATCTTCTAATGCCCACGGCGCACTATAAAAACACACTACATAATGTAGGACCCTGTACCCACAAGCACAAAATACGCTATTTAATATGGTTTAGAATGCCGTCTAGCTCGTCGAGGCTGCTGTATTTAATACTCAGGGTTCCCCGACCTTTGGCACTGTGCTGAATTGCCACTGGCGAACCCAAGCGCTCTGACAAGCTTTCTTGCAATTGCTTGATGTCGGGGTCCAATGATTTTTGTGGCTTGCTGCTGGTTTTTTCTTCAACAAGGCGGCGGACCAATGCCTCGGTTTGTCTTACTGACAGCCCGCGGCTGACTACCGTCGATGCGGCAGCGGATTGCTCTTCTTGAGGCAAACCTAAAAGCGCACGCCCGTGGCCCATTTCAATATCGCCGTTTTCCAATAAGGTCTGCACTTCTTCGCGAAGGCCAGTTAAGCGCAACAAATTGGTGATAGTGGTCCGAGATTTCCCGACTAATTGCGCTATTTCGGCGTGAGTTAGCTCAAATTCTTTCTGCAGACGCACCATGGCCAAAGCTTCTTCCATGGGATTTAAGTCTTCGCGCTGGAGGTTTTCTATCAGGGCCATCGCCGCTGCAGACTCGTCGGGGACCTCGCGAATAAGCGCAGGAACAGTATCTAGGCCCGCTAATTGGCAGGCCCGCCAGCGGCGTTCACCGGCAATAATTTCGTAGCGGCCTCCTTCGATAGGGCGAACCACAATGGGCTGCATAATCCCTTGCGAACGAATAGAGCTCGCCAACTCCTCTAAGGCTTCGGGCTGCATGTCCCGGCGCGGCTGATAGCGGCCGCGCTGCATAAACTCAATTGGCAAATTGCGTAAACTACCGTCAAGGGCTATTGGCGTGTCGGATTCAACCGCCGCTATGGCGGGTTTTTCGTCGTTATTTTGTTTTGGCTGAATACTTACCGGTGTCGCTGCTTCACCCAATAGGGCATCCAAGCCACGACCCAAACCTCGTTTTTTAACCATGACTATGTCCAAGCTGTTCGTTTGCACTTAAATCGCTGGAGACTTCTGTTGTTTTACCCGCGCGCCGTAACATTTCGCCGGCCAAGGCCAAATACGCCAAGGAGCCTTTAGATTGCTTATCGTAAAATAAAATAGGCAGACCATGACTCGGCGCTTCAGCCAAGCGAACATTACGTGGAATGACGGTGCTATACAATTTTTCACCAAAATGCCGCCGCAACTCGTCGGTCACCTGATTGGTTAGGCTGTTACGACCGTCGAACATCGTGCGCAGAATACCTTCAATTTCCAATTTGGGGTTAATCAGCTGCTTTACCCGATTGATGGTGGTAATCAGCGCACTCAAACCTTCCAATGCATAGTATTCGCACTGCATTGGGATAATGACCCCAGTTGCGCCTGCCAAGGCGTTGATTGTGAGCATATTCAGCGATGGCGGGCAGTCGATAAGAATATAATCGTAATCACCTAGTATTGGCGCCAGCGCTTCGCGCAAGCGAAACTCGCGACCAATTTCATTCAATAATTCTACTTCGGCAGCGGTGAGATCCTGATTCGCTGGCAAGACCATAAAGCCGCAGTCCGGCGCCGCAACGACGGTATCAGCAATGCTGCGCCCCGCCACCAAAACATCGTAAACAGAATGGGCTAACTCGGCCTTGTTAATACCACAACCCATGGTAGCGTTACCTTGGGGGTCGAGGTCGATTAATAATATCTTACGCTTGGTCGCCGCCAGAGAGGCAGCCAAATTCACCGTGGTAGTGGTTTTGCCGACGCCACCTTTCTGGTTGGTGATTGCATATACCTTGGCCACGGAATTGTCCTGTAAATTTAGCGTAATAGGCTGAGTAATCAATGCCGGCCAATAAGCAGTAAATGCCTGGCTTCCTCGACTGAGGGCACTGATAGTGTGTGCGAATGTTCGACGATAAAGTGTTTTGGAAGCTGACTCAACTCCGCTTCAGGAAAAATCCCTTTCATGGCGTAGAGCTTGCCGTCTGAACTGAGCAAAGCTTCGCAGCCCGTTACCATATCTTTTAGCGAGGCAAAGGCACGCGAGACGATACCATCAAATAGCCTATCACTCTTAAATTGTTCGACGCGCTCGGTATGAACACTGATGTTTGTCAATTTCAGCTGCATTTGGGCTTCAATAAGAAACCGGGTTTTTTTGCCATTGCTGTCGAGTAGCGAAAATTGCTTGTCTGGAAACAAGATGGCTAGTGGGATGCCCGGTAAACCGGCACCGGTACCCACATCCAAACAATGTGTTGCCGCCATGTATGGAGCGATACTCAAGCTATCGAGAATATGGCGAATAACCATCTGCTCTGGATCACGTATGGCCGTTAAGTTATAGGCCTTATTCCATTTGTGGAGTAAGGCGACATAGCGTAACAGCAATGCTTGCTGTGAGTCAGTAACGGTCAAACCGAGGGTATCAATACCTGCTGCCAGGGTCTTTTCTAAAACATCCACTCAGGCTGATTTCCTGTCCAACAATCCACGTTTCTTTAAATAAATTAATAGCAAAGACACAGCAGCTGGCGTTACACCAGGTATCCGCGATGCCTGAGCCAGGGTTTGCGGCCGAGTATTGCCTAGCTTCTGCTTCACTTCGTTCGAGAGCCCTTCGATGATGCTGTAATCAAAGTCCAGCGGTAAACACGTGTCTTCGTAACGGCGCAAGCGATCAATTTCTAGCTGTTGGCGGTCGATATAACCGGCGTATTTCACACCAATTTCAATTTGTTCCGCAATTTGCTCGTCAACAATTCCTATTGTTCCGTGCGCAAAGGGGGCGAGATCGACGTATTTCAATTCCGGCCGCTTGAGTAAATCAAGCAAGTTGTATTCGTGACTTAAAGGCTTATCGATTTTTTCGGCCAAAATGGCTGCTTCGCTGCTGCCTGGTTGTACCCAGCAATCTGCCAAGCGCTGACGCTCTATCTCAATATTTTCGCGTTTTGCAGAAAATGCGGCCCAGCGGGTGTCATCGACCAAGCCGAGTTCACGGCCCTTCTCGGTTAAACGAAGATCTGCGTTATCTTCCCGTAATAACAAACGGTATTCGGCGCGTGAGGTGAACATTCGGTAGGGTTCTTTGGTACCCATGGTGATTAAATCATCGACTAAAACGCCGATATAAGCCTCATCGCGACGGGGACACCAGGCGTCTTTGCCTTGCGCGAGAAGCGATGCATTGGCGCCTGCCAATAGTCCTTGTGCGGCCGCTTCTTCGTAACCGGTAGTGCCATTGATTTGACCGGCAAAAAATAAGCCTTTAACAAACTTGGTTTCCAGGGAATATTTTAAATCCCGTGGCTCAAAATAATCGTATTCAATCGCGTAACCAGGCCGGGTCATGTGGGCATTTTCAAAGCCCTTGATTGAACGAACTAAATTTAATTGGACGTCAAAAGGCAAACTGGTGGATATGCCATTTGGGTAGAGTTCGTGAGTGTTTAAACCTTCAGGCTCTATAAATATCTGATGTCCGGTTTTGTCAGCAAAGCGATGTACTTTGTCTTCAATTGAAGGGCAATAACGCGGACCAATACCTTCAATAACCCCAGTGTACATAGGCGAGCGATCTAAACCACCGCGAATGATTTCATGGGTGCGCTCGTTGGTGTGGCTTATCCAACAACACACTTGCTCAGGGTGTTGATTGCGATTACCCAGATAGGACATGACTGGTCGCGGGTTGTCGCCCCACTGGGCTTCAAGGCCCTCAAAATTAACGGTTTTTGCATCAATTCGAGGAGGTGTGCCGGTTTTCAGGCGATCAACTCGAAATGGCAATTCCCGCAAACGTGACGCCAGGGCTAAAGATGGCGGGTCGCCAGCACGACCACCACTGTGGTTATCGAGGCCAATATGAATTTTTCCGCCTAGGAATGTACCTGCAGTCAGTACAACGCTGTTAGCGAAAAAGCGCAGGCCAATATTGGTGACTACACCCTGAACTTGGTCATTTTCAACAATAAGATCGTCTACAGCTTGCTGGAAAATAGCGAGATTTTCTTGGTTTTCTAAAATGGTGCGTATCGCGGCTTTGTATAAAACCCGATCTGCTTGCGCGCGAGTTGCTCGTACCGCAGGTCCTTTACGGGCATTTAAAACCCGAAATTGTATGCCGCCAAGGTCGGTCGCTTTTGCCATTGCACCACCGAGGGCATCAATCTCTTTGACGAGATGACTTTTGCCAATGCCGCCAATTGCGGGGTTACATGACATTTGGCCCAGAGTTTCAATGTTGTGAGTCAGTAGTAGTGTAGTTGAGCCCATACGTGCTGCGGCAAGGGCAGCCTCTGTGCCAGCGTGACCACCACCTATGACAATGACATCGAAACGTTGCGGATAATCCACGAAACACCTAATTCCAAGAAAATGAGAAGAGGCGAAATTATACGGGTATCCCTGAGACCTGCAATGAATTGGTGAATATTTAATCAATGCATTAGTTAATAAATATTTATGTATATATATATGTCATATATCTTATGTTCTTTATTCTAAATACTGTTATTAAGAAGCGCTATTTTGTTGATAACTATTGTAACTTACTGATATTGAAGAATATTAATAGATGATAAGTAGGTGTTTTATCCACAGAGAGCTTGTCAGGATCATGGGGAGGGCTTGTGGGTGAAATGTGGATAACTTTCCCTTTTTTGGGAGCCTGTGAATAATGACGCTTATTCAGGTCTTTTATCCACACTCTCAGATAGGCTTGTCCCAAGGCTTTTGCTCAGCCAGAAGGATATTTTTTCTTTTAAATTTGTCAGCGATACCGGTTTACTAAGGAAATCGTTCATCCCAACACGAAAACAGTAGTCACTATCGTCCTTAAAATTATTCGCTGTGAGGGCTATAATGGGGGTTTGACGATGTTGGCTAAGGTTTCTAATTGCTTGAGTTGCCTCAAAACCGTCCATGATCGGCATTTGGAGATCCATTAAGATGATGTCAAAGTGCTGTTTTTCGACAGCAATGAGCGCTTCAACGCCATTATTCGCAGTAACAGTGGTCATGCCCCAGCGCCGTAGGATCTTGCTGACAAGGAGTTGGTTAACGGGGTTATCTTCTACTATAAGCACTGCTTTACCGACCAATATCGTTTCGTCTTGCTGCGTGTGGTGCTCTAAATTACAGCCTACTTGGTAGGTGCATGACCATCGGACAGTAAATGTAGAGCCTGTATTTTCAGCGCTTGTTAGGAGTATGTCGGCGTTCATTAAGTCGCAGAGTCGGCGGACGATGGCTAGGCCGAGCCCTGAACCGCCGTAGCGTCTACGGTGGCTACCATCGGCCTGGCGGAAGCTATCAAAGATGATCTGCTGATCTTTTTCACTAATACCTATCCCAGTGTCGCTCACGTTCAACTCCAAAATAGCCCGGTTGGAACTGAGCTCCTTGGCGTTTAAGGTAATAGCGACATTTCCTTGCTGGGTAAATTTAACGGCGTTAGCGACCAGATTGAGCAGTATTTGCCGAATGCGAACGTCATCGCCTAACACGCTAATACCGTTTAACTGGGGGTCTATATATGTTGTGAACTCTAGCCCCTTCTTTTTTGCCTCATAACTGAGCGGTGTGAGGAGATTGTTGAAAATAGCGCTAATATCAAAGTAATTTTCCTGAAGCTGTAGTTCGCCTTTTTCAATTTCAGAAAAATCGAGAATATTATTGACGATGTTTAGTAGCAGCTCGCTCGATTCCCTTGCAATAAGCAAGTAATGGTTTTGTTCGCCGTTTAACTTGGTATTAGAGAGTAATTGCATCATTCCGAGAGCGCCATTTAGTGGCGTTCGCAATTCATGGGTCATAGTGGCTAAGAATTGGCTTTTTGCTGAGTTGGCTTTATCTGCCTCCTCTTTTGCCAGGAATAGATTTTGTAAATTGTCTTTTAGTTCCTGTTGCTGCTTTTCTATACTTTTAGCCATGTTATTTACATGACTCTGCAATTCTCCTAGCTCACCGGGCTTTATATTTCTGATCTGCTTATAGAAATTCCCTGCTGTAATATTTTTTGTGAGGGTATTTATTTCTGCTAGTGGTCGTGAAAATCGTCGACTGATGAACCACGCAAAGCAAATGCATACTAAGATGGAAATGAATGCAATAAAGCTCGATACCTTGATGATTTGCTTTTGTAGCTTTTGTAGCTTGTCGCGGGATTGCTTGATACTAACTGTTCCAATTTGTTTTTCTGTTATATCGCTAATATTTTCTCCTGTTATTGAGTCCTCTAAAGGAATGCTATGCTGGATAATAGGAACAGTTATTTCCTTGTGTTCACTACTATTATTTTGGTTGTTATTTAGAACGAGATGATGTCCTGATTCGGCATTAAATATTGTAATAGAGGTGATGTCGCTGTCTAAGGCTGAGGCCATAATATCCAATAGCTGAGAGTCGTTTCCGCTGATAATTGCGAGTTCACTCACCGCTGCAATATTTTCTGCGATACGTGTAGCCAATTCATTTTGGCTTTGAACGGCGTCATTTAGTCGTGCGAATAAGGAATAGCCAAATAGCGCCAAAAAGAGAATGAGTGCTGGGCTGAGAACAGCAATAAGTATTTGCTTAAATATTGTATTTGTTTTGAAATAATGACTGATATTCATTTTTTCAGTCATCCTTCATTTCTTTGAGAAGCTGCTGTTCGCTGGAAATCATTATGCCCAATGATTCTGCAACATTTTTATTTATTTTAACGATGAAGTTTTTAGGGTATTTAGACTCCGGTAGGCTATTGGTTTCAATATATTCCTCCATCATAATCATTAACTCATCAATATATTGATCTGAACTAGTTGCCACGGATGCTAATGCCCCAGCAGTTACAAAACCTTCATTAGGGCCAATCACGGCAGTTTGATGTCGATAACTACTTAGTAAAATAGAGCGAATAGTTTGCGAGTTGTAAATTTTACTTTCGGGAGTGGCGAGTAGTACGTCGCTATTTTGGATTATTTTATTTACAGCTCTAATATCATTGCTTTCGGTTTTTACGATTAAAAATTCCAAATTATTAAAATTTTTAGATTCGTTCATTAATAATATTTTATAAAATTCGTTGTGGTAAGGTATGCCAATAATTATTTTTTTGTCAAATATGTGAGATAAAAGTAGTAGCTGTCTATGAATTGGCTGATCTGAAAATAACGCTGTGCTTTTTTTAAAATTTTTATTTTTAAAGTTTAGCGAGTTTACGTAAAAAGCGAACTTTGCTGAGTAGCTGTCAGTATCCATAAGAGGTAGCAGTTTGTCGGAAACTATAATAAGTAGGTCGCCGCGATTATCTTCTCGAGGTAATACGTTTATGTAGGTTTTTATATTAAATGAGTTACTTTTCGATAATTTTTTAGAGATGTATTCAAGTTCTGCTGTTTCTGTAGGCAATATTAGGTCAACCACTGGCTTGTTAATTTGACTAAAGGCCTGTGGTATTAAAATAAATAAAAATAAAATTCCATAGAGTAACTTTTTCAAGAGGTATCCTTTACCCTTGTTTTAATTAGTAACGCAATGTTAAAGATACTAATTGTCGAAATTTATTACTGTAAATATTATCGCTGAGTAATTCACTGTCGTCGTCGTGACGATATTGTCCTGCATAGCGTAATTCGATTTCACTTTTTCGAAGGTTTATAATTTTTTTAACCATAATATCGGTTCTGGAGTATTTATTACCTGATGTTCCTATTTCTTTCGAAAAATATTTTGATATTGAAATTTGCAGGTCTGGCTTGTATTTGTAGCTCAGGAGGAGGCTCGCAGAATTTCTAGGTGTGAAGCTGGTTTCTGTATTGGTATTTGACTCGTCGGTGATATACGCGTAATTGGCGTGAATAAGCCATTGGTGGTGCGGCCGGTAATCGATCTCTGTTTCGATTCCGCGTTGCTTTAGGTAGCTATCATTAACGGGGTTGAATCGAGCGAGCGATATAGAATTAGATATTAGCTGGTCTAATTGGTCGCTAAAGATTTTTACGTCCCATTGTAAGTGTATGGTGTTAAAATTTCCGTAATAGCCTATTTCCCTTGATTGTATTAACTCGGGTTTTAGGTTTTGGTTTCCTTTCGCCGTTTGAAGTAAAGTTGCTGTGGTAGGACCGCCATTATTGGGTCTTACATTGCGGCCGGTGTAGGTCCAGTTGGCTGAGGTTTCTAATAGATCTGGGGTTCTTATCGCTTCGGAGTAAATAAATCGTAGGCTATTGTTTTTATTTACGTGATAGTGAAAGGACACACGTGGAGAGAAATTTTTTCCTATGTCTTCCTGGTATTCATAAGACCCGCCGCTGTTTATCGTAAATTTTTCGGATAATTTCTTCTCTAAATTATAAAAAAATTGATAGTTATTACTTTTAAGCGTTCCACCGTAGTATGTTTCTGAGCTTACTCTCGATTGTTTTAGGTGGACTCCCGCAACGCTCGTTAGGCTTTTGTTCCATATATAGGTATCTTGAAAGTCAATATCGTGGCGATTAACTTGCACGTCTTCGTTGGCATCGACAAGTATTAAATCGGCTGGATTTTGATTTAAGTTAGTATAGTAAGGCGGAATTTCTGCGGTCCAGCGATGGATTTTCTGTTGACCAGAAAAATCATATTGGAATTTAAGTTGATGGAATACCGAGAGCTCATTGTCGATTCTTGTCGAAAAATAGTAATCATCAACAAGGGTATCTGGTGATGTTACATCGACATCAGAATAGTCATCGGTAACACGCCCTTCCTTATAACCTAGGTTTAGACTGTAGCTGGTGCTATTTATCTGGCGCTCGTAGCGTGTATTAATGAGCTGCAGGGTTTTGCTGTCTAATCGTTCTTGGCCGTTACTTTTTATATCAAAGCCGTCGTCATGGCGACTTGCTACGGTAACGCGGTAATGGCCACCGTGGTATTCGCCTGCGTGACTGACTCGGTAGTTTTCGGTATGTTCTGAACCTCGTTCGGCGGTAGCTTCTAAGTGCGCAATATCCGCTGGGTGGCGTGTAATAATATTTATGACACCGAGAAAGGCATTGGCGCCGTAACTAGCGGTTGCCGGACCGCGCACGACCTCGATGCGTTCAATGTCTTTTATTGTGATAGGAATATCGTTCCAATCAACGGTTGCCAATCCAGCTTGATAGACTGAGCGACCATCGATTAATACTTGCATGCGCCTTGAGTCGCGGTAATTGCTGCCGTGATAACTAACGACATAATTCCAACCGTCGCGCGCACCGACAGAGGTGCCGGGAATAAGTCGGAATAATTCGGGTATTTCCCGTAGGCCCGATGCTTCTATCATGTCGCGGTCAATAACACTCACGCTGGCTGGCACATCGCTGCGATTTTGCTTCAGGCGCGCAGGAGTCAACACGATTGGCAATTCTTCATTTTTCAGGAAGCTTGCTTGTAGGGGCATTGCTAGGCTTAGTATTACGATACCGAGCAGGGCATACTGATATTTACGTGCACTGTACATCCGCTAACCTTAGTTTTTTTAGACGGTATTCAGTGTAGCGTTAATAGGGGGATTTTGACTATTGCTTGTCGCTGATCAGGCGTTTATTTGCCAATACAAAAGCTGGAAAAGATTCGACCGAGTAGATCGTCCGAACTAAATTCGCCAGTGATCTCTGCCAGGGCTTGTTGGGCTATTCTTAGTTCTTCAGCCAATAATTCCCCCGCATTGTAATTAAGCAGTTGCTGCTCTCCCGTATGTATATGCTCACGACCGAGGTTTAGGGCTTCTATGTGGCGCCGTCGAGCGATAAACGGTGTATCGCCGTCGTTATAGCCAACGCAGGATTTTAGGTGCTCACGAAGGAGATCAATACCTTTGGCGTGTTTTGCTGATAGGTATATCCGTGCTATTTCACTATTATCGATTGCTACTTGATGGCCTGATAGGTCGCACTTATTGTAGATGATACTGAGTTTTTGTTGGTCGATAAAAGGCTGTAATTCGCTGGGTATAGCGTCGCTTTCATCTTCAGCAGTTTGGCTATCTATAACGAGTAGGATGCGGTCTGCATTGGCTATTTCGGTCCAGGCTCGCTTGATGCCCTCTTGTTCTACTAAATCTTCGCTGTCGCGCAAACCAGCGGTATCAATGATGTGCAGGGGCATGCCATCTATGAGGATGTTTTCTCTGAGAACATCTCGAGTGGTGCCCGCGATATTGGTGACGATAGCTGATTCTCTGCCAGCGAGCGCATTTAAAAGGCTGGATTTACCGGCATTGGGCCTGCCGGCGATGACAACCGTCATGCCTTCGCGGAGGATGCTGCCTTGTTTGGCTGAGGCGAAAACGCGCTCAAGATTATGTTTTATGTTGCTGAGTTCGTTGGCGACTCGGCCATCGCTAATGAAATCGATTTCCTCTTCAGGGAAGTCGATTGCGGCTTCAACATAGATACGAAGCTGGGTAATGGCCTCTACTAGCTGGTTTATCTCTTTGCTGAATTCACCTTCTAAGGACCGTACGGCCTGACGGGCCGCTTGTTCTGATGCGCTGTCGATTAAGTCGGCGATTGCTTCTGCCTGGGCGAGGTCAATTTTGTTATTGAGGAACGCTCGCTCTGAAAACTCGCCCGGCCTTGCCATTCTGGCGCCAGCTTTGATGACTTCACGCAGCAGGCAATCAAGAATAATTGGGCCACCGTGACCTTGCAGCTCAAGCACGTCTTCGCCAGTAAAGGAGTTTGGGCCAGGGAAATAAAGCGCGATGCCTTGATCTAGACTGCGCGGGCCGTCATCGCTAGCTTCATAAAAACTACCGTAGTGGGCGTAGCGCGGTTTTAGGTCTGCTTTGCCAAGTAGGCGGTGGCCAATTTCTTGGGCTTGAGGGCCAGATACCCTAACAATGCCCACACCACCCTTTCCGGGCGGCGTGGCGATTGCGGCAATCGTATCTTGATAGCTCGTTTGCATAGCGGCTATCAGCGGGTGGGTAGCCCACTCTTCTCAATACGTTTGGTAATAAAATACTGCTGAATAATCGATAAGGTGTTGTTAACCACCCAGTACAAGACTAAGCCTGCGGGGAAGAAGAGGAAGAAAAAGGTAAATACCACCGGCATCCACTGCATGATTTTAGCTTGCATTGGGTCTGGTGGCGGCGGATTGAGGCGCTGCTGAATGAACATGGACACGCCCATCACTAAAGGCAAAATGAAATAAGGGTCCATTGCCGATAAATCGTCAATCCACAAAATGAACGGCGCGTGGCGGAGCTCAATGCTTTCCATTAAGACCCAGTATAGGGCCATAAATACCGGCATTTGCACGACCATTGGTAAGCAGCCGCCAAGAGGGTTTATTTTCTCAGTTTTATAAAGCTCCATCATGGCCTGCGACTGCTTTTGGCGATCGTCGGCATAGCGCTCTTTAAGTTCTACCAGCTTTGGCTGAACTTTGCGCATATTGGCCATTGAGGTAAAGGCTTTGGCATTAAGCTGGAAAAAGGCGGCTTTTACTAACATGGTTAAGCCAATAATAGCGAAACCCCAGTTGCCAAGCACACCGTGAATTTTGGTAAGTAGCCAGAATAAGGGCTGCGCAATCCACCACAGGAAGCCGTAGTCTACGGTTAACTCTAAGCCGGGTGAGATTTCTTCTAAGCGATACTGATCTTTTGGGCCAGTATAAAAAGACGCGGCGACACTGCCTTGGCTGTGGGCTTCAACGGTAACTGCAGCGCTGGTAACCCGAGCGATGTTTATACCCTGTTTGGTGACAATGGTGCTGAGTTCGTTAACGCTTTCAGGGTTGGGTACCCATGCACTTAAGAAATAGTGTTGGATAATGCCGATCCAACCGCCATTAACAGCGGTCTTCAATGGCTTGTCTTGCATTTTACCGAAGGCCAATTTGGTGTATTTGTCTTCATTGTCGGCATAAGCGACGCCCATAAAGGGCTTCATCGCAAACATGCCGCCTTCACCGTCAACGCTAGGGTCGGTGCTATTGCCCCGCTTTAACTGACCGAAGAAGCTTGCCTGAAATGCTGAATCGCTTTGGTTGTCGATCAGGTATTCAATTTTAATCAGGTATTCACCACGCTTGAAATGGAAGCGCTTGACGATGTTGATTTGATCGCTGTATTGATAATGAAGATCAACATTAATGGATTCACCACCGTCTGCTAACTGGTAGCTGTCGGTGTTGGCAATAAATTGTGGACGGCCCTTAGAAGTATCCGTCGCATTTTGACCAATTAAGCCGCTTTGCGCGATGTAATCGCGGGTGTCATTGCTTTCGAGAATAACAAAAGGCTCGTCTGATTCCAGATTAGCCGTGTAAGCAGGTAAACCAGCGTAGACAATATCGCCGCCATGCAGATCGATCTTAATATTTAGGACGTCAGTGCTGACTGTTATGAAACCGCTGCTGTTGTTGGCGGTTGGCGCTAAGCTGTTGTTTTCGGTATTTTGATTGAGAATCGGTAGATCGCTATCACCAGTGCTCGTTACCGGTGATGCGGTCTTATTCGCCGCGGCGGAGCTGGCAATTACGGTTTCTGGCCCCTCAAAATTTTTCCACTCAATCAATAACATAAAAGAGAGGGCAGCGATGGCGGCGATAAGGAGATAGCGCTGAATATCAATCATTGCTTGAATGCCTTGAAAGTTTGAGTTCGGTTGGATGACAGTGGCAGGATGGTACAGGATCGTAGCCGCCGCGGCTAAAGGGGTGGCAGCGAAGCAGACGTTTAATACCTAAATAGCCCCCACGGAGTGCGCCGTGGTGCTTTATCGCGTCGATGGCGTAACTGGAGCAGCTGGGATAAAAACGACAGTGCGGAGCCATCAGCGGACTGATAAACCGGCGGTAGAACGAAATGCAGGCGATAAGCAACCGCTGCATAGTATTTAACCCTCTCGCTGACGGAAGCGCTTTTCAGCTCGTTTTTCTAATTGCAGCCAAAGCTGATTACAGATTTCTTGCATTTGGGTGTTATCAAGCTGGTCAAGACCACGTCGAGCTAGCACGATGACATCTATACCCTTCAAATTAGCTTGATTATGCCTGAAGGTTTCTCTGACGTTGCGCTTTACCCTGTTGCGCTGAACGGACAAGCGCACATTTTTCTTCGCAATCACTAAACCCAGTCGCGGTCGATCCAGATTGTTCTTCCGCGCTAAAAACAATATTTCAGCAGAAGAAACTTTCAGGCGCGACTCATCAAACACCGCTTGGTATTCGCTGGCGTTTAGCAGGCGCAGTGCTTTTTCAAATTGAAAATTCACTGCGTTGCCAGTGATATTACAGGTCTAAAATTTAAGCTGACAGTACCGCGCGGCCTTTAGCGCGACGGCGGTTGATCAGCTTACGGCCGTTTTTGGTAGCCATGCGTGCACGAAAACCGTGGTTACGGGCTTTTTTCAGATTGCTTGGTTGAAATGTTCTTTTGCTCATGATCTCTGACCTTGACTAAATTAGCCGACTTACGCAGTCGGCGCTGTTTGAGTTTGTAAGCCCAATACAGCGAAAAATCGGATCGCGAATTTTAGTGGACATTAGACTTAATAGCAATGCTTTGTCGTGGTTGGCGCGATGCTTTTGGATATTTATTGTTTTAATAGTTGAGCACAACTTGTTCAGAGTTTATCCACAGTGGTTTTGTGTAGTTATCCACAGAGTGGGTAATTGGGTGGTTTTTTGTTGGAAGTGCCTTGCTTGCTACTTATCGTATTGAATAGGAAGGAGTTTTTCTTGAGGTGCGAAATAATATTTATGATATTGTGTGGATAACTTTGTTTGTGAGGGGTAGAATACCAGCTCATAAAATTCGCTTTATTTGTTGCAATAGCTAAGCCTGTACAATGCCGATGCACCTAGATATTTGCTGCTAATAAAAACCTAAAAGCGGTTTTTTGCCTTTTCTATACTATTTTGGAGAACAGCGTTGTCGGAAGCTACTTGGCAGAAATGTATTGCACATTTGCAAGACGAATTGCCAGCGCAGCAATTTAACACCTGGATTAGGCCATTACAGGTTGAGCTTGCTGGCGATCTGATTTCGCTCTCTGCGCCTAACCGCTTTGTCAGAGATTGGGTGAACGACCGTTTTTTTGCGCGCATTATTGAGCTAGTCGCAGAATTGTCCCCCGCTGATCGTAAAATGGGCGTTGAGCTGGGGGTTATAGATCGTCAGTCCGCCCAGTCACGCAATACGGCCGTTCGTCAAAATGCGCCGTTATCTGCTCAGCCGTTTATCCAGGGCGCCCACGTTGTCGGCGGTTATTCGCCAGATTCGCGACAAAGCCCCCCGAGTGTTTCTGCGCATCAGCAGCATCAACAGCCAGACTCCAGTATAGCGAGACCTCAAGCGCCGGCGATTATTACTTCGTCGCAAAATATAGGTGGTCAGCGGCAAGTAGAAGTTGAGGGCGGTATACGGCACCAGAGCTCGCTAATGGAGGGTTATACCTTCGATACGTTTGTTGAGGGTAAGTCGAATCAATTGGCTCGAGCAGCAGCCAGCCAAGTAGCTAGTAACCCTGGTCGGGGCTATAACCCATTGTTCCTGTATGGCGGTGTGGGTTTAGGGAAAACCCATTTGATGCATGCGGTTGGTAACTCGCTGATGCAGCAAAACCCGAATGCCAAGGTCGTTTATTTGCATTCGGAGCGCTTTGTGGCCGATATGGTGAAGGCCCTGCAATTGAATGCAATAAATGAATTTAAACGTTATTACCGTTCGGTAGATGCATTATTAATAGACGATATTCAGTTTTTTTCCGGCAAAGACCGCTCGCAAGAAGAGTTTTTCCACACGTTTAACGCCTTGTTAGAAGGTGGTCAGCAAATGATATTGACCTGCGACCGTTACCCCAAAGAGATTAAGGGCCTAGAGGAACGCCTTAAATCTCGTTTTGGCTGGGGGCTTACGGTGGCGGTAGAGCCGCCTGAATTAGAAACCCGTGTGGCGATACTAATGAAAAAGGCGGAACAGGATAAGACTGACTTGCCGTCAGACGCCGCGTTTTTTATTGCCCAGCGCGTAAGGTCTAATGTGCGGGAGCTCGAGGGCGTGCTTAAGCGCGTTATCGCGAGTTCGCGATTTATGGCTAAGCCTATTGATATTCCTTTAATCAAAGAATCGTTGAAAGATTTATTGGCGCTGCAAGACAAGCAAGTGAGCTTGGATAATATTCAGCGCACCGTCGCTGAGTATTACAAAATTAAAATGGCGGACTTAATGTCCAAGCGTCGGAGTCGCTCGGTTGCGCGGCCTAGGCAGGTTGCTATGGCGCTGTCTAAAGAATTAACAAACCACAGTCTTCCTGAAATTGGTGAGGGCTTTGGTGGTCGGGATCACACGACCGTCTTGCATGCATGCAGAAAGATCAAAGAACTTCGGGAAACCGACGGCGATATGAGAGAAGATTATCAAAATTTGATCCGCCTGCTTACAAGCTGATGTCTTAAAGTGGCTTTATATAATAAAGTAATACAATGGTCGGGTGTTTTTGGTGGGAAGTCGTTTTAAGGCCACCAACCTTGAGATTTATTATAAAGAACAGGAACCGAAAGCATGAAATTTTCGATTTCGCGGGAAGCGTTGATTAAGCCCCTAAATTTAGTTGCTGGTGTAGTTGAACGCCGTCAAACACTACCCATTCTGGCGAATGTTCAGCTGGTTTTAGCGGGTCAAGAGTTGGCGCTTACGGGGACCGATCTCGAGGTTGAGCTTATTGGTCGGGTTCAGTTGCCTGAAGGCGCGATACAAAGCCTTGGTGAAATCACCATACCAGCGAAAAAGCTGGTAGATATTTGTAAAGCGCTCCCCGACGGCTCTGATATTAGTCTGCAGCTAGACGATCAAAAGTTAATTATAAAGTCCGGGCGTAGCCGTTTTCAGCTCTCTACCCTCCCCGCAAATGACTTTCCCAGTGTAGATCAAGCGAAGGGTGGTCAGGTATTTAAGTTAAAACAAGGGGAGTTAAAGCGTTTAATTGAGCGCACTAGCTTCGCAATGGCACAGCAGGACGTCCGTTATTATTTAAACGGCATGTTATTCGAGCTCACCAATGGACAGTTGCGCTTAGTTGCTACCGATGGCCACCGCTTGGCGATGGCGACCTATGTCGGCGATATTAACGTAGAGCAAGGCGCCCAGGTTATTGTTCCGCGCAAGGGGGTAGTGGAATTAGCGCGTTTATTGATTAATGAAGAGGAAGAGGCTGAAGTTATCGTCGGTAGTAATCATATTCGTGTTATTACGAAAGATTTTACCTTTACCTCTAAGCTTATTGACGGCAAGTTTCCAGATTATGAGCGAGTTTTGCCTCGCGGTAGTACTAAGGTGGTCTTGGGTTCGCGCGCGGATCTGCGTCAGGCGTTTGCAAGAACGGCGATACTTTCAAATGAGAAGTACCGTGGTATTCGGATGTTGCTAAGCAATGGTGAGCTTCGGATCGTTGCCAATAACCCTGAGCAAGAGGAGGCTGAGGAAACCGTTGCAGTTGACTATCAAGGTGAAAATCTTGAAATTGGCTTTAACGTAAGCTATTTGCTGGATGTGCTGTCGGCAATTCACGGGGAGACCGCCCAGTTCTCGCTTTCTGACGCTAATAGCTCGGCGTTGGTTGAGGAGTCCGATGGCAGCGATTGTCAGTACGTTGTGATGCCTATGCGGCTTTAAGTGAGGCCTATTGTTCTCTCGTTGCACCGTGATATTTTATCTGCCGCTTTCATTAAAAAGGGGCGCTGTAAGCGCCCTACCCTTCCCTTTCGTATGAAATTCTCGTCTTTGGTGTTGATTTAAGTGCGTATACGTAAACTCAACATTCATAGTTTTAGAAATTTAAAATCGACCAGTTTGATCGATTTCCAGGATTTCAATTTTATACACGGTCTAAATGGTAGTGGGAAGACGAGTATATTGGAGGCCATACACACCTTGGCGCTCACTCGCTCCTTTCGTTCTCGAAAGATGCAAACCGTTATTTCATTTGATCAAGACGCCTTAACAGTTCGCGGGGAATTTGATGCAGTTGGGCGTAGTCTTAATAGTGCTCAACAACCGGCAGAAGGTATCTCCTCGATAGGTGTGCGGCGATCTCGACAGGATTTAGTTCTTGTTAAGGTTAATGGAGAGAGGCTTGGGTCGGTAGGTCAGTTGGCCGGGGTGCTTCCTGTTCAAGTTATTAATCCCGGGAGTTTTGAGTTACTCGAAGGGAGTCCCGGTGTGCGGCGACAATTCCTAGACTGGGGTGTGTTCCACGTGAAACATTCAGGGTTTTTTGAGTTGTGGCCGCGGTATAGGAAGGCGCTACAACAGCGTAATTCTCTGCTCAGACGTGGTAATATAGATGCTGCAGCACTTGCGCCTTGGGATGCTGAGCTGTCGACGACAGCGGCGCTTATCACGGCTGCGCGGCTGCGTCATTTTGATGAGTTAGCGATAGCCTTTGATGGCGTATATCGCCAACTTTTGCGTAACAGTGCGATCTTTTCAGGTCTGGATGATTTGATGCCAGATTCAATGCCCGCGCTGAGTTTAGAGTTCTTTGGCGGATGGAAGGATTGTGAAGTACGTGGCTATACCGAGGTATTGAAAGAGGAAGTGGCTCAAGACCTCCGCGCGGGTTTTACTCGTAATGGACCACATCGCGCAGATATCGATTTAAAGTGCGGCAAACTCAGGGCTGGGGAGGTTTTGTCTCGAGGGCAGATTAAGACCATCGTTTGTGCGCTAAAGTTGGCGCAATCAAAAGTACTGTTGGATCAAGGTATTTCAACAGTGTTTTTGATTGACGACTTGGCGGCAGAGCTCGATGAGGGGCGGTGTAGAGCCGTTTTTTCCGAGCTGGTAGATTTAGATGTTCAGGTGTTTGCGACAGCTGTAAAGAAGTCAGACCTGCATAATGATTGGTGTCGCGACAAGCCCTTGAAAAGGTTTCACGTGGAACATGGCGTTGTAACGCCGTTAATGTAATTAAGGTTATAAGTTCGTTAATCGAGGTGTGTCAGGTTAAATACAGATGGTGTTTAGCTTGGTGAAAGAAATTGGCAGTCTGTGCTGCAGTACAACAATAAGTTCTCGCCTGCTCGTCAGGCGTAAGAGGTTTTATAAATGACTGAGAATAAAGCTTACGATTCTTCAAGTATCAAAGTACTTAAAGGCTTGGATGCAGTAAGGAAACGCCCTGGTATGTATATCGGGGACACAGACGACGGGTCAGGCTTGCACCACATGGTGTTTGAGGTCGTGGATAACTCAATTGATGAAGCGTTAGCGGGTCATTGCAGTAAAATTCGCGTGGTAATTCATGCCGATGAGTCTATCTCGGTATCGGATGACGGCCGTGGAATTCCCACGGAGATGCACGATGAAGGCGTTACCGCCGCAGAAGTCATCATGACGGTGCTTCATGCCGGTGGTAAATTTGACGATAACACCTATAAAGTCTCTGGTGGTTTGCACGGTGTGGGTGTCTCCGTTGTAAATGCGCTCTCTGAAGAGCTGATGCTGACGATTCGTCGTGGCGGAAAAGTACATGAGCAGCTGTATAAGCACGGTGTTCCCCAAGAGCCACTGAAAGTTATTGGTGATACGGAAAGAACCGGTACTGAAATTCGCTTTAAACCATCGGCCGCTACCTTTACGAATATTGAATTCCATTTTGATATTTTGGCTAAACGAATTCGAGAGCTGGCCTTCCTTAACTCTGGCATTAAGATAGAGTTACTTGATGAGCGGGACGGTAAGACAGAAAGCTTTTGCTATGAGGGCGGACTAAGCGCCTTTGTGGAATACCTGAATACGAATAAAACACCTGTTAATAAAGTATTCCACTTCACTACAGAGCAAGACGGCGTCGTGGTAGAAGTGGCGTTACAGTGGAATGATGGCTTCCAGGAAAACCTCTACTGCTTTACCAACAACATTCCCCAGCGTGATGGTGGCACCCATTTGGCGGGCTTTCGCGCGGGTTTAACCAGAAACTTGAACACCTATATTGAACGCGAAGGCTTGGCTAAAAAGGCTAAAGTTGCGACTACTGGTGATGATGCACGTGAAGGCCTTACCGCTGTTGTGTCAGTTAAAGTTCCTGATCCTAAGTTTTCGTCACAAACCAAAGACAAGCTCGTGTCCAGCGAAGTAAAAACCATTGTTGAGCAAGCGATGACGGCTAAATTTGGTGATTTCCTTATGGAAAGCCCCAACGAAGCCAAATTGATTGTACAGAAAATGATGGACGCCGCACGGGCTCGCGAAGCTGCGCGTAAGGCACGTGAAATGACGCGTCGTAAGGGCGCACTGGATATCGCAGGCTTACCGGGTAAATTGGCAGACTGCCAAGAAAAAGACCCTGCCCTCTCCGAACTGTATCTGGTCGAGGGTGATTCGGCGGGTGGCTCAGCAAAACAGGGGCGTGATCGCCGCACCCAGGCGATATTACCGCTTAAAGGTAAGATATTGAACGTAGAAAAAGCGCGTTTCGATAAAATGATCTCTTCTGTCGAAGTCGGTACTATCGTTACCGCATTGGGCTGCGGTATCGGCAAGGACGAGTTTAATCTCGAGAAGCTGCGTTACCACAGTATTATTATCATGACCGACGCTGACGTCGATGGGTCTCACATCCGTACCCTCTTGCTTACGTTCTTTTTTAGACAAATGCCGTCTTTAATAGAAAATGGCCATATCTTTATTGCTCAGCCACCGCTATTTAAAATTGGTCGGGGAAAACAGCATCAATATTTAAAAGATGAGCCGGCATTCGCAAATTATTTAACACAGAATGCACTTGAAGGCGCGGCCCTTTATGTGAACCCCGAGGCAGCGCCCATTGGCGGCGCAGGCTTAGAGGAGCTAATTACACAGTATCGTAAAATCGATGGCATTATTAAGCGTCTATCACGTTTGTATCCAGCTGGTATATTGCGAGAACTTACCTATCTCCCCCGTTTAGCTGTTGAAGATTTAGCTGATCGCGCAGTGGTCGCAAAATGGTGCGAGGGTTTGGCCGAAGTGACGGTTGAACTGGAGCAGAAAGACCAGCAGCACCGCTATGATGTTCGAATCATGGAGGATCCAGAGCTGCATATCTTCTTGCCAGGTGTGGATATTATTTCTCATGGTGTAAGTGATCACTATCTCTTGGGGCGTGATTTCTTCAAGTCCGCCGACTATCAAGCGATTCTTGGCTTGGGAGAAAGTATTAATGGTCTACTCGAAGAAGGTGCCTATATTCAGCGTGGTGAAAAGCGTCTTGAAGTCACCGAGTTTGATGAGGTGATAACGTGGCTTATGGCGCAGGCTGAACGCGGACTCAATGTTCAACGCTATAAAGGCTTGGGTGAAATGAACCCCGAGCAATTGTGGGAAACTACCATGGACCCGGATGCGCGGCGTATGTTGCGGGTGACTATTGAAGATGCTGTTGCAGCAGATCAGATATTTACGACCCTTATGGGTGACCATGTTGAGCCACGTCGTGAGTTTATCGAAACCAATGCCTTAAAGGTGGCTAACCTCGATATATAAAACCGTCTTAAAGCCCAACCTGTTCTTAGGTTGGGCTTTAGCGCTAGCCCTTTCTCATTTACTTCCCTTTATTCGCTATTGAATCCCTTGTCGTTTTTTTAGAAGGGTGACGTTTAAGCTTGTCACCGCGGCGGCATTTTTGCGCATTGGCCCTCAATCCAGTTCTCTACTTCTAGAGTGAGTTCGCGGCTTTCGCGATCTGTACTGGGAATTGCGTCGCCAATCACTAGTGTGACTGTCCCCGGGCGAATTAGCAGGCTTTTGGTAGGCCAAACCAAGCCACCGTTATGTGCGATCGGTAAAACCGGTACACCAGCGGCAATAGCTATACTAGCGCCACTGCGGGCGTAGTGGCCGCGAACTCCGGGCAAGGTGCGGGTGCCTTCAGGAAAAATTAGCAGGCTATAATTGTTTCTTAGGCGGCTTAAACCCTTGGCGTTAAGTTCCCTCATAGCGGAGCGCGGATTGCTGCGATCTATGCCTATGGCATTCATAAAGCGCAGTGCCCAACCAAAAAAAGGAATGCTCAAGAGTTCGCGCTTCACCACGGTAGCAACGGGGAATAGGCACCACTGTAGGTAAAACGTCTCCCACTGGCTTTGGTGTTTGGCCATGGCGACGAATGGGCGATCTGACGGTAAGCTGCCATGTACTTCGGTTTTTACACCGCAGCAGACCCTCAGTAAAAAGATAATGGCGGCATTTCCTAAAACAAAATAGCGACCGCGTATGTGGAAGGGTAAAAACCATGTAAAAAGTATACCGCTCAGGCTTATAAAAATAGTGACTAAGCCTAAGCCAAGAAAAAACAGCGCCGAACGTATCGCGCAGAGTGCATTTGCTAAAAGCGTCATTAAAAATTCTGTCCTTAAGCTGCAAAATACCCGGTTCGACTAGCCCCCCACCCAAGAAAATAACGGGGCTACACGTTTTACTTACTTGCGACTAGCTGGGATATATCTGCCACCTCAAGAAATAAGCCCTGTAGCTGCGTGAGCAACGCTAAACGGTTATTTTTTAAGGCGGGGTCCTCAGCGTTCACCATAACTTTGTCAAAAAAGTCATCGACGGCGGCTTGTAAGCCAGCGAGCGACTTTAAGCCTTCCTCAAAGCGTGCCGCAGCAAAGAGTGGCGCGACAATGGCATGCTGTTCATTGAGCTGCTGCGCGAGAGTTTGCTCCGCCGCCTCCACCAATAATTTGGTGTCGATTTGGCCTGGCAGCTGCCCTTCCGCCTTGGCCAAGATATTGGACACGCGTTTGTTGGCGGCGGCAAGTGCAGCGGCCTCGGGTAGTTTGGTGAAGGCCTGCACCGCATTAACACGCTGATCAATATCCAGAGGCTTGCTCAGTTGCTTTGCGCTGACCGCCATAAACACTTCGGCGGTGATGCCGTTGTCTTCGTAGCCCGCTTTTAAGCGCTCGAGAATATAATTGAGAACGGTAGCGCTGAGCTTATCGCTGGCGCTAATCGTTTGGTGTTGTGCAATGGCTAGATCGATTAAGTGCTTTAAATCGAGATCGTGTTGATTTTCAGTAATCAGTCTTAAGACGCCGAGCGATGCGCGTCGCAGTGCAAAGGGGTCTTTGGAGCCAGTGGGAATTTGACCAATACCAAAAATACCGCAGATGGTATCAAGCCGGTCTGCGAGGGCTACAACAGTACCCGTGAGCGTTGTTGGTAAGGTGTCGCCGGCAAAGCGCGGCATATACTGCTCGTTCATTGCTAGGGCAACGTCGTTGGCTTCACCGTCGTTCCGTGCGTAGTAGTAGCCGGCGATACCTTGCAGGTCGTCGAACTCAAGTACCATCTCGGTGACAAGATCGCTTTTGCACAGCGTGGCTGCCCGCACCGCGTTACTGGGATCTTTGTTAAGGAGTTTGGCTATCGCTGCGCTCAATGCGGCAACACGTTCAGTTTTATCAAAGATCGTACCGAGCTTTGCTTGAAAAACAATATTGCGCAGACGCTCGCGACGACTTTCAAGGCTGATTTTACAATCTGTTTCAAAGAAGAAAGCGGCGTCGCTTAGACGGGGACGTATAACACGTTCGTTGCCGTCAATAACCTTCTGCGGATCGCGGCTTTCAATATTCGCCACGGTTATAAAGTTCGGCATAAGGTCGCCGTTAGTATTTACAACATGAAAATATTTTTGGTGCTCTTTCATCGAGGAGATAAGCGCTTCTGGTGGCACTTTCAAAAAGCGATCTTCAAAGCTTCCCGCTAAGGCCACTGGCCATTCAACTAGGGAGGTTACTTCATCTAAGAGTTTGGGGTCGATGACGGCGTTACCGCCCAAGCTCTCACCCAAGGCAATGACTTGTTGGCGGATGCCTTGTTGACGAACATCGTAATCAGCAATGACTTTACCCTGCTCGCGCAAAATAGTTTCATAGTCGGCCGCGTTGTTGATATATAACGCTTCATTGCAATGGAAGCGATGCCCACGGGTGAGTCTGTCGGCGTGCAAGTCAAAAATAGTTTCCGCGATAGCCTCGTCACCGTAAACAATACACAGCCAGTGGATAGGCCTAACAAACTCGGCACGTGAAGAACCCCAGCGCATGCGCTTCGCAATAGGCAGGCTCGCCAGCGCGGTGCTGATGAGTTCGCCAAGAATGTCTTTACTCATAGCACCGCTAACGCGACTGCGATAGCAAAGCTTGTCCTGTTTACCATCATTGGCAATATGGCTTTGCAGCTCATCACTATTGAGCTGATTTTTCTTTGCGAAGGCAATTGCGGCATTGGTTGGCTTGCCGGCTGCGTCAAAGGCGACTTTCGCCGGTGGCCCCCAAATCTCAATTTCACGGTCCGGCGCGCGCTCTGCCAAGTCGCTAATTAACACGGCCAAACGACGTGGTGTGGCGAAGCTCTTTAAATGTGTAAAGCCTAATTCTTTACTGGCGAGCTGCGTAGAAATACTCTCGCTGAACGCCGCGGACAGGGTTTTTAAAGCTTTTGGCGGCAGTTCTTCTGTACCAATTTCGATTAATAGATCGCGTGCGCTCATTATTTTTTCTCCTCGGCGGCAGCTAGTACTTCGTCGCGCAGATGCGCCGGGGCAAGTGGGAAACCAAGTTTTTGACGAGCATCAAAATAAGCTTGGGCAACGGCGCGGGCTAAGCTTCGCACTCTTAGGATGAAACGCTGGCGCTCGGTAACAGAAATTGCATGGCGGGCATCTAAGAGGTTAAAGGCATGGGAAGCTTTCATAACCATTTCATATGCCGGTAAGGGCAGCCCTTTTTCTATCAGGCGCTCGCTTTCGGCTTCACAGTGGTCAAATTGCGCAAACAACTGTTCTACATCGGCCTCTTCAAAATTAAAGTGCGACATCTCCACTTCGTTTTGGTGGAAAACATCACCGTAGGTAACGTCCCCCGCAGGCCCTTTGGTCCATACCAAATCGTAAATACTGTCCACGCCCTGCAGGTACATAGCAATGCGCTCTAGGCCATAGGTGATCTCGCCGCTGACGGGATAGCACTCGAGACCGCCAACTTGTTGGAAATAGGTAAACTGGGTGACTTCCATACCGTTTAGCCACACTTCCCAACCCAAGCCCCAGGCACCGAGGGTTGGCGATTCCCAGTTGTCTTCAACAAAGCGAATGTCGTGCACTTGGGGGTCTATGCCAAGCATTTTCAGGGAGTCTAAATACAAATCCTGAATATTGGCTGGCGAGGGTTTCATAATCACCTGGAACTGATAATAGTGCTGCAGGCGATTGGGGTTGGTGCCGTAACGGCCGTCTGTGGGACGACGACAGGGCTGAACATAGGCGGCATTCCATGTCTCAGGGCCAATAGCGCGTAAAAAGGTGGCGGGATGAAAGGTGCCCGCACCGACTTCCATGTCCAGCGGCTGTAATAACACACAGCCATGCTCGGCCCAGTATTGTTGCAATGCCAAGATTAGCCCTTGAAAGGTGCTGACGTCTGCCTTGCTCACGGTCTTCCCCATTAAATAAACAAAGACAGGAATTATACAGAGTTGCGAGGCTGTGGGCTAAGGCTAAGGATGATTCTAGCCGACGGCCATACCGACTTGTTATGATCGGCCCTTAGATTTAATAGGAATGATGGCAATGGCAAAATTTATAGGCGCATTTTTGGGCTTTTTAATGGGCGGCCCACTGTTTGCGCTCTTGGGCTTTGGTGTCGGGGTGATGTTTGATCGCGGCCTGAAACAAGCCATGGGCTTTAATTATGGCGCCGAACGTGAACGTATACAGGGCGTGTTGTTTGAAACCGTCTTTAGGGTGATGGGCCATGTGGCAAAGGCCGATGGCCGAGTGTGTGAATCTGAAGTGGCTCAGGCTGAAGCCATTATCGCCCAGTTTGGCTTGACTGGGGCACGGCGTCAGGAGGCGATTACCCTATTTAAAGAAGGCAGCGCCGACGAATTTGAATTAGAACCGCAAATATCCGATTTTATGTTGGTGGCGAGAACCCAGCCTTTGCTGCGGCAAATGTTGCTGGAAGCCTTATTGACGATGGCCTTGGCTGACGGCGAAGTTGATTCAGCTGAAAAAACAATTTTATTGCGGGTTGCTGGCTATCTCGGCGTGTCAGCACGGGACTTTCAGCGTTTACTGGATATGGCGATGGCCCAGCGTCAGTTTCACGGTCGTGGCGCTGGTGGTCAGCAATCGGCGCGCAGCAGCGCCAGTGAATTACAGGCGGCTTACAAGGCGATTGGGGTAACGGAGGTAATGACCGATGCTGAAATAAAGCGCGCCTACCGAAAATTGATGAGCCAGCACCATCCTGACAAATTGATTGCCAAGGGCGTGCCGGAAGATATGATGAAAATTGCGACTGAAAAAGCCCAAGAGATTCAGGCGGCTTACGAGCTGATTAAAGACAGCCGCAAGCACTAGCGACAAAGACAAAGCGCAGCTAATTTAGCTGCGCTACAGGCTGATATTTAAGCTTGGGCCGCAAGTGGGCTAACATTGCTGGGGGTGGCGTCGCTGTCGATTTCGCTCAGCGCCTCTACCCTACCTTTACACGCTTGCATTACCGCCTCTTTGTTTTTGGACAGAAAAATACCAAACTCTTCTGCCTGGGCCTCATCAACACTCGGTATATGCTGTTGCAGTAAGGCGGCGAAACCTTCTGCCAATTCCAGCATTTTGTCATAGGCGTCAGCGTCTTTTTTGTTGTCAAACATACTATTGTCCCTATCACACATCCACTTCGCTACTACCGCCATACTCCACCTCGTTTACTTGTTGAACGGTATTTATCGGTTATTTGATACTGTATATAAATACAGCTGTTGATGCAAGTACGTTGAATTTACCAGCCCGGTCGCTGCGCTTATATATGCTTGCTATGCTGCATTTCGCTATAGCGTTTTGCCCAATCTAGAAAGTCATCGGCCGGTAAGGCGGGTGAATACAGGTAGCCCTGTACCATATCGCAATGCCGATCGCGAAGAATACGGCGCTGATTTAAATTTTCGACCCCCTCCGCAATCACCCGCATACCAAAACTGTGAGCCATCGCGACTATGGCGTTGGTCAGGGTAATGCTGTCTTGGCAGTTATCAATATCTTTAACAAAGCTGCGATCAATTTTAAGCGTGTCGAAGGGATAGCGCTTGAGGTAGCTCAAGGAGGCGTAACCGGTGCCAAAATCGTCTAGAGATAAATGCACGCCGAGCATTTTTAGTTGTTTGAATATTTCGCGAATAGTCGGTGTGTCGTTGAGTAATAAACCTTCGGTGATCTCCAGTTCAAGTTGTGCAGCCGGCAAGCCACTTTGTTTTAGCGCGTGACCGACACTCGCTAAAATATCGCCGTCGATAAATTGCTTACTCGAGATATTTACTGCGACACTCAGGGCTGGGAAGCCCGCCCGTGACCACGCCATGATTTGCTGGCAGGCCTGCTCTAGCACCCAATTGCCTATAGTCACTATTTGGCCACTGTGCTCGGCAATAAGGATGAACTCATCGGGGCCTGGCTGCCCCAGATTTTCATTATTCCAGCGCAGCAATACCTCAACGCCGACTAACTGATTGTCGCGAAGATTAATGACGGGCTGATAATACAGTTCAAACTCATTTCGGGCGATGGCATGGCGTAGCTGGTGCTCCATCTCTAAGCGTCGGTCAGCCTGGTCACTCATGCTTTCACTGTAAAAACTGAAGCGACCGCCGCCCTGATTTTTCGCGTCGAACATGGCGGCTTCCGCGCGGCGCATGAGGGTGTTGGCATCGCTGCCATCTTTTGGGTACTGGCTGAGGCCGATACTCGCCGAGATAGTGACTTCGTGTTGCTGCACATAAAAAGGCGCACGGCAGCGATCCAGCAGGCTATCGACCTGGATGCTGGCTTCATCTTTGCAGCTGTCAGCGTCGAGAATAATTAAAAATTCATCTGCCCCGAGGTGGGCAAGAATATGTTCGTCGCGCACACTGCGTCGCAGGCGCTCGGCGGTCTCAATAAGAATCTTGTCGACAACGTGGTGACCTAAGGATTCGTTGATGTAACGAATTCGATCTAAATCAATATAAATTAAGATAAATTCTTGCTGTTGCGCAGCACATTTATCAATTGCCGCATGCAGACTGCGCAGCGCAAATTGACGATTCGGTAAGCCGGTTAATACATTGTAGTGTTCGCGAATAAACAGGCGGTCAGCAATGGCCTTGTGTTCAGAAATGTCTTCACAGCACACGACAATTTTACTGAGTTCACCTGCGCGATTTAAGACCGGCGAAATACTTGTCGATAGATAATGATCTTGCTCTGAATTGTCGAAACGTAATTCGCCCTGCCAAACTACTCCTTCTGCTATAGCCTCGCGAATTCGTTGTCGTGTTTCTGAGGCGAGGTATTTTTTCCACTTTTGGACGTTAATGAGGTCACCGGAATGCTCCGCATTCAGTTTTTCTAAAGTGGGGTGGCGATAATTTATATATTCGGGCAAGAAGTCGGTGTTGAGGAGCAGCATCGCCGAAGAACCATGCTCAAGGAGGACAGTCAATTTGTGGTTTTCGGTGTGAAGTGTCGCTGCGCGGCGCCGCAATATTTCGACGTAAACACTAAGTGCTGCGCTTAACAGTAAAGTGCAGGTAGTAAGAACCGCAAGCGCGAGCAATGCAGGTTGATAAGCAGTTTTTAAACCAAAATAGCTCGCTGCCGCTAAGGCGACCGACACTAACAAGCTTATGGTTAAAACAAGATACCCCATGATTCACCTAGTAAAAAAACAATTACTCATTAAATAGATATTTTTGTGCGCGGTTTGCGCGCGACGAGGGCTGCTTCAAAACTGGTTTTTGCACTATTGGTATTTTCACCCTCATGATAATACTGTATTTCTAGGCCCTTAAACTGTGATAGCAATTCCCTTTCTTGCAAGTAAAAATCGGGGGTTTTGGGACCACATTGAAGCCGGTCAGCGGTGTTGGAAAAGGTTTGATAAAATAATAAACCGCCGGGTTTTAGTGCAGTAGCAATGATTGAAAACAGTGGCCGATACAGAAAGTAGCTCACCACAATAACATCGTATTGTTCGGCCGCTAAGGTAAAGTCATCGTTTTCAATATCGGCGAGGCTGGCTGATATTGCTAATGAATGGTTTTGCGCATAAGCGTTTAAGCGTGAAACAGCGATATCTGAAATATCCATGGCGTCGCATAGCAGCCCAGCTTGGGCGAGGAGAACCGCATTGCCGCCTAAACCACAGGCAATGTCTAGCGCTCGCCCCGTAGCGGGAAGTAGGTTGCGATGTTGTTCTAACACGCTGCATGCGGATGCGGGCATACTGCGCTGTTGATGGCGTAAATTCCACTTCGTTTTGCTTGTTAGTGCATCGCGGTATTCAGCCATTCACTAACGCCGCCAAAATGCCGGCATTAATAATACCAGTAAGGTGAATATTTCTAAGCGACCAAGCAACATGGCGTAGCACAGAATCCATTTTCCGGCATCGTTCACGCTGCGGTAACTTGCTGCAACCTCGCCCAAGCCAGGCCCCATATTATTGATGGCGGCAGCCGTTGCCGAAAATGCGGTGAGGGAGTCTAGCCCGCAAGCCATCATGGCCAAGGTAATAATGATAAACGAAATCATATATACCCCGACAAAACTCCATACCGCGCTAACGACTTTCGATTCAACGCGGTGAGTACCTATTTTTAGCGGTATTACTGCACTGGGATGAATAAGCTGGTTCATTTCGCGGATGCCCTGTTTGGCAACTAACATGACGCGAACCGCTTTCATGCCGCCGCCAGTTGAGCCTGCGCAACCGCCCATAAACGACAACATAATGACCGCGACCGGTAAAAAGCTGGGCCATATTGAAAAATCTTCAGCGCCAAAACCGGCAGTGGTCGCCACTGAAACGGTATGAAAAATACCATGCACAATGCTGTCGCTTAAAGAATATGTGCCGCTAAAAAACAGATAAACCGAAATCGTGAGAATGGCTATACCGATCACCGATAGATAAAACTTGGTTTCAGAATCTTGAAAATACTGTTTTAAAGAGCGGCCCCGCCAGGCGTGAAAATGAATGGTAAAGCTCATCCCGGCAAAGAGCATAAAGGCGCTGCAAATCATCAAAATAAGTGGACTGTTAAAATAGCCCATACTGGCGTCGTGGGTAGAAAACCCGCCTATTGCCACGGTTGAAAAAGAGTGGCTTATTGCGTCAAAAATACTCATTCCCGCCAGCCAGTAGGCCAGCGCACACACGCCGGTTAGGGCTAAGTACATTAAGAATAATACTTTGGCGGTACCGGTTATGCGCGGCGTGAGTTTATTGTCTTTGACTGGGCCAGGGGTTTCAGCTCGGTATAACTGCATGCCACCAATGCCCAGTATAGGGAGAATGGCAACGGCAATAACAATAATGCCGATGCCCCCCAGCCACTGCAAAAATTGCCGATAAAATAAAATAGAAATTGGCAATTCATCGAGCCCGGTAATTACCGTAGCGCCAGTGGTAGTAAGACCAGAAATTGATTCGAACACCGACTCGCTAATCGACAGACCGGGGTTGTCGGCGAGGTAAAACGGTAATGCCCCAAACAAACCCAGTACGGTCCAGAATAGCGACACCACTAAAAAGCCGTCGCGGATACTGAGTTCTTGGCGTTGTTTTAAATTGCCAACCCAGAGCAGCAGCCCAGAGCAGAAGGTCAGTGTAAAAGCCCAAACAAAGGCGTTCAATGCGCCGTCGCTAAACACAATAGACAGCAGCGCGGGCACGGCCATTGTCAGGCTGAATATCATTAGCAACATGCCAATAATTCGGCAAATAATACTCAGATGCATGAGCTGCCTTTGCCTAATAGGGCTTTGAGGGGGCGCGTAATCATTAGAAGAAACTAAACCCGACTTGGAAAAGTTTTTCGACTAACTTAATTTTACTTTTGTCGACTAAGAACAGAATTAAGTGATCCTCGGGTTCCACTTGCAGGTGGCTGTGAGCAATAAGTACTTCTTCGCCGCGCACCAAGGCACCAATACTCACACCTTCGGGCAGCACTATTTCATCGAGTCGGCGACCGACCACTTTTGAGGAGCGGCTATCGCCGTGAGCAATGATCTCTAGGGCCTCAGCAGCGCCGCGGCGCAGCGCGTGCACATTGTATATGTCGCCTCGTCGCACATGGGTGAGCAGGCTACCAATGGTGATTTGCTGAGGTGAAATCGCAATATCAATATCGCCGCCCTGCACTAAATCGACGTAGGCGGGATTGGTGATAAGCGTAATCACTTTTTTCGCGCCCATCCGCTTTGCCAGCAGTGATGACATGATATTGGCTTCATCATCATTGGTTAGCGCGAGAAAGACATCGGTTTCTTCAATATTTTCTTGCGCGAGTAAGTCGTGATCAGAGGCGCTGCCGTGCAGCACAATGGCCTTAGATAATTGTTCAGACAAGGCGCGGCAGCGATCGTAGCTGCGCTCAATAATTTTAACGTGGTAGCGGCTCTCGACTGCTCTGGCCAGGCGCTCACCGATATTACCGCCACCGGCAATCACCAAACGTTTATACGGCGTATCGAGGCGGCGCAGCTCGCTCATCACTGGCATAATGTTCTTTTTAGCGGCAATAAAAAACACTTCATCACCCGCTTCAACCACGGTATCGCCACTGGGCATAATGGCGGTGCCGCGACGGAAAATAGCGGCTACGCGAGTGTCGACGGTGGGCATATGCTCCCGAATGGCGGCCAGTTCATTGCCGACCATTGGGCCGCCGTAATAGGCTTTAACGGCGACAAGCTGAACGAGTCCATCGGCGAAGTCCAGCACCTGGAGGGAACCGGGATACTGCAATAGGCGCTTGATGTACTGGGTGACCAGCTCTTCTGGGCTGATAAAAACGTCGATCGGAATTGCATCGTTGCCAAACAATTTTTCTACGCTGGTATAGGAGTTGGAGCGAATTCGCGAAATCTTGGTGGGGGTGCGAAACAAGGTGTAGGCAACCTGGCAGGCGATCATATTGATCTCGTCGCTGTTGGTGACGGCAATCAATAAATCCGCGTCGGCGGCACCGGCGCGCTCCAGTACATCGGGGTGCGAAGCTTGGCCGGTTACTGTGCCAATATCGAGGCGGTCTTGCAGTTCACGCAGGCGATCCGGGTCTTTATCTACCACGGTAATGTCATTGTGTTCACTGGCCAAGTTTGCGGCCAGAGTTGCGCCGACCTGCCCTGCCCCAAGTATGATGATTTTCATTGTTCGCTATCGCCTGCGCTGTCGCTGTTATGCACTAATTGTGTGTTCTTCTAGTGTGGCACTCAATAGCCGTGTTTACAGTTTTTTCCGCAATAGGGCGTAGAAAAATCCGTCGTGGCCCTGATCCTGAGGGAACAGCTGTCGGCAACCATTGCGATCTACGCCCCAATTAACGTTAAGCGGAACGAGTTCAGCGCTGGGCTCCCGGCTGAGAAACGCGCTAATTTGCTCTTCATTTTCTGCGGGTAGCAATGAGCACGTGGCGTAAAGAAATAAGCCGCCGGGGCTTAAACACTGCCACAAACTGTCGAGCAAGCTCGCCTGCAGGCGGCACAGCGGTGCTATATCGCTAACCATGCGATTCAACTTGATGTCAGGGTTGCGACGAATAACCCCGACCGCAGAGCACGGCGCGTCCAGTAAGATGCGATCGAAGTGCTTGCCATCCCACCAGTGGTCGAGGTTGGCGGCATCGGCGGCTACCAAGGTTGCGTTGAGCTGCAGGCGGGCTAAATTTTCGCTTATGCGGCTTAAGCGCTGCTCGTCTATATCAAGGGCGAGGACTTCGCTCAATGCGGGCTGGGCTTCGAGTATTGCGCCGGTTTTGCCGCCGGGGGCAGCGCAGGCGTCTAAGACGCGCTGACCGGCCTGTAAATCGAGTAACTCGGTACAGAGCTGGGCCGCTTCGTCTTGGACGCTGATATGACCATCAAAAAAGCCGGGTAATTTGTCCACGCCGCAGGCTTGCTCCAGACGAATGCCGTAGGGCGCAAACTCACAGGGGCTGGCGGTCATGTCGAGTGCGGCTAACTCAAGCAGGTAGGCGTCGCGCTCTTGATGCTGGCGATTGAGGCGCAGGCAAAACGGCGGGTGGGCATTGCTGGCGCTGATGATGTCGGCCAGCTGGTCTGGCCATGCTTGGGCAAGTGCCTGGTAGAGCCACGCCGGAAAAGCGGCGTTGGCCGCGGGCTTTAAGTCCGTAAACAGCGTGTCTTTTTCGCGCTGACAGCGGCGCAGTATGGCGTTGGTCATGCCCGCAGCCCATTTTTTGCCGAGGCTGCGACAACCTTCTACTGCGCTGTTAATGGCGGCGTGAGGGGGGATTCGCGTGTAAAAAAGCTGATAGGCGCCGATTAAAATCAGCATTTTAACATCGCTGTCTTTGGGCTTGAGGCCCTTGCTAAACAGCGGTTTGAGCCCCGCGTCTAAGCGCCAGTAATGACGCAGCGTACCGTAGCAAAGCTCCCGGTAGAGTGAGCGCTGGCCGGGATCGAGATCTTGCTCCTCGCGCGGTAATTGTCGAGACAGCGAACTGCCCTCTTGGGCAATACTGGCGAGGCAGCGCGCGGCCGCGACTCTAGGACATTTCATAGGGTGCCTTGGCTGGCAAACAAGGTGCCGGGGGCGAATTGCTCGGCGCGGGAGTTAAGTACATCTTTGGCGGCGAGAATTTTTCCGCCGGGCATTTGCAATTCAAGAATACGCAGGCAGCTGTCGCCGCAGGCAACGACGATACCGGCTTTATCTGCGCTGATAATTGCTCCGGCAGGCTTATCTTGTGGAATAACGCTTTCTGGCTGGGCGCGCCAGATTTTTATCCGCTCATCTGGTTGGCTGGTAGCGAAGCGTGTATAGCAGATGGGAAACGGATTAAAGGCGCGTATTTTACGGTCTATACTCAGGGCGTCGAGCTGCCAGTTAATCTCCGCTTCGGCCTTGCTTATTTTGGCGGCGTAATTACTCAGGCTATCATCTTGGGCCTCAGGTTTGGCGCGGCCCTCAGCGAGTGCTGTAATGGTGGCGACAAGACCTGGGCCACCCAAATCGGCAAGGCGCTCAAGCAAATCGGCGGCGCTGTCTTGAGGGTTAATGGCGCAACTGATTTTACTGAGCATGGCGCCGGTATCGAGACCGGCGTCCATTTGCATAATGGTCACGCCGGTCTCGACGTCACCCGCCTCAATGGCGCGCTGAATAGGCGCTGCGCCCCGCCAGCGGGGTAGCAGTGAACCGTGAACATTCACGCAGCCTAGTCTTGGTATATCGAGCACACTTTGGGGGAGCAATAGGCCATAGGCGACCACAATCATAAGGTCGGCATTGTGACTGGCAAGTAAGTCGCGGTCTTGCGCGTCGCGGAAATTGGCGGGTTGCAGCACCGGAATCCCAGCGGCCGCGGCGCACTGCTTCACGGCGCTGGGCTGGGTCTTTTTACCGCGCCCAGAAGGCCGATCAGGTTGGGTGTATGCGGCCACAATGTGGTGGTGGCCGTCATCAATCAAGGCCTGCAGGTGACGGGCGGCAAACTCGGGGGTGCCGGCAAACACCAGTCGTAACGACGGTGTACTCATGCTTTGTCCGCGGCTTTTTGCTTTTGGAGCTTGACCATCTTTCCGCGAATGCGGTTGCGCTTGAGCGGCGATATATAATCGACAAACAGCTTGCCCAGCAGGTGGTCGTTTTCGTGCTGAATACACACCGCGAGCAAGCCCTCTGGCGTCATCTCAAAGGCGTCGCCATTGCGATCTAGGGCTTTGACCCGAATGTGCTGAGGGCGCTCGACGGTCTCATAAAAACCGGGTACCGACAAACAGCCTTCGTCGTATTGGAAGGTGTCGTGATCCAATACGCTAATCTCTGGGTTAATAAACACCAGAGGCTCACTGCGGTCTTCGCTGGTGTCGATAACAACGATTTGCTCATGTACATTGACTTGGCTGGCCGCGAGGCCAATGCCGGGCGCTTCGTACATGGTGTCGAACATATCGTCGATCAGCTTGCGGATGCGATCATCGACCGTTTTAACCGGTTTTGCGACAGTTCTCAGTCTTGGATCGGGAAATTCGAGGATTTCAAGTACAGCCATAACAGTTTGTGACCATTTCTCGTGTAAGTTGTGTAAGTATTGCTAAGATGATGATTGAGTGCACATTACACTCCACAAATCATTCGCCTGTTGCAGAGTATCCTCTATATTATACAGCGAGCGTTTAATAAATGCCTGATACTTGCGATTTTGCGGGCTGATTGGCGACCAGATCTAGAGTGCTATAGGAAGCGATTATGAAGAACACGGTATTGGGAGTCTGTCTTGGCCTGATGATGGCGTTTGCCCAGGCTGGAGACGTGCTTTCCTTAAAGGCCGGGCATCCACAAACCTATGTAGTGGTTAAGGGCGATACCCTGTGGGATATTTCGGCGATGTTTTTGAACGACCCCTGGTATTGGCCGGAGCTCTGGCACTACAACCCCCAGGTTAAAAACCCGCATCTTATCTACCCTGGCGACGTGTTAAAACTGATGTGGATCGATGGCAAACCGGTGCTGGTGCGCAATCCTGGGCCGGACGATGGCATTGTTAAGCTGACGCCGCAAATGCGGATTGCTGATATTAAAGATGCTATTCCGGCTATTCCGCTGGATGTTATCGCCCCTTTCCTCACCCGTAGCCGGGTGGTGACTGATGAGGAACTCGCTGCAGCGCCCTATGTACTGGCGGGTAAACGCGGCAATATTGTGGCGGGTGCTGGCGACCAAGTGCTAGGACGAGGTGATTTCAGTGGTGACGATACCTACGGTATCTATCGTCGTGGTCAAGTTTATATCGACCCGCAAACTGGCGAGATCCTTGGTGTTGAGGCGACGGATATCGGCACGGCGAATCTACTGGCAACGGAAAAAGACGTGGCTACCCTCACCCTAAACCGCAGCACCCAAGAAATTCGCCGCGCCGACCGCTTTATGCCCCTTGAGGTTCGCCAGTTGCATGCCCGTTTTGAGCCAAAAGCACCGGTTGATAACAGCAATGGCTTTATCATTGCGGTTGAAGGTGGCTTAACGCAGATCGGCAGCATGGACGTGGTGACCTTGAACTTAGGCGAGCGCAATCAAATTGTGCCCGGCGATGTGATGGCAATTTACACCACCGGCGTGGTGGTAACTGACCCAGTGACCAACGAGCGAGTCAAAGCGCCAGACGTGCGCGCTGGCTTGCTGATGGTGTTCCGCAGCTTTGATAAAGTTAGCTATGGCTTGGTCTTAAAAGCAGAAGAGCCGCTCAAAGTGGGTGATAAAGTCAAAAACCCGTAATGTGAAGTGCTTGGGCGGCGTGCGCTGCTCAAGCTTTAGATCGCAAGGATGCGACAGTGGATGATCTTGCCTGCCTGTGGTTGCTCACTCAGCAAACCCTCAAACTGCCCCCTGCGGCCTTTCGACGTGTCATTGCGCACACCGCAAACCCCCGTGACCTATTAAATTTACCGCCAGACGCGCGCATCTCTCTGTCATTAAGCAATCAGCATCTCGATAAACTCAATCGCGTTTTGGCGCGGCGCCAAGCGGGGCAAGATCTGCAGTCTGATTTACAGCGCGCTAAGGTCAGTATCTTGTGCAGGCACAGTGACAACTACCCGCCACTATTAAATGAAATCTACGACGCCCCGCCTTTATTGTATTTTAGGGGCCGCAGTGAGTTGTTAAAAAATCCGCTGTTTGCGCTGGTGGGTAGTCGCCGTCCTAGCCGCACAGGCCGCAGCGATGCCGAGGCCTTTGCCAGAGCCTTGAGCGACGTGGGCATGACCGTTGTGAGCGGTATGGCGCTGGGCGTCGACGGCGCCGCCCACTGTGGCGCCTTGGCTGGCGCTGGTTCTACTATTGCGGTTTTGGGAACGGGAGTGGATCAGTGTTACCCGCGCAGCAACGCCAGCTTGTATGAGCGGATTGCTCATGAGGGTTTGTTAATTAGCGAGTTGCCACTGGGTAGCCCGCCTATGCGGCACCAGTTTCCTCGCCGCAATCGCATTATTAGCGGTATGAGTTTGGGTGTTTTAGTGGTCGAGGCAGCGTTGCGCAGCGGCTCGTTAATTACCGCGCGACAGGCGCTGGAGCAAAACCGTGAGGTTTTCGCGATACCGGGTTCTATCCACAACCCCGCCAGTCGTGGCTGCAATAGCCTGATTAAGCAGGGTGCAAAGCTGGTAGAGCAACTTGACGATATCTTAGAAGAGTTTGCTGGCTGGCTCGAAAGCGCGCCGTCATCAGCGAGTGGTCATACCGCAAATGCCAGTGCTGTCGATATTGAAACCAGCTCACCAGTATACCAAGCGCTGGGCTTTGAGCCTGTCGACATTGACACCCTCGCCCACAATCTAGGTCTGCCAATTTCGGAATTACTGAGTTTACTAAGTGACCTAGAAGTTGAAGGCTGGGTAGAGCAATTTCGGGGTGCTTGGCAGCGCAGCCGCTAGTTAGCCCAATTAGGCGGTCATCATTTATTCAAAATGCCTGGCCGAAAAACCTGTATACTTTCGCCGCATTACAGCGCCGTTATTCTCTCTTATTGCCTTTATTGCGGATTAATCATGACACCTCTGCCTGCCCAATATCGTCTGCGTCGCGCTGCGGCTTTGCTGCGCGCGGGAAAAGTGATTACCCACCCGACTGAAGCGGTGTGGGGTCTGGCCTGCGTGCCCTGGAGTCAGTCTGCCGTGGCGCGGATATTGCAATTAAAACAGCGCGATCCGGCCAAGGGCATGGTATTGGTTGCTGACCATGTTTCACGGTTCCAGGGTGTCATCCCGTTGCTGCCTGACGACGTACAAGAAATGTTAATGGCCAGTTGGCCTGGGCCAAATACTTGGGTGGTGCCTGATGCGGGCTGGGCACCTGAGTGGATTCGCGGCAATCATCACAGTGTAGCCATTCGGGTGAGTAATCATCCTCTCACGGTGGCGCTTTGTCAGGCGGCCAATACCTGTTTGGTTTCTACGTCGGCTAATCCTGCTGGCTTAGAGCCTGCCCGCAGCCAAACAGCGGTGCAGCGCTACTTCCGTTCGGCAGTAGATTATTATTTACCCGGCCGCACTGGCGGCCTAGCCCAACCCACCGGTATTCGCGATGCGCTTACTGGGCAGGTTTTACGTGGTGGCTGAGAATATGGCGATTAGCTGAGTCGCTGGGGAGCAGTAATGCAAGACGTTGATATTGAAGCAGTAAAGCAGTTTTTTTTGTCGTTACAAGACCGCATTTGCGCGCAGTTGAGTGCCCTCGACGGCGAGGCTGATTTCGTTGAAGACGACTGGGGGCGCGGTCGTAGCCGGGTGATTACCAACGGCGCCGTGTTTGAAAAAGGCGGTGTGAATTTCTCCCATGTGCAGGGTGATGCCATGCCCGGTAGCGCTAGCGCCCACCGGCCAGAGCTGGCGGGGCGCAGCTATCAGGCCATGGGCGTATCTCTAGTGATGCACCCGCTCAATCCCCATGTGCCGACCAGTCATGCCAATGTGCGTTTCTTTGTTGCCGAAAAGCCCGGTGAGGCACCGGTGTGGTGGTTTGGCGGCGGTTTTGACTTAACCCCTTACTACGGTAACGAGGATGACTGCCAGCATTGGCACCAGACGGCTTTCGACGCCTGTGCGCCCTTTGGTGAGGACGTGTATCCGCGCTATAAAAAATGGTGCGATGAGTATTTTTATATGCCCCACCGCCAAGAGGCGCGCGGCGTCGGCGGCCTGTTCTTTGACGATCTAAACGAAGGTGGCTTTCAGCGTTGCTTTGAATTTATGCAGGCGGTCGGCAATGCCTACACTGCGGCCTATGTGCCTATTGTAGAGCGTCGTAAAGACACGCCGTGGGGAGAGCGTCAGCGCGACTTCCAGTTGTATCGTCGTGGCCGCTATGTTGAATTTAATTTGGTGTGTGATCGCGGCACCTTATTTGGCCTGCAAAGCGGCGGTCGTACGGAGTCAATCTTGATGTCGCTGCCACCCTTGGTGAGATGGGAGTATAATTGGCAGCCCGAAGACAGCAGCCCCGAAGCGGCGCTGACGTCGCAGTTTTTGCCCGTGCGAGATTGGCTAACTCCACAATAGCGGTATTTGGCAGTGCCAGCTTAAAAATTCGAAGCCAAAAATAAAAGGCAGTACCTTTTTTTATGGATAAAATAGATCATTACGCCGTGTACGGAAATCCCGTTAAGCACAGCAAATCGCCGCAGATCCACGCGGCCTTTGCTGAGCAAACCGGCCAGCAATTGCATTATCGCGCCCACAAAGTTGAGTTGGGGCGATTTGCTGAAGTAGCCACCCAGTTTTTTGAGCACGGCGGCAAGGGCTTAAATATTACCGTACCCTTTAAGCTCGACGCCTTTGAGTTTGCCGACCAGCTCAGTGGCCGCGCTCGCCGCGCGGGCGCGGTGAACACCCTGGCCATTCAAGAAGACGGCACCATCTATGGCGACAATACCGACGGTGTTGGCTTGGTGCGTGATATTCACGACAACTTAGGCTGGGACATGCAAGACCGCCGAATTTTGGTGCTGGGCGCGGGCGGCGCGGTGCGAGGCATTCTGGGACCGCTATTAAAGCAGGGGCCAAGCCATGTTTTAATCGCGAATCGAACCGAAGAAAAAGCCCAAAAATTGGCGCAACAGTTTGAAAAACTGGGCAAAATTGCCGGCGGCAGTTACGCAGGGCTTGCCAGTGCACAGTTTGATTTAATCATTAATGGTACCAGTGCCAGTATGAGCGGTGACCTACCGCCCCTGCCCTCCCATATTCTCAGCAACGATGGCTGCGCCTACGACATGATGTACGGCGCCGCACCAACGCCTTTCATGCGCTGGGCAGCGGGTGAAACGGCGTGGGCGGTGTCCGATGGTCTGGGTATGTTGGTTGAGCAGGCCGCCGAGTCTTTTTGTATTTGGCGCGGTGTGCGGCCGGACACCAAACCGGTTATTGAGTTAATTCGTCAATCCCTGTCGGCGTAAGCGCGGCAACGAAGTAAATTCTGGAAATCGTTTTATGTTAGTTACTGTAGTCGCCCTGATTATTGGGTTGGTTTTGTTGGTTTGGAGTGCAGACCGTTTTGTTATTGGCGCCTCAGCAACCGCTAATATTCTTGGCATATCGCCGTTGGTTATCGGTATTTTGGTGGTGGGTATTGGCACCTCGGCACCAGAAATGTTGGTGTCGGCCATCGCGTCGAGCGACGGTCAGGCTGGTTTGGCGGTGGGTAATGCACTGGGCTCTAATATTACCAATATCGCGTTGATCTTAGGTCTGACCGCCCTGCTTATTCCCCTAAACGTCCAGTCGAAACTGATTAGCAGAGAGATTCCACTACTCATCATCGTCATGCTTGCGGGTTACTTTTTAATGCGTGACGGCGACCTTGGCGTCATGGATGGCACCATCTTACTGTTTGGCTTTGCGGCGGTGATCCTGCGTCAGTTGTGGGAGGCAAAGCACAGCAGCGGTGACAGTATCGAGGCGGAATTTGAGGCGGAGATACCCAAAGACATGGGTATCAAAGCGGCGCTGGGTTGGTTATTGCTCGGGCTCATTCTGTTGATTGGTTCCGCGCGCTTATTGGTCTGGTCGGCGGTGGATATCGCCCACTTCTTTGGTTTGAGCGATTTAATTATTGGTCTGACCGTGGTGGCCATTGGTACCAGTCTGCCCGAGCTGGCGGCTTCGGTGGCGGCAGCGCGTAAAAACGAACACGATATCGCCATTGGGAATGTGGTTGGCTCCAACCTATTCAACCTCCTTGGGGTAATGGCGATTCCCGGTGTTTTGGCGCCCGGTCCAATAGACGCGGCCGTTATGAGCCGAGACTACCCAGTAATGCTATTGCTAACGGGTATCTTCTTTTTAGTGGCCCGAGGGCCGAGCAAGGCGCGCCGCATCTCGCGCCTCGAAGGCGGTGGTCTGCTGTGTATCTACGTTGCCTATATTGCCTACTTGGCTTACGACGCAGGGGTGTTCTAACACCCCTCGTTCAGACTAGAACTTGTCGCGCTATCATTTAGGTCGAGATAGCTCAGCAATATGACGGTCTTTGAGATTGGCGTAATTGCTGGCGCTATAACTAAAATAGTTGAGTTCGCCCTCGCTAAGTTCGCGCACCGCTTTGGCGGGGCTGCCCACATATAGCCAGCCGCTGGCTAAGCGTTTACCCGGTGGCACTAAAGAATTGGCGCCCAGTACCACATTGTCTTCAATTACCGCGCCATCCATCACGATACTGCCCATGCCGATCAATACCCGGTTGCCAATCGTACACCCGTGCAAGGTAACGCTGTGGGCGACAGTCACCTCGTCGCCAATCGTCAGCGGGTAACCCTCGGGGTTATAGGGGCCAGCGTGGGTAATATGCAAAATACTGTTGTCTTGAATGCTACTGCGGGCGCCAATGCGGATGCGGTGCATGTCGCCGCGCACTGTGGTATTGGGCCAAATTGAGCTGTCGGCGCCAATTTCAACATCACCGATCACCACTGCACTGGGGTCGACGAATACCTTATCGCCAAGTTTAGGTGTGTGCTCTTCAAAGCGGCGCAGGTAATTTTCGGCCTTGTAAATCATCAAATGATCTCCATCTATTATTTAAGCTATCACCGCTAATACAAGCGCTAAGCGGCCGGTTGATTTGTTACACTGGTCGTATTCACTACCATTATTACAGGGTTTCAGTTGTTATGACTGCCAATAGTTTACCGTTGTTCTCCAGTCTCGACCCCCAGCAATTAGCCGCCGACTGCGAGCAGCTATTAAATACCTCGCGCCAAGCGGTGGCAGCGGTGGTTGCTTGCGAGGCAGCGCCTAACTGGCAGAACTTAATGGCGCCGCTAGAAGAGGTAGACGACAAAATTGGCCGTTTCTGGGCACCTCTCAGTCACTGCCACAGCGTACTCAGTGGCGATGCCTGGCGTAGTGCTTACAGTGCCTGCCTGCCGTTACTTACCGCGTATAATAGCGAAATGGGTCAGAACAGACCCTTATTTGAACGGGTTAAAGCCTTGGCAGAAAGCGCTGAGTTTGCCAGCTTGAGCGGCCCCCGTCAGCAGGCTATTCGCCATATGCTCCGCGACTTTACGCTGTCGGGAGTAGCGCTAGAGGGCGATGCCGCTGCGCGCTTTTCGGCCATAGCCCAGCGGCTCAGCGAACTGTCGACGGCGTTTTCAAACAACGTGCTCGATGCCACCGACGGCTGGGAAAAACTCATTGAATCCGCCGACGACTTAGCTGGGGTGCCGACCACGGTGTTGGATAATCTGCGCGAAGCGGCTACCGCAAAAGGTGTTAGCGGTTACCGCCTGAGCCTAGACATCCCTAGCTACTTGCCCATTATGCAATACGCCGACAATCGCGAGCTGCGGGCAGAGTTATACCAAGCTTATGTTACTCGCGCCTCGGCACTTGGCCCCCACGCGGGTAAGTGGGACAACGGCCCGTTGATGCTAGAGATTCTGCAGTTGCGTCAAGAGCAGGCAAAACTGCTGGGCTTTGAAAATTACGCGGCTTATTCGCTGGCCAGTAAAATGGCGGAGTCCAATAGCCAGGTAATCGCATTTTTAGAGGAGCTGGCGGTTGCCAGCAAACGAATGGCCGAGCGTGAATACGCAGAGTTAAAAGCCTTTGCTGCGAGCCGTGGCGTTGAAGATATGCAAGCCTGGGATGTGCCGTATTTTAGTGAAAAATTAAAAGAAGTCTCGTTTGCGATCTCCCAAGAAGAGTTGCGCCCTTACTTCCCCGCCGAGAAAGTCATTGGCGGTTTATTCAACATCACCGGCCAGCTGTTTGATATCGACATCGCGGCGGTTGACGGCGTAGACCTGTGGCACAAGGACGGTCAGTGCTATCGCATCTCTCGGGGTGGTGAGGTACTGGCGCACTTCTATTTAGATCTCTACGCCCGCAATAATAAGCGCGGCGGCGCTTGGATGGCCAATGCGCGCGGCCGTCGCAGCCTAGACGACGGCACAGTGCAGCAGCCAGTCGCGTTTTTGGTGTGTAATTTTTCACCGCCAACCAGCGAGCGTCCTTCACTACTGACCCACAATGAAGTGACCACCCTCTTTCACGAGTTTGGTCATGGTCTGCATCACATGCTGACTCAAATTGATTGTTTAAGTGTGTCGGGTATTAGTGGCGTGGCTTGGGACGCGGTAGAGCTGCCTAGCCAGTTCCTAGAGAACTGGTGCTGGGAGAAATCGGTCATTCCCGATATCTCCGCTCATTACCAGAGTGGCGAGGCGCTCCCTGTCGACATGCTCGATAAGCTGCTCGCGGCTAAAAACTTCCAGTCAGGCATGCAGATGCTTAGGCAGATTGAATTTTCGCTCTTTGATTTTAGCCTGCACATGCAGTCTGAAATCCACGCCGAGGCGGAAGTGGATACCGTGCTCAATGGTATTCGCAGGCAGGTGGCCGTGAGTCAGCCACCGGAGTTCAACCGTTTCCAAAATAGTTTTTCCCACATTTTTGCGGGCGGCTACGCAGCGGGTTACTACAGCTATAAATGGGCAGAAGTATTGTCTGCCGACGCGTTCTCGCTGTTCGAAGAACAAGGCGTAATGAACCGGGAGGTCGGCGAAAAATTCCGTCGTGAAATACTTGAGCGCGGCGGCTCCGAAGAGGCCGCAGTATTGTTTAAAAATTTCCGGGGCCGGGCGCCAGCCAATGACGCACTCTTGCGTCACGCCGGTATTACCGCCGGTAAAGGAGCGTAATTTCATGGCTACTGTATTTAATCAGCGTCGCTTTATTGCCGGTGCAGTCTGCCCCAAATGCGCAGAAATGGATAAGACCGTGATGTACCGCATATCCGATCTCGAACAAATTCGTGAGTGCGTTCGCTGCGGATTCAAAGAATCGATTCGTGACGACACCGGTAAAATAGAGGAGCCGACAACCCGTGTGAATAGCCCGCGCCTCGGTGAGCAGGCGCTGGCCCACGAGGATGAAATTCACGTGGTTTCATTAATTGACCCCCGCGACGGTAAAGGCCGCAAAGACCATTAAAAGAAAGTTATTGCGCGGTGAGTAGGGGATAAACGGTAAAAGTTACACCTTGGGGAACGCATTTCCCTGCAACGAGCCTATACTTGCAGTAATGAATTTATGGAGGAATAGAAATGCTGGAGTTGTTACCCCTTCCCTTCGCCCATGTTGTGGGCGTCAGGGTATCCGGCAAGGTCAATCACACCGATATTGAAACCATCTTAGCCGAGGTCGAGCGCAAGCTCGTCAGCGAAGAATATTTGGGTGTGCTCATCGAACTTGAACATTTCGACGGCTTTACGATACGAGGCCTGTTTAAAGAATTTAAATTCTTAAGCAAGTATATAGATCGTCTTACCCGCACCGCTATTGTTGGCGAACCGCGCTGGTTTAATCGCGGTACCGAGCTAGTAAAGCGGGTATATCCAAATATCGAGATTGAACACTTCATTCCGCTGCAAAAAGACGAAGCCCTGCTTTGGGTGAGCGAGCGCGACGCGGGTACGTTCGGCTAAGCGCGCAGTCTGTATTTAAATACCGCAAAGATCGCAGCGCTGGGCCTATAAGAATGCTCACTTATTGCAGGCCGCGCTGCTCGCGCGCATCGCTAATGCCGCCTGCATTGCTAATATTGTTATAGCCCGCTTGCTCTAGCGCAGACATTGCTTTTCCTGCTCGCCCACCGCTAAGGCAATACAATTTAATTTCCGTGCTTTTATCGGGAAAGCGTTTACTCACCTCCTGAACAATCTCGGTGTGCGAAATGCGTACGTCGCCATCAATACTGTCTAAGCGATGCTCAAATTCGCTACGCACATCAATCCAGGTTGGGTCGGCGTAAGTCATCACGCTGGACAAAATTGTGATTAGAAAGAGGAAGGTTTTAATCAATGTTTTCCAGCCCATGGTTATCCTCTTAAAGAAATTTTATTCATACATTAAAGTGAAGGGTAAAACGTAAACGTGCAAATGTTTTACTCAGAAAACCTCATGCTCTAATTCTCCTTGATTTGACATAAATATCTGAGCCTCTTTTGTCCCTAACAGCCGGGCGCTGACGGATAAGCAAGCATATCTTAAAAAGAGTAATTGGGGAGCAAGGTCAAGGTAGGAAATGATTTTCCCGCGGACTAAGCCCCACCGCCATAGAGGTGCTGGGGCGCCGTTAAATCTGCGAATCAATATGGAGCGCTAAGTATTATTTACTCAATAACACTAAAGCTCAGACCTGAATAGGCTTTTAGGCGTTCTATTAGCGTGTTACCAAAGCAGCTGGCGGGGGTTAGCAGGCCGCCACCGACTTCATTTTTATCAATATCGCGGGCGAGGCAGATACTGGCTTGACCAAGCATTTTGGCGGTCGAGCCATAGCCTGGATCGCGGTCGCCGGTAACTTTGCATACGAGGGTTTTACCCTTGGCGGTGCTGCCGTAAAAGCGCAGATCGTAGTGGCCATTTTGTTGGTCTTCTGGGCTGGGGCCTTCACCTGGCGAGGGCAGTAAGCGTTCTAAGACCCAGCGCCCGGGTTTGAGGCTGGCGGTGACCATAAAGCCAGCGAGACCGCCACCGATGGCCGCGGCCCGAAGTCGGCCCCCTAAGCCTTCACCGACCTGCATCGCTTCGTCATACAAGAAGGGTTTGGCGTAGGCCTGCTTTAGTAAGAAGTTAGAGCGTTGAACAACGCGGGTATTTATTGCGGCCATAATAAACGGAATGGTCCAGCTGTTTGATAACGAATCAAACTGGGCGAGGTTTGGATTGATTTGGCGGGCTTTGTCGGTTTCACCGGGGCACAGCGAATAGGGATCGGCCATTTCTTTGCGCAGTGCCGGGTTGCCAGCGGCTTCTTTCATCACATTGATAAGGCTGGCAAAGGTGCCGCCAGACAAGCCGCCTTTGGCTGCTTTAACTCGCATTTGAATTTTATTGCAGTTTTCGGTGAATAATTCTTGGCTCTGTTGCTGGGTATAGAACACGCCAAGATCAGAGGGAATAGAGTCGAAACCGCAGCAGTTGATGATGCGTGCGCCAGAGGCTTTGGCGACGCTGTCGTAGCGCTCTACCATTTGACGAATCCACTGTACTTCGCCGGTGAGGTCGCAGTAGTCGGTGCCGGTTTCGGCGCAGACTTTAACAAGGGTTTCGCCGTATAAGGCGTAAGGGCCTACCGTTGTGGTAACTACGCGGGTTTGGCTGCACAGCGCGCGCAAGGCGGATTCGTCGCTCGCGTCAGCAATAATGATATCGAGGTCGGTTTTGCCGATTTTGGCTTTGACGGCTTCTAGCTTGCCGGCGGAGCGCCCAGCAATGGCCCAGCGGAGTGCGGGCTCCTCTTTACAGCCGGCGAGGTAGTTGCACAGTATTTCGCCAACAAAGCTACTGGCGCCAAAAACCACGATATCGTATTTATATTCAGCCATGTTCTTTTCCCAAGGGTGTTATTTGAAGGCGTATTGCGAGCCTTGAGCTTAACACCATTTGTTCACTGTCAACATTGCTTATTGGAATGGTCGCTATAGGTGGTGGTAATACTAATTGTAGTGTGGGGTATTGGTTTTGCACTGGGCGCGGTCGTGGTCGTCGAGCACTTTTTCGCACTCTTGCAGGCGCCACTCGCGAGATTGATCGTAGTTTGAGGTGCCGCAGGCGCTGAGTGCCATAAATAACGTGAGCGCCAGTAGAGGGAAAAACAATCGCATAAATTGACTCGTTAATTGGGGCTGGTGATGCATGGGTCTTCGACCTTTCGGCTTGAGCGAATACTCACCAGTACAGAATAATTTAATGGCTAAGCATACTGCCTAACATGGCCAAAGCAAAACCAACGACGGCCGCCAGCGGTGGTCCGCGATGTTTGCGCAAGGGCACCTGCGGGGCAATGTCTTGGAAAATCAGGTACAAAATACCGCCGCTAGCAATGAGCAGAATCGCGCCGAGTACTTGGGGCAGCTCGCCGAGAAAATAATAGCCACTTAGGCCGAAAATAGGGCCCAGCGGCACGAGGGCGAGCATGACCAGCAGTACTTTTTTGGCGGGGTATTTGGCGTCGCACAGTTCTTGGTAGGCGTTAAAGCCCTCGGGCAAGTTTTGTAAACCAATCAGCACGGCGAGTAATAAGGTGCTGTCTGCTCCTGCGGCGGCGAGGCCGCCGAGGGCGAGAGATTCCGGAATGAAATCGAGTAACATGCCGGTAAATTGCGGTGCGTTGTGACGGTGGATGTCCAAGTAGCGCTCTAAGCTGTAGAACAGCAGGCCCCCGCCCAGTAGCAAAAGCGTTGCCCAAGGTGCATAACCTAGGTGGTATAGGGCTTCTGGCACCAGTACCATGGCAACGGCGCCGAGAAGAATACCGGCACCGAGGGCAATGACGGCGTGGCGGAATTCACGCGCTAGCCACTGTCGATGAAAGTGCGTGTGGCGGGCGATATAGCCCCCCAGTGGAATACAGGCGCCAGCGCCGGCGGTGAACACTATAATTTCGCTGACGCCCTGCATTAGCTATCCAGAATTTGGCATGGTGGGCTTACGTTTAGAAAAGCGCGAGGCGTCGGGTTGAGGCTCTGCATAGCGTCCTCTCCTGAGTGGGTATGGTACGTATTGGCACCCACGGTCGCGTTGACTTGTATGTGGCTGAGCTCCACCGAGATGAGCGTAGCGCTAGCGTTTACTGCTTGTCATTGGGAATATCGCAGCTGGCGCGATTGGCCCACAGCGAGGCCAAAATGGCACTGCGCGTTATGAGTCCAACCAGCTTGCCGTCTTCGGTGACAGGGTAAGATTTGGGCTTAAGTTTGCCCATTTTTTGAGCAAGATCAATAATAGACGATTCGGCATCAACCGCTAAAACCTCGCGGCTCATTACGTCGTCAACAATCGGTGCGCCTTCGCAGTGATAGCTACTGACTAATACTGAGTGAATGCAGTCTTGTTCTGAGACGAAACCTACCAGCTCGCGTTGATCATTTACGACAGGCAAACCGAACACGCCAAACTTCAGCAGTGTTTCCACCACTTCGCCAAGGTCGGTGCCCTGTTTCACAGCTGGCGACGGCGATTTCATCACGTCTTTAACGAGCATTGAGCTAGTCATGATTCACTCCTATTTTATGATAAGGCTGACTTGGTGAGCGCAATGCAGCCACTGCGCCCAACGCAATAGTTTAGCTTACGCTTATATTTGACAATGGCGCAGTGTTTATCGCGTTCTCCTTGTTACTATTACGACAGAGTTTCGCCCTATAAAGTTTAGCCGCTGCGCGCAGTTTTGTATTGTAGCGAGTTTAACCGCTGGTCAGCACGCCGTCGCGGTAATCGCGCATGGCCTGTTCTATTTCCTCATTGCTGTTCATTACAAAGGGGCCGTATTGCACAATGGTTTCGCCTATCGGGCGGGCGGCCAAGAGCAATAGCCGGGTATCGCCGTTGGCGCTAATGCTTAATTCCTCGCCCAGGCTCAATAGTGCACTGCTGGTGCTGGCCACAGGTTTTTCGGCGATGACAGCTTCACCTTCATACACATAAATAAAGGCATTGTGCGCGGGCGGCAAGACAATGTGACTGCGCTGCCCTGATTTAAGCCGAAGGTCGATGTAGATCGGATCGGTACTTAGACTTTGGCCATCTAGGCCATTGATATACCCGCGCACGATTTGCCCGTCGAGCTGACACTGACCAGCAATCAAAATTGCCTCGCCGCCGTTGGCGAGTTGATGGCGGGGAATTTTGCTCGCGGGAATATCCTCGTAGTGAGCGGGCCGCATTTTTTCTGCCGCAGGGAGGTTGATCCACAATTGAAAACCCCGCATCCGGCCCGCGTCTTGCTGGGGCATTTCGGAATGAATCACCCCTCTTCCGGCAGTCATCCACTGCACACCGCCGTCTTTAAGGTGGCCCTTATTACCGAGGTGGTCTTCGTGGAGCATGTGGCCGTCGAGCATATAGGTCACGGTTTCAAAACCGCGATGGGGATGCGACGGAAAACCTGCAAGATAGTCGGCAGGCTCGTCAGAAAAGAACTCGTCCAACATGAGAAACGGATCATGACGGGCACTGTTCGACTGGCCAAGACTGCGCTTGAGCTTAACGCCCGCGCCGTCTGAGGTGGCTTGGGCCGGTATGATTCGAGATACGCTGCGGGTAGTCATCATGTTGCTCCTGAGAGGCTTGCTGTGCGGCATTCTTAAACACGGGTATTACTTTGTTGCTTATAAAATATTGGGGTCAGGCCGCCTTTTGGCGGATGAGTTCCTGAGCGTCCGCCAGAGCCTTTTCGGCAACATCACCACCCATATTTAGGCCTTCGGCATAGACGAATTCAATATCTTTAATGCCCATTAAACCGAGAATATGGCGCAGGTAGGCGGTTTGGGTATCCATGGCCGTACCTTCGTATTTACCGCCACGCGCGGCAAAAATATACACTTTTTTGTCTTGTAGCAGACCTTCTGGGCCATTCGCGGTGTAGCGAAAGGTTTCACCGGCGCGGGCAACGTGGTCGATGTAGGCCTTAAAGGTAGACGGCACGCCTAGATTATAAAGCGGCATGCCGAGCACGATTATATCGGCGTCGCGCAATTCATTTATTAACGCGTCGGACTCGGCAACCACCGCGCGTTGGGCGGCGTCGCGCTCGGCTGCGGGCGTGGTGAATGCGGTAAAGCGCTGGCCGTCAAGATGCGGCAGTGGCTTGGCGTGTAGGTCGCGGCGAATTAATGCGCTGGCTTCGCTATTAGCTTGTAATCTGTCTACAAAGTCATTGGCCATTTTGCTGGACTGACCCTGCTCGCCGAATAAACTGCTATTAATCTGAAGGATAGTTTTCATAAAGGGGTAACTCCTGTTGATCGTGGACAATTACTTTCTGTTGGGCTCATTAAACTATTGATAAAGTTGTTTAAAAAGCGCAATTTATTGGTATAAACAATCAAGATTATTGATATATGAGCGGACCTAGAACCAGTCTTGAGCAATGGCACTGCTTTTTAGCCGTGGTGGACGAAGGCAGTTATGCCCGCGCTGCTGAGGTATTGCATAAAAGTCAGTCGGCGGTGACCTATACCATTCAAAAAATGGAAGAGCAGCTGGGGGTGCGGGTATTTGAAATTCGCGGTCGCAAAGCCGAGCTCACTGAGGCGGGACAAATGCTCTACCGTCGAGGCCGGTCACTGATTGACGAGGCTCTGCGCCTTGAAAAGTCTGCCAAGTCGGTGGCTGCGGGCTGGGAGCCTCAGCTGCGCATTGTTTGCGACACATTGTTTCCTTCCACGGTTATGTTGGATTGCCTTGCTGATCTCAGCGCGCACTGCCCAGATACCCGCATAGAGTGTATTGAATCGGTACTTAGTGGTGCTGAAGAGGCCTTGCTCGAGCGGCGCTGCGATGTGGCGATAACCGGCATTGTGCCGCCGGGGTTTTTGGGCGACCACCTATTGCGGGTGAAGTTTTTGGCGGTGGCCCAGCGTGACCACCCGCTGCACAAGTTGGGCCGCGACTTGGACTACCGCGATTTGCGACCTTTTCGTCAGATCGTGGTGCGGGACTCCGGTGTGCGTCGGCAGCGAGATTCAGGTTGGTTAGATGCCGTGCAAAGACTAACGGTGAGCCGTATGGAGACCTCGATTAGTGCCGTGGCCAGAGGCGTCGGTTTTGCCTGGCTGCCGGCAGTGGCGATGCGCGAGGAATTGGCGAGCGGTTTAATTAAGCCGCTGCCGATGATCGAGGGTGGCGAGCGCTATGCTGATTTGTTTTTAATATTGCCTAATCGTGATTTGGCTGGCGCGACAGCCCTTCGCTGTGAAGCCTTTATAAAAGCGGCCGTCGCAAATTTAGTGTGTTAATACCGAAAACTAATACCTAACAAGTGTGACCTTATCCTTCTGGGTCGGTCTTAACGATGTGATTATATGGGTGGAGAGAACAGTCATGAGTCGTCAGCAACAGTTTGCATTAATGGGCCGGTATAACCGCGATATGAACCAGCGCCTGTTTGCCGCTGCGAGCAAGCTTGAAGATAGCCAGCTGCGCAGTAATATGGGTGCGTTTTTTCAGTCGATATTGGGCACCCTCAACCATCTCTATGTGGCCGATGTGATGTGGTTGAAACGGTTTGCGGTGGGGCCATTTACAGGGGCGGCGAGTTTAGATAGCGTGGCTGCAATAGCGAAGCCCACGGCAATAAATCAAATGATCTACTCAGATTTGGATACTTTCCTGCCCGCCCGCAAAAGTCTAGATATAACGGTTTGCAACTGGACCGAGGCCTTGCAGGAGGTAGATTTAGATCGCCCGTTCACCTATAAAAACAGCAAAGACGCTGATTTTTGCAAACCCTTTGGCTTGGTTCTACAGCACTTCTTTAACCATCAAACCCACCATCGCGGCCAGTTGACCACCCTGCTGAGTCAGCAAGGCGTGGATGTGGGGGTTACTGATTTGCTGCTGTGGATCGATGAGCTGGCGCCTGAGCCCTTGCCCTAGCTTATCGAATTTAAGATAGCGGTTTTAATATTGAGGATTTAAATACGAGGCAGAGGCTTAGGCTCCGAGCAAGGTTAAATGCACAAAAACTCAGCCACAGCCCGTGATTACCTAACTCCTTCGTTAATAACCACACCGGCAAATAAATTAGCACGACACTGGCTAACATAGACCATTGCATGGCTTGGGTTTTTAGGGCACCAATAAATACCCCATCTAATAAGTAGCTGGGCGCACACAATATGGGGAGCAAGATCAGCCAGTTGTAATGGGCGCTGGCCACGAGGCGAACCGCATCAATATCCGTCATTAAGCCCAGTACCTGGCCCTCCCCTAACCACAACAACACGCTCGCGACGACGGCGGTAGCGACGCAGTAGCGCGCGCAGCATAAGCAGATTCGCGTTAATTCATCGCGCTTACCTTGGGCGAATGCGTCGCCTATAAGGGCTTCGGCGGCGTGAGCGAAGCCGTCCATGCCATAGGCGCTAACCAGCATTAGTTGCAGCAATATGGCGTTCGCGGCGAGTGTTGCCTCGCCAAAAGTAGCCCCTTGCGCGGTAAAAAACGAAAAGCTAAATAGCAGCGCTGCGGTGCGAACAAAAAGATGGATGTTGCTATTGAGTAGCTGTTTAAGTGCGGGTCCGTATTGCCAGCTATAGCGCAGACCCTGGTGCAGGCTGGCGATTATGGCGTCCCGCACGGCCCAAAGGCCGATGATTAGCCCGCAGTATTCGGCGATGGCGCTGGCGAGGGCCGCGCCGTCGCTACTCATGTCCAAGCCAATAATAAACAGCCAATCTAAGCCAATGTTCACGCCATTGGTTGTGACCGCAATAATGAGCGGCCAGCGAGTTTGTTGGCGGCCAATGAGCCAGCCAACTATGACATAGGTGCATAGTACTGCTGGGGCGCTAAATAGGCGGATGTGTAAATAACTGCGGGCTAAATCTAGCAGTGAATCGGGCGTGTTCATTAACTGAAGCCCAATATTACTGAGGGCTAGCCCGACAATCCAAATAAGAAATGCGATAACCAGGCTTAGTGCGGCGGCTTTGAGCAGTAGCGCATTGGCGTCTTTGGGTTTGTTCAGGAGCTGGGCACTGGCGCCCGTGGTGCCCATGCGTAAAAATCCAAAGCCCCAGTACAGAAAGGCTAGCAAGCTAGTGCTAATGGCGACGGCGCTTAAATAGCGGCTGTCGCTGAGGTGGCCGAGAATAGCGGTGTCGACGAGACCTAACAATGGCACTGACAGATTGGCCAAAATCATGGGCCAAGCCAGTGCCCACACCCGTGTGGCGATACCCGCTTGGTGTTCAGCTGAGGTGGTATGTGGCATTGGGCTTCTTTAGCGGCGGCGCGACGTGGGGCTCGGCGCTTGATTGTAGCCTGCGTCGGGGTACTCAATCTAATCTACATTGCTTCTGGTGCCAATGTTGCTGAAATTTGCACTAAAATAGCGCCCGCGCGCCACTAGATTGCAATTGGCGCTAATAAGATTTTTGTCTATATCTAGTGGTTTTTAGCGGCTTAGGGTACTTTAGTTAGTAATATACCGAAAAAATACTGCTTACTAGGACTCCGACTATCAGGCTTTACTGGTTAACGCAGTAGCGCTGGTGTATTCATCGGGTTTATAATTGCGGCGTTTTGTCGCACCCAAAGCGGTCTAGGCGGGTTTGCGCTGCACAATTTAATAGATAAATGCCAAAATTCGACCTTTATTGGTCGGGCAGTGGTATTTATCTATGCCTGTTTCAGAGTCCAATTTAACGATTGCGTTCCAGAGCGGGATATATTTTGTGTGCTGCGTCTGCAGATTTAGCGGCGGGGTCTTTATTCAACTATACATGGAGACACGGGAGATGTATTTACAAGCGAGACGGCTTTTAAAGCTGGCGCTTAGTCCTGTGCTAATGCTGCTAAGCCTTTTTAGTACCGGCGCATGGGCCGAAGAGGGCGCGCGTTGGCAAACTAATATGACCCCTGGTATCACCGAGGTTGGTCATCAAATTTACGATTTGCACATGTGGGTTTTCTACGTCTGCGTCGTGACGGGTATTCTGGTCTTTGGCGTGATGTTTTATTCGGTATTTGCTTACCGCAAAGACCGTCACCCCGAGCCAGCGACCTTCCACGAAAACACCAAAGTGGAAATCGTTTGGACTATCGTACCGTTTTTGATCCTGTTGGTTATGGTGGTTCCTGCTACTAAGACCTTGATTGAGATCTACGACACTGATGATTCTGAGCTCGATATTCTGATCACTGGCTATCAGTGGAAGTGGAAATACGAATACATCAACCCCAATGGCGACAATGTCAGCTTTTTCTCAAATCTGACCACTGATGCTGCGGAAATTGCTAACACTGAAGAAAAGGGTTCTAACTATTTGTTAGAAGTCGATGAAGCAGTTGTTATCCCGGTCAACAAAAAAGTACGTTTTTTGGTTACCGCGAACGACGTTCTGCACGCTTGGTGGGTACCTGCTTTGGCTGTTAAGCGCGATGCGATTCCTGGTTTTATCAATGAAGCTTGGACTAAAGCCACTGAAACCGGTGTTTACCGTGGCCAGTGTGCCGAGCTATGCGGCCGTAACCACGGCTTTATGCCGATCGTGGTAAACGTCGTTGAAGAGCCTGAATACAATGCTTGGTTGGCTGAAAAGCAAGCTGCCGCTGCTGAAATCAAAGAGCTGATGGCAAAAGACTTCAGTTTGGATGAGTTAGTTGCGCGCGGTAAGAATGTTTACACCAGCGGTTGCGCAGCGTGTCACGGCGCCAATGGCGAAGGTGGCGTAGGTAAAGCAATTGCAGGTAGCCCAATAGCAACAGGTCCGATGAAAGACCATATGGAAGTTGTTGTTCACGGTGTGCCTGGCACTGCAATGCCGGCGTTTGGTAGTCAGCTTAACGAAGTTGATCTTGCTGCGGTTATCACTTACCAGCGCAACTCGTTTGGCAACAACATGGGCGACATGTTGCAGCCAGTTGATATTTACAAATTCAAGAAAGGTCAGTAGGGGGATACACCATGGGTGCTCATCACGGACCTGCTAAAGGTTTAACTCGGTGGTTATTTACCACCAACCACAAAGACATCGGTACGATGTACTTGTGGTTCAGCTTTGCGATGTTCCTGCTTGGCGGCTCGTTCGCCATGATTATTCGCGCTGAATTGTTCCAGCCTGGCCTGCAAATTGTGCAGCCAGAATTTTTTAACCAGATGACGACCATGCACGGTCTTGTCATGGTCTTCGGCGCCATTATGCCGGCCTTCGTCGGCTTGGCTAACTGGATGATTCCGTTGATGATTGGCGCGCCAGATATGGCACTGCCACGCATGAACAACTGGAGCTTCTGGATTCTGCCGCCTACGTTCCTACTGCTGGCATCCACCCTGCTGATGGATGGCGGTGGTCCTAACTTCGGTTGGACGTTCTACGCGCCACTGTCGACGACCTATGCGCCACCAAGTGTGACCTTCTTTATATTTGCGGTTCACGCCATGGGTATATCGTCGATCATGGGTTCCATTAACATTATTGCTACTATTGTAAACATGCGCGCGCCTGGCATGACTTACATGAAGATGCCAATGTTTGTATGGACGTGGTTGATTACTGCTTTCCTTCTCGTCGCGGTTATGCCGGTTCTGGCTGGCGCAGTCACCATGATGTTGATGGATATTCACTTTGGCACCAGCTTCTTCTCGGCCGCTGGTGGTGGCGACCCAGTATTGTTCCAGCACGTGTTCTGGTTCTTTGGTCATCCTGAAGTTTACATCATCATTCTGCCTGCTTTTGGTGTGGTATCTGAAGTTATTCCGACCTTCTCGCGCAAGCCGCTGTTCGGTTATGACTCCATGGTTTACGCAACATCGTCAATCGCCTTCCTGTCGTTCATCGTATGGGCTCACCATATGTATACGGTTGGTATGCCGATTGCTGGCGAACTGTTCTTTATGTACGCCACGATGCTGATTGCGGTACCAACGGCTGCAAAAGTATTCAACTGGGTTACGACTATGTTCAAGGGTTCGATCACTCTTGAAACGCCCATGTTGTTCGCGATTGCTAAAGTGTTCTTGTTCACCGTTGGTGGTTTCTCTGGTCTGATGTTGGCAATTGCGCCTGCTGACTTCCAGTACCACGATAGCTACTTTGTTGTTGCCCACTTCCACTACACCATGGTTGCAGGTGCGATCTTCGCGCTGTCTTCCGCTGTGTACTACTGGATTCCTAAGTGGACTGGCAAAATGTACAACGAGACCATGGGTAAAACCCATTTCTGGATCTCGTTTATCGGCTTTAACCTGACTTTCTTCCCGCAGCACTTTGTGGGTCTGGCCGGTATGCCGCGTCGTATCCCCGATTACAACCTGATGTTTGCCGACTTCAATATGATGTCGTCCATCGGTGCGTTTATCTACGGTGCTAGCCAGCTGCTGTTCTTGTTCAATATTGTTAGAACAATTACTCACGGCAAGCCAGTAACGGATGCGAAAGTTTGGGAAGGTGGTACAACGTTGGAATGGACAGTGCCTTCACCTGCGCCATACCACACCTTCACTACACCGCCAGAAGTAAAATAAAGAGGCTCGTGTAACATGGCGCAAGCGACGGACAAAAACATAGCTAAACTCAGCTTTAAGCTGTTGGGCTTAGTGGTGGTGATGTTTGCCTTTGCCATGTGGGTGATGCCCCCGCTTTACAATGCACTTTGTGAAGTGTTGGGCATCAACGGTAAAACCGGCCGGCAATACACGGTTGTAGATAGTCAGGTTGATACAAGCCGTACCGTTAAGGTGCAGTTTGTTGCGCAAAACAATGAAGCAATGCCTTGGGAGTTTTCGCCAAACACCAGTCAAGTCGTGGTTCACCCTGGTGAATCCGCGACGGTAACGTATTATGCAAAGAACACGCAGGATCGTTATATGGTGTCACAGGCAATTCCCAGCCTTGTTCCGTCCCGCGCCGCTGAGTATTTTCATAAAACCGAGTGCTTTTGCTTTAACCAGCAGCCGCTGGCAGCAGGAGCCAACGCTGATTTGGCGTTGCAGTTTATTGTTGATCGCGATTTACCAAAAGATATCCACGTGATTACCTTGTCTTACACGATATTTGATGTAACCGAGATGGCGGCAAAACAGGATTCTGTTGCGGCGGCATCTCAATAAGTAAGAGAGTTTTTCTCTAACGAGAAAATGGAGACTTAACAATGGCAGGTCAAAGCAAAACCGGGTACGAAACATACTACGTACCCGACAGTAGTAAGCTTGCTGTAAGTGCGACGATAGGCATGACCGCCACCGTTTACGGTGCGGCCAGCTTTATCAACGACAACAGCTACCGCCCTGGCGAAGAAACGAATTCCGGCTTTATCTTAGTTGCTGGTTTAGTGTGGCTCGCCGCGACGTTGTTCCAGTGGTTTAGTATCACCATTAAGGAAAACCGTGCAGGTATGAACAGCGCGCAGCTCAAGCACTCTTACGTGCTGGGTATGCAGTGGTTTATCTTCTCGGAAGTGATGTTCTTTGCTGCCTTTTTTGGTGCACTGTTCTATATCCGTAACTTGTCCGGTCCATGGTTAGCAGGACAGGGTGAGGCGGGTGCGATGAACGGTTTGCTGTGGCCCGGCTTTGAATACAACTGGCCGCTGCTCACCACGCCGCAAGACGCGATTGGCGGTGTTCAGGCCCAGGCGGCTGCAGGTCATTTGGCCAATAACGGTGAATTTACGGGTGCCGAAAAGCACTTGTCCTTCCCCGGCTTTGCCAATATAGCCCACTGGTTGCCGCTGTATAACACCATCATTCTGTTAGCTTCGAGCTTTACCTGTCACATTGCCCACGTGGCGATGAAGCAGAATGATCGCAAGAAGTTCAACTTGTGGCTGTTCATTACCGTTGCTATGGGTTTTACCTTCTTGTACCTGCAGTACATGGAATACCACGAAGCGCTTTTTGAATACGGTATTCACCTGAACAGCGGTGTTTACGGTACGACCTTCTTCATGTTGACCGGTTTCCACGGCTTCCACGTGGCAATGGGTACTTTCATGTTGTTGGTGCAGTGGTTGCGTTCAGCGGGTAAAGGCCACTTTAGTGCAAATGACCAGTTTGGCTTTGAAGCCTCGTCTTGGTACTGGCACTTTGTTGACGTGGTTTGGGTCTTCCTGTTCTTGTTTGTTTACATTATCTAAGCACGCGCTGCTGACGAGACGGTAACATTGGCCGTTAAGGTTTATTTGCATAGCAAATAGGCCTTAACGGCCAAGTCGTTTATGGAGCTTTAAGGTGTTTGCTGGATGCGTGGAGCATCTTGTCCATGGCGCTGATCCCATGGGGCTTTTGAGCCCAGCTGACCAGTGTAAAAGCCGTAAACAATAAACGACATTAGTAATACCGCGATCACCAAGCGCACACTCAGCGACTGCCAAGTACGCATGGTCTTTCCCTGATCTTGAATGAGAAAAAACAAACCGCTAAACAGGCTAATCACTAGCCCTATGAACAATACGACAATGACTACTTTTAACCACATGCTGGCGAGTCTCCACATTAGTTCGTCGCAGTATACACAATAGGATTTGAAAAATGCGGCCCTCGCCCAGCAGATTCCAATGGCAGTTTGACTGGAAGTCAGTGCTGGCGATTTTGCTGATTTTGCCGATCCTGCTCAGTTTGGGCTTTTGGCAGTTGCGCCGTGCAGACGAGAAAGCGGCCTTATTGGCCGATTTTGAGCAACGTCGAAACCTCGTGCCAGTTGCGATTAGCGGCGTTGCTGACTACCAAAATTACCTGCCAGTATTCGCCCTTGGCGCGTTTGATCCCGAGCGTTATTGGCTGCTCGACAACCGGATTTCTCATGGTCGATTCGGTTATGAGATAATGGCGGTTTTTACTCTAACTGATGGCCGAGAGCTGCTAGTAAATCGGGGTTGGATTGCGGGCGACCCGTCGCGACAAACCTTGCCCAAGCTCGAGATACCCAGTGGCCAGTTACAAATAAGCGGTGAGTTATACCGCAATACCGAGAAGGCCTTCAGTTTAGGGGCAGAGCCGGTGACTGATTTGTGGCCTCGCCGGCAGCAGTGGTTGGATTTGGATGATCTTAGCGGTGAATTTCCGGTGCTATTGCCCACTGCCCTGCGGTTATCCGAGGATAGTATTGGCGCGCTGGAAATTGAGCGCATGGTTGTCAATGTAACGCCGGCCAAGCACACCGGCTACGCGGTGCAGTGGTTCGCCATGGCATTTGCGCTGGGGCTGATATTTATTTTTCGTAACAGTAATTTGGGCGAGCTGTTAAAGCGCCGTAAAAGCAATGAGAGCCAAGAGCAATGACAATACCGACTGACAACAAGCGTAGCAAAAAACTGCTAACGATTATTTTAACCATCCCAATTGCCGTGATTCTGCTTTCCAGCGCGGTATTTTATTTGGCTAAGCAAGACATTATCTCCTTCACCACCGTTAATCGTGGCACCTTAATTAATCCGCCAATGCAGCTCGGTGATTTGCATCCGCTGCGCCGCGATGGCGGTGAATTCTTGTTTAACCGCGCTGAGTCGCGTTGGGTGTTTATGGTTGTTGGTGGCCAAGATTGCCGCGATGCTTGCGAGCGCATGCTCTACCTCACCCGCCAGACACATACTGCCATGGGTAAAAAGGTAGATCGGGTTGAGCGCATATATCTGGCTACTGACGGGCCACTGTCGCCGGAGCTGCGCGATTTTCTGGAGGCGGAACACAGTGATATGACGGTGCTGCAGGCCGACGGTGAAGCCTTTCTTGGTAAACTTAAAAACTTAGACATCAACCCCTTTGATGCGAGTACTTTTTACGTGGTAGACCCTATGGGCTGGGTGATGATGTATTATCGCGCGGCGGATATGGAGCAGCTTACGCTGACCACTTTGGGTAAGGATGTGCTGAAAGATATGGGACGCCTAATCAAGTAGTTGGCGGAAAACGGCTAGATACAGAATAGACGGTAGAGAACGATGGCAATATTTAACACAGTGGCGCAACGCAAAGCGGGATTTCGATTGGCCCTATTTTCTTGTCTGGTAGCTATCGTCGTTTTGGCGATGGGCGTGTTTACCCGGCTCGCAGATGCCGGCTTGGGCTGTCCTGACTGGCCAACCTGCTACGGTCATGTGTTGTGGCCTACTGACGACCATGAAGTGGCGCGGGCCAACGAAGCCTTTCCCGATATGCCGGTGGAACACGACAAAACCTGGCCGGAAATGATCCACCGTTATTTAGCGTCTAGTTTGGGTTTGTTGACTATTGGCTTGGTGATATTTGCAGTGCGTCAGCGCAAGCCAGAGCAGCCGGTGAAGCTGCCCTTATTTATTCTGGCCTTTATTATTTTGCAGGGCATGTTTGGCATGTGGACGGTCACCTTAAAATTGTGGCCGCAGGTTGTGACATCGCATTTACTTGGCGGTTTTACGACCTTAAGTCTGCTGTGGTTATTAACCTTGCGTTTAAACAATCAACACTGGCAAGTACCGGCAATCAGTGAAACCAAGCTACAGGCATTAAAGCCATTAGTGTTGTTGGGTTTAGTTGTCGTTATTTGTCAGATTGCCCTTGGTGGTTGGACCACCGCTAATTATGCGGATATCGCCTGCCCTGATTTCCCTCAGTGTCAGGGGGCGTGGTTGCCGCCAATGAACTTTAGTGAGGGTTTCAATATAGCGCAGCATATTGGCCCCAATTATCTTGGTGGCACCATGGATAATGCGGCTCGGGTTGCGATTCACTTTAGCCACCGGGTTGGCGCGATGGTAACGGCTGCCTATTTATTGTTTTTATTCTTTAAGTTGCGGCAATTAGGTATGGCGCCCGCGAACAAGGCGGCGAGTGTCATGCTCATTATATTGGTAGTGCAGATTGCCTTAGGTATTAGCAATATTGCGTTTAGCTTCCCGATCGGTGTCGCCGTTGCTCATAATCTTGTTGGTGCATTTCTATTGCTTAGCCAGGTAACAATCAGTTATCTGGTCTTTACAGCGGCGGTAAACCGCGGGGGAGTTCGGGTATGACACAGCCACAGTTGGCGGCCAATTGGCGGGATTATTACGAGTTATGTAAGCCCAATGTGGTGTTGCTAATGCTGCTAACGTCGGTCATTGGCATGTTCATGTCGGTGCCGGGTATGGTGCCGTGGGATGCCTTGATATTCGGCAACCTTGGTATCGCCTTGTGCGCGGCAGCAGCTGCCGCCATCAACCATTTGGTGGATAGTCGCATTGATTTGGTGATGGCGCGTACTCACAACCGCCCTATCGCTCAAGGCCGAGTTAGTAATCGCAACGCCGGTATTTTTGCCGCTATTATTGGTATTGCCGGTATGGCGATCCTGCTCGTTTTGGTTAACCCGCTCACCGCGTGGCTGACCCTTGCCTCGCTGCTTGGCTATGCCGTGGTTTACACCCTGTATTTAAAACGGGCCACGCCGCAAAATATTGTTATTGGTGGCATTGCTGGCGCCGCGCCGCCACTGCTTGGCTGGACGGCAGTAACCAATGAGATTCACGGTCATGCTCTGCTGCTGGTTCTGATAATTTTTATTTGGACACCGCCGCATTTCTGGGCCTTGGCTATTCATCGCCGCGATGATTACGCCAAAGTGGATATTCCGATGTTGCCGGTTACCCACGGTATTGCGTATACCAAATTACACACTCTGCTCTACACCATTTTATTGTTTGTGGTGACGCTGTTGCCCTTTGCAACGGGTATGAGCGGTTCGCTGTATCTGCTCGGTGCGGTTTGTTTGGGCGCGGGTTTCCTCTATTGGTCCATCGTCTTGCTGCGGGGAAATAACCCTAAGGCGCCGATGGCGACGTTTAAATATTCCATTATTTATTTAATGGCGCTGTTTATGATTATGCTTTTGGATCATTACTTACTGCCAGCAATGACCATCTTTGAGGTTGATGCACGATGAGTGAAGAATCAGTAAATAATGGCGGCGCAGCAGAGCGCCAGCGCGGAATTCGCTTAACGGTTCTGGCTATTGTCGCGGTGGGCATTGTGCTGGTGGCAGGCTTTTTTTATGCGGCTACCCGCGCGCGCATGATGACGGCGGAAGAGCTCAAATCTCAGGGGGCTTACCTCTACGAGAATCCGCGAACACTGCCCAATTTTAGTTTGCTGAATGACCGTGGCGAAACACTAACGCCAATCTCTATGGAAGGTAAATGGAATCTAATCTTTTTCGGTTTTACCTATTGCCCTGATGTTTGCCCTACTACCCTTGCTCAGCTTAAAGCCTTCTATCAAGAGCTAGAGCCAGAGGTTCAGGCTGATACCCAAATTTGGTTGACCAGTGTTGATCCGGCCCGGGATACCCCCGAACAGTTGCATAGCTATTTGGATTTCTTTCATCCCGCGTTTCGTGGCATCACTGGCGACTTTTTAGAAATTCATCGCTTTGCCACTTCGCTGAATATTCCGTTTACTAAAGTGCCCGGTGGCGGCAGCAACTATCAGGTTGAGCACAGCGCTAATGTCGCCTTAGTGAACCCCAATGGCCACTCGGTCGGTTTCTTTAAGGCACCGCTGGAAATCAGTAAGCTAAAGCGCGCCTACCTTTCGATTCGCGAATATCACTAATTAATAAACACAGGCGCCCTGCCTCTGTTTATTAATTACGCCTATACCCCGGCGCTAATTGCCCCAATACAAATAAGGCGCCGGCACTCAGCACGATACTAGGCCCAGCTGGGGTGTCCCAATACCACGCCCCCGCTAATCCGCCGCAGACCGCGATGGCACCGATAAGTGCTGCGAGAAGTGAGGCCTGCTCTGGGCTGCGCGCGACTCTCGCGGCAGCTGAGGCGGGAATGATCAGCATGGCGGTAATCAAGAGTACGCCGACGATTTTCATTGCGACTGCCACCGTAGCGGCGACCATCAGCATGAGTAGCAGGCGTAGTCGTTGCACCGGTAAGCCCTCTATCTCTGCCAGCTCGGCGTGGGCACACACGGCAACTAACGCCGACCAGTAGCGCCACAATAGCCCTAAAACGAGCGCACAAATAATGGCCAAATTCAGTAAGTCTTCACGCAAAATAGCCAGTAAATCACCAAATAAAAATGCGTTTAAATCCAAACCTTGATTGTCGATAAAGGACAGGCAAACCAAACCCAGCGCCAAACTGCTGTGCGAGAGTATGCCCAGCAAGCTGTCTAGGGCGATATTTCGCCACCATTGCAGGGTAAATAAAACAACGGCAATAAAAAGGCAGGTAAATAGCACGCTGTATTGGAGATTGGCTTGCAATACGAGGCCGACCGCTAGGCCGAGCAGTGCTGAGTGCGCGAGTGTATCGCCGTAGTAGGCCATGCGCTGCCAGGTGACCAGCGCGCCGAGTGGGCCGCATACCGCGGCGACCATCAATCCGGCAAGCAAGGCATAGAGTAAAATATCAATCATGGTGCTTATGCTCGCAAACTACGTCACCGTGTATATCGTGTTGGTGGTCGTGATCGTGTTGGTAGAGTGCGACGGCTTCGGCATGGCGGCGGCCGAACAGCGCTAAGTATTCAGGGTCGCTACTGACTTGTTCGGGATGGCCATGGCAGCAAATATGTTGATTAAGGCAAATTACCGTATCGGTTTGCGCCATTACCCAATGTAAGTCGTGGGACACCATCAGTACCGCGCAACCAAGATCGTCGCGAAGGGCATTAATCAGTTCGTAAAGTTCGGTCTGACCGCTGATATCCACACCTTGAGCGGGCTCGTCGAGCACAAATAAGTCGGGGCTGCTGAGTAAGGCGCGGCTGAGCAAGACTCGCTGGGTTTCACCGCCAGAAATATCGTGTAGGGGGCGGTTGCGCAAATGCTGAATGCCGGTGCGGGCTAAGGCGGCCTCAATTTGCGTTGTATTAGACTTGGCCATCGCTAAAAACCGCGACACGCTTAAAGGCATTAATGGATTTAGGCTCAGCCGCTGCGGCATATAGCCAATACGGAGGCCGGGTCGTCGGTAGATCGTGCCGCTGTCGGCTTTGGTTAAACCCAGGGCGACCTTTATCAGGGTACTTTTACCCGCGCCATTGGGGCCAATAATCGTCATAATTTGCTTGGCAGATAGGCTTAGGCTGATATTGCTCAGCAAGCTTTGTTGCTGGTGTTTCAAGGAAATCTTGTCAAGGCGAAGCAGCGCAGTCTCAGTCATTGCTTATAGCCTCGCTACAGCGGGCGCAGCAGCCAACAACTTCGAGGCTAGCCGTGTCTACCGCAAAGTGTTGCTGCTTTGCGGCGGCCGAAATTGCTGGGTATATAAGTTGGGTATCCAGCTCAAGGGCAACTTGGCAGTGGCGACAAATAAGAAAATGGCCTTGGTGGGCGTGGCCGGGCTCATTGCAGCCAACAAAGGCGTTGAGCGACGCAATGCGGTGGACGAGGCCGTTATCCAAAAGGAAATCCAGCGCGCGATACACCGTTGGTGGCGCGGGGCGGCGGAGGCCTTCTTTTGCCAGCTCTTCAAGAATAGTATAGGCACCTATTGGTTTGTGGCTTGACCACACCGTGGTTAATACGAGCTCGCGGATAGTGGTGAATTTTAGCTGACGTTGCTGGCAGAGGTCGCGGGCGCGGAGCAGTGCTTCATCAATGCAGTGTTGGTGATTGTGCTGCGGGTTAATGTTGTGCATTACTTTGGGGCGTCCGGAGGGTTTTGCAAAGAATATAATGTTATAATATTGCATTAGTGCGGTGATAAACAATGGGGAAATGTGCTTGAAAGCAATAGTGTCGGGATTGGTGCTCGTGTGGATGTTCAGCAATATGGCCTGGGCAGCCGACAAACCAGTAATATTAACCAGTATTATGCCGCTGCAGTTACTCGTTGGCGACATTGCGGGTGATGCGGTAACGGTCGATGTGTTGGCGCCAGCTACCGTCTCACCACATGACTTCCAATTGCGGCCCTCAGATATGCAGCGCTTGCGCAGTGCTGACATGGTGCTTTGGGTTGGCCCAGCAATGGAGTCGTATTTACAGAAGGCCGTCGTCGATCAGAGTAATGCGGTCGCCCTTTTCCCGGCGTTGAGCTTGGGTGAAGACCCACACGTTTGGATGGACGCAGATCAGGTTCAGCACATGGCGCGGCGCATAGCCCGCGTATTGTCAGACCGTATGCCAACTCGGGGCGCCTATTTTCATGCTAACGCTGCGCGGTTTAGCACAGAGTTTCGGCAGTACGACAAGCAGCTTCAGCTCGATGTTGCGCGTTTAAGCGGTCGTCCCTATTTGTTGCTGCACGACGGTTTTAGCCGTTTTGAGCGCCATTATAATCTCACCGAAGCTGAGGTCGTTATGCCCACGTCGGACCGCCTGCCCGGTGCGCGGCATATTGTAGAGTTGCGGTCGCGGCTGCAGAAGGGGGAATTTGCCTGTGTTTTTCGGGAGCCGCAATACCCTACGGCGATGCTAGATGCGCTGACCTCAGGTTTGGATATACCGGTAATAGAAATTGACCCCCTCGGTGTGGGGATGAAGAAGGCTGACGGCTTTCTACGCTTATACCGTCAGCTCGGGCAGGCATTTCTCAGTTGTTTCGCGGCTTAGCGGCCGATTAGGGCTGGGCGCACGCTAGTGTTTGGTCAGGGCCAAGCTAGCCTGCGCTGCGGTCCTAGTTTTTGGCGATGCTAGGCACTGTGTAGCGAGTCTGCATATCCAGCTCCACGTTCAGTGTGGCTGATACAACATCCAGAGTTTTCTCTAAAAAGCGATCTGCAGAAGCTTTTGACGCGTATTCAATTGGCGCGTCGGCTTTTTGCAATTCGGCCGTTTTGTTGTAAGCCAATACCAGCGACTGATTCGCACCTACTTCCGGTTCGGCAGCAGTCGCCATAGTACTGGCAACCAAGATTAAGATTGCGCTGGTAAGGTTTTTCATTTTGCTCTCTCCTTTCATCAACCGAGTGATCTTCTCTCGGCACAAGGCAAAAGGTTACCTTGTGTTACGTAAGGTAACACAATAACCCGCCTTGTCTCCTTAATTTTCGGTAACCTTTGGGTAATGTTGTGGCCATATTGGGTTTTTATGTGAAAAACGGTAACACTTTGCGTGACGCTGACTGGAATATTTTGCCGTAGAGCCTCGTGCTACACTCTCCGCTTTCTATAATGACGCGTTAAATCACTACTATGACTGCGATAAAACCTCTGATCTTGGTTGACGGCTCCTCCTACCTCTACCGTGCCTTTCATGCCTTGCCGCCTTTGAATACCTCAAAGGGCCAGCCCACTGGCGCAATAAAGGGGGTGATCAATATGTTGCGGCGGTTGTACAAAGATTACCCAGACAGCCCTATTGCCGTGGTGTTTGACGCCAAGGGAAAGACGTTTCGCGACGATATGTACGACCAGTACAAGGCTCAGCGTCCGCCTATGCCGGACGATTTACGCAGTCAGGTTGAGCCAATTAATGCGATTATCGATGCCATGGGTTTGCCTCGGCTGGTGATTGACGGCGTCGAGGCTGACGATGTTATCGGCACCCTCGCCGCCCAGGCGGGTAAAGAGCGGCCGGTGTTGGTATCGACTGGCGATAAAGACATGGCTCAGCTGGTAAATGAGCATGTCACCTTGGTGAACACCATGACCGACACCGTAATGGATGTGGCTGGGGTGACAGAAAAATTTGGGATTCCCCCAGAGCTGATTATCGATTTTCTCGCCCTAATGGGTGACAAAGTCGACAATATTCCCGGTGTGGCGGGCGTGGGTGAGAAAACCGCGCTGGCGCTGATTCAAGCCTTGGGCGGGGTTAGCAGTATTTATGAGAACATCGACAAGGTTGCCGATTTACCGATACGTGGCGCCAAAGGTGTTGCTAAAAAATTGGCCGACAGTCATGACAATGCCCTTCTCTCTTATACCTTAGCCACGATTAAATGTGATGTGCCATTGGACGTGGGTGTTGCCGACCTTCTGCCCAAGGCGCCTGACACCGAGCGCTTGCTGAGCCTGTTTAAAGAATATGAATTTAAAACGTGGGTCGATGAGCTGAGCAGAGAGGAGCGCAGCGCTAATATTAGCGCAGAATCAGGCGCTGCGGAGGCCGTGCCGTCAGGTTTGGCGAGTACTGGGGCCATGGCCGACGAGCTGGCACTGACCTCGACTGTGGCGCCGCAACTGGATGCCTGCCAATACCAAATTATATTGAGCCAAGCTGATTTTGACGTGTGGCTGGCCAAGCTGCGCGCCGCCAAGATCTTCGCCTTTGATACCGAAACCACCAGCTTGAATTATATGCAGGCCAGAGTGGTTGGGGTGTCTTTTGCGGTAGATGCTGGGGAAGCGGCCTATTTGCCCTTTGGTCACGACTATCTCGACGTGCCAGATCAGCTCGCAGAGGCCTCGGTGTTGGCCCAGCTAAAGCCGCTGTTAGAAGATCCTGATCACTATAAAGTGGGTCAAAATCTCAAGTACGACGCCAATGTGCTGCTTAATCACGGCATTACTTTACGGGGTATTCACGACGACACCATGTTGGCGTCCTATGTCTTGGATTCCACCGGCAGTCGCCACGACATGGATACCTTGGCGCTGAAATACCTAGATCACAGCACTATTCACTTTGAAGATATTGCGGGTAAAGGCGCTAAGCAAATCACCTTTAATCAGATTGCCCTCGAGCAGGCTGGCCCCTATGCGGCAGAAGACGCGGACATTACGCTGCGGCTGTACCAGACCCTGCTACCAAAAATACAGCAGCACGAAGGTCTGCTGGCGGTGTATCGAAATATTGAGCTACCCTTGGTGCCGGTGCTGTCGCGGATTGAGCGCAATGGCGCCTATGTCGACAGAGAGTTGCTCAGTAAGCAGAGTCACGAGCTGGGCATGAAAATGCAGGCCCTTGAAAAAGAAGCCTATGCGCTGGCGGGCGGCGAGTTTAATTTGGCCTCTCCCAAGCAATTGGGTGAAATTTTGTTTGAGCGTCTGCAAATTCCGGTGACCAAAAAAACCCCGAAAGGCGCGCCGTCGACCGCCGAGGAAGTCTTGGTAGAGCTGGCACACGACTACCCTTTGCCCAAAGTAATACTCGAGCACCGGGGCATGGCCAAGCTGAAATCGACGTATACCGACAAGCTGCCCCTGCAGATAGACCCTAAAACCGGCCGCATTCACACCTCCTACCATCAGGCGGTGGCGGCGACCGGTCGCTTGTCGTCGTCTGACCCCAATCTACAGAATATCCCCATTCGCAGCGCTGAAGGGCGGCGTATTCGCCAAGCCTTTATCGCCCCGCCGGGCTATGTGATTTTGGCGGCGGATTACTCTCAGATTGAATTGCGGATAATGGCGCATTTGTCGGGTGATCGCGGTTTGGTCGAGGCCTTCTCTCGCGGTGAAGATATCCACCGCGCCACGGCCGCTGAGGTATTCGGCGTCAGCACCGATGAGGTGAGCGACGAGCAGCGGCGCAATGCCAAGGCCATCAATTTTGGTTTAATTTACGGTATGTCCGCCTTTGGTTTGGCGCGGCAGCTGCATTTGGGGCGCAAAGAGGCCCAGCAGTATATTGATCTGTATTTTGAACGTTATCCTGGGGTGTTGCGTTACATGGACGAAACTCGGGTCTCTGCGTCGGAAAAAGGCTATGTTGAAACCCTGTTTGGTCGCCGTCTGCACTTACCTGAAATTAATGCGCGCAATGGTATGCGCCGGCAGGCAGCCGAGCGCACCGCAATCAATGCGCCAATGCAGGGTACGGCAGCGGATATCATCAAACGGGCGATGATTGCTGTGGACGACTATTTAAGCAGCAGTAACGTGGACGCTAAAATGATTATGCAGGTTCACGATGAATTGGTTTTGGAGGTCGCGCCAGCGGACCTAGAAACCGTACAAACTGAGGTTGTGCGGTTGATGATGGCGGCGGCGGACTTGGCGGTGCCGTTGGAAGTTGGTGTGGGGGTTGGTGCTAATTGGGATGAGGCGCATTAGTACTCGGGAGCCGGCCTTAGGCTGGGGAAATATCGCGTGGTTAAAATTTGCGCAATTAGAATTCCCGGTCTAAAGTCATAGAGCCGTCATCTTGATGTGCTTGAGGATGGCGCCCGCGTTGGAGACTTGTCTCCCCCCTGACTCCATTAGGAGTAGGATTGCCCGGTGAGCCATAGTCATAGTTCGCCGGGCTTTTTTGCTGCGCCTATGTTTTGGCGGGGTGTTCCGGTTCGCTGTCAATGGCTTCGCCGTCGTCGTCAATGTAAACCATGTCGACCATATTGTCGGTATTCAGCCACTCGTCCAATTTGTTGCGCAATTCTTGTAAGCCGTCGCCATTGGGGGCCGAAAACAGCTGCACACTGATTAAATCGCCATATTCGGCTAGGCTTTTGCGCACCATTAATAAGGTGGCGGTGGCCGGGCCGCGCTTTAATTTGTCGGACTTGGTGAGCAAGAGATGCATGGGCATATTGCTCTTTGTTGCCCAGCGCACCATTTGCTGGTCAAACTCCGTGAGTGGATGGCGGATGTCCATCATTAACACCATGCCGCGCAGGGACTGGCGTTTTTGCAAATAGGCTTCTAAATTGCGCTGCCACTCGTTCTTCACCGCTAGGGGCACTTTTGCAAAACCGTAGCCGGGAAGATCAACTAAGCGCTGGCGACCGCTGTCGTCTAGCACGAAAAAGTTAAGTAATTGGGTGCGTCCTGGGGTTTTACTGGTTTTGGCCAGTTTTTTGTTTTCTGTGAGGCGATTGATCGCGCTAGACTTGCCTGCGTTGGAGCGTCCAGCAAACGCGACCTCGGCACCACTGTCGTCTGGGCAATGGGTAAGGTTGGGCGAGCTTTTTAAATAGCTGGCGCGGCGGTAATTCAGTGCTGGGCTTGATGACATAGTGAGTCCGAGGGGGATTTGCGAATGCAGGGGCATTTTACGGCAATTATTGGCCCCGGCGCCATGTAGTTGTGTATAATGCCGCAGTTTTTATATTGTCTCATCCTGCGCCGTTATACGGAAAATTGAGAGGTAGATCATGAATAAATGGCTCGTGGCTATACTGCTTTCAGTGTCTGGTGTCTCTGCTTTTGCTACTGAGCAGGCGGTTTTGGATCGCTACCAAAAATCCTGTTTTGCCTGTCACGCCTTTGGGGCCAATGGCGCGCCAAAATCCCATATAGTGGCTGATTGGGCGCCGCGCATGGAGAAAGGCATGGACACCTTGGTTAAGCATGCGGCAGAAGGCTTCAATACCATGCCGCCTAAAGGCCTTTGTTTTGACTGCAGCGCTGATGATTTTAAAGCTTTAATTGAGTTTATGGCGGCGCCAAAGTCTTAACATGGGCGCGCTAATTTATATTTGCACAGAATTATCTGTTTAAAGAGTACCAAACAATGAAGAAAAGCTTATTAGTGATGTTTGCCTCCCTGATCTTTGCTGGCAGCGCGATGGCCGCAGAAGGAAACGCCACTGCTGGCAAGGCTAAGGCGGCGGCCTGTGCTGCTTGTCACGGTGCCGATGGCAATAGTGCTGCTCCAACTTTCCCGAAATTAGCAGGTCAGGGTGAGCGCTATTTGATTAAGCAGCTTAATGACATTAAATCAGGCGCCCGTTCAGTGCCAATGATGGCTGGCCAGACTGACAATTTGTCTGAGCAAGATATCGCTGATATTGCTGCGTTTTATTCGAGCAAGGCGATTAGCACGGGTCAGGCTGATCCCGCGATTGTTGCTAAGGGCGCAGCAATTTACCGTGGTGGTATTGCTGACCGCAATGTTCCGGCTTGTGCTGCCTGCCACTCACCTAGTGGTAGCGGTATGGCTGCAGCGGGATTCCCGGCGCTTGGTGGTCAGCATGCGGATTACACCGTTGCCCAGCTAAAAGCCTTCCGTGCGGCGGCCGATGGTCGTGAGGGACGTGCTAACGACGGCGATGCCATGGTAATGCGGACGATTTCCTTCAAATTAAGTGATTCCGAAATTGAAGCGGTCGCCAGCTTTATTCAGGGCTTGCATCCTTAAGGATGCATTAGCAAAAAGGCGGCTTAGGCCGCCTTTTTTATCACTAAAATTTACCGGCGCCGAGCCCCGAACAATTGTGGGTACTTGGTGTCTGAACAGCGTAGAAAAACAATTTAAATGTGTCATGTGATCTAATGGCACTCTCGATCTTATAACACTTGATCGCATAATCAGGGGGTTTCATGTTTAAGAAATTTATTCCGCTCGTCAGCGTATTCAGTTTTTTGCTTATGGTTTCGGCGTGCAGCGATGGCGCAGAACCAGCGGCTCCGGCCAAGGTCGCGGCCAGTGCCAGTGCCAGTGCGAGCGCTGAGCAAGTTGCCAACAGCGGCGAGCGTTACATTCGCATCGCGCAGCCAGTGCGTACCACTAACCCGCAAAAAATCGAAGTAACCGAAGTGTTTTGGTATGGTTGCAGTCACTGCTTTGATTTCGACCCCATGCTAGAAGCCTGGGCAAAGCAGCTGCCGGCGGATGTTGAGTTTCGTCGCTCACCGGCCATGTGGAATGAGTTGATGGTCGTTCACGCTAAGGCGTTTTATACCGCAGAAGCGCTGGGTGTGATCGAGCAGCTGCACACGCCGTTATTCAATGCCATTAATGTTGATCGCAACCCTTTGCGTGACAGCGCGGCAATTGAAAAATTGTTTTTGGCGCACAGCGACGTAGATGCCGAGAAGTTTCGCAAGACCTTTGACTCTTTTGGGGTAAATAGTCAGGTGAAGCAAGCCGATGCGCGGGCCCGGGCCTATGGCATTGCCGGTACGCCAGAGTTAATCATTAATGGCAAATATCGGGTAACCGGCCGCTCGGCTGGTGGCAAGGCTGAGATGCTGAAGGTGGCTGAAGAGTTAATTGCAAAGGAGCGCGCAGCTAAGTAATTGGCGTGCTTCATGACCGCGTAGCGACCCTGGTTCTTTGGTCGCTACGCGGTTTTTTTATGCCTAAAGTTTAATTTGCTTGGGGCGAGTTGGGCTCGATGGTGTCCTTTTCGGCATCTAGCGTATCGAGCTTTTGCAGAGGCTGGGCAAATTCGCGCTGGCAAAACGCCATGCGTTTCGCAGGTTTGGCCAGGGTAATGCCTTTGGCGTTTAAGCGCTCAATCTCATCTTCAACGTGCTTGCAGCGCGCAGCTAAGCCGGTGTCATTGGCGATTTGGATATTTAAGCCGGGCCGCGCGTTCAGCTCGAGCATCAGCGGACCTTGATCCTTGTCCAATACCATGTCGACCCCGAGGTAGCCCAGGCCGGTGAGCTCGTAGCAGCGCGTTGCCAGCGACATAAACCCTTCCCAATAAGGCAGCTGGACGCCGCGTACTGGATTAGTGGTGTCGGGGTGCTTGTTGATGAGCTTGTTGTGCCACGTGCCATCGAGGGTAATGCCGGTGGCTAGGTCGACACCGACGCCAATTGCGCCTTGATGAAGATTGGCCTTGCCGCCGGACTGGCGGGTAGGCAGGCGCAGCATGGCGAGTAAGGGGTAGCCTTTAAGGACAATAATGCGAATGTCAGGAACCCCTTCATAGCTAATGGCGCTGAAGATGGGGTCGGGGATGACGCGGTATTCTATGAGTGCGCGGTCGCGGTGGCCGCCCAATGAATAGATGCCAGACAGTATTCCCGAAATATGAAACTCAATATCTTCGGTGCTTAATAAGCGGCCGGAGGTCGTGCGGTAATAGCCTTCAAACTGATCGGCGATCACTAAGATACCATCGCCACCAGCGCCCTGCGCGGGCTTGATGACGAAGTCGCTGTGGCCCTTAACGATGTCTTTTAGCTTGCTAATACCTTTGTCAGAATCAATTACGCCGTACATGGTGGGAACGTGAATCCCCACCTCTAGCGCGCGCTCCTTGGTTTTAATTTTGTCATCGACCAAGGGGTAAAGATGGCGCTGATTGTAGCGCAACACATAGTCGGCATTGCGCTGATTGATGCCCATCACGCCGCGCTGACGCAGATCCTTCCAAGTGCTGAATAAGGACATTATTGTCTACCCTTGATCATGGCATTAAACCGGAACAGCTCGGTTAGCCGGTAGCCACGATAGTGGCCTAGCACTAACATAAACGACACAAATATTAATAACATACCGGGGAAGGTGAACACGAAATAGGTCCATGTTGGGTAGGTCATCATCAAGTGCGACAAGGTCGCCGCGATGAGGGTACCAATACCCACTTTGCCCGCGTGCAGGCCGCCCCGCTCCTCCCAAACGATCGACATCCGCTCAATGGACATAGTGAGGATGACCATTGGGAATAGCGCAATAGAGAGGCCGCGATCCAAGCCTAAACGGTGTCCCAACACGCTGATTAAGGCCATGATAATAACAACAAAGGTTAATACCACCGAGAGCCGGGACAGTAGTTGCAAATGTAAGTGCTCAAGATAGGAGCGTATCGACAAGCCGAGTGCGGTAATTAAGGTGAATAGAATAATTCCCCATAAAACTTGGGTTTCCCTGAAGGCAAGACCAATCAACACGGGCGTAAAGGTGCCTAGGGTTTCCAGGCCAACGACATTGCGCAGCAGCAAAATCAGCATAACGCCAATGGGGATCATTAAAATAATTTCAAAGGTTTGCTGGGACTGCAGTGGCAAATCGTAAAGGGAGAGTGCCCAGAATTTGTTTTCTTTGCTCTCGGCAATCGACTGCGCCAAAGTGATGGAGTTCATCACCTTTTGATTGGCGGTGATTTCTACTTTCAGCTGACGACCCCCTTCGACTTTGGCGATGGGGTCGTTGCCGGTCCACCACACTACGCGGTCGTCGGGCAGGCCCTGGGCGCCGGTTTCCGGGTTGAAGTACAGCCAGCGCTTGCCGTTATAGCTGCGCATCCACAGCTCTGGGGTCTGGGCTACGCCGCTGATTAAACGCAGGGTGCGTACCCGCTCTACGGGAATATGGGCTGACGACAGCAGCAGTTCGAGCACCATCGACTTATTGTCTTGGGTGTAATTATTGCCCAGCAGTAGGCGGGCATTGTCGTTGCTAGGCTCGTTTATGAGCTTGATGGCTTCGCGGATAAAGGTTTCGATGTCGGCGGAATGCTCGCGTATCGGCTTTAATAAGGCCTCTACGGCGACTTTTTCTACGCCTTGCAGATCAGGGCTCTCACGAAACAGCGGGCCAGCTTCAGACTCGGCAAAGCGCGAGTTACTGCGTTTGGTCAGCATGAGTCTATAAAACAACTGCTGTTGCCCCTCGGCGCGACGGGCAGACCACACCGCTTGGCGGTTATCGTTAACGATGTCGGTGTTTACCCCGTAATTTTTCGAGATAAAACTCTCGTTCAGGGTAATGAATTTGCTCCAGCTCGGCGGTACATACATTTGTACTTTGACGGGCGTGTTGTCGCGGGCATTAAAAGTGAGCTTGGTATCTATGACCCACACTGGCTCGGTGGTGTCCGACGATACTGGAATATTCAGCACAAATATCTGCCAGGCAGTGCTGGCTGCGCCGATCAGCAATAGCGCTAGCGCTAATACTCTGACATGTAATTTAACGCCCTTCATTCATCGTGCTCCTCGGAGTCTGCTTTTATAGGGCAGAGGGATTTGTCCTGCAAATATTTTTTACTGGGGTCGACCAAGGCGCCAAAGGCGGTCAATGGGTCGGAGCCGACTAACATCGGTTTGGAAAATTGGCGACGGTCAGCGAGATTGACCTCAACCTTGTGAGACTGGCCGCCAACGCACAGGGTTAATTCCAATACCGGTCGACGGCTATAGTCTTTTTCGTTTTCCCCGTAATCTGCCGCTCGACGCTTGATGCGAATATGTTTGCTGAGGGGCAGCGTGACGGATTTTAAGGTGTTGTCGGGTAATACCAAATCAAAGTGAACGAGATCGTCTTTTTTACCGTGACCCTTCTCAACCTTGGCATTAATGGCATTGATCGACGCGCTCTCGGCGCCGGTATCAATCTTGGCCTTGTAGCGCACGCCCAATTCTTCAATATAAACGTATTCGCTCAGGCCAAACACCTGTTGGGCGTTGGCGCCAGCATGAGCAGCGAGGCTCGTAAGAAGGGTATTGATGACTAGCAGAATTAGTACAGCAAATCGCACGGTTTCTCCTTTTGATTTATTGTGCTCCGGCATGCCATAGCATAGTGCACTAGGGCGCAATATAGCCAGTAGCAAGCGGCGCAATTAAAGCGGATTACGTGTGCTTAGTCCCTCACATTCTTAAAAAGTGCGAGGGTAATTTGTCGCACTTCTTTGTGTTCAACGATCGGTGCGGGGTAAATGTCTGATTCTGGGGGCTGGTGAAGTGCCTTGCCTGATAAATGGCGTAGCTCGGGCACGTAGCGCTGAATAAATTCGCCCTTGGCGTCAAAGCGCTGGCCTTGGGTGGTCGGGTTAAAAATGCGGAAATACGGTGCGGCGTCGGTGCCGGTGGATGCGGCCCATTGCCAGCCGCCGTTATTCGAGCAAAAATCGCCGTCAATGAGGTTTTCCATAAAGTGCCGCTCGCCCCAGCGCCAGTCTATATGTAGGTCTTTACACAAAAACGATGCCGTAATCATGCGCAGGCGGTTGTGCATCCAGCCAGATTCCCGCAGCTGACGCATGCCTGCGTCGACAATTGGGTAGCCAGTACGACCCTCTTGCCAAGCCTCAAAGAGGGCTTGGTTATTGGGCCAGGGAATGTTTTCAGTATAGGTCTGAAAGGCGCGGCCGCGCACGACTTTAGGGAAGTGGTAGGCGACGTGACGGTAAAATTCCCGCCACAGCAGCTCGTTAAACCAGGTGCCTGCGCCGCTATTCCCATCCCAGATTGCCTCGCCGCATTCTTGTTGTAAGCGCGCTAGACACTGGCGAGGGCTGAGCAGGCCAAAGCTTAGGGCTGCGGACAGTCGAGAGGTGTCATCGAGTTCGGGAAAGTCCCTGGCCTCGCGATAATCGTCAGCGCGTTCAGCGCAAAAGTCTCTAAGCTGGTCTAGCAGCGCATCTTGGCTTGCGGGCCAGAGGCTGGAGTCGCGCTCTTCGCCGAATACGGGGCAGGCTGGATTAGAGACTGCTTTAGCCATGGCTTGGGGGCGGCGCAGGCAGGTGGGGAATTTGGCGGCCAAATGGTCTCGGCTGCGCCGCGAGAACGGCGTAAATACCTTATATGGGCCGCCGTCGCCTTTGGCGATCTCTAGCGGACTAAGTAAGCTGTCATCAATCAGTTGTAATGGAATGTTCTTTTCCAGGCAGCCGTCATCCCGGCGCATTTCGTCGAGCAGCCATTCCCGATGGGCGTACACGGTGTCGACGTGGTGCTGGCGACAATAAGCGCTGAGTTGGTCGTCAATATTGCGGAAGTGACCCACATCAATAATGTCGAAGACAATGCCGATTTCGCCGAGCTGACGGCCGAGTTCATCGAGGGCGCGGCGCAAGTAGTGACGCCGTATTGGCGCAATAATATGCTCGTCGAGCTGCGCGGGGCACAATAGATACAGACCGCGCACGGTGTCGTGATTAGCACAGGCCGCGCTCAGCGCACGGTGGTCTAAGCTGCGTAAATCGTTGCGAAACCACACGACTGCGGTCACGGCTTAAAGCCCCATCCGCAGTTTTAAATCCCGTGGGTAAGGGTCGAAGTAATACTGATCCAGCAAATAGTCGACACGGTACTTCTTCAGGTAGTGACTCAGCATTTCCAGCGGTACAAGCAGGGGCAGCTGTCCGGCCGCATAGTCTTTGATCGTTCCGGTGAGCCTGAGCTTGTCCTCGGCGTCGAGGTGATCTTTGAAAAAGCCCTGTATATGCATCAGCGTATTGGTGTGGTTTTTGGTGCTGGCGATGTGCTTTAAGGCCTGCATAAACTTGGCAATATAGCGGTTAGCCTTATCGCTAATATCGCCCGCTTCAGCGACGATTGGCCCAAGTTCGCGATAAATAATCTGATTGTGCGCCAGTAGTAAGAACTTATGGCGGCGGTGAAAATCCTCAAGGCCGCTGGCGGAGATGCCGCTATTAACCAGCTGCTGCCAGCGGGCGTAGGCGACCACGCGCAACACAAAATTTTCGCGCAAATGGACGTCGTTGAGGCGGCCATTTTCTTCGACCGGCAACAGGGGGTGGACGGCCATTAATTGCTTGGCGTACAGACCTACGCCGATTTTTCCTAAACCATTACCCTTTTCGTCATACACGGGCACGCGCTCCATACCGCAGCTGGGCGATTTTGCGCACAGAATATAGCCGCTGATCTCGGTAAGCGTCGGAACCGTGTCTTTGGCGAAGGTTTGCATGGCGTCCGTGACGTTTAAACTGCTGTCGCTGCTGCCGATAAGCTGAGGGTTTGCCGGATCGCCCACGAGGCGAATGGTCGGGCGCGGCACGCCCATGCCTATCGCCTGCTCGGGGCAAATGTTAATAAACTCAAAGTGCCGTCGCAGTTCTTCGTCGGCAAAGGGCAGGCGCTTGTGGCCGCCGTCATAGCGAACTGGTTCACCGAGTAAGCAGGCACTGATGCCGATTCTAATAGGCTGGGTTTCCGACATGGGTTTAATTCATCCTGTGTGGCTGATAGCTAATTACGCTAAAGCATAGTCGATGGATCAAAAGTCTTGTGGTCCGCGTTGTTGCTATTCCGCTTCGCCCGACAAAAATAATATCAACGCTCTAAAATCGTCGTCGCTGCAATTCATGCACATGCCTTTTGGTGGCATGCTATTGAGACCGTTTTTGGTGTTAGCTAATAATGTGTCTAAGCCTTTTTGGGTGCGGAGCGCCCACTGTTCTTTGTTGCCGCTTTTAGGTGCCCCGGCGGCGCCAGAACTATGACAGCCATAGCAGCTTTGAATGTAGAGGGATTTCAGTGAAGGGTCACTGGGCATGCGCTTAGCGCTAGAAACTGCTTGTGGTGCTTGCGCGGTGCTGTTGTCTGGGCTTGTCGCTCCACGGCTAGGTTCACCCTTGCTGCACGCGACCAGGGTAAATAGTCCGGTCAATACCGCGAGGATAAGGAAGGTTTTGTTGCTAAACATAATGCAGTTCCAATAAATCAAACTAAGTTGTCGTCAAAGCCAAAACGGTGGGCATTGGCCTCGTCTTCACTCAAGCGGTCGATCGCGCCCACATCTAAAACGGGCGAGGCGTCTATATGCTGAGCGTCCATCATATAGGCAACGCGCTGCAAAGAGCTGATAATTTGCGTTTGTTCCCATTCTTGGAGGTCGCTGAACTGCCGAATGAAGTAATCTTGTAGGGGCATGGGCGCATTGCGAATCAGTTCATTGCCGGCTTCCGTAAGGCAGGCGTACACTTTACGCTTATCTTGGCTGGAGCGTTCTCTCATGACGAGGCCGCGTTTCTCCAGTCTATCCATAATGCTGGTGACGGTGGCTTGGCTGAGGCTCACCTGGCTGGCTACATCACTGATAATGACATCGCCCTGATCCCTAAGGATTTGCAAAATGAGCATTTGTGGTGCAGTTAGGCCCGCAGTCTTCATTAAATGCTTTGAATGCAAATCAATTGCCCGGGTTACCCGGCGCAATGATACTAATACTTCGTCGATACTATTCATTTTCGATGCCTGCAGATTGGCTTAGCGGCCCAATGGTAGCGGCTTGTAGAGTTTTTTGCACCAGCTAAACCCTTCGTTTGTCAATAGTCTGGCTTGAAATAGTTGGTCAAAGACGCGTATAATGCTTCGTATTCTAAGTAAATGAACAGGAGAATGGGTTCATTAATTTGGCGAGTAAGCAGCATGATCGGCGATATTAGCGCCATAATATTGTGCACGAGCTTCGTTAAATTAGTATGAACACTAAAAGATTGTGTTGAAATCAAATAGCGCGACGCAAGCCACGGCTGCCACGCTTCGTTTTCGCCAGCCAACGGCGGAAGATGGTTACGCCCTGAATCAATTAGTGGCGGCCAGCCCACCACTCGATACTAATTCCGTTTATTGCAATCTGCTGCATTGCACCCACTTTGCCGAAACCGCGGTTGCCGCTGAAGAAGACGGCAAATTAGTGGGCTTTATTTCTGCGCATATTATCCCCGCTAAACCGAACACGGTATTTGTGTGGCAGGTTGTGGTGGATAAAAGTCAGCGCGGTAAAGGTCTAGCCAAAAAGATGCTTAAAGAGGTTATTAAGCGGCCGGCCTGCGCAGAAGTGAAATATATGGAAACGACAATTACACCAGATAACGAGGCCTCTTGGGCCTTGTTTCGCAGTTTTGCCAGAGATCTGGGTACTGAATTAAACCATAGCATTTGGTTTGAAAAAGAAGCGCATTTTGGCGGCCAGCACGACAGTGAAGCACTGCTGTGTATTGGGCCTTTCGCTCAATAAGCCTTAAGCAAAATTTTACTCAGTATTCATCCGCTCAGTAAAGAACACTAAGAGGACTTAACATGACTATTTTTGACCGACTCGAATCCGAAGTACAATCCTATGCCCGCTCATTTCCGGTAACCTTTGATAAGGCTCAGGGCGAGCACTTGTACTCAACCGACGGCAAGCAATACATCGACTTTTTAGCGGGTGCAGGCACCCTGAACTACGGCCACAATAACCCTGTGCTTAAACAGGCTTTGGTCGACTATATTATGCGCGACGGCATTACTCATGGCTTGGATATGCACACCCAAGCCAAGGGCGACTTCTTGCAAGCCTTTAATGAGCATATCCTTGCCCCACGTGATATGACCTACACCTTCCAGTTTACTGGCCCCACAGGCACTAATGCCGTAGAAGCCGCGCTGAAATTGGCGCGTAAAGTCACTGGCCGTACCAGCATTGTGTCTTTTACTAATGGTTTTCACGGTGTGACCTTGGGCGCAGTAGCGGCCACGGGTAATAGTCATCACCGCGGCGGTGCAGGTGTGGCGCTGGGCGATGTGACCCGCATGCCATATTGTGGCTATTACGGTCGCGATGCCGATAGTTTGAAAATGATGGACAAGTTGCTTTCCGATCCCTCTTCGGGTGTGGATCTGCCGGCGGCGATGATTGTCGAGCCAGTGCAGGGCGAGGGTGGCTTGAATGTTGCCAATAATGATTGGTTGCGTGGCCTAGAGAAGCTGTGTCGCAAACACGATATCTTGTTGATCGTTGACGATATTCAAGCGGGTTGTGGTCGTACTGGCACCTACTTTAGCTTTGAAGCCAGTGGCATCAAGCCCGACATTATTACCATGTCGAAATCCCTGAGTGGCTATGGCCTGCCCTTTGCGATTGTCTTGATTCGTCCCGATTTAGACATTTGGGAGCCAGGCGAGCACAACGGAACGTTCCGTGGCAATAACCACGCCTTTATCACTGCAGCGGCGGCAATTCGCCACTACTGGAAAGACGATAAGTTTGCCGCCGAGATTGTTGAAAAATCAGCTATTGTTAGCGAGCGCTTCAAAAAGTTATCGGAGCAGTACGGTGTCACTAAACTCCAGCCTAAGGGCCGGGGCATGATGCAAGGTCTCGCTTGTCGGGACGGTGATGTTGCTGATGAGATTGGCCGCGCCTGCTTTGAACGGGGCCTCGTGATTGAAACCTGCGGTAACCGTGGTCAGGTTGTTAAGGTCTTCTGCCCGCTCACCATCGACATGGCAGAATTGATTCGCGGTCTGGATATTTTGTCAGATAGCATCGCGGAAGTAATGGGAAAATCAGTTAACAAAAAAGCTTCTTAAGCGGCTGAAATCGCGCTTCTTCTGCAAGTAAACATTTGCGGAAGCGGCGTGCTTTATTCAGCAATTGAGCTTAGGTAAATAGCATTAGCGAAAGGAACAAACCATGATTGTAAGAACACTGGAAGAATGTCAAAACTCTGAACGCCGCGTTGATAGTGAAAACTGGAGCAGCGTGCGGATGTTGCTGAAAGACGATCAGATGGGTTTTTCATTCCATATCACCACCATTTACGCTAACACCGAAACGCCAATTCACTACCAGAATCACTTGGAATCAGTGTATTGCATGTCGGGTAATGGCGAAGTTGAAACCTTAAGTGACGGCAAAGTGTATAAAATTGAAGCCGGCACCTTATATATTCTCGACAAGCACGACAATCACTTGCTGCGCGGCGGCAGCGAAGACATGAAAATGGCCTGCGTATTTAATCCGCCGCTGAACGGCAAAGAAGTACATGACGAAAATGGGGTCTACCCATTGGCGGCTGAGGCAGTGACCTGAGCTATTGAATTTTAAAAAACCATTTTTTTAATTCAAGGGAGAGTAGCAGTGGGACACAGTGTAGAGAAAATTGGCGGCACCTCAATGACCAACTACGAGGCGGTGCGCGACAATGTAATTTTAGCGGGCGGTGAGAGCGGTAATATTTATCAGCGCATATTTGTGGTTTCAGCCTATGGCGGCGTAACCGATTTGCTGCTGGAAAATAAACGTACTAGTCATCCAGGGGTTTATGCCCTGTTTGCCGATGACGGAGCTGAAACGCTGTGGCGTGATGCCCTAAGCGATGTCGGTAATGCGCTAAAAGAGATTAACGCTGGTTTGTTTCCCGACGCTGAGCAACTGGATGCTGCCAATACCTATATTGAAGCCCGCTTGTTTGAAGCTGAGCGCTGCATGGATAATTTGCACCGGCTCTGCCAGCACGGCCATTTTGGTTTAGAAGATCATCTGCTAACCGTGCGGGAAATGTTAGCGAGTATTGGTGAGGCACACAGTGCGTGGAATACCGCCACCCTACTCAAGCGCGATGGCATCAATACTTGTTATATTGATTTGTCGGGCTGGCGCGCCGAGGAAGCACTGCCACTTGACCAGCATATTACTGAGGCGCTAGCGGGTATCGATTTAAATACCACCTTGCCGATAGTTACTGGTTACGCCCACTGTAAAGAAGGCTTAATGGCAAGTTTCGACCGCGGTTATAGCGAAATGACGTTCAGCCGTATGGCCGTCATCAGTGGCGCCCGTGAAGCGGTTATTCACAAAGAGTATCACCTTAGCAGCGCCGACCCTCGCTTAGTGGGAGCCGATAAAGTGGTGCCGATTGGCCGTACTAATTACGATGTTGCCGATCAGCTCGCCAATTTAGGTATGGAGGCTATTCACCCCCGCGCCGCGAAAGGTTTGCGTCAGCAAAAAATTGCCCTGCGGGTAAAAAATACCTTTGAACCCGATCACTCGGGCACGCTTATTGATTGTGATTATCGCAGCGAAAAGCCCTGTGTTGAGATCATCGCTGGTCGCAAGCAAGTCTATGCCTTGGAAGTATTTGACCAAGACATGGTGGGAGCACTGTGGCGGTATGAGCAAAAGATACTGGGTGCCATTGAGCGCTATAAGGGCACGGTAATTACCAAAGATATTAATGCCAATACCATTACCAATTATTTGGGCGTTAATTTAAAAACCGTAAAACGCATTGTAAGCGCAGTAAAAGAATTGTTCCCCGATGCGGAAGTCAGCACCCGTAAAGTCGCTATAATTTCTGCTATCGGCAGCGACATGCAGGTGCCAGGTATGTTGGCTAAAACGGTGGTTGCCTTGGCGTCGGCCAATATCAGTGTATTGGCTATGCACCAGTCGATGCGTCAGGTCGATATGCAGTTTGTGGTAAACGAAGATGACTACGAAAAGGGTGTCGCGAGCTTGCACCGCTGTTTGGTCGAAGTACACGACCACGGTGAAGCCATATGCGCAGCATAATACAGGGGTTAATCCTCTGTTGGGGGCTTCTGCCCCTTTTTGCTGTAGCGGCTAACAGTGCTGCGCCAACGCCCAGCGAGGCGCAGCCGAGTGCGGCTCAAGTGGATGCCAGCATCGACAATTTAGACAAGCCCCTCTACTCACCGTTTATTGAGCGTTATATGCTCGATGAGGTGCGCAATCTGCGTATCGACATGGAGCGCGCTCACCGCGAATTGGCCGCCGAAGTCGTCGACCGCGAATTAGGCGCTGCCGACAAGGCGGTGTCTTATGCAACCAATACCGTCACCTATTTTTTCTACCTCATTGCTGGGGTGAGTTCGGCCTTGGTGTTAATGGGTTGGAACTCGGTGCGCGACATTAAAGAAAAAGTACACAGTGTTGCCAATGAGCAAGTCGCTGAATTGGTTGAAGAATACGAGAAGCGTCTGCGCGCGATTGAAAAGCAGTTAAAACAAGAAACTGCCCATATCGAGTCTAACCGCGAAGAAATTACACTTACCCAAGAGATTCATTCGCTGTGGTTACGCGCCAGTCAAGAAACGAGTCCGGCGGGTAAAATAGCAATTTATGATCAAATTCTCGGCGTAAGAGGCGACGATATTGAGGCGATAACCTATAAAGCGGATGCCGCACTGGATCAGAACGAACCCCAGTGGGCGATAAATCTCTGCCAGCAGGCACTGTTGTTAGATGAAACCAATGCCCACGCCTTTTACCAACTGGCTTGCGCTCATACTTGCCAGGGCAATCTTGACGACGCCGCGCGCTACTTTACTCACGCGGTGGCGCAATCGGAATCATATCGAGAAGAACTGTATCGCGACCCAGCCTTGGCTGAATTGCGCGAGCATCCTCTGCTGATAGAGTTGCTAACGCCGACAGCGGAGAGCCCTTCGTAGGCATTGTGTTTACTTCTCGCCACTAAACCAGAATAGATTGGATCCGAATATGGTAACTGCATGGAGTTTCGCGGCCTTTTTAACAGTATTTGTGCTGATCGGCCTGTCGTCATTGTTTTTAAACAAACACCATAGCAGCGATTATTATTTGGCTAGTAATTCGGTACAGCCGTGGTTGGTAGGCTTGTCTGCGGTAGCCACTAATAATAGTGGTTATATGTTCATTGGCGTTATTGGCTATACCTACACGGTGGGTTTGTCGGCATTTTGGGTCATGGCGGGCTGGATCGCCGGTGACTTTATTGCCTCCCATTTAGTACACCGAAAACTGCGGGCGACCACCGAGAGTAGCGGTCAGCTCAGCTATATTGGTGTACTCAGTAATTGGACCGGCACAAACATGGGCCGTTACCAAAAGCTCGCCGCGCTTTTATCTTTAGTGTTACTGCTCGCCTACGCCGCCGCGCAATTGCTTGCCGGTGGTAAAGCCCTGCAAGCCTTGTTTGATTGGCCGCGCTGGGCCGGTGCTGTCGTTGGCTCAGTATTGGTCGCGGCCTACTGTTTAGCGGGTGGAATTCGTGCATCCATTTGGACCGACGCAGCCCAGTCGGTCGTGATGATCACCGCGATGGGTGTTTTGCTTTGGGTTGCTGTCGCTGCCTTGGGCGGCCCAGTTGCCACTGTTGATGCGCTTTATCAAATACCAAATTATATGAACTGGTTTCCCGAAGACCTCGCCTTTCCGGGTGCGGCGGGGGCAATACTATTCGCCTTGGGTTGGCTGTTTGCGGGTTTCTCGGTGGCGGGTCAGCCCCATGTCATGGTGCGCTTTATGACCTTGGCCAATACCGGTGATATGACGCGCGCACGGGTTTGGTATTACCTGTGGTTTGTCGCGTTCTACTTGATGGCCACCGCTGTCGGCTTGTTGTCGCGACTTTATTTGCCAGAAATTGGCAGCTTTGACGCCGAGTTGGCGCTGCCGACCATGGCCCTGCAGCTATTGTCACCGGTTATGGTTGGGCTGATTTTAGCGGGGATATTTGCCGCCACTTTGTCTACTGCAGACTCGCTAATCTTAAGCGCGTCCGCTGCTCTCACCCACGACCTTTCACCTAAAAGTATTGAGCGCCCTTTGCTGATCAAATTGGCCACCTTTGGGGTGACGCTATTTGCACTGGGCTGGGCTTTGCTTAGCGCCCAAACGGTATTTGGCATGGTGGTCATGGCGTGGTCTGGATTGGCCAGCGCCTTTGTTCCAGTGTTAGCTATTCTAATAAGTGGTCGCCGCCCCAAAGAAAGTACGCTTATCGCCGTTAGTGCGGTCGGCATTTCCACCGCACTTCTCTGGCGTTACTTCGATCTGCACAATATGGTATACGAAGGCTTGCCTGGTATCGCTGCGGGTATCGCCACCTACCCGATTGCTCAGTGGTTGAGTAATAGTGCCAAAGCCAAAGCGACTGCTTAGCGTGCATCGGCAATCTTGGCAGCGGTAATACGCCGCGCATTATTCGCCTCTGCACCTTATCCCCTTAATTTAGCTGTAATATGAGCGTGCATTTATAGGCGTGAATAAATGCACGTCTACTGTAACAAGCGGGCGGCATTGGCATTGGCTTGTTACATTCCCTCCACCGCGTATTTCTGTCGATACCCTTTACATTGCTACTGCAGCTTGTCTATGGCGTCGCCACGCGCCATAGTAATGCTCAGTAAATTCTATGTGATGAAGGGTGGCATGGTCGTGAAAGCAATTATCTTAGCCGTTATTGTCGTGATAATAGCAGTAAGCTACAGCTGGCGTGCCAATAGCCCAGAAAGAACGACGGGGTCTTTGCCGTCTAACACCGTTGCGATTGCCGAGGCTGATCAAATCCTTGGTGAGGCTTACAAAAATAAACGTAGCGATATTCAGGTGCAAGGTCAGGGCCGAGTTGAAAAAATTCTCGCCGATGACAATAAGGGCAGTCGCCACCAAAAATTTATTCTCCGTCTTAGCTCTGGGCAGACACTTTTGGTCGCTCACAATATTGATCTCGCGCCGCGTATTGCCGGTTTGCAGGTGGGTGATAGTGTCGACTTTTACGGTGAATACGAGTGGAACCAGCGCGGCGGCGTGGTGCACTGGACGCATCGTGATCCGGCCGGCCGTCATGCTCATGGCTGGCTAGCGCATCAGGGGCGGCGCTATCAGTAAATGTTTAGCTTAAGGCTTTCCACAAACCCAATAGGCTAATGACGAGTAGCGTCAGACCTAAAAAGCGAAAGAACGACGGGGTTTCGGCCTTGAGCATATGCTGGTGAAAGCGCAGGCCAATGACATGGCCAATGGCCGCGCAGGGTAGCAGCCAGAGATGGTGAATTAGCTGCAAATCAATGCCCGCGTAGATAAACGCGCCTAGCTTAATACCAACAAAAATAAACCACAGCGCAAATAAGGTGTCGCGCAGTTGCTCTCGGGCAAGGTGTTGTGCGGCAACCGCAATAATTAATGGCGCGCCAATCAGCGAGGTGCCGCTAATATAGCCGCCGACAATTAAAAATAAGGCATCAATAAATTTGCTGTTACTTTTAAAAGGCTTGTTGGCGATATAGGAGATGGCATAAACCGAGACGATGGAAAAAATAATAATGCTAAGGGTGTCGGCCGGTAGGGTGATTAAGCCAAATACGCCTAATAGCTTGGGCACAATCATAATGCCGAGCATATAACGTAAATAGGGCCAATTCACGGTGCTGGCATGCGCGCGGCCAATTGCTTGGCTGCTGCGATTATTTAAAATCAAGGTAATCGATGAAAATATCAGCAATTGCACCGAAATTAAGGGCAGAAAAACCAAGGCCTGATTATGTACAAGTAAGAGGAAGGGTAGGCTTAATACTGCGCCGCCAAAGCCTAGCCCAGACCGCACAAAGCCGCTCCAAATAAAAATAATGCCGATCAGTACATACTGATAGAGGGCGAGGTCGGCCATCAGAATCCTGTTTGGTATGGAAAAAAATAAGGTGGGGCGCAGTACGCTGATTGTAATGGCCGACGCGATAAAATCCTAGCGCGCGGGAACCAGCATTTCATGGTGTATATCGCGTCTTTACTGCAATACCTAGCCGCGCAGCTTGCAATCTCTGCTCCGTAGCCCCATTAATAGATATGCTGAACTCTAATTAAAGGCTGATTCAATGTCTGCTCAGAACAATAACGGTGCCAAAGACCCCTGGGGATCTGGCCAACAGTCGCCCCCAGATTTAGACGCGATTATTAACAAAGGCATAAAAAACCTGAAAGACAAATTTTCGGGAGGTGGCAGTGGCGGCAAAGGCGGTGGCGCCGCCGGTTTTGGTCGCGCGCTGCCAATAATTCTTTTGTTCGCTGCGGGCCTTAGCCTGTGGTCTGCCTATTACACCGTGCCCAGCGATTCAGTGGCGGTAGTACAGCGTTTTGGGATGTACCTAAAGGAAGTTCCCCCCGGCCTGCACTTCAAATTGCCGCTGGGCATTGATAAATCCACGGTCGTCCCCGTAAAGCGCCAGCTCAAGCAGGAGTTTGGTTTTTCGACACCGGGTGCCAGAGATGCTTACCAAGGTAGTCGCGACGGCAATCTGGAAACTCAAATGGTGACCGGCGATTTAAACGCGGCATTAGTCGAGTGGGTGGTGCAGTACCGAATTTCTGATCCCGTAAAATTCTTATTTGCTGTACGCGAACCTGCCGAAACGCTGCGCTATGTGTCCGAGTCAGTAATGCGCGAGGTGGTGGGTGACCGCACTGTAGACGAAGTCATTACCATTGGTCGCCAGGAAATTGAAATTGAAGCCCTGCTAAAAATGCAAGAGTTGTCCAGCAAATACGAAATGGGCATCAATATTGATCAGGTCCAGCTCAAAAACATCAATCCACCTCGGCCGGTGCAGGAATCCTTTAACGAGGTAAACCAAGCCCAGCAAGAAAAAGAGAAACTCATTAACGAAGCTCGCCGCGAATACAATAAAGTGATTCCGCTGGCCGAAGGTGAGAAAGACCAGCGCATTCGCGAGGCCGACGGCTATCGCCTAAAGCGTATCAATGAGGCCGAGGGTGATGTCGCTCGCTTTAACGCATTGTTTACCGAATACCGTAAAGCCCCCGAAGTTACTCGGCGCCGAATTTACATAGAAACCATGCAGGAGATTATGCCCAATATTCAAAACAAAATTTTGGTCGATGACGATATGAGTGGCTTGTTACCGCTATTAAACATTGGCGAACAAAAGGGCAGCAAAAAATGAAAAACACAAAATCGATTGCCGCCATGGTTGTTGTGATTGGCGGATTGTTTGTCTTGATGAGTTCCGCCTACACGGTTAATGAAGTCGAGCAGGTCATTATCACTCAGTTTGGTAAGCCGGTTGGTGAACCAGTAACGGAGGCGGGCCTGAAGTTCAAATTGCCTTTTATTCAAGAAGTAAATCCTATCGACAAGCGGGTATTGGAATGGGATGGTTCGCCGTCGGATATGCCCACCAAAGATAAGCTGTATATTTCAGTTGATCTGTTTGCGCGCTGGCGTATTGTCGATCCGCTGCAATATTTTTTGCGACTGCGCGATGAGCGCAGTGCGCAATCGCGCTTAGACGATATTCTCGGCAGCGAAACCCGCAATGCCGTGGCTAAGCACGAATTAATTGAAATTATTCGTACTACTAAAGACCGCATTCCCTTGCGCGATGCGGCGCTGGCGTCCTCTTCCCAAGGTTTAAATATGGGCTCATTAGTGCCGATTGAAAAAGGCCGACAACTGGTGGAACAAGAGATATTTACCGAGGCGGCCGAGAAGGTGGGTGTCTTTGGTATTGAGTTGCTAGACATTCGCTTTAAACGCATTAATTACAACGCCAGTGTACGACCCAAGATCTATGATCGTATGATCAGTGAGCGCCGCCAGATTGCCGAGCGCTTTTTGTCAGAGGGTAATGGCGAGGCAGCGCGGATTCGAGGTAACCGTCTTCGGGAGTTAAACAAGATCCAGTCGGAGGCCTACCGCGAAGTAGAAGAAATTCGTGGTCTTGCTGACGCTAAAGCTACCGAAATTTACGCAAGCGCCTATAATCAAAGCCCACAGTCGGTAGAGTTTTATGAATTTACTCGAACAATGGCAGCCTACTCATCACTTGTTGATAAGCAGACCACCTTGGTGCTGTCTACCGACAGTGATTTGTTCAAGTTCCTAAAAGGCATGACCCCGCGACCGGGGAAGTAACACCACCGTGTAAAGGAGCATTACAATGAGTAAAGAGCAAAAAAGTAATAAGGAAACCAAAAAGAAGCCGGCCTTGTCGCAAAAGGAAAAGCGCCAAGCTAAAAAATCGAAAGCCAGTTCAAGACCGGACCCTTTCGCTAAGCTTTGATTTTGGCGGGCGGTGGCGCGCAAGCGCCCCGCTTTTGATGTTGTAACGCTTACCGGCCACGCCTCAAACCATCAATATTGTTTATGTGCAATAGGTTTAAGCGCTGGAGCCACACCTAGTAACACGCCCAATCTACAAGATTGCTAGCCTAATCAACTGAGAGTCGTTGTAGGACTCTATAGTAAAAACGGTGTCTAGAAAGGTGAGTTCAACGCCAAAAAAATTGTTATTCAAGACCTATGCTGGCAATCAGCTCGACGGATCCGCAAGCTATCAATTCACTGCATCGTCTGTCCCGTATTTTAGCCGGGTGCGTAGCCGAATTAGAGAGTGTCTGAGTCGCTGCCTTTAAAGTCCTTATGAAGGTCTTTAAGTAAGCGGTCTTTGTCGACCCACAACTCCGATACCCACTGTTGAAACTCCCCGCGAAATTGTTCATCGCTCAAATAGTCGCGACTTAAAAATCGTGGCGCAATCGTCTGCTTTTCAATGCGCACCACAACCTTCTTCACGCGGCCGGACAGAAAATGCCAAAAGCTGCGATCATCACAGGGGTAGTAAATGGTGAGGTTGAGCATAGTGTGTAATTGCTCACCCATTGCGCCTAAAACAAAGGCTGCACCGCCGGCTTTGGGTTTTAGCAGGTGCTGATAAGGCGACTGCTGCAGCTGATGTTTCGTCGGAGTGAAGCGAGTACCTTCTAAAAAATTGAACACGGTGACCGGCGTATATTTAAATTTTTCGCAGGCCTTGCGTGTCGTTTCTAGGTCCTTGCCTTTTAAGCTGGGGTTCTTGGCAATTTCGGCGGCGGAATAGCGTTTCATAAAAGGAAAGTCTAATGCCCACCAGGCAATACCGATCACGGGCACCCAAATCAACTGCTGTTTAAGGAAAAACTTGAGCATGGGTATTTTGCGAAAAAGCACTTTTTGGGCGACTAAAATATCGGCCCAAGATTGGTGGTTGCAGGTGACAAAATACCAATCGTCGAGGCTTAAGTCCTCTGCGCCTTCGATATCCCAATGTATATCGTTGATGACGTGGAGCAATACATTATTGAAACCCACCCATAAATTGGCGATTTCGATCGATACCACGGTACACCAGCGCCGCCATGCCGTGACCGGAATGACTAACTTGAGTATTGCCACCAGCAATAAAAAAGGGACTAGTGTCAGCGTGGAGCAAACAATTAAAAATAGCGTCAGGCTGCCGCGCAGCCAGTGGGGGAGAAAATTCAGCATGAGTTTTATCTTTGACCGCCTTTAGTTGTGGCTATTGTAACGCATGAACACATTGTTGCAGAGCCTTTGTCACGCCTCTCGATGAATCTTCTTTTGCCAACACTAAAAGGTCTGTGGTGGAAGTGGGTGCTTACTTAAGAATGAATAGGGGCAAGTTAACCGAAAGCGGCTACTTTATTGCTGGTCACGCCCTGCAGCCGGTGAGCTACTGCAACCACTCTGGGGCTGCGGGCAGATTAGTGACATCTAAGCGCGTGAATGAATATGATCACACGAGAGTAAATAATAACTTACGTCGACCGCCTTATTACCTTGGTGTTTTGCGAATGGCGCTTAGGGTCTTGGATCTTTAAACAGTTAACTAATGGCAGTGGAGTTGTGCAATGAGGCGACATTTAATGGTGGTTACGCCGGCCATCCCCTCGACCCACATGGCCGGATCGGCTTTTCCGCGCGGGGCATGTTTAAGCGATCTGATTTTGGTATTTCAATAGGCATTCCGGCGCCGGGTTCGACTATGGGCGTGGGCGATGACCTAGAGGTTATTATTGAGGCAGAGTTCACTGGGCCGCCGCTCAGGCAAGGCTAGCGCTTATAAATGGATGAAGCTTGGGTTTGAATGTAATCGTGTCGCGGTCGGGGTAGGATAAGGGAGTCCTCTCCCAGTGTAGGTACAGTATGAGCTTCACGATTCAATTGGGTCGGCACAGCTATCATTTTGCTGATTTAAAAACGCTGCTGGCCAAGGCGAGCCCAGCTCGCTCGGGGGATTATTTGGCGGGTATCGCCGCCGCCAGCCATGAGGAGCGCGTGGCCGCGCAGTGGGTCTTGGCAGATCTGCCGTTGCGGCACTTTATGAATGAGCTGGTCATACCCTATGAAAGCGATGAAATTACTCGGCTCATTGTTGACGGTCACGATCTTGCGGCCTTTGCGCCGGTAGCGCATTTAACGGTTGGCGGCTTTCGCGACTGGCTATTGTCCGATACTGCCGACACGGTTGCGTTAACGGCCCTCGCACCAGGCTTAATGCCGGAAATGGTCGCGGCAGTTAGCAAATTGATGCGGATGCAAGATCTTATTGTCGTGGCCAAAAAATGCGAAGTGATCACTCGCTTTCGCAATACCATTGGCTTGCGCGGTCATTTTTCTACGCGCCTGCAGCCAAATCATCCAAGCGACAATGCAGCGGGGATTGCCGCTAGCCTGATCGATGGACTGCTGTACGCCAGTGGCGACGCGGTGATTGGGATTAACCCCGCATCTGATAATACCCAGGCGGTAGGTAGGCTAATGGGTTTGTTAGATGAGTTTATTCAGCGCTTTGAGATTCCCACCCAATCCTGCGTGTTAACCCATGTCAGTACGACGTTGGCGCTAATAAACCAAGGTGCACCAGTGGATTTAGTGTTTCAGTCCATTGCAGGCAGTGAAGCGGCGAATAGTAGCTTTGGTATTAGTGTCGCGATGCTGAGTGAGGCTCATGACGCCGCACAATCACTTGGGCGCGGCACGGTCGGCGATAATGTGATGTATTTTGAAACCGGGCAGGGTAGCGCGCTGTCAGCTAATGCCCATCACGGCGTCGACCAACAGACCATTGAAACCCGTGCCTATGGTCTGGCGCGAAAATTTTCGCCGCTTTTGGTGAATACCGTGGTCGGCTTTATTGGGCCTGAGTATTTATACAATGGTAAGCAGATAATTCGCGCCGGCTTAGAGGACCACTTTTGCGGTAAGTTGCTCGGTCTGCCGATGGGCTGTGATATTTGCTATACCAATCACGCAGAGGCAGATCAAGATGACCTAGACACCTTGCTGACCCAGTTCGCCCTCGCGGGAGGCAGTTTTATCATGGGCGTCCCCGGCGGCGACGATATTATGCTGAATTACCAAAGCACCTCCTTTCACGATGCGCTAGCGATTCGGCGGCTGTTATCGCTGCCGCCTGCACCGGAGTTTTTGCAGTGGTTGCAAAAAACCGAGATTATGGATGGCAAAGGCAATTTGCTGAGTGGGCAGCGCCTGCCCCCTGTGTTTGCGAAAGCACTCACCTTTACGGAGACTGGCCATGGCCAATAGCACAATCGATGGTTGGCAGCTACTACGCGGCTATACCACCGCCCGAATTGCGCTGGGGCGGGCGGGTGTGGCTACTAGCACGGCGGTAAACCTGCAATTTCAATTGGATCACGCCCGGGCCAGAGACGCGGTCCACCAAGGTTTAAATGTGGACGCGCTGGCGGCGGTCTGCACCGCTACCCTAGCCAATATTGGTGGTAACCACAGTCAGCACTTACTGCCCGCTATTCAGCTCAGCAGCCTGGCAGGAGACCGCCATGGCTATTTGCAACGGCCAGACTTAGGGCGCCAATTGCCGGAATTACAGTGGCAGGCCTTGGCTGAGCGCGCCGCAACCCAAGCACCGATCGACGTGGCCTTAATTGTCGGCGACGGATTATCTTCTGCCGCCGTCAGTGCCCACGCCGCACCGGTATTGGCGCCGCTGATTGCCGGTTTGGCTGAACTTGGCTTGCAGCTAGGCCCCTTGTGCATTGCGAGTCAGGCCAGAGTTGCGCTGGCTGACGATATTGGCGAAGCGCTAGGGGCGAGCTTAAGTGTGATCTTAATTGGTGAGCGCCCGGGCTTAAGTTCGCCAGACAGTCTTGGTATGTATATTACATTCAGACCTAAACGTGGCTGCTCGGATGCCGAGCGCAACTGTATTTCGAATATTCGCGACGCTGGCTTGAGCTACCAGCAAGCGGTGGATACGGCCTTGTACCTTATTCGCGGGGCACTGTTAAAGGGCTTTAGCGGCACCCATTTAAAAGACGATTCAGCGACCCTAACGGCGTCTTGCCTGGGCGTTCCATTTTTAAAATAAAGCCTTAGGCATCAATTGCTTGTTTGCCGACGCTGGCATTTAAGCTGAACTTTTTACGCGTGGTAGTGGTAAGCCCGTATGGGATTGTGAGTCTTGTCCGGCCAGAATATTAACCTAGGTCAATTTTAATTCTTAGTGGTGTAGTCGAAGGCAGCTTCACATCACTTCAAAACGCTATTTGACGACTATACTAAAAAGCAGAACTGTAACATTTGCAGATACGTTTATAGGACGAGGGCAAATGTAAGGTGATTAGATGCAGTACGCTGCCGAGGTAATTTTGTGATAGCTCCTGAGATTCCAGACAATGAAGCCGAGCGCTTAAAAACACTGCGTGCACTGAATATTTTAAACACACCGATGGAAGAGCGTTTTGATCGCATTACGCGTATGGCGCGGCGTTTGTTTGATGTGCCCATCGCCTTAATCAGTGTGATTGATGAAGACCGGCAATGGTTTAAGTCGTCTATGGGCTTGGCGGTGCGTGAGACACCTCGGGATATTTCCTTTTGTGGCCATGCCATTCTCGACAACAATATTATGCTTGTGCCGGATGTCCGTAAAGATAAGCGTTTTTTTGATAATCCCTTGGTAAGCAGTGAGCCTAATATTGGCTTTTATGCCGGCTGCCCGGTGCGCGCGCCCGACGGCAATGTGCTCGGTACCCTGTGTTTGATTGACACAAAACCAAGAGATTTATCTGAAGAAGATTTGGAGATAATGCGTGATCTCGCGCTGATTGTTGAAGCGGAGATCGCGACGGTAGAATTGACGACGGTAGATGAACTGACCAACATCAGTAACCGACGCGGTTTCTTAATGCTGGCGGAGCATGGTCTAAATATGTGTGCTCGCCGTCATTTACCCGCTTCACTAGTGATGATTGATATTGACCAGTTCAATGCGGTTAATGAAGCCTATGGTCATCGTGAAGGCGACCGCGCATTGCGCAGTTTTAGTGAACAAATGAAAAATAAATTGCAGGCTTCAGATTTGTTCGCCCGAATTGGCAGTGATGAATTTGTCGTCTTGTTAACTAATAGCTCTGTTCAATCCGCTGAGACGGTAATGACGAGCTTCACTAAAATTTTAAGTGATTTTAATGCACGAATAAATCGGGGCTATGAGCTCACCTTCTCTTACGGCATTGTCGATTTTAATGCGAATAGGCATTCGACAGTGGAGAAGATGCTCGCCGACGCTGATATTATTATGTACGACCAAAAAAAGAAAAAACGCTACTCTGAACGCTTAGCGGAAAAAAGCTAAGCGGCCAACGGGCGAGGAACTGAATTCAGCGGTATGGATACCCCACTATACCGTCTCGCTCGGTGGCGGCTATCCATTCTCTTTGATATCTCTTAGGTGTCTACAATCTAGTGCGAATAGCTGTATTCGCGCAGAACCTAGCGTTACTATGCCCGTGGCATTAAGCCGGAGTACGTTTGGCGGCACTAGATAGCGTGGAGAAGATGATGAGTGATATCCAATACCCTATTAAGGGCTCTTGCCAGTGTGGCAATATTCGCTACCAATTATTAGCCCCACCCCTGAAAATAATGGCCTGTCACTGTAAAGCCTGCCAAAAACTGTCGACCAGCGCGTTTAGCATTACCGCCCTCGTTAAGGCCGATAGTCTTGTTGTTCAAGGTGAGTTGGCGCAGTGGGAGCGTCTTGCCGAGAGTGGCAATAAGAACTACGCTAAATTTTGTCCCTACTGTGGCAATCGAATTTATCACTTTAATCCAGACCAACCAGAAACCATAAAACTCAAGGCCGCTAGCCTCGACGATACGCGGATTCTCAATCCCGAGGCCCATATTTGGGTTTGTCAGAAACAAGATTGGTACCAGATCCCGGAAGGTGTTCCTCAGTTTGATAAACAGCCATAGTTTTTTAGCTAGATTTTTAAAAATGGGTGTGGCCGAGGCGACGATTCAAGACACTGACGAAAAAATTTAAGGTAAGGCACCACCTCCTGCCTAATTCATCGTAGGCCCCCCTAAACCCTGTTTAGCCTGTAAGGGCTCAGCCCTGCGACATCATGTCGCATTGTTGTTGACGCGTTAATCACTAAAATGTGCAGCTCAAAATCGAGGTGCACATGTCTAAATTTATTTCGCCAATTATATTGCTCAGTGCCCTTGGTATGAACGTACCGACTTGGGCCGAACACGCCGTGCTTGAAACCATATTGGTAACGGCAACCCGCGACGATCAGCAATTGGCCGATGTGGCCGCAAGCGTTGGGGTTTTAGATCAAGAAACCATTGAAGCACTTAATCCACGTCATGCTAGCGAGTTAATGAACCGGGTTCCCGGCGTCAATATTGTCCAGCTCGGCTCCGGCGGTGAGGGCGTTGCTGCGGCGATACGCCAACCTATTTCTTACAACCCGGTCTATCTTTATTTGGAGAACGGCGTACCGACTCGCTCGGCGGGTTTTTTTAACCACAATGCCCTTTACGAAGTGAACACGGCATTGGCAAACGGTGTGGAAATTATTAAAGGCCCGGGTTCTGCTCTATACGGTTCCGACGCCATGGGCGCGGTGATTAACAGCCTTGTCGGTCAGCCGGCAAAAGAAGACCGCAGTAGCCTGACGCTTGAAACGGGTGAATTCGATCATTACCGCAGTCAGCTGCGGGCCTCACAGGTGCAGAGTAAGGATAGCTACACGGTAAATTTGTCGGCGGCAAAAAATGGCAGCTGGCGGAACAATAACGACAGTGAGCGCCAAGAGTTCGTCTTGGGCTGGTTCCGTCAGCTCGACTCGGCGTGGCAGGTTAATACGGTGTTAAGTGCTAGCGCGGTGGCGATGGCCACCGGAGGTTCAGCGCTGGGTCTAGCCGACTATTACACGCGGCCTGAAAAGGCCGGAAATACCATTGGCTATCGGGATGTCAGCGCACTGCGGCTGTCCTCGGCATTTGAATTTAGTGGCGACGATCACAGCCTAAGCATCACCCCTTTTATTCGCAGTAATGCCCTCGCCTATGTAGCGACCTGGACCTTAAATACCGGCCGCGTTCAGCCAGCGCCGGCGTGGTGCCCCAGTTGTTCACCAGCCCTAGATTCCCAAGATGCGCATATTAATGAAGACGGGCACGACTCTGTCGGCGTACTACTGAAATATCGCCAAGATCTTTCTGAACACAGCTTTGTTATCAGTGGTGTCGACATTGATCGCAGCCGTGGTGAGCAAACGCAATTTTATATACAGCGCACTGACAATGATCCCGGCCAGTATTGGTTAAGCTACCAAAAGGCGGGTCGGTTATACGACTACACCGTCGACTACCTCTCGGTGTCGCCCTATATTCATATTGAAAGTCAGCTGACTGAGCGGCTGCGCGGCAGCGCGGGCCTGCGTTACGACGCCATTGCTTATGACTACCACGATAATATTGCCAGTGCACCCCAAGACCCCGCCCATTTGCGGCCGCTAGATCAAACGTTGGATTTTGAGCATCTGAGTCCAAAGCTGGGCTTGGTCTACGATTTCTCAGGCTCACTCAATGGCTATACGTCCTATCGGCACGCCTTCCGCATTCCCTCGGCCTCCCAATTATTTCGCGCCGGCGACACGGCCGACTCCACTGCCTTGGCGCCGGTCAACGCCGACAGTATCGAGTTTGGTTTGCGAGGGAATTTAGATGCCGCCAGTCGTTTTGATTTGGCGGTGTATTACATGCGTAAGCAGGACGAAATTTTATCGATAGCCGACCCGCAAACGGGCACTCGGCGCAATGCCAATGCCGGGGAAACTTCACATCGCGGTATTGAGTTAGGTTTGGAGCGGGATCTTAGTGACCGCCTTGATATTGGTCTCTCTTATACCCGCTCAGAACATCGTTACGAGGAATGGATAGACCGCAGCGGCAATTACAGTGGTAATACCATGCCCGACGCGCCAGCGAGTTTTCTCAATGCGCGGCTTAACTATCGGCCTCACGTTTTAAACGGCGGCTATATCGAGTTTGAGTGGTTGCGCCAAGGCGAGCACTGGTTGGATGAAAAGAATGACAAAGACGGTATTGCCGACGATCGCGATAAATACGACGGTCACAGTCTGCTGAATATCCACGCCGAGTATCAGTTCAATACACAGCTGAGTTTTTATACGCGCATTTTTAATGTTACGGATCGCCGTTACGCGGAAACCACCAGCAAATATGGCCCGGCGTTTACCCCCGGCAGCCCGCGCCTAGCGACCATTGGCTTTAGCGTGGCGCTGTGATGAAGGCACATCGCGCGCGCACTAAAAATCTGATTCCTATGCTGCTACGCTGGCACGCTAGGATCGGTATGGTCGTTGGCTTGGCCATTATCGGTTGGGGTCTAAGCGGGCTATCTCATCCCATTATTTCCCGCCTACAACCAGTTGCCGACGCCTTTGTTTATACGTTAGATGTCTTGCCGAGTGCGGATTTGCTTGCGGTGGCAGAGGCGGCGGATCGGGCGGGGATTACGGGCGCGGCTTCAGCGGTGCGTTTGCTCGCATGGCAGGGTCGGCCGTGTTACCGCTTAGTGGTGGCGGGTGACGCTATATGGCTAGATGCCCGCTCTGGTGAGCTTATTCCCCGTGGTGAACAGGACTATGCTGTGCATCTTGCGCGGCATTATATCGGCGACCAGCAAAGCGCTATTCAGTCAGTTGAGCTGCAGACAGCGTTTGACGATGACTATGTTTACGTCAATCGATTGCTGCCAGTGTGGCGGGTCAACTTTGCTCGGGACGACGGTATGCGGGTCTATGTGGATACCGCCAGCGACCGCCTCGGCACGGTAGTAAATAACACCAAGGCCATTACCAGCACTTTTTTTCGCAATGTTCACTCGTGGGTATTTATTAAAAATACCACGCTGCGACTGAGCTTAATGAGCCTGTGCCTAGTTGGCGGAGGGCTGATCTCCCTGGTTGGCCTACTGCAATATTACCTGCAATGGCGAGCCGGTCGCGGCTGGCGACAAAATCCCCTTTTGCGCTTGCATCGCGGCCTAGGTCTCGCCGTGGCGATAACGGCCGTCACCTTTACTGCTAGCGGCTTATACCATTTATGGCAAAAGCAATTTTTGCCTAGCATTGCCGAGGTGCCGCCGATGGCGGCTGCGTTTAATAAACTGAGTTTAGATTGGTCCAACTTAAGTCCCTATTTGGTTCAAGCTGATCTCATTAATATTGACGATGACTATTACTTTCGGGTCTGGGCAAGGGGTGAGCTGCAATACCGACACGCAGCAAATGGCGAGCTACTCGCAGATGGTGAAGCGGTTCACGCCCAAGCGCTTGCGCAGGCCTATATGCCTGTGGACTCTCCGTTAGTGGCGATTCGCAGCGTGACCGCGTTTGCTGGTGAGTACGGCTTTGTGAATAAACGCCTGCCCGTGATCGCCCTAGATTACGACAATGCTGAGCACCTTAGCGTGTATGTAGAACCCCGCAGCGGCGCGCTGGCGGCGGTGGTACGGGACAGCGACCGGGTCGAAGGCCTAAGTTTTTCGGTGCTGCACAAATGGCATTTCATTGACGGTTTGGGGCGCACTGCCCGAGACGGTATTTCAGCGTTTTTTGCCGCGGGCATCGCCTTTATGTTTATTTTGGGCATGGTTTTGTATATTCGGCGTCTTGCGTAAAGCGCGTCATTTCGCTGCTTGGGCTTGAAAAAGCCCCTCGCAGCCGTCAGGCTGCACCGAGACATTAAATGACGAGCAGCACCATGCCTAGAAAAACCATAGAACTTCCCGAGCGCTTTCTCTTTACCACCGACTACGTGGTCTTGTACTCCGACGTCAATGTGGCCAATCACCTCGCCGCAGATCGTATTCCTTCCATCGCCATAGAAGCCCAGTTGCGCTTCATCATTGCCCTCGGCTATGAGCAGGCCACGGCATTTGAAGAGGCCGGCTTAATTATGGCTCACTCTGAAATTTCCTATCTCTCCGAAACCGATTACGGTGACCGTTTAGAAATAGACGTGACGGCGGTGAATTTCACCGCAAAAAGTTTTGATTTACTGTTCAGGCTGCGCAATTTAAGCAAGGGCTTAGAAACGGCACGCATTAGAAATACCATGCTATTTTTTGACTACAACAGTAAATCGGTATGTGCAGTGCCGGAGAGTTTTAAGGCGAACGTTGCGAAGCTGTGACATTTCCGAGTGAATGAGGTTTACGGCGTGTTTAAAAAAACTGCGTTACTGACACTCGCGCTGAGTGTGCTCCCTCTTACTCAGGCTGAAGAGCTCAATACCGGCTTAATGCCAAAATGGGAGTTAGGCCTAGGCCTGGCTGCCTTGAGCCGGCCGGACTATCCCAGTGCCGATCAGGGGCGCAGTTATGTACTGCCCTTCCCGTATGTGATCTATCGGGGTGAGCGCTTGAAGGCCAATCGGGACGGCTTGCGTGGCCTATTATTTGAACATCCCCGATGGGATCTCGATATTTCCGCTGGTGGCAGTTTGCCGGTAAATAGCAAAGACAATCGCGCCCGCGAAGGCATGGATGACCTCGACTTTAGCTTTGAATTCGGGCCGTCTCTGCGCTTTAAATTACTTGATACCCCAATTGAGAGTTTACAGCTGCGCTTTAATTTGCGCGCCCTGCTGGCGGTGGATGGTTTTCCGGGCATGTCTTATGAAGGCTGGGTATTAAATCCAGAATTGCGCTGGCAGCAACAGCTAACTGAGGCGCTATCTTGGGGCGCCAGCCTGCAGGCGCGCTATGGCAGTGATGACTACCACAATTATTTTTACGGCGTTGCACCGCGTTTTGCGACGCTCAATCGGCCCGCCTATCAGGCCGATGCGGGTCATAATAGTAGCGGCGTGGCTTTGAATGTTCGCTGGCATGCTAACGCTGATTGGCGAATCAGTGCCGCGGTGAGCTATATCGATTTACGCGATGCTAGCTTTAACGATAGCCCACTTTTTAAGAAAAACAGTGGCGCGTATTTTAGCCTATCGATGGCGCGTATTTTTTGGCGTGCAACTAAGCGAGTAGACCTTGGCCCAGCAGAGTGAGCTGAACTGCCGCTGTGATTGGGCTACAATACGCGCTTAATATTGACTCTCCCCCTGCCGTTTATCTTGGAAATATTGTTTTATGCCCCACTCTGCACAGGCAAGCGCGGTCGTTATCGGTGGCGGCCCAGCGGGCTTAATGGCTGCCGAGCAGTTGAGCGCAGCGGGATGTGCAGTGGCGGTTTACGACAGCATGCCTACTGTCGGTCGAAAATTTTTGCGCGCCGGAATCGGCGGTCTCAATCTCACCCACAGTGAAGCGTGGCCAAATTTTATTGCACGCTTTGGCGACCGCGCACCCTTATTGCAGCCTTGCTTAGACACCTTTAATGCCGAGTCTCTGAGGGCTTGGGCGGCGGATTTAGGGGTAGAGACTTTTGTTGGTAGCTCGGGGCGCGTATTTCCCGTTGAAAAAAAGGCCGCCCCGCTTTTGCGTCGTTGGTTGCAGAGATTGCGGGCCAGCGGCGTGCGTATTCATCACCGTCATCACTGGCGGGGATGGGGTGCTGATGGTGACATCTTAATTCAAGGGCCAGAGCAAAGCCTAAGTCTTAAGCCTGATGTTACGGTGTTCGCGTTGGGTGGTGGCAGTTGGTCGGCACTGGGCTCTACTGGTAAGTGGCTTGATCTATTTGAGCAGCGGGGTATTCAATGCGCTGGCTGGCGGCCAAGTAATTGCGGCTTTGAATACCCATGGCGGTCTGAGTTTATCGCAGAGTACTCTGGTGCCCCTCTTAAAACTGTTGCGATTAGTGTCACCGATTGCCATGGCCAGCGTTGGCGACAGCAGGGCGATGCCGTTATCTCCGCCTACGGCATTGAAGGTGGTCCGGTGTATGGTGTATCGGCGCCAATTCGTGACGAAATTGCTGAGCGCGGCCAGTGCACGGTTTATTGGGATCTTGATCCCGACCGCAGTGTAGAGAAACTGCAGCAAGCGATTGCTAAGCGTCGTCCCAAGGATTCCTTAGCCAATGTACTGCGTAAACAATGCGGGCTGTCTGGCAGTAAACTGGCCCTGTTCAAAACCCTGACCAGCAAGGCGCAGATGGCAAATATAGACGCCATACCGGCACTAATTAAAGCCTTGCCGCAAACCTTGTGCAGCACCCGCAGTTTAGATGAGGCTATTAGTACCGCCGGGGGTGTTTGTTTTAGCGAGTTAGATGAAAACTTTATGCTAAAAAAGCTGCCGGGCACATATTGCGTGGGTGAAATGTTGGACTGGGAGGCACCCACGGGTGGCTATTTACTAACAGCGTGCTTTGCGAGTGGCCGTTGGGTGGGGCGTGCGGCGAGTAAACGACTTTTTGCGCACTAAATTATTTATGTTTAAGCACTTCAAATGGAGATTTAAAAATGGCGATGATAGAGTTTTCCGCCGACGAAAAAACGCTAATTATTGACAAAGTGCAGCGTTATTTTATTGCTGAATTAGACCAAGATATTGGCAAGTTTGAAGCGGAATTTTTGATTGATTTTTTCTCAGAGGAAGTCGGCGCATACTTTTACAACCGGGGTCTTAATGATGCCAAAGCCGTTCTCGAGGCAAAATTAGCGTCTATTTCTGATGATTTATATGAAATAGAAAAACCGACGAATTTCGTGCGTTAGACTCAATTTTTATGCCTTGTCGTACTCGGCGCGTTTCTTATGCCCGCCACTACCAATGATAAAAGGCCGTCTCTAAAGCCCAAGACCAAACTGACCCGAAGTTCGGGGAGGCGTCCTGCAAAAGCAATGCTTTAACGTCGCTCAGGTTTTCGTGAGGCGAGTGGGTTATCATTAGCGGCTAAGATTACTGCACGCTAATGAGAAGGGACGCGCTTTTGGAACAGCTTAATTTAGCGGAATTACTGACGTTTAATGGCCGCAGTGTGGTGCTGATGCCCAGCGATGCTAGCGCCCGTCAATGTCGCGAGCGCATCGCCCAGCTGCGCGGCAGCCACGATCAAGCGTTTATCGAAACCATTACCGTCATGCCGCTGGATCAGTGGTTTGCCGAGTTGTGGGATGCCAGTTTTCCCGCCAAGCAAGTGCTGCGCCCGATTCAATTGCTGGCGCTGGCCAGAGACATTATTGAGTCCAGCCCCTACTTCCCTGAAAATTGCCTAAATAGCATGGCGATTGCTCGCCAGTTTGTCGATGCCTTTCAGTTGCACGCTCAATACCGCCTGAGCAGTGACCGCGAATATTATTTATTCTCCCAGGAATACCAAGCATTTCATCACTGGCAGCAAGCACTACAGGCTAAGCTCGACGAGCAGCAGGCGCTGAGTGCCCAGCAATTGCCTGCGGCCTTATTGTCCATGCTGACCGAGGGCAGCTTAGACTTGCCCGATCAACTAATACTGAGCACCGAGTTAAGTCTTAGCCCCGCCCCGCAGTATTTTATTGAGCAATGTGCGGCGGTGCTGTCGATTAAGCGCTTGGCCATCGACGGCTTTAAGACCATCCCGCGCTTTCAATCGGCAGCGCAATTGGCCCAAGAGTGCGAAGCGTTAACGGCGTGGCTGGGCGATTACTTAAGTGCAGAGGGTGAACACGCCAATAAATTACTCGCGGTATTGGTGCCTGACATCAATCAATACCAGCCGGTTTTGCAGGCGGTATTGCAGCGCCAGCTTTACCCTAGTGGCTTGTTTCCCGCGGCGGAAACTCAGCCCCGCGAGCCTTGGCTTTTTGATGGCAGCGAAACCTTGTTGTCGTATCCCTTAATTAAATCGGCTTGGGATTTAATTTCCCTTGCCCCTAAGGCCTTGCCTCTAGAGCAATTTAGCCGGGTGCTGCGCTCTCGCTTTGTGCGTGGTTGGCCAGCGGCGCGCAGTGTGCGGGCGCGGTTGGATTTGCGCTGGCGAGATCGTCTCGGCCCCGAAACTACCCTCAAAAGCGCACTGGCCTTGGCAAAAAAAGTTGAGCGTGACGAACCCGAGGTCAGTGATTTTCTCCACGATTTAGCCAGCCAGCTCAAGACCATGCCGCGGGCGCAGCTGCCCTCGGAGTGGGTGCGATTCTTTGATCAGTTGCTGCTGAGTGCAGGCTGGCCTAATGCCGATAATGACGATCCTGTGGTGGAACAATGCCGTCGGGGATTTAGTCAGGCTATGGATGTCTTTCGCGCCCTCGACCGGCAGTTGGGGCCGGTGGGTCACGACAGCGCCCTGTCCTGGCTGCAACATATTCTCAGTACCAAGCGCTTTTCAGTAAGCCGCGACTGGGCTTGCCCAGTGCGAATAATGCAATACGACGACGCCCTCGGCCTGCGATTTGATGCGGTGTGGATTATGGGGCTGGACGACGGCGCCCTGCCGCGCCGAGTAGAGCCATCGCCATTTTTGCCCTTAGAATTACAGCAGCGAGCGGGGCTGGAAGACAGCGATCCCAGTCTGTGTTTGCAGCGCGACCGCGCCCTGTTACATAGTTTGTTAGCGTCGGCGCCCCAAGTACACATTAGCCATTGCCGAGAAAGCGACGTTGGCAGCCCCCAAGGCCCCTGTTCTCTGCTGCCTAAATGGCAAGACGACGAGCTGCGGGATATTGGTAATCGCTACCAAGCTAGTGGCCAAGTTACTACACCTGCCCATGATGAGGTGCGGGGGGTAGACCCCAGTCAGCGCGACAGTATTCGCGGCGGCACTGGCCTGTTTAAGGAATACGCCAGCAGCCCATTTTTCGCATTTCTTAAATATCGCTTAAATTTGCGAGAATTCCCCCAGCCTGCCGAAGGTCTCGATCATCGGGTGCAGGGTATTCTGGTACACGACACTATGCAGCATGTTTGGGAGCGGCTAAAAACTAAGGCGGCACTCGATGCTTTAAATAGCGTACAACTGGAGGCGCTAGTACGTCGCTGCTGCGAGCAGGCGTTGCAGGGGCCGGAATTTAGCGTTGCCCGCTTTGGCGAATCCTTGCTGAATATTGAAAAAGAGCGGGTGATTCGCTTGGTGTGCAGCTGGTTAGAGGAAAAAGAAAAGCCGCGCTTGCAAGACTTTGAAGTGGTCGCGGTAGAGCAATTAATCGAAACCAAATTGGCGGGTATTCCCTTAAGGCTGCGCATGGATCGTATTGATAATGTTGGCGGCAAGCATCTGGTGATCGACTATAAAACCGGCACTATTAATGGCCGCTCACTTAACGTCGATAGTCTGACTGAACCACAATTACCTATTTATGCCTTGGTTGATTCAGGTCGGCTTGAGTCTGGGCAATCTATAGGCGTCGACGGCGTGATGCTCGCCCAGCTCAAAAGCCCCGAGGATTTAGCCATTCATATGCGCAGCAACTGGGCCAATAGCGTGATCGCCAAGCGCCCCGATAAAGACAATGACGTGGATAGCCCCGAGAAATGGCAGGCGGAACTCGATGCCTGGTCAACGGCATTGCAAGGCATGGCCGAAGGTATTTTGGTGGGCAATATTCAGCACGATTATAGCCAAAATTATGATCGCAGTTTCAGCCAGTTTCTACTGCCGCTGCTGCGCGATACTGTCGAACAGGAGGATGCCGAATGAGCGATTTTCCGCGTCCCCCAGATCAAGATCAACGAGAACACGCCGTCGATCCTCGCCACTCGGTGTTGGTGCGCGCCCCGGCCGGTTCGGGTAAAACCGGCGTCTTGCTGCTGCGCTATTTGCGCTGCCTGCTCACCGTCGACCAGCCGGAAAAAGTCGTCGCTATTACCTTCACTAATAAGGCCGCGGGCGAAATTAAAGAGCGGGTTATTCACGCCCTGCAAGCTGGCGCCAAAGCTCAGTCTGGCGATAATAGCGAACCGCCCAGCTCGGGTTTTGAAGAAGATATTCGCGCTGCGGTGACGCAAGTTTTGGCCCATGATGCCGCTCAGCACTGGTCATTACTCGACAATAGTGCGCGTCTGCGGATTACCACCTTCGACAGTTTTTGCGGCAGCTTGGTACGCCGTCTGCCCTTGCTCTCGGGCTTGGGCGCCGCGGCGCCCGTCAGCGATGCCGATGCCCTTTATCGCGAGGCAATTCTCAGCCTGTTTAGGCAGATGGATGCCGCCAATTGCCCGCCCGCACTGGCCGAGGCCCTGCAGAGTTTATTGGCCTACGGCAGCAACCGCATCGAGACGCTGCTACCCCTGCTTGCTGCGCTGTTATCGAAACGCGATCAGTGGTTAAAAGACGTACTCCGTGGCGATATCGACGAAATGGAGCAGGCGCTTGCCGAGGAAGTCGCCAGCAAGTTTGAACCGGCCTGGGAAGCCTTGCAGGCCCTAAATATAGACCAATTAATTCGCGGCTTTACTGAATCTTCGGGCAGTAATGAAGCCCACGCTTGGGCGGCAGATTTACGTTCAGCGGCGGAGTTGGGCTTAGAGGACTTTGCCTTAATTCAAACTCTGGTGAGCACCATGCTCAGCGGCAAGGGTGAGTTGTATAAACCCCGCTCGTTAAATTATGCCGGACTCAAAGCCGGGCAGCCAGGCACCGCCGAGGCCAAGGCCTGGCTTAAAAACCTAGAAGACACAGATCAGTTTGCTAAGGTATCAGAGCTTCTCGCCTGCATTGCGAGTTTACCGCCGCCGTATTTCCCCGACAGCAGCCGTGAATTGGTCGGCCATTTCCGTCTCGCCCTCGCTTATTTACTTGCTCATCTGCGACTGAGTTTTGAACGCAAAGGCGGCGTCGATTTTGGCGAAATCGCCCAGCGCGCGATTATTGCCCTGAGCAGCGAAGGTGCTATTGAGCATGGCGAAGCCATTGGCGATGCGCTGTTAGTGGAGGATCGGGTTCGTCATATTTTGGTGGACGAGATGCAAGACACCTCGGTGAGCCAAATCGAATTGCTCGAGGCTCTGTGTCAGGGCTGGGAAGATGATGATGGCCGCAGTGTGTTTTTCTGCGGGGATTTACAGCAATCCATCTACGCATTTCGGGGCAGCCTGGTGAGTTTGTTTGACGAACTTATGCAGCGCGGTAGCTTTGCCGGAAAAACCCTTGTGCCTCTGCAGCTTAAAGCTAATTTTCGCTCGTCGCCTGACTTGGTTAACTGGGTGAACGCCGCCTTTAAAATTTTGTTTACCGACCGTGGCCGTCACTACGAAGCGGCCCTGCCCCAGCGCAGCAATGCCGGTGTGGTAAAAATTCACCCTCAAGTTTTAGCCAAGGGTGTTGACGCCAAAGCGGGTGCAGCCTTAGCCGAGGCCAAGCAAATTGCAGACTATCTACTGGACTTACAGGCCCGCGATGCGGAGATCGGCAAGCCGTCGTCGGTGGCAATTCTGATCCGCAGCCGCAGCCATTTAAAACATATTATTCCGGCGCTCAAAGCGGCGGGTCTGGGTTTTTCCGGTCAAGATATCGACAGCCTTGGCACCACGCCAGCAGTAATGGATTTTATGGCCCTGCTGCGGGCGCTGTGGCACGAGGCCGACGATGTGGCGTGGGCCAGCGTGTTGCGCGCGCCCTTTGTGGGTTTGAGCTGGGACGACGTACTGCAATTGCGTGACGGCACCGCCCTACTCCGCGATGCCATTATGGACGAGACTTTAGCCGCCCAGCTCAGTGACGACGGCCAGCTTGCTGTGAGCCGTTTGCGCAGCACCTTGCAATGGTTGGAGAGTTGCCCCGAAAGTCGCGACCTGCGCTGGGCGCTGCGCAGCGCTTGGCATTTACTGGGTGGCCCCGCCTGTATCGAAGCCCATCAGCAAAGTGATATCGATCGGGTGCTGCGGCTTTTAGACGACTACGCCCCTGCGGGTTTACTGGAAGATATTCAGGGGCTCGAGCGCGCTTTAGCGCGGTTATACGCCGCGCCGCCTAGCAACCACATCGAATTAATGACGGTTCATAAATCCAAGGGTCTGGAATTCGACGTAGTAATCCTGCCAGGTTTAGGATCCGCGGGCCGCAATGCCGACCGTGATCTATTGGCGTGGCAGCGCCTGCGGGGCCATATGATTTTTGCCCCCAAGCCCCAGCGCAATAATGGTGATAAGGCAGCAGATAAACTCTATAACTATATGAGCGAGAGTCAGCGCCGCGCCCTAGATGAAGAAACAGACAGGCTGATATACGTGGCGTTGACGAGGGCTAAGCGCGAGCTGCATTTATTTGGGGTTTGCCAAATTAATAGCAAAGGCGATGTGGCGGCCAAATCGGGCAGTGTCTTAGCACGGCTTTGGGACAGCGTAGGTGATGCCTTTGAACGTGCCGACATTATTGAGCAAGACGACCCCGTTGCGCCCATGCGGGTGCCGCTGGCGCCGCGTTTGCGAGATTACCGCGTTGCGCTAAATCCCGCGTGGCAGCCGCCGGAGCCGGTGGTGTCGCCTCTACAGCGCGCCCAGCGCCAAACCGAGAATGCGGTGCTGGAAGACAATATAGAAGAGCGCGCGGTGGGAATTGTCTTTCACGAGCTTATGGAAAGGCTTGGCCGGGGAGGCGATAGCGCGAGCTGGACGGCAGATGAACTCCGCTTGCGCCAAGGTGTGACTCAGCGCCTGCGTCATCACTGTCATCCAGAGCCTGCTTTAAATGACAGTATTGATCGGGTGCTGAGTTTGTTAAACAATACCCTTAGCTGCCCCAAGGGCCAGTGGATACTGGGCAGTTATCAGTGGCAAGATAGCGAACAGACCATTCGCCGCATGCTCGGTGGCCAATGGCAAACCCTGATTTTAGACAGAGTCTTCATCGACGACGGGCGTTGCTGGATTGTCGATTACAAAACCGCCAGCACCCGAGGCAATGTTGATCACTTTTTAGTGGCACAAGCAGAAAGATATACGGCAAAAATGCAGATTTATGCACAAGCTTTACGGGCAACTGGGGTAGAATGCGCGATCTCAACGGCGCTGTATTTCCCAGCGCATCAGCGTTTGCTGGTATTGGAAGAAATTTAAGTGTTTGGCTAAGCCCATAGGGCCTAGGTTCTAATTGGCTATTTAGTGGCTGTATTGCTCGTATTTGGGAATGGTTTTACATGAAACAAGCGCTTTATTTCGGTGTGCTGTCGGTATTGTTGGCGGGCTGTAGCCAGTTTAAAACCAATAAACAGGCTGCGTCGATCCCGGTAAATTTAGAAAGTCATGTACAGGCTCATAATGATGACGTCTTAGCAGATGTGCCCACATCGTCGCCGAAAATCGTGACCAGTGATAGCCGCACCATGTTGCTTGGCAAATGGTATGGTATTCGTAAAACTGGCGACGGTGGCCAGAAGGAATGGTTAACTGAGCGTTCGGCGGATGGGACTTACCGAGTCGATTTTCGCTCTACTGCTAAAAATGGCGACGTTCGCTCCCAATCCGAAGTGGGGTTTTGGGGCGTGTCAGGGGGCACTTATTTTCGTATATTTCGAGGCTGGGTAACGGTCGAGGGAATGAAACCGGCGGACCCTCACAATGCCGATCACTATGATGCCTACGCGATTCAGTCACTCAACGACAGTTACTTTACTTACAAGCATGTTGTCCGTGATCACCTATATACCGTGAAAAAAATGCCAGCGGATTTCAGACTTCCTGTTACCGTAAAAAGCGAAAGCAATGAACCGCTGACCTTTAGTTTTTAAATTAGCAAAACTTCATTCAAGCTAGCTAAGCAGCCTTGCTGCACTTGCACTATGACTGTGTTAGCTTGCTTTGCGCTATTCAAAAACATATTTACCTGGGGCGGCGTCCAGTGCGGGGTATTTTTTACTGCCCAAGCAGGTCTTGGCGCGACGTTTATCGCCAGAGCGACTGCTAGCCCACTTGGCCCATGCCTCCCACCATGAACCTTTGTTAGCGCTTGCGGCCGCGCGCCACGCCTCGGCATCAGCGCCGGGGGTAGGCCCAGTCCAATATTGTGATTTGGGATTGCTGGGTGGATTAACCAATGCTGCAATATGGCCGGCGCTACTCAAGATAAATTCGCAGTTCCCGCCCAATAACTGGGTCGTTTGATAGCACCCAGTCCATGGTGTTAGGTGGTCATTAACAGCGCCGAGCACAAAGGCGTCTTGCGTAATGGTAGCCATGTCGAGTGGTGTGTCTAATACTGAAAATGCCCCGCCACGAACGAGCGCGTTGGATTCTAAGATACTTAAAAAATCCTCGTGAAGGCCTGCAGGTAAATTGGTGCTGTCGGCATTCCACGCTAGGATGTCAAAATTTGGTGGGGGATTACCCATTAAATAATTGTTCACCCAGTAATTAAAAACTAAGTCATTGGGGCGCAGCAGCGAAAACATATTCGAAAGCACTTTGCCGTCGAGCACGCCTTTTTTCCGGGACAGCATTTTGGCCGCACTTAAAAGAGTGTGAGCGCGGAAAATACCAATCATGGCTGGCTTTGAAAAATCCAGTAAGGTCACCGCGTAACTAATGGCGTTAATTTTGTGAGCTTCGCCCTTGGATTGCAGATACGAAAGCAAGGCTGACATGGTTATGCCTCCGGCACAGAAGCCGAAGGTATTCACCTGTTTGACCCCACACACTTGGGCGACAGCATCAATGGCGCAGCTTAGGGCTTGGCAGTAATTCCCTAGATTCCAATCGCTATTTTTTGCGGTGGGGTTGCGCCAGCTCACCATAAACACTTGGTAACCCTGCGACAGCATATATTCGACCATGCTGCGTCCTGGGGCGAGGTCGAGAAAATAATAACGATTTATCTGTGGCGTCATCATTAGCACAGGAATTCGATATACTTGGGAAGTTTGCGCTTGATATTGAATTATTTCTAAGTGTTCGTTGCGATAGATTACCGCGCCCTTGGAGCGGGCTAAATTACCGCCAACTTCATAGGCGCTCCTGTCCACTGATGAGGGTATGCCACCATTATGCTTTAAATCACCAACAAAGTTTCGGATACCTCGTACAAGGCTTTTACCGCGGGTATTTTTTGCGTGCTTTAATGCTGCTGGATTACTTAAAATTAGATTGCTTGGTGATAAAGTGGCCTTCACCAATTCAGCGGTGAACTTAACGCGCTCTTGGTCTAGCCAATTGCCAGTTTCATTTTCTAGTAGCCCGTCGACGGCTTGGCAAAATGCCAAATAACTCTGCCCAAGGCGGTTAAACACTTTGTTGTTATTCCACGACTCATCGCTAAAGCGCGGGTCGCGACCAAACTGTAATTCAGATTCGCCTTTTAGTATTTTGAATTCTTCTTTAGCTAGTTGAACTCCCTGCTTACGCAGCATTTTAAAATTTAAGTAATGACTGATTAAGCCCGAAATATTTTGGGCTGCGGCTTTCGTCGGATCTGAATCAGTTTGGCTGGCATCAAGCTTGTGCTTGTCATTCATTATTTAATTACTCCTAAACGTGGTGATATTTTTTGCCACCAATTCGGCCCTTGTGAAGGGAAATAAATGTCCGCAGTCGTAAATCTGTAAATCCGCATTGGGAATAATGGCCCGCATCATTCGGGCATTAATAAGTGGAATCACGGGGTCGTCACGCCCGGCCATAATAAGTACGGGATGCTGAAGGTGACGTAATCGATGGGCGCTGGTCCAACCGCTTAGGGCAAACGCCTGCCAATAATAGGACAGTGGATTTACCCTCATAAAGCGCAGATAACGGCCTACCTTTGCGTCGCGGCGGCGCAGGTCGCCACCATATAATACCCCCGTATACAGGCCAAGCATGTTAAAGCGTATACAGCTGAGAGGGTGGCGCGTCAGTGCCCTAAGACCAGGGATTCCAAGAATGCTGGCGACGCCCATGGTGGTTGCGGCCAATATCACTCGGCGAATACGGTCGGGGAAGCGTAGTGCTAATTCCTGCGCTAAAGCGCCACCCCATGAAATACCAAAAACATCGACTTGCGGGTGACCTAGCTGATCTAACATGTCGATAATTTTTTGGGCAAAGCATGTGATATGGTAGGGCATCAAACGGGATTTTGAGCCGCCGATACCAGGTGGATCGAAACGAATTACCGTGCTGCCTCCCAAGGCCTTAACCATGGGGTCGAGGATGCTGAGTTCGGTAGCGAGGCCGTTACAGATCAATAACGGAGGCAAGGTATTGTCACCTTGTTCTATTTTTAAAAATAGCCGGTCTCGGCCCAGTGTGATTTGCTTGCCGTGCTCATATTCATCGTTCATAAGATTCACTTATTGCAGCGACCGGTTTGCCATCCAGCAGTAAAATTTAAACCTGCCTTAGTACATATGTTGTCCACCGTTAATCGACAGCGTGCAGCCGGTAATAAAGCTGGCTTCTTCCGCAGCAAGAAAAACAACGGCTCGCGCAATTTCTTCGGGTTTGCCAGGGCGTCCTACAGGGACTTTGGCGACCAGTTTTTCTAGAATATTTTCCGGTACTGCGCGCAGCATATCGGTGTCGATAATGCCGGGAGCAATAGCATTAACGGTGATGCCAAGTTTGGCGCTCTCTAGCGCTAGGGCCTTATTAAAACCGTGGATCCCAGACTTGGCTGCAGCGTAGTTCACTTGGCCGTATTCACCGGCTTGGCCGTTGAGGGAGCCGATATTAATAATGCGGCCGTATTTGCGAGCGCGCATACTTTCAATCACATTGCGGCAGGTGTTAAAACAGGCGCCAAGGTCAGTATTGATTACCGCGTGCCATTGCTCGGGTGTCATTTTGTGCATGGTGGTGTCACGGGTTATACCGGCATTGTTTACCAGCACATCGATTGGTCCTAGTGTTTCAACGATGCTGGCAATGTTTTCAGCGACTTCATTAAAATCAGAAACATCGAATTTATAAATGGCGATGCCGGTACGCTCACTAAATTCTCTAGCACGTTCGTCGCTGCTGCTGTAGTTGGCCGCGACAATATAGCCAGCGTCACGTAATGCGATTGAAATCGCCTCGCCAATTCCTCTAATTCCACCGGTTACCAATGCAACTTTTGCCATGTTAATTTCCTTATTACAGTACACATTTTAAATTCATTATAGGTTTACGCTTTGCGCGATCTCGCTTAATCCAATCAACTAGGCAGCCACGCTGTGTTTTCAGAAAAATCTAATGAGATTATTTATTGCTGCGCTATTGCCTAAAACATCTGCAGTCGAACGCTGTTTAACTGCCTAGCAAGAAGTAAGCCAAAACAGATTTAGTAGGGTGTAAATATATTTCTTGCTAGGAATTTATAAAATGTATTCGCCTATTACTTGAGGTGCCATTATTAAAAATTTCCTATATAGAATTTCATAAATGCTAGGCTCAAATGAAAGATACATTTGCGAATCTAATCACTATTAATTAGCGGCGTCACAGAAGATACTCTCTTAATATTTAAGATTGTTTACAGGGATATGACGACGCACTATTGCTTATGCGAAGTGAAGTCGTTTAAATCAAAAAGACTATATTGGCAGATTTATTGGCATCAATTATTAGGACATCAAATATGGACATTAATAGTCGCTACCAGCCTTTGGATCTTATTTACAGTGCGGCAAAAGCAAATGTAGCGGGCTTGTTTTCTAGCATCGCTGCGGCTGTTCCTGATCGACTCGCGCTGTGTGATGGCGATCGGCAATTCACTTATCGCCAATTAAATGGGCGCAGCAACCAGTGGGCTCATTTATTTGCCGGCTACGCGCTTTTACAGGGTGATCGAGTAGCCGTTATGCTCGGGAACTGTGCAGAGTATTTTGAGTTGGAGCTGGCCGCCGCTAAATCTGGCCTTATATTAGCTGCACTGAATTGGCGACTAAGTGATAAAGAACTTCAACACTGCATTGATTTGGTGCAGCCCAAGTTGGTTGTGGTCAGTGGTGCTATGGCTGAGCGCTTAGATCGACTTGGGGTTGCCAGTGCCACGCGGGTAATTATTGCTGGCGACTGCACGGAGTTGCTAGCGGATTACCCAAGCAGCTTTGCCTTGCCAGCACTCGATCCCGAGGCTGGTCTATTGATTATGTACACCAGCGGCACGACCGGTTTGCCAAAGGGTGCGCTCGTTAGTCATCGGGCCATCATCGCCCGTGCGATGGTATTTCATGTTTTATTCGCCACCCCTAATGAAGACAACTTTGTGGCGTGGACGCCGATGTATCACATGGTGTCCACGGATCATGGCTTAGCGACGTTGCTGCGTGGTGGCACGGTGTGGTGTGTTGACGGCTATCAGCCTGATCGGCTCATTGAATTAATTGAGCGCATCAAAATTACTTGGTTAGTACTCGTTCCTGGTATGGTTGGTGACTTTGTTGCGCGTTTGCAAGCGCGGCCCTTTAAGGTGGCAGGCATTAAAGTGATTGGCGCGATGGCCGATCTTATTCCTCGCGATGAAATTTGCGCCGCGACAACCTTGCTGCGAGCCCCTTTTCTCAATAGTTTTGGCGCTACTGAAACCGGCTTGGCACCGGCAACTGGTGGCAATATTGCGATTGGCCTTGCGCCGGATCGCCTGCCAAAGGACCAAACGCCATTTTGTGATTTACGCTTAGTAGACCCCGACGGACGCGAGGTTGCGGTGGGCCAGCCTGGCGAAGTATCCCTCGCTGGTCCGACCTTGTTTAGTGGTTACTGGAATAATGACGACACCAATCGCCAGGATTTTCGCGGTGGTCGCTTTCATATGGGTGATGTGCTTCGCCGCAATATTGACGGCAGCTTGGAGTATGTTGATCGCGTTAAATACATGATCAAATCCGGTGGCGAGAACATTTATCCGGCCGAGATAGAGACTGTTATCCTCGCTGATACTCGTATTGAAACGGCGGTTGTGGTCCGTAAAGTTGATGCTAAATGGGGTGAGGTTCCCGTGGTGTTTTTGGTATGCCGTGACGAGGCAGTCAGCGAAGCTGAGGTTGTGGCATTATGCCGCGGCTCACTGGCGAGTTACAAAATGCCAAAACAGATATGCTTTATTAAGGATGAGGATTTGCCCCGCTCAACAACGGGTAAGATTCAGCGCCATCTTTTGGAAAAGCTAATTTGAGGCTAGCAATTAAGATCGCGCGCTCACGGTGTAAAACTCGCCAGCGCGCTTTGGCTACGCTGAGCTTATGCATGCTTCACAGCGGTGTGGTATTTGGCAATAAAGGCCTTAACCTTAGGTGCAATGCTCTCGCGGTAATGACCGCCGCTAAACACACCGTAGTGACCCACGCCCTCTTGTAGGTGATGTTCTTTCATTGCCTCGGGCAAATTCACACAGAAGCCGGCTGCGGCCTGACACTGCCCAGGGACCACCATATTGTCTTTTGCACCTTCGACGGTAAACAGGGGTATGTCTTGGATGTGGGCGCAATTCACCTTAGCGCCCTTGTAACGCATAATGCCTTTGGGTAGCTCTTGATCGATAAAAACGCGCTCTAGGGTTTCAATGTAAAACTCAGCGGTAGTATCGAGTAGGCTGAAATACTCGTCGTAAAAGTCACGGATTTTGTTCGCGCTCTCAAAATTACCGTGGTAAATATCCTTTAAATAGCGCTTATGACTTTCTATGTGTGAGCGAATGCTCATGGTCATAAAATTGCTGAGTTGAACCATACCGGGGTAAACCGAACGGCCGCGACCAGGGTAGCGGGAGGGCACTTTATGGATGGCGGTGAGGCTAAGCATTCCGGGTGTAACAAAGCTCGACACTTTACTAATTAAGCCGGGGTTGATTCGTATATCCATTGGGCTGCCTAAAAAGGACATGGACGCCGGGCGAGCGGGGTTTTCCTGCGCGGACATCACAGAGGCGGTCACTAAGCCGGGTATACCTGCTTGGCAAAGGCCAACCATGTGGGTGCCAGGCCCTAGCTTTTCCATGAATTCAATTAAATAGGCAATATACTCTTCAAAGCCAAAGCGACCTTCTTCAACCGGTACCAAGCGCGCATCGGTCCAGTCAGTAACATAGACTTCGTGCTCGGGTAGAAACTCTTCAAAGGTTTCTCGGGATAAGGTGGCATGATGACCAGATAAGGCCGCCACAAATATGACCCGTGGTGCGGTTTTTGGTAAGCCTTGGCGGCGGAACTTCATTAGTTTGCAGAAGGGTCTTTCTAGCTCAATAGATTCGGCTACCGGGTAGGCGCGGGAGTTGATAATAACGTCGTCGTAGTCCCAGCCCTTTTTAGGGTAGTGCTGAAGAACACGAATACTGGTATCGAGCAAGGCACTCTGGAAGCGCCCGAGTTTAGATTGACGTACGGGATTCCACTCAGCGTCGACTACCGTTTTCACTTTCGATAAGCCAATGGCAATGGTGTTTAAGCTTTGATTCGTCGCATCGGCGATATGGTATCTCATTGCTGTCTCCTTGCCACGGTGGAAATAACTCAGTTTGGACTGAAGTCAGTAGCGCATCATGACAAATAATGTAATTGAGTGAGGCCTGTATAGAGACCTTTGTGCAGAAGGTCATGGTTCCAAAGGGTAGTTGCTAATGTAGTATGCACAAATTATTTGGCTTGGGCCAAGTAATTTAAAAAATTTAAAAAAATATTATTATTTTAAATAAAAGTGCACCAATATCGTCATAAAAATATTGAATTAGGAAGGCGATTTTTGCACTTAAATGAGTCGAATATTTGAAGAATATTTTGGAGGGAGTGCTTTGGTTTTTAATTCATGAAATCCGTCGAGCTTGGCGCTAAAGTGCACGGAGATTCAATGGCTTAGATGTAGCGTGGGGCAGACTTAAAAAAGCCAATGGCTTACAAAGGGCACAAACACCGCAGTGAACGCACCAGTTAAGCACAGCGCTAAACTAGAAAAGGCACCGGCAACCGGACTGCGTTCAAAGGCGCGGGAAGTGCCAATAGCATGAGCCGCCAAGCCCAGACAAAAGCCCCAGAGGCGATCATCTTGAATATCTAATTTATTAAATAACCAGGTGATCGTGGTGATCCCGACCACGCCGGTCAAAATCACTGAGGCGACTGCGATAGTGGTAATGCCACCAATGTCTTGGGTAACGGCTATCGCGATTGGCGTGGTAATGGATTTGGTCGTTAGAGACAGCAAGGTGCTTTGATTGGCACCAAACAGCCAGGCTAAGATTAAGGCTGATGCAGAGGCAAAAATAGCGCCAACGGTGACCGTGATCAGTAGCGGCCCAGCCATATTGCGGAGCAAATGCAATTGCCGGTAAAGGGGCACTGCCAGCGCCACGGTGGCTGGCCCGAGTAAAAAAGTCAGCCAGTCAATATTGCGGTAATAGGCGTGGTAGTCTTGGTCAAGTACTATTAAAGCGAGGGCGATGAGACTCGCGCCACTAATAGTGGGGTGCAAAATCGCGGTCCGGCCACTGCCCAAATACAGGAACATGGCGCCTTGGTAGGCGAGTAAAGTCAGCGTAATGGCAAATAGTGGGCCGTGGAGTAAATCGCTCATAAATCGCTATTTCGGCGCTGTAAAAAGCGAATTAGCAGTCCGCAAAACACCAAGGTGCAAACAGTGCCAAGGCTGACTGCGGCGATAAAGGCCGGCCACTGATCGGCAAAGCCTGCGCCTAAAAAGAAGACTCCCGCCGCCGGCGCCATTAATAATAAAGGCAGTAATTCGATTAGCTTTTGGCTGCCACTTTCTAAGTCCTTGGGCACGCTGCCGCGTATGCACAGGCCACAAAACAGCAATAGCATGCCAATCACTGGGCCAGGCAGGGGTAGGTTTAGCGCGCGCTGCACAAACTCCCCGACCAGTTGGCAGCCGAGCAGCGTTAAAAAGCCTGCTAGCATCAGCGCTTAACCATGGGTAGCGCGCTGGCAATGGCGCAAAGGCCTAGACCAATAAAGGCAAACAGCGACCAGTTCGGCATGCTTAAGCCAAACAGTGTCCACACGATTTCGGCGCAATTGCCGTCGCCAATCATGAGGGTGCTAAAGGCTTCGCCAAAAGGCAAATTGGCAAACATATATTCGAGGCTAGGGCCGCAGGCGGGTGCTTGGTCGGCGGGCAGACCTTGTAGCCACACTTGCCGATACGCCACGGCGCTGCCAAGCGAGGTGAACAACACCATTAGACCGGCACTGAGGTAGCGGCCTTTTTGTTGGGGGTGAACAATGAGCGCGGTGAGGGCGACTAACGCGGTGAGCACAAAAAAGGCGCGCTGGGTAATGCACAGCGGGCAGGGGTGCAGGCCGTCAAAATATTGGGTATACAGTGCATAGCCCAGCAGGGCGCAGCAGCACGATACAATAAAAGCGTAAATCCAGCGGGATGTGAGTGGCATTTGAGTCTCTCCGTGAGCGCCATACAGTAGGGGATTATCTAAAAACAGACAAGTCCGACCTTGGTCGCGTGCTTTAGTGCGACCTTAGGTCGGGTTTTGGGGTGAATTCATCACATAATTGGGCGATTAAATTTGGGTATAACATTGCGAATTGTTGGTTTATCAACGGCAGTAGCTTCGCCAGCTCCGGCCCACAGTGACCCAGTGGATTGTCGCGCTTTACCCGCTGGCCGATACGCCCAAGCATGGCTTCAATTGTTTGCCAGTTGCCCAAATTACTCAGTACATCGTATTCGGCCAGAACTCGGATCTGGCGTTTAGCGGGGCTTGGGTAATTGTCGCAGCGCTCGAGCAGGCTGCGATAGCTCTGCGCGTTAAATTCTTTCAGATCTTGGTGGTGAAAACGCGGCCAGTTCACACTTAAACAGTGATCAAAACACACGTCTAACATAATACCGCCGTAGCGGCGGTAGCTTGGTGGCAAGGCCTCAAGGCACTGGCCAACCAAGGGGTGGCTGTCGGTTAGTGCATCAATGCGCCGATGCAGGCGAATGCCGACTTCCCAGGTGCTGGGGTAGTCGCCGCGTAGGGGGCCTTTAACAAAGTCTCCCAATAAGCCGCCTACCAACAGACCTTTCGTCTCTAAGTTGCAGCTCTGTGCAACTTGTTCGGCGAGCAGAAAATGGGCGAGGTAATTCACAGTCCTTGGTATTGCTCGTAAAAGCGGGCGAGGTATTCATCAAAATCCTCACCAGCCTGTTCAGCCTCGATTTTGGCTTGGGCAGCAAAAGACGCTTCTTGTAGCCGCTTGAAGCGAGCGACTTCCGCTGAGCGTAAACCGCGTTCGCGAAAATCTTTGGCATGGGTCTGAGACTGGGCCATGGCATAGTGATAATACGATTCTACGCCGCCTTCCAGCTCAGCTACTATCTGGGCCGAGGGCGTGAGTGTCGCGTCGCGGACTTTGGCTAGTTGCTGAGCGCAGCTGGCGCTGTAGTCTGAGCTGCGGTGGGCGGTGTCTAATTGCGCGGCAATTTTATTGATGCCGCCGATAAGCTCCTCGGCCCAATCTTTAAGCGCGCGGGGCTGGCCGTGCTGATTCAATTGCAGGCCAAGTTCCCGACCACGGTTAACCACCTCTAATAGATTTGCGCTGATTTCGGCGTTGCTATCGTCGTCGCAAGGCGGGCTGTCTTGGTATAAACAGAACAGCAAAAAGGCGTCGATAAAGCGAATTTGCTCCGCGTTTATGCCCAGTGGCAGCATGGGATTGACGTCCAAGCAGCGCACTTCAATATATTCCACCCCAGCGCGGCGCAGTGCACCTATTGGGATTTCACCGCTTTGGGTGACGCGTTTGGGGCGAATGGGGCTGTAAAACTCATTTTCTATTTGCAGTAAACCACTGGATAATTGCTCTTCCTTGGGGATTTTTTCGTAGTCTGGGTGAGAGGTGGTAATGCCTTTGCGCAGGGTTTCCACGTAAAAATCGAGGTGGTTGTAGCAAATATTGAGGTTTTGCTGGGCATCGCTTTGGTAGCCTAAATCGCCCATGCGCAGCGACGTGGCGTGAGGGCCATAAAGGGTGTACTCGCCACAGGCTTCGAGTTGGTGGGGACGACCATTTAAAAAACAGCGAGAAACCGCCGGTGCGGCGCCAAACAAATATACCAGTAGCCAAGCGTAGCGGCGGAAATTGCGGATAATGCCAAAATAGCTATTGGTGATATAGGTTTCCAGCAGCAATTCGCTGCCATCGGCGGCGTGCAGCTCAGCCCATAGTGATTTAGGTAGCGAGAAATTATAATGAATGCCCGCAATGGTCTGCATTTTACGGCCGTAGCGGTGGCCTAGGCCCAAGCGATAGCGGGTTTTCATGGTGGCGGTATTGCTGCTGCCGTAGCGGGCCACGGGAATTGCGTCGTCGCCTTTGCCTAAGCGGCAGGGCATGCTGGCATTCCAGATGACTTCGTCTTTGAGTTCACTATTGGCAAAACGATGAATTGCGTCAAGCTCGGCAAGTGTTTCGTCAATAGAGGCGCTGACGGGCGTGATAAACTCAAGCAGGGCTTCAGAGAAGTCGGTGGTAATAGAGGGGTGACAAAGCGCGGAACCAAACGCGGCGGGGTGATCGGTTTGCGCCAGCATGCCCTCGGGGTCGGCGCGCAAGCTTTCTTTCTCGATGCCGCGCATGATTTGGCGCAGCAGATGCTGCCGTGGTTCTTCTGCAAAAAAAGCCAGTCTTTGTTCTATCGATACGGCCAAAATGGCATCCTCTGCGGAGCATAAAAAGGCCGCTCAGTGTAAATCCGCGTTAAGCTACTAACAAGCATTGTTGATGACGTGATTGTCATGTTCATAAATACAGATAAAACGATAAATGATAGGGGAGATAGGCATGGCCGAAGCGCAGGCGGGAATTTTTGTTGAGGGCACGCTCTCGCATTTCTTCTTGGAGTACCAACTTATTGAGGGCGTCACCGAGGCGCAGCTGAGGTCGACACTGGCTAGCGCCATTGCGTTGCCGGTGAGCGCCGAGCTTAATTGCGTATGGGCGTTTGGCGCGGATTGCTGGCGGCGGCTTGCCCCTGCCGGGGTGCCGGAGGCCCTTAAGCCCTTTAGCCCTATTGGTGAGGGCCGGCGAGTTGCGCCCGCCACCCAGCACAGTATTTTACTCTGGGTGCATGGCAATAATCACAGTGAAAATTTCGATGCCGCGATGGCAGCGACTGCGGCATTGGCAGCGGTGGCGACGTTAAGCCTTGAGAAGATTGGCTTTATGTACAAAGACTCCCGCGACTTATCGGGCTTTATTGACGGTACTGAAAACCCCAAGGGTCGGGGTCAACAACAGGTTGCGCTGATTCCAGATGGCGAGCTGGGCGCGGGCGGCAGCTTTGTAATGAGCCAGCAGTGGATACACAATTTGGCGGGATTTCACGCGCTTAGTCAGCCCCAGCAAGAAGCGGTAATTGGCCGCACCAAGCCAGACAGTATTGAGCTGGATGACGAGCGCATGCCGGAAAATTCCCACGTTAGCCGCAGTGATGTAAAAATAAATGGCGAGGCACAAAAATTATATCGGCGCAGTGTGCCCTATGGTGGGGTGCAACAGCATGGGCTGTATTTTCTGGCATTCAGCCGCGATATTCAGCGATTTGACCGTATTTTAGCCAGTATGTTTGGCTGTAGCGGTGACGGCATACACGATCACTTGACTGATTTCTCGACCCCTGTGACCGGAAGTTATTGGTTTGCGCCCTCTCTTGCTGAACTTTCTGCAATAGGCTCCCTCTAATCATTTGAAGTCTCCTACTCTAGGTATATTTGAGCGCTCATATGAGCGCTCTTTTTTTTTTGCCTTAAGAAACGCGGGACGGGAGATGGGCGACGCTTATATTCGCTGGCGCTCACTGCCGTAAGACGGAAGTCGGGGGCCGGATGACTGACGCTTAAGGACATTCCTTGTCGCTCTGAGGTCGTCGCGTCGAACATCCAACCCAGCTTTTGCGTCTTCCGTCTCCCGGCAAGCATTCAGCGCTTTACACCTGTCCATTTGCTTGGCATTGTCAGGCTCATAAAAGTAATAGTGGAAAACATGGAGACAATAATGCGTAAAATCCCGGGCGCCTCAATACTCACAAGCGCAAGCCTTCTCTGTTTCTCGTCACTGTTGTTAATCGCCTGCGCTAAGACGCCTGAACCGCCAGTCAACGTCGCGGCGCCAGCCCCGGTGGAGTGGACTAAGCATGGCGGTGGCGATGCCGAGCAGCGCTTTTCAACCCTGAACAAAATTACCCCCAGCAATATTGCCGAGTTGGGCTTGGCGTGGAGTTTTGACTTAGGCGTGAGTCGGGGTATTGAAGCCACACCGCTGGTGGTCGACGGCCTGATTTACGTTACCGCCACCTGGAATAAAGTATTCGCCCTCGACGCCAAGACCGGCGCCCTGCGCTGGCAATTCGACCCCAAAGTAGACCGCAGCAAAGCCGCTGATCTGTGTTGCGACGCGGTGAATCGCGGGGTGGCCTACAGCGATGGCAAAATCATCACCGGCACCATCGATGGCCGCCTGCTGGCGCTCGACGCCAAAACCGGCGCCAAGCTGTGGGATGTGATTACCGTTGACCAGAGTAAGCCCTATACCATCACTGGCGCCCCCCGCATCGTTAAAGACAAGGTGTTTATTGGCAACGGCGGCGCAGAATTCGGCGTGCGGGGCTACCTCTCGGCCTATGACATCAGCACCGGGAACATGCTCTGGCGCTTCTACACCGTGCCCGGCAATCCGGCCGACGGTTTTGAAAATCCCGCCATGGTCAAGGCCGCCAAAACCTGGACCGGCGAGTGGTGGAAATTTGGCGGCGGCGGCACCGCCTGGGATTCCATGGCCTACGACCCAGCGCTGGATTTACTCTATGTGGGTGTGGGCAATGGCTCGCCCTGGAATCAAAGTATTCGCAGTCCCGGCGGCGGCGATAACCTCTACCTCTCCTCTATTGTTGCGCTGCGTCCAGACACCGGTGAATACGTTTGGCACTACCAAACCACGCCCGGCGAAACCTGGGACTACACCGCTACCCAGCACCTGATATTGGCCGAGCTGGAAATAGACGGTAAACCCCGCAGCGTCATTATGCAGGCGCCCAAAAACGGGTTCTTTTATGTGATCGACCGCGCCACTGGCGAGCTATTGTCTGCCAAAAATTACGTGCCGGTGAATTGGGCCACCCATATCGACCCCAAAACCGGCCGGCCAGTGGAAATACCCGAAGCCCGCTACGGCAGCAAAGCGCCCTACCTGCAATTGCCGGGGCCGTTTGGCGGCCACAATTGGCACCCCATGTCGTTTAGCCCTGACTCAGGCTTGGTCTATATACCGGCAATGGAAACCCCCTACGTTTACGCCAATGACAAAGATTTTAGCTACAACGCCAAGGGCTGGAATACCGGCGCCGATAGCGCAATGGGCTCGCTGCCCACCGACGTCGCGCAATTCAAGGCAGTCAAAGCGGCGGTAAAAGGTCGCCTGCTGGCCTGGGACCCAGTCAAGCAACAGCCCGCCTGGCAGGTAGAGCACAATAGCCCATGGAATGGCGGGGTTTTGTCCACCGCTGGCGGCTTAGTCTTTCAAGGTAATGCAGATGCCAAGCTGGTCGCCTACCGCGCCGACAATGGCGAGCGCCTTTGGGACTTCTTTGCCCAAACCGGCATCGTCGCCCCGCCGATCAGCTATGAGCTGGATGGTGAGCAGTATATTGCCGTGGCCTCGGGCTGGGGTGGTGCCTTTGCCTTGGTTTATGGTGGCTTATTCCCCGCTGAGAGTGACGCCGGTGTGGGCCGTTTAATGGTCTTTAAGCTCGGTGGCAAATCCGCGCTGCCCGATATTGCAGACAAGGTCGCTGCACGGCCAGCGCCACCGGAATCCAATGCAAACCCAGAAACCATCGCCAAGGGCAAAATAATTTACGACAGCAACTGCGTGGTTTGCCACGGCGACCATGCCATCTCCAGTGGCCTTATTCCCGACTTGCGCTGGTCGCCACTACTGGCAAGCGACGAAGCCATTCAAGCAGTGGTGCTCGATGGCGTGTTAAGTTCCCGGGGCATGCCGGCTTTCAATGGCGTGTTAAACAAAGCGGATGTGCAGGATTTGCGCAGCTATATTATTTCTGCGGCCAATGAAGGTTTGGAAGCTAAGTTGGATATTGGGAAGTAAGTCTTAGTAAATTTTGAAATCTCGGGGCAGTGGCTTAACAAGTGCCCCGAGAAGGTGGGTCTACGTCGGCGATGCAGCATTGCTAATAAGCGGACGATCAAGAAAATGAAACTGATGGAAGTTGCTAGGTTTTTCTACAGCCTTAACGCCTCACTAAGAGGCAAATAATAGTTGGTTAAAATAAGCGACGAAGAAGCAAAAGCCAACTGTTATTTGTCATTTTGAGTGACTTGTTATACGGCTTTAAACAGATCTACATCGATATAGTTAGCTTCATTATTTAAAACATTATATAACAACTCTAATGATTTATACGTTTTAAGATATTCTTCATTTGAGGGGATTAACGGCGAATTAGTAAACTTCCTTTCAAATTCAGGTGGCAATAAAAACCCTTCATTTCCTTCCTCATCAGTAACCATCTCAATATCAACTTCAGTAAAAAAGTCTTTACTATGAGCCACTTCATTTCTTAATTTTACCAAGTTGGAAAGATCTTGATATGTTTGAGAGCTATTATCAGTAATATGAGTACTTTTAGAAATTAAAAAGCCGATAACATCTAATTTTCCTCTGAGATTAATAGCAAGAAAAGCAGATGCATGTCTTTTATAATCATCTCGAGGAAATGTATTATAAGCCCAACTAACTATTCCATCATTAAGGGTGCTTTCCAAAGTTGCTGCTGCCGTTAAAATAAAAGAGTATTTCACGGGATTTCTTTTAAACCCTTCATCTTCCATATGATCAAGTAAATAATTGGCTGCAAGTTTTAAACCTTGAGCGGAATTAAAGAGGAACGACATTTTCTGAGGCATCACAACTCCCTGTGCCGTATAACAGTTTTATTCAGAAGACTTGCGCCTTATATCACTTTGGCTCCCTTATCAAAAAATGGGCTTCAGCATGGGTTTAAAAACATAAGGAGATTCAATGAGATGGCGACCTCGCTATTCGCGGGCACCAGACAAACGAAGACTAATTCCCTTTATTTCTGCCACACATTCCATTCCCCTGATCATATCGCGTTTTTTATAAATATCCATGCGTTAAATAAACCGTAAAAATGTTAATGGGAAGAGCGCTCCTGTTCATGGCGCTTGAAAGGGCGGCAATAAGTAATGCCGGCGACGGATCGCTAATGTGACGAGGGCCTAATGGCGGACTTGGTGCAGCATCTGGCATGGTAACCATGACTTACTTCGGTGGTATATGGATTTTGAATCATTTCAGAATGACGGCCTAGAGGTGCGACGAATGCTTGGGTGGTACTGGATTCTGATTCATTTCAGAATGACTGTTTTTGAGATTGCAGTGGATCTTGAACTTAACCCGCTTGCCTCAGTCAAAGCAGGTGTTCGTTTCCTCAATAGATAATCGAGATTTTATGAAACAGCTTCTGATAGGCACGACACTGACCATCTTCGCTGGCCTGCTTGTGGCTTGCGCCGACGATAAGGCCGCCTCCGCACCCGCTGCTGAGAAAGGCTCCACCGCGGTGAGTATTGATACCGGTGAAGGCTCTTTTTCTTTTAAGAGCGACAGCGACGGCGAAAACACCTCTGTTAGTGTTGACGCAGATGGCGGCGACGAAAAAAGCAAAAAGTAATTTTTTGTTTACAGTGTAGCTCGCAAAAGGCAGGTCGATTTTATCGATCTGCCTTTTGCGTTTTAGGCAGTAATACGGCTTAGGTCGTCGATAAAATGCGCTAGGGCGCGGCGTTCTATGGTCTGTATCTTTTTTTGCTGGGCGGCGCTGAGCATGTGATACATGGAGGCGGCGCCGAAATCCCCGAACAGGATATTGGCCTGGTCATCGAACAGGGTGTTGTGGGCGTATAAATCGCCATGGCAAACCTGTTGCGCATGCAGGTGCTCGTAGATAGAGGTCATTTGCTGGATGATTTTATCTACTCGCGCTGCGGACAATGAAAAGTCTTCTGGAAAGGTGTCGCGGGTGCAGCTGCTTAGGCTCGGTGGCAGGCCTAAGTTTTTATAGCTTGGCGGTATTAGGTTCATGATTAAGGCGAGGCAGTCAGCTTCGTTAACCTGCGCCAGCGATGTCAGTAAATTGGGGTGACGCCCTACCTTTAAGCAGGCTCGCAATTCATCTTGCGGATAGCCGTCACTGGTCACCTCACCCTTAAACACTTTAACGGCGATATCGCGGGGAAATTGCTCTTGTGGGGTATTCCAGTGTGCTTTTGAAATGATCCCCGAGGCGCCCTGACCAAGCACTTCGTCTAAGGTATAACTGGACGAGGCAATTTCTGGCACCGACAGGCCCAGTGGTTCGGATTGGCTAAAGGGGTTGCCGGCAAAGGCCAGCCAAGCCAGCTTTGGTAAATCGAGGATATGCTCGGGGCAGTCGGTAAGCTGGTTGGCGGAAACCCGCAGTAATTCGAGATTGCGGCATTGTGCCAAGCTATGAGGTAGCTGCTGCAGGCGGTTGCCCGCGAGCAGCAGCTTTTGCAGCCGATGGCACTGGCCTATCGCCTCGGGCAGGGTTTCTAGTTGATTGCCTGTTAGGGTTAACCAGCGCAGCTTGGGCGGCAGTGCCTTGGCGGACATCTGCCGTATTTGATTGGCTTTAAAACCCAGCATTTCGATATTTTCACACTGCCCTAAAACCTCAGGCAGTGCGGTAAAACGGTTGTTAGAGGCAAATACAATTTTTAATTTTTTTAGTTGTCTTAGTTCGCTGGGCAGGCTGCTTAATTGATTATTGGATACATCGAGAATTTCCAGGCTATCGGCTAAGTCGAAAATCTCTGCTGGCAAAGAGGTGAGATTGGCCGACAAGCTCAGGCGCTGAATGCCTGCTAATTCGCCGGATTTAAGCTGCGCTAAGGTATGCAAAATAGTAGGCCCGTGTGTACATCAAATTAAGCGCTTGAAGCCTACTGAATAAGCCCGTAAAAAGAAAGAAACGAATAGGCAGCTGAGGAGTGATCCGTGGCGCAAAGCAACGTCATTAAGGCAAGGTGATCTATGACCGACAACTCCTCTGATACCCGCGACAAATTGGCCATTGAACGCACCCGCTTGGCGAACGAACGCACTTTTCTTGCCTATGTTCGCACTGGCCTAGCCTTGCTGGGCGCGGCGGCGGTGCTGTTTCAGTTTTTTGCTGAAATAAACTCCCATGTCGCCACCGCCTGGGTGCTGGCGGCGTTCGGTTTGCTTGTGCTGGTAGTCGGCCTGTTTCGATTTAATCGCGTTAGAACTGAGCTTAATGCCTATACCGACGAGGTGAATGGCGGCAGTTAGGCGTCACCGCGCCAAGGCGGTGTTAGCGCAATACCGCTTCCTGGCTCACTGAGGCGACTAGCTGGCCGGCCTGAGTGAATATTTTGCCTTCTACCAAGCCTCGACCATTGTTCGCCCAGTGACTGTCTGTGCGGTACAGCAGCCATTCGTCTACTTTTACCGGTGCGTGTATGCGCAGGGTGTGGTTGAGGGAGGCGAGTAAGCGCATACCAATCTCGCGGCCGTGGGGTACGGCTACGGTGCCGGGCAGCCAGTAGTCAGACATCAGTGCAAGCAGCGCGTGATGGCTGCGTTCATCTTTAATGCCCTGTGCCGAGGGGGTACGAAACCAGAAGTCGCGTTTGGCCTCGGTGGGGTTGTCAAAATACAAGTCGGGCTCAAGCAAGCGCAACTCAAAGAGATAGGGTTTGGCGAGAATATCGACAACGACGCCCGGTAAACGGTGGCGGTTGGCTTCGCTAAATGCTTGCAGATTCTGCAGTGACTCCGGTGGTGGCGGATTGCCCATGTCGGTAAATTCGTGGCGAACGCCCTCTTCGCCCTCGTGGAAGGAGCACAGCATTTCGAATATGGTCCGGCCGCGCTGCTCGGCGCTCACTCGCCGCGTGGCAAATTTGCGGCTGTCACTCAGGCGCTCAACGCGGTAGTCGATGGGCTCGTTAATGATGCCTCTACGAATAAACAAACCACTAAGGCTATGGCAGTGCCAGTCTGCAACGGTGCGGGTGGCGGCCGCTAGTGCCTGGCCCAGTGCCTGGCCGCCAAAGGTCATCCCGGCCAAATTGTCGAGATTGTGGCGGGCGCGAAAGTGGTTCTCGCCAAGGGTGTCAAATTCCAGTAGTTCGCTGGCGCTGGGCACGGCTGGTGTACTTATGTTGCTTATCACCCGTAATGTACTCGCTGTTATATTGTGAGGGCCGTAGAGCTTATTTAACAACGGCGGCGAGATCAACAGCCGCTATGCGGTGGTTTCCGGCGCAGGTTTTGCCAGAGAGGCTACACTGAAAATGGTCTAAGAATTAGTTTTCTGTGCGACCTTTAAAAAACATGTCAACCGCCATTACAACAGGGGTGCCTTTATGGATATTATCCGTATTATTTTTGCTATATTTTTACCGCCAGTGGGTGTTTTCCTCCAAGTAGGTTTGGGTAAGCATTTTTGGCTTAATATCATTCTGACGCTGTGTGGCTACTTGCCGGGGATTATTCACGCGGTTTATATTATTGCTAAGAAGTAGCTAAATGACCGACAAGGAAATCGAACAGCGGCTGCGCCGCAGCCGCCAACTCGCTACACTCCTAGACGGTGCATGGGGAATCCCCCACACCCCTTGGCGATTCGGCTTAGATGCGGTGCTGGGCTTGCTGCCGGTGGCGGGCGATCTGCTCAGTGCCCTTCTTGGTTTGGGCATTGTGTGGCAGGCTCGTAAACTTGATGCGCCGACAACACTGCAGGTAAAAATGCTCGGCAATATTGGTCTGGATTTTTTGTTAGGCAGTGTGCCGGTGATTGGCGATATCGCTGATGTCGCGTTTCGTAAAAATATCCGTAATGCCAAGTTGCTAGAAGATTGGGTCGCCGCTGCTGGCACGCAATGATAAATTGCGTGCATTAAGGCAGTTTACTCAAGCGAAAAGAGTTAAATTTTTATTTTGAACATGGAGATGAATTTTTTTAGCTTTTCCAATACGTCGGCGTCAGCACCAAAATAACAGTCATAAACTCCAGTCTTCCAAGTAACATGCCCACACTCAAAATCCATTTACTGCTATCTGGCAGGCTAGAAAAATTTCCTGCGGGGCCAATGATGTCGCCTAATCCGGGGCCAACATTCATGAGCGCGGTAGCGGCGCCGGTGAGGCTGGTAGTAAGGTCTAGGCCGCTGAGCGCAAGTAGCAGAGTAATCGTAACCAGCGAGATCAGCATAATAAAAACGAAGGTCACTGCCGAGAGCACAATACTGTCGTCGACGGGCCGTTTATTGTAGTGACGGTGGATCATGGCGCGGGGGTGCACCGCGCGAACAATGCTTTCTTGCATCATCATAAACAGTAATTGAAAGCGAAATATTTTAATGCCACCGCTAGTGGAACCTGAGCAACCGCCAATAAACATGGCAAAGAAAAATGCCGCCACGGCCAACTCGCCCCACTGCGAATAGTCACCGCTGGCGAAGCCGGTGGTGGTAATGACCGACACTAAATTAAAGGTGGCATAGGTGAGGGCGTGAGCCAGATCGATGTCGGTTTCGGAGAGTAGATGCAGGGTGATGATGACACTGAGAACCAGCAAGGTGAGTAAAAAGCCACGAATTTGTTGGTCGTTAAACACCTGCCAGTGGCGCTTAATTATAAAGTGCACGTAAATTGTAAAGGGCATGGCGCCGAGTATCATAAAGAAGATTGCTATCCAGTGGCTGGGCAGGTCGGCGAACTGGGCAAAGGAGCTGTCTGAGGTCGAATAGCCGCCAGTGGATATGGTGGTCATGGCGTGGTTGACGGCGTGAAAGCTGTCCATGCCGTCGAGCATATAGGCGCCGGCGCACAGGAAGGTGAGGATGATATAAACGTAGATGATCATCGTGACCATGGTGCCGGAGCGCGTGGTTTTGTCTGACCAGTCAGAGGACTCAGTTTGAAATAAACGCATACCGCCGACTTTCAAAAAGGGCAGAATAGCGACGGCCATGCCGATGACGCCGAGCCCGCCGACCCACTGTAGCATGGAGCGCCACACTAGAATGTCGTGGGCCATGCCGTCTAGGCCAACCAAGACCGTTGAGCCGGTGGTTGTCAAACCAGAGACTGATTCAAACACCGCGTCGGTAAAGCCGCAAAAGCCGGGTATTAATAAAAAGGGTAATGCGCCAGTCAGGGAAATAAGCAGCCACGAGCTGGTGGTAATTAAGAACATTTGCCTGGGCGTTAGCATACTCATACGGTAGGAGCGCGAGAGTAACCAACCACAGGCCGCGAGTGTCACGGTTAAACCAAGCGCACCGGCAAAGGCGCGGCTATTGCCGGTGTTGTAAATGATGGCCATTAGCAGCGGTACAGCCATTAGCAGGCCAAATACCAGTAAGATTAAGCTACAAACCTTGAGTACGGGTTTAATCAGTGTGGCTTGGCCCATCATCGTGCTGCCGTCACTTGCCGATCGGTTGGTGCTTGGTCATTGCGATGTTGCTGGCTGATTAACGTTGATGATACCGAGCTCTGCGGAACCGGCGCCACAGGAGATAATCGATTTAAAGGCGGCATCTAATTTAATGTCGGGTCGGGGTTCTACACAATCCGGTGGCAGGTGGTAGACAAAACCCGATGTGGGATTGGGACCGGTGGGAACGAATACGGTAAACCAGCCATTGCTGTGGCGGCTGGTAATAATCGCGGTGGCTCGGGACGGGATGTGGCTGCCATAGAGCTGCACCACCGCCGCTTCACCACGGGTAAAGGGTGAGTTGCTATTGGCGCCAAACATTTGCTGAATAATGTCGCGAATCAGTTTGTAGCCGGGGGCAAAGCGTGCTAAATGGGCGTCGACAAAGTTTTGTAGCCAAAGCCCGGCGCGGGTGGCGACGAGGGTGCCAACCATAAAACAGGCGATGAGAATGAGCGCGATAACCGCGACGTCGATGATTAAGCTTGGCGCGCCGGTAATGCGTTCTAGCGGGTCGGTCAGCGGGGCAATCAGCGCTTGGACACTGTGCATTGCCCAGCGCAGCGCCAGTAGTAAAATGACAATGGGGGCAATAACCAACACGCCACCGATAAATGACTGGCTAATAAAATGTTTGAGCTTGTCCATAGCGATCCAGGTTGGTCTCGGTCAGTGTTTATAGTAGCGAGTTTAGCGACTGACTACATCGCCAATGTGGGTGTATTTGTGCCAGAGCATCTTCACGGAACCTTAACGTAATAGACTTAATAGGCCGTCTAGTAATCGCTCTAATTTGCGCAGGGAACCGCATTCCGCCACATAGTGTGCGGCACTTTGGTAGCGGCGGATCTCAGAGTCGCCGGTATTCCAGCTAAACTGGGACTCAGGATTAAACCACAGCACTAGACGGGCGCGGTGGTAAATGTCGCGCAGCGCGGCAATGCCGGTATCGCCGCCATTACCTCGGCCGTCGCCTAAGATAATGACGCAGCTGCGGCGGTTGAGTTTGTCGGCAATTTGATCGCGAAACGTATTGAGGGCTAAACCGTAGTCGCTGCTACCGAGGCCGTGACGCTGCTGCACAATGGCAAGGGCCTCGTCGGCGGGGTATTGGCGAAATAAATCAGTGACTTCAATACTGCGCCCGCAAAACACAAAGCAGCGGGTGCTGGGCAATACGTCGCTGAGGGCCTGCATAAAGAGCAGTAGTACACGTGACCACGCGCTAACCGAACCACTGATGTCGCAGAGCACAAAAATCTCACTTTTATCTTTGCGCGTGGTTTTCCAAAAACGATGGAAGGGAATGCCGCCGTAGGCGATATTGCGGCGCAGGGTTTTACCCAAGTCGAGCTTGCCCTTGCGGGCGTGACGATGGCGTTGGCGATGCCGTGAGGCGAGCTTTTTGGCGAGCTTGCGAATTAGCGGTGGCAGGCGCTCGCGATGATAAGACTCCATGGCCGACAGTGAACTGTTCTGAAGTATATCGTCGCGAATGGCGCGGCTTGAGGCGTCGTTATTGAGCAGCAGTTGTCGATTAATAACATCGATTACCGCCGCGATTTGGGCGTCGCGAATTTGTTCGAGCCAGTTGGCGCGCTCGTCGTTGCCCGCTTCGCGCAATGCTTGTATTTCGATCTGGCGCTGTTTGTCGCCGAGGACATCGAGAATACGGCGCCGAAATACGCCGCGCTGGGTGCGAAACTGAATATTTTCGATACCTGCTTCAGCGGCGGCGCGCATTACTTCGGCGCGGGTTTGACTGCCTTGCCCGCCCCCGCCCCCGCCGCCACCTTTGCCCGGCATTGCCGAATCGCCCTGGCCTTCGCCGCTGGCTTGGCCATCACCATCACCGACTTCACCCTCACCCTCATTTGCTTGCTCGCTGCTCGGCAGGTTTTGCTCGGTATTTGCTGCTTGGCTGTCGCTGCTGCTTGCGTCCTGGCTATGGTCGAGGTGAAAGAATTGTTCAAAACACAGGGCAAACGTGTCGTTGTCGTCGACGGTTTTGGCGAGGCAGCTCGCCAGGCCATCGCGCAATAGTATGGGGTCGCTATAGCCAAGTGCCGCAGTGACTTGCATGGCGTCTAAGGTTTCAGCGGTCGACACCGGCAGGCCGTGGTGGCGCAGGTGACGAATGAATTGAAGTAGGGTGTTATCCATAGTGGCTAGGGTTTACAACAAGCCGCTTTCGGACTTTTTAATTAAGCTGTGCAACTCTGGGGTGACCATGGCGATGTCTTCCTCGTATTTGAGCAGTACATTGAGGGTGTCTTCGACCAGTTGCTTGGAAAGGCTATCGCTGTGCAGCAGAAGGAGGCTACGTGCCCAGTCGATGGTTTCGCTAATGGCGGGCTGTTTCTTTAAATCGAAGCTGCGTACGCTGTGAACAAAGTCGACCAGTTGGCGGCGCAGAGCCTCAGGTACCTCGGGCACCCTACTCTGCACAATTTGGTTTTCTAATTTGGCCTCAGGAAAGGGAATATACAAGTGTAGGCAGCGGCGTTTAAGGGCGTCGCTGAGGTCGCGGGTGTTGTTGCTAGTGAGAATGACCAAGGGTTTGTGCACTGCGCTCAAGGTGCCGATCTCCGGCAGGGTGACTTTGAAGTCGGCGAGAATTTCCAGCAGCAGGGATTCAAACTCATAGTCGGCTTTGTCGATTTCGTCTATTAATAGCACCGCGCCGCTGTCGCTTTGCAAGGCTTTGAGCAGTGGCCGGGGTTCGAGAAAGCGCTCAGAATAGAAAATATCGTCAAAATTATGCAGGCGCTCAACTGCCGAGTTTAGGCCTTCAGCGCCGTCGAGTATTTCTTGTAACTGTTCCTTTAAAACCTGCACATACAATAGCTGTTTGCTGTATTTCCAGTCGTAAAGCGCCTTGCTTTCGTCGAGCCCCTCATAACATTGTAGGCGGAACATGGGCTTGTTGAGCATAGCGGCGGTGGCATTGGCCAACTCGGTTTTACCTACGCCCGGTGGCCCCTCAATAAGAATGGGGCGCTCTAATTGCTGGGCAATATACAGGGTGGTGGCAATTGCGGAGCTGGCGATATAGCCCTGCTCTGCCAGTTGGGCGATGAGGGTGTCGATATTTTTGCGGGCGTCACTCATAGCAAATATTCCAATACCTAGCTGTTTTTGTTACGTGAGGGTGAAATAAGGCGCGCCAAGCGCTGACAGTGCTGGGGATAGTCGTGTTGAATTTGCGCGGCGCTGGCCAATTGGTGGTCGGCAAAGTCAAAGCCGGGGCATACCGCCTCTGAAATAAGGCCGTAGTCGCCACCGCATAATTCCGAGGCTTTCCAATAATCGCCGGGCACCAACATTTGCAGTTGTTCGCCAGCGCTAATATCTGGTCCCATCACCTTATGGCTCAACTCACCGTCGGGTGAGATCAGGGTGTAACGCAGCGAACTACCGCCCTGCCAAAAATGCAAAATATCAGAGCGATTGCGGTGCAGGTGACCAACAGGACTGTCGGCGGTGAGTAAATAATAGATCGACGACATGGCGGGGCGGCCATTAATGCTGTGTGGCGCGGTATAACTACGGCGAAAATAGCCACCTTCAAGATGAGGCTCAAGGTCGAGTTGGGCGATAAGTGTTGCGCTGTTCATTGCAGCATCAGCTACAGGGGGCGCTGCCGGTGCTTGCATCAGCCACCAGTGGTATTCATAAACCGCACGATTTGCGGTTCGCCGTCGAGATCAAAGTGATGGCGTTCCGGCTTTAGGTCCATGGCCTTGATAATGGCAGTCTGCAATACCTGATCGTCGCCGGGGTGGGCCTCAATGATCTCTTTTAAGTTTAGCGAATGCTCGTTGCCGAGACAGAGCAGTAATCGCCCTTCTACGGTTAGCCTCACCCGATTACACAGATGGCAAAAATTGTGGCTATGGGGAGAGATAAAACCTATACGACTCACGCTGTCGGCCATGCGGTAGTAGCGCGACGGGCCGCCAGTGGTTTCTGTGCTGGTGGTTAAGGGGTAGCGGGCATGGATGGTGTCACGAATTTGCTCGCTGCTAATAAAGCTTTTGGCGCGGTCGTGTTCGCTAATCTGACCAAGCGGCATTTCTTCTATAAAGCTGATATCGACATTTTTGTGGCGGGCGTAGTCGACTAAATCGATTATCTCGTCGTCGTTTCTGCCCTTGAGAATCACCGCATTGAGTTTGATGCGCTGGAAGCCTGTTGCGACGGCGGCATCGATACCGGCCAGTACCTTACTGAGTTCGCCAAAGCGGGTTAGTGCTTTAAAGCGCTCGGGCTGCAGGCTGTCGATGCTGATATTCATACCGGTCAAACCGGCTGCTTTGAGTGGGCCTGCGTATTTGTCGAGCTGAGCACCATTGGTGGTCAGGTGCAGCTGTTCAAGTTTGTCGAGTTTGCCTAGGCGTTCGACCAAGGCCATGACATTGTTGCGGACGAGCGGCTCGCCGCCAGTGAGACGGATTTTTTTAACGCCAAGCTCAACAAAATTACTGGCAATATCGTACAACTGCTCAAGGCTGAGAATTTGCTTGCGGGGCAAAAAGGTCATATCTTCCGCCATGCAGTATACACAGCGGAAATCGCAGCGGTCGGTGACCGAGAGTCGCAGGTAATCGACGCTGCGACCAAAGCGGTCTTGTAGTGGGGTGCTTGTGCTAGTCATGCTAGCGATGTTAACACAGGCTGGGCCAACTGGCTTTGTGTGTAATGGGCTGTAAATGGATTTTAAAATAGTAAAATTTGGTCAATATAGGGGTTAAAAATGAAGGTTTTCAATATCTTGGCAGGAGTTGCGCTCTGTGTTGCACTGCCTCTGCAGGCGGCTGAGTCAACAGCGAAAACTCAGGAATCTAGTGCTACCGCCGCGTCGGCCAGTGCGCAGGCCGGTCAAACAGCGGTTATTTACGATCGTCACGGTCAGCCCATTACCGCAATACAGGCAGGAAAAGCCCGCGCAGCGGAAGAGGCCGTCCGTAAAGCGGGTGTGGCGCCTGACTCTACCGAGGCGGCAATGATCCGCATTAGCATGGGCCAATCGCCAGAAACCGCCTACGAACCCAACGATGGTATTTATGACGCCGAGGGCAAGCCCATTGATAGTCGCCAAGCGGCCGAAGATTTAGCGGTGGTGGAGGTGATGCGCCGGGGTGGTGTTGAGCCAGGTTCGGAGCGCGATGCTCAGATTCGCGCAGCGGCTAAAGGTGAGGCCAAAACCCCAGAGGGGGAGCCAGTCGACGAGCAAACGATGGAAGACGTGGCCAAGGAAATCGCCGTACAGCAGACCATTTTGGCGACCGGTGTGCAGCCGGGCTCGCCTAATGAGTCGCTGATTCGTATGGGCGCCGATGTGATGATGGAAAAATTTAAGAGCTGGCGTTAAGCCGCAATTGGCTTAAGCACGTTTGGCGGCCTCTAGGGTCGCCAAAGCCACTGTAGCGGTGTGAGCGTGGCGTTTTTTGCCAGTGTCCTGTCTCCATTTGTCATTGTCTGTCGCGATGTGGAGAGTAAAGTGTGGGCAAAATACGCCAATCTCACCGAATTTTGCGTTTGCCGCTAAGCGCCCTGAGGACAGAACAATGACCAGTCAAACGATTAAACGCTACCCGATGCCCATGCCCTTTGGCTGGTTTGCGGTGTCTTATTCCGATGAACTGGCGCCCAGCGAATCCCGCGCGGTGCATTACTTTGACCAGGAGTTGGTGCTATTTCGCACTGAAGCCGGTAAAGCGGTATTAATGGAAGCCTATTGCCCGCATTTGGGCGCACACCTCGGTCACGGTATTCACGAGCGCTCAGGCACGGGCGGTGGTCGTATTGAAGGCAATAATATTGTCTGCCCCTTTCACTCGTGGAAATTTAGCCCTGAGGGCGAGTGTGTTGAGGTGCCTTACGCCAAGAATATGCCACCAAAAGTGGCGGGTAAAAAGTGCTTAAAAACCTTCCCCATCACGGAAACCAATAAGGTGATTTGGGCGTGGTATCACCCTGATGGCGCCGCGCCGTTGTGGGACGTGATAAGTCACGACGAAGCCAATAGCGATGACTGGTCTCCCCAAGACCGCTATGAATGGATCATTCATACGCATCCCCAAGAGATGGCCGAAAATGCCGCCGACCCAGCACATTTTAAGTACGTGCATGGCACGGCCTCCTTCCCTGAGTGGGAAACGACCTACGACGGTCCAATTGTACGAGGCTTGCAGGTGGCTAACATGCCGACGCCGAGAGGCGAGGTTAAAGGCTCAATTCGCACGGGTAGTGCTGGTCCTGGTCAGGGTTTTACCAAGTTTGAAGGGATTGCCGATACCTTTTTATTGGGTATGACCACGCCAATTGACGAGCACAAGGTGCAGGTACGCTTTGCGTTTATTCAGCCTAAAGTGAATGGCGAAGTGAAGAAAGGCGGCGTGAATGCGGCGATCATTGCCAATATTGTTGGTCAGTTAGAAGAAGATAAGCCGATTTGGGAACACAAAATCTATCGTCCCCTCCCTATTTTGTGTGATGGCGATGGCCCTATCGCTAAATTCCGGAAGTGGTATAGCCAGTTCTACGCTGGCGGTTTTGACCCCCGCGCCCTATAAGGTAAATTCCACCATTTTGGGAGGTGAGCGAGACCGTGTTTTTACACGCGTCTCGCGTCTCCCGTCGCGCATTCTGCGGTATACTCTGCCAACGAGTTTATTGCCGGATTGAGCAAATGCGTTTTTTAATAGTTGTTTTTTTTATTCTAGTTAGCTGGGTGCCCCTCGCTCAGGCAGCGTGTATTTTGCCGTTGATGCCGCAAAATTTAGCTGACGGTGCGGTTGCTGACGCAGACGAGATGAATGTGGCTAAACGCCGAGTAGAACGCTATTTGGACGACAGCCAACGTTATTTGAAATGCCTAGATACCATGGATAAAACGGCGGTGGGCACCGGGCGCGATAATGATGAGCGGCGGCGTAAACGAATAGCAAATTATAACGTCGCTATGAAAAACATGAATGAGATATTAAGTATTTACGACATCAGCGTAACTGATTTTAATCAGCGCTAATTTTTATATTTCTAGCCTGTAAACACTGCGTCAAATTTACACTTGCCGCTTCTTCGCCAAGAATAATCGCCGACTGTCTTGCCGGTTTACCCGGTGTTCCTGCAAAACCCAATTCACCCATAAGGAAGGCAACGCGCCGTGCGATGGCCTGTCCCGAGTCCACCCATTGTATATTGGGTAACAAGGCCGATAATTGTGGCTGCACCAGCGGGAAATGCGTGCAGGCAAGAATAATCGTATCCATAGCCGCAAAATCAGCGTGCTGGCTGAACGCGGTTTTTACCCTATTTAAAACTGCATCTAATGCGTGTTCATGCCAAATAAAATTTTCAACTGCTGGCGCTAGCTCGGGGCTGCCAACGGCAATGACTTGGCAGTGCGCGGCAAAGTCTTGAATAAGTTGTGCGGTATAGGGCCTGCTAACGGTACCAGGGGTGGCTAGTAAACCAATAACGCCGGTCTGGCTAAGGGCTGCGGCGGGCTTAATCGCTGGGACCACACCCACCACGGGGATCGCAATTTGACCGCGCAATGCCGGTAGTACGGCAGTGCTCGCTGAATTACAGGCCATGACGAGTAAGTCGACTTTGTGGGTCGCTAATACCCTGCATATTGTTGCGCAAATGTGCTCGGTGAGTAGGGCTTCTGGCCATTCGCCATAGGGAAAGCCACCGTGATCCATTACGTAGAGCAGATCAATTTCCGGGAGCAGATCGTGTATTGCGGCGCCAATGCTCAATGAGCCGACGCCGGAATCGAAGATCAGCACACGGGGAGTGTGCTGGTTGGTACTCACAGCAGGGCGAGAATTTTTTCAGCAGCGCTAACGTCAACACCACCAGCAGGTTCAACGGCGAGGTGGCTCACGGTGCCATTGTCGACAATCATGGCAAAACGTTTAGAGCGGCTACCCATGCCGAAGCCAGTGGCGTCCATTTCTAGACCCAGAGCTTTGGTTAAGTCGCCATTGCCATCGGCCAGCATCAGCAGCTCTTCGGCATTTTGGGATTTACCCCAAGCATCCATAACAAAGGCGTCATTCACTGACATGCAGACGATGGTGTCGACTCCGGCGGCTTTAATTTTGTCGGCATTAACAATATAGCCGGGCAGGTGTGTAATTGAGCAGCCGGGGGTGAACGCGCCGGGCACAGCAAATAAAACGACTTTTTTACCGTTAAAGAGTTCCTCGGTGGTGATGTCTTGAGGGCCTTTTTCGCCCATCACTTTCAGTTTTGCTGCGGGAATTTTGTCGCCAGTCTGAATGCTCATAGTAGGACCTTAATATTATCAAACGAGTGTGATCAAGCAGTTTAGCAGAGCAATGGCCTGGGCGTAATCCACTTGAAAATCTAAAGTCAGCCACCATATTCAGGATAACAGCCGACGTGCTGTTCATGGTTTAGATTTAAGGTCTTGGAGGTTTTTATCATGAATAGTTATTTGCCGTTTACCTTGTTCAATGAATTGCGTGATATAAATCGGGGATTTGATCGCCAGGCAAGTGATGGCGAGCGCGCCGCCCAGTGGCAGCCCGCGGTGGATATTTGTGAAAATGAGGGTGGCTTCTTATTGGTGATGGACGTACCGGGCATCGCCCCTGACGCGGTTGATATTACCGTGCACAACGGCGTGCTAACCGTGCAGGGCGAGCGCAAAACCGATGCGCAAACGACAAAAAACAGCATCAAAGAGCGCTGGCAGGGTCAGTTTATACGACGCTTCAGCTTGCCTGAAGGCGTTGAAGCTGACGAAATTGCCGCCAAAATCGAACACGGCGTGCTGGCCTTGAATATCCCTAAGTCGACGGTAGATGAACCGCGTAAGATTACGGTGCAATAAGCGCACCTCAACACTGGCGAGCTTGCTACACTGGCTACCTTAATCCGCTGTCAGGCCCTTGTCTGGCAGCGTCGTTTTTTGCTCGTTGATGTGGAGTCCGGTTTTGATTACTCGCCAGCAATGTCGTCATGAATGGCAGGTTTTACTTTTGGCCGTGGGGTTTCTGACGCGGTTACCGGTGCCCGCCGACCCAGATTTTAGCGAGGCTAAGCTAAATGGCGCCTCGCGCTATTTTCCCCTGGTCGGTCTTCTGGTTGGCGCGTTAGCGGCCGTTATTTATGTTGCGGCTTTGGCGCTGTTTGGCAATAGCCTGATGGCTGTGCTGCTGTCGATGCTCGCCTCTATTCTAATTACCGGTTCCTTCCACGAAGACGGTTTTGCCGACAGCTGCGATGGCTTTGGCGGCGGTTGGCGCAGCGAAGATGTCTTGCGCATAATGCAAGACTCTCGCATTGGTACCTACGGCACGGTGGGCCTGATTTCGGTGTTGGCCTTGAAAGCCACCAGTTTGCACACCCTGCCGTCAATCGGTGTTGTGGTCGTCGCCCTGCTCTGGGCGCATGTGTTTAGTCGCTGGGTGTCGACCTCGTATTTGGTGGACCTTAATTATGTGCGCGGTGAAGGTAAGTCCAAACCTTTGGCGACAACAATGCCCGTTAAACACTGGTTGTACTCTGGTGCGCCGCTGTTGCCACTGGTGTTCTTTATTGATGTCTATTCTTTTATAAGTCTGCTTATAATGGTTGTGCTGTTTCGCTGGGCATTTGCCGCCTATTTACGTCGTCGGATTGGTGGTTATACCGGCGACGCCCTTGGGGCTGCGCAGCAAGTGGTTGAAATATTAGTGTATTTTGCTTTTTTGTTATAAGTAAAAGCGAAGTTAGGGCGGTTGGCGCAAATTCACAAAGTGTGAATACTGCACAGTCTTAAACCATGATTTGGCGGCACTCATTGCGTCAACTACAGTCATAGCATTACAAGCAATTTATGGCTGAGGATACAGGCATGAACACAAATTTATTGGTAGGCGGCATATTTGGCGCAGTGGCAGTAACGGCGGCGGGCAGTTATGCGGGCTATAACACGATTGTAGAAAGTAAAAAGCCGCAATTCGCCGAGGTTGTCGACAGCAAGGCCATTACCGAAACCTATTACACTGACCGTCAAGAGTGCTATGACGAAGTTGTTCAGCACCAGGCCGAAGTGAAAGACGGCAACCAAGTGACCGGCACAGTGATTGGCGCCGTACTGGGCGCGGTTATTGGTAAGCAGGTTGGTGGCGGTAACGGCAAGAAGCTGGCGACCGTCGCGGGTGCGGCAGCGGGTGGTTACGCGGGAAATAAAGTGCAGAAAAATATGCAGCAAAAAGACGTGTACACCACAACTGAGCAACGCTGTAATACAGTGCAAGACCCTCATCAGAAAATTACCGGCTATAGTGTGACTTACCAGTTAGAGGGTAAAACCGACACGGTAATTATGGATCATAAACCGGGAGCGACAATTCCCGTTGAGAATGGTCAGCTGGTGCTGAGTCAATCTGATACCAGCAAATCAGAAACAACTAAATTCTAGATCAAGTATTACCCCCAGTCGTATCTATGTATGAGGTGCGGCCAAAATTTGCCAAATGGAGTGAGCTGTATGACAACGAAATTAGCGAAGCGAAGCACGGCCGTGGTAATGAGCGGTTTTATGATTTGGACTGGCTTACTCGCCAGTACCGCATCGGCCTCAGTGATCAGTACCGATAAAATGGTGGCGGAGTATTCGGTGAAGTCTGAACGGGCCGAAATGAAGGCTGCGCTGGCCAGCGAAGATGTGCGGTCGCGCTTAGTCGAGTTAGGTGTGTCACCGGCAGATGTTGAGGCCCGTATTGATTCTTTAAGTCCCACTGAGCTAGCCATGTTGCAAGAGCGTATGGATGAACTGCCAGCGGGCTCTGGTGCGGTCGGCCTACTAGCACTCTTGGTGCTTATATTCTTTATTACTGATGTTTTGGGTATTACTGATATCTTCCCGTTTGTTAATGCGGCGAAGTAAAGCCCTCCTCCTCTTGTGCCTGCTTTTGCAGGCCTGTTCTGGTTTACCTTTAAAAGAATACGCCGAGACCCTCGGGCCTCGGCGCCAGTTAGATGTCCCGTTTATTGCCCAGCAGCAATATTATTGTGGTCCTGCAGCCTTGGCTGAAGTCGCCCAGTATCGTGGTATTGACGCTGATCAAAACGACTTGGCCAAGCAACTTTTTATTCCTGGTAAAAAAGGCTCTTTGGCAGTTGAAATGCAAGCGGCCAGCCGTCGGCTGGGTTTACTACCCTACCCCTTAGCCAAAAATTTTCATGCGTTATTGAAAGAACTCGACGCGGGGAATCCGGTTTTGGTGTTCCAGAACTTGACCTTCTCTTGGTGGCCTCAGTGGCATTACGCCCTTGCCGTTGGTTACGATTTAGACCGCGAAGAGCTAATTTTGCACTCAGGAAGTCGCCCGTACTATCGCCTACCCTTTTCAACTTTTATGGCCACCTGGGGGCGAACCAATAACTGGGCACGAGTTATGGTAGACAGCAGCCATTTGCCGGTCACGGCGGAGCCCTTAGCCACCATTCGCAGCGCCTACGCCTTTGAGCAAACTGGCCACCCTGAATTGGCGGCGGGCTTTTATGCTTTGGCCGCCGAGCGCTGGCCAGATTCCCTGCCGGTATTAACGGCGCAGGCGAATTTAGCCTTGGCACAGGGTGAGAGTCAGCGGGCGATTCAGGTGTTTGAGCGCTTATTGGCACTCGCCAAGGATGATCCGGCGCTGTGGAATAATTATGCCTACGCGCTCTTAGCGGGTGGCTGTAAAGTCCAAGCGCTGACCGCCATTAGCCGCGCTGAAGCCTTGGCGCCAGAGGATGAAACGTATCGCGAAAGCGCCAGTGAAATCCGCGCCGCCGAGGCGGCAGCGGATCACTGTTCGTCGGGGGGCGAACAGTCTTAGCGTTTCTTTTGTTTGGCTTGGGCAAATAGCGCAGCCATCGTGGTATTTTCGGGCTTTGGTGTTTGCTTAGGCATGGCTGCGGGCTTACTGCGCCCGCCGCGTCGTTCGCCACTGCTATTGGCGGCTTGCACGTCACTGGCCTTGTCGTCTAAGCGCATAGACAGTGCGATCCGCTTGCGCTGCGCATCGACTTCCATGACCTTAACCTTAACAATGTCGCCCGCTTTCACCACACTGTGGGGGTCTTTCACAAACTGATTGGCCAAGGCCGAGATGTGTACTAAACCGTCTTGATGAACACCAATGTCGACGAAGGCACCAAAATTAGTAACGTTGGTAACGACCCCTTCCAAGATCATATCTGGCTCAAGATCTGATATTTTCTCAATGCCGTCTTTAAAGGTCGCGGTTTTAAAATCTGGGCGGGGATCGCGGCCGGGTTTATCTAATTCGGCAAAAATATCGGTAACCGTGGGTATACCAAAGCGTTCGTCGGCGTATTCAGCCGGCTTCAGTGTTTTTAAGAAGCTGCTGTCGCCCAGTACGTTTGTCACTTCGCGGCCACAGCGGTTGACGATTTTCTCGACCACACTGTAGGACTCAGGGTGCACTGCCGAGGCATCGAGTGGATTGTCGCCGCCTACAACACGTAAAAAGCCCGCCGCCTGCTCAAAGGTTTTTGCGCCAAAGCGATTAACTTCTTTTAATTGCTCGCGGCTTTTAAAGGCGCCGTTGCGGTCGCGGTACTCAACAATATTGGCCGAGATGCTGAGATTCAAGCCAGATACCCGTGCTAACAGCGCCGGTGAGGCGGTATTTACATCTACACCGACGGCGTTTACACAGTCTTCTACCACGGTTTCCAAGGTGCGCGACAAGGCAGTTTGCGAGACGTCGTGCTGGTACTGGCCAACGCCGATGGATTTAGGGTCAATCTTAACCAGTTCGGCCAGCGGGTCTTGCAGGCGGCGGGCGATTGAGATTGCGCCGCGAATGGTCACGTCGAGATCCGGGAATTCCTTGGCCGCGTATTCCGATGCCGAATAAATAGATGCGCCAGACTCGTTAACCATGACGCTGGTGCAGCCCAGTTCCGGGCGAGCGGCGAGCAAGTCTTTAACAAAGCGCTCGGTTTCGCGGCTGGCGGTGCCGTTACCAATGGCGATAAGTTCAACCCCGTGCTTTTTGATCAGCGCTAAAAGTACAGCGGCGGATTCGGTAATTTTATTCTGGGGCGGAGTTGGGAAAATAGCGCAGTGGTCGACGACTTTACCGGTAGCGTCGATAACCGCGACTTTCACGCCGGTGCGCATACCGGGATCGAGGCCGATGGTGGCGCGTTGACCGGCGGGTGCGGCCAAGAGTAAGTCTTTGAGGTTATGGGCAAACACGTCAATGGCCGCAGTGTCGGCGAGTTCGCGCAATTGACCGAGCAAATCGGTTTCTAAATGGGTGTAGAGCTTTATGCGCCAGGTCCAGCGAATGACTTCTTTTAACCAGGTATCGGCAGGGCGACCCTCGTCTTTCACTTTCCAGAATTCGGCGACCATGCCCTCGCAAGGATGAGTTGTGCCCTCTTCTTCACTGAACTTTATCGCCAGGCTCAGAACGCTCTCGTTGCGGCCGCGAAACATGGCCAAGGCCCGGTGCGAGGGCGTGGTTTTAAGTGGTTCACTGTGGGCGAAGTAATCCCGGAATTTCTCCCCTTCCTGCTCCTTGCCGGTCATAACGGTGCTGCACAGCAAACATTCGTTCCACAAAAAATGACGAAGCTTGGCGAGCAAGTTGGCGTCTTCGCTAAGGCGTTCCATGAGAATGTACTTGGCGCCGTCGAGCGCGCCTTTCACGTCATTAATGCCCTGCTCTGCGTTCAAATAATTGAGGGCGAGGCTGGCTGGATCTTGGCTGGGGTCGTCAAATAAGGTGTTGGCGAGGGGTTCTAAACCGGCTTCAATGGCGATCTGGCCCTTGGTGCGGCGCCTAGGCTTGTAGGGTAGGTATAAGTCTTCTAGGCGGTTCTTGGTGTCCGCGCCGCGAATATCCCGTTCTAGCTCGGGGCTGAGCTTGTCCTGCTCGCGAATACTGTTGAGAATGGTTTCGCGCCGGTCTTCTAATTCCCGCAAATAGCCCAGCCGGGACTCCAAATCGCGCATTTGGGTGTCATCGAGCCCGCCAGTGACTTCTTTACGGTAGCGGGAAATAAACGGCACGGTTGCGCCTTCATCTAACAGGGCAACGGCAGCGCTAACCTGCGCTTCTTTAACACCAAGTTCTTGAGCAATGCGGCTGGGGATGGAATTCATATGATCGGCTTATTAGGTACGTGAAGCCGGACATTATGCAAAAACTAAGGCTGTGGTGCGAGGCTTGACAATAAGTTTTTTGGACTGCGGGAGACGCTTGATGGGAGACGAAAGACGCAAAGCGTGGATTCATGCGCTGTTTTCAATTTTTTAGCGTCTCCCTTCTCCCGTCAAGCGTGTGGCTACGTTTCGCTCTGCGCTAAAGCTTCAAACAAGGCGCAGCACTCATCGTAAAAATAACGGTATTCCGGGCGGAGGTGCTCGGTAACCAGTGACATAATTTGAAAGACGCCCTGATGAATCATCATTTCATTGCTGATATTGCGGCCACGGAGGTGGGTGTAATTTAACCAAAAGGTCAGTGACATGGCGATATTGTCACAGAGACGTTCAAGTTGCAGGTCGTCGAGGTCGAGAAAGTTTTGGCTCCGCAATTCTAAGGTCACCGCTCGAGCGGCCTGTACTTTGAGCTCTAACAGCTTCGAAAATTTCTTGGCGATTTGCGGGTAGCGCTGAAGAATATCGTTGAGATTGCGATACAGGTAGCGGTGATTAAAGATGTGTTCAAATACGATGTATAAATAAAACCAGGTGTCTTGGGCGCCAAGATTCTTTTGCAGTGGTGCACTGAGAATATCAATCAGTTCAAGTTCGAAGGCGGCGTAGAGTTCCGGAATGATTTCGTCTTTGCCGTGGAAATGGTAATAAAGATTTCCGGGGCTAATATCCAGTTCATTGGCGATATCAACGGCGGTGACATTGGGTTCGCCGTCGGTATTAAAAAGGGCGAGACTGCTTAATAATATTTTGTCGCGGGTTTTCATCCGAGATAACAGACTCCTGTGAGCGAAGCGACAAGGTGCCATGAACCTGGCGTCTGTGTCCAGCGGTGTCGATTAGAACAGCGGAAGTTTGGGTGTTACGAAAAGGGAAGATGAAGGGCTCATCTTCCCTTTGGGGATGGGCTCCGCTTACTTAGCGACAGCTTTCTTTGCTGGTGCTTTACGCGGTGCTTTTGCCTTGGGCGCAGCGGCTTTAGGCGCAGCTTCAGCGGCTGGCTTGGCGGCTTTGCTCAGCGCATCAACTTTTTTGCTTAATGCATCGAGTTTCTTTTCTAAGCGGCTCAGATCATCGGCGCTGGCGGTATGGCCAAAACCAAGGCTGGCACGCATTTTACTAATGCGTTCTTCAATGGAAATAGTCTTACCAATATTGGTTGCTTCACCAAGTTTGGCGCGGGCCTGGGTTTCTAAACGATTGCCTTTGTCGACTAGTTCAGTGAATAGCTTGGGTGTTTCTTTGCTGGCTTTTTCTAGCGCTTCGTGCGCTTCATCGTAAGCGCGGCCGTAGGCGCCAAGGCCGGCAAGCCAAATACTTTTAGCGACTTCACCAGCATGGTTGGTGGCGTCTTTAAGATCCTGTAGGCTCTTTTTGCTGTCTTTGCTCATGGCGTTCTCCATTGCAAAATAAAATAAAATAACTGAATCTGATGCACCAGTAAGAAAATCTTGCCAGTGCGGAAACTGTGAGTCTGAACTTAGCTATGAAAAAAGCACGATGGCCATACGGCGCATCGTGCAAAAGCATAGGTGAGATATAGACCTAGGATTTGGTACCCTAACGGGCACCGAATGCTTACGACGCGGTGGCTTCTGCTACAACGTCAGTTGCTTCAGCAGCGCTGCGAGAAACTTTAGACTTTACTTTTTCAAAGCCTTCACGCAGGGTTTTCAGCTGAGCTTCTACTGCTGTGTTGCTTTCGCTTTTCAGTTCTTCGAACTTGGCGATAGCTTGCGCTTTAGTGTCGTTGAACTTAGCGATAGCTTGTGACTTGCTAGATTCAATTTTGCTCGTTACTTGGGTCTTGCTAGACTCAAACTTAGAAACCGCGTCGCTTTGTACTTTCTCGCCACGAGCAACCAAGCCGTCAAAGAATTCGTTGCGCTTGCTGTAAGCGTCTTTGGCTTTTGTTTCAGTTTCTTTGATTTTAGCTTCAGTCTGCTTAAATACTTCTTGGCTTTGTTCAAAGACTTTGCCAGCCAGACCTAGGTTTGCTAAAAACACTTCTTTTGCCAGTGCGTTAGCTTTTTCGATTTTACTTGCTTCGGTCATGATGACGTCCTCATTGAGAATGAAATAGTAGGCTATTCAGAGCCAGATTTCGGCGAGAACTGCTATTACTCGCTGACTTGGGTGCAAGAGTACGGAGATTAATTAGAAAGCACATACTAATACTGCGGTAAGTCCTTATTTCGCGTTTATTATATTCGCCGCATCGTTATAGCGCATTAACACGGTATTGCGCTTAGCGGGAAACTTAGGTTATATAGTTGTTACCTTCTAGGCCGCTTGTCGGAACATAACGAGGTAGTAATGGCTCAAAACAAGAATAAAGCAGGGCAGCCCACGCCGTTGCGAACAGCAAAGGAGTTGCGGGTTATCTTTGAAATGCTGGCAATGGTCAGTTTTCGTTCAACACTGGACAAAATAAAGTGCGGCGACGGTCACCCCGTGGTGGTTGCGCCTTCTTTTATGACCGGCGATGGCGGCACCGCTGCACTGCGGGGCTTTTTACGCCGTCGCGGCTTTGCGGCCTATGGTTGGGAGCAGGGCTTAAACAGCGGTATGTCCGAGCAGAAATACTTGGCTTACGAGCGCCACGTAAAAGAGCTTGCCGCGCGCCACTGCCGTAAAGTCAGTGTGATTGGCTGGAGCTTGGGGGGAATCTATGCTCGAACCTTGGCCTACAAAAATCCAGATATTGTTCGTCAAGTCATTACCTTGGGCTCGCCAATCCATATTCCCGGTATGGATGGGGTCACTGGGCCGGTCTTAAAACTCTACGAAATGATGAATCCCGGTGCCCTAACTGATCCAATGTTAGATTGGCAAAATTGCTGGCAGGCGACGCCGACTGTGCCGTCCACGGCCATGTACAGTGAAGGTGACGGTATTGTCGATTGGCAGTTCTGTATCGATAAGGAATTAAATAACAATACTGAAAATTTGCGGGTGCCGGGCAGTCACGTCGGTTTAACCCATAATGTTGCGGTAATGTACGCCGTGGCGGAGCGTTTGGCGCAGCGCGAAGATCGCTGGCAGCCCTTCGACGTGAGTGGCTTGCGGAGCAGGGTATACGCCCATTCGGCAGTGCCAGCTTAGGTTTTCTGGCTATTGCGGCTAGGCACCGTCGTTAAGTAGGCGCTCTAGGCAGTGCTCTTGGATACCGTAAAAAGTCTTAATATCGGCAATCTGCTGCAGCACTTCGCTGTTGTCGCGGTGTTGCCGCCGTTTTTGCGCAAGTATCATTTTGTTTTTACTGGTGTGCTCCAAAGAAATAAATTCAAAGACCTTGGTGTCGTAGCCATGCGCTTCTAGCAATAGCGCGCGTAGACCGTCGGTTAGCATTTCAGCCTCTTGGCCAAGGTGAATGCCGTGTTGGAGTAGCGGCGCGAGCGGTGCTGGGCTTTTCAGCTGGGGGCGAAGTTGTTTGTGGCAGCAGGGCGAGCACATAATAATGTCGGCGTTGCTGCGAATCCCCATGTGAATAGCGTAGTCGGTTGCCGTGTCGCAGGCGTGTAGGGCGATCATGACGTTAATGTGCTGGGCGGCAAAGTGTTGGACATCGCCCTGTTCAAATTTGATGCCCTGCAAACTTAGCTTTTTGGCGGTGTTATTACAGAGGTCGACCAGTTCTTGACGCAACTCTACGCCGGTGACCTGGGCGCTCATGCCCAGCTTGTCGTGGAGGTAATCGTGTAAGGCAAAGGTTAAATAGGCTTTGCCTGAGCCAAAATCGGCAATGTGAATCGTCTCGCGTTCGGCTAAAGCCGTATTGTTGATGGCGGTCGCGAGCACTTCAATGAAGCGGTTGATCTGCTTCCACTTGCGGGACATGGCGGGAATGATTTGGCCTTGTGAGTCGGTTATGCCAAGCGCCTGTAAATAGGGGCGGCTTTGCTCGACAAAGCGGTGTTTTTCGCGGTTGTGTTGCAGGGCGTCGACGGGCGCGGTGTCTTTGTTGCGGTGTTTATTGAGCAGCGGCTTGCCCTTCTTGCTAAAGCGCAGTTGAATTTCCCAGTCGGCACTAACCATGTGCGCGTTATTAAAGTCGTTGCCTAGCCAGCGCTGCAGCAGACTTACTGCGTCGTCTAAGCTGACATTTTTGGTGACGTGGCGGCTGCGGTATTCATAGAGAAAGGACAGCAGTACGGTGTTTTTCAAGCTGATGGGTCTAATGCTGATGCGATTGAGTTCGGGCTCGTCACCCTGGTATTTAGATAGCACCAAGCGCTGTAGTTGGCCCTTGTTAAACGCTTGCTGGCAGTCGCTAATAAAGCTGGTGGTGTGCTCTGCCGAGGGATTTGCGGTCATAGGTTTGCCCAATAAACAATCGAGGTAATACGCAGGGCGACGCCTCCGCACTAGGGAGTGATAAGTGTGGGCCGGATAGGGAAATCAGGCAAGTTTACAGGCATAAAAAAGGGCAGCTAAGCTGCCCTTTCATTTATGGCGTATCGCTTAAGGCTTGCGGGCCGGCGGCAATAATGGCCTCGGAAACATCAAATTTCTTGATGTTTTCCTGGAAGAGGCGCGCCAGCTTAGAGGCTTCAGTGTCATAGGCCGCTGCATCGCCCCAGGCTTTGCGCGGGTTGATGTATTTGTCATCAACGCCGGGAATCGCTTTGGGGATCGTCAGGTTCAGTGCTTCTAAGCGCTCAGTTTCGGCGCCAATCAGCGTGCCGTTTTGGGCGGCGGCAACTACAGCGCGGGTTACTGGGATCGGGAAACGTGAGCCAGTGCCGCCAGCTGCGCCTGAACCGCCAGTCCAGCCAGTGTTGATTAAGTAAACCTGAGAGTCGAAATCGTCGATACGCTTCATCAGCAACTCGGCGTAATCGCCAGCCGGACGCGGCATAAAGGGCGCGCCAAAGCAGGTGGAGAACGTGGGGTGAATACCCGCTTCAGCACCCAGCTCAGTTGAGCCAACCCGTGCGGTGTAGCCGCTCAAGAAGTGGAATGCCGCCGCTTCTTTAGACAAGATTGAAATTGGCGGAATCACGCCAGATACATCGCAGGTCAGGAAGATAACGGTTTTGGGTTCGCCAGCGGCGTTCTCAATAACGCGCTTTTCAACGTTTTCTAGTGGGTAGCAGCAGCGACCATTTTCAGTCAGGCTGGTGTCGTCGTAGTCGGCGTGACGAGTGTGGTCGTCAATGACGACGTTCTCGACAATGGCACCAAAGCGAATCGCGTCCCAAATAATCGGTTCGTTTTTCTGGCTCAGATTGATGGTCTTGGCGTAGCAGCCGCCTTCAATATTGAATACGGAGCCTTTTGCCCAGCCGTGCTCGTCGTCACCGATCAAGTAGCAGCTTGGGTCGGCAGACAGGGTCGTCTTGCCGGTGCCAGACAGGCCGAAAAACAAGGTGGTCTGGCCAGACTCATCGACGTTAGCCGAGCAGTGCATGGGCATTACGTCTTTTTCGGGGAGCAGGAAGTTCTGTACTGAGAACATTGCCTTTTTCATCTCACCGGCGTAGCGCATGCCAGCCAGCAGGACTTTGCGCTGGGCAAAATTGATGATGACGCAGCCGTCAGAGTTAGTGCCGTCGCGCTCAGGCTCGCAAACAAAGCCAGCGCAGTTGAGGATAGTCCACTCTTCCTTGCCTTTGGGATTGTATTTGGCGGGACGCACAAACATATTGCGGCCAAACAAACCCTGCCATGCAGTTTGGGTATTCACAACGACGGGAATGTAGTGATCTTCGTGGGCGCCAACGTGGAGTGAAGAAACAAAGCTGTCATGGTCTGCTAAGTAATCTTCAACGCGATCCCACAGGGCATCGAATTTAGCCGCATCGAAGGGACGGTTCACGCTGGTCCAGTCGATGGCATCGGAGGTCGATGGCTCTTGTACAATATAGCGGTCGCCAGGTGAGCGGCCGGTGCGCTTGCCGGTGGTAACGACGAGTGCGCCGCTGTCGGCGAGACGGCCTTCGCCGCGACTCAGGGCTTGCTCAATTAGTTGAGCGGGGCTTAAATCGGTGTAAATCGTCGTTTCAGCACTCATTCTCTGTTTTCCTGTCGCGTAATCCTGAGAGCAGCCTTGGGTGTTGCGGTGGGGTTGGCACGAAAGAGAACCCCCAAAGTGGCTGGTAATTTGGGGCGCCATTATTACAAAAAACCTATGTCAGCGCTAATCTTTGGGAAGAGAAAACGCTGTTTGGGGAAAATGCCCAAAATTAGTGCTTTTTTCAGTGACGGGTGAGGTCGCTGCCCTGCTCAAATAAACCGGCAATATCGCCGGCATTAAATTGATAGAGACGGTTGCAAAACTCGCAATTGGTTTCGATTTGACCCTGCCCTGCAAGGATATCGTCAAGTTCGTCGCGGCCGAGGGACATAAGCGCTTGAACTACTCGCTCGCGGCTGCAGCGGCAGCGAGCAACCAGTGGTTTGTGGTCGAATAGGCGAACGGCGTCTTGGTGGTAGAGCCGATAGAGCAGTGTTTCAACGTCCAAACTCAGCAATTCTTCGTTTTTGATGGTATGGGCGATGGTGCTCAGGTGCTCCCAGCGATCCAAATCGGGTTTGGCACTAGGCAATTGTTGTAGCAGCATGCCGCTGGCGTGCTCGCCGTCGGCGCATAGCCAAACACGTGTGGCCAACTGCTCACTGCGTTGAAAGTAGGCTTCAAGGCAGCGGGCGAGGCTGTCGCCATCGAGACTCACAATACCTTGGTAGGGCTTGCCGTTTTCTGGCGCAATCGTCATGGCCAGCTGGCCATTGCCAATGAGGGCCTTGAAATCGAGGCTAATGGCTTCATTGGCGTCCCGTGCAATGGCGCGCAGCTCCTGTTTGGAGTTGGCCTCGGCCATGATTAAGGGCACTTGGCCGTCACCGCGTACCTGCAGTATGAGCGCACCTTCAAATTTAATGGTGGCGCTGAGCAGGCTGGCGGCGGCGAGGAATTCACCGAGTAAATTGGCAACGCCTGGCGGGTAGTGATGGATGCTGAGGATGTCCTGGTAGCTTTTTTCTAAGCGAACATGCTCGCCACGAACGTCGCTATTGTCAAAGATAAAGCGGCTGATGGTATCGCTCATGGCAAATCGGGTGTCCGTAGTAAAATAAGCTGACAATTATAGCGCTTACTGGGGGAGAGGTCTTGGCTGATCTTGGCGATGGCCTCTTACTCGTCGTTTAGATTCTTAAAGCGATGAATTTGGCGGCGCTGCTTTTTGTTGGGGCGCTCGGGGTGCAGGGCGCCCGCCGCGGCACCAAGTATTTTGCGGTCGGCGGCGAGTTGCTCGCGAGTGCGAATACTGTCTGCGGTTTCACAATACAGTAGTGCGGCCTCCGGCGCGCCTCGGCGCTGGCCAGAGAGGGCGATAACATCCACTATTTTGTTGTCCCAGCCGGTGCGAATGGTGAGTGTTGCGCCAATGTGCACTTCTTTGCTCACTTTACAGCGTTCGCCGTTGTAGTGAACCTTGCCGCTCTCAACGGCTTGCTTGGCGAGGCTGCGGGTTTTATAAAATCGCGCGGCCCACAGCCATTTGTCTAAGCGAATACCGCTGGGCGCCTCAGCCACGATACGTCTCCCGTTTGGGAATGGGTAGAACTTCGCTAAAGTGCTGAATAGCTGGATAGGTCAATTGCTCGCGGATCGCCTGTTTGCTGTCAGGTTGGCGCAGTGTGAGTAGGTGGCGGATGCCGAATTTGGCTGCGGCATCGAGCACGCTGGCGGTGTCGTCTACCAGTAGGGTGCGGGCCGGATCAAAATCCCAGTGTTGGCGCAGGCGGTGCCAGAACTCTGGGTCCTCCTTGGGCTTGGCCAGTTCGTGGGAGGTAATCATCTTGTGCATCCAGCGCGCGAGATCAGTGTGTTCAAGTTTTAAATTTAAACTGTCGCGATGGGCATTGGTGACCAGCCAGGTTTCGCAGTGGCTATTGTCTAAGGCGCTCAAAAAGTCAGCGGTACTCGGGTGAGGGGCAATCAAATGAGCAATTTCGCGCTTTAGGGCGACAATATCAACATTGAGCTGGCTAGACCAATAATCTAAGCAATACCAATTCAGCGAGCCGCGCTCGGCCATGATGCGCTGTATTAAATCGTGTGCAACTTGCTCTGGTTCTCCGCCGTGTATTTCAGCGTAGCGCTTGGGGAGGTGTTGCGACCAGAAAAAATTGTCGTAGTGTAGGTCTAATAAGGTGCCGTCCATGTCGAGGAGGACGGTGTCAATCTCTTGCCAATTTATCATAGTTTGCCGGGGTCTGAAGCACCGGCCTTAATTTACAGCCCGCGCTTTATTGAGTTTACTGCTGACTGCATCACGCATTTCGATGACTTCGGCGTAATTTACGTTTAGCCACCACTCAGCGCGACTGTTGCCGTAGGCATTGATGGTGTTAGCACCACGGCGCGATTCTGGGTAAAACGTGTTGTCAGATTTGGTCTGGGCCATGATCGTTCCTCTTTACTTACTCGTTGACTACGTTCATTGAGCAAACAAGGTACTGCGAGGCCTAGCCTGGGAGTATAGGGAAAAGTCCGTAGCGAGTGAACCCGGGTGTTGAAACTGTGAACTGGTTACGGTTTGTGGGGCGGATTGAGCAAAACAGCGGGATTTGGCTCTGGGGGTGGCCTGTGACGACGAGCCTTATTAGCGCGCCTGGCTGTTTAGGGCAACGGCTGCGTGGTGTATTTCCAATACTTCGGCGTAGTTGATATTTAACCACCACTCACTCTGCTTAATACCATTGTTATTAAGCGACTGTTGGGCGCGGAAATTATCGCCAAAAATACCTTTATCTGCTTGTTGTGTGCTCATTTGCCCTGCTCCGTAGTCAGTGTCGTGATGGTGTTACTTTAACCTTGGGAGCTTATGCGGGGTATACGGAATAGCCACTACACAAAATAGTAGATGTGCGTTATTGAGAGAACGTGGGTGACGTGGTGCTTATTTTTGCGGTTTTAGTCGCTGGCGTACGGCTTTGGTGTCGACGGCGGTAGTCATGTCAATATCTTCGGCGTACGCAATGTCTAGCCACCAGTCATCGCGATGGCTGCCAAACTGACGGCTGTTGGTTGCTCGTCGATTTGCTGAAATGGGGTGTTGCTTTGTGGTTTGTCGTCAGTGCTAGTCATAGCCGTCGCGCGTGAAGTGGATGAACACCAAGCTTGCTTAGTTATTCAAGTATAGAATCTTTTACGCAGCGCGCCACTTAATAGATGAGTTAGGCATCGTTTGGACTAATTAAAAGACTGGGTACTGATACATAGCCAGTGTTTTATCGTGAGATTTTAGTTGCCGCGACGCTGCAATGCCGAAACCGCATGGTTGATTTCAATGGTTTCTGCGTAATTAACATTCAGCCACCACTCACTGCGCTTGGCACCATTTTGGTTTAGTGATGCTTGACGCATCAAGTTATCACCAAAGATAGCGTTGTCGATTGTCTGAGTTGATGTCGCCATGATCTTGCCCCGGAATCTATTGTTTTGTTGTATGGCGCTACTTTAGCGATACCAGGCTTTAGGGGGTATGCGGAATAGCCCTTACACGGATCAGGGGTTCTGGGCATTAAGCGGGATTATTGATACGGAGGTTTTGTTAGAACGCGGCGAGACGGGCCCGATTGGGCCCGAACGATATTACAGCATAAGGGCGAGCATACTGGCTTTAAATTGCTCTTTGGTGCAGGGAGACTGGCGGTAGGAAATAACCAGCCGCCCGACAATTTTGATCAGATCATCGAGCTTAACGCTGCGTTTATTACGTTCATTGTAAGCGTTTAACGGCGCTTGTAAGAGTTCACGCCAGTGCTCGTCAGACTCTTCAGTGTCAATGTGTGGCGAGGCTTCTGACGCATTGATACCAGATACTAAATCTATTTTTCCGGCTTCAGGTGGCCGATAGGTTGCCGCGAACCAAATACACTCTTCCAGCATGAGCGGAAAATTATTGTCATGAAGCGTAGCGATATCTTTTATCTTGTAAAACATCCGCTGCCGCTCGATTTCGATCAGCGCGGTAATAATATCGGACTTGCCGTTAAAGTAGCGGTACACCGTTCGGCGGGTGACATTGGCCACTTTGGCGATATCTTCAATGGTGGTGGACTTAATACCCTTCGTCATAAAACAGTCAACGGCGGACTTCAGTAGAATTTTCTTACCGGTATCGAGGTCGTCGACCCGCGCTCCATTGCCCCAACGTTTGTTTGTTTTCATAGCAAGTCTGCTCTTCAGCGCCTTTTAAAGTGTCACTATCGTATCATGTTGTAATCTTGCGAATGTCGTCTAAGCCCAAGAAACAGCTAGTGGATTGTACGTATTGCCTGCTTAAGTTTTGTGAGCCAGTAGGCGTTATTTGCAATTCTTAGTGGATAATCGACGCCAGAAGTTCAGATGTGACGGAGTAGATGCTCGTGGTGTAATGGGTATTGGGTTGTCAGGCGCGGTGGTTATGGTGGGGAAAAATGCGGCGCCAGCAATGTCAAACTGAGCTTGTGATGCCATAGGCGAACATCAGCGGCGGCGGTGAATACCGGTCACCGACAATGCTCGCTGTATAATGTCTATTCTTTATTGGTTTAGTGGTTTTTCCAGTACAAACTGATAAACATCAATTGATTTGCCCCGAAAGCCACCCTCGCAATAACCTAGGTAGTAATTCCACATTCGCTTAAAGCGTTCATCAAAGCCCAGCGGGGCAATCTCTGCCCAATGTTGGTTAAAGCTTTTTGACCACTCGTGTAGCGTGCGCGCATAGCCTAAACCAAAGGCTTCTTCATCGTGCAGGCGTAAGCCCGCAGTTTGGGCTTCAGTGCGGAAGCGTTCTGGGCTGGGCAGCATGCCGCCGGGGAAAATATAGGTCTGAATAAAGTCCGGATTGGCGCTGTAGCCGGCAAAGCGCGCTTCATCAATGGTGATGATTTGAATGGCTGCGCGGCCACCGGGTTTGAGCCGTTGGTGTATGGTTTCGAAATACGTTGGCCAATATTTCTCGCCCACGGCCTCAAGCATCTCAATCGACACAATATGGTCGTATTGACCCTCGGTGTCACGGTAATCGGTTAAACTGAACTCAGCGCTACCGCGCAATTCAATATTGTTCAAGCGTTGCTCAGCGTATTCCAGCTGGCGTTCAGACAAGGTGATACCGTGGAGCTTGGCGGCTTTTTGTTGGCAGAGTTGCTCAGCAAAGCCCCCCCAGCCACAGCCAATTTCTAAAACATGGTCGCCGTCTTTAATGCCTAGCGAATCGATTAGGCGTTGGTACTTGGCGTGTTGGGCCGAGTCTAGACTTAATTGTTCGTTGTGATAATACGCCGCGGAGTACGTCATGCTGGGGTCTAACCAGCGCTGATAAAAATCATTGCCAAGATCGTAGTGATAGCTAATATTGCGGCGACTGCCGCGCTTGCTATTGGCATTGCGACGATGCCGCCATTTTTGAATGGCGCCCTCCACTTTGCCGCTGTCGAGCATGCCGTCAAAGAACGCTTCGTTAACGGCAATCCACTCAACCAAAATAGCCAGATCGGGGCTGTCCCAATCGCCGTCCATATAAGCTTCGCTCCACCCCACGGAACCGCCGGTAAAGGCTTTGCGCACGGCCTTCCAATTGTGCAGAGTCACTACAGGGTTTAGGCGTTCGCAGGGATGTTCGCCAAATTCAACGCAGCTGCCATTAGGCAGGTTTAGACTCAGTACCCCTCTGGCCGCCTTTGATAATGGCGCCAACACTTTGGCGAGCATTTGTTGCTGGCGTTTTGCCCACCAGGCGGAGCCGAGGTTGTTTTCTAATGCAGCGGCGGCTGATTTCATAGTAGACCCTTTACGTATTCGGCAGATTTATTCATCAATACGTGAGATTGATGAATCTGGTTCAGCTGGCCGAGGGACTATTTTCAAACCTTGGCAAAATAACTTTAGTGCCTCCCAGTGAATACCGCCAAGTACTTTCAGTGTCATAAAGGGCAGGGCGCAGAAATTATGCAGTAGTTCACGGTCGGTGAATGGCCTGCGCCGGCCTTGGAACACGGCGTGGAGCAGGTCTTTTCCGCCTTCTTGGACGCGGATGCTAATGCCCAATTTATTATTTGGCTGGTGGAGCCGAAATTTATAGCGCATCGCCATATTGTTAAATGGGGATACGTAAAAGTTTTTGTCGCACTGTTGCTCAATAGTGGGGTTTTCGCGGTCGGCTTCGGGCACGGGAAATAAATAACTGTGCCGCTGCTTAAAGGTATTGCTTACTTCATAGAGCACCGCAAATAACTGATGCCGCTGGTTATAGCAGTAATAAACGCTCAGTGGGTTAAAGGTGTAGCCCAAAATACGGGGGTAGCAGAGAAGACTAACTCTGGTGAGGGTGTCTGTTATTCCCTGCTCTGCAAGGCAGCGCTCAATGTAGCGGCGGGGTGATTCGCCGCTGCCACTGCCAATATCCTTGAAATGGAAGCTGAACAAATTAAAGCGATTTAGCGAAAATAGGCGGCAGCGCTCTGCCGCAGCATCGAGCTCGTCGAGATCAAATAAAAAGCTGCTAATTCGGTAGGCAAAGCGATGGCTTACTGGCGCTAGACGTTGATGCCGTACTTCCCCCCGATAAATAGCGGTGCGTAAGCTAGCGCTCATGCGGCATTATCGATCACCGGCTTGCTGCTCAGGTGAATGCGACCGCTGGCATTGGGCACAATCCAGGGTCTGACGGTATTGCCCAATTGCTCGGCCACCGCCAAACCAGATTGAATGCCGTCTTCGTGAAAGCCATAGCCGAAATAACTGCCGCAAAACCAGGTTCGCTGCTGGCCCTGTAAGCTCCATAATTGGTGTTGAGCTTTGAGCGCGGCCTCGTTAAATACCGGATGCTGGTAGCTAAATCGCCGGTAAACCCGATCGCGACGCGGTTCTAGCAGCGGGTTTAAGGTGAGCAGGACCGATTCCTGGCAGGGCAGATGCTGCAGCAAATTCATCCAATAACTCACCGATACCTTGTTGGTGCTTTGACTGGTGTCAGCAAGGTAGTTCCAGCTCGACCAAACCTGGTGGCGCTTTGGCATCAAATTTTCGTCTCGGTGTAATACCGCTTCGTTTTCTTCATAGCTAAAGGCGCCGAGTAGGCTCTGCTCTGCGCTGCTGGGCTCATCAAGCATGGCCAGTGATTGGTCGGCGTGTCCAGCCATAACGACATGATCGAAGCGATGGCTTTCGCCATTCTGATCGACAAGAATTACATGGTCGTTGAAGCGATGTACCTTCCTAATACCGCAGTTTAATCGAATGCCATCGGCAAAGTCGGCACTCAGCCGTTTTACGTACTCGCGGGAACCGCCAGTGACGGTCTGCCATTGGGGGCGCTCATTGACTTGCAGTAAGCCGTGATTGTCGCAAAAGCGTAAAAAGGCTTTGGCGGGGTAGGCGAGCATTTTTTCGGTTGGTGTTGACCAAATGGCGGCGCTCATGGGCAGTAGGTGATCTTCGCAAAAGCCAGGGCCAAACTTCTCTTGGCGCAGCAGCTCGCCAAGTGATAAATCGTCAGGCAGGGTTTGCAGCCAGCCCGGGCTTTGCTTATAAAAGCGCAGCAAGTCCTGGATCATGCCCCAGAAGCGCGGACGAAAAACATTGCGCTTCTGGGCGAACATGGTGGCGACGGAGTTTGAACCGCTGTATTCAAGGCGGCCCTGATCCAACGACACGCCAAAGGACATGTCGGTGCCTTGATACGGAATGTCCAAGTACTTAAACAGCGCCACTAAATTGGGGTAGCAGTGCTCATTAAAAACAATAAAGCCAGTATCAACGGCAATGGTACCGGCACTGGTTTGGATATCGACGGTGTTGGTATGGCCACCGAGCCGGGAATCTTGTTCGAATAGCGTTACTTGGTGGTGTTTACTCAATAGCCAGGCGCTGCTCAATCCGGAAATGCCGGAGCCAATGACGGCAATTTTTAAGGGTGCTGACTTTAATGGTGTTTGCATAAATATATCGCTGATCCCGCTTTGTCTTATTTACGTATATTCAGCCTAAACAGATTTGCCACAGTCAATGCTAGCGACGCGACCAAGGTCGTCGTCTCTGTTAAGGAGAATGAAATGCGGAATCCTTTCCGAAGCTGGCAATTTATTCGTTACGCTTTGCCAGGCTTACCACTAGCGGCCTTAGGCCTGCCTTTTTATCTTTATGCACCGCTCTGGCTGGCTGAGCAGGCCGGCTATGGTTACAGCATAGTCGGTCTGGTGTTCTTTGCAGCGAGAATGACTGACGTGCTGAGCGATTTGCCCGCGGGGGCCTGGATCGATCGGCATGGCAGCCATCGCGCTTTGTGGCTCGGCGCTTGGCTGCTCATCGCCAGCAGTGCTTTGGCATTGGTTTATCTGCCCCACCCTTGGCCCCTACCATTATTGGCAGGTGGGCTCATACTACTCATGTTGGGCTGGACGGGTATTACTGTACCTTGGTTGGCGCTGCCTGTGAATATCTCATTTTCAGCGCTAGATCGTCTTCGTTATAACAGCAGCCGCGAAGCCATGCTATTGCTGGGAACCCTATTGGCAATGGTCCTGCCGGCTATACTGGCCCCGGCAATGCTCCCCTTAGTTCTTGTGTTGTTGCTTGCGGTATTACTGCTGACGGTTTGTTTGCAGGGGAGTCAGGCGGCACCCGTCACTACCCGCATTATAGGTTTTCGGGTGTTGCTGGCAGATCAGCGCTTACGCAGCTTAGCGTTGCCGTGGTTTACCAATATGCTGGCCAATGCGATTCCCGGAACTGTGCTTATACTGTTTATGCGCGAAGTGCTGCACGCCGAGAGCGAGCTCCCGATTGTGTTGATTAGCTATTTTCTCGCGGGCTTGCTGGGCGTGCCATTTTGGTATTTTCTCGCGCGGCGGATAGGTACCCTATGGTCCTGGCGGATCGGCTTGTGTAGTTCCGCGCTGCTGTTTAGTTTTGCTGCGCTACTGGGCGAGGGGGACGTGGCGTGGTTTATCGCCATCAGTATTGGCACCGGTCTGGCGCTGGGGGCCGATCAGGCCTTGCCCTCGGCCATGCAAACCGCTTTGGCGCAGACTTTGTCCAAAGAGCAGGGCGGTGCGGCAATAGGGGCGCGGATGTTTGCGCTATGGAGTATGTTAAGCAAAGCGGCAATGGGGCTGGCGGTCGGTGTGTCGTATTTGTGGTTGGGCAGCCAGACAGATGGGGCGGTACCGCCAGCATGGGCGATCAGCGCCGTGTATGTGGTGGCGCCAGTGGCGCTAAAACTAATGGTCTTTTTGATGTTGGGTCGCAGGTCGATAGTGGCCATTGAGGGTGGTGGACAATGAATAAAAATCGCAAGGCATATCTGCTCAGTATTCCATTAATGCTGTTTGCAGGCTTGGTATCGACACCCTTAATGGCGGCTGAAAATTGGCGTACCGTGAGCGCAGAAACCTTCAGCTTGCTCTGGAAGGATTTGACCTATACCCGTCTGCAGGTTGACCCCCAGCAAGCTCTGCCCACGTCCGGTGATATTCTGGCGCCAGATTACGCCAAGCAGATCATTATCGAATATAAAGTCGGGGTGTCGGCCGAGCGCTTTCGCAGTATGACCGACAAGGCGCTGACTGGGGCCTATTCGGCTGCGGAATTGGCCCCAGCTAAGGCGGACATCGCCTTATTTAGCAGCTGGTATAAAAGTGTTGAAAAGGGCCAGCAATACCGTCTTGCTTGGCTGCCAGAGCAGGGTTTGCTGCTGTATTTGAATGAGGAGCGTTTGGGTGCAATTCGGGATCCGAATGCCGCGGCGCTAATCTTGAGTGTGTGGCTGGGAAGGGCTGCCGTAAGCGAGTCGCAGCGCGATACCATGCTCGCTGCTTGGCGGAGGGCTGCCGCGGATCAGTAGGCCTCGGTGCCATTGCTTAAGGTATTGAATTTATTGGTAATAATCAAATGATCTAAGCTTAGAATATTTGTCCCAAAACCTGCCCATCGCTTGAAAACCCTAGGCTGAGCCCCTAGCATGCGCTGCTGATAGCCTGCCGAGAGTGAGACCTAGGTGAACACGTCTACAAAATTGACTTTAATATTATTGGGTTTGTCCCAAGCCGCTGCCCTTAACGCCCAAGAAAATCCCCAGGGGCGGCGGGGCTTAAGCATAGAAGAAGTTCTGGTTACGGCGCAAAAGCGTGAGGAGGGTGCCAATGACATCCCCTTGGCCATTGCTACCTATACCGGCGAAGACCTCGTTGCGCTCGGGGTCAGCGATACCACGGATCTTGGTAAATTACTGCCGGGCTTCTCCTACGCTGATGGCGGTTTCAACACCCCAATTTACACCCTGCGCGGGGTCGGCTTTAATGAAAATAGCCAAACCGCCAGTGCGACGGTGGGGGTTTATATTGATGAATTCAATTTGCCCTTCCCGATTATGACCAAGGGCAGTAATTTGGATCTCGCCCGGGTAGAGGTGCTAAAAGGCCCCCAAGGCACGCTTTACGGCCGCAATACCACCGGTGGCGCGATAAATTATATTGCCAATAAACCCAGTGATAGCTTGATTTATGGCGGCAGCGTGGGCTACAGCAGCTATGAAACCAGCGAAGCCAATGGCTTTATTAGTGGGCCGCTGTCTGAGACCGTGAGTGCACGGTTGGCGCTACGCGCCATTAATAGCAGTGAAGGCTGGCAGCGCAGCCGTACCCGCCACGCCAGCAGCGACGCCTACAACGGCAATACTGGCCGGAATTTAGGCGGTGAGTACCAGCAGTTTGGCTACGATACCTTGGGTAAAGTCGATAAGCAGAGTGGGCGTTTTTCGCTGAGCTGGTTAGCCGCCGACAATATTGATGTCAGCTACCATCTTGACGGCTGGCGCGATCGGTCTGAGCCTCAGGCCCTGCAAGTGATTGCGATTGAATCTCAGAATGCAACGTTGGGCGCGGCGGGCTTGCACCCTGAAGTTGCCGATTACCCTGTTAACGACAAAGACACCGACGACAATCGCGCGGCAGATTGGCCCAATGCTGGCATGGAATTTCGACTGAATGACAGCTTTTATTCCACCGGTGTGCGCGTGGGCTGGACCTTGTCAGAGGATCTCGAGGCGGTGTTTTTGGCTTCACTCGGCCGCTTTGAATCCGATGGCAGTTTTATTCCCCAGTCCGGCGTCGACACAGTGAATACTGAGCGCAATGTGTTCGCGACCACCGATTACTACAATTTGGAATGGCGTTTAACTGGCCATTACCGCGACGACGTCTTTTGGCAGCTTGGGGTTAACTACAGCGAAGACGATGTGGCCGAGTTTCAGCGCCTGCATCACGAGACGGTGAGCATTATTTTCCCCGTCGATGCGCCCAATGGCGACGGCGTGGCGGGGCTGGATAATCGCTCTGGTTTTGGCGGTAATCAGCTCGCCGAAGTGGCGGCGATATTTGCGCATAGCGAATGGGAATTCGCTAATGATTGGACCTTGAGCGGTGGCGCGCGTTACACCGACGAATCCCGTAAGTTTAATGGCTGCGGCCAGGATGTTAACGTTGGCGATGAGCCCGGCGCTGACCAAGATTCACCCGGCGCCCAAGACGAGGGTGTCGGCTTGGCGGGGGCCTTTAGCGGGATTAGTTTACTGCAATCACCACTGGCAGGTTATCTGCCCGGCACCGCGGAACAAGGCGGCTGCTTCACCTTGGATAATGAAACTCGCCAGCCCGGCCGGTATTTTGGTGAGCTAAGTGAAGACAATGTGTCTGGGCGCCTTGCACTCGATTGGCGCTTTGCCGAAGACATGCTGGCCTTTGTTGCCCTCAGTCGCGGCTTTAAATCGGGTAGCTTCCCAGTGATTAATATCTCGGATTCGGTGCAGTTTGAACCCGTTACCCAAGAGCAGCTCGACGCATTGGAGATCGGTAGCAAATTGACCTTGCTCGACAAAACCATGCAGCTCAATGCCTCGGTATTTGACTATCGCTATAAAGATAAGCAGTTAGTCACTAATTTCCGCGACCCAGTCTTTGGCGCGCTGCCGATTTTGCGCAATGCCCCCAAGTCTACCGTGCGCGGTGCTGAGTTGGACGTGAAGTACACGCCGATCGAAGGCCTGTATTTGTCCCTCGCGGCGGCGTATTTAGACACCGAAGTTGAAGAGTTTGTCAGTGGCGACAGCAATGGCGATGAGTTCGACTTTGCTGGCAAGCCCTTTAATTATAGCCCGCGCTGGGAATACACCCTGCTACTAGATTATGTTCTGCCCGTCTTTGACCGCTACGAGCTGTCGCTGGGTATCGACTACAGCTATAGCGGTGAAACCAACGCCTCGCTGGAGCAGGACGAACGCTTTTTCATTGATGATTACGGCCTGATTAATGCGCGGCTTGGTTTTGCGCCAGCGGCGGGCCCCTGGCAGCTCATGCTGTGGGGCCGCAACCTCGGCGACGAGTACTACTATAATAATGTCACCAATCAGCTCGACACCATCGGTCGCTACACCGGTATGCCGGTGACCTACGGTATTACGCTGTCTTGGCAGCCTTAAAAATTCGCTGTTTTACGCGTAAAGGCCTATATTAAAAAGATAATATAGGCCGCCGAGCGGCCGTTCACTGAGGACCGCTATCATTACCGTTGAAAGTTTTTTCATTTCCCTAAACAGCTATCTTTCCTTCCCTTTGGTCAGCCTTGGTAAAAACCCTGTGACGCTGGGGACCTTGCTCGCGGGTTGTGTGGTGGTCGGTATTGCATGGGCGGCTTCGCGAGTGTTGCGGGGTAGTTTGCGCTCAGTCGCCCAACGCCGCGCCGCGTTTTCAAGCAGCACCCTCTATACCATTGAACGTCTAATCCATTACGTGGTCTTGATCGTAGGGGTGTTTGTTGCGCTGTCGGTAATCGGTATTGATTTGAGCAAGCTAGCGCTGGTGGCCTCGGCGCTGTCAGTGGGTATTGGCTTTGGCCTGCAGGCCATCTTCAGTAATTTTGTGTCGGGGCTGATTATTTTGGTTGAGCGCTCACTGAAGGTGGGTGATTACGTGCAATTGGAAAGTGGCGTGGTTGGCGTGGTGGCGGAAATCACGGTGAGGGCAACGATTATTACTACCTTGGAAAATGCCGAGGTCATTGTCCCTAATTCCGAGTTTGTAAACGGCAAGGTCACCAATTGGACGCATACCAATAATTACTGTCGTATGCGAATTCCATTTGGTGTGGCTTACGGTACGAATAAAGAGCGCATGCGAGATGTAGTGTTAGAAGCGATAAAGGAATTGCCGCAAACCTTGTTGGATTTCCCTGGACGCGCGCCTACCGTAATTATGAAGGCGTTTGGCGATTCCAGTTTGGATTTTGAATTATTGGTTTGGGTTAAACCAGAATACGCTGCTCAGCAGAGTGGCACGCGATCCGCATTTTTGTGGGCAATAGACAGCGCGCTGGTCGCGGCGGGCATTGTGGTGCCGTTTCCCCAGCGGGATTTGCATATTGTGTCGGGCTTGCATCATGGCTCAGGGCCTACATCGGACGCTTATCCGAGTTTTAGTGCAGCACCGGATTAGGACATTAAGGCTTATTGAAGGTAGGGCTTGGCAGGCTAAGAACATCACCACTTAATTTGGAGATTGTAATATGGCCAGTGTATTCAGCGTTTTCGCATTAATCTTATTAGCGTTAGTTGTCTTTTATCGACGGCTGTCCGCACACAGTGGTGCAGTAGTCATAGCCTTGGGGTGGCTACTGCTAGGCTTGAGTAGCCCGATATTTCTGCACCCCCTGAGTCTATTAATACTCTTTGCTGCCTTGGCCTTGCTGTTGTTTAAGCCGCTGCGGATGCGGTTTTTGTCTGGCCCGGCGATGGCCGCGCTCAAAAAAATGATGCCGCCCATGAGCGACACCGAGCGTGAAGCGCTGGATGCCGGCACCACGTGGTGGGAAAAAGAACTCTTTTCTGGCCGACCTGATTGGGCAGTGTTTGAAGACATTGAGCTGTCTGAGCTCAGCGCTGAAGAACAGGCTTTTATCGACGGCGAGACCAATGCCTTGTGCGCCATGCTGTCGGACTGGCAAATTCATCACGAGACCAAAGATCTGCCTCCTGAGGTTTGGCAATTCATTAAAGACAAAGGTTTTTTGGGTTTGATAATTCCCCCTGCCTACGGTGGTTTAGGCTTTAGTCCTTATGCCCAAAGCCGGGTGGTAAGTAAAATTGCGAGTCGCTCAACCGTGGCGGCGGTGACCGTAATGGTCCCCAATTCTTTGGGGCCGGGTGAGTTGCTGCTGAAATACGGCAGCGAGGAACAAAAAGATTTTTGGTTGCCGCGCTTAGCCAAGGGTGAAGAATTACCCTGTTTTGGCTTAACCAGCCCTGAAGCGGGTTCGGATGCGGGGGCCATTCCCGATACCGGTGTAGTCTGCGAACAAGACTACGAAGGCAAGCGGGTGCTTGGCGTTAAATTAAACTTCTCTAAACGCTGGATTACCCTCGCGCCGGTTGCCACGGTGGTGGGGCTGGCCTTTAGGCTCAGCGACCCCGACGGACTGATTGGCGATGAGGTCGAGCGCGGTATTAGCTGTGCCTTGGTGCCCGCGACCTTGCCGGGGGTGGAAATTGGTCGGCGTCATAATCCCGGCTCGGCGTTTATGAATGGCCCTATTACCGGTGTCGATGTGTTTATTCCCATGGACATGCTGATTGGTGGTCAAGAATATATCGGCCAGGGCTGGCGGATGTTGGTGGAATGCTTGGGCGCTGGTCGTGGGGTATCGCTGCCAGCGCTGTCGACGGCCGGTGGTGAAATGGGCTATCTGCTGGTGGGCGCCTTTGCCCGTATCCGTCGCCAGTTTGGAATTTCGGTTGGTAAGTTTGAAGGGGTGCAAGAGGCCAGCGCCGAGATTGCGGCGTCGGCGTATATGCTGGAAGCCTACCGCGCCTTAGTTACCCGAGCGCTAGACGATGGCGCACCGTCGGTGCTGACCGCCATGGCAAAATACCACGCCACTGAAAAGCTGCGGGGCGTCGTCAATCACAGCATGGATATTCTCGGTGGTCGCGGTATTCAAATGGGGCCGCGCAATTTTATGGCCTTGGTCTACCAAACTGTGCCGATTGCTATCACGGTTGAAGGCGCGAATATTCTGACGCGGTCCATGATTATCTTTGGTCAGGGCGCAATGCGCTGTCACCCGTATTTAGCCGATGAATTAGCGGCGCTGAGTGATGAGTCTGCAGACGCTTTGCCGCGGTTTGATGCTTTGTTAATGGGGCATCTTGGCCACACTGCCGAGGTGTTTAGTCGCGGAATTTTGCAGGGGCTCGGCGGCGGCTTTTTGGGCAAACCCAAATGCGGTAATAGCGAACTGTCGGCGCGCTGGTACCGCCATATAAACCGCTACAGCGCCGTATTTGCGGCGAGCGCCGATATTGCGCTGCTGACCTTGGGTGGCGATTTGAAACGCCGCGAATTACTGTCGGCGCGTTTGGGTGATGTTCACAGCCAGTTAGTGATTGCTTGTGCATTGCTCAAGTTTCACGATGCCCAAACCCCAGATGAAGCTAATGAGCTACACGCAGAATATGCTTTAAAGCAGTGTTTTATTGCAATGAACACGGCCTTGGCGGCGTTTTATCGCAATCTGCCGATCAGAGGTTTAGGTGCGGCATTAAAGGCGGTGTTTTTCCCTTGGGGGCTGCCGCAATGGACGCCGTCAGACGACGAGGTTCGTGCGCTGGGTGAGTTAATTATGCAGCCGAGTTCGGTGCGCAATTTATTGGCGGACAAGGTTTATATCAGTGCTGATCGGCACGATGCCCAGGGCCGAATTCATTACACTTACCAGCTTCTGGTCGCAGTAGAAAAAGATTACGAACATTTTCTTAGCCTAGATAAACAGGGCGATTTAGCTGGCGATTCTACCGCTGAGAAAGTGGCCAGTGCAGTGGCAAGTGGTGCGTTTAATCAAGCGCAGGCCGATGCCATTGTTGCCTATGATGACTGCCGCTATGACAGCTTATTAACGGATGCCTTTGATCCGACATTGGCCGATATCGATGTTCGTCCACTTCGGCCAGAGTGCTAGCCGCAGTGAAAAAAATCTTCACTGATCCTAATTTAAGCTTGGTTGCCAATGCCGCAAATGTTTTAGCCGCGGCAGGGCTGACAACGGAATTACGCAATACCTATTCTGGCGGTGCAAGCGGCGGATTGGCCTTTACCGATGTGTGGCCAGAGCTGTGGGTGGCCACTGACAGTGTTGCAGCAGCAGAGGCGCTATTGGCCGATTTAAGTAAAGATGACGATCGTGAATGGCAGTGCCCAAGGTGTAAAGAGAGCAATGGCGTCAGTTTTAAGCTGTGTTGGCAGTGCGGTTCGCCGCAAAGCTAACGGCTTTTTGTGACGGAAGTGGTAAATATTTGGGTAAATAGGGGCTAGTGGAAATTGCCTATCATCATCGCCATAAACTTGCGGTATAGTATTGCCCTGTTTAATTCGTTTTGAGCAGATGAATTAGTGGGACGGCTGTCTACCTCTGTTGCGTGAGGGCGCCAGCATTCTTATGGGGCCTTTTGGGGCCCCTTTTTTTTATTCCCGCAAACGTCCTTCCGATGTTTACAGCTGGCTAATATCCCGCACAGCACCCTTGTCAGCACTGGTTACCATTTTAGCGTAAGCCTTTAAGGCAGCAGATACTTTGCGTGGCCGTTCTTTCACGGGCTTCCAGCCGTCGGCACCTTTGGCGTCCATGGCTTTGCGGCGCTTATTGAGCTCAGCTTCGTCTACCAGTACATTGATGCCGCGATTAGGTATGTCGATACGGATAATATCGCCCTGCTCAACCAGGCCAATTGCGCCACCGGCGGCGGCTTCTGGGGAGGCGTGACCGATAGAAAGGCCAGAAGTACCGCCCGAGAAACGGCCGTCGGTAAGGAGCGCGCAGACTTTACCCAAGCCCTTAGATTTGATGTAGCTGGTGGGGTAGAGCATTTCCTGCATACCGGGGCCGCCTTTGGGGCCTTCGTAGCGCACAATAACCACGTCACCTGCTTTTACGCGATCATTTAAGATATCGTCGACCGCGCCTTCTTGGCTTTCGCAGATATGGGCTGGGCCTTCGAATACCAGAATGCTCTCATCTACGCCTGAGGTTTTTACCACGCAGCCGTCTACTGCAATATTGCCATAGAGCACGGCCAAGCCGCCTTCAAGTGAGAAAGCGTGTTCTAAATTGCGGATACAGCCGTTTTCGCGGTCAGCGTCCAGTGAGCTCCAGCGGGTGTCTTGGCTGAAGGCGGTTTGGGTGGGAATGCCCGCTGGGCCAGCTTTAAAGAAGTTCTTCACCGCGTCGTTGTCGGTGCTCATGATGTCCCACTGCGCCAAGGCCGCAGCCATAGTGCTGGCGTGTACAGTAGGGAGGCTCGTGTCCAATAATTCGGCGCGATCAAGCTCACCTAATATCGCCATTACACCGCCAGCGCGGTGAACGTCTTCCATGTGGTAGAGCGGCGTATTGGGTGCAACTTTGCACAGCTGCGGCACTTTCCGCGACAGCGCATCGATATCCTTCAGGGTGAAGTCCAGCTCGGCTTCCTGCGCTGCGGCCAATAAATGCAATATGGTATTGGTGGAGCCGCCCATGGCAATGTCCAGCGCCATGGCATTACTGAATGCACTGTAGGAGGCGATATGCCGGGGCAGTACAGTGTAGTCGTCTTCTTCGTAATGTCGGCGCGACAGTTCAACAATCCGGCGACCGGCTTCTAAGAAGAGTTTTTTGCGGTCGGCGTGGGTGGCCAGCATTGAGCCGTTGCCAGGCAGGGATAGACCCAGCGCTTCAGTCAGGCAGTTCATTGAATTGGCGGTAAACATACCCGAGCAGGAACCACACGTTGGGCAGGCGGAGCGCTCGTATTCAGCGACCTTCTCGTCAGACGCGGTGTCGTCGACCGCGATGACCATGGCGTCGACTAAATCGAGCTTATGCTCAGAAAGCTTGGTTTTACCCGCTTCCATTGGGCCGCCAGACACGAATATCACTGGGATATTCAGGCGCAGCGCCGCATTGAGCATGCCAGGGGTGATTTTGTCGCAGTTCGAGATACAGACCATGGCGTCAGCGCAGTGGGCATTGACCATATACTCGACGGAGTCGGCGATAATGTCGCGACTCGGCAGGCTGTAGAGCATGCCGTCGTGGCCCATCGCAATACCGTCATCAACGGCAATGGTATTAAATTCTTTGGCGACGCCGCCAGCTTCTTCAATTTCTCGGGCAACCAACTGCCCCATGTCCTTGAGGTGGACGTGACCGGGTACAAATTGAGTGAAGGAGTTCACTACCGCAATGATCGGCTTTTCGAAGTCGCCGTCTTTCATGCCGGTGGCGCGCCACAGTGCGCGGGCACCCGCCATATTGCGGCCAGCGGTGGTAGTCTTAGAGCGATATACAGGCATAGTGTTCCTCGTGCGCGGTCGCTGAGTAGTATTTTGAACGTTTGCTATTGGGCTGCAGTTTAACACAGAGCGCGGCGCCTTCGTATGCGGTAAATGTGGTGTCCGCGAGAAGGTGCGAAGGTGTCTATACTCGTGTGTATGAGTATGATGCAGTCTTTTAATAGTAACGAGGCTTTTTGAATGGATGATGCTTTAGACGCAGTCGTTAGCGTGGCGCCGAATTGGCTGGGCCAGTGGGGGCCTTTTGCGGTGGTGATGGGCTTGCTATTCGCCGTCTGGCTTTTCACCCGCAAAGTGTTTGCGGTGCAGAAAAGTCATGGCGCTGACACGCGTTATCGGGAGCAGGGCACGCGGCTAGCCTTTCGGCTCAGTGGCTTGCTGTTGGCAATAAGTACGATTCCAATGAACGGTGAACTGCGCGGTCAACTTTTGAGCTTGGTGGGTTTGTTAATGAGTGCCGCGATCGCGCTGTCATCGACCTCGGTGATGGGCAATTTAATGGCGGGCTTTATGCTGCGCACAGTGAATAGCTTCCGGGCCGGCGACTATATTGAGTTTCGCGGTGAGTTGGGACGGGTGTCGCAGCGCGGTTTACTGCATGTGGAATTTCAGAATGAAACCAGCGAGCTAGTCACGGTTCCTAACTTGCTATTGGTGCAAGAGCCCTACAATGTGGTGCGGGCTTCGGGCACGGTGGTGTCGGCAGAGGTGTCGCTTGGCTATGACGTTGACCGACGCGATATTGAGACGGCCCTGTTGAGCGCAATTGAAGCGGCAGAATTAGAAAATGGCTTTGTCCAAATTCGCAATCTCGGTGATTTCTCGGTTAATTATCGCGCCAGTGGCTGGCTTAAAGAGGCGGCATTGCTGGTCAGCGCGCGCTCGCGTCTGCGCGGCAAAATACTAGACGCACTGCATGACGCGGGCATCGAAATCGTGTCGCCAAACTTTATGAATCAGCGACCATTGCCTGCAGATTTAAAATTTATTCCTAAGCGTAAAGTGACGCGGCAACCAGATGAAGATCGCAGTGGTCACGCTGAAGAAATCTTGTTCAGCAAGGCCGAGGTGGCCAGCGCAGTCGAGCAATTGCAGGGCAAAATCAAAAAACTCAAAGACCAGTTGAACGCCGAGCCGGTTGAAGGCGAAGAGGCTCCTGATCGCGATGAGCTAAAAACTGCCCTAGGTCTGTTGACCGAGGAGCTTGAGCAGGCGCGGGAATTGGCCAAGGCGGAAGTCGCACGGGATAAGGGCAGCCACGAGGAGGAAGATGAAAGCACTGACGAGCCAGCTGGTGCTGAAGACCAGCCGCCCAAACTTAAGACTTAGGGCTCAGGCCCTGCTGCTTTAACCAGTCTGTTAGTGCGAGTCCGGTTCCCATTGGCCAGGGTTTGATCTCGGCTGGTGGCACTATTTTATAGTCATCAAGTTCGTGATTGAGTTTGATCTCGCCAGCGGCGCGCACATGGTAGGCAATAATCACCTGATTTTGCTGGGCAAAAGGGTAGGCGCCAATTAGCTTGGTTTCTAGCGCGTGGAGGTTTAGCTCCTCCATGGTTTCTCGGCGAGCGCATTCTTCAGGGTCTTCGCCCGCTTCGAGAAAGCCAGTAATAATAGAGTAAAAGCTTTTTGGCCAATTGACGTTATGGGCCATCACCACGCCACCCTCAACCTCCACAATCATAGCAACCACTGGCACGGGATTATTCCACAGCACAAAACCGCACTGGGTGTTGGGGCAGCCTTTGCGAATTTCGCTGTCGATTAATAACTCGGCGATGGGGCTGGCGCATTGGGGGCAAAAATTCATAGTGGCCTCTATTTTATTGCTGTTCAGCCTTTGATTTTGCCACAGACCGGCTATGTGCGACTATGCTGTAATGAGCTTAATTTAGAGAGTGATGCACTGTGGATTTAAACCTGAATAATAAAGTTGCGCTGGTCACCGGCAGCAATCGCGGTACTGGTGAGTGTATAGCCGCTACCTTGGCGAATGAGGGCGCAAAAGTCGTATTTCACAGCAATGAAGAGGGCGCGGCCCAGCTTGCTGCCGATAAGCTTCCCAATGCCTGCGCCGTGTGGGGCGACATAAGTAGTGATGGAGGCTGCGCACAAGTGCTGATGCAAACCAAGGCGCTGGTGGGCGAGGTTGATATTTTGGTAAACAACTATGGCACAGCATCAGCAGGTAAATGGGCGATTAGCACCAGTCACGACTGGCTGGATATGTACCAGAAAAACGTGTTGTCGGCGGCCCGCCTAATACAGGGCTTGGTACCGGCGATGAAAGCGAAAGGCTGGGGGCGAATCGTTCAGCTAGGCACCATCGGCAGCCACCAACCGAATAGTATTATGCCGCATTATTACGCCGCTAAAGGTGCCTTGGCGACCATGAGCGTAAGTCTAACCAAGGAGTTGAGTCATACTGGTATTACCGTAAATACCATTTCGCCTGGCTATATTCGCACCGCCGAATTGGAAGCGGGTTTTCGCCGCAGAGCGGAGAAGAAGGGCTGGGGGGAGAACTGGGATGATATTGTTAAGCAAATTGTGGCCAGCGAGTACCCGAACCCCTGTGGACGAATTGCCGAGCGCCAGGAAGTGGCCGATTTAGTGGCGTTTATCTGCAGTGAACGTGCGGGGTTTATCAATGGCCAGAATATTCGGATTGATGGCGGCGCTGTCTGCTATGTTTAGGCGTGTTGTAAAGCATGCTTAGCCGCTGGCCATGCGAATATGGCGGGCAACCGCGACGCAATTGCGGCCAAGCTGCTTTGCTTGGTACATGGCGTGATCGGCTTCTTCAGTAAAATAATTGGGCGACATGCCGCGCAGTGGCACGGCGACATAAATGCCGGCGCTGACGGTAATGACTTTTGCTGATGTGGATTTTTTGTGGGGTATGGCCAGCTGCTCAATTTTTAATCTAACAGCCTCAACATGTTTTAAAAATGTTGCTTCATCTGAATCGCTTGCCGATAGCACCACAAACTCTTCGCCGCCATAGCGCGCGCAGATGTCGGCCTCGCGACTGAAGTGCTGACTTATTTGCTCAGCCACGAGACACAGCGCGCGGTCACCCTCATTGTGTCCATAGTAATCGTTGTATTGCTTGAAGTGATCAATGTCAAAAAATGCCATATTTAGCGGAATTTTATAGCGTTGGTGGAAGGCGCAGAGACGGGTAAGCTCCCGATCAAAAAAACGACGATTATAAAGTGTGGTTAAGAAATCGTGGGAGGCCAATTCGTCAAGTTGTTGATTTTTTCTTTTTAGGAGTAAATTTTGTTGTTCAATTTTTTCTTGGTGGTGGATGCGCTCATTTATATTGTGTAGTACGCCAATAATATGGGTAAGCGTGCCACTTTCATCTAAGACTGGAGAGATACTCAGTTCGTGCCAAAAGTAGTCGCCAGATTTGGTGTGAGATTTCCTGATACACTGAATGCTCTTGCCTGCAGTTATGGCGTTAACAATTTCGTCTTCAGTAACGGGCGTATTTTTACTTAGGCGTTCCAATAAATTATATTTGTGATTAATAATCGACGCATTATCAAAGCCGATAAGTTTTTCAAAAGCTCGGTTTCCATAAATAATTCGATCTGGCTTGTTGTCGTGCCTTACGGTGGCGATGATAACCCCTTCCGAAGTGGCTGATAGGGCTGCCGAGAGCAATTCTTTTTCGATCATCGTAGTAACCTATTCAGTACTTGCGCGGCGAGAGATTTGCGTTGGTAATAATAGTTTCTTACTATAAAGGAAGCATCTCCGATTCCCGATGCCAGTGCACAAATAATGAGGGAAGACTTTAAACCTAACGGGTTCCTTATGTCATGACGATACGTATTTTCCGGTATTGTTATGGGTGTCGCAGGTGACAATTTGATCGAATAGCGTACATAAATTTTTAAGGTGTCTTGTCTGTAATGCGCGAAAAGGGCTTAAGCGTTTAAGAATTCGCTGAGGATGCTGTCTATCAATTCAAAGCCGCGCGCACTGGGGCGTATTAGAAGATTCTGTTCTTGCAGTAAACCTTGCTGCTGCAGTTTGACTAAGATTGCATCGATGCTTTGGCTACTCTGGCCCGTGCGCTCGCTAAATAATTGCCGAGTAAATCCCTGTTCTAAACGCAATGCGTTCATCATAAACTCAAGTGCTAAATCGCTTGTGGCGATGGGTTCACGCTTGCTCGTGCGGGAAGGCTGGCGCTGTAAATAATCCTCTGGCTTGCGGGTTTTCTGATAGCGGTAAATATCGCCATTCGCGTAGCTGATCTTGCCGTGAGCACCAGCACCAAGGGCGAGGTAATCACCAAATTGCCAGTAATTAAGATTGTGGCGGGATTGGTGGCCGACCTTGGCGTAGGCCGACACTTCGTAGCGCGCAAATCCAGCGTCGTTTAGCAACGACAACCCCGCCGCCTGCATACGATGCATTTCGGTCTCTAATGGCAGACTGGGCGGCCGTTTAAAGAATTCGGTGTTGGCTTCGATGGTGAGTTGATACCAGCTGATGTGAGGCGCGCCTGCCGAAATCGCAATTTCCAAATCCTGCATGGCGTCAGCTTGGCTTTGCTCGTTGAGGCCGTGCATTAAATCGACATTAAAATTACTAAAGCCAGCTTGCTGGGCGCAGGCAATGGCGCGTCGCGCATCATCGCTATTGTGAATGCGACCGAGCTTGTTTAATTGCGTAGGGTCAAAGCTTTGTACACCAATAGAAAGTCGGTTGATGCCTAGGGAATGATAGCCTTCAAAACGACCTTGTTCTAGGGTGCCTGGGTTCGCTTCGAGGGTGATTTCAATGTCGCTGGCAAAGCGTAAATGTTTCTGTAAGCCCTTAAATAAAGTTTCGTATGCAGCGGCACTGAATAGGCTTGGTGTGCCGCCGCCAATAAAAATACTTTGCAGCTCGCGACCTTGGATAAAATCCAGGTCTTGCTCGAGATCTTCCAACATCGCAGCGATATACGCCTGTTCGGGTAAGTCACCTTTGCGCTCGTGAGAGTTAAAATCGCAATAGGGGCATTTGCGCACGCACCAGGGAATGTGGACGTAAAGTGATAGGGGTATCGTCCTGGGGCGTGACAATTCGGTGCTGGGGGGGCGTGATGGCGAATCGTTCATAGTCGGACTTTACTTGTGATGGGCTGCTGCGGCCTGCAAGTTTAGCATTATTCATGGGCTGTTGTTATTGAGGCTCGGCGCTATAGCCCACGTCTTTGCTTAAGCAAATGTAGAGTTACTCAATGACTTGAACGTCGACATGGAGTAAGCCCGATGCCGTATTGCCAATCTCAGCAAAGGCCGACTTGGAAAGATCAATAATCCGCCCCCGTGCAAAAGGGCCGCGGTCATTAATTCTTACCAATACACTTCGGCCGGTTTTTTGGTTTGTGACTTTAACGTAGCTACCCAGTGGCAGGGTTCTATGGGCCGCGGTTTTTAGCTCATGCCGATATCGCTCGCCGCTTGCGGTTTTTTGATTGTGGTGTCTATCACCATAATAAGAAGCCAGACCGGATTCCACGACGACGGGGGGTTCCTCAATCACGGGCGCTGTCTCCTCCACTACGACGGCTTCCTCTTCCTTTGGCATTGACGAGCATCCGGCTAAGAAGAGCAGTAGTGTGAATATAGCGAGGGTCGCTAAGGCTTTATTGCCGCTTGAGGCTGGCCGTCGCGTCGGCTTTATTAAGCCAAGCCGATTGCTTAAGATTTTTGCCAAAAAACACCTCCCAAGGGCGCGTAGTATAAGTGTGTGCGCACTAATCGATCTTGGGATTCGGAATTAGTTCCGAGGGGGCTGCTGGGAATTGCTTGTGTCAGACGCCCTTGTTTTATGCCATCGATGCCTTACACGCGTACGCAAGTAACGGCGCGGGTAACGTACCCCGGAAAAATCGCGCCTGCTGCTCAAACTGTTTCCAGCTTGAACCCGTTACTTGCTGCAGCACTCAGCGGCGTTGAAGGGCCGGGGTGCCAGCATCTATCTCATGCTTCGTTGCTGAAATAGACCCCTGCCTTCGCAGGGGTGACGATTCAGTCGTATCTCATCATGCCCGGGAATTTCGTCTTACCTGCGAAGGCAGGTATCCCTGTGAACGGGATAGCGAATGCCGTTACTTGCTGCAGTGCTCAGCGGCGCTGAAGGGGTGGGGTGCCGTAACTATTTGATGCTTCGTTGTTGAGATGGACCCCTGCCTTCGCAGGGGTGACGATTCAGTCGTATCTCATTATGCCCGGGAATTTCGTCTTACCTGCGAAGGCAGGTATGCATGTGAGCGGGATAGCGAATGCCGTTACTTGCTGCAGTGCTCAGCGGCGCTGAAGGGGTGGGGTGCCGTAACTATTTCATGCTTCGCTGTTGAGATGGACCTCTGCCTTCACAGGGGTGACGATTCAGTCGTATCTCATTATGCCCGGGAATTTCGTCTTACCTGCGCAGGCAGGTATCCCTGTGAGCAGGATAGCGAATGCCGTTACTTGCTGCAGTGCTCAGCGGCGTTGAAGGGGTGGGGTGCCGTAATTATTTGATGATTCGTTGTTGAGATGGCCCCCTGCCTTCGCAGGGGTGACGATTCAGTCGTATCTCATTATGCCCAGGAATTTCGTCTTACCTGCGAAGGCAGGTATCCCTGTGAACGGGATTGCGAATGCCGTTGCTTGCTGCAGTGCTCAGCGGCGCTGAAGGGCCCGGGGTGCCAGCATCTATCTCATGCTTCGTTGCTGAAATAGACCCCTGCCTTCGCAGGGGTGACGATTCAGTCGTATCTCATTATGCCCGAGAATTTCGTCTTACCTGCGCAGGCAGGTATCCATGTGAGCGTAGCGAATGCCCTTGATCCCGCTTTTTGGCGACCCGTAGGGTGAGACACTTAGTGCCGAATAACTAAGTCGCCCAGCGAGGAGGTGCCAAGCGCTGAGCTTAACTCAACCCCAACTTGTCCCAGATATCATCGATTTTCTGAATAACAGCCGGATCTTTCACAATCGGCCGCCCCCATTCACGGGTGGTTTCACCACCCATTTTATTGGTGGCATCCATTCCCATTTTTGAGCCAAGACCAGATACCGGCGAGGCAAAGTCGAGGTAGTCGATGGGGGTATTTTCCACCAGTACAGTGTCCCGCGCGGGGTCCATGCGGGTGGTAATGGCCCAGATGACATCGTTCCAGTCGCGGGCGTTTACGTCGTCGTCGCAAACAATCACAAACTTGGTGTACATGAATTGGCGTAAAAACGACCACACCCCAAACATCACGCGTTTGGCGTGGCCGGGGTATTGTTTCTTAATAGTGACTACCGCCATACGGTAGGAGCAGCCTTCGGGCGGCAGATAGAAATCCACAATTTCGGGAAACTGGCGTTGCAGCAGCGGCACTAACACTTCGTTTAAAGCGACGCCGAGCACTGCGGGCTCATCGGGTGGCCGACCGGTATAGGTGCTGTGGTAAATTGGCTGTTTGCGATGAGTGATATGGGTCACGGTAAATACTGGGAAGCTATCGACTTCGTTGTAGTAGCCAGTGTGGTCGCCATAGGGACCTTCGTCGGCCATCTCTGTTGGGTCGATATAGCCCTCTAAAATAAACTCCGCACTGGCGGGTACGTTTAGATCGTTGCTTAGGCTGGTAGTGAGTTCAGTTTTGCTGCCGCGCAATAAACCGGCAAAGGCGTATTCGCTGAGGCTGTCTGGCACTGGTGTTACTGCGCCGAGGGTGGTCGCTGGGTCGGCGCCAAGGGCAACCGAAACTGGAAACCTTTCGCCGGGGTGGGCCTGTTTAAATTCTTGGAAATCGAGGGCGCCACCGCGATGGGACAGCCAGCGCATAATCAGCTTGTTTTTGCCAATTAATTGCATGCGGTAAATGCCCAGATTCTGGCGTTCTTTGTTTGGGCCACGGGTAATTACCAGTGGCCAGGTAATGAGCGGCGCGGCATCGTCGGGCCAGCAGGTTTGAATTGGCAGGGTGTTAAGGTCGACCGCATCGCCTTCAATCACGCATTGTTGGCAGGCGGCGCCGTTCACCATTTTAGGGCCCATATTCAATACTTGCTTGAATACTGGCAGCTTGCTCCAGGCGTCGCGCAGGCCCTTTGGCGGATCGGGCTGACGCAGAAACGCGAGTAGCTCGCCGACTTCGTGCAGGGCTTTGATGTCGTCCTTGCCCATGCCCATGGCCACCCGCTTTTCGGTGCCGAATAAATTCGCCAGTACGGGTATGTTGTAACCAATGGGGTTTTCAAAAATAAGTGCGGGGCCACCGGCGCGCAATACCCGATCGCAAATCTCGGTCATTTCGAGAATGGGATCAACAGGATGCTTAATACGCTTCAGCTCGCCCTTGGCTTCGAGGTCGGCAATGAATTCTCTGAGGTCTTTATACATAGCAGGCGTTACGCTGGATGGGAGACGGGAGATGCAAGGTCAAAATAATAGGCGCGGCAGGCACCGCGCTAATTAAGCCCAAGTGTAAACCTTGACGGGTATTTAGGGTTTTGCTTTTAAGCATCTCCCGTCTCCCGTCAAGCATTCAATACTACTTACGCTTCATTGAATCAAAAAACTCGGCATTGGTCTTGGTGTCTTTCAGTTTGTCGATCAAGAACTCAATGGCGGCGGTATCTTCCATGCCGTGCAGCAATTTACGCAGTATCCACATTCTGGCGAGTTCTTCTTCACCAGTTAGCAGCTCTTCGCGGCGGGTGCCGGAGCGGCGGATGTTGATTGCGGGGTAAACGCGTTTCTCGGCAATTTTACGGTCGAGGTGCAATTCGTTGTTGCCCGTGCCTTTAAATTCTTCGTAGATGACTTCGTCCATTTTTGAGCCGGTGTCGATCAGCGCGGTGGCGATGATTGACAGGCTGCCGCCTTCTTCGACATTACGCGCGGCGCCGAAGAAGCGCTTGGGGCGTTCTAGGGCGTGGGCGTCAACACCACCGGTGAGTACTTTGCCGGAGCTCGGCACAATGGTGTTGTAGGCGCGGGCCAAGCGGGTAACGGAGTCGAGTAGAATAACGACGTCGCGTTTGTGTTCAACCAAACGCTTGGCTTTTTCGATAACCATTTCGGCCACTTGTACGTGGCGTGCCGGTGGCTCGTCAAAGGTCGAGGCGACAACTTCGGCGCCGCGTACACCAACCGAGCGCTGCATTTCAGTTACTTCTTCTGGGCGTTCGTCGATCAGTAAAACGATGACGTAGCACTCGGGGTTGTTACGGATAATACTCGCTGCAATATTCTGCAGCATCAAGGTCTTACCCGCTTTTGGCGGTGCGACGATTAGGCCGCGCTGGCCTTTGCCGATTGGTGCGGCGAGGTCAATGATGCGACCGGTTAAATCTTCAGTAGAGCCGGTGCCCAGTTCTAGGGTCAGGCGCTCATTGGGGAACAGTGGGGTCAGGTTTTCAAACAGGACTTTGTTTTTGGACTGCTCGGGGCGGGCAAAATTGACTTCGTCGACTTTCAGCAGAGCGAAGTAGCGCTCGCCTTCTTTCGGTGGTCGAATTTTGCCGGCAATGCTGTCGCCAGTGCGCAGGTTAAAGCGTCTGATCTGGCTGGGTGAAACGTAAATGTCGTCGGGGCCAGCGAGGTATGAACAGTCGGCGGAGCGCAGGAAGCCGAAGCCGTCTTGCAGGATCTCTAATACGCCGTCGCCATGGATGTCTTCACCGCTTTTAGCGTGGCGCTTAAGTATGGAGAAGATGATGTCCTGCTTGCGCGAACGGGAGACATTGTCTAGGCCAATTTCTTTGGCGATGTCGAGTAATTCTTGTGCTGGTTTGGTTTTTAGATCGGTAAGATTCATAGGTATATGGGTTTAGTGGTATCAATTAGACGAGATATGAGCGAGACGCAGGAACGGCAGAGTCGGAAAGCCGAAACGAACTCGACGTGTATAGCAGGAGCGAAAATAAGGTTAATTATTGGGTATTCTTTGAAGGATCGTCAGCACTCTATCATTGAAAGCCAGAGGCGTCTAGTATTTAAATTCAGTAAAATCGCGCGGCGCTAGGGCGCCGCGCGATTTTGAATCACAGTGCCGCGTTAATAAAATCGAGCAGCTGAGTTTTAGACAGCGCGCCGACCTTAGTCGCTTCGGCGTTGCCGCCTTTGAAAATAATCAGTGTAGGAATGCCGCGTACGCTGAATTTCTGTGGCGTGTCGCTATTGGCATCAACATCGATTTTGCAGATCTTGATCTTACCGGCGAATTCAACCGCCACTTCTTCCAGTACCGGGGCGATCATTTTGCAGGGACCACACCACTCTGCCCAGAAATCGACCAGTACAGGTACGTCTGACTTCAGCACGTCTTCTTCAAAGCTGCTGTCGGTGACGTGAACGATGTTGTCGCTCATGTTATTTCTCCGATTACACATCATAAAATTTAGGATGTGCGATGATAGCACAGGATTTAGACGGAAGTGAAAGCAGACAGGGGTGTAAATTTGACGGCAGCTTCATATATTGCAGCAATTGATATGGGCTCTAATAGCTTTCATTTATTGATTGGCCAAATACAGCATCGAACATGGCGGTCTTGCTATAAGACCGAGCGTAAGGTGCAACTGGCAGCGGGGAATGATGGCGGATTTTTACAGGCCGATGCGCAAATGCGAGCGCTGGCCTGTTTGGTGGAGTATAAACAAATACTGGAGGGCTACGATCCTATGCCCCTGCATATTGTGGCCACCGCTTCGCTGCGCGGCATGGCCAATGCGGCGTCATTTTGCCTGCAAGTGCAGAGCGTGTTAGGGGTAATGCCAGAAATTGTCAGCGGTGAACTAGAGGCCGAGTTGGTTTATCTCGGGGTCGGCAACGAGGCTGGCCATGGCGCGCAATTGGTGGTCGATATAGGTGGTGGCAGCACTGAGTTGGCGTTTGGTCACGGCCAGGGTATGGCGCGGGGCCGCAGTGTGGCGGTGGGCTGTTTGAGCTATTTGCGTTATTTTCCTGAGGGGCGCTTAGGCCGAGCCGATGTTAACGCGGCGCTGACTGCCGCGCGTGCGGAGTTTGAGCGTGCCGCCGCGACACTCGCGCTGCCATCAGGTGTTGCAGTTGTTGGCTGTTCGGGAACGCTATTGGCCGTTGAGCAGGTGCTTATTGCGCGGTGCGGCCACTCAGGAGGAATTTACCGAGACGACTTGCGGCACTTGGTGGCAGATTTGCAGTCCTTTACCAGTGTGGAGTCGGTATTTTTTGAGGGGCTACCCGCAGACCGGCAGTCAATTTTCGCCTCGGGATTAGCCATTGTACTTGCCCTCTTTGAGGCATTAAATATCGATGAGATGGCGGTTTCTGAGCGCGGTCTGCGCGAGGGAATTCTTGAGCGTAGCGTTAATGCTGGGACGGTATCGGCTGTGTCAGTAGAGACCAAGAATAAAGGAGAGTAGACATGAAAAAAGTAGCGTTACTGTTAGCCGGTTGCGGCGTGTACGATGGCTCCGAAATTTACGAGAGCGTGTTGACCATGCTGTCGCTAGAAAATCACGATGCGAGTTACCAATGTTTTGCGCCAGATATAGAGCAAATGCATGTTATTAACCACCTTAGTGGCGAAGTGGTCGAGGGTGAGGGCCGTAATGTGCTGGTGGAGTCGGCGCGCTTGGCGCGGGGGCGGGTGAAAAACCTGAATGAGGCAAATGTCGCGGATTTTGATGCCGTTATTGTGCCCGGTGGCTTTGGGGTGGCCAAAAACTTGTCCGACTTCGCCGTTAACGGCGCTGAAATGAATGTGCTGCCTGAGGTGCTTAGCTTTATGCAGGCTATGCATGGCGCGGAGAAGCCGGTTGGTCTAATTTGTATTGCGCCAACCATGGCCGCGCGCATTTTTGGTTCGGGCGTAAAGTGCACTATTGGCAGTGATGCTGAGACTGCGGCAGCAATTACGGCCATGGGCGGTAATCACCAGGTGTGCGCAGTTGACGAGGTTTGCATTGATAAAGACATGAAGCTGGTGACCACCCCGGCCTATATGGTGGCGGGCAGTATCGCCGAGGCGGCTAGAGGCATTAACCGCTGCGTTAGGGAAGTGCTGAGTTTGGTCTGAAAAGCGGATTAAAACCGCGTTTTAAAGCAAAAACGCGATAATAGGCTGGGTATAATGGCCAGCGAATCTACAGCTACTAGCTTTTTAATTGCCGTGACGTGTTGAGCGTCGGAGTTGAAGCCTTATTTATGCCCCGTTTTTTATACAGTGTTTTTTTCTATTTAATCCTGCCTCTGGTGCTGGTGCGACTGCTGTGGCGGGCGTCGCGAGCGCCTGCCTATCGTCATCGGATTGCTGAGCGTTTTGGGTTTTTTAAGCCCCCAGCGCATACCGGTGGTTTGTGGGTGCATGCGGTGTCGGTGGGTGAAAGCATTGCGGCGGCGCCACTGATTAATTATTTTTTGGCTCAGCACCCCCATTTGCCAGTGGTGGTAACCACCATGACCCCCACCGGCTCGGAGCGGGTGCAGGCGATGTTTGGTGATCGGGTTTTTCACGTTTATGCGCCCTACGATTTACCTGATGCCATCGCGCGATTTTTGAACCGCATTCAGCCGCAGCTCGCAGTAATCATGGAAACTGAAATTTGGCCGAATATGGTTTGCCAGACCGAGGCTAGAGGAATTCCGGTGATTCTCGCCAATGCTCGTCTGTCGGCGCGCTCGGCTCGGGGTTACGGTCGTCTTGGCAGTTTGAGTCGAGACGTATTTTCGCGGTTTAGTCAGGTTGTGGCGCAAAGCGCCGCCGATGGTGCGCGGTTTGCCTCGCTGGGTGTTCCTGAGGCAAATTTGACGGTGTCGGGTAGTATTAAATTCGATTTAGCTATTCCCGCAGAATTGTATAAGCACGCGAGCGAACTGCGCAGTCATTGGCTGGGTGATCGCCCAGTGTGGATCGCCGCCAGCACCCATGCTGGCGAGGATGAAGTGCTGCTCGCCGCTCATCGGGCGTTATTGGCGCAACACCCCGACGCTGTGCTTATTCTTGTGCCTCGCCACCCAGAGCGTTTTCCGAAGGTGGCCGAGTTGATTGCCAGTAGCGATTTGAACTTTGAACGTCGCAGCGCGAGTCTAGCCAGCGCTGCGGCTGCCCCTGTGGCGAGCACTACATCGGTTATTTTAGGCGATACCATGGGCGAATTGCTGCTGCTATTAGGCTGCGCCGATATTGCCTTTGTCGGCGGCAGTTTAATCGACCATGGCGGTCATAATACCTTGGAGCCTGCGGCCTGGGGTTTGCCGGTGGTGACTGGGCTAAGTGACTTCAATTTTGCTGAAATCAGTGCTTTGCTAGAGACGGCGGGTGGCTTGCAAAAGATTGATAGTGACGGGGCGTTGACTAAGGTGTTGCAAGCTTTGTTTGCCGACCCCCTTTGCCGTGAGCGCCAGGGCGCGGCGGCAAAAGCGGTGGTAGACAATAATCGCGGCGCCTTGCAGCGCTTGCTCGCGATTATTGAAGGCTATCTTAAGGATTAACGCTGGTGACGGGCGCGCGGTCGCTTAGCGAGACCGATTCCGATGCCTGTAACCATTTATTGAAATAGAGAATGTCGGCGGGGCTTAAGGTGCCGGCATTTAATTTCAACTTCAGTACGTTCACGACGTAATCATAACGAGCATTTGTGTAGTCGCGCATTGCGGCGTAAAGCCGGCGCTGAGCGTCTAACACGTCGACGATATTACGCGTGCCCACTTCATAACCTGCTTCCGTTGCGTCAAGGGCGCTGCGGGTAGAGATAATGTTTTGATGACGGGCATTAACCGTCTGTACATTAGTGTAGACCGCAATATGCTGGGCGCGGGTGCCGGTAATGACTTGGCGCTGGGTGGCTTGGGCACTGTAATTGGCGGCATTGTACTGCTCGTAAGCTTGGCGGCGACCAGCGCTTATACCGCCACCGGCAAACAGTGGCATGGTTAGCGTTATACGCAGCGCTTCGGATTCGGTGTACGTATCGGGTGGCGTCGAAAACGTGCTACTCGGCATATAGCGGGTGGTGCCATCTAGGTCGTCCTTGCTGGCGGTGAAACTGCCGGTAATCTTGGGTAGGTGGCCCATTTTCTTGGCTTGTGCAGACTGGTAAGCTGATGCAGCACCAGCGGCAGAAACTTTCAGTAATTTATTGTTGGCGAGGGCAAAGTCCACCCACTCGGCGCGATCTAGCGGTTCTGGCATGGTAATGGGGAAGTCGGATTTCAGTGACCACAGATTATTGTGTTCTTGCCCAGTTAGGCTGCTGAGATTTGCTCTGGCGATCGCCAAATTACCTTCAAAACCAAGGCGCTGCGCTACGGTGCTGTCGTATACCGCGCGCGCTTCATGAACGTCGGTAATTGCGATCAGGCCGACATCAAAGCGTTGTTGGGTCTGTTCAAGTTGACGTTTGGCGGCGCGCTCTTCGGCTTTAGAAGCATCTAAGTTCTCGCGGCCGCGCAGCACGTTAAAATAGGCTTCGGAAACCCGTATGATTAACTGCTGTTGCTCATAGGCTAATTGCGCCTCAGCTTGTTCAGAGATCTTTTTACCGGCGCGGAAGGTGAACCACGCAGGCAGGTCAAATAAAGCTTGGTTCAGTGAAACAGAATAGGATTCAGTTTCACTATTGGTGGATGTCTGTTGGTTAATAACGTCGGCGCTACTGGAGCCGCCGACTGTGCCCGTGGTCGAAGAAAAGTTTACGCTTTTACTTTCGCGGTCGGTCTCCGCGTCTTGGTAATACGCTTGGGCGGTGACCTGTGGCAGCAGGGCGGCGCGACCGAGGTTCTCGGTTTCAATATTGGCGCGGTAGCTGGCTTCGGCTGATTTAAGCTGGGGATCGTTTTTTACGGCTAGCTCGTAAACATCGAGTAAGGTGTCGGCGAACACGGATTGACTGGTGAATAGCGCCGCGATAGAAACATTGAGAAGATGACGTTTGGCAATCATAGAGTTAACCTGTGCTCCAGTGCGGGAGGTTTAGATAGCCAAGGAGTGTATCAAACTCCAGCTGATTGAGAATGAATATTAACTAAAGTTATGGTTTAGATGGCTAAATATCGGGAGACGTGTGAGTAGTCAACGCTATCAAATTGATCTCAGCGGCCACTTGGCCGATTGCGAACTGAATTTTCGGCGCTTGCGGCAGCTATTGCCCGCTGACGCCGAGGCGGGCGATTGTCTGCGTTTTGGGGTGGCGGCCAATATGGTTGAACTGCTAGTTAAAGAGCGTGCTCCCTACACCACGATGCTGGAACTGCGTTTACACAAACCGCTGTTGGCTGGTCTGCCGGTGCCATCTTTGCAAGTGCGGGTCTACCACGATGCTAAATTGGCCGAGGTCATGGGCGCCAAAGGCTTGCGCCCATTAAAACCGCGCTATGCCTACCCCAATGCGGGCATGTTGCAGCGCGACGAAAAAGCCCAACAGAACACGTATCTGGGCGAGTGGCTGAGTCTCTGCTTAGCGTTGGGGCATTCACTGGATAACCCGCTGAATCTTCTCGAAATATGATAGCGGCCGCGAAATTTACTGGTGCTGGCAAAGGTCATACCGTATAAATCAAGCAATAGATAATGAGGTAACGGTGAAATTGCCTGTTCAGTCTAACAAGGCGCCGCTCTGCGTGGTGCAAATTAGCGATTGTCATTTGGGTGCTGATCTCGGCGACCCGCTGCTTGGCATGGATACCGATAATAGCCTAGAGGCAGTTCTTCAGGCGGTGGCCGAGGAGTGCCCAGAAATAGATGTGCTAGTGGCTTCCGGTGATTTGGCTGCCCACGGTGACGCTAGCGCCTATCAGCGTTTGGCTGCTCGCCTGAATGGAATGGCAAAGCAAATAGTGTGGCTGCCGGGCAACCATGACAATAGCGAGCTGATGCAGAATATTGTCGGCGCGCAGTGGATGCCGAGCCGTATAGTGCTGGGCGACTGGCAGCTGGTATTTTTAAATTCAGCGGTGCCGGGGCAGGTTGGCGGTAATTTGGCCGCCGATCAATTGGCGATTTTGGCCGACGCTGCGCGCGTTGATTTCCCCACGCTAGTTTTTGTGCATCATCATTTACAGCCGGTAGGTTGTGCTTGGCTCGATGAGCAGCAGATCGAAAATGCCGACGCGGTGTTTGCGACCATTGCCAATAACGATCAATTCAAAGCCATTGTTTGCGGTCACGTTCACCAGCAGTCAGAGCAATTGTTTCAAAATATTGGTTTGCTAAGCACACCCTCGACCTGTATTCAGTTCGCGCCAAACAGTGTCAATTTTGCGTTGGATGAGTGCAACCCAGCGTATCGCCGGTTTTGGCTGGGGGATAAGCGTGAGTTTCAGACGAGAGTGTCGCGGGTAAAAGGTGTAATATTCGCGGTTGATAATTCGGCTCGTGGTTACGAATGACGGCAACACTAATTTACATTCATGGCTTTTTATCGTCACCGCTCTCAACAAAGGCCCAGCAGCTGGGTGAATTTGTTGCCGCTCAGTATCCGGATATTGACTATATTGTTCCCGGCTTGTCGAATAATCCAGGTGAGGCTTGTCAGCAAGTTGACCGCCTAGTGCAAGATTGCCTGCGACAGCGCGCCAGCCCTCTGGGCTTGGTCGGTAGCTCCCTCGGCGGATTTTTGGCCACAGTGATGGCTGAGCGCTATGATTTACCCGCGGTCTTGATAAACCCGGCGGTAGAACCACATAATTTTGCCGAACATTTTATTGGTGCCCATCGTAACCCTTATACAGAGGTAGATTTTAGCCTCACAACGGCCGATATCGATGGGCTTCGTGATATGGGCGTGGTGCCTCAAACCAGCCGCTACTGGGTTTTGGTGCAAGAGGCAGATGAAGTATTGGATTACCGCCGCGCCCTCGATTTTTATCGTGGTAGCAAAATGACCGTGGAAGCGGGGGGCGATCACAGCTTTCAAGGCTTTGATCGCCATTTGGCCGCGGTGGTGGATTTTTTGCAGCTGGCGTAATACCGCTGCAAGGTGAATAGTTGAGGATCGTTGCCGCAGTGGCGACGACGTTTTCTTACATAATTAGATAATGCGGCCTTGCCGCTAAAATGGTTTCAAATGTCACAATATGATGCGCAGTCCATTGAAGTCCTTACCGGTTTAGAGCCTGTTCGCAAGCGCCCGGGAATGTACACCGATACCACTCGGCCAAACCATCTTGCTCAAGAAGTAATCGATAACAGCGTCGACGAGGCGCTGGCTGGCCATGCCAAAGAAGTTACGGTTACGCTCTATAATGACGGCTCTCTGAGCTGCGCCGATGACGGTCGCGGCATGCCGGTGGATATTCACAAGGAGCAGGGTTTGCCGGGGGTGGAGGTCATTATGTGTACTCTGCACGCTGGGGGTAAGTTCTCAAATGACAATTATCAATTTTCAGGTGGTTTGCACGGGGTCGGGGTGTCGGTTGTTAACGCGCTGTCTAGCTCTCTTGAAATTGTTATTAAACGCGACGGCCAAGTGCATCAAATGTTCTTTGCTGACGGCGACAAGGCGTCCGAGCTGGCGGTGATTGATAGTTGCGGGAAGCGCAATACCGGCACCTATATTCGCTTCACCCCTAATCCCAAGTATTTCGACACGGCTAAATTCTCGGTGCGGCGCCTCAAACATGTGCTGCGCGCGAAGGCTGTTTTATGTCCAGGCCTGAAGGTCATCTTTGTCGATGAGACGGGTGCCGAGAGTGAAGAGTGGTATTACGAAGATGGCCTGCGTGACTATCTGTCCAGCCATACTCGCGAGTACGAGACCTTACCTGCAGAGCCGTTTATCGGTCATTTTAGTGGGCGTTCTGAGGCAGTAGATTGGGCGGTGCAGTGGCTGCCTGAGGGCGGCGAGCCGCTCACCGAGTCGTATGTGAACTTGATTCCCACAGCGCAGGGCGGCACCCACGTGAATGGCTTACGCAGCGGTCTGCTTGACGCCATGCGCGAGTTTTGTGAATTTCGCAGCTTGATTCCCCGTGGCGTCAAACTCGCGCCTGATGATATTTGGGAAAAATGCAGCTATGTGTTGTCGTCTAAATTGGCCGATCCGCAGTTTTCAGGGCAGACCAAGGAGCGTTTAAGTTCGCGAGAAGCCGCCGCCTTTGTGTCAGGGGTAGCCAAAGACGCCTTTAGCCTGTGGCTAAACCAGCACACTGAAGATGCTGAGAAGCTTGCCGAACTGTGCATAAACAATGCCCAGTCGCGTATGCGTAAAGCCAAAAAAGTGGTGCGTAAAAAAGTGTCAGCGGGTCCCGCGTTACCCGGTAAATTGGCCGACTGCTCCGGTGGCGACATCGAGCGGTCCGAGCTGTTTCTCGTCGAGGGTGATTCGGCGGGTGGCTCGGCCAAGCAAGCGCGAGACCGTCAGTTTCAGGCGATACTGCCGCTGCGCGGCAAAATTTTGAATACCTGGGAGGTCGAGTCTCAGCAGATCTTGGCCTCACAGGAAGTCCACGATATTTCCGTGGCCATGGGCATTGACCCCGACTCAGATGACCTTAGCGGCCTGCGTTACAATAAGATCTGTGTGCTAGCCGATGCGGACTCAGATGGACTGCACATTGCCACTTTGTTGTGCGCGCTGTTTTTGCGGCACTTTAGACCATTGGTTGAGAAGGGGCATGTCTATATTGCCATGCCGCCGTTATACCGTATTGACCTTGGTAAAGACGTATTTTATGCGCTGGATAATGCTGAGAAGCAGGGCATTATGGATCGTCTAGAAGCTGAAAATAAGCGCGGCAAAATATCGGTCACCCGCTTTAAAGGCTTGGGTGAAATGAATCCGCTGCAATTGCGCGAGACGGTTATGGATCCGAATACGCGGCGTTTGGTGCGATTGTCGATAGAAGACGGCGACGAAACCGATGGCCTGATGGACATGCTCTTGTCTAAAAAGCGGGCGCCAGATCGTAAGAGTTGGCTTGAAGCCAGCGGCGATGAGGCAGAGGTTTTACTGTGATCGTCGTTTTTGAAATTTGCGGAAATCAATGAGTCATTTTTAGCGTAAGCGCAATCATGGTTGCGAGTTGTTTATAGTGGATACAAGGAGAATAAAAAATGTTTAGTCATATTATGGTTGGTGCAAATGATGTCCAGGCGTCGAAAGTATTTTACGATGCTGTTCTCGGCGCAATGGGTTATCAGCCGGGTGTTTTTGATGACCGGGGCCGTTGTTTTTATTTTACCGATAGCGGCGTTTTTGCGATTACGCCGCCAATTGACGGTAATCCAGCAAGCCATGGCAACGGCTCTACCATTGGCTTTGCCGCTAAAGATCCAGCCCAAGCCGATGCATGGCACGCGGCGGGATTGGCCAATGGCGGCGTGAGCTGCGAAGAGGCGCCGGGTGTGCGCGAAGGTGGCCTCGGAAAATTATACCTAGCTTATTTGCGAGACCCGTCGGGTAATAAGATTTGTGCTTTGCACCGTATGGCGTAGAACGAAGCGGTAACAAAAGGGCGAGGTCTTAATTTTAAGCCTCGCCCTTTTTTGTGTACGCCCGTTCTGTTGTCCGAGCATCAAATAATAGCGGTATTAACGTGGGAGCTGTTGCGATGAAAATTACATTGTTTGGTGCCACTGGTCAGCTTGGCAGTGAGTGCTTACAGCAGGCGGTAGCCGCTGGTCATGAACTGACGGTTTTAGTACGCTCAGCTAAAAAAATATCAGCTGAGCTGCGCAGTAAAGTCTGTGTAGTGGAAGGCGATGCGCTGTGCCCTGAAGATGTCTGGCGCGTGATTGCTGCAGATACTGACGCGGTACTATTCGCTATTGGTGTCGACAAGCATTCGCCGCCGGATCTCTGCACTGATGTAACGCGGATTATTCTCGATGCCTTGCGCGGCGACTGCGGTGCACGATTTATTTGGTGTGGCGGCGGCAGCACCTTTGTTGAGCAGGACGTTATTGGCTTCGGCGCGAAGTTTGTGCGCAAGTTTGCTGAAACCTTTATGAGCCTGCGTCATATCGATAAAGAGCATCAGTATCTCTTGCTCAAGTCTTACCCTGACATTCCTCATATTGGCGTGCGGCCATTGCAAATGGCTAAGGGGCCTATGCGAGGTGATTATCGCCTAGGCTTTGACCGGTTTAATGGGTTTTCGCGCATCAGTTTTGCTGATTGCGCGCACGCGATGTTGAAGCAATTGAGTAATGATGAGTGGTTATCTAAGGCACCAATAGTGCAATACTAAATACTCTCTAGAGAGCACTTATACGTGGAGAAACTTATGATTGATCCCATCATGAGTTTTGCGGCGGACTGGCAAGCGGCGCAAGCTCAAAAATTGGCGAATGCGCGCTATTGCTCACTGGCGACAGTCGGGCTTGATGGTAGGCCGGTAACGCGAACACTGGTATTGCGCGCAGTGACCGATAACGCCCTAGTGCTCTTTGTCAGCGCCAGTAGCCCCAAGTGGCAGCAGCTGAAAAATAACGGAAACTTTGAAATCTTGGTTTTTTGGCCAGAGCTGCTGCGTCAATACCGCTTGGGTGGCAATCAACTTCGAGAATTATCGGCGGTTGAGATGCATGATCATTGGCAGCGAAAGCCGTATGACGCAAAAATCCTGGATCTCTATTATGTAAATCACCAGGCACAAAGCGCCGTCATAGAAAGTAGAGAGGCTTTCCTCGCTGACATAGCGAAGCTCAAAGCGGATTATCCCCGCGATGAGGATATTCCGCCGGCTGAAAATGCCTTGGGTTTGCAGCTGGCAGTGAATTTTGTCGAGCGCTGGCAGGTCGGAGAGGGGGGCGATATGCATCAACGTACCTTATGGACCCAGAGAGAGGGCGGTTGGCAGCGCCAATTTTTGGTGCCTTAAGCTGGTGTTTGGCGCTAGTGCCCCAGCGATTACCTCTCCCAAGAGCGAGATCGAGTTTAAAGAATTACCATGTCGGGCGCGTTAAGCAATTGCCTGGTGTTGGCGCGCGCTGCCCCGTTGTGACTATGTAAATGTGAACTCCGTCGTGTTTATAAATAATAAGTAAATCAATATCTTGCTGCCTGTTCCCGGCATCGCTAGCGCTCACTACGACATAAATATAATAAATTGTGACAATTCATTCAGGCTATTGGCCGATATTTAAATCATCTCTTTAACTGTAGCGATCCGTTTTAATTGGTCGCCTTTAGGTGTGCTGGTCACGGATAAACCCGAAATAAAGCAATGCATAATAAATGGGAGTTTAGCTATGAGATATTTATCCGCACTGCGTGCGGCCTTGGGCTTGTGTCTGTTTTTCGCGGTGAGTGACGTTCTCGCTGCGCCGTGTTTGATCTTTGTACACGGCAAGCAAACGGACACCAATACCTATACCAGCTGGAATTCAGCACGTAATTACTGGGTAAATGGCAGTAACGACTTTGTGCGTACAGCCACCAAAAATTACTCGGCCTCTCACTATGTGGTGGGTTACAACGGCACCAAGCCCTATTGGGATGCCTTAGCGGCTGGCGAGGTAGCCAATGAAATTGTTGCGGCAACCAATGGCGTTGCCGATGGTGGCGGGAATCGCTGCGCGCAAACCTATGCCCAAGGTGGCTCATTTTGGATTATTGCCCACAGCATGGGTGGTACTGTAACGGATTATATCTTGGGAAATAATGACGCCTCTGACCCAAATTACAATTACAACGGGCCTTATGACACCGTAGCAACACGGGTTGGCATAGCAATTACCCTAGGTGGCGCCCACCGCGGTTCCGAGGGTGCTGACGCGGTGTGCGGCGGTTCAAGCTGGGGCTGTAACTGGGCTGCAGGCTGGATTCAAAGCTGTGACGATGCAACATGGTGGCTGCGCAGCAGCGACGATGTACAGGTTCGCACTTATGCCAGCGCGCCGGCAAAAAACATTTACTTAACAGGTGGCTATGAAGCCATATTTGGCGCCAGCGCCTGCTTAAGCGGTGAAGACGACGGTGTTGTGCAATACGCCTCTATTTTTGCCTGTAGCGGTAGCGCGAGCGCGAGCTACAACAACAGTAATGTGTGCGGAAATAGCGCCAAACAGGAAGTTTCTGGCTTCCGGAACTTGGATGCGGCCCATGAAAATCACAGTGACGAACGCGACGCTAGCGATTCCGATGTGCGTCGGCAAATTCCCAATGGCATTTGGACCTGTAGCGGCGCGCCGTGCGCACCCAATACCCAAGTCCAGAGTTCAATGACCAGTGCTAGCTTTATTAGCACTTTGTATTAATTGGCCGAATTTAAGGGAGTATCGCAATGAAAAGAAAACACATTAAGCCCCTACTGGCGGCATCATTATTCAGCTTGGCGCCAATGGCGACAATCGCGGCGGTAACGCCAGATCTCGCGGCGCAGGCGGCGGCGGAGTACCGCACCATGGCCCGTTACCCTGAGTGGTCGCAGCCAGTGTCCGGAGCCCTAGCGGACCCGTTACAAGCTGGGCGTGAAGCCACAGTGCAAACCCAGGCGGGGCCTGCGGGCGCCGGTCCCGCGTTGTCAGTGTGGGCTTCGGATATTCGCTATAGTACTGGCGATACGGCGCATTTTTACGCCTCGCTAGCTGAGCGCCCAGCAAGCTCAGTGAATTTATTGGCGCCAGCGCCAAGGAGTGCTGCTGGGCCTTGGGCGGTGACTGGGGAGTTGGTCGATAATAACGGTCAGCAACTGGCCATGCTGAGCTATCGCGATGATGGCAAAGATGGCGATCAACAAGCGGGGGACGGGGTGTATACCGCCAGCTATGTTTTGCCCGCGACTCACCAGCCCGACTTGGGTAGTGCCAAGAATATTGCCATAAAAGTGACTGCGGTTAATGCAGATCAAGACCAGCGCGTTGCGCTGGGCGGCTTCCTCTTTAGTCAGCCGGGCGCGCAGCTCACTGGCGAGTATCGAGATCGCTTGAGTGAGGGCAGTTTAGTTGTTGCCGCAAAGGTAGATGTGGCGGTCGCTGGTCGCTACCACTTAGCGGGCGTCTTGGCGTCAGCTTTGGGTGAGTCCTTGTCTTTATCTCAAAATGCGGTTCATTTGGAGCCCGGCAGTCACTGGGTGGACTTAAGCTTTTACGGCTTGATCCTCCGCGAGGCAGGTGTTTCGGGGCCGTATACCTTGAGCTCAGTGACTTTAACCACCGCAGGGGCAATGCCGAATGCACTTGGCCCGGTAGTGACTGCAGCGCATGTAACAAAACCCTACCTAAACCTTCAGTTCACCGATAAGCCCTTTGGCCGGGCAGATTTATTGGACGCTGCGACACGACTGGAGGGCTTGGTTAAGCGCTAGTTCTGGTCAGTTAAGGAAAAGGGCGGCTCTGGTCGCCCTTTTTTGTGGGCTTAATCGCGACGGATAAATGCCAGTGTTGGAGTAATCGCGGTCATGCCGCTATAATGCCGCCAGTAAATTTGCGGGCTGATCAGCCCTGTATGTCGAGAGGGCGTAAACTGTGAAGAGTGTAATGTTAAAGAAATTGGCGGCCGTTGTCGGTTTGCTCATGGTGTGTGTATCTGCTTGGGCGTTGACCGATAAGCAGTACAGCGAAGTTGAATCTCGTATTCAGCCCGCTGGCAAGGTTTGTCTGCAGGGTGATAGCAGCTGTGGCGCTGCAGTTGCCGCTGCCGGTGGCGCAGCTAAATCGGGTGAAGATGTCTATAAAAGCAGCTGCCTAGGTTGTCATGCAGGGGGTGCCGGTGGCGCGCCAAAACTGGGTGATGCGGCGGATTGGAAGGCTCGTACCGCGAAAGGCATGGACAAGGTCTACAGCAATGCCATTAATGGTTTCAGCAATATCGGTATGATGCCAGCTAAGGGCTTGTGCATGAGCTGTTCTGACGATGAAGTGATGGCAGCAGTCGATTATATGATCGAAAACAGCAAGTAACTACCTCAGATAGCGAATCAGCCGCGCCTTAGCGCGGCTTTTTTTTGCCTGTAGAAAATGCGTGGTGCTGATGTACCGCATTGAGCAAAAAAACGAATTGCCCTTAATTTTCGTACAAGATGCAATAACGGGGTAAGCTATCTACACGCTGAACCGGGAAAAGTCGACACGGCTCACATCTGCTGTAGTATTTAGCGTTGTTAGCGCCCAATAAGAGGACTAAAAGTGATTAAGCAATGGATGATGTTAATAGCAATAATAATGTTAAGCGCCTGCGGGGGATCATCATCTACCTCTAATACGAGCAAGCCTGCGACATTGCCGGGCAATGCCAGCTCACCGATAAACCAAGGTGTGCCGGTGGCGAGCCAAATTCGGCCAGGCGTTGAAATCATCGCTGATGGTAGCAGCTGCACCAGTAACTTTTTGTATTCCCCTAATGCGCAAACGGTGTATATCGGCGTGGCTGCTCATTGCTTTAGTCAAGATACGAACTCGGGGGTCGATCCCTGTGAGAGTAATAATTTGGCGATTGGCTTTAATGAAGTCAGTATTGAAAATGCCAGCCAGCCGGGTGAACTGGTGTATAGCAGTTGGCGAGCGATGCAGGAAGCGGGCGAAACCGCGGGCTCAGATGCCTGTGTATACAATGATTTCGCGCTGGTAAAAATTCACCCCAGCGACTTAGCAAACGTTCACCCGGCGGCGATTGCCTTTGGTGGACCCACTGCCTTGTTCACCGGCTTAGCGACTCTTGGTGATGGCGTTTTTGCCTATGGTCAGTCGCCACTGCATTTTGGCATCCGCAGTAGAGAAACTAAACAAGGACAGATTACTGGGTTGCTTGGAAATGGCTGGGCCTACGAAATAGTGACCGACACGCCGAGCTTGCCCGGGGACAGCGGTGGGCCAATATTCACTGCCGGCGGCAAGGCGTTAGCGGTGACCAGTGTGCTGTCTGTTGGCTTGACTGTAAATCCCGTTAACAACGGCGTGGTAAATCTTGAACGAGCCCTAAAATACGCTAAAGACGGGGGATTTATTAACGCCAGCACAACGTTACTTACCTGGGCAGATTTTTACTCAGCAGGTGATTTATAAGGCACTGCTTGGTGGTGATAGCTGTGGCGTTAACTGGAAATTAAATTGGTATTTTTTGTTTTCGATTAACGCTATCTGACCTTGAAGCGGGGCGATCGTGCGCCGCAAAATTTCATTTTCAGTAATGTGTTTTAGCGATCGATAAGCACCTTTGTTGTGGGCGCCAAAATTAATAAATAAACGCCCAGCGTCATACTTTATATCAAAACAAATATTGCTGATGTCGGGCGTCTGACCGCTCAGTTTGGCAAGCTCTCTTAGCCCGGAAGATACGGCTTTGTATATCGGATACTCAAGGCTTAACGAATTTTGGGGTAAGTTTGCAGTCCATTTTAGGGTAAGACCCTGCCGCTCCAGACGTTGTTCTAATTCAGGCTGTAAATCCGCGATAAGTTCATGTAGTGCAATGCGGCGGCCGTATAAACCGCTGCTAATAGTGTGAGTTTCCGTGAGTACATCTCTTATAATTTCTTTAATAGGGCCGCATTCATTATAGCGGAGTGCTGGAACTAGCGCTTCGCCAATACTTCGCTGTAGATCGCCGGCGAATAGCTTATTTATGGCCTGTTGTTGGCAGTAATGTTGCTGACTATTGGCGATCAAACCCTGAGCAGTGAAAATAAGGGTATTTATTTTTTGTGCGTCGCTGCTGTTAAATAAGCGCTTGCCGTATTGCGCATATTCACAGCAAAGGCTGCCAGGGCCTTTAAGCTTCGGGATATGGAGAAATTTTCCGCCAAGGCTGATCGTCGCGCGAGGGTAGCTAGCGTCATCGACATGAATAGCTTGTGGTTGAAGCAATTGCTTGAGGAATGTTTGCCAAGCGTAATCAATGTTTTTTTCACTGGCCTGGTAGTTGATGGCAGTGAACATAAGTAGCTCAGTGTCCGTAAAGGGCGGTGCAGCGAAAGCCTTCCCTGCATGAAAAATAGCGAGACTTAAGCCACCTATTAAAATGAGTAATATAGCGGGAGTGTACTCTGGCCACTCGCCGAGCTCTATATAGTGACCTATGACAATGACAGAAAAGCTTGCTGTCGATGCCATGAAAAATAGCAGATAACGATGGCGAGTAAGGTTATTTAATTTGTATCTGCCGATACCGAGTGCTAAACCGAGTAAAACCCACAGTAGTGCTGTGGTGTAATCAGTGCTTAGTAAATTCCCGAGATTGCGGGGGATACCGCTCAGCTCATGCAATATAAATAGCAGTGATGAACAGAAAAAGGTAGAAAAACAAAATAGAGTGGCGTTATTGAGTGGGTCATTCAGGCTGAACTGGTATTGTAGCAAGGCTAGGGCGGCAACAATAATAAGGGCGCATGGAATCGCGAGTTGACGATTTGTTGGCGTGTTTAAGAGACCCGCTTCTGCGGAGACAAACCATGCAAGCATTAAGAAAAAAAGGGCTATATCAATGCTATAGTGGCCAATGCGCTTGGGAAAGTGCAGTAAAAGGCAGATAAGGCTTGTACTTAATAGTAAGTCAGCGAGAAATCGCACGTCACATAATATCACTAGTAAGGGGGCCGACATGGCGAGTTCGCGACTGCTGTATATGGCAGAAGTGAGGGTGGCGGTAAATAGTGCGCCGCTAGCAAGAAAAAAATAACGGCTACTGGCTGAACCCCGGTTAAGTAAAAACACATACACGCCTAAGCACCAAGCGGCAACCGCGACGAGAATAGCTTGCCAAAAATGTAGTGGTAGATCACTCAGGTTTCGGGATGGTCCTGTGCTTATTGTAATCGTGTCGCCATTGGTCGTGATAAGTTGCACATGTGGTGCCTTTAGCGTTAGATAAAGCTGTTGTTGGCGGTGCAGAAACTGCCAATAGCTGTGGTAGCTTTTGAATTCTCGATTTGGGTAAGGCGCAAAATCGCTGGCTTGCAGGCTTATCCAACCGTCGATACTATTAATGGCAGCGATTTGGGTTTTTAGGGGGAGCGCCTTAGCAATTGCATGATCCGCTGACCAGCTTAAATTTAATCCACTAATAGGGCTTTGGCAGGCGGCAATAATACTAAAAAAAACAGCAATAAGGGGGGCGGTACAAAGCCAAATAATGTACTGGCCGGAATAATTTTCCTGCAACACACTCACTCCTTTGAGGTTTGTTGTCTATCTGTGTTCCTATCATCCTGACGGGAAACTGCGCATACACGTATTTATTTTTTGCTTAAAGTAACATAAAAAATTGTCTGCTACTTAGGAGATTGGGATGAATAATTCAAAACAAGGATGTTTGAATTATAAGGTGTTAATTATTGAGGCGGATGTTGGCTTGTGCGGCTGGTTAAGCGCACAACTGAACTTAGTTCATGGCGTTGCCGAGCTCAGAACTGTCGCGGGGCTGGCTGCTGCTGAGGAGCAGCTTGTGACGTGGTCTCCCGATTTGCTAGTTATTGATATATGTACACTTTCGCTTAACTCAGTGCGGTCTATAATTACCCAAGCTAAGAACTTACCAGCACCGCGACGTTGTATTGTGGCAACGCTCTATGACGATTCTGACGAATTATTGTCGGCCTTGCGCGCCGGAGCAGATGCCTATGTCTCCATGGATGAGGACGATGCGGTATTTGTACAGCAACTGCAAGACGCCGTGTTAGGTCGCTCTCGGCTCTCTGCTAAGCTCGCGCGGCGCTTGATTTCTGAGTTTGGCTTACATTATCGCGATGAGATCAGCTTAGCAAAAGACGAAATTTCGGTGTTGGAACTGGCGGCGCGGGGTCTCGGAGTTAAGGCCAGTGCGGATAGCCTTGAGGTGGGTTATGAGGTCATCGCTAAAACAGTGAAGACACTCTATAAAAAATTGCATGCCCCGCAGGGGCGAGAGGCCGTCGCCTGACCGGCATTTTACCGGCTATTAGCCCAGCATATCTCTTAAACTGGCTAGGGTCTCACCGCCACGCTTTTGGTTTTGTATGGGGTCGGCGTCGCCGCGGCCCTCCCACTCCAAATCTTCTTGGGGAAGTTCGGCAAGGAAGCGGCTGGGTTCACAACTGGTGAATTCACCAAAGCTTTTGCGCTTGGCGCAGTAGCTCATGGTTAGGGTGCGCTGGGCGCGGGTGATGCCTACATAGCAGAGTCGACGCTCTTCTTCGACCATGCCGTCGTCGATGCTATTTTGGTGGGGCAGAATGCCCTCTTCCAAGCCAATCATAAACACATGGGGAAATTCCAAGCCTTTTGCCGCATGCAAGGTCATGAGCTGAACTTGATCGTCGCTCTCTTTTTCGTCTTCTTGGCGCTCCATTAAATCCCGCAAGACCAGACGTGTTATTGCGCCTTCAATAGCATTGTCGCTTTCGTCATCTTTAAGGGATTTTTCCAAGGAGCTGATCAGAATGTGTACATTGGCCATGCGGCGCTCGGCAATCGCTACCGAAGAGCTGTTTTGGATAAGCCAGTCTAAGTAATCTATATCGCTACACAGCTGGCGAATACTATCGATAGGATCTTCTTCGTAGCATTTGCGGCGTAAATTTCCCAGCCAGCTGGTGAATTCCCGCAGACGTAATAAGGCGGCCTCGGGCAGGCGCTGGGCGAGGCCAAACTCGTCGCAGGCATCGTACATGCTAATTTCGCGCTCGGTGGCGTAACGGCCGAGGTTTTCCAAGGTCGAGGTGCCAATCTTGCGGCGGGGCACGTTTACGATGCGCAAAAAAGCGTTGTCGTCGCCGGGATTAATGATCAGGCGCAGATAGGCCATGATGTCTTTAATCTCATTGCGGCTAAAAAACGAGGTGCCACCGCTGAGCTTGTAGGGAATCTGGTGAACCTGAAGTTTAAGCTCCAATAAACGCGACTGGTGATTGCCGCGATACAGCACCGCATAATTGCCAAAGCGGCCTTGGCTGCGGAGTTTGTGGTCGAGAATTTCGGTGACCACCCGCTCACACTCGGCGTCGTCATTCCGGCAGCGAATAACTCGAATTGGATCGCCATAGCCTAGTTCGGACCACAGTGCCTTATTCATCTCGTGGGGGTTGTTGGCAATAACCGTATTGGCCGCTTTGAGGATACGCGCGGTGGAGCGGTAGTTCTGCTCGAGCTTGACCAGTTTTAGGTGGGGGTAGTCTTTGCCAAGCAAGGCGAGGTTTTCGGGCTTGGCGCCGCGCCATGCGTAGATCGACTGATCGTCATCACCCACCACGGTTAGGCCGCCACGGCCGCCGACCAACTGCTTTACCAAATGGTATTGCGAGCCATTGGTGTCTTGATATTCGTCCACCAGCATATAGCGTATTTTCTGCTGCCACTTTTCTAAAATGGTGGGGTGCTGCTCAAACAAGAGCGCGGGCAGCATGATCAAATCGTCAAAATCCAGCGCGTTATAAGCTTTTAAAGCGCTTTGGTAGCGCAAATAGGCTTGGGAGCAAAGAATGTCCGCTGGCCCCTCGGCGCTGGCAATGGCCTGCTCGGGGGTAATAAATTCGTTTTTCCACTGGGAGATGCGCTGCTGAATGCGGTCGGCGTTGTCACTTTCTGCGCCGTGATCCTGCATTAGTAAGTCGCGGATCAGGGTTTGCGCGTCTTGGCCATCGAAAATGGAGAAACCAGATTTGTACTGCAGGGCTTTGTACTCGGCGCGCAGTATATTCATACCTAAATTGTGGAAAGTCGAGACGGTGAGGCCACGGGCCTCTTTGCCCTTCACCAGCTGGGAGACGCGCTCTTTCATTTCGCGGGCGGCTTTATTGGTAAATGTCACTGCTGCGATATGACGGGCAGGCATGCCGCATTTCTCAATCAGGTAGGCCATTTTCTGAGTAATAACGCTGGTTTTACCGCTGCCCGCACCTGCCAGCACCAGTATCGGGCCGTCGATATAACGAACCGCTTCGCGTTGTCTGTCGTTGAGTTTACTCACGCTGATGATCTATCCCGAGATTGTGCTAGAAGGGCCGGGCATTGTAACAGTGCGTATGGTCAACAAGAACTCTCAGGGCGAATGCGGCTAATTAATACCGTTAAAGTTCGCCTCGGTAAATCATCGCCTCCTGCAGGTGCGCGAGGCTAATGGCCTCCGCGCCAGCTAAATCGGCAATGCTCCGCGCGATTTTTTGCAGGCGATGATGGGCGCGGGCGCTAAGTCCTAGTTTTTGCTCGGCTTTGAGCATGAATTGCTTGCTGGGTGTGTCTAGTGCGCAAAACTGTCGTACCTGTGCGGCGCTGAGTTGGGCGTTGATATTGCCGCTGCGCTGCAATTGGCGGTCGCGGGCGGCGCAGACTCGCTCGCGCACGATGGCGCTGCTTTCTGCTAGGCCATCTTCTTGTAAAACCCCTGGAGGCAGTCGCGGTACGGTAATACGCAGATCGATGCGGTCGAGTAGCGGCCCCGATAATTTGCCCCGATAGCGCTGGATTTGGTCGGGGGTGCAGCGGCAGTCTTTACCGCTGTCGCCATCAAAACCGCAAGGGCATGGGTTCATCGCCGCTATTAATTGAAATCGAGCTGGGAAGGTTAATTGCTGGGTTGCTCTGGAGATGGTTACCTCCCCAGATTCGATGGGTTCGCGCAGTACTTCGAGTACTTTGCGGGGGTATTCGGGCAGCTCATCTAAGAATAATACGCCGTGATGGGCCAAGGAAATTTCGCCGGGCCGAGGGTAGCTGCCACCGCCAACCAGCGCCACCCCAGACGCGGTGTGGTGCGGAGCGCGAAAGGGGCGATTTAGGCGCAGTGGCAGTCCGGCGACCGACTGCACGGTCGCAATTTCTAAGCGCTCACTTTCGTTTAATGGCGGCAAAATACCCGGTAAGCGATTGGCTAGCAGGGTTTTCCCCGTGCCGGGTGGACCACTGAGTAAGAGCGAGTGACCTCCCGCCGCGGCGATTTCAAGTGCTCGTTTGGCGCCCACTTGGCCCCGCACTTCGCTGAGGTCGGGATAGTGCTCGGCCAGTTCCGCTGATTCGTCGGCGCTGGCATAGGGCAGGGCTTGCTGGCCGTGTAGGTGGGCAACTACCGCGAGTAAAGAGTGGGCTTCACGGATGTCGCTGGTGTCGAGAATACTGGCAAGGCCCGCGTTGGCGGCGGGCAGTATCAGGCTGTGCCCCGCCTCGCCGGCTTGCACCGCAGCGGGCAGTGCAGCATCTACCGCGCGCAATTCGCCGCTTAGCCCAAGTTCGCCAATCAGTTCGCAGTTTGCCAGCGGCGCAGTGGGTAATTGGCCTGAGGCAACTAAGATGCCAATGGCAATGGGCAAGTCGAAGCGGCCACCTTCTTTGGGTAAGTCGGCGGGGGCAAGGTTGACGGTGATGCGGCTAACCGGAAATTCAAAGCGCGAGTTAACGAGGGCAGAGCGCACTCGGTCGCGGCTTTCACGTACGCTGGCCTCGGGCAAACCGACAATATTAAAGGCGGGCAAACCGCCAGATAAGTGGACTTCTACGGTGACCAGTGGCGCGTGCACGCCGAGCTTGGCACGGCTGTATACGGTAGCGAGGGGCATGTCTTCATCCTTGAAGGCGGCGCTTATTTGAAATGCGGTGTTTAGGTATTACTGCCGGTTTGGTTTGCTAATTGCTCAGTTAAGTCCGCGAGCTGTTTTTCCAGTGTTTCCAGCTTGCTGCGGGTACGATTTAACACGGCGACCTGGGCATCGAATTCAGCCCGCGACACCACATTTAGGCGGCTAAAACCGCCCTGGAGTAAAACCTGCACCTTTTCTTCAATGTCCTGCTGAATTTCAGGGCCATTGTTCATCAGCTTGCTGGCCTGTTGCGCCAGCTGCGCAATAAAATCGGGTTTAGCCATTTGTTGTCACCTCATTGATCGCTTAAGTGTATCGTTTATTGGAGTTTTATGGGAGGTGTGTGGCGCCTCGCGCTAGCTAAATGCTGGACGGGAGACGGGAGACGCAAAGGCGTCGGGTTTAGATTTTATCTTAGCGTTTACCGTCTCCCGTCAAGTATCTCCCTCTTGCCGGCTTAATAATGGTGCGTTTTTGGCAGCAATCAGAACCGATTTAGCGCAGCACTACTAAAAATGCACAGTGATGGTACAAATATTGCTGACAGCTTAGGCGATGAGTTGAGCCTTAAGCCGCTCAGCGATTGCAGAAATTGACTTTCATAAAGAAGGAATTGCCGTTGACGGCTATAGCTACCGTAAGCGCTGGGCTTGCCGACACCTGCCCAGCGACACCGCCGACCAAGTCTTGGCCAGCGGCGATTGAGTTGGGTTTGCGCGCAAGCATAAATCGCACTGATTTGGTGCGAATTTTACATAAGGGGCCATTGCGGGTGCAGCGGCCATTTTACCCTGAAGGCGATTGCTGCCACGTCTACCTTCTGCACCCGCCGGGCGGGATCGTGGCTGGGGATACACTGCGGGTGGCGGTGAGTTTGGACGCTGGTGCGCAAGCGCTGCTAACCACGCCCTCGGCGGGCAAGGTCTACCGCAGCGACTTGGCCAAAACTGCCCAATCTCAGGGCATAAGCGCGGATGTCGCCGACGGCGCCTGTTTGGAATGGCTGCCCCAAGAAACCATTGTATTTGAGGGCGCTGAAGCAGAATTGAGTAACCACTTTGCCCTGCAGGGCGATGCCCGTTTATGTGCATGGGATATTGTGGTGCTGGGCCGCCGCGCCAGTGGTGAAGGGTTTGCACGGGGTCGGTGCCTGCAAAAAATCGACATACGCCGTGACGGCAAACCACTATTGGTTGAACGCACTGAATGGCTGGGTGGCAGCGCCATGCTGGATGCCCCTTGGGGCATGGGCGGGGCCTCAGTGAGCGGCAGCTTGTTTGCGACGATGAGTTGCGATCAAGCCATGATGGATAAATTGCGCGACGGCCTCACTGTGCTTGCTGAGCAAAATGTTTGGTTGGCGGCAGAGTGGGGTTTATCGCAAAAGCGGGATATTTTTTTAGCGCGCTATTTAGGTGATTCGCCGGAGCAGTGCCGCAAAGGTTTTGCGTGGTTGTGGGCGCAGCTTCGGCCTCAGTTTAATGGCCGCGAGGCCTGCCCGCCGCGGATTTGGAACACCTAAGTTTGCATCGAAATGAGAATTAATTGAAAACAGGATGACACCGCCATGGAATTGAGTCCCAGAGATAAAGATAAATTATTACTGTTTACCGCCGCCTTATTGGCGGAGCGCCGCATGGCCAAGGGCCTTAAATTAAATTACCCCGAGTCGATTGCGCTGATTTCGGCGGCGGTAATGGAGGGGGCGCGCGAGGGCCGCACGGTAGCCGAGATGATGAGCGCGGGTCGCGAAGTATTGACCAAAAATGACGTGATGGACGGCATTGCCGAAATGATTCACGAGGTGCAGGTGGAGGCGACGTTCCCCGACGGCACCAAACTGGTCACCGTCCATAACCCCATTGTTTAAATAGGCCTGACGGAGTACTTATGATTCCCGGAGAATTAATCGCAGCCAAGGGTGAGATTACCCTCAATGCCGACCGCGATACCTGTGTGATTGATGTCGCGAATAGTGGCGACCGGCCGATACAAGTCGGCTCCCATTATCATTTTTTTGAAACCAATCCGGCGCTGATTTTTGATCGCCCCGCAAGCCGTGGTTTTCGTTTAAATATTGCGGCGGGCACCGCGGTGCGTTTTGAGCCGGGTCAAAGCCGCCAAGTAGAGTTGGTGGCGCTGGCAGGTAAGCGTGAAGTATATGGTTTTCGTGGCGATGTGATGGGCGCCCTCGATAAGCAAGGAGCATAAGTAGATGGCTACGATAGATCGCCGCGCCTACGCGGATATGTACGGCCCCACCGTGGGCGACCGCCTGCGCTTAGCTGACACTGAGTTGTGGATTTCGCCAGAAAAAGATTTCACCACCTACGGCGAAGAAGTGAAGTTTGGCGGCGGCAAGGTCATTCGTGACGGCATGGGGCAGAGTCAGCTGGGCGCCGCCCACACCCCAGACACGGTGATAACCAATGCCTTGATTTTAGATCACTGGGGTGTGGTTAAAGCCGATGTGGCGATAAAGGCCGGCCGAATTTGCGCCATAGGCAAAGCCGGTAATCCGGATATACAGCCTAATGTCGATATTATTGTTGGTCCCTGCACCGAGGTGATTGCCGGTGAAGGTCAGATCTTAACGGCGGGGGCCATCGACTCCCATATCCACTTTATTTGCCCCCAGCAAATTGAAGAAGCATTAATGAGCGGCGTGACCACCATGATCGGTGGCGGCACCGGCCCCGCGACCGGGACCAATGCCACCACCTGCACGCCGGGTGCATGGCATATGGGAAAAATGCTGCAGGCCGCGGAAAGCTTTCCCATGAATTTGGGCTTTCTCGGTAAAGGTAACGCGAGTTTGCCGGATTCACTGGAAGAGCAAATTAAAGCCGGTGCCATGGGCTTAAAGCTGCACGAAGATTGGGGCACCACCCCAGCGTCTATCGACTGCTGCCTGAGCGTGGCCGACAAATACGATGTGCAGGTGGCAATTCACACCGATACCTTGAATGAGTCGGGCTTTGTTGAAGATACCCTCGCCGCCTTTAAAGGTCGCACCATTCATACCTATCACACCGAGGGTGCCGGGGGTGGCCACGCGCCAGATATCATCAAAGCCTGTGGCGCGGCTAATGTGTTGCCATCATCCACTAATCCAACCCGGCCCTATACCATTAACACTGTCGATGAGCATTTGGATATGCTCATGGTCTGTCACCACCTCGACCCGAATATTCCCGAAGACGTGGCCTTTGCGGATTCGCGTATTCGCAAGGAAACCATCGCCGCTGAAGATATTCTGCACGACCTTGGCGCCTTCTCGATGATTGCCTCAGACTCCCAAGCCATGGGCCGGGTCGGCGAAGTGGTGTGCCGTACCTGGCAGACTGCCCACAAAATGAAAGTACAACGCGGCCCGCTGGCTGAAGACGGCGCGGACAATGATAATTTTCGCGTCCGTCGTTACATTGCCAAGTACACGATTAACCCAGCCATTGCCCACGGCATTAGCCATGAAGTGGGTTCTGTCGAGGTAGGTAAACTCGCCGATTTAGTGCTGTGGAAACCGGCGTTCTTCGGCATTAAACCCGCCCTGATTATTAAGGGCGGCGCCATTGCCGCCGCGCCCATGGGCGACCCCAACGCGTCGATTCCCACGCCGCAGCCGGTGCACTACCGGATGATGTTTGGCGCTTTTGGAAAAGCCTGTGTACAGACTTCGGTGAGCTTTGTGAGTCAGGCGGCCATTGATGCTGACATTGCGACGACCTTGGGTTTAGACCGGCCCTTGGTCGCGGTGAAAAACTGCCGCAATGTCACTAAGGCCGATATGGTCTTGAATAATTATCAGCCAGTGATGGAAGTTGACCCCGACACCTACGAGGTGCGGGCGGATGGCCAGCTGTTGATTTGTGAGCCTGCCACCGACCTGCCGCTTGCTCAGCGTTACTGTTTGTTTTGATTTGTCTGGAATACAAAACTGAGTTTGGAAAAAATGATGCTTGAATGTTTTGACGTGGTAAGTGATGCGCAGGGTTTAGCGCCAGAGATGAGTATTGTACTGAACTACCAAGATCGGCAGCGCAGTCGTTTTCGCGGCAAAACCCGCTGTGGTGAAGATCTGTCCTGGTTTATCGAGCGGGGGCAGGTCTTGGCTGACGGTGATACTTTAATTGCCAAAAGTGGCGAACAAATATCTGTGGTGGCGGCTAAAGAAACGCTGTCGCTGGTTCGCACAAATGACGCGCTATTGTTTGCGCGGGCCGCCTACCACCTAGGTAATCGTCATGTGCCTTTGCAGATTGATGCGGGGGAGTTGCGCTATCAGCACGACCATGTGCTGGACGATATGTTGCGCGGTTTAGGTTTAGATGTGCACGTTAGCGAAAAGTCCTTCCACCCGGAAAACGGCGCTTATCACAATAATGGCGCGGGTAGTATTCACAGTCATCACCATCATCATGACTAGTCCATTACTCCATTTAATGCATCTCGTTAGTCCCGCCTTGCCGGTGGGGGCCTATGCCTACTCGCAAGGTTTGGAATATGCGGTAGAGCGAGGCTGGGTTAAGAGCTTGGCGGGCGCTGAAGATTGGATTGGTGAGGTGTTAAGTCACAGCTTGGGTGGTTTAGATTTACCTGTCTTACAGCGTTTGCATACGGCATGGCAGGCTGGCGCTCAGGATGACGTCGCCCACTGGAACGAGTATTTACAGGCGGCGCGCGAGTCTAAAGAATTATTGTTAGAAGATGTGCAAATGGGCGAAGCCCTGCTGCGCTTATTGGTCTCACTGGAAGTGCCTAATGCCTTAGCGTGGCCGAAAGGCGTGGCGGTGAGTTTTGCCACGGTATTCGCTTTGGCCGCTCAGCATTGGCAAGTTAATAGCGATGACGCGCTCAGCGGATTTGCCTGGAGTTGGTTAGAAAATCAGGTGGCGGCAGCGATTAAATTGGTGCCGCTAGGGCAGACCGATGGCCAGCGTTTACTGCTGTCTTTAATGCCCGTGTTGGAAGCTAGCGTAGCGGCGGCAAAATCTCGCCACAACGATGATCTCGGTGTTGGTTTGCCGGGTTTGGCAATGGCCTCGGCTCAGCACGAAACCCAGTATTCACGTTTGTTTCGATCCTAGTTCGAATCAGCGAATTATTTACTTAGCTATATAACGGAGTATCGATTATGAAAAAGCCTGCCCTGCGGCTTGGTATTGGCGGCCCAGTAGGTTCTGGTAAAACGGCCTTGGTTAAAACCCTGTGTGCGGAGTTGCGCGAGCGCTTCGACATCGCGGTAATCACTAACGATATCTACACCCGTGAAGACGCGGAGTTTTTGCTGCGTCACGAGGTGCTGGATCAAGAGCGAATTCTCGGTGTGGAAACCGGCGGCTGCCCCCACACGGCGATCCGCGAAGACGCCTCGATGAATTTATCGGCAGTCGCCGAACTGAGTGGTCGCTTTCCTGATTTAGACTTAATCATGATCGAGAGCGGTGGCGACAATCTGGCAGCAACATTTAGCCCAGAGTTGTCGGATTTAACCATCTATGTGATCGACGTTTCGGCGGGCGACAAAATTCCCCGCAAAGGCGGGCCGGGCATTACTCGCTCGGATTTACTGATTATTAATAAAACCGATTTGGCCCCCTTGGTGGGTGCAGATCTTGGCGTAATGGACCGCGATGCCAAGCGCATGCGCGGTGATAAACCCTTTATTTTTAGTAATTTAAAAGACGGTAGCGGCGTTGCGGCCATTGTCGATTTTATTGTCGAGCAGGGCATGCTCGGCGCTTGAATTAAAGGGGAATAAGTATGTCGCCTTTGTTTAGTGTTTTGTTCATCGGCTTTGCGGCGGGGGTGGTGCATGCTTTTGACCCAGACCATCTCGCCGCAGTGGGTGGTATGAGCGGGCGTGATAAGGGCCGTTACAGCTTGCGCTTTGCATTGCACTGGGGGCTGGGGCATGGCCTGGCAGTCCTTGGGGTGGCGAGTGCAGTACTGCTGGCAGGCTCGGCAATTCCCTACGATTTCAGTGCTATTGCCGAGGCGTTGGTTGCTTGGATGTTGATTGTGATTGGTCTCTTAAGTTTTTACCATTTATGGCGTCAACATCAGCATCATGATTCAAAACAGGGCGTTCGTCGATCTGCTGTTGGGGTAGGGCTGATCCACGGTAGTGCGGGCTCTGCACCCTTATTGGCGGTGATTCCTGCGGCTGGTTTGGCTAGCCCGTCGCTTGGCATGGCTCACGTTTTACTTTTTAATTTAGGGCTGATTGTTGCAATGGCTGCGGTTGGCTTGGCCTTGCGCGGTGGCTTTGCGTACTTGGGTAAGCGTCACCATTACATGCAGCACGGCCTGCAATCTTTGGCCGCAATGTTTGCCATTGGTTTTGGCTTTTCCTTGCTGCTCAGTCATTGAATTTTAGATTGTATTTCTTTGGTGCGCGCGCACAATTATTGTGCAGCGCACTGCACGCGGATAAGGCTGGTAGCGTAGCGCTGTACTAAATCATCGCACTGCTTTTCTCGCTAAGCCCCACGAACTAAGACTTTCCCTTGATTGGCACCAATTCTGCTAACAGCTCTTGGTAGATTTACCAGGGTCCGTTGAGCAATCGCAATGCGATTGCGCTAATTAGCGGTATAAAAATAGAGTTGGAGCGAAGTATGAAAACAAAATCATCCATCAAGGCTTTCGCCAAGCACAGTAGCATTGTGTTAGCGGCCGCGACCTTGTCGCTAAGTGCCTCGATTGCCCACGCGGCAGACACCATTAAAGTCGGCGTTTTGCATTCTTTATCCGGCACCATGGCGATCAGTGAAACCACACTGAAAGACACCGTGCTGATGTTGATTGAAGAGCAAAACAAAAAAGGCGGATTGCTCGGTAAAAAATTGGAGGCGGTGGTGGTTGATCCCGCGTCTAACTGGCCGCTGTTTGCTGAAAAAACCAAAGAGCTTTTAGAAAAAGATAAAGTTGATGTCATTTTCGGCTGCTGGACATCGGTATCGCGCAAATCGGTATTGCCGGTTATCGAAGAATTAAATGGTTTGTTGTTCTACCCCGTTCAGTACGAAGGCGAAGAGTCTTCTAAGAATGTTTTCTACACTGGCGCGGCGCCCAACCAGCAAGCCATACCTGCCGTTGATTATTTGATGAGTGAAGGCGGCGGTTCGGTAAAGCGCTGGGTATTAGCGGGAACCGATTACGTTTATCCACGCACAACCAACAAAATTCTTGAGGCCTACCTGAAAAGCAAAGGCGTGGCTGAAAAAGACATCATGATTAACTACACGCCCTTCGGTCATTCTGACTGGCAGACCATTGTTTCTGATATTAAGAAATTCGGTTCGCAGGGTAAAAAGACCGCTGTGGTTTCAACCATCAATGGCGACGCTAACGTGCCATTCTACAAAGAACTGGCTAACCAAGGTCTGTCTGCCGAAGATATTCCGGTGGTGGCATTCTCGGTAGGTGAAGAAGAACTGTCTGGCTTCGATACTGGGCCACTGGTTGGTCATCTTGCCGCGTGGAACTATTTCATGAGCGCAGACGCAGAGGTTAACGATGCCTTTATTGACAAATGGCTTGCCTACATCGGCGATGCCAAGCGCGTAACAAACGATCCTATGGAAGCGACTTATATCGGCTTTAATATGTGGGTAAAAGCAGTCGAAAAAGCCAAAACAACTAAAGTCGATAAAGTACACGATGCCTTAATCGGGATTAGCGTGCCGAATTTGACTGGCGGCGTGGCTACGATGCTACCTAACCATCACCTGACCAAGCCTGTGTTAATTGGTGAGATTCAAGAAAACGGTCAATTCGATATCGTATGGCAAACCGAAGCCGCTGTGCCCGGTGACGCTTGGACAGACTTCCTGCCCGAGAGCGCCAAGCTTGAAGCGGATTGGCAGAATCCAAAAATCATGTGCGGTAACTACAATACCGAAACCAAGAAGTGCTCGGGCCAAAACTACTAAGCCTTCTTTGCGAGTTCGCTCGCTAAATAAAGGAAGTTCCCCCGGACTTCTTTTTCAAAAAGAATACCCCGCCAGTCCCTAGCGGGGTATTTATTGCTAATGGATGTTTCAATGAAGTTGACGCATATCGATACGCATGCCGTATTCCGATTTATCTTATTTTGCCTAGTCATTATATTGCCTATGCAAAGCACTGCTGCGCCGATTGCGACGGTAGGCCAAATTAAAATTCAACGTGAAGATGCGGCGCTTTTGCTCAATGAACTCATTACCGCAAAAAGCACAGTCGATAAAATTAATCTGATTAATTTGATTGCCAACTCTAATTTGCCGCAGCGCGTTGCGGTACTTGAGGCGCTGCAGTCAGGTGATTTGTACTACACCAAAAAAGCGAAACAGTTGGTTTACGCTCATAGTCACGCCGATGGCTACAGCGCGGTCGCCGTGATTGGCAATGAAGATCTCGGCGTAGTGGGCAGTCGCGCAGTGCGTAAAATTAGCATCAATAATGAGCTGCGCACGGTGTTGCGCGGTGTACTGGCAGAAATTTCGCTGCGCAGTGAAAACACCGCTGAGCGATTGCAGGCGGCTAAGAATTTGGTGCGCAGTCCCGCGGCGGAGTTTTTGCCGGCCATTGAGCGGGCATTGGTGATGGAGTCTGATGCCAAAGTGATTGAAGCGCTCAAGCTCGCGGCGGCGATGGTGAATTTAAATTCTGATGAACAGGTATTGCGTTTGGAGGCCATCGAATCTTTTCGCGGCAGCCTCGATAGCGACGCCATGTCACTTCTCGCTGCCATGCAACTTACCGACAGCGATGGCAACTATTTAGAACCAGATGACTTAGTTAGGGAATCTGCCGCTGCAGTACTAAAGCAAATGCGCAGCGAAGCAAAAATTTACAAATTAATTGAGAATACGTTTTTTGGCTTGAGCCTGGGTTCCGTGCTGTTACTTACCGCCGTGGGTTTGGCGATTACCTTCGGCGTTATGGGCGTGATTAATATGGCCCACGGCGAAATGATGATGCTGGGGGCGTACACCACCTACGTCATCCAATTACTCATGCCAAACTATATTGATTACTCAATTATTGTCGCCATTCCCGCGGCGTTTATGGTGTCCGGTCTTGTGGGCATTGTGATAGAGCGGGGCATTATTCGTCATTTATACGGACGTCCGCTAGAGACCTTGCTGGCAACCTTTGGTGTGAGCCTGATTTTGCAGCAAGCGGTGCGCAGTATTTTCTCACCACTAAACAAATCGGTCACCGCGCCAAGCTGGCTCAGTGGCTCGCTAGAAATTAACGGCGCGCTGTCACTGACCTATAACCGTCTATACATTATTGCCTTCAGTTTAATCGTGTTATTGCTGCTGGTGTTTTTGTTAAAGAAAACCTTTGTGGGCTTGCAGATGCGCGCCGTTACGCAAAACCGCGCTATGGCCAATTCCATGGGCATACGTACCGGTTGGGTGGACGCCTTAACCTTTGGTTTAGGTTCGGGTATTGCAGGTATTGCCGGAGTGGCCTTGAGCCAGCTCACCAATGTCGGCCCCAACCTCGGTCAGTCTTATATTATCGATTCCTTTATGGTGGTGGTGTTTGGCGGGGTAGGTAATTTATTTGGCACTTTCTTCGCGGCGATGAGCCTCGGGGTAGCCAATAAATTCTTGGAGCCTTTCGCGGGTGCGGTACTGGCCAAGATATTTGTGCTGGTGTTCATCATTCTGTTTATTCAGTGGCGGCCGCGTGGTTTGTTCGCTCTTAAAGGCCGCTCGGTAGAGGATTAATTGACCATGCTGAATACAAAAATATTTGAACGCAGTGCCATTGGCCGTTTACTGCTGGCCGACAAAGCGGGTAGCTATTTGTTAATGGTGTTGTTTGCCGCCATGGTGCTGGTGCCGCTGTGTAATTTGCTAATGCCCGAGGGCAGCTTTTTACATATTCCCACCTATATTGTGGTCTTGCTGGGTAAGTATCTTTGCTATGCCTTGCTCGCACTGGCGCTGGATTTAATCTGGGGCTATTGCGGAATTTTGAGTTTGGGCCACGGCGCTTTTTTTGCGCTGGGCGGCTACGTCATGGGCATGCACTTAATGCGGCAGATTGGTGAGCGCGGGGTGTATGGTAACGCCGACTTGCCAGACTTTATGGTGTTTTTGAATTGGACCGAGCTGCCGTGGTATTGGTATGGCTTTGATAGTTTCTTCTTTTCCATGTTTATGGTCGCCTTGGTGCCTGCTGCATTGGCTTTTGTGTTTGGCTGGTTGGCATTTCGCTCGCGGGTAACCGGGGTGTATTTGTCGATTATCACCCAGGCCATGACCTACGCCTTACTGCTGGCCTTCTTTCGCAATGATATGGGTTTTGGTGGTAATAACGGGCTGACAGATTTTAAAGACATTCTTGGTTTTAATTTGCAGTCCGATGTTACGCGCTGCGTGTTATTCGCCTTGTCAGCGTTGAGCGTGATGCTCGCCTATATTTTGTGCCGCGCGATTGTGAGCAGTAAATACGGTCGCGTGTTGGTGGCAATACGCGATGCCGAAAGTCGCACTCGCTTTATGGGTTATCGGGTTGAGCATTTTAAGCTCTTTGTGTTTGTGGTGTCGGCGATATTGGCTGGCATTGCGGGTGCTTTGTACGTACCTCAGGTCGGTATTATTAACCCCGGCGAGTTTGGCCCCATCAACTCTATTGAAATTGTTATTTGGGTAGCGATTGGCGGGCGAGGCACTTTGTTTGGCGCGGTGATCGGTGCGGTGGCGGTGAACTACGCTAAAACCTATTTTACCGGTGCCTTCCCCGAGGTGTGGCTGTTTATGTTGGGCGCGCTGTTTGTGATCAGCACTTTATATTTACCTAAGGGCATCGTGGGCGTGGTTAAACAATTACAAGATCGCCGCGCAGAGCGCAATGCGCCAACGTCACAAGGAGCACAGTCATGAGTGCAGTTGTTAAAAGTCCGGGCTTTCACAGCTCAGAATTGCAAAGCATGTTGTATCTCAATGGCGTGACCAAAAGTTTTGACGGTTTTAAAGCGATTAATAATTTGTCTTTAGACATTGCCCCCGGCGAGTTGCGGGCCATTATCGGCCCCAATGGCGCGGGCAAAAGTACCATGATGGATATTATCACTGGCAAAACTCGTCCCGACTCTGGCGAGGTGCGTTTTCGCGACAATATTGATCTGACGCAATACGACGAGGCTGATATTGCTAACTTGGGTATTGGCCGTAAATTTCAAAAGCCCACAGTTATTGAAACCCTCACGGTTTGGGAAAATGTGGAACTGGCGCTGGCGGGTAATCGCAGCGTTATCCGCGCACTCTGGCATAAGCTGAGCAGCGAACAGGGCGACCGTATCAATGAAGTAATTAAACTGGTCGGCCTAAAAGCCAAAACCAGCGAGCTGGCGGGCAGTCTCTCCCACGGGCAAAAACAGTGGCTAGAAATTGGCATGTTGATCGTGCAGGGGCCGGAGCTTTTGCTGGTCGACGAGCCCGCGGCGGGCATGACCGATCAAGAAACCATGGAAACCGCAGCCTTATTAAAAGAAATTAACCGCGAACACACCGTGGTGGTGGTCGAGCACGATATGGATTTCATTAAGGCGCTAGACAGTAAAGTTACCGTCCTACATGAAGGCAGTGTTTTGGCTGAGGGCCGCCTAGAAGTCGTGTCGGCTAATCCACGGGTGATTGAAGTCTATTTAGGACGTTAAAACTATGTTGTTAGTCAATGATATTGACCTCTATTACGGTGCTAGCCAGGCGCTGCGCAAAGTAAATATTAGCGCAGAGAAGGGCAAGGTGACCTGCATACTCGGCCGTAACGGTGTTGGTAAGTCCAGCCTGGCAAGAGCCATCACCGGTCGCCATCCGGTGCGGGGTGGCAGTATTGTGCTTAATGGCAAAGACATTAGCGCGATGGCCCCTGCAGATCGCGCCCGCGCGGGCATCGCCTATGTGCCTCAGGGCCGAGAAATTTTCTCTCAGCTCACCGTGCAAGAAAACCTTTATACCGGCTACGCGCCGTTAAAGCGCAGCCAGCGTAAAATCAGTCCCGAAATTTTTGATTTGTTCCCAGTGCTAAAAAGCATGCTCAAACGTCGAGGTGGCGATTTATCTGGCGGCCAACAACAGCAGTTGGCGATCGCTCGTGCCTTAATTACTAAGCCGCGTTTATTAGTATTAGACGAGCCGACAGAGGGGATTCAGCCCTCTATTATTAAAGACATTCATAATGTCATTACCATCCTGCGTCAGCAGGGCGAGATGGCGATTGTCCTTGTAGAACAGTATTTTGATTTTGCCCGGGAGCTAGCAGATTACTACGCGGTAATGGATCGCGGCGAAGTAATATTGTCTGGCCGTGGTGACGAAATGGTAGAAGAAGACGTACGGAGGCATATGACGGTGTAGTTATCTAGCTGCCGCAAACCGTCACTCCTGCGCAGGGATGACGTTTAGGGAGCTGCCGTCCTTGCCTGAGCAATGATGACGGTAACTGCGTCAGACTAAATCAACCGTCACTCCTGCGTAGGCAGGAGTCCATCCCAGCAACGGGGTTCGGGCTTAAACCTTAGCGCGATACGGCATTCACTACGCTCACATGGATCCCTGCCTGCGCAGGGATGACGTTTTGGGAGCTGCCGTCCTTACCTGAGAAATGATGACGGTAACTGCGTCAGACTAAATCAACCGTCACTCCTGCGCAGGCAGGAGTCCATCCCAGCAACGGGGTTCGGGCTTAAACCTTAGCGCGATACGGCATTCGCTACGCTCACATGGATCCCTGCCTGCGCAGGGATAACGTTTAGGGAGCAGCCGTCCTTGCCTGAGCAATGATGACGGTAACTGCGTCAGACTAAATCAACCGTCACTCCTGCGTAGGCCGAGCACCGCCCCTGCGTAGGCAGGAGTCCAAATGAGTGCAGCGAACGCATTCAGACAGAAAGGTATTATCAAATACATCTAAATTCCTGATCTATTTACCCAAAATTTTGCACTTTTATATCAGCGGTTTCTTTATATACTAGCTTCATTGATTTCACTGAGGCAAAGGAGGCGCCATGCCAGCCAAGAATACCGCAGGTCGCTACGGCTGGCTCAGTATGACTTTGCATTGGAGTATGGCGCTCGCGGTCATCGGTATGTTTGCCCTTGGGCTGTGGATGCGCAGTTTGTCGTATTACGACCCTTGGTACAAAGACGGCCCAGCGATCCATAAAAGCATCGGTATATTGCTATTTTTGTTGCTCATCATTCGTGTGGTTTGGCGCAATCTCAATATTCGCCCTGACGATGACCCTGCGCTTAAGGTCTGGGAGCGAATAACTGCTCACCTCACGCATATTGCGCTGTACGGTTTGATGTTTGCCCTGATGATTGCCGGCTACTTTATATCGACCGCCGATGGTCGCGCGATTGAGGTATTTAACTGGTTTAGCGTGCCGGCCACAATTTATGACCTGCCTGAGCAGGAAGATATTGCCGGCGAGATCCATGAAATATTGGCTTGGATACTAATCGTACTAGCGAGCGTTCATGCGCTCGCCGCCGTAAAACACCATTTTATTAACCGTGACACGACTCTGCTAAAAATGCTGGGTCGCGACGCAATATCAGCAAGCAACCACATTATTAACAAAAAGGAAGCCAAACAATGAAACGTCTACTCGCGATTGGATTTACCGCTTTATTGAGTTTTAGTGGCGCGCTTCATGCCACCGAATACAAAATCGACACCGCTGGCGCCCATGCGTTTATCAACTTTAAAATCAAGCACTTAGGTTATAGCTGGTTGTATGGTCGCTTTAATGAGTTTGAGGGTAGTTTTAATTACGACCCTGCCAAGCCAGAGGCCTCGTCGGTTAATGTCACCATTAAAACTGCCAGCGTCGACAGCAATCATGCCGAGCGCGACAAGCATTTGCGCGGCAAAGATTTCCTTGCGGTAGACAAATTCCCCACTGCGACCTTTAAAAGTACAAGTTTTAAGGCGCTGGGTGACGGTAAAGCCGAGCTGAAAGGCACTTTGACCCTGCACGGTGTCAGCAAGCCGGTGACGATTGCGGTTAGCGAGATTGGTGGCGGCAAAGACCCTTGGGGCGGCTACCGTCAGGGCTTTCACGGCACTACCGAAATTGCCTTGAAAGACTTTGGCATTGATTTTGACCTTGGCCCCGCCTCACAAATTGTCGAGTTGACCTTGGATGTCGAAGGTATTGCGCAATCAATGATGTAATCCAATTGAACTTTTCGAGCGTAGAACTACTCGAAGATTAGGAATTAAGCTCACTCAGTCTCAATATTTTAGGCCGCTACTTTTAGCGGCTTTTTTTCGTCTGCGTTTTGCAGGCAATGCTATTGCTAGCGCTCGGGCGGGGGCGACGCAGCGGGCAGGTATTTTAGCAGCGCCGTATCTGCCGTAAATTGCGCATCAAACAGCGATATTAAGGCGTAGATGCCCATCAGTTTACGCATCACATATAAGAAGTCTTTGGGCGGCAGTGCAAAATACTTGCTGATCGACGCCGCCACGGCCCGCTTGGCAATCCGCTTGGGCAGGCCGCTCTGGCGCCAGTGATACTGGCCATGCGCATTTACCGCACAAGCAGGAACATGCGCATCTGGTGTGCGCAGCGGCTCGGCGATATCAATGCCAATATCGACAAAATTATCCAACACTGCTTGCGGGAAATGGGCTTTCATAAAACCCAGGCTAATCGATTTTTGTAAAAATGCGGCGCTATCTCGCTGGTAGGCTGCCACCATCATCGCGCAAAATTCATTGGCGAACTCATCCGGTAACATACGCATGGCACCAAAATCCAAGAGCAGCAACTGATCGCGGTCGCCGCTGGGATCAATACGCACCCGAAAATTGCCAAAATTGGGATCGGTCTGCATTCGCCGCCAGGTAAATAACTCTGTTAAAAATACATCCAACACCGCACTGCCTAAGCGATCGCGACGCGCTTGCGGCAAATTTGCCACGGCGGCTGAATTGACCGAGTCAGCCGCCTCGTAACTCATGGTCAACACCCGGCGAGTGGAAAATTCGGGGTAGCTTTTCGGTACCACAAAGCGCTCATCAGCTGCCAAAGATGTACCGACAAAATCAAGGTCCCGACGTTCTTGCTCATAATCCACTTCTTTGTGGAGCAATAGGCGAATATCGCCAAACCAATCGTCGAGATTGCGCGTGCTGGATAATAACCGCGACACCTTTAATAGACGCAGCACCGCATTAAAATCGGCGTCGATAGTTTCTTCCACGCCAGGGTACTGCACTTTGATGCACAGCTGCTCTCCCGTCGCACGCAAGCGCGCGCGGTGCACTTGGCCGAGCGAGGCCGCCGCCAATGGCTGACGGTCAATATCCAACGCCAACAAGGCCTCTGCCCCTAATTCTTTGTGCAGCGCTTTTTCAATGACCGTCCACGCCATGGGCGGGGTGTTGTCTTCAAGATTGTGCAGCGCCTCGGCGACTTCCGGCGGCATCATATAGTCGCCATAGGTTGCCATCATCTGGCCAATTTTAACGACACTGCCTTTTAAGCGGCCAAGCTCGTTGACAAAAAAGTCGATATTTTCGCGACGCTTCGCCAGCGCCTCATCGTCATCGCCGCTAATCCGCTCCCGTAAATTCTGACGCAGGGCGCGACTGCCATAGCGCAAGCCGAGTTTTGACAATTCTAGGCGACGGGAAAACGCGCCAGTTTTCAGGCGGTGCAGGGGCTTATCTGGTGGAATATTCGAATCGCTCATAAGCGCTATTGTAAAGAATGTCGGTGCACAACGCAGTAAACGCCGAGCCCTAGCGTGACGAAGTATCAATTCATCGGCATACTCATGCTAAACGTCACCCAGCAATATCGCCTAAGGCCAAGCATGAAATTATTAAAAAACCTGACCTTGATCGGCCCCGGTTTTGTTGTTGCCGCCACCGGCCTTGGCGCCGGAGACTTGGTGGCCGCCGCCGTATCCGGCGCCAGCCTTGGCGGGCAAATTATTTGGGCGGTGGTATTTGGTGCACTCATCAAACTGGCGTTAAACGAAGGTTTGGCGCGCTGGCAACTCAGCACGGGCAGCAGTATTTTGCAGGGCTGGCAGCAACACTTGCCGCGCTGGGTGAATGGCTATTTTCTGATTTATCTTTTGCTGTGGGGCTTCTTAGTGGGCGCCGCCCTTATGGCGGCCTGCGGTCTCGCCGCCAATGCCTTGTTTCCGCAGCTGTCGATCAATAGCTGGGCAGTATTGCACTCCTTGCTGGCGGTATTACTGGTGTTGTTCGGTCGCTACTCGGTGTTTGAGTCGGCAATGAAAGTGCTGATTCTATTGATGTTCGCTACGGTGATGGCGGCACTTGCCAGCCTTGATTTATCGGGCATCAATTTACAACAAACTCTGCTTACAGATACTGGCAGGCAATCTCATGACAATATGGTATTGGCTGTCATCGGCGGGGTTGGCGGCAGTGTAACCTTGCTGTGCTACGGCTACTGGATGCGAGAAAAAGCTTGGCATAGCAGCGCCGCCCTGCCGTTGGTACGCGTAGATTTAATCGTGGCGTATACCATTACCGCGCTATTCGGCATTGGCATTATGTTATTGGCTGCCAAAGCCGCGCCGGCAACAATACAAGGTACCCAGGTGCTAGTTGCCATGGCCGACGAATTAGGGCGCACATTGTCACCGGTATTCAGAGAGGTGTTTTTACTCGGGGTCTGGGCGGCGGTATTTAGCTCTATGCTTGGCGTATGGCAGGGGGTGCCGTATTTGTTTGCCGATATAATGGCCGCCCGCAGCAAATCTAAACAACTGGCTGCAGCTGACCGGAATAGCTGGGCGTATCGGAGTTTTTTAGGCTATCTCGCGCTGCCTCCCATGCTTCTTTTACTGCTAGGGAAACCCGTGTGGCTGGTGATGCTTTACGCGGTGACTGGGGCGTTTTTCATGCCCTTTCTTGCCATCACCTTGCTGTATTTAAATAACCGCATCATTGCTAAAGCGCAGCGATTTGGCATTGCTAGCAACATGCTTATTGCCTTAGCCTTGATTGTATTTGCCTTTCTTAGCCTGCAGTCACTTTTTAAATAACCCGGCACGCCGAGAGTCGAGCGTGCCGGGTTAGCTGTTTACTCTGCTAGCATTGCCATTAAGGCTTCCCAGCTTACGCGGTCGGCATTGGCGTCATAAGCCAAAGGCATTTTGGTTTTTTCACCAATCGCGGTAGAGCCAGGGTTAGTGAAACTATGCACAACACCCGGGAAACTCAATAACTGCAAATCCACCCCGGCGGCACTCATTTCTTCAACAAAACCACCGACCTGCGCGGGCGGTACCATGGGATCGGCACCGCCGGTTGCCACTAAAACCTTCGCTTTAATCGTGTCTGGCTTAGCGTTGGTTTCGGTGCCCAAGCTGCCATGAAAACTGGCGACGCCGGCCAAGTCTAAGCCGCGCCGCGCCTGATTCAATACCACAGCGCCACCAAAGCAGTAGCCAATCGCAAACAATTTGCTGGCATCCACTGCGGGCTGCTTACGCAAAATAGCCAACGCCGCATCAAAGCGGGCATTCATTTTAGCGGGCTCGGCCAACGCCGCATTCATAAACGCCATGGCGTCTTTGGGATGCTCGGTGCTCTTGCCATTGCCATACATATCTACCGCAATAGCCGTATACCCTGCCTCGGCCAACTGCTGCGCCCGACCTCGTGCATAATCATTTAATCCCCACCACTCATGCACAACAACCACCGCCGGACCGGCTTCGGTTTTCGATGAATCGCTGTACAACACTGCCGAACCCAGCTCACCCGGCAGCGTTAACTTACTCTCGACAAGCTCGGCATTCGCCGCCGATGCGAATAATACTAATGCGCTAAACCATGCGACTAACTTCATTCTAGACTCCTTCTTTTTAGTCAAATTCAAACCAGTGCTACGCAATATAACGCTAATAAGATGACGGGTGATAGGGCCGGATATTGGGCCGCTGACAATCAATGCATTTGCCCCGCCAGAAGAGTTACAGAGACTGACCCGCAGCTGTCTCAAGCTATCACGTTTGTGTCAAAAGTATTCACTGTGTTCGTGGATACCTGCCTGGGCGGTATGACTTAAATTCTAAACCGTCGTCCCTGTGAAGGCTCAGCGTCATCAGGGAATTAAACTGTCGTCCTTCTGCGAAAGTAGAACGTTAATAGAGAATTAAATTGTCGTCACTCCTGCGAAGGCCGAAGGCAGGGGTCCATCTTTGCAACGGAATGTGGGCTTAGGCGTTGGCGTAATAAGCATTCGCTGCGCTCACATGGATCCCTGCCTGCGCAGGGAGGACTTAGTAGTGGAAGGGATAGACTGTCACTCCTGCGAAGGCAGGAGTCCATCTCAGCGACGGAGCTTGGTTTTAAGTGTTAACTCAACAGGGTATTCACAACGCCCTCGTAGATACTTGTCCTCACCTCTGCAGGGATGACAAAAACTTTAGGTATTGAGATGGATCGCTATGACGAAAAGTCGAGCCTGGCGCTGGGATATTGAATTGAATCTCCGCCGTAGCCAATATGCAGTAGTGATTTTGTGTGTTCCGCTGCACGTCAAGTGTGTCGCATTAATTGATGACTATTCACACAAAATCCCGCATTTTTATTCTTGCCAAGGATTATAATGGCGGCCTTTACCACTTTAGGACAAACCCATGAAATACCTTGCCACAATGGCGTTAGCACTGGTTCCGCTGACGAGTATGGCAACCGATTTAATAATTCCGGCTGGCCAAGCCTATCTTGTTGGTGTTGATCAGCAGGAATTGATTTTAGATAAGCTGAATATTGGTGACGATGCCCGAATTAGCTTTGCTCCCGGTGTAAACTCGTGGCGGGTACATGCGCGCCTGGCTAACATTGGTAAAAATGTGGTCATCGACGGTCGCGGATCTGCAGGTCAAAACGGAGCGCCGGGAATGACTGCGCCAGCCTGTGATGAGTTTGTCGACGGCCAGCCCGGAGAAAGTGGTCAAGCCGGTAACGACGGTGTTGAAATCCGCTTACAACTTGCACTGGAAAGCCTGGGCAGCATGGAGATTTTTAGTGCTGGTGGTGACGGTGGCCTTGGCGGTGCCGGTGGTGACGGCGCTGACCTGAATACTAAATGTGACGCCGAGGTTGCGGGTGAGGGCGGTAATGGCGGCGATGGCGGTGAGGGTGGCCGCGGTGGCGATGTCACCTTTTTGTACCATAGTGTTGCCAAAACTGAATCTGGCGACAGCATGGTGAGCCGCCTGAATATTAATACCGACGGCGGTGCTGGCGGCGAGGGCGGCGATGCTGGCTCTGGTGGTGCCGGTGGCGGCGGTCGCTACGCAATGAAGAAGAGCTTGACCGGAAGTAGCCGCAAGTGGGTAGGTGGCGCGGCTGGCGGTTTGGCGGGCAGCCCCGGATTTATGGGTTCGGCTGGCAAGCCAGGGCGTATTTTATTGGACCAGCTGATTATGAGCACAGTAAAAGTCGCGCCGTCGAACAATACTGCTAGTGTAAAAGCCTTGCAGCGTGAAATTGAGGCTCTGCGCAAACGTGTTGAAAAGTTAGAGGCTCAGCAAGGGCCAGAGTCGCAGGTTGGCGTAGACTAATCCTAGAATTTTTCACCCCGCTAAAGGATGCCTAGTGCATCCTTTTTTTATGCCGCTTTAGTGGTTCTCGCTGGCTAATAGTGCGCAGGCACTCAAATAGTGCGTTTGTTCTAAGGTCAATCAAAGGCAATCGTATTAAGTGTTGTTGCGGCGCATTATCTACTTGTTTTCATTGCCTTAATTTTAGATTTCCCATTCTATTCTGATCTTCTATATCTAAAATAAAAAGCAGCCGTGCATTTTTTTAAGGCATTTTGTAAAGCAGATTTTGCTGTGTGCTCTATATTTGTGCGTAAGCTCGGGTTTTCGCGTAGGAGCATAAAGCGTGGTTCTTGCTAAGGTTTGTTTATACGTAGCGATAGCCTTGTAACTTATTGAATATTAATAATAAAAAAGTAGTTGGCACCGAAAATGCTATAGCAAGATCAGGATTGTGCTTGATCACTTTCTATATACCAAAATGCGGAGACTACAACATGAACAAAATGAAAACTTTATTGGCTGCTAGTGTTGCAGCAGCTTCAATGACCATGATTGCTGCACCTGCTTCTGCAGAAGTTGCTGCTAGTGTTGGTGTTGCCAGTACTTATTTATGGCGTGGTTATGATCTGGGTTCCGGTACTCCGGCAGTGTCTGGCGATCTGAGCTATAGCACTGCCGGCGCCTATATTGGCGCTTGGGCGTCTTCTGGTGACACAGCTGCGGGCACTGAGTATGACTTATACGCTGGTTACGGTATGGACATCGGTGGCGGTGTAAGTTTCGACATTAGTGTTTGGAACTACAACTACCCCACTGGCGCTGGCTACCTTGGTACCGAAGAAACTGATTTGTTTGAGCATTCAGACCTGATCCTTACCGTTGGTCTTGGCCCCATTAGCGTTTCTTACTATGAGCCAATTGCTGGCCCTTTTGGTTTCACTAAGTACAACTACTACACCATTGGCGGTAGTGTAGGTGCTTTCTCTTTAACTATCGGTATGGAAGATATGGATGGTGGCGAAACTATGCACGCCGACTTCTCCTACGCTTACAACGACAACCTGTCTTTCATTGTGAGCCAGCAGGATGGTGATGATGTTCTAGCTGTAGATACAGATCCAAAATTCATTGTTTCTTACAGTTTACCTATTTCCATGTAATACCCCGACCGGTGACTTATTGTCGCCGGTCATTTTTTAACTTAGTCCTAGTGTGTGATTCACGCACATTGACAGGAGATTTCCGATGAAATTGATTACGGCTGTTATTAAGCCATTCAAACTTGATGATGTGCGTGAGGCGCTGTCTGACATCGGCGTACAGGGCATAACTGTTACCGAGGTGAAGGGTTTTGGTCGCCAAAAAGGTCACACTGAGTTGTACCGTGGCGCTGAGTACGTTGTAGATTTTCTTCCTAAGGTGAAGATCGAAGTCGCCGTTGCTGACGGATCTGTTGAGCCGACCATTGAAGCAATTACTAAATCAGCGAATACCGGCAAAATTGGTGACGGTAAAATTTTCGTAACCGCACTTGAGCAGGTTGTTCGTATCCGTACCGGCGAGACTGGCGAAGACGCTATCTAATTTCGCACTTACGGTTGTTTAAACATTAATTAAAAGATTATTCTCTTTCCCTTTGGAGGGCATGTGATGGAAGACATCATACAGGTCAAGTACGCCCTGGACACGTTCTACTTCCTCGTCTGTGGCGCGCTGGTTATGTGGATGGCAGCAGGTTTTGCCATGCTCGAAGCCGGTCTGGTTCGTTCAAAAAATACGACTGAAATTTTAACCAAAAACATCGCACTGTACGCAATTGCCTGCACCATGTATTTGTTGTGCGGTTACACCATTATGTACGGTGGCTCAGAAGGTGGATTCCTGCCTGATGCCTGGTTTGGCAATGGTATTTCTGACGCATCGGTAGAAGAAGTTTTAGCTTCTAACGGTGACATTTACTACTCTGGCTCTTCAGACTTCTTCTTCCAAGTGGTGTTTGTGGCCACGGCGATGTCGATTGTTTCTGGTGCAGTAGCTGAGCGCATGAAGCTATGGGCCTTCCTTGCTTTTGCAGTGGTAATGACCGGTGTTATTTACCCACTACAAGGTATGTGGAAATGGGGCGGCGGTTTCCTAGACGCAGCCGGTTTCTCTGACTTCGCGGGTTCTGGTGTAGTTCACATGTGTGGTGCTGCTGCAGCACTTGCTGGTGTACTGCTGCTGGGCGCACGTAAAGGCAAGTACGGTGTAAGCGGTCAAGTCAATGCAATTCCGGGTGCCAACCTGCCGCTGGCAACTCTTGGTACCTTCATTTTGTGGATGGGCTGGTTCGGCTTTAACGGCGGCTCTGAATTGATGGTGTCAAACATTGAAGAAGCCAACGCCACGGCACAAGTATTTGTTAATACCAATGCTGCTGCGTCAGGTGGTTTGATTGCGGCGCTGTTGGTTGCTCGCATTCTGTTTGGCAAAGCGGATTTGACCATGGCATTGAACGGCGCCTTGGCTGGTTTGGTTGCGATAACGGCAGAACCATTGACTCCTGGCCCCATGGCGGCAACCTTAATCGGTGCGGTTGGCGGTGTGATCGTTGTGTTCTCGATCTTAGCCTTGGACAAAATCAAAATTGACGATCCCGTTGGTGCGATCTCTGTACACGGTGTTGTTGGCTTCTGGGGTCTGATGGCGGTGCCATTAACGAACACCGACGCCACCTTTGGTGCTCAGATTTACGGCGCAGCGATCATCTTTGCTTGGGTATTTGGTGCCAGCCTAGTGGTTTGGAGCATACTCAAAGTGGTTATGGGTATCCGTGTTACTGAAGAGGAAGAGTACGAAGGTGTCGACCTCTCTGAATGTGGTATGGAAGCCTACCCCGAGTTCACCAACAAGTAAGACTCTCCCCCGTTAGTGATTTCAAGGGCGCTCATTGAGCGCCCTTTTTTTGCTTTATGCTTGATGGGAGACGGGCGACGCAAAAGCCGGTCTCGCCTCTTTCTCCCCCGCAAACATCGGCCTAAAATTCTTCCGCGGGGTGATGATTTTGAGTCATACCTGCGCAGCGAATGCTTTAGTCGCTAAATGCCGGACGGGAGACGCTAAGAGCGATTCTAGTGTGTTACTTCGTATACGGTCTGAGCAATACCAGCTTCGTAGTGAGATGGACCCCCTGCCTTCGCAGGGGCAGAGTCCGGCTTCGCAGGAGTGACAAGTAAGGGTAAGTGGAGGTCTCGCCATCGAGTCATCCCTGCGCAGGCAGGGATCCATGTGAGCGCAGCGAATGCTTTAGTCGCTAAATGCCGGACGGGAGACGCTAAGAGCGATTCTAGCGTGTTACTTCGTATACGGTCTGAGCAATGCTAGCTTCGTAGTGAGATGGACTCCTGCCTTCGCAGGAGTGACGGTTAATTTAGTTTGGAGTGTTTGCCCTCGAGCTTGCGCGAGGGTCGCGGTTTATTTTGTTTGGCGTGCTTTCCGTCGTTCTCGCGGAGACGCATTTCCTTCCCGTGTAACCACCGTTAAGTCATCCTGCACAGGGTGACAAGCTAAATTTACTTCGCCATCCCTAGACGTGGATCACGAGCTGAATTTCACTTGTCATCCCTGCGTAGGCAGGGATCCATGTCAGCGCAGCGAATGTCCATCAGTGCGAGACATCAGACGCTCCGCTTTTTTGGACTTATTTATCGCAAAATCCCCGATCACCTTGCCAAACCCCCGCAGCCGAGGCTAAATAGGGTGTAAATTGCAGTAATCATAATGAAGGGGATACTACGGCGATGAAATTAGTCAGTGCGGTTATTAAGCCGTTTAAATTAGATGATGTCCGTGCCGCTTTGTCGGAAATTGGCGTGCAGGGTGTTACGGTAACTGAAGTTAAAGGCTTCGGTCGTCAAAAAGGCCATACCGAGCTGTATCGCGGCGCAGAATACGTTGTCGATTTCCTACCTAAGGTTAAGTTAGAAATTGCTGTGACCGACGATCAGGTAGAGAAAGTCATTGATACCGTCACCAAGGCCGCTTGTACCGGGAAAATTGGCGACGGTAAAATATTCGTCACCTCTCTTGAGCAAGTTATCCGAATTCGTACCGGTGAGACTGGCGAAGACGCGATCTAAATCACGTTTTATATGAGCAAGTTAAAGGCGGCTTTTTAGCCGCCTTTTTTGTGCCCATAAAATAACTTTCTTTAGCTCAAAATATATTAGTTGTCCGAGCCGCTAAGAACAAAACAGCCTAATCCGACGCTTGTCAGCTAGGGGATGAAAACAGTATAAAGCGCACTATAAACGCGGGTTTCTTGTTTCCGGGAGGAGTTCGTATGGGGTCGCGTAGTCGTAGTACAGATAGTCAAGTTTCTAACCCAAGCTTTATACCCAGCCAAACCGTGCATGATCGTATGCGGGACCAGCTGTCTAAAGATGTTCAAGATTTTTTGGCGCGAGGCGGCGAGATAAAACATCTTGAACCGCATATGCGCAGTAATCTTAACGACATCGACACGGACTCAGATACCTTCTGACGCCGGCGTTGACTAGCGCGGGCTGGCATTCAGCTGTTTAATTAAGCGTGGTAAGTCGCGCCAGTCATCAAAGTGTAGGTCGGCCAGTGGGTGTGGTTCCGGCGCGTGTTCTATAAGCCGCGCTTGAATGGCATGCATGCCGACGGCTTTTGCCCCCGCGATGTCGTCATTGGTATTGTCGCCGATATGAATACTCTCGTGGGGGAGGCATTCAGCCTGTCTTAATGCTTCCAAAAACAGCGGCGCTGCGGGCTTGGCTGCGCCCACTTGCTCAGCTCGAAAATGGGAGTGAAAGTGCCGACTAATCGGCAGACGGCTGAGATCGGCATTGCCATTGGTTAGGCTAATAAGCAGAAAATCTTGGCTTAATTCGGCAAGTACCTTGGCGCAGTGTTCAAATAGCTGCACGTTCTGGCGGGCGTGATAAAAAACGTCGAAGGCCGCCGCCGCTAATTCTCGGCTTTGGCCGCCATAGCCAGATTCAATTAAGGCCTGGTTTAAACTGTCTACCCGCCATTGCGAAATATGGTGCTCTAGACCAGGGTTGGCGCTTAAGTACTGCAGACGGTGCTCACGCAGCGCCTTGGGGCTGAATTTGGCCGTTAGCGCCGGCGCTGCGGCTTGCAGATGTAAATAAAATGCCTGCTCAGCCCTGGCGATGGTGGGGGCGGTGTGCCAAAGGGTGTCGTCTAGATCAAAGCTCAATAGTTTAATCTTGCTCATTGTTCACCTTGCGTGTTGCCCGAGGGTGGGCTTTGTCATAGACCTGAGCCAAATGCTGGAAATCCAAATGGGTATAGACCTGGGTTGTCGACAGATTGGCGTGGCCGAGTAGTTCTTGTACACCACGTAAATCGCTGCTGGACTCAAGCAAATGGCTGGCAAAGGAATGACGCAGCATATGTGGATGAACATGGGCGGGTAGACCTTGCTGCGTGGCGCGAAAACGCAGGCGCTGCTGTATTGCGCGATGACCGAGGCGCTTGCCGCGTTGGCCAAGAAATAGCGCCTGATCGGGGGCAAGACTGTCGCGACTTGTGAGCCACCGCCGTAGCGCCGTAATCGCAATACGACCAATAGGCAGGGTTCGGGTTTTATTGCCCTTGCCTGTTACCGTGACTAAGGCGTCATTTAAATCTAAATCGCTTACATTGAGGTCGGCCAATTCAGCAAGGCGCAGGCCTGAAGAATAAAACAACTCCATCATGGCGCGGTCGCGAATATCAATGGGCTCATCGCCTTCAAACTCCAAGAGCTGCTTAATCATATCGACGTCGAGGGTTTTAGGTAGCCGCTGCGGGCGTTTGGGCGCGCTAATGCCAAGCGCCGGATTGTGAATAGCACCGCGGTGACGCATTCGATAGCGGTAGAGGCTGCGCAGGGCCGAAAGCAGGCGCTGAATACTCACTGCGGCTGCGCTGGCACTGCGGCGCTGCCCGATGAAATGACGAATGTGGGCACTGTCTGCTGCGTCGACTGAGGCCAAATTCTGTTGCTCGCAGAACACCACGAAGTTTGCAAGATCATTGCGATAGGCACTGAGGGTATGCGGTGACAGCCGCCGGGCGGTGGCCAGATAGTCCAAGAAATCCTCGAGTTCGTGCTGAATATTCATGCTAGGCGCCGCAAAGTTAGAGTGCTCAGCTTAAGCACTGCCCTCCGTGGGAGCAAGCTTCGCAGTGCACTTAGTTGTGGCGAATTTATTTTTAACCGGCACTACTTTTATTTAGGGCGAATATGTTACAACTAAGTTCTCGCTAAATATAAAAAGAGATCAATACGCATGTCGCAAACCATTTTGCCGCCGGTTAAACAATCACCGCCGTGGTGGCTCACCCTGCCAGAGGATTTCTACTGCCAGTCTGACGGCACTGAGCTCGATGGGGAATACCCGCTCAAGGTTTATGGCACGGCGATAATGGATCGCATGATGCGCACCGGTTTAGGCGTTATGATTTCTGGTGCGTTGTTGCCTCAATTCTTGATAGGCGAGGGCATGGCTCGCGAGCGGGAACACATGAATTTTTACGCTGGCTTGGCGGAATCTCGCGAGGTCGACGATGTGTTTATACCGCCGCCAAAGGTGAATGTTGAAACCCATAAAATTGGCCGTTTTAGCTACAAACCTAAAAATATCCCGGCGGTTGAGCTGCGTTTTACTAGTCCGTTTACTCCGCTGAACCCAGACCTCACTGACAGTTACTTGAGTTATAAGCGCAACCGAACCGCCTCGGCGCAGTATTGGAGTCATCCAGACGGTCCGCGTCCAACCTTAATATTTGTGCACGGCGTGGTGGAGAGTTCCTACGCTTTTAACAGTTTGTTCTTTTCGCTGAGTTCGTTTTACAACAATGGCTACGACATATTGTTGATGATCCAGCCGTTTCACGGTTCTCGCGCCGAGCCGTGTCATCCGTTTAGTGGTTATGGCCTCTTTGCCGGCGGCTTTTCTCAGTTAAATGAAGGCATGCTCCAAGCTGTGTCTGATGCGCGGGTGTTTATAGAGTACTTATTTGAGCGCGGCGCGCCCCATGTCGGAATTAGCGGTCTTAGTTTGGGCGGTTATCTGAGTTCAATAATGGCGGTTGTTGAACCCCGCTTGGCATTTTGTATACCAAACTCGCCGTTAGTCTCTCCAGTCGATACCGTACGCAGCTGGCAGCCAACGGGTGCCTTAATGGACTTGATTGGCAAGCGCACCGGTTTAACGCCAATGGATCTGCGTCGTGGCTTGGCAATACACAGCCCGCTAAGTTACCAGCCCAAGCTTGATCCAGAGCGGGTCATGATTATTGGTGGTGCTGGCGACCGCTTTACCCCACCGCGTTTTGTGCGCTTACTCCACGCCCACTGGCCGGAATCCCATTTGCACTGGTTTCCGGGTAATCACCTTGTGCACTTAGGGCAGAGTGAGTACTTGAAGTTAATGCAGCTGTTTATGGATAGACATTGTCAGGCAGTGACGATGGATGCGGGAGATATTTGACGGGAGACCATGAACGCTAGGGCGACGAATTCTTGCTACGGAGTCATTCCTGGGAAGGCCGGGGTTCATATTAGCGCAGCGCATGCCTTCGCTAGCTAAGGCTTTGATCGATGCCATAAAAAGGCGGTTGTGGCGATGCGTTCTGCGCCGTGACTGAGGGATCTCGACTTCGCAAAGACATGGACCCCTGCCTTCGCAGGGGTGATAAATAAAAAAGCGCAGGGGGGAGGGTTGATTTAGTTTGGCGTGTTTTGCCGCCAACCGTGTTCGGGAGTGACGAGCTAAATTTACTTTGCCATCCTTACACGTGAGTCACGAGCTGAATTCACTTCGTCATACCTGCGTAGGCCGGGATTCATATTAGCGCAGCGCATGCCTTCGCTAGCTAAGGCTTTGATCGATGCCATAAAAAGGCGGTTGTGGCGATGCGTTCTGCGCCGTGACTGAGGGATCTCGACCCCGCAAAGACATGGACCCCTGCCTTCGCAGGGGTGACAAATAAAAAAGCGCAGGGGTGACGGTTGATTTAGTTTAGCGTGTTTTGCCGCCAACCGTGCTCGGGAGTGACAAGCTGAATTTACTTTGCCATCCCTACACGTGAGTCACGAGCTGAATTCACTTCGTCATCCCTGCGCAGGCAGGGATCCATGTGAGTGTAACCCCTCTGACCGGTCGTACAGCGCAGCGAATGCCGTCTGGTTTTAGCGTCTCCCATCTCTCGTCAAGCATCTCGCTGCTAAAGAAACGGGCCCTTCATCAGTTTAGGCAGGCAGCGATTCACCACCTCGGCAATGTATTCCAGAAACAGTGTGCCCATGCTGGATTTAAAATGCTGGGGGTTTTTGCTGGCAATCGCAATCACGCCGTCGATATTGCCGGCCTGAACCGGCATTAAGGCGGCTGAGCCAATGTGGTCGGCATGTTGGCCAAACAAAAAACTCAATTCTTCGGGGCGGAGTACACCGCAAATTGCCTTTTTACCCCGCAGCAAGCTGCCAATTTGTTGCTGGGCCTGCTCGGGGCTAACGACGCGAAGTACGCTGCTGCCAACCCGGTTGGGGTCGGCAAATAAGATCAAGCTGGCGTAGTCGATGTCGTCGAAGTCGCTAACTAAGTTGCGGCAGAGATTGTTACTTAACTCTTCGGCGCGCTTTGACTCTATTAAGGTCAAAATAAGATTTTTACTGCGCTCAAATAGTTCGTCGTTGCGGGTCGCATTCTCGAGTAATTTGCTGAGTCGGCTGCGCATATCCATATTGCGCTCGCGCAAAATTTCAACCTGGCGCTCGGCCAAGTTAACGACTTTGCCGGTTTGGTGGGTCAGCTTTAATTCAGACAATATGTCTTCGTTGTTGAGAAAGAAGCCGGGGTGGTTGCGTAAATAACGGGCAACTTCACTCTCACTGGGTAGACCATCTTTTTTGGGGGGTGCACTGTCCACAGGCGATCCTATATTTGTATCTGGCCTTCGAAAACGGTCGTGGCGGGGCCTGTCATAATAACGGGCTGGCCCGCGCCTTGCCACTCTATACTCAAACTACCACCGGGCAGGTGCACGGTAACTTCGGGGTTTAGCTTGCCTTGCACAATACCGCTAACCACGGCGGCGCAGGCGCCGGTACCGCAGGCGAGGGTTTCACCCACGCCGCGCTCAAACACCCTCAGCTTAATGGTGTCGCGGTCGACAACTTGCATAAAGCCGACGTTGACCCGCTGCGGGAAGCGCGAATGCTGCTCGGCAATGGGGCCGACTTCGGCCACCGGCGCGGTGTCGACATCGGCAACGGGCAGAATGACGTGGGGATTGCCCATGGAAACCGCGCCAACCCGCCACTCGACCCCATTTACCGCTAGGGGGTAGTCCGCCGCTTGGTTTTCTGCTGTAAAGGGGATGCGTTTGGGGTCGAGTACCGGGGCGCCCATATCAACGCGCACGTGGCGGTTTTCGGTTATCTCAAGCTCGATGATTCCCGCGAGGGTCTCTACCTTAATTCGCTCTTTGCCGGTAAGGCGTTTGTCGCGGATATAGCGGGCAAAACAGCGCGCACCGTTGCCGCACTGCTCAACTTCACTGCCTTCAGCATTGTAGATACGATAGCGAAAATCGACGTCGGGCTGGGTGGGGATTTCCACGGCCAGCACTTGGTCGCAACCAATCCCAAAATGCCGGTCGGCAATTTTGCGGATATGGTGCGGCTTGAGCTTAAAGCGCTGGGTGATGAGGTCGATAACGACAAAATCATTACCCAGGCCATGCATTTTGGTAAAACGTAACTGCATCGCAAAACCCTGTGGTGCGCCTCACCGGTGGCGCGGTTAACGATGCGGGCGGGTTGCTTAGTCGAGGGTGCGGTCCAGTGCAGCCGCAGTGCGGCTATAGGATCTTGCGCCCTCAGGGCAACACAGCTTCACCACGCATCAGGTCGGTGACAGTTTCGCGGGCGCGAATAAGGTGACATTGATCGCCGTCTACCATCACTTCCGCCGCGCGTCCTCGGCTATTGTAATTGGAACTCATGGTAAATCCATAGGCACCGCTAGACGCCAGCGCGAGTAAGTCGCCCTCAGCAATGCGTAATTCGCGGTCTTTGGCAAGAAAGTCACCGGTTTCGCAGACGGGCCCAACAAAGTCGTATGTACGTAAAACGCCCTCATTGCGGGGTTTTACTGCCAATAACTCCATCCAGGCCTCGTACAAAGACGGCCGGATCATGTCGTTCATGGCGGCGTCGATAATCGCGAAATTTTTATGCTCATTTAACTTTAAATATTCAACCGTGGTCAGCAACACGCCCGCATTGGCGGTTATCGAACGCCCTGGTTCAAACATCAAGGTTACTTTGCGCTCGCCCAAACGAGCGCGTATCGCAGCGATATATTCGCCAGTAAGCGGTGCGACTTCATCGCGATAGCGAACCCCCAGACCACCGCCTAAATCGAGGTGAGAAATGGTGATGTCCATCGTCGCCAGGGTGTCGACTAGGCTGAGCACGCGGTCGAGGGCGTCAAGGAATGGACTGGTATCGATCAGCTGTGAGCCAATATGGCAGTCCACCCCTTTGATGGTGATATTGCTCAGACTCGCGGCGCGGCGATACACCTCGGGGGCCCGCGCGATATCGATGCCAAATTTATTGTCTTTCAGACCGGTTGAAATATAGGGGTGGGTTTTGGCATCCACATCGGGGTTTACCCGAATGGAAATGGGGGCGCTAACGCCCATGTCAGTGGCGACCTGGTTAAGACGCTCCAGCTCCGCTTCTGATTCCACATTAAAGCAGTGAATACCCACTTCTAAGGCTCGGCGCATTTCAGCGGCGGTTTTGCCCACGCCAGAAAAAACAATACGCTCGGCTTTGCCACCCGCTGCCAGCACTCGCTCTAGCTCACCAACGGAGACAATATCAAAACCCGCACCGAGTCGCGCCAAGACATTGAGTACCGCAATATTGGAATTGGCTTTAACTGCGTAGCAAACCAAGTGATCTTGGCCTGCCAATGCCGCGGTGTATTCAGTAAAACGTTGCTCTAAATACGCGCGGGAATACACATAGCAAGGGCTGCCGAACTGCTGAGCAATACTGCTGAGGGCAACGGACTCGGCGTGAAGCTCGCCGTTAATATACTGAAAAGGCGTCATGAAAGCGTTCTCTACTTAGACTGCGCGCTGGCATTGGCTGGGGCGTCATTTTTTTCAGGTAGCACCAGCGGGCCAGTTTGCCCGCAGGCGGCGATTAAAAAGCCAAGGCAAAGCACGGCAATACGAAAAATGGCCACGGTGTCATCCTCAAAGTTGACTGAGGCGCGCATTATACCTAGGGCGTGAATGAATAACACACCAGCGAATTGGCGGACGGTGGCCATAAGCTGGCCGAGCTTAGTATACTGCCGCCAACCAGCCGCGATCAGGAAGCCAGGCCCAATATGAATGAAGTAGAGTTTAACGACAATATCGACGAACTGTATGTTGCTATCGAAGACGCCGTCGATGAACTAGAGGCTGACGTAGACTGTGAAATTAGCGGCGGCGTACTCACCCTAAAAGCGCCGGATGGCAGCGCGATGATCTTTAGCCGCCAAAGCGCCAGCCGCGAATTGTGGCTGGCGGCACGGTCAGGTGGATTTCACTACAGCTGGGTTGACGGGCAGTGGTACTGCCAGCGCACCGAGCAAAGCCTGGCCCAGATGTTAGCGGAAATAGGTCTAGAACAAATAGGCGAAGAATTGGTTCTGGGGTGAACCTGAAGCCAAAATCATTCGCTGCGCTCACATGGATCCCTGCCTACGCAGGGATGACTAAATAAATTTAGCTCGCCACCCCTTGCGGAAGCACGACGGCAAACACTCCGAACTAAATTAACCGTCACTCCTGCGAAGGCAGGAGTCCATTGCTGCAACGGAGTTCGGACATAGACGCTGCCTCAATAAGCATTCGCTGCGCTCACATGGATACCTTCCTGCGAAGGTATGACGACAAGCCCCCCAACAAAATCAACCGTAATCCTCGCGGAAGCACGACGGCAAACACGCCAAACTAAATCAACCGTCACTCCTGCGGAGCCGGACTCTGCCCCTGCGAAGGCAGGGGGCATCTCACTACGAAGCTGGTATTGCTCAGAGCGCGCACGAAGTAACACGCGAGAATCGGCTTTAGCGTCTCCCGTTCAGCATCTAGCCCCAGACGTTGAACCGTAAGCTCACTGCGACAATACCGAGGTATTCAGCATTTCTTCAATATGTTGCTTATAGCGCAGGTAAACACTGGTTTGCTGTGGTGGCAGGCTGCTGAGGTTTATCGCGTCGAGTTGATAATGGGTGGGGCGAGTTTGTTGCAGCAGTAATTGGCTGGCAAGCTGGTCAAATAATGCGGGGCCCGCTTTGTCATAGCTGAAGTGCTGGTCTCGGTAGCGCATATCAAACACTAAACGCCCCTTACTGTCGGTTTTAGCGATGGCTTCAAGTTGCACGCGAGTATCGCTAGCTGGCTTGCTCGCCATTAATTTACTTAGGTCTAATGCCTGGCTGCGCCAGCGATTGTCCTGTTGGTGGAGTTCAAAGAGGCAAAATTGATGTTTGCCTGCTTGCTCCGTGCGACAGCGCTGTAAGAATAGAACAAGTGGCAGCAAAAGCTGGTTGGCATTGCTGAAGGCTGCGGTGGTGTAGTGCAGGGAGCCACGCTCATCGCGCACAAAGAGGTCGGCGAAGTCGTCGCGGCGATGAAAAAACACATAGCAATCTGGGGTTGTGGCGGTATCTACTATGCTTGCTAGCGCGGAGTTTGGCGCGCAATACCGATCCATTAATATTGGGCTGAAGGTGGTTTGCCCCCGTCCCAGACACTGGATTAGCGTTGAGTAGCTATGGGCGTGAACGCTGCGTAATTCATCGTTTTCAGTTTGTAATATATGGAAGCCATTACTCAGTTTAATAATGACGCGTTTATTTTTGGGTTGAGTATAAAACGCGCGGTGTAATAAACGCGGTAGGTGTCGAACGCGTTTGCGTAGTTTTTGTTCCGGGTCATTAAAGCACAGGGCGTCGATTATAGGTGCTTCACTGGCTTTAGAGGCCGCCAGCATTAACTGCTGATAAATCCGAAAGGTGTCAATAATGGCTTCTTGCCCGGCAAAAACAAGCGACGAGACCTCCCCCCAGCTATTAATAACCACAATTTCAGTATGAGTGATTGGGTAACTGCTATTGTGTTTGGCGAGTCCGGCGGCGCCGAGTGAGCTAAGCGCGCCCTGACCTAAATTAATATACAGCAGCATCGCTTCTGGTACTTTGGGGCGATTAAAGGCTTCGTGTTTATGGGGATCTGCTGCATAGGCCTTGCGGGGAAGGTGGCCGCTTAAATGGCTGGCCATTTCCCTTAGGTCATTTTCAGATACACCGTCCTGTCGCGCATTGAGCCGTAACTGCGTGTAGTCATTAATGAGGCCATTACAAAAGCACCAACATAATAGCCCGCTGAGGTGCTCGTGTTCTTGCAAAATGGCGTCGTGCTCAAAGTCGTGGCGGGCGCTGGTACTCACTGCCCAGCGTCGTTGCTCGCCGAACCCCAAGGTGCGAAAGAATAATTGCTCTTCGGATACGTCGGGGGCAATGCCTGGGTTTAGCCACTCCACTTTATTGCGCTTGCGTTCAAAGGCCGCGTAGAGCTTGCGACCGAGCAGGGTCATTTCTTGCGACTTAATCAGGGCCGGACTATTACTCTGCTGAGCAAAATCCTGCAAAAAGCGGTAGCTATTGGTGAGTTCGGCAACTAAGAAACGATGCTCCTCCCGCACCCGGCGAATTTTCCAGCGGCTGCGGGTATCTAAGTTCAGGAGTTGCTCTGGAGGCCATTGCCACTGCGCAATGAGCGTCTCGAGCAATTTCCGCCGCCAAGGCGCTGCGCTGCCAGCGGTCTGTGAAAGGCGAATACCGACCTTAAAATAAAAAGCGCGGCGAATTAGCTCAAGGCGATCAAATTCATTGCGCGAGCTTAAATACTCGGCCAAGCGCCGGTAAACCATTATATAGGGGTCAAAGTCGTCGCTACTGACCTCGCCATGGTAAATAGCTTCTTTTAAGTCAATACACAGTGGTACGACATTCGGAAAATCGCGGGCGTAGGCTTCGGTCAGCAATAGTTTTAGTGCCGCCTTATAGGGCGAGCTAATGGCTTTGTAAAGCTGCCAAACCCCTGCGCCAATAAACTCGCCGGCAGGGATGTCGGAAACCCCGCCAAAATCAATAGACTCGTCAGGCCCAACAAAGCCTTGGGCGTGCAGTAACGCGGTGTATTCCTGGTAATTTACCTCTTCGCTGGGGGGCACCAACCACCATATCGGGTAGCGACCAGCCACCAGCAAGGCACTGCGATAAAACTCGTCTAGTAATAAATAATGTTGGCTGGTGCCTGCGGCTTCGGCGCTAAGTCGGTCACGTTGGCCGCGACGAAACTGCTCGCTGTCCATCAAGAAAAAATGAATGTCTAAACCGAGGCTGCGGGCCCAATCTGAAATGGCAGCCGCTTTATTGTACAAGCGCTGTAAGCCGAGTTCGTCAATGCTGTTGTGATGACAGAGCCATACGTCGAGGTCGGAGTCTTCAGCCTGAGCGACCGTGCCGCATGAGCCCATTAAAAACACACTGTGGATTAGCGGCGCTGCTTGTTCGTCGTGACGGTATTGCACACTGCGCGCAATATTGCTGCGCACCCGCTCCAGCGTTAACTCGTCGGGCGTGTAGCCGTCGATACCACAGGGGGTGTTAGCGCTTTTATAGCCGGGCAGTATGGGGTGATTGATATGAATCAGCAGCGGCAATAAGTCTAAGAATATTTGCTGACGGGGCAAGAGTGCCGTGCGGGTGCGCAATAAGCGCTCATGATTGAGCTTGGTAAATCGTTCGCGCACCTGTTTTAACGCGGCGTGACTAATGCCGCGGTCAAACAGAGGGTGGCTGATCGATTTTTCCGTCATACAGGGCCTGTTAGTGCAGGATTAAATTTCGTCTGCCTACTGTAGCCGCATTCGCCGCTTGCTGTCATGCCTTGGGCTGGCTAGCTGGTGATTGGCGATTAAGCTTACGAATAAGCAAATGCCCTTGCGCATTCACTGTCGCCTGCCAACCTTCGGCGAGCCAGGTAGTGGCCACGGTTTCGCTAATGAGCGCGGGGCCTAAAATCCTTTGCCCGCTGGCCAGCTCATCGCGGACATAACGCGGGGTGGCGCAGTAAGCCTTGGCGATAAAAACAGGGCAATGGTCGATTGCGTGACCCAATGGACGCGGCGCTAAGTTCGGCAGGGGCGGGATCGACGTGGTGGCGCGCAGGGCTTGGCGAATATTAACGAGCTGCACTGGCAGCGTTAGCCTATGCCCGTAACGCTGTTCGTGGGCGTGGTGAAAGGCCTCTTCTAGGGCCGTAAGCGAAGCCTGCCAAGGTAGATTTAAAGTATAGGACTGCCCGCTGTAGCACAGATCGACACTGGGCTGTTCAGTGATCTCTGCGTCGTCAATGCCTTCGCTTTGCAATTGCGCGCGGCCAGTGAGCGCCAAATTATGTAAATGCCCCAACACGGCGTCGCTACTAACTGCCGCAAGCTTGGTATTGAGTGTGCGAGATAATTGCCGCTCTTTAGGCGCTAGCAGCATGCCTAAGGCAGAAAATACACCGCCGTAATTGGGCACAATAATCTCGGTGCAGCCCAAGGCTTCGGCGAGTGCGCACACGTGTAAACCGCCGGCGCCGCCAAAACAGCAGAGACTAAACTCGGCGGGGTCATAGCCGCGCTGCACAGAGATAACCCGCAGTGCACGGATCATATGCTCGTTGGCAATGGCGATAATTCCCGCTGCAGCCTCTTCAATACTCAAGTGTAACTGCTGCGCGAGCGCATCGACGGCGCTGCGGGCGGCGTTGATATCAAGTGGCATCGCGCCGCCGAGCTTGGCACTCGCGGGCAGGCGGCCTAGCACCATATTGGCATCGGTGACCGTGGCCTTGCGTCCGCCTTTGTTATAACAGGCGGGGCCGGGGTCGGCGCCCGCCGACTCAGGGCCCACCCGCAGCATGCCGCCCTCATCAACATAGGCAATGGAGCCACCGCCAGCGCCGATGGTATGCATATCCACCATGGGAACCGCGACAGGGTAAGGGCCAATTTTGCCTTCGTTAGTGAGTTTTATCTCGCCATGGATCAAGGCCACATCGCTGGATGTGCCCCCCATGTCAAAGCTCATCAAGCGAGGGCGCGGCAAACTATCGGCGAGATGCTTTACCGCAGCCAAGCCCCCAGCAGGGCCTGATAAAAGCAAATTTACCGCCCGCTGACCGGCGTTGGCGGCGTCGGTGGTACCGCCGGAAGATTGCATAATTGACAGTGGCGTGGTCTTTAACTCCGCCTGCAAACGGCCAAGATAGCTGGCCACCTTGGGGCCAAGCCAGGCATTTAACCACGTCGCCATGCCCCGCTCATACTCCTTGTATTCAGGCAAAACCTGCGATGAGCGCGACACAAACACAGCCTCTGGCATGGCCTCGGCAATGGCCTTTTCAAAGCGATCATCTATAAACGAGAATAATAAATTGATCGCCACTGCGTCGGGCTTGAGTGTTCGTATCTGCTCTTGCAGCGCGGCGATGTCATTTGTGGTGAGATCGTCGATAAGCCTGCCGTCGGCACCAATACGCCCACCGGTTTCTAAACATAAGTTCGCGGGTACTGGTTCGAGTTTTGGTGCAGGGCGGAGATCATATAGGGCCGAACGGGTTTGTCGGCCAATGGTGAGCATATCGCCAAAACCGCGATTCGTAATAAACGCCGTGCGCACCCCCTTGCCTTCCAACGCGGCATTGGTGGCAACGGTTGAACCGTGCACTACAACTAAATGGCCAACGGCAATGAGCTCCGTCAGGCCCAGCGCGCGAATTCCCGTTAAAATGGCCTGCTCGGGGTGATCTGGGGTAGACAGACACTTATAACTGCGAACCTGCTGCTCATAAAACAACACAAAATCGGTAAACGTACCGCCAGTGTCCACACCAAGATAAGCAATGTGAGGGGCTAGTGACATACGTGCGCGCCATAAAGAATTTGGCGTATTGTCGCCAGTAATACCGGGGATGTCATGTTGTTTAAAGCATTCGCTGCGCTCATATGGATCCCTGCCTTCGCAGGGATGACGGCAAATACGCCATAATCTTCCACGCGTCGCTCCTGCGCAGGGATGGCGAAAAATACGCCATACTCTTCCACGCGTCACTCCTGCGCAGGGATGGCGAAAAATACGCCAAGCTAATCCAATCGTCACTCCTGCGAAGCCGGACTCTGCCCCTGCGAAGGCAGGGGGTCCATTGCTGCAACGTTAGACGCTACCGCAATGGGCGTTCGCTACGCCCACACGGACTCTAGCCTACGCAGGGATGACGGCAAATACGCCATACTCTTCCAATCGTCACTCCTGCGAAGGGATGGCGAAAAATACGCCAAGCTAATCTAATCGTCACTCCTGCGAAGGCAGGAGTCCATTGCTGCAACGGAGTTCGGACTTAGACGCTACCGCAATAAGCATTCGCTACGCCTGCACGGACTCTAGCCTACGCAGGGACAAATTAAATTCTAAATCACCATAGATGTGAAAGCCGGACGTTAATACAGAACTAAACTGCCGTCACTCCTGCGAAGCCGGACTCTGCCCCTGCGAAGGCAGGGGGTCCATCTCTGTAACGGAGTCCGAGCATAGATACTAGCGCAACAAGGCATTCGCTGCCCTCGTAAAGATGGCTGCAAATATGCCAAGCTAATTCACTCGTCACTCCGACTGACGCAGTCGTGGTGCCTACTACGTTGCATAAGTTACAATTCAGCTCACGCCTTACAGCTCACATTGAGGTTCCAAACCCCCGTGCCCGAACTACCCGAAGTCGAAACCGTTAAGCGCGGTATAGCCCCGCATTTAATCGGTCGCGTATTCAGCGACGTTATTATTCGCGACCATCGTTTGCGCTGGCCGGTCGACCTGGAACTTGCCAATCACTTGTGCGGCCAAGAGGTTCTATCCGTCGAGCGTCGAGCCAAATATCTATTAATCCGCCTACCCACCGGTTACCTAGTTATCCACTTGGGCATGTCGGGTCGCTTGTATTTTGTCGATGCTAATACCCCAGTGGCAAAACACGATCACCTCGATTGGCGCTTGGACGACGGCAAGATTCTGCGTTATACCGACCCCCGCCGATTTGGCGCCGTTGTTTGGGTTGAGGGTGAGAATGTCGCGAGTCATAAATTATTGGCCAAACTCGGTCCCGAACCACTGAGCGACAATTTTAATCCGGCCTATCTATTTAAGCGCTCCCGCAAACGCATCGTGCCAATAAAAAGTTTTCTAATGGATGCCCATGTAGTCGTGGGGGTTGGTAATATCTATGCAAATGAAGCGCTCTACATGGCAGGCATTAGCCCCACAAGAGAGGCCGGTAGTATCAGCCTAGCCCGCTATACTCGTCTGGTAGACGAGATTAAAAGCGTGCTCGACAAAGCCATAACCCAGGGCGGCACAACGCTCAAAGACTTTGTTGGCGGGGATGGTAAACCTGGCTACTTTAAGCAAGAGCTGCAAGTCTATGGTCGCGGCGGTCAACCCTGCTGGGGCTGCATGAAGGAATTGAGCGAGATCCGCATTGCTCAGCGCACAACGGTGTTCTGTCGACGCTGTCAGAAGTAAGCATCAACCGTCACTCCTGCAAAAATCGGACGTTAATAGACAATTAAACTGCCGTCACTCCTGCGAAGGCAGGAGTCTATTCCTGTGACGGAGTTTGGGCTTAGACGTTGGCGCCATAAGGCATTCGCTACGCTCATATGGATCCCTGCCTGCGCAGGGAAGACGTTAAGGGAATTGCCGTCCTTGCCTGAGCAATAATGACGGCAACTGCGCCAGACTAAATCAACCGTCACTCCTGCGAAGGCAGGCGTTAATAGAGAATTAAACTGCTGTCACTCCTGCGGAGGCAGGAGTCTATTCCTGTGACGGAGCTTGGGCTTAGACGTTGGCGCCATAAGGCATTCGCTACGCTCACATGGATCCCTGCCTGCGCAGGGATGACTTGGTGGGTGCTGCGAGATCCGCATTGCTCAGCGCACAACCGTGTTCTGTCGACGCTGTCAGAAGTAAGCTAAATCAACCGCCACTCCTGCACAGGGATGACTCACACTCTGAATCGTCATTTCAGTGAAGGCTGAACGTTAATAGAAAATTAAACTGCCGTCACCCGCACGAAGGCCTAGCGCCAATCACTCCAGCCAACTGTCACTCCTGCGAAGCCGGACTCTGCCCCTGCGAAGGCAGGGGGTCCACCCCAGCAACGGAGTTCGGGCTTAAACGTTAGCGCGATACGGCATTCGCTACGCTCATATGGATCCCTGCCTGCGCAGGGAAGACGTTAAGGGAATTGCCGTCCTTGCCGGAGCAATAATGACGGCAACTGCGCTCGACTAATCAACCGTCACTCCCGCGAAAGTCGGACGTTAATAGAGAATTAAACTGCTGTCACTCCTGCGGAGGCAGGAGTCCATCCCAGCAACGGAGTTCGGGCTTAGACGTTAGCGGGATAAGGCATTCGCTGCGCTCACATGGATCCCTGCCTGCGCAGGGAAGACGTCTAGGGAATTGCCGTCCTTGCCTGAGCAATGATGACGGCAACTGCGCCAGACTAAATCAACCGTCACTCCTGCAAAAATCGGACGTTAATAGACAATTAAACTGTCGTCACTCCTGCGGAGGCAGGAGTCCATCCCAGCAACGGAGTTCGGGCTTAGACGTTGGCGCCATAAGGCATTCGCTACGCTCATATGGATCCCTGCCTGCGCAGAGATGACTTGGTGGGTGCTGCGAGATTAGGGCATGGATCGTCTCGGCCTGCGCAAGTATGACCGCAACCACACCAAGCTAAACCAACTGTCACTCCTGCGAAGCCGGACTCTGCCCCTGCGAAGGCAGGGGGTCCATCCCAGCAACGGAGCCGATACTATATTAGCTGGGAATACTAATACCCGAGTGCCTGCCCCTCGCGCCGAGGGTCCGCCGCGCCTTTCAGCCCTGATTCTTTAATCAGAATACCGTGCAGTCCACTCGTTTGATCGCTTTCTTTAATCGGATGCCCGCGCTTTTGTAATTGTTTAATAACATCACGATCAAACCGGCCAGCCTCCAGCTCCACAAGGTCTCCCATCGCAATGATATGCCCGCTGGCAATAGCCGTATCAATAGCGTCACCTTGGCCGAGCACGCGGTAAAGGCTGCCCGCAACATAGTCAATAATGCGCGCGCCACCTGGCGAGCCTATTGCCAGAACCGGGCTGCCATCTCTAAACACAATAATGGGTGACATTGACGAACGCGGCCGCTTTCCAGCTTGAATACGATTCGCAATTTTGCTGCCGTCTTTCTCAGTCGGGCTAAAAGAGAAGTCGCTGAGTTGGTTGTTCAGCAAAAAGCCACCCACAAACACCCGCGAACCAAAGGCGGTTTCTATGCTCGTGGTCATGCTTAAAACATTGCCGTCGGCGTCGACAATGCTGAAATGGCTGGTGGAGGGTAATTCTGGTGACGAACTGTCAACAAGCGCTGGGGCGCCGACGGGCTTACCGGCTGCGACGTTAGCCAAGCGGCGATTTGCATTAATCTGAGCCGCACGGGATTTTAAATAGTGGCGCTCGACCAGTCCAGCGGTTGGCACCGTCACAAAATCGGGGTCGGCAATATAGCGATTGCGATCAGCAAAGGCGAGTCGAGAGGCCTCGATAAACGTATGGATAAAATCGACTCCCCGCAAGGCGCCGCGCTGCCGCTCAACGGCCTCGATCATGCCTAAAATGGCCAGTACTGTCGTTCCTCCCGATGAGGGTGGGGGGGCACCGCAAACTTGGTATTCTCGATAAGGCGCGCACACCGCAGGTCGTTGAATAGCATGGTAATTAGCTAAATCGCTGAGGCTGAGGCTACCTGCGCGGTTGGGATCATTCGCCACTGCGGCGACCATATTCTTAGCAATATCACCGTGGTAAAAAGCTTTGCCGCCATCCTGCGCTAGCTTTCTTAGCGTCGCCGCGTAAGCCGGATTTTGTAAAAGGCTGCCAACGGTCTTTGGCTTTCCATCGGCATTAAAAAAGTAGCTACTGATTGCTGGATTCACCGCGACCTTTGGCATCTCTTTTAACAAGGTGTGAAGGCGGGGAGAGATAACAAAACCGGTGTCGGCCAATTCAATAGCGGGTGTAAATAACGTTGACCACGGCAGCTTACCAAATTGGCGATGTGCGGCATCCAACATTGCCACCACCCCTGGAACGCCAACCGAATGACCGCCAATAACCGCCTCGAAGAAACCCATCGCACTGCCGTCAGCGTGCAGAAAGTGGCGTTCGTTTACCGCCTGTGGCGCGGTTTCCCTGCCATCCCAACTACTGAGCTGTTTGCGTTGCGCATCCCAAAACAGCATAAACGCACCACCGCCAATGCCCGACGATTGCGGCTCTACTAAGCCCAATACCAACTGCGCGGCAATTCCCGCGTCTACAGCTGAGCCGCCTTGGGCAAGTATCTTTTGCGCTGCCTTAGTGGCGTAAGGATTTGCTGTTACTGCCATCGCCGATTTGACCGTAACAGCAGGGCTTTTATTAAACCCACTAGCCGCCTCAGGCACAATTGTTGGGTCGCTTGCGTAGCTCGCATAACTGATCAAAAGTAAAAATGAAAAACGAAGCAATTGCTGGGTAGTAAACATAAACGTAATCACGTAGTAAAAGCGGTAAATTAGCTTGCCACGTGGCGCGATGAATCGCAAAGCCTAGCTAAAGCAATCGCTACGCTCACATGGATCCCTGCCTGCGCAGGGATGACAAAATAAAATTATGAAGTTGAGCTTTCAGTCACCCCTGCGGAGGCAGGGGTCCATCTCAGCAACGGAGCGCAAAGTTAACACTTCCGCCACAGACATTCGTTGCGCTCAAATGGATACCTTCCTGCGAAGGTATGACGAAATGCCCTAAACACAAACGTTCCGTCACTCCTGCGAAGCCGGACTCTGCCCCTGCGAAGGCAGGAGTCCATCTCTGCCGCGAAGTTTGGGCATAGACGTTGGCGACATAAGGCAATCGCTACGCTCATATGGATCCCTGCCTGCGCAGGGATGACAAAATAAAATTATGACGTTGGGCTTTCAGTCACCCCTGCGGAGGCAGGGGTCCATCTCAGCAACGGAGCGCAAAGTTAACACTTCCGCCACAGACATTCGCTGCGCTCAAATGGATACCTTCCTTCGAAGGTATGACGAAATGCCCTAAACACAAACGTTCCGTTACTCCTGCGAAGCCGGACTCTGCCCCTGCGAAGGCAGGAGTCCATCTCTGCCGCGAAGTTTGGGCATAGACGTTGGCGACATAAGGCATTCACTACGCTCATATGGATCCCTGCCTACGTAGGGATGACAAAACAAAATTATGAAGTTGAGCTTTCAGTCACCCCTGCGGAGGCAGGGGTCCATCTCAGCAACGGAGCGCAAAGTTAACACTTCCGCCACAGACATTCGCTACGCTCACATGGATCCCTGCCTGCGCAGGGATGACAAAATAAAATTATGAAGTTGAGCTTTCAGTCACCCCTGCGGAGGCAGGGGTCCATCTCAGCAACGGAGCGCAAAGTTAACACTTCCACCACAGACATTCGCTGCGCTCAAATGGATACCTTCCTGCGAAGGTATGACGAAATGCCCTAAACACAAACCAACCGTCACTCCGGCTTATAACACCGCCTCAAAACAGCTCAGGGTAAAGATCTTGCCATTTGGGATTTTTTTCTTCTATGAGGCGAACTTTCCATGCACGTTTCCAACGTTTGAGCTGCTTTTCGCGGGCAAGAGCAGCGTACATTTCTTGGTGCAACTCAATGTAGACCAAGCGGTGAACTGAGTAGCGTTGACTAAAGCCCGCGACCAAGTCTGCCTTGTGCTGGTAAATTCGAGCAACAAGATTGCTTGTTACGCCGATATAGAGGGTGCCGTGCGGCTTACTGGCGAGTATGTATACACAGGGTTGTTTCATTGGCGGCCGTCCTTGGCTGCAAATTGTGTTTTGTTTTACCCAGCGGCAACTAATTTCTCATGCTTCACCATTAATTGCTCCTTGGTCTCGATAAATGCCGGGTCAAGGGGGAATGCAATCCACAGGACAAACCTGCTGGCACTCAGGCTCACAGACGTCACAGTTAATGTGTTCATCGGTGAATCAGTGCCATTACACGTTCACTTGCGGGGTGGAAAGCGCGCGTTGAGTGCTTTACTCACATTGTCGGGGACAAAGCGCGAGACTTCGCCGCCCATACTGGCGATTTCTCTGAGCAGTGACGACGACACATACGACAGCGACTCGCCTGGCGTTAAAAACACAGTCTCTATACCAGGCGCCAGAGAACGGTTCATATTGGCTAGCTGTAATTCATACTCATAATCTGCCACGGTACGAACGCCGCGCAGAATAATGCTACAGTTTTGCGCCTTAGCCAGCTCCACCGTTAAGCCTGTAAAACTGCATACTTCAATATTGGGTACATGGGCCAAGGCCTCGGCACACAAATCCATGCGTTCTTTAAGCGGAAACATGGGCACCTTCTTCTCGCTGTTGGCGACGGCAAGCACAACCGTGTCAAACAACTTACAAGCCCGCTCAACTAAATCGATATGGCCACGAGTAATGGGGTCGAACGTGCCGGGATATATAATACGTTTCATAGCTCACCGAATATGCGTGCGGCAGATAATTCGGGCAATTGGCTTTTAAAGTTGCATTGCGCCGAAGGCGTAGCGGAATTTTAACGCATTACACCGGCGGTTCATAACCCCATGAGTAGTTGGGAGGATAAGGCATTCCCTACGCTCATATGGATCCCTGCCTGCGCAGGGATGGCGGAAAATACACCAAGCCAAACCAACCGTCACTCCTGCGAAGGCAGGAGTCCATCTCTGCAACGAAGTTTGGGCTTAGACATTGGCGCCATAAGGCATTCGCTGCTCACATGGATCCCTGCCTGCGCAGGGATGACAAAATAAATTCAGCTCGCGACCCCCGCGCAAGCATGACGGCATAGCACGCCACACTAAATCAACTGTCACTCCTGCGAAGGCAGGAGTCCATCTCTGCTACGAAGCTGGTATTTCCCAGACAGCACACAAAATAAAACGCGAGAATCGGCTTTAGCGTCTTCCGTCTTCCGTCTTCCGTCTTGTGTTTAGCGCCAAAATCATTCGCTACGCTGACATGGATCCCTGCCTGCGCAGGGATGACTTAAATATAAATCGTTGTTGCGGCGAAGGCTTGAACGTCAAGAGAGAATTAAACTGCCGTCATCCCTACGAAGGCATAGCGGCTACCACACCAAACCAACTGTCACTCCTGCGAAGGCAGGAGTCCATCTCTGCAACGAAGTTTGGGCTTAGACGTTGGCACTATAGAGCATTCGCTGCGCTCACATGGATCCCTGCCTGCGCAGGGATGACTTAAATATAAATCGTTGTTGCGGCGAAGGCTTGAACGTCAAGAGAGAATTAAACTGCCGTCACTTCTACGACGGCATAGCGGCTACCACACCAAACCAACTGTCACTCCTGCGAAGGCAGGGGTCCATCTCTGCAACGAAGTTTGGGCTTAGACGTTGGCACTATAGAGCATTCGCTACGCTCACATGGATCCCTGCCTGCGAAGGTCGGACACCGCCCCTGCGAAGGCAGGGGGTCCATCTCTGCAACGAATTAGGTGTTAAGTACCGGCGCCCAAGCCCGCAACGGAGCTTGGGCTTAACCGCGAGCGCTAGCTCTCCGCCTTATCCGATTTATATTCGTATTGGTAGTAGCCGTAACCATAACCGTAGCCATAGCCTGAAGCTTTGCGTTCTACCGCATTGAGTACAACGCCTTTAACCGTAATACCATTTTGTTCAAAGCGCTGCTTGGTGACTTCCAGCTCTTTAACAGGGTTTAAGCCAAAGCGGGTTACTAGCATGGTGACGCCGCACTGGCGGCCGATAATCGCCGCATCGGTTACGGCCATAATGGGTGGCGTATCAACAATAACAAGGTCGTAGTCGACGCTTACGGCTTCGAGCAGTTGGGTTAGGCCTTTGCTCATCAGCAGCTCAGACGGGTTGGGCGGTATTGCGCCTCTAGGCAGTATAAAAAGCTCGCCAATTTTGGTTGGCCGTATTGCGTCCTGCAATTGCACGCGCTTACTCAAAACATCTGACACGCCATTCTCAGGTCCTACATCAAACATTTTGTGCATATAGCCTTTACGCAAATCCATGTCGATTAGCAGTACGCGCTGGCCCGCTTGAGCGATTACCGCCGCCAAGTTACCCGACACAAAAGACTTACCAACATTAGGGCTAGGACCAGAGATCATCATAATATTGTTGCTGGCTTCCAGCATGGCAAAGTGCAAGCTGGTGCGCAGGCTGCGCAGGGCTTCTATGGTGATGTCGGTGGGGTTGCGCTGTGCAAGCAATGCCGTTGGATGCTGATTGCGTAATTTCCGCAGCTGCCGAGCAGAGCGACGGTTGCCAAAATCCAATTTACGTTGCTCGTCAGACAAAGGAATAGACGCATACACCGGCAGACCAATGGCTTCTATGTCGTCGGGGTTTTCAATGCCGCGATTCAGCGCTGCGCGCACCAAAACTAATGCCACGCCCAAGAAACCGCCCAGCAATGTCGCAATAACAACAATAAGCGGCTTTTTGGGTTTAACCGGCTCTTCAATATTAACAGCGGCGTCGTCAATAATGCGCACATTACCCACGGTGCCCGCGCGAACAATATCCAACTCTTGAATATTGTTTAGCATTTGGGTGTAAATTTCGGTACCCACTTCCAAGTCTCGCTTTAGCCCCAGTAACTCTTGTTGGGTTTCTGGCAGGCCCTTAATACGAGTGTTAAATTCCGTTTTACGGGCCACTTGCTCGGCCATTTGCTCCCGCCAAGCTTGGTAAGCGGGGTGGTCGCGGGTGTATTTACGGTCTAGCTCAGCTTGCTGCAATTGCAATTCAGCAATGCCAGATTCAATGTCCACCACTTGGTCTAACAGGGCTTCGGCTTCGGCGCTAATGTTCACCGAGCCCACTTTAACCTGATAGGCATTAAACTTGCGCTCGGCCTCTTCTAGGTCCTTTTTAATGTTGGGCAACTGCTCGCGCAAAAAATCCAAGCTCTTTGCGGCTTCCGCCGACTGGCGTTCTACGTTTTGTCGCAGGTAGGTGCTGGCAATAACATTCAAAATCTCTTCGGCACGGTCGGGTTCGGTATCTTCTATAGACAGCGCCAAAATGCCCGAATCTTTACCGCGCTCAGATACGCCCATGGTTTCTTGAAGGGTGATAATCGCGCTTAAGCGGCGCAGGCGACTGAGGGTGAATTGGGTGCCAGGGCGGGCGTGCAGCGTGGGCATATAAAGCTCGTAGCCCTCGGCGCGTATTAACTTACCCGCTTCGCCACTGAGTAGCGCCTCGCCATCAGGCGACAGCAGGGTAAAGCCATTTTCTGCAGCAACAAGCGTGTGTACTGCATTAAACTGGGTGGCGGGCACTTCAAAGCGGCTGATTTTAATGCGCTCGCCGCCCCAAGCGTAGGAGCCAAAGCCAAGTACTGGCGTATTAAGCTCGTTTTCTTCGCCAGCAAAACGTCGCGCGATGGCGCGGCCAAGCACGGGGAAATAGCGGGGTTCTACCTTAATATCTAAATCGAGGTTATCAACCGCCGTGCCAATCACCTTGCGGCTTTTAATAAGCTCAATTTCGGTAATGGCCGCAGACTCGCCACCAAACATCTCGGTAACGTCGCTCATGCCGGGCAAGCCGGGCGACTTTTCCTCTACCTGTATAATGGCATTTGCCCTATACACAGGCGAAGCCAGCAAGGCGTAGGCAAGGCCAATCATCATAAATACGGCGGTAATGGCTGCAATAAGCCATTTTTGATCCCATAAAGTCGCAAATAAAGCGAGTAAGTCGATTTCGTCGTCTTGTGCTTGTTGTCGCGGGGCGGGGCTGCTGCTTGTATTAGCGGTCATAGAATTGAATACCAAAAATAAAAATCTGGGTGTGCTGCCTGCACGCCATGTTGCAGGCAAAAATTATTCTGTGTTGCTGAGCTGCGCAAAATTAAACTTACTTGCCGTCAATATCACCAACGGTGTCAGTAGCGATAATCGATGGCAGCAACTGGCTCAAAAAACGGTTCCAGCGGGTAATGGGCGCCGGTGACACATACACCACATCGCGAGCTTCTAAAGGAAAGCGATCTGCCAACATAAATCCCACCGCCGAGCTGGCGTTTAAATGGTAAACCGTGGCGCGGTACACAGGCAGGCCGGTATTATCGCGGCCAATCCCAGCATTGCGTAAAACGTAAATGCCGCGGCCATCGGCGCGGTTCTCGTTAATGCCATTGGCGGTGGCCAAGGCTTCTGCCAGGCTCGTGCCATTGCGCGACATCGACACGCTTTGGGGGCGATTGACCTCGCCTAGCACAAAGATTTTTTCAGCGTCGTTGCGGGGTATATGAATTAAGTCACCGTCTTGCAATAGCAGGTTTTGCGACCATTGACCGCTTTCATATAAAGAACGCAATGAAATTTGTTGGCTGTTGCCATTGCGGGTCAGCGTCACTTCGCCCCACGAGGCATTTTCACGTAGGCCGCCCTGCTGTTCTATGGCGTCGAGCAGGGTAAGCGGGTTATTGGTAATGGGCACCACACCGGGTTTCATTACCGAGCCACTAATATACACCTTTTGGCTTTGAAACGACGCTACCCGCACATCAACTTGGGGCCGCTTAATGACCGAGCCCAAGCGATTTTGCAATAACACCTGCACTTCACCGGTAGTTAAGCCCGATACCGGCAAGTCGCCAGCATAGGGGTAAAACACCGAGCCGTCGGCCTTCACCACATTGCCGCCGTCCTCTGCGCTACGAAATGAGCCAGAGGGAATGGTAAGCTCGGGGTGCTCCCATACCGTAATGGTTAATATGTCGCCGGGGCCAATGCGGTACTCATACGCAGCCAATGCTTGCTTAAGTGGTTCATTGGTTTCGGGGCGCAGGGGCGTTGCGCTCCCTAAATGGCTGAGCACGGTGGCGTTTATCGGAATATAAGAAATTTCTGTGGTGGCGGGTGAATAATCTTCTGGGGTGTCGTCATACCAAGCCGAATTCCAGCGGCTCATGTTGCTGCCCGGTACTACGGTGCAAGCAGACGTCGCCGCGACACAGGCTAAAATGAGCGAGGTTTTAAATACATTCATGCAGAGTTTCCCTGGCTGCGTATGTGTGATCCGGCCACAAATGAATGACCCGTAAAATAATTAAAAGCAGGCTAAGCCGCCTAATGAAAAAAAGCGGTGTACCGCGCAGGGCATATTATTTCGCTTAACAACTAAAGTTGAAAAGCCCATGCCCAGAAAGTGTGCCAATGATACCAGCTTATATAGCTCGCGCCAGCGTCTGGCATTTTTCACGCTGTGCCTTGGCCCTATTCCTTGGTGCCTCGGCGTTGTTGCCAATAAAAGCACAAATTGGGCCACAAGTGCAGTGGCAATACGAGCAAGTTTCGGTGCAAACAAAAAAATTGCGACAAATAGCACAAGTACAATGTTATTCATCAAATTGTAGTTATTTGCCGCCACAATCCAGCCCACAAAATACGCGGAAGTAAACGGCGCTTAATGCGGACGCTAGGCACTATGTGTTCCAAGTAATTGTGGGTGCTGTTTTGGTCAACACATCATGTTGGCTTATAAATTGCTTTAAGCTAAGCGGAACGAACAAGGTCAAACATAGTCAGTATTGCGCTGTGGCTTATGTTGGCGAGGGAATGCAGCAAATGGGCCTAAACCGGAGTAATTACCTAGATTTGGGCTTGGTTTTTGCACTGTATTGGCTCAGAATTGCGCGCTTGCTTGGGGCGTGCGCATTTTTTGGTGCAAAGTGCCTAGGAGCAGCTAAACTTTAACCTCCGTATTACAGTGTATAGCCTCTTGTAGGTATACATATAGTTAGAAATAGCATCTGTAGAGCCTTGCCAAAGGATTGCCCGCGCTCCAGATGAATTGAAACGTGTAAAAGATGAATTCCTAAGCGAGGGAATTGCTGTGAATACTGAAAGAGTGAATTTGGCCACCAACCTGCCGCAATCAGGTTTTATTCGTCAGCATCACTCCATGTTGATGGCGGTACATCAATTAACCGATGTGCTGTTAATTTGGGGTATATTGGCGCTGTTCGTTAGCCTTGGCGATTATGGCTGGGCAGTTTGTTATCAAATTGCTGCCTTTTTAAGTTCAATTTGTTACCACATATTTGCCCATAAAAATGGCCTGTATTTTTCATGGCGCGGGCAGTCACTGTTTACCGAAGTAAGAACCGTTATTACCACGTGGCTGGTGGTGCTGGGAGCTTTGTTAACGGTTGTTTTTGTATTTGAATTAAACGAATCCTATGGCGGCGGTGTAATGATTGCTTGGGCTCTGGCCGTGCCGGTAGCAATCAGCTTTTATCGCGTGTCTGCCCGTATAGTGCTTAGAGAGATGCGCCGCACCGGCGTTAATACCCGCCGGGTGGCCATTGTTGGCGCAAAAGAACCCGGCCTAACCCTAGCCAGAAGCATTTTGCAAAGTGCATGGATGGGCTTAGATGTTGCCGGATTTTTTGATAACCGCGTAATTGTGGGTGCTAAACCATTAGACGGCGAAGACCTACAGGTGCTAGGCGACATCGAGTTTTTAAAAGCCCAAGCCCGTGCAGGTGAATTTGACGACATTTACATCGCCCTGCCAATGCGCGAAGAAGAAACCATCAAAGACTTGGTGGAATACCTCGCCAATAGCTCCTGCTGTGTTCATATCGTGCCAGATGTATTTACCTTTAAAATGCTCAATGCCCGCAGCCGCGAAATTGGTGGCCTGCCGGTAGTGAGTGTTTACGACACCCCCTTCGATTCATTTGATGCCCTAATCAAACGCTTAGAAGATGTTGTTTTAAGCTCGATAATCCTCTGTTTAATAGCGGTGCCCATGTTGTTTATTGCGGCGGCTGTTAAATGGACCTCTAAAGGTCCGGCTATTTTTAAGCAGCGCCGCTACGGCATAAATGGCGAAGAAATCATGGTGTGGAAGTTCCGCTCCATGACCACCTGCGACAATGGCGATGTAGTGGTGCAAGCCACCAAGGGCGACTTGCGTATTACCAAGCTGGGCGCCTTTTTGCGTAAAACTTCTTTAGATGAGCTCCCCCAATTTATAAATGTGCTGCAAGGCAAGATGAGTATTGTTGGCCCGCGTCCTCACGCAGTTGCTCATAACGAGCTGTACCGCGACAAAATTAGTGGCTATATGCAGCGCCATTTAGTTAAACCAGGCATTACCGGCTGGGCGCAGGTTAATGGCTGGCGTGGTGAAACAGACACTATTGAGAAAATGGAAAAGCGAATTGAGTTCGATTTGTTTTATATTCGAAATTGGTCTATTTGGATGGATCTAAGGGTTATATTATTAACATGCTTTAGAGGATTTGGAGGCGCCTAGTTGTTGAATGGCTGTAAAAGGCTTTTTTCTGTATTTTCTTGGGGCTAGCTAATAGGTTCTCTGCTCTGCACCCTCTGCTGGGGTGGTATTCATGTCAATCTGCAAAGCGTGTGTTTTGGGGGTTAATGGGGCCCTGCCGCTATAGCTCCAAAGGCAAAAGCTAAGCCATTTTTCTTTTGAGTTGCAATTCTTTCGTGGCTGGAGTTGGGTTCTATAATGTGTGCACATCAAGTCTTGAAGAGCGGCGATGCGATTATGTGGAACTACCTTCGATGTCAAAAATTAATTATTTTGGAAAGCTATGTCAGAAGCAGCAAGTAAGGTTGGGAGCGGGCGACGACATGTAGCAATCTTGGCTAATACCCTTTGGATGCTTGCTGAGTACAGTTTAAAAATTGTATCGGGCATATTTGTTAGTATATATGTTGCACGCTATTTGGGGCCTTCGGATTTTGGTCAATTAAGTTACGCACTCGCAATTGTATCCATTTTTATGGCGATTAGCCGCTTAGGTATGGAATCTATTTTAGTACGTGATATGTCCTCCTTTCCGGAAATGCGAAAGGAGTATCAGGGCACGGCGTTTGCGTTAATGCTCTGCGCGAGTATGGTTAGCATTGCTACCTTGGCTGGGTTTGTAATAGGGTTTGAAAACGATGAAGGTCAGAAATGGCTGGTAGGAGTTATTGCAATAGGAATGATTTTTCAGCCACTTATGGTCGTAGATTATGGGTTTCAGGCTAATGTGGCCGCAAAGTTCTCCTCGATTGCAAAAACTTTGTCTTTGGCTATAAGCTCAGCGGTTAAAGTATATCTGGTGCTGAGTGATGCCGGTTTAAAGGGGCTTGCAATTGCATACGCTTTTGACCAGTTTTTAGTGGCGTCTCTTCTTCTGGCGATGCATCTGATTAAGCGTCAAAGTGGATTTTTTTTCAAAATGAAAGTTAAGCTTATTGCGCCCCTATTAAAAAGTGCGTTCCCATTAACGCTTTCGGCAGTCGCAAGCATATTATATACGCGTGTCGACCAATTGATGATTAAACATATGCTTGATTCGGGTGCGCTCGGGGTTTATTCATCGGCGGTAAAAATATATGAAGGCTGGGTAATTATTCCTTATGTTATTAGCATATCGTTGCTACCCGAAATTGTCGGTTTGAAACTAAGATCAGAGCAAGAATACAGAAATAAAATGACCAAGTTGTTTTCGGTGATGTTCTGGGTTGGAGTGCTTGTCGCTTTATTTTCGACGATGTATGGCGATTTAATTATACGGTTGACATTCGGTAGTCAATATACTGGAGCTTCTAGTTCGTTGGCAATTATCATGTGGGCGGCTGCATTTACAGGAATTGGTTCAGTGTCGGCACGTTATTTGACGGTCGAAGGGTTGGAGAAAAATATCGCTATTAGAACTGTTGTGGCGCTACTTGTGAATATATCGTTAAATTTATTGCTAATTCCTAAGTACGGTATAGACGGTGCAGCGGCAGCTACATTGATTACCGTAATTGTCGCGAACTATTTTATGAACTATGTCGGGTCCGAAGTGCGCGGACTATCAAAGATATGCAATGATGCGATTATTTTTAAATTCAAAAATTAAGATGAGTTTATATGCGAAATATTAAACATTTAGATTGCACCCTAAGAGATGGTGGATATTACAATAATTGGGACTTTTCCCCAGATATCATAAAGAATTACTTGGCTGCCATGGCTGCGCTTAATATTGATTATGTGGAAATTGGATTGAGGAGTTTGAGAAATGACTCATTTAAAGGTGGGTGTGCGTTTAGTACAGATGAGTTCCTTAATAGTTTAGGCATACCGAGCGAGCTTGAGGGTAAGATCGGGGTCATGGTGAACGGCGCGGAGTTTATGCCGCCAGATGATTGTGACGCCTCGGTATTTCAGGAAGAGGTATTGGGGCAGCTTTTTGTTCCTGCAGAGGAATCGCTGGTACGTTTAGTCCGGATAGCTTGTCATGTACATGAATTTGAGCGGTGTCTGCCAGTATCTTACATGCTTAAGGATTTGGGGTATCAAGTAGGCTTTAACCTGATGCAAGTGGCAGACCGGTCATTGGATGAAATTACAAAAATGGCCGCAATGGCGGAGGGCTACCCTATTGATGCTTTATATTTTGCGGACAGCATGGGGAGTCTGGATGCTGAACAAACATCTAAAATAGTTTTAGCATTTAAGGCCGGTTGGTCCGGCGAGTTAGGTATACATACTCACGATAATATGGGGTATGCAGTAACAAATAGTATGCAAGCTGTTAGTGATGGAGTGACATGGGTAGATAGCACTGTTACAGGTATGGGCCGTGGCCCCGGCAATGCACAAACAGAATATCTTTCATTGGCATTAGAAAATTTACGGTTAAGTAAGGGTAATCCAACGAAGTTGTACTGCCTTATTAGTGAGTATTTTAGATCGATGCAAGCTAAATATGGTTGGGGCACGAACCCATTTTATTATCTTGCGGGAAAATTTGGCATTCATCCATCATACATTCAAGAAATGCTTTCAAATAGTAGGTATAGCGAAGAAGATATTGTAGCTGTTATTGAGCAATTAAAAATTGAGGGTGGTAAAAAGTTCAATATTAACACATTGGAAGGTTCGCTGAACTTTTACTCTGGTAAGCCTAGGGGTACATGGGCTCCAGCATCGTTGATGATGGATAGGGAGGTGCTGATAGTCGGTGCGGGGGCAAGCGTAAAGTTACATCGAGTTGCAATTGAGAGCTATATTAGAGCTAAGAAGCCTGTTGTTATCGCACTTAATACTCAGTCGGAATTAGCGCAAGAGTTTGTTGATATCCGCGCAGCGTGTCACCCAGTTCGCTTGTTAGCCGATTGCGATGATTATTTGAAATTGCCGCAGGCACTGGTGGTTCCCGCCGGTATGTTGCCGCTGGAATTGCAAGAGAAACTTAAGGATAAAGAGTTGCTTGATTTTGGGGTTGGGATAACGCCCGGCAAATTCTCGTTCAGTGAAACAAAGTGTTTGTTACCTAAGTCATTAGTTTTAGCATACGCATTGGCAGTGGCAACAAGTGGCGGTGCAAATTCGGTTTCACTTGTTGGGTTTGATGGATATGCGGCAGATGATCCGAGGGCTGCCGAAGTCGATGAGTTGTTTAAAATTTATAGTAATACAGTTGCTAGCTTGTCGCTGGTTTCTTTGACGCCTACTAAATATGCACTTACCACTAAGTCAATCTATGGCATGAGAAAATAGTTATGAGAACTATTGTAGTAATTCCGGCCCGATATGAGTCTTCACGTTTTCCGGGTAAACCACTTGTAAGCTTGCTAGGTAAACCGATGGTTTTATGGGTGGCAGAGTTAAGCGAAAAAGCTGTTGGTAAGGCTAACGTTTACGTCGCTACCGATGATTCTAGGATTGCGGAGGTAGTCATTGATGCTGGTTATCAAGTAATAATGACAGGCGATGCGCTAACTGGTACTGATCGTCTCGCAGAAGCAGCACGTAAAGTTTCCGCAGATATATATATTAATATTCAAGGCGATGAACCTCTAGTAGACCCGCAAGATATTGTAAGGGTGATAGAAGAGAAAAAATTGCATTTTGATGCAGTCATAAATTGTTATTGCGAGCTTTCTGAATCTGAAGACCCTGGTAGCGTAAATATTCCTAAAGTTATTTTTTCAGAAGGAAAAAAACTTGTATATATGTCGAGGAAAGTACTACCGGGATATAAGGACTGTGGAAATGCACCAAAGAAACTTTACAAACAAGTATGTATCTATGCGTTTAATCGAAAGCAGTTGGCTGATTTTGAAAATTTTGGAAGGAAAAGTAAGCTTGAATCATCCGAGGACATTGAGATAATCCGCTTTTTAGAGTGGGGGCAGGAAATTAGGATGGTTGAAGCGGTTAGTGGAAGTTTGGCTGTTGATGTAGTCGGTGATGTAATTCCTGTCGAAGCTGCTCTGCAGTCGAGGTTTTAAAAATATGGTTAACGAGATCAATTTGCCGGAATATAAAACAATTGTGTTCGATTGTGATGGCGTTGTCTTGAATTCAAATGCTGTCAAAACAGCTGCATTTTATGAGGCCGCCAAGCATTATGGCGTCGATTACGCAACTGCCCTAGTGGATTATCATGTAAGTCACGGCGGTATATCCAGGTATTCCAAATTCCAGTATTTTTTAGAAAATATCTTGGGTCAAAATTCGCCTAATGCAGATGAGCTAAATGATTTGCTGGACAGATTTGCACTTGCTGTAAAGTCGGGTTTAATGGCCTGCGAAGTGGTTGAGGGTCTGCCGGAGCTTAGGGCGGCAACTGCAAGTTCGAACTGGCTAATAGTGTCGGGGGGAGACCAAAAAGAATTACGAGAAGTATTTGAGGCAAAAGGAATGGCTAAATACTTTGACGGTGGAATATTTGGTAGTCCAGACCCCAAAAATTTAATCTTAGAAAGAGAGCTTGGACGCGGAAACATTAAGCGCCCAGCATTGTTTTTGGGTGATAGTAAATATGATGCAGAAGCTGCGTTGGATGCGGGTCTCGATTTTGTCTTTATTAGTCAGTGGACAGAAGTTGTTGGGTGGCGGGAGTGGGTTCGTAATGAGTCATATAATCAATGCAGCCAAATAGGGGCGCTCTGTCAATGATCTTGCGCGCTGGGTATATAGAGTTGATGTCATCTCATGGGTAGGCATGGGCTAGAAGGCGAGTGTATCCCGGAGAATAGAAGTTTTGAGCAATACAGGAAATTAAAGGCATCTTTGGAGGGTAGGTTTTTTGGCGACATATCTCTTCGGGGGCCTGCAGGTTACTTTCTAGCGGATTTCGTATATAACTTTAAAGAAAGGCGATTGAGAAGTAAGGTTAAATTGTTTGTTGTTAGCATGTTTTTTGTTCCGAGGCTGGGGAAGGTCGCAATAAGAAAGGATTCCCTTTTTATTTGGACTTTAAACCGACCGGATTATAAAAAGCTATCTGCTGAGTACAAAAAAAAATTAGGTTGGGATTTTCAAGAGTTTTGTGTCGGTGCAGATGTCATTGGTTATAAATTTAGATTTGATCTTAGTGTGCTTCTGGGAGGGGCGAAAATTGTTTCGCGGCTAGCTAATTTAGGTGTTTTCGACCGAATTATTGTTTTTCTGTCTGTTGTTAGGTCGCTTAATAGCTGGAATTACTTTCAATCGACTTTGGATCTAGAGCGGGTTAAGCGATGCTTAAGTTTTAATAGCTCTTATGAATACGAAAGTGTGTTTACTCACTATTTAAGAAGCCGTGATATCGAGACCTTCTCGATGCAGCATGGCATGTATTTTAAATTTGAAAATGAGACTCCGATTGATGTAATAAACTATGAAAATATTGCAGCGGGGAAGATTTTAGTTTGGGGTGACTTTACAAAAGAACAGATAGCCCCATACATTCCGAGTGCTACGCGAACAATTGTTTTTGGTAATCCATGTTATGGCGCCGGATTTAATCCTGTAGTCCCCGCGCCGTCTAATAGGGTTTTAGTGTGTCTTCCACGGCGGAGTTACTTAGCGGAAATTTGGCAATTGGTAACGCTTATTCAGAGTGATATTTTCTCTGAATTTATCTTTGTGTTGAGGTTTCACCCAAGTGTCGGTGTGGTAGAAGTCCCATACCAAAAGGACAATATAGTTCCATCTGATAAATCTTCATTGAGTGAAGATCTGCTGTCGGGAAAGGTGTCGCGTGTTATTGGTTTTAATTCTACTGCGCTTTTCGAGTGCGCTGCTTTTGGCTACCCGGTTATCCAATATATATCGGGCAATGATGAGGTTACATCTGCTGGGTTTGATCAATTCTCCTCTGCTGCGGGCCTCCATATGTGGCTTGCAGCCTGTGTTGGTAGTAATTTAGATGCAAGTTATTATTTCGGTAGTTCTGAGTCAAAGCTGCGTTAAGTTATGTTGGTTTTGGTTGATAATATCTCAATAATTGGTGAGTAAATTTTGCTTTCGGTGTCATTTGAAATGACAGCTGGGATTTTAGATTGGACGCGAGAGGTTAATTTTGGAATATATATATGTTGTTCTCGTTAATTATGGTGGCTGGAGGGATACTCAGGAATGTCTTGAATCTTTACTTAAGCTAGATTATGAGAATTTCGAGATTGTGGTAGTTGATAATAAATCCCAAAATCAATCTTTAGAGCATCTGGTTTCTTGGGCAAGAGGGGAAGAATTGGCTTCTGTAGATAATGCCAGTTTAGCTGAGTACTCACAGCCACCTGTTGATAAGCCGATTGATTATAATGTAATTGAATGGATGAAAGAAGGTTGTGTTAATAGTGGTACTCTGAAAAAAAGAAGGGTTACGTTTATACAAAGTGGAGAAAATCGGGGGTTTTCTGCGGGTAATAATGTAGGTATCAGTTATGCATTGAGTGGTGGTGACGCGGACTACATCTGGCTATTGAATAACGATACGGTTGTGGGTCGAAACTCATTAAATGAATTGGTTTCAAAATTCTTGCTGTATAAAAAAACAAATGAAAAAGTAGGCATTATCGGGAGCAAGCTAAGGTACTATCATGCGCCGGAGGTAATTCAAGCTATAGGTGGGCGGTATAGCAAATGGTTGGCGACTACAAAGCATGTTGGCGCGTTTGAAGTGGATGTTGGTCAATATGACGCGGATGAGTCATATTGTGGTGTTGATTATCCGGTTGGTGCGAGCATGTTTGTCTGTGCCGATTTCATACGAGAAGTCGGGCCTATGTGCGAAGATTATTTCTTGTATTTTGAAGAACTTGATTGGGTTTTGAGGGGACGAGTAAGTGGGTGGAGTGTAGGGTATTGCTCAGGCTCAGAAATTTTTCACAAGGAAGGCGGAACAATAGGGGTTGCTTCTAGGGCGTCAGGTAGAAGCGAGTTTTCTGATCACCTAGTAAATTTAAATAAATTAAAAATTACTGAGGTGTTCTATCCATCGTGTATATGGTCAGTTCGGTGCTCCATTATTTTGGTGGCATTTAATCGGTTAAGGATGGGAATGTTTCGGCGAGCCATTATGATTTTTAAAATAGCGGTATTGAGTAAATGAGGGAGATTTCATACTCATTGGGTTCTTTTTTTTACTTGATTTTGGTTGCAGTAATTGTAGTGCTTCCTACAGGCTATGTTTATGGTGTCCCAATTAAGCATTTGATAGTTTTGCCGATGGCTTTTTTTTTCTTGGTTTCATTGTCCTGGCTTAAACTAAGCGAGATAGTTCTGGTTTTTTCTTATTTTGTGTTTGCGATTATTTACTTTCTGATTGGGATGGGCTCGTATCAGGGGGCTAATTTTGTGTTGGATGAGTCCCTGTTGTACTTGGGATTTGTCACTGTATATCTTTTTGGAATTTTTATTTTTGATCGTGGTGGTTTTTCGCGAAACACTTTTTTGACGGTTGTTGTTTATAGTTCTTTTTTCTATTCGATCGTTAAGTTGGTGTTGGTTGTACTTGTTGCAACTGAAGTGATTTCATTTGAAGATTTACTCTTATTCTTTACGAATAATTTGAATTATCGATTTGTGAGCTCTTCAATTGCCGCAGGGGTTGTAAGGATTAGTGTTATTGGGAATGATTTGATCGTGCTGTTTTCCTTGATTTTGGTGCTTGAGGGAGTTGTTGGGCGGGGTCTACTTAAGCTGATTTTGATTTCCGTTTTGTTTTTGTGCATAATTTTTGCTTTTTCCCGCCTGCTATTCTTTGCTCTTGCTTTATATTATATGGTTTTTTCAAGTGCTAGGGCTAAAATTGCCACAACCATTGTTTTTGTTTTTGTTTTTTTTGTTCTTATGAGTAGCTATCAGTCCGAAATTATTTCAGCATTTGAGTATCGTTTTACGAGTGAGGATAATTCAGTAAGTGATGGCGCCAGGTTTCATCAGTCAGATTTCTTAATTGCAGAAATTTCGAAAAACCCTGTTTTTGGATGTGGATTTGGATGTTTCTCGAGGGATTATATTCGCGATCAGAAAGTGCCTTTTTCCTACGAGGTGCATTGGTTATCATTGGCGATGAAGTTCGGGGTTGCAGGAATTCTGGGGTATTTGTACCTTTTTTATTATAGTCTGAGGGCAGTTAGAGTTAAATCGATTTCTCGCGATGATTTTCTGGCTATATATATATTGTCCATAGTGGTTTTAGGTGGATTGACAAATCAATTGCTAATGTCCACTGGTACGTCGGTGGCGTTGCTATTAGTGTGCATTTTTTCTAGTCACTCCAATTCTCGTGAAAGAGTATGATGTTTCTCAAGATATGGATTTACAGCGCAGCAGGTAGTTAGCTTTATTGGGTGAGAGCGGGCTAACTACTTCGAGACAAGATAGGTGCATGATAATGATAGTATACGACGATGTGATTTCTCTAATCCAAAGAACCGGGGGTATTACAGTGTTATTTAACGAGATTCAGTCTAGGTTGAGTCGCGATAATATTGAGTACACTGTTTCCGAGTCACCGGATGTTTGTAATACGATGCAATTAATGAAGATTTTCGAGCGCTATCGGAGTATTCCGGCCAGTAGAATTCCTGCCGATATAAGCGTTTTTCACTCCACTTATTATCGCGTTCCAAGTAACAAGGTGGTACCTGTAGTTACAACTGTCCATGATTTTACATATGAGCGGGTTGTCGGTGGTGTAAGAAAAATGGTGCATAGCTGGCAGAAAGGGCACGCAATTAATTCATCCGATCATATAATATGTGTATCTGAGTCGACTAGGGAAGATCTGTATCATTACTACCCTAACGTGATTGACTCGCACGTTACAGTTGTTCCCAACGGCGTTTCCAGCGTTTACCACCCAATTGCGGGCGTGATGAAAAAACAGCAAGTGCTTTTTGTTGGTAGTCGCGCGTCATATAAGAATTTCAATAATACGGTAGAAAGCTTGATCGCTCATAAGGACATCTCGCTCGCGTGCGTAGGCGGAGGTGGCTTTAGTAATGCTGAGATACTGTATTTAGAGCAATGTATACCGGGACGCTATACGCATCTAGGTTACATTTCCGAGTATCAGCTGAATATTGAATACAATCAATCAATCTGCTTAGTATACCCGTCCTTATATGAAGGGTTTGGAATACCAGTTCTCGAGGCGTTTGCATCTGGTTGTCCTGTAATTGCTGTTGATACATCCTCTATACCAGAAGTTGCCGGAGGTGCAGCAGTTTTAATTAAGTCTGGGGCGTCGTCCGAAATATCTGATGCAATATCAGCATTAAGTTGTGACAAGGTTAGGAGCGATTTTCGGGATAAGGGGTTTTCACAGGTATCGAAGTTTAGTTGGGAGAGGACGTATCAGGAAACTTTGCGTGTATATGAAAAATTTCAGTAGAGGTATGGTATGAAGGTAGCATTGATAAGTGGTGTAACTGGGCAGGACGGTTCATATTTGGCTGAGTTTCTGTTAGCCAAAGGGTATGAGGTTCATGGTATTAAAAGGCGAGCATCGTCTTTTAATACCGAGCGTGTAGATCATATTTATCAAGATCCTCATACAGATAATAAAAATTTTATACTTCATTATGGAGATTTGTCTGATTCGTCTAACCTGACCCGTATCTTGAAAGAAGTGCAGCCGGACGAGGTCTATAATTTGGGCGCGCAATCACATGTTGCAGTTTCCTTTGAAAGCCCAGAATATACGGCGGATGTTGATGCTCTTGGTACGCTGCGAATATTGGAAGCCATTCGGTTGCTGGGATTAGAAAAGAAAACACGTTTTTACCAAGCATCTACATCTGAGCTGTATGGCGAAGTTCAAGAGATTCCCCAGAAGGAAACTACGCCTTTTTATCCGCGTTCACCATATGCCGCAGCCAAGCTTTATGCGTACTGGATTACCGTAAATTATCGCGAATCGTATGGTATGTACGCGTGTAATGGCATTTTGTTTAATCATGAATCACCCCGCCGCGGCGAGACCTTTGTTACCCGTAAAATTACACGTGGCGTTGCGAATATAGCGCTTGGTCTAGAAGAATGCCTGTATTTGGGTAACATGGATGCGTTGCGAGATTGGGGTCATGCGAAAGATTATGTGCGGATGCAATGGATGATGCTGCAGCAAGAGCAGGCCGAGGATTTCGTAATAGCAACGGGTAAGCAAATCTCCGTTCGTGAGTTTGTTCGTATGTCTGCCAATGAAGCAGGTATTGAACTAGAATTCTCTGGTGATGGTGTTGATGAACAGGCAAAAGTTATTAGCGTAAACAGTAAGCTCGCTCCTGGTGTGGAAATGGGCGATGTCATTGTACGTGTTGATCCTCGTTATTTTCGTCCCGCAGAGGTTGAAACCTTGTTGGGTGATCCTAGTAAAGCGAAGGAAAAGTTAGGCTGGGTGCCGGAGATTACCGTAGAAGAGATGTGTGCAGAAATGGTAGCAGCTGATCTTGATAAGGCTAAGCGCCATGCGCTGCTTAAGAATCACGGTTTTGACGTTTCTGTGGCTCGCGAAAATTAAAAGGACTTTGCTATTATGATGCGCGTTTTTGTTGCGGGCCATCGGGGTATGGTTGGTTCCGCTATTGTTCGGCAGCTGGAGGCGGCTGGCGGTTGCGAAGTCGTTACGCGGAGTCGTGGCGATTTGGATTTGTTGAATCAAGATGCAGTGCGTTCCTTTTTTGCCAATGAACATATTGATGAAGTTTATTTGGCTGCGGCAAAAGTAGGCGGAATAGTCGCGAACAATAACTATCCCGCTGACTTTATTTATGAAAATTTGATGATTGAATGCAATATTATTCACTCTGCATTCATCGCAGGCGTTAAGCGTCTTTTGTTTTTGGGTTCGTCTTGTATTTACCCAAAACTGGCCGAGCAACCGATGCAAGAGACTGCACTGTTAACTGCGACCTTGGAACCGACCAATGAGCCTTATGCTATTGCTAAGATTGCCGGTATTAAGCTTTGTGAATCGTACAACCGTCAGTATGGGGTTGACTATCGTAGCGTAATGCCAACGAATCTTTATGGTGAAAATGATAATTTTCATCCTGAAAATAGTCATGTTATTCCAGCAATGATGCGTCGTTTTCATGAGGCTGCAGAAAGTAATGCGCCAGAGGTAGTGGTTTGGGGCACGGGTGCGCCGATGCGAGAATTTTTGCATGTTGATGACATGGCAGAGGCAAGTGTTTTTGTTATGAATTTGAGTAAGGCGGTATACGCTGCGAATACCCAAGAAATGCTCTCGCATATTAATGTGGGTACCGGTATTGATTGTACAATTGCGGAGTTAGCGCAAACTATGGCTAAAGTTACTGGTTTTAATGGCGTTATTCGTTTTGATGCCGACAAGCCGGACGGTGCACCACGTAAATTAATGGATGTCTCCAGGTTGGCAAATATGGGGTGGCGGGCATCAATTAGTTTGGAGGTCGGCCTATCGTCGACCTATCGTTGGTTTTTAGCGAGTCAGGCAACCATTCGCGCATGAGTGAGTGGTTGCCAAATTCGGTTTTTGAACAAGGAATCGCTATATTACCACTGGTTTCAATTGATCTGATTATTAAAGATAGAAAGTCGGGCGATTATTTGTTGGGCTTGCGAAAAAATCGCCCAGCTGAGAGTTATTGGTTTGTACCCGGTGGTCGAATTCGTAAAAATGAACGGCTAAATAATGCATTTTTACGCATTACCGAGATCGAAATTGGTTGTGCAATAAGTATGGCTTCGGCTTACTTTAAAGGTGTATACCAACATTTTTATTATGATTGCGTATTTAATTCAGAAACCAGTACTCATTATGTTGTTCTAGCTTATGAGCTAGAGCTAAATCTCGATGAATTGAGCTTGCCAAGCGGGCAGCATAGCCAATATGAGTGGTTAAGTGCAGAGGAAATATTGGCGAGAATAGATGTGCATCAGCACAGTAAAGACTACTTTTTAAGAGATACGTAATGGCTTGGCTGAAATGAAAGTGTTAATTGTTGGTTTGAATTATTCCCCTGAAATGACAGGGATCGGTAAGTATACAGGGGAGTTGGCAGAGTGGCTCGCATTGAATGGTCAGAATGTAAAAGTAATAACCACACCGCCATATTATCCTCAATGGAATATTCAAGAACCATATAAAAGATTTGGCTATCAGCATGAACAATTGAACGGTGTTGATGTATACAGATGTCCGCTATATGTGCCAAGACGTCTTAGTTCGCTAAAGCGGATAATGCACCTACTTAGTTTCGCTTTATCATCATTTCCATTAATTATTGGTCAGATATTCTGGCGGCCTGACGTTGTTATTAATCCCGTACCTTCTTTGTTTTCGTCTCCAATTTGTGCCTTGTTGGCTAGATTGAGTGGGGCCAAAAGTATATTACATATTCAAGACTACGAAATCGACGCTATGTTTGGGTTGGGAATGGCGAGTCATGGGCTGGTAGGTAAGTCTGCTAGAATATTTGAACGCATGGTTTTACGGAGTTTTGACAGAGTTTCGACTATATCTCGATCTATGATGAATCGGGCAGTTTCGAAAGGTGTATCCGAAGATAAACTTATTTTTTTCCCTAATTGGTCGGACACCTCCGTTTTTCGCGATGCAAAATCATCGGAGACGTTACGTAATCGGCTCGGGGTTGCGACAGGCAAAAAAATGATCTTGTACTCCGGTAATATCGGTGAAAAGCAGGGTTTAGAGCAAGTTGTCGATGCCGCAGAGCATTTTTATGAAAGCCCTTATCATTTTGTGATTGTAGGAGATGGGGCGGGAAAGGAAAGTTTAAGAGCCCTAGTGGTTGAGCGTGAACTAAAGAATGTAAGCTTTTCTCCATTGCTGGAACTGGACGAGTTGCCGATTCTATTGGCTTCTGCAGACTGCCATCTCGTGATTCAGCGGAAAGGTGTCGCTGATGCAGTATTACCCTCAAAATTAACCAATATTATGGCTGTGGGTGGGACGGCTGTAATTACGGCGGAGGCAAATACGGAATTGGGGATTTTGTGTAGTAAGTATGTGGATATCGCCGAGCGGGTAGAGCCTGAGAATATTGATGCGTTGATTGCAGGCATTGAAGTGGCATTAGGAAGAGGGAAATTTAATTATGTTGCTGCAAACTACGCTAAGTTAAATATCGATAAAGAAAAAGTGCTCAGTAATTTTTTGCTTTGTATGAAGTCAATCGTTGCTAATGACTTAGGTGCTGGAGGTGCTTTGTGAAAGTTTTAGTCACCGGCGGTGCGGGTTTTATCGGCAGCGCCGTAGTTCGTCATATTTTAGCTGACACCGATGTCGCCGTCGTTAATGTGGATGTGCTTACCTATGCGGGTAATCTAGAGTCACTGCCCGGCGCGGAAGATTCTGGCCGTTACGCCTTTGCCCAAGTTGATATTTGCGACGCAGCAGCCATGAGCGCCGTTTTTGCCAAGCACCAACCCGATGTTGTGATGCACCTGGCCGCTGAAAGTCATGTCGACCGCTCCATCGACGGCCCCGGCGCTTTTATTCAAACCAATGTGGTGGGCACTTACACTATGTTGGAGGCGGCCCGCGCCTACTGGCAAGGGCTGGAAGGCGATAAAAAGGCCGCGTTCCGCTTTCATCATATCTCCACCGATGAGGTCTATGGTGACCTTCACGGCACCACCGATTTATTTACTGAAACCACCTCCTACGAGCCCAGCTCGCCCTACTCGGCCAGTAAGGCCAGCTCCGACCATTTGGTAAGAGCCTGGGGGCGCACCTTTGGTCTGCCGATCATCGTGACTAATTGCTCCAATAATTATGGCCCCTACCATTTCCCCGAGAAACTGGTGCCCCATATTATTCTTAACGCCCTGCACGGGAAGCCCTTACCCGTCTATGGCGATGGCAGCCAAATCCGCGACTGGCTGTATGTTGAAGACCACGCCCGCGCCCTGTTTAAAGTGGTTCGCGAAGGTCGGTTGGGTGAGACCTATAATATTGGCGGCCATAACGAAAAGCGCAATATTGAGGTGGTGGAAACCATCTGCGAACTGCTGGAAGAGCTCGCTCCCGAGAACGCCAATTCCCGCGCCAGCGGCAAAGGCTTTAAAGACTCAATCACCTTTGTTAAAGACCGGCCCGGTCACGATGCCCGTTACGCGATTGATGCCAGCAAGATTCAGCGCGACTTGGGCTGGACGCCAGAAGAGACCTTTGAATCGGGTATTCGCAAGACCGTGCAATGGTATTTAGACAACCCCCTGTGGTGGCAGCGAGTATTGTCGGGGGATTATAAGTTAGACCGTATCGGCGAGGCGGGCTAAGACGCTGAATGCTGGCCCCTGCCTATGCAGGGGCGACCGGGAGACGCAGAAGCGAGGGCCGAGCTGAACCCGTTGTTATGTCTGTGTAAGTATGACGCCGACAAAACGCCCTTTGCCGTCATACCTGCGCAGGCAAGTATCCACCTGAGCGCAGCGAATGCCGTTGGGTGGTAAATGCGAGGCGCGAGGTGCAAGGCCAAGGTATAGACTCCTGCCTGCGCAGGAGTGACTTAATTTGTTGTCATACCTGCGAAGGCAGGTATCCACGTGAGCGAAGCGAATGCATAGAGTCTTCAGCGCAGTGCTGAGGCTAAACTAAATTCACATTGAGGCCTGACATTAACTGCATCAGGCATGGAAAGGACGCAATATGACCAAGAAATACAAAGGCATTATCCTCGCCGGTGGCTCGGGCACACGCTTGCACCCCATTACTATGGGATGCTCCAAGCAGTTACTGCCAATTTACGATAAACCAATGATCTATTACCCACTGTCAGTACTGATGCTGTCGGGTATCAAAGATATTTTAGTTATCTCTACGCCCACCGATTTACCGGGCTTTCAGCGCCTATTGGGCGACGGCAGCCAGTTTGGTACGAATATCTCTTATGCCGAGCAGCCCAGTCCCGACGGCTTGGCCCAGGCCTTCACCATTGGTGCGGAGTTCATTGGCAATGACAATGTCAGCTTGGTCTTGGGAGACAATATCTTTTACGGTCAGCATTTCTCCGACAATCTGAAAAGCGCCATGGCCAAAGACACCGGCGCCACGGTGTTCGGTTATCATGTCACCGACCCCGAACGCTTTGGGGTGGTCGAGTTTAATGCTGAAGGCAAAGCCATTAGCATTGAAGAAAAACCCGCCAAGCCGAAGTCGCCCTATGCGGTAACAGGCCTGTATTTTTACGACAACGACGTGGTTGAGATTGCGCGCAATATTAAACCGTCTCATCGCGGCGAATTAGAAATTACCGATGTGAACCTCGCCTACCTCAATCGCGGCGACTTAAATGTGGAAGTGCTGGGGCGCGGCTTTGCCTGGTTAGATACTGGTACCCACGATTCCTTAATTGATGCGGGTCAGTTTGTGCAGACCGTTGAACATCGCCAAGGTCTCAAAGTCGCCTGCCTAGAAGAAATTGCCTACCGACAGGGCTGGATCAATACCGAGCAATTGTTGCGGCAAGGTGAGGCCCTTAAAAAGACCGGCTATGGCCAATATCTGCTGCGGGTTGCCGACGGCTATAAATAAACGGAATTTGAGGCAGCAATGAACGTTATACAAACCAAGCTAAAAGATTGTGTGATTATCGAGCCCAAGGTGTTTGGCGATCATCGGGGCTTTTTCTTAGAAACCTTTCAGGCAGATCGCTACCGCGACATGGCGGGTATCAGTCTGCCCTTTGTGCAAGACAACCACTCTCGTTCTGCCAAAGGCGTCTTGCGTGGCCTACACTTTCAAAAGACCAAGCCGCAGGGCAAATTGGTGCGAGTGGTCAGCGGTGAAGTGTATGACGTGGCGGTGGATATTCGCCCCGACTCACCGAGCTTCGGCCAGTGGGAAGGCATAATCCTCTCGGAAGAAAACAAGCGCCAGTTCTGGGTGCCGCCGGGTTTTGCCCACGGCTTTGTGGTGCTCAGCGACACCGCTGACTTTGAATACAAATGCACCGACTACTATGACCCCAGTGACGAAGGCAGCCTGATTTGGAATGACCCGGCGATGGCGATTACCTGGCCGCTAGAAAATCCTACCCTGTCAGATAAAGACAGTAAGGCCCCCACTTTTGCCGAGCTGTTCCAGCAATGAGTGCGCAGAGCGCAATGCACCTGCTGGTGACCGGCGCCAATGGCCAGCTAGGCCAATGCTTGGCGGACCAGCTCAAGGCGCAGAACATTGCCCACACCCTGCTGAGTCGTCAAGACGCCGATATTAACGACACCGTGGTGCTGGAAAAGATCATCGCGGATAAGGGCGTCACGGCCATAATCAACGCGGCGGCGTATACCGCTGTCGATAAAGCCGAGTCGGAGCCCGATTTGGCAAGGCGAGTGAATGTTGACGGCCCCGCCGCGCTGGCCAAACTCAGTGCGCGTTTTGATATCCCCTTATTACATGTTTCTACTGACTACGTTTTTGACGGTAATCAGCAAACGCCTTACGTTGAAACAGATGCAACCGGCCCCACTGGGGTCTACGGCCAAACCAAACTCGACGGAGAGTTGGCCATACAGCGCCATGCGACAAAATACATTATTATGCGCACCGCGTGGGTGTTTAGTGAATATGGCAATAACTTCTTGAAGACTATGCTGCGACTGGCAAAGGAGCGGGACACGCTCGGCGTGGTCGCCGACCAAATCGGTTGCCCGACTTATGCTGGGGATATCGCGCAGGCGTTAATCAGTGTTGCTCGGCAATTGCACGAGGCCGAAGAGCAAAATCTACCAGAAGCGCGCTACGGTATTTATCACTATGCTGGCGACGAGGCGGTGAGCTGGCACGGCTTTGCCATGGCGATATTTGAGGAAGCTCATCGGCGGGGCGTCTTAGCCAACATACCGGTGGTGAATGCGATTGCAACGCAAGATTACCCAACTCCCGCTAAACGACCGACTTACTCGGTTTTGAGTACAGTTAAACTTAGCCATGATCACCGAGTAGATGCGAGTGATTGGCGGGTTGCTGTTGAGAGTGTTTTGCTAGCGTTAGCGACATAGCGGTAAAGAACGAAATTAGATTGCACCATGAAATGGATTAACGGGACGATTATATGAATACGATAATTATGGCCGGTGGCAGCGGAAGTCGTTTATGGCCTTCTAGTCGAAGCTTATTCCCCAAGCAGTTTCTATCTGTAGTGGGAAATGACACGATGCTGCAAGCCACGCTTGCGCGGGTCGACGGTTTGAATAGTGGCAGTACGTCGGTTATTTGCAATGAAGAGCACCGCTTTGTGGTGGCGCAGCAGGCCCAGGATTTTGGCGCTGAATTAAGTTCTATTATTTTAGAGCCTGTTGGTCGCAATACGGCGCCAGCGATTGCGTTAGCGGCCTTTGATGCACTTGAGTCTGCTGAAGATAAAGCGCCATTGTTGCTGATTATGGCGGCAGATCATGTGATTAATGATGTGGCGGCGTTTCATTCGGCGGTTGAAGTGGCGCAGGCGCAGGCTGAGGCGGGAAGTTTAGTGACCTTTGGGATTGTTCCCGAGTCTGCGCATACGGGTTATGGTTATATTCAGCGCGGCGCTGAGGTGGCTGGTAAGGGCGGTCAAGACGGGGCGTACGTAGTTTCTCGTTATGTTGAGAAGCCGGATGCGGCAACAGCACAGAGCTATATGGAAGCGGGTGGCTATTATTGGAATAGCGGCATGTTCTTGTTTGCCGCCGATGTGTATTTAAATGAGTTAAAGGCGTTTAGGCCCGATATTTATACTGCCTGCGAAAAAGCCTTTGCGAATCGTCAGCGCGATAAGGATTTTTTACGTATAGATGCCGATGCCTTTATGGCCTGCCCAGATGAATCTATTGATTATGCGGTGATGGAAAAAACTGACAAAGCAGTGGTGGTGCCGCTTTCTGCGGGTTGGAGTGATGTGGGGGCGTGGTCTTCGTTGTGGGAAATTGGCGACCAAGACGCATCTGGCAATGTGAGCAGTGGTGATGTGCTGAGCCACAATACTGTTAACTCGTATATTCGCGCAGAGCACCGTTTGGTGGCCACGGTGGGTTTAGACAATGTGGTGGTGGTTGAAACTAACGATGCGGTGTTGGTGGCAGCTAAAGACCAGGTGCAAGATGTTAAAAAGATTGTTGAGGCTTTAAAGGCCCAGAATCGAAGTGAGGTTTCGCAGCACCGTCATGTTTATCGGCCTTGGGGTGTTTACGACTCTATCGACAATGGCGAACGTTATCAGGTTAAGCGGATTACCGTAAAGCCGGGGGCGAAACTGTCGGTGCAAATGCATCATCACCGTGCGGAACATTGGATTGTGGTGTCGGGTACCGCCAAGGTAACCAATGGCGATAAAGAGATAATGTTGACTGAAAACCAATCGACGTATATTCCGGTTGGGGTTGTACATGCCTTGGAAAACCCAGGGGTGATTCCGCTGGAGTTAATTGAAGTGCAGTCGGGCTCGTATTTGGGTGAAGACGATATAGTGCGCTTTGAAGATAGATATGGAAGGGTGCCTAAGGCTTAGTTATAGGCTGGTAGCGTATTTTTGCACTCCGTTGCTGAGATGGACCCCCTGCCTTCGCAGGGGCGGAGTCCGAGCCTCCGCAGGAGCGACGCCCGAACCTTCGCAGGGGCGACGCCCGAACCTTCGCAGGGGCGACGCCCGAACCTTCGCAGGGGCGACGAAGCGTTTGTGTTTCGGGCATTTCGTCATACCTTCGTAGGAAGGTATCCATATGAGCGCAGCGAATGCTTATTGAGGCAGCGTTTAAGCCCGAACTCCGTTGCAGCAATGGACTCCTGCCTTCGCAGGAGTGACGAAGCGTGTGCGTTTCGGATATTCGGTTCTGCCTTCGCAGGAGTGACGTTGGGCGATAGTTTCAGCGTAAGGTCGCCGGGCGGCGATGTTGGTGCCATTTCTTCGCTGGGGTGATGGTCGATAGCCCAGTGTATTGCCGTCATCCCTGCGAAGGCAGGGAACCATATGAGCGCAGCGAATGCTTATTGAGGCAGCGTTTAAGCCCGAACTCCGTGGCAGCAATGGACCCCCTGCCTTCGCAGGGGCGGAGTCCGGCTTCGCAGGAGTGACGAATGGTCTGTGTTTAGGGTGTTTCGTCATACCTTCGCGGGAATGACGAAGCGTTTGTGTTTCGGGTGTTTCGTCATACCTTCGTAGGAAGGTACCCATATGAGCGCAGCGAATGCCGTTGCTTCAAACGTCCCGCGTCAGTCTTCCAGCACACCTTATCGTTTTGCGCTCCGTTTCGGGGATTGTCTGCTACTTTCGTGGTTTTTCTCTGTGATACACTCCTGCCATATTTATGCTTCTTGTGGTCCTATTCAATGAAAGTTACTGTTTTTGGTATTGGTTATGTGGGCCTTGTGCAGGCCGCTGTTTTGGCTGAGGTCGGCCACGATGTGGTGTGTGTAGATATTAATGCCGAGCGGGTCGAGAACCTTAAAAAGAGCATTATCCCTATTTATGAACCCGGTTTAACGCCGTTGGTGCAGCGTAATTACGAGGCGGGTCGGTTACAGTTCACCACCGATGCCGCCCATGGTGTTCAGCATGGTCGTATACAGTTTATTGCAGTGGGCACCCCACCCGATGAAGATGGCTCTGCCGATTTACAGTATGTGTTGGCGGTGGCGAAGACCATTGCGACGTATATGGAATCGCCCAAAATTATTGTGGATAAATCCACTGTGCCGGTGGGTACCGCCGATAAGGTGAGCGCCTGTGTGGCAGCGGTGTTGGCTGAGCGCGGCGTTGAGCTGGGCTTTGATGTGGTGTCTAACCCAGAGTTTTTGAAAGAAGGCGCGGCGGTGGCCGATTGCCAGCGGCCAGACCGGATTGTGATTGGTACTGATAGCCCAGCAGTAGAAGAAAAAATGCGGGAGTTGTATGCGCCATTTAACCGCAATCACGAGCGTATGATTGTGATGGATGTGCGCTCAGCGGAGCTAACCAAATACGCCGCCAATTGCATGTTGGCGACGAAAATCAGCTTTATGAATGAGATGGCGAACCTGGCGGAATTGTTGGGTGCCGATATTGAAAAGGTGCGGCAGGGCATTGGTTCTGACCCGCGTATTGGTTACCACTTTATTTATCCCGGTTGTGGTTACGGCGGGTCTTGCTTCCCCAAAGACGTGCAGGCCTTGGTTAAAACGGCTGAGAAGGTCGGTTATGTGCCCGCTTTGTTGAAGTCGGTAGAGCAAGTGAACTACCGCCAAAAAGATAAATTGTTTGCGCATGTGCACGCCTATTTTGACGGTGATTTAGCGGGTAAGCGCATTGCCTTGTGGGGTTTGTCGTTTAAGCCAAACACCGACGATATGCGCGATGCGCCAAGCCGCGTGCTAATGGAAAAATTGTGGGCCGCTGGTGCGGTGGTGCAGGCTTTTGACCCCGAGGCGATGAATGAGGCACAGCGCATTTATGGCACCCGCGCTGATTTGAGCTTGATGGGCACCAAAGAAGCTGCCCTGCGTGGCGCCGATGCCTTAGTGGTGTGTACCGAATGGAATGCCTTTAAAGCACCGGATTTTGAGGTTGTTAAAGAGCATTTGAAACACCCCGTTATTATTGATGGCCGCAATTTGTATGACCCAGATATGCTTGAGGCTTATGGGATAGCTTATTACGGGATTGGGCGGGGACGGAGTGTGGCGACCTCATAATCAAATTCGTCATACCTGCGCAGGCAGGTATCCATATGAGCGCAGCGAATGCTCTGTGGTGGTCGCGTGAAATCCGGACTGCGTTGCTGGAATGGACTCCTGCCTCCGCAGGAGTGACGAACAAATTCAATTTGCAGTATTTGCTGTCATGTCTGCGCAGGAGTGACTAATGTATATAGGGAGGCCTAACCCCCCGAAGTCATACCTGCGCAGGCAGGTATCCATGTGAACGGCTACGTAGTGAATGCTTCTTGGTGGTAGTTTCTGAGTTTGGTCTGTACTGATCGATGAGTGATATTGTTACTATTTACTCGTATACATTTTTACGATGTCCAACACGCAGCACTAAAACGACTAGTCTGCCGTCTTCAAATTGGCAGATTATGCGGTAATTGTGGACACGGTAAAGCCACAGCCCGGTCATATCGCGGGAAAGTGGTTTTCCAACGCGGCGGGGGTCTTCGTTGGTGGCAATGCGTTCCCGGAAATAGCGCAGAATTTCTTGTTGTGCTTTTCGGTCGAGTTTTCGGAGTTCTTTCGCTGCCGCGTCGTCAAACTCAATTTCCCACGTCAAGATCCTGCTGCATATCGTCCAAGGTCCAGCGTTTACCAGGATTCTCTAGTCGGTTGGCGGCCAAGTATTTATCTTCCAGATCATCTATATGTTCTAGAATTGCTTCTTTGGCATAAAACGTTTTGGTGCGGCCGGTTTTGGCTGCTAACGCAGTTAAGCGCGCCTCGATGTCTTCAGGCAATCTAATGGCAAGCATGGCAACCTCCTATGCTATACGCGTATGACGTGTATAGCATAGCAGGCTGGCATCTACTACTCCACTGGAAATAGTTGGTGTGTAGAATGATGTCTTCGCAGTTAGGGTAGGTATAGCAGGTCGTTGTGTTGGCCCCATCCAAGGTTTTCCTCTTCAAGCGTTAGTTATTCCCCGGTGTCTTGCATTACCATAAGGCTTTTTACAGTGGATGTTGTTGCATGAAAACAATTCTTGTTACCGGCGGTGCTGGGTATATTGGCAGTCACACGGTTGTGGAGCTGCTTAAGGCCGGTTATGGGGTGGTGATTGTTGATAATTTGGTGAATAGCAATTTGGCGGTGCTGCCACGCATTGAGACGATTTGTGGCAAGGCCCCGGTGTTTGTGAATGCCGATGTTCGCGATGCCAGTGCCATGGCTGCGGTGTTTGCTGCGCATGCGATTGACGCGGTGATTCATTTCGCCGGTTTGAAGGCTGTGGGCGAGAGTGTTGAGCAGCCCATTCGGTATTACGAGAATAATGTGCACGGCACTATGGTGTTGTGTCAGGCAATGGCTGACGCTGGGGTGTTTAAACTGGTATTTAGTTCCTCTGCCACGGTGTATGGGCCAGATGCCCCCGTGCCCTATGTTGAAACAATGGCGCTGGGCCAGCCATCTAGCCCTTATGGCGCGTCTAAGGCGATGGCCGAGCGGATTTTGGCCGATTTGTGTGTGTCGGATTCGCGCTGGGCAATTGCGGCGTTGCGGTATTTTAATCCGATTGGTGCCCATGAATCGGGTTTGATAGGCGAGGACCCCAAGGGCATCCCCAATAATTTAATGCCGTTTATTGCCCGCGTTGCCGTTGGCAAATTGGCTGAGCTAGCAATTTTTGGTAATGACTACGACACCCCCGACGGCACCTGCCAGCGCGATTATTTGCATGTGGTAGATTTGGCTGAGGGCCACTGCCAGTCACTGTTGGCGCTTGAAAAGCCGGGTTTGCACGCCTTTAACTTAGGCACCGGCCAAGGTGTGTCGGTGTTGGATATGGTAAAGGCGTTTGAGGCCGTCACTGGCCAGCCAGTACCGTATAAAATCGCGCCCCGCCGCAGTGGTGATTTACCCGCGTTCTGGGCCAATGCCGATAAAGCCAAGCAGGAACTGGATTGGGCCGCTGGCCGTAGTCTAGAGCAAATGATGGCCGACACCTGGCGTTGGCAGAGCGGCAACCCAGATGGCTTTGCACAAGAGTGACGCTAGACGACTATTCGGTGTTATACCTGCGTAGGCAGGGGCAGGTATCCATGTGACCGGTTTGTACCTATTTGCTGTCATCCCTGCGCAGGCAGGGATCCATATGAGCGCAGCGAATGCTTCGCGGTGGCTGCGTGAAATTCGCACTCCGTTGCAGCAATAGACTCCTGCCTGCGCAGGAGTGACGAGTAATTAAATTTACCGTATTTGTTGTCCTGCCTGCGCAGAAGTGGGGAATGCTTAATTTGTAGTCATACCCCTGTGCCGCATTAAGTCATCCCTGCGGAGGCAGGGATCCATATGAGCGCAGTGAATGCTTTGTGGTGGCAGCGTGAATTCCGCACTTCGTGGCTGAGATGGACTCCTGCCTGCGCAGGAGTGACGAGTAATTAAATTTACCGTATTTGTTGTCCTGCCTGCGCAGAAGTGGGGAATGCTTAATTTGTAGTCATACCCATGTGCCGCATTAAGTCATCCCTGCGCAGGCAGATATCCATATGAGCGCAGCGAATGCTTCGTGGTGGTCGCGTGAAATTCGTACTTCGTTGCGGAGATGGACCCCCTGCCTTCGCAGGTGCAGAGTCCGGCTCCGCAGGAGTGACGAGTAATTAAATTTACCGTATTTGTCGTCATACCCTCGTAGGGTTGGCGAATGATTAATTGTTGTCATCCCTGCGGAGGCAGGGATCCATATGAGCGCAGTGAATGCTTTTGCGCCGTTAAAGCTTATTTAGGCTTTTATCTTTCTCCAGCTGATAGCTTTGCAGGTCTTCTGCAAGCAGTAGGTTCCCCTGGTAGTGTGCGCGGGCTTCTTTGTAGAGGTCTTTTACGGTGTGCTGGGCTTTGTGTTTGTTTTTGGATGAGTGGCCACTGCGATAGCGTTGACTGAAGTGGGTGAGTATTAGGTGGGGGAGTTCAGTGTCGGTGGCAGTTTTGGCAACCATGGCGGCGGTGCTGTGCATGTATTTGGGGCCAACTTTGGCGAAGACGTCTTCGGTGAAGGTGGCTTCGTGAATGAGTAGGTCGCAGTCTAGCAGTGCCTGATGCAGTAGGCTGGGTTGGTCGTTGTCGCCACCAACCACTATTTTGCGGGCCGCCCAGGCGGGCGTGCAAACCTCGTTGGCGCGAAGGGTGTTGCCGCTGGGTAGTGTTACATCGTCACCTTGTTGTAATTGGTGCCATAGTGGGCCGCGGGGTACGCCAAGGTCATCGAGTTTGGTTTCGTTGATGTGGGTTGGGGGTATTTCTGTAATCTGGTACGCGAAACAGGGAACTCGATGTGACATTTCGATGGCGCTAACTTCGATGGCGCCGTCGTTGTAATAAAAATCCGGCTGGTCGCTGCGCACAAAATTCAGGGGAAAGCGCATATTGTGGACGTCGGTAAGGGCAAAGGTATTGCGAACGTATTGCTCTATGCCGTCTGGCGCGCAGACCGTGAGTGGCTCGGTGCGGCCGCTCATATTGGCGCTGGCAATAAGGCCTGGCAGTCCGTAGCAGTGGTCACCGTGAACGTGGGTGATAAAGATGGCTTTGAGTTTAGCGCTGGAGTGGTGGCTATGCAGTAAGCGATGCTGAGTGCCTTCGCCGCAGTCGATTAAATACCAGTCACGGTTGTCGTCTATGTTCAGCGCTAGGGCGGTGACGTTGCGTTGCGCCGTTGGCGTGCCGGCGCTAGTGCCTAAAAAAGTAAAGCGCATAAATTCGGTTTGTTACTCCGTGTGGGATTTCATTGTGTGCTATTTACCTTGGCGTTGCCCGAGTATTTGCAGGGTGTTGGGCGATGGCTGGGCCTCTAGCATTGCTGTAATGCTGTCGATGAGATTGCTGGCCATAAAGTCGGTGTCACGTATCATTGGGTCTAATTGCCGATTTCTACGTACCCGCGCATGGTCAGATATACCGTGAAAAGCGAGGACATTCATCATGAGAATGCGTTGCTGGCCAATTTCTGGGGGCAGGTGAGTTAGCTGGTTGCCGGCAAGTTTGGCCAGTTTGGTCTCTCTGGGTATTTGCACGGGATGTGCCTGTGGCAGGCTGTAGCCCAAGGTGTTGCTGGCAATAAGCTCAGCGCTAATGTGTATATAGGCTTCGCCACCGTCGGGGTCGGTGAGTTTGTCCAACAGTGGTTCGACAATGGCGGTGGCCAGTAAGCGGGCCACGGGCTGTGTGGTGGCGAGTAAGGCGTCGATTAAATCGGCGCGCTTAGCGGCTACGCCGGGGCTGTGTTTATCAAAAATAGCCTGTAGCAGGCCGGTTTTGTTGCCAAAGTGATACTGCACCGCGTTGCGGTTGTTTTGGTTGGCTTCGCGGGTAATGGTATTGATCGACACCGCTTCATAGCCTTGCTCGGCAAACAGCAGCTCGGCGGTGCGAATAAGTGCTTCGCGGGTGCGCACGCTGCGGCTGTCTTTTATGGTGCTCACGTTCATGGTGTTACCGCTGTGTTTGGGTTTTATAAATTATTCTAAGTTATTGGTAAGCTTAGCAAAAAAATAAAACTAATAAACCTTGTTAGAGCTTGGCTTGCCGTTTAATCGTGTGTGTTTGCCCACGCTAAACCTACTATTAGCATAGCCTGTTATTGTCAATTTGCTGCGCCGTTTGGGTGAGGCGGCGGCGGGATCTTTGTATTAATGTTGCAGCTGCTGACTCATTTGAGTTGGCCTATGACAATAATGACAGGGGAAGGGATTAGCGATGAAGTTTGCCTACCACCACAGTATGTGCCCGCAGGAGCAGTATGCGCCCCTGACCTTGGAAGCCGAGCGGCTGGGCTTTGATACGATTACCATGCCCGACAGCATTTGCTATCCGAAAGAGGCGAGTTCCAAATACCCTTACAACGCTGATGGCAGCCGCGAGTTTTTAGACGGGGTGCCATTTATGGAGCCGTTTTTACTGACCGCGCATTTGGCGGCATTGACCAGCACTATTCGATTTTCTACCTCGGTGCATAAGTTGGCAGTGCACGAGCCGGCCTTAATTGCTAAGTCTTTGTCGACACTGGCGGTGTTGAGCGGCAATCGCTTTACCTACGGCGTGGGTATTAGCCCGTGGGCAGAAGATTTTGAAGTGACCAATGTCGCGTGGGAAAAACGTGGCAAGCGCATGGACGAAATGATTGAGATCATTAATGGACTGATGAGTGGGGAATACTTTAGCTATAAGGGGGATATGTTCGAACTGCCCGCCATAAAACTATGCCCAGTACCCTCTGTGCGCCCGCCGATACTGGTCGGCGGCCACTCCATTCCGGCATTGCGCCGCGCCGCGCGATTAGGCGATGGTTGGATTGCGGCCGGTGGCGAGCTTGAGTCTATTAAGGAAATGATCGATAAAATTAATGGCTTTCGCAAAGAGTACGGTCGCGATCACCTGCCTTTTGAGTTTCAAGCGATGACGGCGGAAGCCTATAGCGCCGACGGCATAAAGCGTCTTGAAGACATCGGTGTAAATGAAGTGCTGGTTGCGTTCCGTGATGTCTATGCCTCTGAAGCCGATGATAAAACCGTTGAGGAGAAAATAGGCATGATGGCTTGGTACGCGAATGAGGTGATTGCTAAGTCTAAGTAGCGAAATACGTGAGGGCGGTGGGGTGTAAAGTATTCGATATGCACTCCGTTGCTGAAATGGGCCCCTGCCTTCGCAGGGGCAGAGTCCGGCTTCGCAGGAGTGACGCATTTTAATACGAGCGTTATCCCTGCGTAGGCAGAACCATATGAACGTAGTGAATGCATAGTGGTGGTCGTGTGAAATCCGTACTTCGTTGCTGAGATGGACTCCTGCCTGCGCAGGAGTGACGATTTTAATGCGAGCGTTATCCCTTCGCAGGAGTGACGCATTTTAATATGAGCGTCATCCCTGCGTAGGCAGGGAACCATATGAACGCAGTGAATGCTTAGCGGTGGCCGCGTGAAATCCGTACTTCGTAGCTAAGATGGGCCCCTGCCTTCGCAGGGGCGACGTATTTTAATACGAGCGTCACCCCTGCGCAGGGATGGAGCCATATGAGCGCAGTGAATGCATAGTGGTGGTCGTGTGAAATCCGTACTTCGTAGCCGAGATGGACCCCCTGCCTTCGCAGGGGCGACGTATTTTAATACGAGCGTTATCCCTGCGTAGGCAGAACCATATGAACGCAGTGAATGCTTAGCGGTGGCCGCGTGAAACCCGTACTTCGTTGCTGAGATGGACCCCCTGCCTTCGCAGGAGTGACGATTTTAATATGAGTGTCATCCATGCGTAGGCAGGGGCAGGTATCCATGTTAGCGGAGCGAATGCTTTAAGGGGGAATTTTGCACTTCGTTGCTGAGATGGACTCCTGCCTGCGCAGGAGTGACGCTCAATTTCACTTGTGTATTTGCTGCCAGGCTTTTGCAGTAGCGACGAATTTTTAGGATTTTGGTATTTCGTCGTACCGTTGCCGGACGATTATTTTGGTCTCATACCTTCGCGTCATCCCTGCGTAGGCAGGGATCCATGTGAGCGTTAGCGAATGCTCCCTGAAGTAATACTCAAATCCCTATGTCGTCGGGCTTTTCAGTACGGCAATAAGTCTAAATAAATACTCTGCTTTGGCCTCGCGTTCTTCAAAGGGGCACATCAACAGGTTTTTGGCCATGCCGTTAACGAGGTCAAAGGCGATGCTGGTGATGTCGCTGGCGCTTATGTCGTTGCGCACGTGGCCGCTGGTCTGCATATTGGCGATCATTACCGCCATTAATTCCCGAAACTGGTTGTTTTTGTCGCGTTCGGCTTCAAGGCTGTCTTTGTGGGTGAGCGCGAAGGTGTGCAGGTTCAGGCGCACCCGCCATTCCAAGTCGGATTCTTCATCTAGCGGTAGACCAGCTTTAATGACGGGCACAAACGAGTCGATATTAGGGCTTTCGTAGGCGATGGCTTCTTGCATTCGCAGGTCGATGCGTTGATCTGCCCAGCGGAAGGCGGCGATGACGATTTCTTCTTTGCTACTGAAATAATGGGACAGCACACCAATGGAGCAGCTTAGCTCTTTGGCTAGGGCTCTTGTAGTAAGCGCTTCTAAGCCCTTGTTTGCAATGAGTTTTGCGGCGGCGCCAGCGACTTCTGCGCGGCGGATATCGTGGTCTACTTTCCTCAATTGGTAACCCTTATTATCTGGTGTTGGCCGGTGGAAATGGCTGTGGCAGGGATAATATACCGAATATGACGAATATTTCATATCGGACGCTTGATATGTATGCGAGCCCCGCCTATGATTGCCCACAAATAACATCACAATAATCCCCCTTCGGAGGGCTGATAATGGCTACTGCAGTTAACCAAGACTATAAAGAATGTAAAAACAACGAGAAATTGGACCATATTCCGGGTTCCTTTGGTTTGCCTGTCATTGGTCAGACATTTCAGCTGGTGAAGGACTTGTACGGCACTATCGATCGCCAGTATAAGGAGTTCGGCAATGTGAGCCGCTTTGGCTTGGCGGGCTTCCGCGGCGCACTGCTGATTGGTCCCGATCTATATAAAGAAATTATGTTAGATAGGGATAAAAATTTCTCAGCCGAAATGGGTTATATGGGATCGCTGGGCCGTTTCTACAAAGGCGCTTTGTTACTGCGTGATCATGAAGATCATCGCTTCCAGCGTCGTATGATGCAGTCAGCGTTTAAAAATGACGCAATGAAAGGTTATATCGGCACCATGGGGCCGATGATCGCTGACGGTATTAGTGGCTGGGGTGAAAAAGGCGAGTTGCTATTTTTTCCTGGAATCAAGAAAATTCTGCTTGATGTGGCGGCGCGAATTTTTGTCGGTCTGGACGAAAACGATGAGCGTGCTGAAAAGCTCAATAAAGCGTTTTTGGATATTACCGATGGCTTGATGGGTATCGTCACCAAAGAATGGCCTGGTACTAAGTTTCGTAAAGGTAAAATCGGTGAGCGCTATCTTATCGAGCTCTTTGGAGGCCTAATCGAAGAGCGTCGCAATGGTGACGGCACGGATACATTTAGTTATTTTTGCCGAGAGAAGACTGAAGACGGCGAATACTTCTCTAATGAAGACATTGTCGCGCATATGAGCTTCTTGCTGTTCGCCGCCCACGACACCACAACCAGTGCGCTAAGCCACATGCTTTTCCACTTGGGCCAAAACCCTGAGTTACAGCAGCGTCTGCGCGAAGAGGCCATGTCGATAGATAAGCCTTATCTCGATTACGAAGATCTAGAAAATATGCCGCTGATGGAAGTGGCCGTTAAAGAAGCGTTGCGCCTTCACCCTTCCGTTATGATGATGCAGCGTCGCACCATTAACGACTGCGAATTGGGTGGATATAAAATCCCGGCTAACACCATTCTGTTTTTAGCACCGCAGCACACCCACCGCATGGCGGAGTACTGGGATGAGCCACTTAAGTTCGATATCGACCGTTGGTTGGAGCCGCGTAACGAGCACAAACGCCACTCATTTAGCTGGGTTGGCTTTGGCGGCGGTGCCCATAAATGTATCGGAATGCACTTTGCACTGATGCAAGTGAAAAACTTCATGCACCAATTCCTGCGCCAGTATGAGTTCCACTTGGCCGATGGTTTTAGCGACAAAATGCAAACCGTGCCGCTGCCAAAGCCGGTTGATGATTTGCCGCTGGTATTGAAGCGAATAGGCTGAGCCCCTGGCGTTAGATGCAAGACGCAGAACAAGGTCATACCTGCGCAGGCAGGTGTCCACCTGAGCGCAGCGAATGCCTTTGCAGGCAGCGCTAAATTTAATACTTCGTTGCTGAGATGGGCCCCTGCCTCCGCAGGGGCGACGCTCGAACTTCGCGTTAGCGATACGGTATCCGCTAGGGGATACCTCAGCGTCATACTTGCGATGGTAGGGGCAAGCATCAGCCAGAACGAGGTCATACCTGCGCAGGCAGGTATCCATGAGAGCGTAGCGAATGCTTTTGTTAGCAGCGCTAATTTTAATACTACGTTGCTGAGATGGGCCCCTGCCTTCGCAGGGGCGACGCTCGAACGTCGCGTGAGCGATAGGGGATGCCTCAGCGTCATACTTGCGATGGTAGGGGGCAAGCATCAGCCAGAACGAGGTCATACCTGCGCAGGCAGGTATCCATGAGAGCGTAGCGAATGCTTTTGTTAGCAGCGCTAATTTTAATACTACGTTGCTGAGATGGGCCCCTGCCTTCGCATGGGCGACGCTCGAACGTCGCGTGAGCGATAGGGGATACCTCAGCGTCATACTTGCGATGGTAGGGGCAAGCATCAGCCGGAACGAGGTCATACCTGCGCAGGCAGGTATCTATGAGAGCGTAGCGAATGCATTTGTGGGCAGCGTTAATTTTAATACTTCGTTGCTGAGATGGGCCCCTGCCTCCGCAGGGGCGACGTTAGAACGTCGCGTAAGCGATACGGTATCCGCTAGGGGGATGCCTCAGCGTCATACTTGCGATGGTAGGGGCAAGCATCAGCCGGAACGAGGTCATACCTGCGCAGGCAGGTATCCACGTGAGCAGCGAATGCCTTTGCAAGCAGCGCTAATTTTAATACTTCGTTGCTGAGATGGGCCCCTGCCTCCGCAGGGGCGACGCTAGAACGTCGCGTGAGCGATACGGTATCCGCTAGGGGGATACCTCAGCGTCATACTTACGATGGCAGGGGCAAGCATCAGCCAGAACGAGGTCATACCTGCGTAGGCAGGTATCCACGTGAGCGCAGCGAATGCATTTGCGTCTTGCGCCAGACGTGTGTCGTCTGACGCTTTGGTCGTTTCTCAACTAAATTGCAGTTATCAAAGAATAAAAGAGGGCGTATATGAAACTCGGATTACATCTTGGCTACTGGCAAAAAAATCCAACCGATCGTTTTATTGAACTAGCCCAAAAAGCCGAAGCGTTTGGTTTTGATTCGGTGTTTACCGCCGAGGCCTATGGCTCAGATTGTTTTACGCCGCTGGCCGCAATTGCGGTATCCACCAGTAAAATTCGCTTGTGTACTGGGGTCATGCAAATTTCGGCAAGAACGCCCGTGTGCGCTGCAATGTCGGCGCTAACCTTGGATCATATTTCCAATGGTCGCCTTTGTTTGGGCGTTGGGGTTTCTGGTCCGCAGGTTGTTGAGGGTTGGTATGGTCAACCTTTCAAACGTCCACTCGAGCGTACTCGTGAATGGCTGGATATTTTTCAGCAAGTCATTGCCCGCGAAGCGCCGGTTGCGCTAAATGGTGAACAATATAAGTTGCCCTATGATGGTCCCAATAATCTTCATTTAGGTAAGCCGCTAAAGAGCATCACTCACCCACTGCGTAAAAAGATTCCGGTATTTTTGGGCGCCGAAGGCCCTAAAAACATCGCCTTGGCGGCAGAGCGATTTGACGGTTGGATGCCAATCTTTGTCTCGCCTTATCGCATGAATATTTTTGACGATAGCTTGGCGAGTAAGCCGGAAGGCTTCGAGATTAATGCGATGGTGAATTGCATTGTGAACGATAATCTTGAAGAGGCTATGTATCCAGGCAAAATGACCATGGCCTTGTATTTAGGTGGTATGGGAGCCAAGAAAGACAATTTCCATAAAAACCTAATGGGTCGCATGGGTTTTGGTGACGAAGCGCAAAAAGTGCAAGACCTTTGGTATGCCGGTAAGCATGACGAAGCCATCAAGGCCGTGCCAGATGCCCTGGTTGATGAAATTTCATTGCTAGGTCCTAAAGAGCGAATCCGCGAACGCCTGCAAGATTGGAAAAAGTCTGACGTAACAACACTGATGATTGGCCATGCCGATAATTTTGATGTCTCGGTAAAGACGATGGAGTTTATTGCTGGCGAAGTCGTTTAGGTTTTACGCTGCTTAACGCTTGGTGGGAGACGGAAGGTGCAAAAGCCCGGCATTGCGCAGTGCTGTGCAAAACCACCGAGCAATATTTACTTCGTCGATAACTAGACTCCTGCCTTCGCAGGAGTGACGAATAAATTAAATTTACAGTATCTTTTGTCACAACTGCGCAGAAGTGAGGAATACTTAATCTGTAGTCATACCTCCGTGCCGCATTTAAGTCATACCTGCGCGTCATCCCTGCGGAGGCAGGGACAGGTATCCATGCGAGCGTAGCGAATGCCCGTATGTGCCTGACTTTCACGCTAAACATCCCTTCATCCAAACGGATGATTCTTTCTGAAATTTATGTCGCTACGCTACATGTCTGTAAATTCGTGTCATTCCAAATAATAAAATGGGTTCGTCAGAGAATCCGAGGGTAAGTTTATGGCCATGGATCACGTTTCGCGTGGGGTGTTATTGGGCCTGGCGGTCACCGCATTTTCGTCATCGCCGCATGCGGCGGAAGTAGTTGGCGAAAAAAGGAGCTTATCTTCTGCACTCGAAGAAGTGCTTGTTACGGCGCGAAAGCGCGCTGAAAATATTCAAGAAACACCGGTGGCGGTGACGGCTATCAGCGGCGACGATTTGCGCGCGCAGGGCATTTTAAGCACGTCGGAGCTGAGCAAGTCAGTGCCGAGTTTGCAGATAAATGACAGCACCGCGCCGCAGATTTTTATTCGCGGTATTGGCCAGCGAGCGCCAATGGCACGATTTGATCCCTCGGTTAGTGTTTACCTCGACGGTATTTTTATTCCCCGCCCTGACGGCCAGCTTTTAGACACCATCGATATTGAAAGTGTGCAGGTGCTGCGTGGCCCTCAAGGTACGTTGTTTGGTAAAAACAATACCGGCGGCGCGCTGGTGTTCACCTTAATTAAGCCGGGTGAGGAGCCCGGTGGTTATGTTGAGGGCGCCTTGGGAAATTACGGCGAACAGCGAGTTCGCGCGGCGCTGGATATGCCGGTCAGTGATGAGTTCTTAACGCGGCTGGCGCTGGCCAGTCATCGCCGCGATGGTTTTTTGCGTGATCCGTCCTCGTCGAACAACCAATCGGTAGATCGGCTCTCGGCAATATTCCAAACTCGCTGGTTGGCTTCCGACGCAATTACCTTAGACACCATGACGTTTTTGGGTAAAACGCGTGAGCGGTTTCCGTCGTATCATTGCTCGGTTATTAATGAAGACGCCTTGTTCATCAACGGCTTGGGCATATTGTGGCCGGGCGATACTGACCCCAGTAATCCCAGCGCTTATCAAGATAACTGCAAGGCCAATGATCGCGACAGCCTGCCAGATTTAGTGACCAATCAAGGGTCAACGCAGCGGCAAATCAAACATCAAGATACCTTGATGTTTGGCGCGACCCTGAATTGGGAGCTGAATGAGAATCACAGTTTGAAAACGATTCTTGGGTACCGCGATGCCATTAAAAAGGGACCTCAGCAGACGGCTGACGAAGGCGGCCCAGAGGCCTTTTTGCGTGGCATTGTCTTGGATGATGCCGACCAAGAGTCCTTAACCCTAGAGTTGCAATTAAACGGTCAATTTTTTGATGGCGCCGTGGAATATGCCACGGGTGTGTTCTGGCAAGACGAGTTTAAATCTGAGCGCTATTTGTTGAGTAGTCCGCTAGTGGGTGTCGACGCGATCAATCTTGCCCAGCTTGCGGCGGGCCGTGTACCCGACGCGTCACTGATTCCGCCGGGCGGCAGTGCGCCGCCAATTGTCGGCGCATTAGTGCCCTTAGACACATTGCAAGATTTCGATATTGACGGTGAGACGCTCGCCATATTTACCCAAGCGACATGGCACATAAATGAGCATTTTGAACTGACCCTCGGTGGGCGCTATACCGAGGAAGATCGGCAGTCGGAACTGATTACCCGCACCTCAGACCTGGCGGCAGTCACTGATATCGTGAGCGCCGATCCACGTTTCGTTACCCTAGATCCCGCTATGGGTTTACTTACCTATTTAGGCGTTTGGGCGGAAGATCCGATCAGTCTGGCTAACGATATTTTGAAGGCATCGGTCAGTGGCGAAGTTGGCTCACCTCTGGGGGCGCCGGTTCGAGATTATATGGATAGTACTTTTAAAGAGTTTACACCGATGGCCTCGGGTTCTTGGTTGGTGCCTGATGCTTGGTTAGACGGCAGTTTTATTAGCTCGGGTATGGCATACGCTACGTGGAGCAATGGTTTTAAATCCGGCTTTCACGAGCCCAGCGGCGTAGATGGCTTGTTAGTGGTGGAGCCTGAGGCACTGGAAAACAGGGAGATTGGCTTTAAGATCGATGCACTTGAGCATTCACTGCGCGTAAACGTTGCCCTGTATTCAATGACTTTTGAAAATATGCAGCTAATCACCGTGGGTTTGGACTCGGCCAATAGCTTAGTGGTGACCTCCCAGAATGCCGGCAAGTCGATGATTGAAGGTGGCGAGATTGAGATTTTATGGCTGCCCAGCCCGGAAATGTTGGTGTCGCTAACCTACAGTAATAATAACTATAAGTTCTTGGAGTTTGACGATGTCGCGTTAACGCCACTGGCCGTCAGCGGCGAAAAGGTGGTGTTGGATCGCAGCGATGAAGAGTTTGCCGTGTCGCCCCGTCAGTCTGCCTCCTTGGGTGTGCAATACACCATCGTTAGCGATATTGGCTTAATTGTTCCGCGCTTCGACCTTAGCTATAAGGGCGAGACCTATATGGGCTTTGATGACGGTTCTTGGGAAGTGACTAAAACAAATCCCGGTGCCGTCTATGCCGATGATTATATATTGCTTGATGCGCGTCTGAGCTGGACCAATATAAATGACGACCTGAGCATTGCCGCCTATGTTAAAAACCTAACGGATGAGCGCTACGATATTGGCGCGGTGGCGACGGGTGAATCGCTTGGCACCTTTGCGCGAGTATTAGGTGAACCACGCTTTTACGGCGTGGAAGTGCGCAAGACGTTTTGAGGTCGCGCAGTAATGAAGGGGCCACAAAACGTAAAATATCGGAGGTCGTGGTGCTGAATGCGTAGCACAAGAGCTTTATCGCTGAGTCTTGATCCGCACTCTGTCGTTGAAATAGACCCCTGCCTTTGCAGGGGCGGTGCTCGGCCTGCGCAGGAGTGACGAATGATTGATTGGTGCCATCCCTGCGCAGGCAGGGATCCATATGAGCGTAGCGAATGCCTTTGGTGTTTGGTCAGGTAGTCGGTATGAGCTTTGAGTGTTTACTCTGGCGCGGGGATGGACCACTGCCTTTGCAGGGACGGTGCTCGGCCTTCGCAGGAGTGACGAAATCAACAGCGTCATACCTTGGCAGGAGTGACGAATGATTGATTGTTGTCATCCCTGCGCAGGCAGGGATCCATGTAAGCGCAGCGAATAGCCTTTTGTCCGTTCGCTGCCCAATTCTATATAACTATCGCGGTATGGGCTTTGTTGCATAGCTCCGCAGTGGCGGTTCTTCGGTTACTAGTTGAGCATCGGGGAAGCCCTGCGCCGGTTCGCTACCAAAGACGCTGGCAAAATCTTCTAACAGTGTTGCGGAGATCGCTTGATCTGGTAGTGGCAGGAGCCCGCATAGCTCGGCCCCACCGGCGCGCTCAACATTGGCCGGGCCTGTATTGCTCAGTGCATCTAAGGTTAATTCAAAGGTAAAGCGGTCGCTGAGGCCAATGGTTATGTGGTCGACGATTCGCCCCGTACACACATCTTGAATCAGGGTGTTGCTGACTCTGGGGTTGCTCATGCCAAAGTCCAGAGCGGCAGTTGGCTCCGGTTCATAGGGCTGTACTAGCTCATCCATCATTGTATAAATATTGCTGTAATCTATATTCCCCGGTGTTTCGTCGCCGCTGTTTAAGGCGGTGATAAATGCCGAGTCTTGAGCCATTTGGAAGGCCGCCGCGGGCAGGGGTAGGGGCAGGGCGCCAGTCAGGACTGAGGGCGACATTTGGGTGCCGTGATGGGGCGCCGCCAAGCTGACAATGTCATCTACCATGGGGCGTAAACTGGGCCACCAGGTCACCGCCCAGCGTGGATGTAAGCCACCCTGGCTGTGACCGATCATGTCAATTTTACGGCCGGTATCGGCGTGAATTTGCCGCACAGCATTCACAATATATTCAACGGAGGTTTGTAAATCGTTAAGGCCGCGATCTGGGTAGGTGACGATACAAACGTCGTAACCGCGTTCTTCCAATAATGGCTTGTAGCTCCAGTTGTATTGCTCTTCGCCGTGGGTGAAGGTGCCGTGCACTAGCAATACCACCTCGGTGGCGGGGTGACTCAGTTCGCCGCAAACGAGACCCGCGTTCAAGGTGGCGATGTCTGTTGTTAACGCCGGGTCGCTATTACTCGCGCCATTTGCTGGCGGGCTGCTTCGGGTGCTACTTGTGCTGCTGCCGCCACATGCGGCGAGTATGGCGCAGCTCAATACCGCTGCCGTTGCCTGCAGAAAATTCGTTTTAGTCATAGGGAATAACCTTGTTTCATTTTTTATAAGTTATAGAGCGTGGGGCAATTGCGGTCTGTGAACTGTATAGCAATTGAGGCTAAAAGTTATAGGGTAATAACTTTTAGCCTGTTTCGGCGGGCATGGGCGCAAAAATTAGCTGGGGTTTTCAGGCGAGTATTACGGGGTCGCTGAATTTAGTTCAAATTGACTGTGCTCACCGTTGCCAAGTAGCTGTTCGAGAATCGGCATCACTTCTGCGAGCTGGGTGGCCAGTTGCCACGGTGGGTTAATGACAAACATCGCGCTGCCAAACATGCCGTGCTCGCCTGCTGGCGCCTGTACTGTCAGTTTTACGTGGAGGTAATTCTTGGGTGATAGTGCCTTTAAACGCCGGCCTAAATCCGTGGATTCATCGCGCGGTATCAGTGGGTACCACAGCGCGTACACCCCGTTGGGGAAACGGCGCTGGCTGTCTTTGAGCGCAGTAATGACATTGCGATAGTCGTTTTTGTCTTCATACGGCGGGTCAATTAAGACTAGCGCGCGCTTGCTGGGTGGCGGTAGCAGGGCCTTTAGGCCGGCAAAGCCATCAGAGTCGTTGATGCGGGCGCTGTGGTGAAAGCGCTTGCGCAGATTTTCGTGGTCGTTGGGGTGCAGCTCAAATAAATGGGCTTTGTCTTGCTCGCGCAGTAATTGCAGTGCGATAGCGGGGGAGCCGGGGTAGCCTTCGGCCTCGTCTTTGCAGCAGGCGTTGATGACGTCGAGATAGCGCTGTAACGGCGCGGGAAAATCTTGGCCAGCGGCCGCACTGCGGAGCTTGGCGATGCCGCTATCGAACTCGCGATTTTGCGCGCTAAATGCGCTGGCAAAATGATAAAAGCCCGCACCAGCATGGGTGTCGATATAAGACACCGCCGTGGGCTTTTGCTGTAAATAGTCTAAGCACAATACCTGCACTAGGTGTTTTAACACGTCGGCATGATTGCCGGCGTGAAAGCCGTGACGGTAACTGAGCATGGTGGTAAATCTCGTTAGATGCGCTGAAAAAGCTCAGCGCTGGTGGTAGTCAACGCAAATTTTAACTTCGCTTGCCGCGCCGAGAATAACCGGAACCCGTTGATGAATATGCTCGGGTTGAATGTCGAGAATTTTGCCTTCAGGTGTCCACACTTCACCGCCCGCCTGTTCAACCAAAAAGCCCATGGGATTGGCTTCGTACATTAGGCGTAATTTACCGGCTTGCTCTGGTTTGCGGCTGTCCCAGGGGTAGGTGAATAAACCACCCCGACACAGAATGCGGTGAACATCTGCCACCATCGCAGCCACCCAGCGCATATTAAAGTCTTTGCCCCGTGGGCCTTCTTTACCGAGGAGCAGGTCGCTAATGTAGTGCTGCATGCCAGCAACCCAGTGGCGCTGGTTAGACATATTGATAGAAAATTCTTTGGCCTCGACCGGAATGTTGATGTCAGCTTCGGTGAGCAGATAGCGGTTTTGATCTTGGTCTAGGGTAAACATGGCCACGCCATTGCCAGTACTCAATACCAGCATGACCGAGGGCCCGTACAAGATATAACCTGCGGCGGCTTGTTGGCGGCCCGGCTGCAAAAAATCTTGCTCGGTAACGGCCGCGCTGCCGGTGTGGGGCAGTACCGAGAATATGGTGCCGACCATGCTATTAATGTCGATATTAGAAGAGCCATCCAGCGGGTCAAAGGTGACGAGGTATTGGCCATCGGTGTGGCAGGCAAGCACATCGGGCTCTTCTTCTGAGGCTAGGCCGCGAACCGCAGGTAAGGCCGCCAGGGCATCTTTAATCAAATCATTGGCGATAACGTCGAGCTTCTTTTGGTCTTCGCCCTGTACGTTTTCTGCACCGGCAGCGCCGAGCACACCGGCCAATGCGCCTTTTGCTAAAGCTTGGCTAATGGTGACGCTGACGTCGGCAAGGCCAAGAATGACAGACTGAAGTTCAGTGGGGACAGCGGCGTTGGAAAGAAATTCGGGGAGGGCTGTTCTGCTCATGCAAGAAATTCCGGTAGCGGGCATCAGCGATCTATTATGCCACTGGCGGACCCGTTAAGACAGTTAAGCCGTGTTTGCATGACCTGTAGCAGTGTTTTAACGTATAGGCTCTGGTTTTGAAACCGTTCAAGGTCGACAAGGAGGTCGCCATGAAATACCCCATTGCGCTGTTGAGCGCGGTGTTAACTATTGCTGCGCCAGCAGAGGCCGCGGACTGGCAAGCATGCCGAGCCAAGAAAATTGAAGTTGTTCGTTTAGAGCAGGCCTTGGGTGCGGGTAAAAAGCTAAAAGGCTACGCCAGTGGTGCGGCAATGAAAAAGGCGCGTCGGGCAAAGGAAGATTGGCTGTGGAAACACTGCCGCAGCTACTCGCGGCGGTTGCGGGATGTGGAGCGAGATATGATGTGACCCGCCGAAGGCTTGGCGGGAGACACACAAGAGCAGCCTTGGTCTATTAGCGTGTCTAAAGTGCAGAGCAATACCGACTTCGTTGCTGGGATGGGCCCTTGCCTCCGCAGGGGCGACGCGGGAGTTTTTGTGGGAGCGGGCTCTGCACGGCAGTGTAATTTATTTGGGTCATACCTGCGCAGACCGCTATCCTTTTAAGCGTGGCAGAGTATTGCTTTTGCGGAATGTCTAATAGGGTGGGCCGTTTAGTGGTCGGCCTTGATGTATTGGTTTGTTTTAAGTGCAGAGTGATACCGACTTCGTTGCTGGGATGGGCCCCTGCCTCCGCAGGGGCGACGCCTGAGTCTTTGTGGGAGCGTGATCGGCACTGCAGTGTAATTTACTTGGGTCATACCTGCGCAGACCGCTATCTGTTTACGCGTGGCAGCGTATTGCTTTTGCGGAATGTCTAATGGGGTGGGCCGTGTAGTGGTCTGTCTTGGTGTATTAGTTTGTCTTAAGTGCAGAGTGATGCCGACTTCGCCGCTGGGATGGGCCCGTGCCTCCGCAGGGGCGACGCGGGAGTTTTTGTGGGAGCGGGGTCTGCACGGCAGTGTAATTTACTTGGGTCATACCTGCGCAGACCGCTATCCATTTAAGCGCGGCAGAGTATTACTTTTGTCACTCCTGCGAAGGCAGGAGTCTATCTCAGCAACGAAGCGGCTATTCCCAGCCGCTTAATGCGAAATAACGCGCCGGCGTGGAGGTGCACGCCTTCCGTCCGGCCATTTATCGCCCGGCCAGCATATTCGCCAAGCGATCTACCTCAGCAACGTCGGCCGTTGCTGGCACGAGCTGAATTTCATCGCAGCCAAGGGCCTCGATGGCCGCAATGCCATCTTTAATGGCCATAGGGTCATGCATGGTCATTGTTTTGGCGACCTTGCGGGCCTCCGCTTCGCCAAAGGTTTTTAAATAATCGAAAACGTATTGCTCAAGATTTCCTTGGGCGCCGTCGGCTAGGGAATACCAAAAACCGCCAAGCCGATAAGGCTTTTGTTCGCGTTCAGAGTTTGCCCAAGCCGTGTCGGCAGAGGTGAAAAAGTGGTTGATGAGATCCGCATTGCCATCCATTGCAAAGCCGTAGAGTCCATCTGCCCATTTCGATACCCGCTGAATACTTTTCGGGCCCATGGCGCCAACTAAAATCGGTGGGCCGCCGGCCTGAATTGGGGTGGGGCCGATTTCTTCAAACCCCTCTAATAATTCACCGCGCCAGATTTTCTTCATCGTGGCGATTTGATCGTCCATGCGTTGAAAGCGGTTTGCCATACTCGCGCCAAGGGCTTCGTAGTCTTTCTCGCGGCCACCAACGCCCACGGTGAGGGTGACTCGGCCTTCAGAGAGAATGTCGAGGGTGGCGATTTCTTTGGCAGCCTGCACGGCGCTGTGCATCGGCAGTACGTAAAGCGCCGGAATAATTCTAACGCGCTCGGTAGATGCCGCGGCAAAGGCAAGGATATTGCGCATCTCATAGCTGTGGCCGGTAATACGTTCACCGCAAGACAGGCTGTGGAATGGGCCTTGGTCAATGATGCGACACCAGTCTTTAAAATCTTGGCGACGAATTCCGCGCTGCATATAGGGAAGGCAAACACCAATTTTCATGAGCTATCCTTGTAGTGTTATTTTTATTGCACTATTGCTGTGCGACATTTATGACAGCCGCATTGTGAGGCGGTGACCTGTTGTGCGATTATCGATGACAAGAGCGAATAATGAGATACCCAGTATGGATGACTTTTTAGTTTACGGGATGTTACTGGATGGCAAAGGTGGCGCTAGGCCGATGAGCCATGCAGAAATTGACGTATGGCAGCCGGGCCAAGGCTTGCTGTGGCTGCATTTTGACTACAGCAAGCCCGGCACGCTGAAATGGCTAGAAGAACACAGCGGCTTAGATGACATCGCGATCGCCGCACTGGTCGCTGAAGACACCCGACCACGGGCGACCTCCCACAATGGCGGCTTGCTTATGGCGCTGCGCGGTGTGAATTTAAACCCAGAAGCCGACCCTGAAGACATGGTGTCGATTCGCCTGTGTGTTGATGAGCACCGTATCATAAGCTCGCGCAAGCGCCGCCTGTTGTCGATGGACGATATCGTTCGCAGTTTTAAAGAAGGCGAAGGCCCTGAAACCAGCGCCGAGTTTGTTGCGGTATTGTGTGATCGTTTAGTGCGGCGTATGGCTGGGCCAATCGACAATGCAGAGGACAAAGTCGATGAGTTAGAGGAGTCACTACTGAGCAGTGGTAGAGCAAAATTGCGTAGTGAGTTAGGCCAAGTGCGTCGGCAGTCTATTGCGCTGCGGCGCTATTTGGCGCCTCAGCGCGAGGCCCTGAACTGGGTGCAGACTGAACGCCTGCCCTGGTTTGGCGACGCTCAGCGCCTGCGGGTAAGAGAAGTGGGCGACCGCCTAGCGCAATATATTGAAACTCTGGACAGTATTCGCGAGCGCGCTGCAGTCAGCCAAGAGGAGCTGGTGAATCAGATTTCGGAAGAGTCCAACAGCCGCATGTATGTGTTGTCGATTGTGTCGGCAATATTTTTGCCGCTGGGATTTGCCACCGGCTTGCTTGGTATCAACGTGGGTGGCATTCCGGGTGCCGAGAATCATTATGCCTTTGCTATTTTTATTGGCATTTTAGTGGCCTTGGCTGGTGGCTTGCTGGTTTTCTTTAGGTATAAAAAATGGCTTTAGAATTTGCAGATTTAAGTTTGTTCTCTATTGCACCGTTAAAATGGCCGGGCGTACTCACCACCATTGTCGCTGGGGCGATTATTGGTTTAGAACGACAGATCCGTGGTAAACCAATTGGTATTCGCACGGCGGCCTTAATCTGCTTAGGTACCTATGTTTTTATTGCTATGTCGGTGTCGGTTGGTAATGGCGTTACGGATCCGTCGCGGGTTATTGGCCAGGTGATTACCGGAATAGGCTTTCTTGGCGCGGGCGTGATTTTGTCCCGCGACGGCATGGTCTTGGGGGTCACCTCCGCAGCGGCGATTTGGGTGCTAGCGGCCATTGGCGTAATGATCGGCCTGGATAAATATGGCCCCGCACTGCTAATAGCGTTCGTGGTAGTGGGGGTCTTAGTTGGCGTGGATGTACTGGAAAACAGCTTTCACTCGCTGCGCAAGGGCGTGCATCGGCGGTTGAATGATCGGCGGTATCAGAAGAAACGGGATGATTAAGGGCGGGAGACGCTTGACGGGAGATGGGAGATGGGAGATGCAAAGTTCGCTACCCACTCCGTTGCGGGGATGGACCCCTGCCTTCGCAGGAGTGACGAAATCAACAGCGTCATACCTGCGTAGGCAGGTATCCATATGAGCGTAGCGAATGCCCTTGCATCTCCCATCTCCCGTCCAGCATCAAGCGTTAACCAGCAGGATGCGAGCTCATCACCGCTTCAGCAATACTCTTTATCGGCTCTACCTGATTCATGCTGTAAAAATGAATTCCCGGCGCGCCGCCTTCCATTAGAATATGGCATAGCTCGCTAACAAACTCAGCGCCAAATTCAACGATGCTTTGCTGGTCGTCGCCATAGCCTTCTAATTTTTGTGCTAGCCAGCGCGGAATTTCAGCGCCGCAGTTGCGGGAGAAGCGCGCTAAATTGCTAAAATTAGTGATGGGCATAATGCCAGGGTAAATCGGCTTGTCGATGCCTGCTTTTTCACAGTCTTCTAAGAAGTAAAAATACGCATCGGCGTTAAAGAAATATTGGGTGATGGCGCTATTGGCACCGGCATCCAATTTTGCTTTTAGAAAATGAATGTCAGCCTGATGATTTTTGGCATCGGGGTGCGTCTCTGGATACGCCGCCACTTCCAATTGAAAGTGGTCACCAGTGTGCTTGCGGATAAACTCCACCAGCTCTTTTGCGTAGACTTGGCGTGTTGCGCCCATACCAGAGGGAATGTCGCCGCGCAGGGCAACGATGCGATCTATGCCTGCCGCTTTGTAGTCATTGAGCAGCGTGAGGATTTCAGATTCTTCATCGCCACCAAAGGACAGGTGCGGGGCAACAGACAAACCGGCTTTTTTCGTCTCTAAAACGATATCGCGGGTATTGTCGCGGGTCGAGCCGCCGGCACCGTAAGTCACTGAGAAAAATTCAGGATTCAAGGCCGCCAACTGGCTGCGGGTGTCTTTTAACTTCGCCCGACCGACTTCGGTTTTGGGGGGGAAGAATTCAAAGCTGTAGCGGTTAGCCATTGTGTATTCCGATAGTGTGTTGGAAGCGTCGCGTCTTCCGTATTTGTTAAAGCCGCTCGGCTAGATGCTAGACGGGAGATGGGAGACGCTAAAATTTTGCGTATACCGTCTCCCGTAAAGCGTCTTTCGTTCTTAGTATTTATAACTCTCAGGCTTAAACGGTCCTTCAACTGGCACGCCGATATAGTCTGCTTGGGTCTTGCTGAGCTGAGTCAGTACGCCACCGAAGCCAGCAACCATGTGGGCGGCAACTTCTTCGTCCAACTTCTTGGGTAGCACTTCTACGGTAATCGCAGCGGCTTTTTGCTCTGGTGCTAAGTCGGCGAAACGCAGCGCATACAGGTGAATCTGCGCGAGCACTTGGTTGGCAAATGAGCCATCCATGATACGGCTGGGGTGACCCGTTGCGTTGCCAAGGTTAACCAAGCGACCTTCTGACAGCAGAATTAAATGGTCGTTAGCAGCCTTGTTGCGGTAAACCAAGTGTACCTGTGGTTTAACTTCTTCCCACTCCCAGTTCTTACGCATAAAGGCAGTGTCGATCTCATTGTCGAAGTGACCGATGTTGCAGACTACGCAGCCGTTCTTCAGGGCTTTAAGCATATTGGAGTCGCACACATTGACGTTGCCAGTAGTGGTAACCAGCAGGTCGGTATTGCCCAGCACTAAGGTGTTAACGCAGTTTTCGCTGCCATCGTTTATGCCATTGTTGTAAGGCGAAACCACTTCGTAGCCGTCCATGCAGGCCTGCATCGCGCAGATAGGATCGATTTCGCTGATTTTTACAATCATGCCTTCTTGGCGTAATGATGCTGCAGAGCCTTTGCCCACATCGCCGTAGCCAATAACCAGTGCTTTCTTACCAGACAGCAGGTGATCGGTGCCGCGCTTGATCGCGTCGTTTAGGCTGTGACGGCAGCCGTATTTGTTGTCGTTCTTTGACTTGGTTACAGAATCGTTAACGTTGATGGCGGGTACTTTTAGTTCGCCTTTGGCCATCATCTCTTGCAGGCGGTGAACACCCGTGGTGGTCTCTTCTGTGATGCCGTGAATACGATCCATCATCTGTGGGTATTTCTGGTGAAGCAGGCCGGTTAAGTCACCGCCGTCGTCCAGCACCATATTGGCTTCCCAAGGCTGGCCATCTTTTAAAATGGTTTGCTCAAGGCACCACTCATACTCTTCTTCAGTTTCGCCCTTCCAAGCAAATACCGGAATTCCAGCAGCGGCAATGGCAGCAGCGGCGTGATCTTGAGTAGAGAAAATATTGCACGACGACCAACGCACTTCGGCGCCGAGTTCAATTAAGGTTTCAATCAAAACCCCAGTTTGAATTGTCATGTGAATACAGCCCAAAATCTTGGCGCCAGCCAGAGGCTTGTCAGCGCCGTATTTAGAGCGCATGGCCATGAGTGCAGGCATTTCGCCCTCGGCGATGCTCAGTTCTTTACGGCCCCAAGCGGCAAGGGAGATGTCGGCGACTTTGTAGTCGGTGAAGGTGTTGCTCATGGTGTATACCTCTATAAGCTAAATGCTGGACGGGAGACGGGAGACGCAAATGCGCTCACTCGGTACTCGCCCGAAGTCGGTTAATTAATGCAGCCAGTTTCGCGAAAACGCGTTCAAGCGCTGGTTGCCAATTTTCTTGCTCGTTTATATAGCCTAATTGTGTGGCTATAATTATTTGAGTTTCTAGTTCTGCTAGAGAACCTCTCGCAATATATAAAAAACGCAAAAAATCTTTATCTGATCCTCGGGCGGCGCCTTCTGCGATATTGCTCGGAACACTAATGGCCGAGCGTCGCATCTGGCTGATAAGCCCGAATCGTTCATCTTGCGGAAACGCTGCACTGAATTCATAAACATGATGAACCAGTGCGACAGCGTCCTGCCAAACATCCATTCGTATATGTCGCCGCTCCATGGCAACCCTCCAAATAGTTTTGAGCGGGGTTTAGGCTTTTGCGTATACCGTCTCCCGTCCAGCCTCTCCCGCGCTATAAAGCTGCTTTCAAGGCTTCAGCCCGATCCGTCTTCTCCCAGCTAAACGCGGTCGCAGTCTCAGATTTCTGCTCGCCATTTTCTTTAAAGTTATAGGTCAGCTCATAAGGGTCGCGGCCGAAGTGGCCGTAGGCGGCAGTGGGTTGGTACATGGGGTGAGCCAGGTCCAGCATTTTGGTGATGCCGTAGGGGCGCAGGTCGAATACTTCGCGCACCGCGGCTACCAATTTGGCGTCGCTGACTTTGCCGGTGCCAAAGGTGTTGATGGAAATTGAGGTGGGCTCGGCAACGCCAATGGCGTAGCTCACTTGAATTTCGCAGCGGTCGGCAAGACCTGCGGCAACAATATTCTTAGCAACATAACGGCCTGCATACGCCGCGCTGCGGTCAACCTTTGAGGGGTCTTTGCCTGAGAACGCGCCGCCACCGTGACGCGCCATGCCGCCGTAGGTGTCTACGATGATTTTACGGCCAGTCAGGCCGCAGTCACCAACGGGGCCGCCAATGACGAATTTGCCCGTTGGGTTAATGTGGTATTGGGTGCCAGCGTGAAGTAATTCGGCTGGAATGACATTTTTAATGATTTCTTCACGCACCGCTTCTTGCAGGTCTTTTTGCGAGATCTCAGGGTTGTGCTGAGTAGACAGTACAACGGCATCTACCGCGACAGGTAGGCCATTTTCATAGCGCAGAGTAACCTGACTTTTAGCGTCTGGGCGTAACCAAGACAACACGCCGTTTTTGCGCAAGTAAGCCTGACGCTCTACCAAACGGTGAGAGTAAAACAGCGGCGCAGGCATCAGCGACGGGGTTTCATTGGTGGCGTAGCCGAACATTAAGCCTTGGTCGCCAGCGCCTTGATCTTCTGGGCGGGCGCGGTCGACACCTTGGTTGATGTCAACTGACTGCTTGCCGATGGCGTTTAATACCGCGCAGCTGGCGCCGTCAAAACCAACGTCTGAGCTGTTGTAGCCAATGCCAGTGATCACGTCGCGAATAATGTCTTCTAGGTCGACGTAGCACGAGGTCGTGACTTCACCGGCAACAATCGCCATGCCGGTTTTAACCAGTGTTTCTACGGCAACGCGGGCGTGTTTGTCGCGGGCGATAATCGCGTCGAGTACGGCGTCAGAAATCTGGTCGGCCATTTTATCGGGATGTCCTTCAGACACCGACTCCGAGGTGAAAATACTGTATTCAGACATGGTTGCAAAAGTCCTCTGCTAATTACCGACGCGATTTCAGGCGCTGGGGTTCGGGGTAGGTAAGGTGTAAGGCTCGGCTTTAATAAATTGCCGAACCTGTACGCGAAAGCCATTGAGCTGGGCTAAATAGGCCGCGGCGCCGTCTTGTAATCCGCTGGCCGCTGCCCACTCACTTAAATCATCGGGTTCAAAACCTAGCCACATGTCGCCGCAGGCTTCTCTGGCCCAGCTTTGATCGTGGCGACATAAATCACTAACGCAAAAAAGGCCGCCGGGTTTTAGTAAGCGGGCGGCGTCTTTAAAGATGTCGGCGGGTGACGGTACATGGTGTAAGACCATATTGCACACCACGCAGTCAGCGCTATTTGGCTGTAGCTGCTCGCTGCGGCTGTCGCCTAACACCAGCTCTACGTTTTCCAGCGCCTGTTGGTTTACAAATTCTCCGGCGCGATTCAGCATCGCTTGGGCATTGTCTACCGCGACGACCTTGGTGTAATAAGGCGACAATTCCGCTAAAAATGCGCCTTCGCCAGGGCCAATCTCAATGGCGAGCTCACCGCCTTGGTTCTGGCTGCTGCGCAGTAATTCCATGCAGCTGTGTCCGTAGACATTAAAGGCGACCATTTGCTCTTGCTGCTCGCCAAATTCACTGGCGTGCTCGGCAAAAAAAGCTTGGCAACGTTCGGCGCGCTCGGCGTAGACCTGCTCTAAGCGGTGCTGCTGATCAAGATCCAATTGAATGAGATCGGCGCTGCTGTGTAAGGCGTCGTGTAGCGGCGCTAAATCGGCGAGAGCGGGGGCGTAACTGCGGCGATAAAACAGGCTATTGCCTTCGCGGCGCTTGGTAATTAAACCCGCGGAAGTCAGGGTTTTAAGGTGGTGGCTCATGCCGGACTGCCGGCAATCGAGAATGTGGCAAAGCTCCTGGACCGAGTAGGCGTCGCGACTCAGTACCCGCAAAACCTGCAGGCGCAACATATCGCTACCGGCTTTGCAGAGTTGCAGTAGCTGGTCGTTGCTCGCAGAAATCGCGGTGAGTGGTTGGCTGGCAGTGTTCATGCCGCGCAGTGTAGCAGGCTTTTAATCTATATCAAAATATATTGATATAGGTTTCTTTGGCGTCAGGCTTGTTTAAAGATACTTCAGCCAATCGTTGGTAAATTGGTCAATTTGACCGTAAACGTGTTCAAAGGCTTCCATGCTCTTGCGGTAGGGGTCGGGCACGGCCTGGTTTTGCGACCATTTGCCCAGCAAAAAGGTCTTGCCGCTGACTTGAGGGGCGAGTTCGGTAATGCCTTTGATATGGCGTTGTTCCATCACCAGAATTAAATCTGCTTTTAATAACAGCTCGGCGGTAACTTGCCGTGCCGCATGACCGCTGGCGTCGACACCATTGGCGCTGAGCAATTGACCCGCGCTTGGGTCTATCGGCTTGTCGACCAGGGCGCCGAGTCCGGCCGAGTGTATGGTCAGGCCGGGTTTGTGAGCGAGCTTGTGTTTGAGCAGGTATTCGGCGGTGGGGCTGCGGCAAATATTGCCGATGCATACCATCAATATATTGTTAAACATGGGGTTTGCGACCTGAATCGTTCCTTGAGCCGATGATTTTCGCCGTCAGCTGCTCGCGGTGCAAGTAAAATGGCCATTTTTACGGTTCTGCCATTTGCTGTCTGGGCGCCGGTAGGGGAAAATACCGCCTCTTTATATAGCCGCTTAAGTTAGCGCTTAAGTCACCACTCAGATCTAGGAGCCACCGATGCCCTCACGTAGTGATCTCGCCAATGCCATTCGCGCCTTAAGTATGGATGCCGTTCAAAAAGCCAAGTCCGGCCACCCCGGTGCTCCAATGGGTATGGCAGATATCGCCGAAGTTCTGTGGCGCGACTATTTACAGCACAACCCAAATAACCCTGAGTGGGCTAACCGCGACCGCTTTGTGCTGTCTAACGGTCACGGCTCTATGCTGATTTACTCGCTGCTGCACCTCAGCGGCTACGATCTGGCCATTGAAGATTTACAGCAATTCCGTCAATTACACAGCCGCACCCCCGGCCACCCAGAATACGGTTACACCCCCGGTGTAGAAACCACCACTGGCCCCTTAGGTCAGGGCTTGGCTAATGCCGTGGGCATGGCTGTCGCTGAGAAGGTTCTGGCGGCGCAGTTTAACCGCGACGGCCACAATATTGTTGACCATTACACCTACACCTTTATGGGTGATGGCTGCATGATGGAAGGTATCAGTCACGAAGTGTGCTCGCTGGCCGGGACGCTCGGTTTGGGCAAGCTGATCGCCTTTTATGACGACAACGGTATTTCTATCGACGGCGAAGTAGAGGGTTGGTTTACCGACGATACCCCTGCGCGTTTTGAAGCCTACGGCTGGCATGTTATTGCCGATGTTGACGGTCACAATAGCGCAGAGATCGCCCGCGCAATTGATGCTGCCCGCGATGAAAGTGACAAGCCTACCTTGATCTGCTGTAAAACTGTGATCGGTAAAGGCTCGCCAAACAAACAAGGTAAAGAAGAGTGCCACGGCGCACCGCTAGGCGATGCCGAAATTGCCCTGACTCGCGAAAGCCTCGGTTGGGCCCACGGCCCCTTCGAGATTCCTGAAGAAATTTACGAAGGTTGGAATGCTCAGGAAAAGGGCAAAGCGGCAGAAGCGGCTTGGGACGAAGCCTTTGCTAAGTATGCAGCTGAATACCCAGAGTTGGCCGCGGATCTTAGCCGTCGTGTTAAGGGTGATTTGCCCGCCGACTTTGCCGAAAAGGCCACTGCTTTTATTGCCCAGTGTCAGGCCGACGCCAAAGAAGTGGCTACCCGCAAAGCCTCGCAACTGTGCATTGAAGCCTACGGTGCAATGTTGCCTGAAATTCTGGGCGGTTCAGCCGATTTGGCCGGCTCTAACCTAACCATGTGGAGCGGCGCCAAGCCAATTAGCGCTAAAGACGCCAGCGGCAACTACCTGCACTACGGTGTTCGCGAGTTTGGTATGTCGGCAATGATGAACGGTATTGCCTTGCACGGTGGTTTCATCAATTACGGCGCAACTTTCCTCGTGTTTATGGAATACGCCCGCAACGCCGTGCGCATGGCCGCCATTATGGGCCAGCGGGTGATTCATGTTTACACTCACGACTCCATCGGTCTGGGCGAAGACGGCCCGACTCACCAGCCCATTGAGCAAATCGCCAGCCTGCGCGGTACACCGAATATGTCACTGTGGCGGCCCTGTGACATGGTTGAATCTGCAGTAGCATGGAAGTCTGCTCTTGAGCGTGTTGACGGCCCTAGCGCCTTAATTTTTACTCGCCAAGCATTGCCACACCAGCAGCGTGACGCCGAGCAACTGGCCAATGTCGCTCGTGGCGCTTATGTGTTGAGCGACTGCGAAGGCGAGGCTGAAGCCATCATTATTGCCACCGGTTCAGAAGTGAAATTGGCGATGGCGGCTCAGCAGACTCTCGCTGCTAAGGGCAAAAAGATTCGCGTTGTCTCCATGCCCTCGACCGATGTGTTCGACAGCCAAGACGGCGATTACCGCGAGTCAGTATTGCCTAGCCATATTCCCGCTCGGGTGGCAGTGGAAGCGGCACACCGCGACTACTGGTACAAATATGTTGGTCTGGATGGTCGTATTGTTGGCATGGACAGCTTTGGTGAGTCCGCTCCAGCCGAAGCTCTGTTTGAGTATTTTGGCATTACCACCGAAGCGGTTGTTGAAGCCGTTGAGGATTGCTTGAGCTAATGCTGCGACTGGCCATAAACGGATACGGCCGCATAGGGCGCTGCGTACTGCGCGCCCTATATGAATCACCGCTGCGTGAAACCATGCAGATTGTCGCCATTAATGAACCGGCTGACCTGGCAACGATTGCCCACCTCACCCGCTACGACAGCACCCACGGTCGTTTTATGGGTAAAGTGGAATACCGTCACGGCAGTTTGTTGGTCAACGACGATGTGATTGCGGTAAGCCACCACGAAGAAATCAATAAGCTCGACTGGACCCGTCACAATGTTGATGTGGTGTTGGAGTGCTCGGGGGTGGTGAGTCGCTACGACGACCTTGAGGCGCATATTGTGCAGGGCGCGCGTCATGTGCTGTTGTCGCAACCCGGCGAAGCAGGCACACCGACGATTGTTTATGGTTTGAACCACAGTGAGTTGGACCCTGAACAGCGTATTGTCTCCAATGCCTCGTGTACGACCAATGGCATTGTGCCGGTTATCGACGTGCTGAATAAGGCCTTTGGGGTGCGTTCGGGCTGTATTACCACTATTCACTCTGCGATGAACGACCAGCCCGTGTTGGACGCGTATCACCATACCGATTTGCGCAAAACGCGGGCGGCGGGTTTGTCGATGATTCCGGTAGACACCGGTTTGGCAGCGGGTATTGGTCGTATTATTCCCGAGTTAGATGGCTGCTTTGCGGCGCGGGCAGTGCGTATTCCCACCCACAATGTCTCCGCGATGGAAATGACGGTGAGTCTTGAGGCCGCCGTAACGGTTAACGACGTTAACGCGGCATTGCGTATGGCGGCTGAGGGAAGATTGTCGGGAATCCTCGGGTATAGCGATGAGCCATTGGCCTCATGTGACTTTAACCACGACTCGCGTTCGGCCATTGTTGATGCGGGGCAAACCCGAGTAGTGGGTGATTTGGTGAGTATTTTCAGTTGGTTTGACAATGAATGGGGCTATGCAAATCGGATGTTAGATGTGGTGGCTCACTGGTTGAAGTGACCGGCCTCAGCAAATTTTACTATCAGTAAGGCCCTTCGAGGGCGTGGCGAAACGAGCAGGGAACAAAAGATGAAAGTCATCAAAATGAGTGATGTGGATCTCAGCGGTAAGCGAGTACTGATTCGCGAAGATCTTAATGTACCAATCAAGGATGGTGTGGTGAGTTCCGATGCGCGTTTGCGCGCCGCATTGCCAACATTAAAATTGGCTTTGGCAGCAGGTGCCCAGGTCATTGTTATGTCTCATCTTGGTCGCCCCACCGAAGGCGAGTTTGAAGAGCAGTATTCTTTAAAGCCCGTTGCCGACTATTTAAGCGAGGCCTTAGGCCAAGATGTAGCGCTGCTCAGCGATTGGCAAAACGGCGTGAGCTTGGCTAATGGCCAGCTTGCGCTGCTGGAAAATGTGCGCTTTAACAAGGGCGAGAAAAAAGACGAAGAGTCCTTGTCTAAAGCCTATGCTGCGCTTTGCGACGTGTTTGTGATGGACGCCTTTGGCACCGCACACCGCGCCCAAGCGTCTACTCACGGCGTGGCCAAATACGCGCCGGTCGCCTGCGCTGGGCCACTGCTGGCTAGCGAATTAGAAAACCTAGAGCGCGCGCTGGCTAATCCTGCACGGCCTTTTGTGGCAATTGTTGGTGGCTCCAAAGTCTCGACCAAACTCACCGTGCTAGAAACCCTGTCTGACAAGGTAGATCAATTGATTGTTGGTGGCGGTATTGCCAATACCTTCTTGGCGGCGGCAGGCTTTAACGTGGGCAAGTCCCTGTGTGAACACGACTTGATTCCCAGCGCTAAGGCCCTTATGGAAAAGTGTCATATCCCGCTACCAAGCGATGTGATGACTGGCAAAAAGTTTGACGAGAACGAGCCTGCTACCCTGCGCCCCGTTGAATTTGTTGGCGACGACGATATGATTTTTGATATTGGCCCAGTTTCTGCTGCATGCTTGGCTGAAATACTGAAACAAGCGGGCACTATAATTTGGAATGGCCCCGTTGGCGTGTTTGAGTTCGATCAATTCGCCGACGGCACTGAAGACATCGCCAGAGCAATTGCCGAGTCGTCGGCTTTCTCCATTGCCGGGGGTGGTGATACCCTTGCCGCTGTCGATAAATTTGGCATCGCCGATCAAGTGTCTTACATCTCTACCGGCGGCGGCGCCTTTTTGGAATACGTAGAAGGCAAGGTATTGCCGGCAGTAGCAGTACTAGAAGAACGCGCAAAAGCTTAAGGGAGACGCTGGACGGGAGACGTAAGACGCTGTGCTTTTGCATCTCCCGTCTCCCGTCCGGCATCTAGCAAACAATTAGAAACTTTAAAGGAAATTACCATGGCACTTATCAGTCTACGCCAAATGCTGGACCACGCTGCCGAATACGGTTACGGCGTTCCGGCGTTCAATGTAAATAACTTAGAGCAAACCCGCGCGATTATGGAAGCGGCGCGTGAAACCAATAGCCCCGTCATCATGCAGGCCTCTGCTGGTGCGCGTAAGTATGCTGGTGCGCCCTTTCTGCGCCATATGATTTTAGCGGCGATTGAAGAGTTCCCCGAAATTCCGGTGGTTATGCATCAGGATCACGGCACCAGCCCCGCCATTTGCCAGCGCTCTATGCAGCTGGGCTTTAGCTCAGTAATGATGGACGGCTCGCTGCTTGAAGACGGTAAAACCCCCGCTGAATATGACTACAACGTCGACGTTACCCGTCGCGTAGTCGAAATGGCTCACGCCTGCGGCGTGTCAGTTGAAGGCGAATTGGGTTGCCTAGGCTCATTGGAAACTGGGCAAGCTGGTGAAGAAGATGGCGTTGGCGCGGCGGGTATTTTGTCTCACGATCAAATGCTAACCGACCCAGAAGAAGCCGCTGACTTTGTTGCTAAAACTGGCGTTGATGCGCTGGCCATTGCCTGTGGCACCAGTCACGGCGCCTATAAATTTACCCGTCCACCCACGGGCGATATTTTAGCAATTGATCGTATAAAAGCGATCCACGCACGTATTCCTGATACCCATTTGGTCATGCACGGCAGCTCAAGTGTGCCCCAAGATTGGTTGGCTATTATTAATGAGTTTGGCGGTGAAATTCCCGAGACCTACGGCGTGCCGGTAGAGCAAATTGCTGAAGGAATTAAGTACGGCGTGCGTAAAGTCAATATCGACACTGATTTGCGTTTGGCCAGCACTGGCGCTATTCGTCGTTTCTTGGCGCAGAATCCTAGCGAATTTGATCCGCGCAAATACTTGCAAGAAACCATTAAAGAAATGAAGGCAATTTGTATTGCTCGTTACGAAGCGTTTGGCACTGCGGGTAATGCGTCTAAAATTAAACCCATGAGTCTCGAAGCCATGTATATGGAATACGACTCTGGCCGTTTAAATCCAAAAATTAAATAAGCTGTATTAGAGGGCAGCCAGTTGGCTGCCCTCTTTATTGTTTTCTTCCTTGCTCGTCCCGAAATATTATTTTTATTGCTAATAATTTCCGGCATTTCTACGTTATAAATTCCTATTTTATGTATGTTAAAATAAGGTCCGTTTGGACCTTGTGTTTTAATGTTTATCGAAAAGGTGTTTATGGATATCGCAAAACTGCAGAAGCAATTACAAGCTGAGCACAAAGCATTAGATCAAAAATTTAAATTCATCTCAGAGCTTCAGGCGCTCATGACTAAATATGGTCAAAGTGCAGAAGAGTTAGTCGCTATATTAACCGTTGAACCTGCCGCCGATACCCCACCAGCTAAAAAGCGTGGCCGCAAAGCGGGTGTTAAAAAGGCCGCGCCAAGCATCAAAAAGACCAGTGCTGCCGCCGCGCCTGCAAAGGCTCGTAAGAAAATGGCGCCACGACCACTGCGGAGCTTTAAAAACCCTAAAACCGGTGAAATGACTAAAACTCGCGCGCCACAGGTGGATAAAGTCATTAAAAACTGGGCGCAGGAACTCAAAGTAGACTGGCGTAGCTTGGAAGTTTAATACGCCGCAATGTAAAATGGGGTGATTTACCACCCCAATCGGTTTTCCTGTTAGTGTCAACTCGGTTATTCTTCTCTATTAAATTAAAAGCATGAACTCATTTCTTGGCGCACGCATGTGGCCGGGCGATATTTACAATAAGTAAGGATTCTTTATGCGAATTTTGACCCCGGCAATATTGCTCGTGGCTGTTTTTATCACTGCCTGTGGTGGCAGTTCTACTTCATCATCTGGGCGGGCCAACAACAGCCCTACAGTGCTTGCCGACGCCAGTAGTGGTCGTTTAATAGACAGCCCGGTGATGGGCCTTAAAGCGACAACGAGAACCCATAGTGGCTTTACTGATATCGATGGCAGATTTCTTTATCGTGAAGCGGAAATCGTAAATTTTAGTATTGCTGGTTTGAGCGTGGGCAGCAGTGCAGCTGCGCCGATTCTAACCCTACTCGATTTAGTCCCTGGTGCGCGGGCCGATTACAGTGCGGGCATGAGTTTCGATGACGTGCTCGCTAAATACCCCGCTATTATTAATACCGCGCGTTTTTTGCAGAGCCTTGATGTTGATCGCAATACCGCTAATGGCATTGCCATTCCAGAAGAGGCGGCGCAGTTGATAGCCACATACGCAAGCGAAATTCAATTTTCGGTAAGTGATTTATTTGTGAGCGAAGACAGTCCTGCAGTGAAGTATATTTGTGAGGTGCAGCAGGCGCGTGGGCGTGCGAACTGCGGTCTGGCGAATATCGTTAGCGTTGCAGCGGCGACCGAAGAGCTGAGTGAAACCGAAGCGGCGGTCGCCTCGGGCGCTGCGCTTAATCGCTTGCCGGTTGCGTCGGCAGGTGACGACCAAACATTGGTTGAAGGCGAAACCGTGGTTCTGACAGGCGTCGCTGGCGATGACGAGGGTGGCATAATTGCCATGCAGTGGCAGCACACTGACCGTAATGGCATAGCAAAAAGCAATCCCGTGCAGATCACTGATGCTGGCAAAGTCGAGGCGAGTTTTGTGGCGCCAGAAGTGGTTGCCGACACTATATTGTATTTCAGCTTTACCGTGACCGATGATCAAGGCGGACAGGGTAGCGATATTGTCAATGTACTGGTGCTAGACAACGACAGCGCGCCGATAAATCAAAAGCCGGTTGCGGTAGCAGGTGATAACCAGATTGTGAGTCCTGGTGCCACCGTGATTTTAGACGGTAGCGCAAGCAGCGACGCCGATGGCGAAATTAGCTATAGCTGGCTGCAAACCGGTGACGGTGAGCCAGTGGGCATAGTCAATGGCGGGCAGGCGGTGGCGAGTTTTACTGCACCAAGCCCAGCAGAGAGCGTTAATCTGCATTTTACGCTAACGGTTAGCGACGATCAGGGCGCCAGCGCGAGTGCAGTGGTATCGATACTGGTGAAGGTGGAAGAGGGCACCGGCGGTGAAACCGGTGGCGAGAGCAATCAACCGCCAGTCGCTGACGCTGGCCCAGATCAAAATGTAGAGTCCGGCAGTGTGGTCCGCCTTGACGGCAGCGCAAGTAGCGACCCAGATGTCAGTGATGAGTTGAGCTATACCTGGAGTCAAGATGGCGGTCCCACCGTTACCTTAACTAATCAAAATTCAGTGCAGCCAAGTTTTACCGCGCCAGACGTGGACGATGTCACTGCATTGACTTTTAGCCTTGTTATTAGCGACGCTGACTTAAGTGACAGCGATGGCGTTACGATTACGGTAACACCAAAGCCTGCAGCCTTTAGTGCTTGTCAGCCCACCAGTTTCGATGCGCAAAGCTGCGGCAATGATTTCTGCGCCAGTTTGGCGGCCGAGGGCGTAACCGAACAATGCGCCGCGTTTGTGGGCGACATTGTCAATAATGAAAATTTAGCGGGGCTGCAAGATTGCGCAGGAGATTCCCAAGCCTGCGCGGCATTTTTGCAGGGCGCTTTGTTTGACCAATGCCAAGCGTATTTGGGCGACAATGGCAGCCAGCTGTGCGATCCGTTCGCACAGGGCCTCGAATGAGATTGACGCATGCTTAGCGCAATTTTTGAGCGACAATGACGTGGCCGCGTGTAGTTCAGATGCATTGCCAGATAGCCCATGCTGGCCTTTTGCTGCAGAAGCAGGAGAGGTCTGTCTGCCTTTTTAAACGGCCCAAATCGACGCGGTACAAACTTGTAACGCTACGCTGCCAGCGGGCCCGTTGCTGGTTATGATGATTCCCGGTATGTAAACGAGGCCACGGTTGCATTAAAAAGGAGCTGCGGCTCCTTTTTTTGTGCCCTTCTGAGGGCGGTATTTATCGTCGCGCCAATTTGTTGTTATGGGTATTACCGTATACAGTCATATTGAATGGCGGTTTACGATGGACGATAAATACATTCCACATAAGGGGCTAGGTAGTGAAGTCAGAGTTGTTCATGTGGCAAACGTCCTGGCGCGGTGACAGTGGATTGTCTGATGCTGCGCTGGTGATCTATTTTGCCGCCCCAACCGCGCTTCGTGATCATGATATCTCTGCAATTTTACGTGAACGCTATCCGCAGGCTCGTCAAATAGGCTGCTCCAGTGGCGGTGAGATTTATGATGCAGAAGTATTGGATGGCAGTATTTCTGGGGTGGCGCTGCGTTTTGAGCGAGCGGAGTTCAGCATTGCCAGTGCGAAGGTACGTTCCGGTGAAGATCATAATACGGGCGTTCAGCTTGCCAGCCAATTGCTGCGCGATGACCTGAAATGGGTGTTTGTGTTATCCGATGGTATAAAGGTCAACGGTAGCGAGCTCGTGCGCGGTTTCGCTGAGGTGCTACCGGATGACGTATTGCTAACGGGCGGCTTGGCTGGGGGCAGTCCCGGCTTTGGCGAAAGCTATGTGGGTTTGGATGGCCCGCCGCGGGCTTTGCAGGTTTTGGCCCTTGGGGTTTATGGCAGCGGTGTGCACTGCAGTAGCGGTAGTATGGGCGGCTGGCAAGTGTTTGGTCCGCCGCGCCGAATTACCCGCTCTGAAGGGAATATACTCTACGAGTTAGATGGCGCCCCTGCGCTGGATTTATACAAGCATTATCTCGGTGCCGAGGCGGCAAATTTGCCAAGGAGTGCGCTGTTATACCCTTTGGCAATTTGGGCGCCGGGGCAGACCAGTCAAGACGTTGTGCGCACCATTGTTGGTGTAGACGAAGCGAGTAAGAGCCTGATTTTTACCGGTGATGTGCCAGAGGGCTACAGCGCCAAGTTAATGAGCGCTAGCTTCGCGCAGCTCGCCCGGGGCGCCGAACAGTCGGCAGAGCAGACCCAGGTAAGTAGCGATCATAAAGAAACCCTTGCCATACTGGTAAGCTGTATTGGCCGTAAATTACTCATGGGGCAAATGGTTGCCGACGAAGTTGAGGCGGTGAAAGATGTTCTGCCGTCGGAGGCCAATATCACGGGCTTTTACTCTTATGGGGAAATTGCCCCTCACGGCGTTACTGGTAATTGCCAGCTGCATAATCAAACTATGACGATTACCACTATTTGGGAAGACTAGATCGCTATGTCTAGGCACCGTTTGTTACAGCGCCAATTGCGCGCCGCTAGTACTGGAGACGCAGTTGATATTGAGAAGCTGCTAGAGCTGGTGGCGGCGGCGTATGACGATTATGACTCTGTGGCGGATCGCAGTCAGCGCTCACTAACATTGATGTCTGATGAGTTGGGCGCGACGAATGAAGCCCTGCGAGCCGAAACAGTGAGGCTTCGAGAGTTTTATGAATACGCGGTAGACAGTGCAGATTTAGGCTTGTGGGAATGGCAGATACCGCAGGGCGTTATTGATTGTAATGCAGGGTTCAAAGCCATTATTGCCTACCCGGCTAACTGCGGGCTAAGTGTGGCGGAGTTTATGTTGGCGAATATTCTCGATGAGGATTTTAAATCCCTTGAGAAGCGCATGTTCAGCCATATTCGTGCGGACGACAGTCTTTTTGAAACACGGGTAAATATCCGCAAGCCCAGCGGCGAAGCGAGCTGGGTGCTAATGCGTGGCAAGGTCATTGAGCGTGATGAGAGCGCGGCGCCGCTGCGTATGGCTGGCACGTTAGTCGATCTCAACGACCAAGTGGCCTACGAATTGGCATTAGAGAAACTAAGCCGCTTATCGGGGCAAGTTGATTTAAGCTTGGAGCAAAAGTGTCAGCAATTATTGGCTCTGCTGAATAATATTATCGGCACCGATTTTGGTCGTATTAACGCCCTTGAAGGGGAGATGATTAAGGTCTTGTTCACCGCCGGAGCGGCCTCGAAAATGGTGCCCGGCACCGTGAGTAAATTCGACAACACACTCTGTTCTGCGTGTGTGGAATCGGCGAATCGGGTGCGTTTGATTCCCGACTTAAGTAAATCTGGCCTTGCAGAGCACCCTGCCCGTAAGCACATGGGGGTAGAGAGTTATATTGGCGCCGCAATTTACGTACACGGCGAGCTATTTGGCACGGTTTGTCATACCTCGTCAGCCGTGTCGCGGTTCACCGATATTCATAAGAACCTCATGCAGTTGGCGGCACATTGGCTGGGCGGCGAAATTGAGCGGGAACAGAATCAGCAATCATTAAGTGACGCCCACGCCGAGTCAGTGAGTGCCAATTTAGCGAAGTCTGAATTTTTGGCCACCATGAGCCATGAAATTCGCACCCCTTTAAACGGCATTATGAGTTTGGTGGAAATTCTGCGGGAGTCTCCCGCTGACGATTTGCAGCGCGAGCGCCTCGATACCATGCAGCGCTCGTCGCAGGCCTTGCTGTCGGTTATCAGCGATATCCTCGACTTCTCCAGAATTGAGGCTGGCAAGCTCGAGCTTGAGTGCAAGGTATTTGACTTAAATACCTGTATCCGTGACACCGTTGACACTTTTCAGGCCCTTGCTGCGGAAAAAGGCGTCGAGCTTACCGCCTATTGCGACAGTCATGTGCCAGCACATGTGAACGGTGACGAGGGCCGTTTAAAACAAATACTGAACAACTTGCTTAGCAACGCGCTGAAATTTACTGGCGAGGGCTTTGTGACCTTGTCTTTGCATTGCGACGGCGATAAGGGCGGGCCAATTCGATTTGTGGTGCAAGACTCCGGTGTTGGTATGAGTCCTGAGCATATTGCAAAAGTGTTTGAGAAATTTACCCAAGCCGACAGTACAACTACACGGCGCTATGGTGGCAGTGGTTTGGGGCTAACGATTAGCCGCCAATTGGCCGAGTTAATGGGTGGTAGCCTCAGTGTTAAAAGTGAGCTGAGCCTAGGATCAGAATTTACCGCGCTACTGCCCCTGCAGTGGGCTGATGCGAGCGAACATCGCGCGCTGGCATCAGTGACAGAAGCGGTGTCGGCAGTAGATTTTGATGTCAGGGTTTTGCTGGTGGAAGACAACCAGGTGAACCAGTACGTTATCAATACCATGCTAGAAAGCATAGGCTGTATAACAACCATTGCTGCAAATGGATTAGAGGCTTTGTCGTGTTTGAAGGCGCAGCAATTTGATCTGGTGTTTATGGATATGCAAATGCCAGAAATGGATGGCATTGTGGCGACTGAAAATATTCGCCTTAATCCGGCGCTGGCCGATTTGCCCATTATTGCGATGACCGCAAATGCGCTGGCGAGTGATCGTGAGCGTTGTCTAGTAGCTGGTATGAATGATTATTTATTGAAGCCGTTTAGAAAGGATCAGCTAATTGAAATGCTCAGTAAATACACGCAATAACAGTCGCTGAATGAGAAAGCTTGAAATGCCTAGCATTTGCGCTGGGCTGAAAAGGCCATGTCCCCCCTTCGATTTTTATCGCAGCAGATAAAATCACGCACCACATTATATAAAAGCAAACGTCGGCATCATTAGCGCCATGCCGACGCGAAGACCTGTTAAATTGGTTTAGTATATCAAGGCAATATCGGCGGCTGATGCTGCACAATGCAAGAACAATTGCGCCTGACCCTGTGCTTGTTAACTGAGATCGCCCGAACATATTCGCTAAACCGTAAGAAAATAGTACTGAGGAACGTGTGAACGCAATTTTAACTTGGCCGCATTGGCGCTCTATTTTTGCTGTAATTGTGGTGTTACTGAACGCAGCGTGCAGCCCAGTGCCGAGTGAGGATGAAAAACGCGCAATATTGACGGCATATCGCCAGCAAGCGTATGCGGTGTACGACGACGCCTATATGGCAGCCAAGGAACTGTACGCTGCGGCAAGCGATTTACAAAAATCTCCTTCGCAGACGTCCCTCGACAAAGCGAGGCAGGCCTGGCGTCAAGCGCGGGTTCCCTATTCCCAGTCGGAGGCGCTGCGTTTCGGCAATTGGTTTGTCGACGACTGGGAGAAGGGGGTTAACAGCTGGCCCTTAGATGAAGGTTTTATTGATTATGTCGATGAGAATTATCAGGCGTCGGCGAGTAACAATTGGGCCCGGGCGAATTTGATGGGTGCGCAACACATTATTGTTGCTGGTCGTTCGGTGCCGCTAAATTATATCGTTAATAAGCAATTGCAAATGCTCGAATCTGCTAGCGGTATTGAAAGCAATATTGCCACCGGCTATCACGCATTAGAATTTATGTTGTGGGGGCAAGATAAACACGGTTATGCCTCGGGTGCGGGTGAGCGGCCATGGACTGATTTTTCGCAAGACCCATCGCTGTGCAGCAATGGCGAACACCTGGCAACGACAATAGCGCCTTGTCGTAAACGCGGCGAGTTTCTGCAAGCGCAAAGTATGCATGTTCTGAGTCAGCTGCGCGATATGCGCGGCTATTGGGCGCCGGGCAATGGGAATGCGGGTGCGCGCTTACAGCAGGCCGATGTTAATGAGGGCTTGAATAGAATATTGTTTGGCTTGCTTGCAATGTCTGCTGAGGAGCTTGCCGGTGAGCGTATGCAGGTCGCCTTAATGAGTAATTCACCGGAGGAAGAGCAAGATTGTTTTAGCGACGATACCCACCACTCGCTGTGGTATAACGCGCTAGGAATTGAAAATTTTTATTATGGTCGCTACGACGGACGCAACAGTATTCGGTTGCAATCGACTTCTTTGGCAGCGTTGGCGAGTAAATATTATCCGGAATTGGCTCGTGATATCGACGCTGGCTTTAGCGAAACCAAGGCGGCGATGCGTGCAATTTTAGACGCCGGCAATAGCGGCGAGCAGTATATTGATCAACTCATTGCGCCGGGTAATGATGCGGGTCATCAATTATTAACGCGTGCGATAATGGCATTGCAGGCACAGGCGGGTCTGCTAAAAAAATTGGGCAATGAACTGGGCCTGTCATTAACCAGTCCCGCGAGTGTCGCCCAGGTAGCGCTATGAAATTTATTTTCGTGCCATCGATGTTTGCAGTCATCTTCTTTGTGGTTTTCGTTTCAGGGTGTTCTCGCGATCTTAACTTTAGTAAGCCAGAAAAAAATGAAGCACTGTCGGGCGGCGCGACCACGTTTCAAAAATTAAATCCCGACGTGTCGCTGTCGCGCGATGCCTACTCCCAAGCGGCGGTGAATTTGTCCTTTGAACAGCGCAGCTTATTTGCGGTGGGCAATGCGTTTTTTACAGCGCCGTGGCTACCTCCGTTATCCAAGGGGAGTAATCGCGTCGGTTTGGGGCCGCTGTTTAATGCCGCTGCGTGTCAGGACTGCCATATTCGCGATGGTCGTGGTCATCCGCCCGGCGCAGTACTCGGCGACTCGTCATTGCTGCGCATCGCTATCGCCGGCGGTGAACCCGATCCTGTTTACGGCGCGCAAATTCAAACCCGCGCACTGCCGGGCCTCGCGTCAGAGGCGGCGCCAGCAGTTTATTGGCACCACCAGTCGCTGCAATTGGCCGGTGGTGAGACGCTGAGTCTGCGCAAGCCACAGATCACCATGGCACAATTGAATTACGGTCCACTCGCAGATGGTGCGGCGCTGAGCTTGCGCGTGGCGCCTGCCATGATTGGGCTTGGTCTGCTAGAGAGCATTGCCGAAGCGGATATAGCTGCAGGCGAAGATAGTCATGATCGCGATGGTGACGGGATTTCTGGCCGAGTAAATCGGGTTTGGAGTGAAGAGGCGCAGGCCATTGTGATAGGTCGCTTCGGTTGGAAAGCCGGACAACCCACTGTACGTCAGCAAAGCCTTTTGGCGTTTAGTCAGGATATCGGTATCAGTTCTGGGCTTTACCCAAATCCGCAATGCAGCGCGGCACAAACTGACTGTCTGGCCTTGCCATCGGCCGGAAATCCGGAGTTAAGTGAAAGCGTGGAAACTGCGTTAATATTCTACGCGCAGCATCTAGCGGTTCCCGCCCGGCGATGGCACGACCGCGAAGACGTTTTGGCGGGGAAGCGCTTATTCCACCAATTGGGTTGCGCAGCTTGTCATCGTCCGCAATGGCGCACTGCAGAGCAGGGCGTCGGACAATCATTAAGCGCGCAGCTAATCTGGCCGTATACCGATATGTTATTACACGATATGGGCGAAGGATTGGCTGACGGTGTGAATGAATTTAGCGCCCAAGGTAGAGAGTGGCGCACGGCGCCGCTTTGGGGGATTCATTTAGCAAAGGTAGTTGGTGGCAGTGCCGTTGGCTTTCTTCATGATGGCCGCGCGCGAAATTTTAAAGAAGCGATTATGTGGCACGGCGGCGAAGCTAAAGTATCTCGAGACGCGTGGGCTTCGCTTTCTAAGGAAGAGCGCGAAAAATTAATTTGGTTTTTGAAATCGTTGTAGAGACGAGTGACGGCAGGCGCAATGCACTTGTCTAACTGAGGAGCGCTAAAGAAAAACGTTTTAAGGTTGATCTTTAGCGCTTTTGACTTAGCGTCTTCCGTCCAGCGTATTGCTATTTTTGGCAGTTATAAACATCGCTACCAAACGCGTGCATACCTTCTTCTGTAGGCAGGCCAGCATAACCAATATAGCCAGCGGTCTTGGCTTGCACGGCTGCTTCGGTGTCGGGGGTGTTGGGGTCAATGTGCACCTTGTCTAAGCCGAATAGATTCTCTAAAGTTCGCAAAAAACTATAGTGGTTATAGGGGGTGCTGTTTTCGGTATTTGCTTTGGTAAATGGCGATAACACCACGGCGCCAAAACGCCCGCCACCGGGTCCCAACAGGCCATTGAGACCGGTGTCGGCACCTCGGTGTTTTAGGCCGCCGTCCAGTTCCATGCCGCAACAGCCGTCATAATCTTCAGCGCCGCCGGTGCCAAAATTAGACTCGTCAAATAAAATCACAATCATGCCTGCCTCTTTATAGGCAGGCGAATTCATTATTCGCGGTATCCAGGTTTGTAAAAACTGATCGGCTTCGGCCAAGCCACCGGGGCCGCCGCTGGTGTCGGTACACTGTTGACCACTGTCGTGGCCGTTATGGCAGTTGTCGGGCACAATCAGATTGTAGTTGGGTGTGGTATTACGTTTGAGCAGTGCGGTTTGTAAGCCTGCAACGCCTTGAATTGCCGATCCGACCTGAAGGTCTACTACATTGCGATCACAGCGAGCAAAATCGTCAGCCGTTTCGGCGTTGCCGAGTATGCTGCGATAAAACAAAAACGGATTGTGGCGCGCGGCGTATTGCTCGGTGGTGTCGGAGCCGTTGGTGCCGTCTATGTCGTTTAAGGCTGGCCCAGTGCAGCTATTGTCGGCGGGACGACCTTGGGCGCGAACTTGTCCGCTTTGCTCCAGTGCCATATCCTCCATCCAACCGCGCCACGTATATTGGCTGCCGTTAATCGCATTATTTAGCTCTAGCTCATCGACTAAGGTTGGGAAGCGCTCGGGGTAAACGCAGCCGACGCCATTGGCTTGACCATATTCCAAAACGGGTTGCAGGGGGTTGAACTCAGTCCACTGGGCAAACACCGCGCAGTCGCCATGAGACGCCGCATTCGGGGCCTGACCACCAATCATAGAAATGTAATTGCCGGTAGACGCGTGAGAGGTGCCGTAAAAATGCGTTAGTAGCTGGCCCGAGGGCACTAAGGTTTCGCGTAAATACACTGCCGGTGAGCCCGGGCCATAAATCTCGTCAAAGCTTTTGTTCTCCAGTACCACTACAAAGACATGCTCAATAGGCGGTGGATTTTCTTCGCTGTAATTTTCGGTGTTATTGCACTGCGCCACGACTGGCGCGCTTGCTTTAGGCGTGGTGGTACTTGATGTGCCGCCGCAGGCGCTAATGAATAGCGCGGCGCAGGCAAGTATCGTAAAAGAAGGGCGTAAAGCCATATCGAGTGCTCTTAAGGCAAAAAACAACAGAAGATTCTATCTGAGGATTGTTGCGTTTGTGTGACTGGATTAACAATAGCGATTTTTACTTTGCAACTTGGCGCTATTCCGGTCATTCCTCGCTGTAAACGGCAAGTCGATGATGATGTATTTCCGACCTGCATAGCAGGCGATGACCAGTGATGCTTTCAAAAATATCTATGGGTATACGCTGTAGAAGCGCAGTCTCGCCATTATCAGCTGCACTGGGCGGAGTTGCCGTGTTAACGCTCAGAAGGGGTGAGATAATGCCAAATTCGACCTCGTCTAAAAACGGTAATTCTTTTTCGCAGTGGCTACAGTAAAGCATTTCCATATGGTCGAGATCCTTGTGTGTATGGCTGTCATTTAAGGTGGGTGTGGAAGCCGATGACTATTGCGCTGTTACAAAACAGCGCCGCCTAACAATATTTACACTAAAATCTGATTTTTACAAAGGCCGGCAGATCATAAACGCGCTTATCCGTGCAATCCTAACCTGAAAAGTAAGGCTATATTGGTCGGCAAGTAATAGCGAAGAGTATTATCTGTTAATTTCCATCTTAAATTGACTCGCCAATTGCTCCGGAAATTGAACTGTCCTTATCACCTTAAGTCATTGAGCGACTTGTCCCCTACGAACTTTGAAGGGGCATGCGACCTTGCAATTAATAGCGATAATTGCTTCAAATTGCAGCGAAATTTCACACACAAGGTTTAGTGTGGATGTTTGGCCTGCGCCGCGGGATTTTTTACGTCTGCTGCCGAGCATTGCCAAATATTATAGGCCGAGTTTTCATCCTAATAACTTGCCCAGCGTACCCAATTACAACGCTTGGCTGCACAACTACAAGCTAACGCAACGCGCTTAAGGGCAGTCGGTGACCGGCCCGGCAATTTCAAATTCCTTACTACTGCCTTCATAAGGCATTAGTGACAACGCTTGGTTAGCCACGCCTTCAAAGCGAATGCGATAGGTGCCGGGCTGGGTGTTGCGTGGGATGCGCCAAAGTATTTCTGCAATATGTGATGACGACGGGCTGGACTGAGGCGCTGGGTTATCAGGACGCCAGTTGTAAGTAGTCTCTGGGTCGGCATCGCGGTAAATAATTTCCCAGCTGTCGGTTGCCGTTTTATGTTCAACAAATAAGAAACTGCTATCGGTTTTTAAGTCGCTATTAGGGCCAGATGATTGGAAGTCGACACGCACGGTGTCACCTGGTTGGTAGCTTTCATTCGGTTGTAATAGCGCATCACCAAAGGCGTTGCCATTGGGCTGGTCGGTGCCTTGGCTGGGTTGTACTTGATAAAGTTGTGGTGAAGTTACAGGCGGAGTGGGGCCAGCAGCGGTGCTGGTCGCATTAACCATATCTAAAGCCAAGCGACGAGTTTCTTGTTGCACCGCAGCTAAAGACCAAGGGCCAAACTGATTAGATGCCGATTCGTACATTTGCAGCGCATATTCTTCACGCGTGGTGAGGTAGCTGACGTAGTCGTTGCTGAGGCCATTAATCACCACGTAATCAACGCCATCGGTTTTTAAAACGTCAATTAAGGTTTGGCGTATACGTCTACCCGCCATGGTGGTTATTTCCCAAGGCAAGCCGACAATGGCCAAATTACCAATACGGAATAATTGAAACGGCACGACGGTGGCTGACGCATTTAAGGGCGGCCCAAAAATCAATAAAATTGGTTTTTCGGCATGGCAGCTCAGGTTCAATAAATCAGGCCCTACACCGGCATTACAGCCAACCGTAGCGGCAAATAAACTTGCGGGCACATTGCCATTGGTGAGGGCGCGAAATTCGTCGGCGGCAAGCTGAGCCGCATCAGGGTCAGAGCAGGTAATGCCCGCTTCGGTAAATTGGCCTTGTTCACCCGGCTGTGCCCCGTGACCTGCCGCAGGAAAGGACACGCCCATAGCGGGGTTGCAGGTGCGCTTAGGCGTGGCATCTAATTCGGCCGGGTGAATCAAGGATTCAAGCACCACTTGGTCGGTAACTTCGACTTGGTCCATTTGCACATAGCCAAAACGGTAGTCCACGGGGCCGTTAATGGCGTCACTTGCATTGGCGTAAAGTGTGAGCGCTTTCAGAAGTTGTTTCTGACCGTTAGCGACGGTTACCGCATTAGGTTCGTTGGGCGGCAATACGGCATCTTGTTCGGCACGTTTTTGATCGTCGTCAAACCACATTTGGGTGAACGAGTCACCTTCTTCAGCCTGCATAAAGGCCGACACAAAGTTAGGGTTTTGCGCTGTTTTAAAACGCTCAAACAGGTAAGCCGCATAACCTTTGTTGTCACCGCTGATAGGAATAGCGCCAAGGCCGTAGCTAGAAATAGCATCGGAGGTCGGGTGTACGCCAAACCAGTTCATGCTTCCAATTTCATAGCCATCGTTTTGTACGAATTTCAGCAAGGTCATAAGACGAGGGGTATCAACGTCATTGCCATCTTTGTCTAGATATAGCGCACGTTCGACGTCGCTGTTTTGCATATAAGCCGGAATAGCACGATTTTTATTGGCGCCAGTCAGTTCGCCCTGATTCAAAAGGATCTGGCCACTGTCGGGATTAGTCAAAAGGTTTTGATGTGCGTCTTTTATGGATTTAAAGAGACCGGCTACGGTGATGTCGAAAGTTTGTGTGTCATGACCAAAACGCAAGGCGTTAAAGGCAGTGAAGTGAGCTTGGCCGCCAGGGGTGGAATGCGTGTGGGTCGCATTCATCATGATGTTTTCTTGGTTGTAGAGCGGGGCTAACTCAGGATCGGCAGCAATAAGGTCAAGTACCGCTTTGCGAACCGACTCAAACAACATGCCAGTGTCGGTAATTGCGAGCACCACACGTTTGTTATTGCAGGGCGAGACCACCACAAAACTACGTGCGTATTGGCGCATATAAATGCCAGCCGAGTAGTTTTCTGGGCTTTCGTTGCCCATATGGATTTTGCCGCCGGCAGGGCCGGTAATATCTGCCTTAGCAGCCCCAAATAAAAAGTTGCTGTTGCCGTCGCAGGCCGGAACGGAGTTAACGCCACTATTGGCCGCTGCAGTAGGAATACTGCTAGCTGATGAAGCCTGTAAACCTTCGCCATATTCCAGCCATGGGCTTTTGGCTAAGCATTGAGCTTCGGCAGGAATGGCGGCGCCGCCGCTAGTATTGCTAATGGCGCTGCCTTGATTTGGGCTGGGGGTGCAGGCGCTCAGTATTAACAGTAAAGAGAAGGCAAAGGCGGTATGAAAGCGGCGGGTCATGATGGTGTCTCTTTCTCTACCTGAATTAGCAGGTTTGTGAACGGCAGGTTTTTATAATGTGTCGCCGATTGTAATGATTATAGGGCGACGCTTTGTCAATAATACCGGCAGGGCTGGTAGAAGTCTCTGCCGGTTGTTATTTGCGGTGCGCGAATGCACTGCATTCGGGCATTAACGCGCCGCATTAGCGGCTACGTCGCGGCTTCGTATTAATTCGGGGCGCAGTGTTCGTTCTTCGTTCTTTAAGTTTGGGTTCATCGTCGCTGCTGTCGGGTGTATTGTCACATCCCCGTTCCTCTTTCGCCCACCGTTAGTTTAGCTTAACTACTTGCTAGGAGTAATTCGCTATGCCTGACTATTTGAAGCGTGAACAAGTTGCAGAAATGTTGGGTATAACAACCCAAGTTTAACCAATTGTATTGCGCGTAACGGGGCTTACCCGCCGTTTAGCATTATCTCGGAGCGGCAGAGAATTTGGCGTGGTAGTTGTCGTTCAAAACTCAAATCTGGCAACGAAAGTTGTTGCCACGCTAAATTGGGAGCGCTTAGGTATTACTGGCGCCGTTGATAGAGGAAAAGTAGACTTTGCCGCGTATGAGCTGATTTGATGTATGCGATACTTAAGAAATTGGAGAAGTCTTGAGGGCTTTTTAAAATTTAATAATTGAGATAGTCATGTGAGAGTAGTGAGTAGGCCAAAACTAAAAATTGCTGTGATATTTGCGTTAGCGCTCCTTGCCCTCGTTGCTTGCCGCTCGGGTTCATCGACACCGCAGCGGACTACAGGTACTGACTCGTCAGCTCCGGTCGCTACGCTACCTCAGAATTTAGACCGGAGTTGTGATCTTGCGGAGTATCCGAGCGCGGAATGGACTCAATGTGAGCTGGCTAATTTTGCAAAAACGTCAGAAGCGCTGCTTGAACAGGCCGATCCGGTATTTTTGCAGCGTTTTACTGAACAGTCATTGTCCAATACCCAAGAATGGGTGGCGCGCAGCGTTTCCGATCCGAGTTGGTTGAGCCCTCAATCAGCTAATACCGCGTTGCTGCCGCTGTGCACTACTGGGGGGCTGCAGTGTGCAGCTGATCCTTTTCGTTATCCCGCCGCGACGGGAGCAAACGGCGCGCCATTTTATGCCGACGAAGCCGAGGTGGTACCGGTGGTCTTTTATGATCGCGAGTGTGCCCGTTTAAGTGGCCAAGTCTGGCGGCCTAGGAATATTGCTGAAAACGCCAAACTACCGAATATCGTTATTACTAACGGCTCTGTGCAAGCTCCGCAGGCCGCGTACTGGTTTGTGGTGCAGCCGTTGGTGCGGGCCGGTTACGTGGTTTTAACGTTTGACCCTCGTGGTCAAGGGCGTTCAGATCAGCAAGCGCCAAATGGTCAGCAGGGTAGTAATGCCAACTTGGCCGTGTTCTGGGAAGGACAAGTTGATGCAATCGACTTCTTTCGTTCGTCACCTAGTACACCCTACCCTCACAACATCACCTGTAAAGGGACCTATCCTACGACGGTTACCGACTTTAACCCCTTCTGGAATTATCAAGATTCAGAGCGCCTGGGTATCGCAGGGCATTCGGCCGGTGCCATTGGGGTCTCTGTCGTGCAGGGTTACGGTGCTCGTGATGCGGAGTCTTGGCCGGGGCAGCTTGACATTGAAAACCCTGTGAAAGTGGCGGTCGCTTGGGATAGTTTCGTTACACCCGATGGAGAGGGGCTTGCGCCACTGACAAATATTGGTGGCCCTGATCCGTTGAACGGCGTGTTGTCGTCGGCTTTGACCGGCGGCGATTTGCCTGCGTTCGGTCCGCGTGTGCCTGCGTTAAGTTTCAGTGCAGACTATGGTTTTGCACCGCTGCTTTACACTTCCCCGCCTGATCCAGAGAGCCATAACCTCGCCATGTTGTTGTGGCAGCAAGAGGGTATTCCGTTTTATTCATTAACGTTTCAAGGCACGACGCATTTTGATTACTCACTCATCCCCACCTTTCCATCAACTAGTTGGTGTCCTGAGCCGGCGAGCGGGGGTTGTGAGGATGGTTGGGGTGCACCCGCAATTGTGCACTACAGCGTTGCGTGGTTTGACCGTTGGCTGAAATTGCCTGACGAGCTAGGTTATGAGGATGCAGATCAGCGCTTGATCGATGATGCGGGCCCTCAGGGGGCAATTAAAATGAGTTTCCGCTATTTGTCGGCACGAGATTACTCTGACCGCTCAGGCAATACCCAGCGTTGTGACAATATTCGTGCGGGTTGTTTGTGACTCAAACGGATACTTAAATATCTCGTTCGATGTTTTGATTGCTGGGTGGGATGGGCTTATAAACAGGGTTTGATGAGTGCCATCCCCCGTTAATTGGGTATAGCCGATTGCGATTGGTAGTAAATTGTTGATTTTGAACAGGAAAATAGTGGTGCCCAGAGACGGAATCGAACCGCCGACACGAGGATTTTCAATCCTCTGCTCTACCGACTGAGCTATCTGGGCATATTTGAGAGCTTTGGCTGCTTCTCAGAAGGCGCGTATTAAACCCGTTCCTAATCTGCGAGTCAAGCCCCAAAAACAATGACTTATTCGCTGGGGGGTACGTAGCCTTCCGCTTTCTCGTATTCTTCACCGGAGAAGAACTTTTCCATCTCGGCCTGAAGGAATTTACGCGAGGCTGGGTCCATCATGCTCAGGTGCTTTTCGTTAATGAGCATGGTTTGGTGGGCATGCCATTCTTCCCAGGCTTTTTTAGAGACGTTCTCGAAGATGTCTTGGCCTTTTGGGCCGGGGTAAGGCGCTTTGTCGAGGCCTTCGAGGTCTTGCTGATATTTTTTGCAGAATACGGTGCGGGTCATGCGCTGTGTTTCCTTAGTAAATCTTGGCTGAATACGGCGTCGAGCAGTTTTTTGACGGGTGCCGCCAAGCCGACTTGCTGATTGCTGTGCCCCTTATACCAGAGCATCTCGCGGGGTTCCATGGTCGTGCTGATATCGGCCTTGAGTTTGACGTGCAGCGGGGTGATATCAAGATGAAAATGGCTAAAGGTGTGGCGCATAATTGGCCAGGCCTGGGTTTGGCCTTTGGCATTGAGGGTGTTGTCGAGGTAATGGGCGGCAGCGTCAAAGTCGATAGCTTCGGGCAGGCTCCACAGCCCCCCCCAAATGCCGCTGCTGGGGCGTTGTTCTAGTAGAATTTCGCCTGCAGGGTTTTCGATAATGAGCAGGTGAACCTCGCGGACTGGTGTTACTTTCTTTGGTTTTTTGCCGGGGTAATTGGTCTGGGTGCTTGCGGCGTAGGCTGCGCAGCCAGATTGCACTGGGCACTCAGGGCATTTGGGCTTGCTGCGGGTGCAGAGCGTGGCGCCGAGATCCATGATCGCTTGGGTATAATCGGCAACGCGATTTTGGGGGGTGAGGTCTTCGGCGAGTAGCCACAATTGGCTTTCTACATCTTTGACTCCCGGCCAGCCATCGATGGCGGCATAGCGACTGAGTACCCGTTTTACATTGCCATCGAGGATCGGCGCGCGGCCGCCAATGGCGATAGAGTAGATTGCGGCGGCGGTTGAGCGGCCAATACCGGGTAATGTTTGGATGGTCTCTGGGTCGCTGGGAAAGACCCCGCCAAAGTCTTCACAAATCACTTTGGCGGCTTTGTGCAGGTTGCGTGCGCGGGCGTAGTAACCCAGTCCCGTCCACAGCGCGAGGACCTCATCATTAGGCGCGAGCGCAAGGCTGACAATGTCGGGGAAGCGCGCCATAAACCTCAGGTAATAAGGAATTACGGTGCTGACCTGGGTTTGTTGCAGCATGATTTCTGAGACCCAGACCCGATAGGGGCTGATGTCTTGTTGCCAGGGCAGGTCTTTGCGGCCGGCAATATCAAACCATTGCAGCAATTGCTCGCTAAACAGCTGTTTGCTCATGCTGTTGGGCGTTGCCACTGCCAAAAGTTGTGGGTGGCGGTGAAACCCAGCTCTGAAAACAGATTGATGAGTTCCGGCGCGTGCTGTAAATCAGCGGAAATTGACTGCAGGTCATCGGGCAGTTGTTTCATGGCCTGAATGATTAATTGCCGTGCGACCCCTCGTCGGCGGGTAACTTCGCGCACCGAGAGTTGGGCTAATTGATAATCTCCGTCATATATCGGCGTAAGAGTGCAGGCCGACAATAGGCGACCATTAAAGCGGCCGCCAAAGAGGATTATTTTGCCTGCTGCCGCCTGCGCCACCAGCTTGGTGCTGGTGCCGGGGTAGAGGATTTCCAGATCATTGCTGTCTTGCGGGTCTGGTTTAGTGATGATTTCTGCGTATACGGGCATTTATGACGCTTCTGCTTGGTGTAATACGGTTCGGGATTTTTTATAATACCTCATTGTAAGCAAATAACCGATGAGGCGTCGATGAACGAGCGCAAAGCTACGATCAGCCGTAATACCCTAGAGACGCAGATTACTGTGACCGTCAATCTAGATGGTACTGGTAAATCCCATTTTGAAACGGGTGTGCCGTTTCTTGATCATATGATGGACCAAATCGCCCGTCACGGTCTAATTGATCTAGACGTTCACGCGGTTGGTGATTTACATATTGACGCTCATCACACCGTTGAAGACATTGGCATCACCATGGGCCAGGCTTTTGCCGAGGCAGTTGGCGACAAAAAAGGCATTAACCGCTACGGTCACGCCTATGTGCCGCTGGACGAGGCTTTGTCGCGAGTAGTGATCGACTTCTCTGGTCGCGCGGGACTTGAATACCATGTGCCTTACACCCGTGGCAGTGTGGGTGGCTTTGACGTGGATCTGTTCTCTGAGTTTTTCCACGGCTTTGTGAATCACGCCAAAGTAACGCTGCATATCGATAACCTGCGCGGTAAAAACACTCACCATCAGGCCGAAACCGTGTTTAAAGCCTTTGGCCGCGCCTTGCGCATGGCCTTGCAGGCCGACGAGCGGATGGCGGGTATTACGCCTTCTACCAAAGGTAGTCTTTAGGATTTTTCGATATGAGTAAGTCTTCCGTTGCCGTAATCGATTACGGCATGGGTAATTTGCACTCGGTGGCCAGTGCCCTCGAGAAGGTTGGCGATGGCGTTAAGGTCATGGTCACCGATTGCCCCGAAACAATTTTAAGCGCTGATCGGGTGATTTTCCCCGGGGTCGGCGCGATTCGCGATTGCATGGCAGAGCTGAAATCCCGTGGCTTAGACGAAGTGATTCAGGAAGTGGCGGCGCAAAAGCCATTGCTGGGTATTTGCTTGGGCATGCAGGCTTTACTTGAAAACAGCGAAGAGAATGGTGGCGTTGAATGCCTAGATGTATTGCCGGGCGCGGTTAAGTTCTTTGGTAGCGATCTGCGCGACAGCACCGGCGGCCGCCTTAAAGTCCCGCACATGGGCTGGAATAATGTCGTTCAGGCCATTGAACACCCGTTGTGGGCGGGTATTCCCGACGCCAGCCGCTTTTATTTTGTGCATAGCTATTACGTCGATGCGCCAGAATTTGTGGCGGGTAGCTGTGATTATGGCGTGCAAGTACACGCGGCACTGGCCTGCGAAAATGTATTTGCCGTGCAGTTTCACCCTGAAAAAAGCGGTGATATGGGCCTACGTTTACTGAGCAATTTTTTGAACTGGGATCGCCCTGCGGCCTTCTTCCCAGTGACTGACTAATATTAAGGTTTCACTATGCTGATTATTCCCGCGATTGATTTAAAAGACGGCCATTGCGTGCGCCTGCGTCAGGGCGAAATGGATGATGCAACTGTTTACGGTAGCGATCCCGTTGAAATGGCTGCGCGCTGGGTGAAAGAAGGCTGCCGTCGTCTGCATTTGGTCGATCTTAATGGCGCCTTTGAAGGCAAGCCCATGAATGGCGAGGCGGTTAGCGCCATTGCTAAGGCCTACCCGAATTTGCCGATTCAAATTGGCGGTGGTATTCGCTCTTTGCATACCATCGAGCAGTATTTGGATGCCGGTGTGAATTACGTGATTATCGGCACCAAGGCCGTTAAAGAGCCTAAGTTTGTTGCAGAGGCGTGTAAGGCGTTTCCTGGTTCAGTGATTGTCGGCCTAGATGCCAAAGACGGCTTGGTCGCCACTGATGGTTGGGCAGAAGTTTCGACCTTGCTTGCCACTGAACTGGCAAAGCGCTTTGAGCAAGATGGCGTCGACTCTATTGTTTATACCGACATCGCCCGCGACGGCATGATGCAGGGCGTGAACATTGACGCGACTGTTGCGATGGCCAAGGCCTCAGGTTTACCAGTGATCGCCTCTGGCGGCGTGACGAATATGGATGATATCCGCGCGCTGCAAGCGGTGGCGGATGCCGGTATTCTCGGCGCGATCACTGGCCGCGCGATTTACGAAGGCCAACTCGACTTGCGCGAAGCCCAAAGCTATTGCGACGGCAAGGCTAAATAGACCCGAACAGGACAGCATCATGGCTTTGGCTAAACGTATTATTCCCTGTCTCGATGTCGACAAAGGTCGCGTAGTGAAAGGCGTCAACTTTGTCGGTATTCGCGACGCTGGCGACCCTGTTGAGGTGGCCAAGCGCTACAACGAGCAGGGCGCTGACGAGATCACTTTTCTCGACATTACCGCCACCCATGAAGGCCGGGAAACCACCGCGCATATCGTGGAGCAAATAGCGACAGAGGTATTTATACCGCTGACAGTTGGCGGTGGCATTCGCGAAATAAAAGATATTCGCGCCATGCTTAATGCCGGTGCCGACAAAGTTGGCATTAACTCGGCAGCCATTCACCGCCCGGATTTTGTTAAAGAGGCGGCTGACCGTTTCGGTTCGCAGTGCATTGTTATTGCGATCGACGCCAAACGCGTTGCCGACGAAGCCGATGGTCGCCCGCGCTGGGAGATCTTTACCCACGGTGGTCGTAAGCCCACCGGCATAAATGCGGTGGAGTGGGCGATAAAAATGGTCAATAACGGCGCCGGTGAGGTGCTGTTAACCAGCATGGATGGCGATGGCACAAAAGCGGGATACGACTTGGCTTTGACGCGGGCAATATCTGATGCCGTGCCGGTGCCGGTGATTGCCTCTGGCGGGGTGGGTAATCTCGATCACATGGTTGAGGGGATTATCGAAGGCCGCGCCGACGCCGTATTGGCCGCCAGTATTTTTCACTTTGGTGAGTACACCGTGCCGGAAGCCAAAGCTTATATGGCGGCGCGGGGAATAGAAGTTCGCTTATAAAAAACGGGCCGTTTGGCCCGTTTTTTGTCGCAAATATCTGCCGCTTACTGGGTCACGCCTTCCGCTTCCGCTAATGCCTTCTTGGCACTCGACATAATGTATAAACCTTTCAATAAATTCAGCGCTTCATAAAGCTGATTGTCATTGGCGGCCAATTCATTGCCGTCATTTTTTTCCTTTTTGCGGCTCTTACCGTCGCTCTCAGCGCCATCACCACGGCCAAGGTGGCCCGCTAGGTCGGCTTCGGTTACTTGAATGCCTGCATTCACTGCTTCGATTCGCGCTTTCTCTACCACGATGTCGGGAATAATTCCCTGCGCCTGAATAGAGCTTCCGCTAGGGGTGTAGTAACGGGCGGTGGTGAGTTTAATAGCGCTGTCTTCAGAGAGCGGCAACACGGTTTGCACTGAACCCTTACCGAAACTTTGGGTGCCGACAATAATGGCGCGGCGGTGATCTTGCAGAGCGCCAGCGACAATTTCGGAGGCCGACGCTGAGCCGCCATTAATTAGCACCACCATAGGGGTATCGTCAGCGGGATTTTTAGCGCTTGCCATAAAGCGGCTATAGGCATTGGGCAGGCGGCCCTCGGTATAGACAATTAAGCCATCATTGATAAATTCGTCGACAACCTGCACCGAGGCTTGTAGCAAGCCGCCGGGGTTGTTGCGTAAATCCAAGATTAAGCCCTTCAGTGGCTCGCGACCCGCTTTGAGGGTAGCCAGCTGCTTTTTTAGATCCTGGCCGGTGCGGCTCTGAAATTGGGAGATGCGAATATAGCCATAGCCGGGCTGGAGCATTTCGCCGCGCACACTGGCCACGGTAATAACGTCACGCTTGAGTTTGACGTCAAAGGGCGCGTTTACACCGTTGCGCAAAATGGTGAGCACGATTTTGCTGCCTGCTGGGCCGCGCATCAGGGTCACCGCTTCTTGCAGGTTCATGCCTTTAATGGGCTTGTTGTCGATTTGAATAATTAAGTCGCCGGGCTGAATGCCCGCGCGTTCAGCGGGAGTATCGTCGATGGGGGTAACAACTTTGATGAAACCGTTTTCCATGCCGACTTCAATTCCCAGCCCACCAAATTCACCGGTAGTATGATTTTGAAGATCTTCAAAAGAGCTGGCGTCGAGGTAGTCTGAGTGGGGGTCGAGGCCGCTGAGCATGCCGCGAATGGCATTTTCGAGTAGGGTTTTGTCGTCGATTTCTTCAACATAGCTCAGCCGAATCTGGTTAAACACATCGGCAAAATTGCGCAATGCCTGAAGGGGCAGCTGCCCTTGGCTGTTGGCTTCTGCGAGTTGCTCCGCTTGCTCGGTGTTGTTGTCCTCGCTGGCTAATACGGCTGCTGGTGCGGCGAGCATGAGTATTAGCAGCGCAGAAAAGGTGTGGCGAAACATATCAGGCATACGTGGATTCCCAGAGCGTCCTTTAAACGAAACTTATTGTATCTTGCTTTGCCGGCGAATGCTGCCGATGGCTTAGCGGCACCAGCTGCGGGGGTCGGTAGGGCGGCCCTTGTAGCGAATTTCAAAATACAGCCCGGCTTGGCGTTGACCACCGCTATTGCCGACGGTGGCAATGCCCTCGCCGCCGCGCACCCAGTCGCCCTCGCTGCGCAATAGGCTCTGATTGTGGGCGTAGAGGCTGAGATAGTCACCGCCGTGGTCGACTATTATTAATAGCCCCGCGCCACGCAACCAATCGGCAAAGACCACTCGGCCATTGTGAATAGCCTTCACAGCATCGCCTTCCTGGCCGCTAAGCTGTATGCCCTGCCAGGTTACCGCGCTGCCCTGGCGCGAGGCGCCGTAGCGATTTAGCGGTTTGCCATTTATTGGCCAGGGCATTTTGCCGCGCAGGTCTTTAAAGGGTTTGTAGTTAGCAGGCATGGCGATGTTGGTCACTTCGCGCTCGACTGCTTGCAGTATGCTCTCAAGATCTTTGCGCTGCTTATCTAGGCTGGTCAGTGAACTCGTGTTATTGGATATTTCACTGTCGAGACCGGCTAGCGCCTTGGCGCGGCGTTGTTTTTGTTCAAGCAAGGCTTGTTGTTGTTGCTCAAGCTCCCGTCGACTAAGCGCGAGCGCTTCGGCCTCGGCACTGATGGCGGGTTTGATGGTGTCCAGCTCTGTCAGGGTGTCGCGGTATTTGCGCAACTCGGCACTGCGGGCGCGGTTAAAATAGTCAAAATACGTAAGGGTGCGGCTGAGCTTTTCTGGATCTTCTTGATTGAGCAGCATTTTCATTTGGCTTTCTTTGCCCAGTGCGTAGGCATTGCGCACATGCTCGGCGATAAGGGCTTTTTGGCTTTGCTGCTGGCTGCGCAATTGGCGCTGCCGATTTTCTAGTTCGTTTAGTTTGCGCTGCTGCTGCTGAGATTTTTCTTTTGTGCGATGGAGTTTGGCCGCGGTTACGCCAATATCTTTTTCAATGCGTTGCAGCGCTTTAGCTGCATTGCTGCGTTCACTCTGCTGGCTACTAATAGATTTTTTAAGCTTGCCAATTTTTTGGTTGAGCTCGCGCAGCTGTTGTTTGTTGGCGTCACCATCGGCAGCCACAGCCGTGCCGGCAAGCCCAGCCGTTAAAAGCAGGGCAAGCAGCAGGGCGTGGCAAAGGTTCACGGGGGTGAACAAGGCCATTGGCAGTTTCAAGCGTTCTGAAGCAGGTTGATGCCGGTCATTTCTGCGGGCTGTTCCACCGCCATAAGTGCCAGCATGGTTGGGGCGATATCGGCAAGCTTGCCACCTTGCTCCAAGAGGCGCTGTTTATGACTGCCAACGTAGACTAACGGCACCAGTTCGGTGGTGTGCTGGGTGTGGGCTTGGCCGGCGTCGTAGTCCACCATTTGTTCACAGTTGCCGTGGTCGGCGGTGATTAGGCAGTGACCGCCAACTTCTACTACCGCATCGGTGACCCGCTTAATACACGTGTCTAGTGCTTCAACGGCTTTTACCGCGGCTTCAAATACACCGGTGTGGCCAACCATATCGCCATTGGCGTAGTTGCAAATAATGGTGTCGTAGTTGCCACTGTGAATGGCCGCAACCAGATTGTCAGTCAGTTCTGGGGCACTCATCTCGGGCTTTAAGTCGTAGGTGGCGACATCGGGCGAGGCGATCAGCTTACGGTCTTCACCCTTATAGAGTGCCTCGCGGCCACCGCTAAAGAAGAAGGTGACGTGGGCGTATTTCTCGGTTTCGGCTATGCGCAGCTGAGTTTTACCCTGCTTTTCCATGACCTCGCCGAAGCTATTGTGCATGGTGCTGGGCGGGTAGGCGACCGCGGCTGGAATGCTGTCGGCGTATTCGGTGGTCATTACAAATTCGCCGAGTGCAGGGCGCACTTTGCGTTCAAAATCATCAAAACCTGAGTCGACAAAGGCGCGGGTTATTTCGCGAGCGCGGTCGGCGCGGAAGTTCATGAAAATGACGCTGTCACCGTCGCTGATTTTGGCGTCGGCATCACCGGCGCTCTGAATGATGGAGGCGCTGACAAACTCATCGTTTTCGTCGCGCTCATAGGCGGCCTGCAGCGCGCTGCTGGTGGTGTCGTAGCGATAGTCAGCGTCAGCGCTGGTCAGTAAGTTGTAGGCTTTCTCGACCCTGTCCCAGCGATTGTCCCGGTCCATCGCAAAGTAGCGGCCAATCATTGTCGCGGTGCGACCGCAGCCTAACTCTTTAAATTTAGTGTCGAGCTTTTCGAGCGAGCCAAGTGCGCTGCGCGGCGGGGTGTCGCGGCCGTCAAGAAATGCATGGACATAAACCTGCTTGGCGCCGCGCTGGGCGGCGAGTTCAATCATAGCCAGAATATGGTTTTCATGGCTGTGTACGCCACCGGCTGAGAGTAAGCCGAGAATATGCACGGCTTTGCCGGCATGCACGGCCTTGTCTACGGCTTGGGTGTAAACCGGATTGCTGAAAAAGTCGCCGTCACTAATGGCTTTGTCGATGCGGGTAATGCTCTGGTAAACCACGCGGCCAGCGCCGAGACTCATGTGACCCACTTCGGAGTTGCCCATTTGGCCATCAGGTAGACCAACATCAAGGCCTGAGCCAGATATAAGGGTGTGGGGGGCGTCACGCCAGAGGCGGTCCCAATTGGGGGTGTTGGCGTGGAAGATGGCGTTGTCTTTAGGGTCTTCGCGGTAGCCAAAGCCGTCGAGAATGACAAGTACGACTGGTTTTTTTGCTAGGGTGTTGGCCATAAAATTTACACTTCTGGACGCTGGAGATAAGCGTCACATTGTAGCTTTTTAGCACAGTTGAGGCTATGCGGGGGTGGGTGAGAATTACGGCTTGGCAGTGTATACTCTCGCTTTTTTCGCGAATTGTGCAGCGCACATGGCATAAAGAGATGTTTCCATGGATAAATTAATCCCCTTTGTTGCTGAACAGTGGGTACTGATATCGGCATTAATTTCGTGCCTGCTGTTGCTGAGTTTTCATGAGCAGCGCCGCGCAGGTAAGGCGCTTACGCCTCAGCAAGTGGTAAATTTGGTAAATCAGCAAGGCGCCGTCGTGATCGATTTGCGTGACAAGGCCGAGTTTAGCAAGGGTCATATTTTGGATTCAGTCAGCCTGCCGTTCTCTAAGCTAGAGAAAGAGATCGCCGATCACGCTGAAAAAGACAAACCCTTAGTCTTAGTGTGCAAAATGGGCCAGCACTCCAGCGCTGCAGGCAAAAAGCTAGGATCTCTCGGTTACACTCAGGTTAACCGGCTTAAGGGTGGAATCTCTGAGTGGCAGATAATGCAATTGCCCTTGGTGAAGAAATAAAGCTAGCCGGTGATTTGCGTTACTGTCTTTCGCGTAAGTGGAAATGTTATAAGAGGTAGAGATGGCCAAGGTTACAATTTACACAACGCGATTTTGTCCTTTTTGTGTTCGCGCCAAGCAGTTGTTGAGCAGCAAGGGCGTTGCCTTCGATGAAATTCCGGTCGACGGTCGCAATGATCTGCGTAGCGATTTGGCCAAGCGCAGCGGTCAGCGCACGGTGCCGCAAATTTGGGTAGGTGATACCCATGTTGGCGGCTGCGACGAACTGTATGCCCTAGAGCGCAGCGCTAAGTTAGATGCGTTAATTGCCTCGCAGTGACGGAATAATAGTCAATTAGCGCCTTGTGAAACTCGGTTTAGGCCTTATATACGTTTATGACCCCTTTAAATTAGTTTAGGAAGCGGAAAACAATGCCAGAAGAAACGCCCGTCCAAGCGAAATTTGCCCTACAGCGTATTTACACCAAAGATGTGTCTTTTGAATCTCCTGCTAGCCCGGTGATTTTTACCAAGGCGTGGAAGCCAAAAATACAGGTTGATCTTAATACGCGCAGTAAAGCGGTTGCCGACAATACCTTTGAAGTTGTTCTGACGGTGACGATTACCGCCAAGCTTGAAGATGACGAAACGGCCTTCTTGGTTGAAATTCACCAAGCCGGTTTGTTTGTTGCCGAGGGCATTGAAGGCGAGCAGTTGCGCCAGTTATTAGGCATCGCCTGCCCAAATATGCTGTTCCCGTATTTGCGTGAAGCAGTCGATGCGCTCGTGGTTAAGGGTGGCTTCCCCGCGCTGGCATTGCAGCCAGTGAATTTTGAAGCGCTCTATCGCCAGGCTGAAGAGGCACAGGCTGCGCGTCAGGCCGAGACCGCTGCTGCTACCACCCACTAGGTTTGTAGCGCCGACCGAAATACCGCCTGCTGATAGCTCAGTATGCGGTATTTTTTTATCTCCTATATTGTCAGGCCTTGTTGGCTTTCCTGGTGCCCAGCTATGTTCCATATCGCTTTGTACGAACCGCGCATCGCCCCTAATACCGGCAATATAATTCGACTGGTGGCCAATAATGGTTGTCACCTCCATCTCATCGAGCCGCTGGGCTTTGACATGGAAGAGAAAAAATTGCGCAGGGCAGGCTTAGATTATGCCGAGCTAGCGCGGGTAACACGCCACGCCGACTACCCGAGCTTTTTAGCGGCGATGGGCGAGCGGCGGATATTTGCGCTCACTACCAAAGGCACCCGCAATTACGCGGACGCTAAATTTCAAGCCGAGGACGTGCTGTTGTTTGGCTCAGAAACCTCGGGTTTACCGCCCGCAGTGCGAGAAAGTTTAGGCCAAGAGCATTGCCTGCGCGTCCCCATGATGGCCGAAGCCCGGAGCTTGAATTTGTCGAATACGGTCGCGCTGGTGAGTTACGAGGCGTGGCGGCAAGTGGGCTTTGCGGGGGCGCAGGTCTAAGCGGGAGGCGCTTGATGAGAGATGGTAAGCGCAGTGCTGGCGTGTACTCCGTTGCTGAGATGGGCCCCTGCCTGCGCAGGGGCGACGATATTAAAAATATCTATTGCTATGAAGTCATACCTGCGCAGGCAGGTATCCATGTAAGCCGGTACAAACCGGTGCTAGGGTCCGGTAAACGCAAAAGCGACGCCAGTGCGGGCTTTTGATTTTAAGCGTCTCCCGTCTCCCGTAACGCATTTAGCGTCGGTTAATCCTCATCATCTCCGCCCATCCCCAATTCCTTAATCTTGCGAGTCAGGGTGTTGCGTCCCCAGCCGAGTAGATTGGCTGCATCGCGACGACGGCCATGGGTGTGGTGCAGGGCGGCTTCGATCATGATGCGTTCAAACTGGGGTACGGCGCGGTCGAGCAGTTTTTCACGACCCAGCACGAGCTCTTGATCTGCCCAGCGTTTGAGGTTGTCTTGCCAGTTTGAGGCGGGGGCGGCTTCGCCTTGGGGCCTTTCGAGTAACTCTGGCGGGAGGTCGTTAACGTGAATCTCGCGGCCTGAGGCCATCACCGTTAGCCAGCGGCAGGTGTTTTCGAGCTGGCGAACGTTGCCCTGCCATTCCATTTGGCAGAGGTATTCTTCGGTTTCTGGGCGCAGGCGCTTGGGCTCAACATTCAGCTCATTACCGGCGCGGGTAAAGAAGTGCTGCATGAGTTTGGGTATATCTTCTCGGCGCTCAGAGAGTTTGGGCAGGTGGATACGAATAACATTGATGCGGTGAAATAAGTCTTCCCGGAAATGATTGCTCTTCACCAGCTTTTCGAGATTCTGGTGGGTTGCTGCAATAATGCGCACATCGACTTTGACTGGGGTGTGGCCGCCAACGCGATAAAACTCACCGTCAGCTAATACCCTTAGTAGGCGAGTTTGGGTGTCGGCAGGCATGTCGCCGATCTCATCTAAAAACAGGGTGCCGCCGTTGGCTTGTTCAAAGCGGCCGCGACGCTGGGCGCTGGCACCGGTAAACGCGCCTTTTTCATGACCAAAGAGTTCTGATTCCATTAGGTCTTTGGGGATGGCCGCCATGTTTAACGCAATAAAAGGCTTGGTTGCCCTAGGGCTGTGGCGGTGGAGCGCTTGTGCGACGAGTTCTTTGCCCGTGCCGGATTCACCGTTAATTAACACGGTAATATTGGATTGGGCGAGGCGGCCAATGGCCCGAAATACTTCTTGCATGGCGGGGGCTTCACCGATGATTTCGGTGGTTTCCAGCGGTGCCTGCTCGGGCAGTAAATTTCGGTTTTTGTTGGCGTGCTGCAATGCGCGCTGGGTAGTGGCAACCGCGTCGTCAACGTCAAAGGGCTTGGGTAAATATTCGAAGGCGCCACCTTGGTAAGAGGCCACCGCGCTGTCTAAGTCGGAGTGCGCGGTGGTAATAATCACCGGCAAGCCGGGGTGGGCGGCAGTAATGCGCGACAGTAATTTAAGACCATCGATACCGGGCATGCGAATATCGCTAATGATGGCGTCGGGGACTTCAGATTCTAGTTCACTGAGTAGACCGTCGCCATTTTCAAAACAGCGGGTAATGATACCGGCTTGGTTCAGGGCTTTTTCAAGTACCCAGCGTATCGATCGATCGTCGTCAGCTATCCAGACGGCATTGGTTTGGCTCATGAGGCTTGCTCCAGCGGAATGTGCAGAGAGAAGGTGGTGTTACCGGGCTCGCTGCTACACTCGATTAGTCCGTTATGATGATTAAGTATGGATTGTGCAATTGATAGGCCCAGTCCTGTGCCTTCGGCGCGGCCGCTGACCATGGGCAGAAAAATGGAGGCGCGCAGGTCTTGAGGTATACCGGGGCCGTTATCCGTGATGTCGACACTGCACACCAAGCGATGACGATGGCTGCCAATGGTGAGCTGGCGCAGGGTGCGGGTGCGAATAATAATCGTTGGATCGCTGTCTTGGTTGCTGTTTTGGCGCAATGCTTGCTGGGCGTTGCGGGTGACGTTTAAGAACGCCTGAATGAGTTGTTCGCGGTCGCCGAGAATATCGGGAATACTGGGGTCGTAGTCGCGAATAATACGGATATAACCTTCGCTTTCAGCTTCGACGAGCTGGCGTACGCGTTCTAATACTTCGTGGATATTGGTCATTTGCTTTTCTGGCGCGCGATGCGGGCCAAGCATGGTGTCGACCAAATTACGCAGGCGGTCGGCTTCTTCAATAATGATATTGGTGTAGTCGTGGAGCTTGGGGTCGCTGAGTTCGCGAGCCAGCAGTTGGGCTGCACCACGCAGGCCACCAAGTGGATTTTTAACTTCGTGAGCAATGCCGCGAATTAGGGCCTGACTGTTTTGCTGTGACGACAATAAACCTTCTTCGCGGCTGATTCTAATCAGTCGATCTAGCGGCTGTAATTCTATGATTAAAGAGGTGCGACGGTTTTCGGTAACTGGGGTAACGGCGTAATCTACCGTGATTTCAATGCCTGAGCGCAGGGTGAGCACGGTCTCGCGTTTGGTATAGGCCTCGCAGTTGTTGATGGCGTCGAGCAATTTGACGAGGGTGTCTTCTTGTTCGTGAAATAGCTTGGTAATTGCTTCACCGTGGATGCGCTGATCGGATACCGCCAATAGCGATTCTGCCGCGGGGTTGATATAGCTCACGGTCAGGTTCGGCTCGACCAACAAAATGGCTGTCTTCAAGTTGTCGAGGATTTGGTGGTGGATATTATTCGGGGGCATAGCGTCGCCAGTGTGTTCGTTATGCTTTAGCTCGAAGCAATTTCTAGGCCAAGCGGGTTGAGGTGGGTGTTCAGGTAAAATTGGCAGATTTCTTGGTCATAGTGGGAGCTAAGTCCCAATATAGTGCAGTGGTAGTTGCTGCCGAGCGCAACATTGTTGGACGCGCCTGCACCCAGTATAGGTGATAAAGCACTATAATGGTGCGCTTTTGTGACTTGGGCTTAGTTGCCTGGGTGGTAGACCATAATGTCGACGGCATCCTTGCTAAGCGTTTTGCTGTTTTGGTCAATAAGGCTAACGCTGATGCGGTGTGGGCCGCGACTGAGGCGGGGAATGGTGTGCTGGGTGCTGCTGGAGCTGCTTAAGGTCTTGCCGTCTAGTTCAAAGGCAATACGAAGAGATGGGTCTACGGCTTCCTTGGTCGCTGCCCGGACGGTCGTGGGGATGCGACCATTGGCAATAATGGCGCCATTGGCAGGGCTTTGAATGGTGATTCGATTGCTGTGAACCGCCGTGGGTTTAGTTGACTGGCGAGGGGGTGTGTCGCTGACCTCGGTCGCTGGGGTGGTGTTGATGGGCGGGAGTTCTACAGGGCTGCTGTTTTTTGGCGCTTTGTCGGAAAACACGGTATTGCCGTACTGGTCGGTAGAGCGGTAAATTTCGGTGGCAAAGCTAAGGCTGGTAAGCAGCATGAAGCAAAGTAGGAATAGGTAGCGAGCCATACAGCACCTCGGTGTTTAAGGGTTCTATGATGTGGTGAAGCGCTTTGGAGTGCAAGCTTTGCGCTGCACGTCAGCCGTAAATATAGAAAAGCGCACAGGCACAAAAAAGCCCGCATAAAGCGGGCTTTTTAAGCGTAGTGCGGTTTAAACGCTGTAGTACATGTCGAACTCAACAGGGTGAGTTGTCATGGCTAGGCGCTCAACTTCCTGAGCTTTAAGGGCGATATAAGCATCAATGGTATCGTCGTCAAAAACGCCGCCGGCAGTTAAGAACGAGCGATCCGCATCCAGTGCCTGCAGAGCCTGCTCTAGGCTAGAGGCAACGGTTGGGATGGCTGCAGCTTCTTCTGCTGGCAGGTCGTACAGATCTTTGTCGGCTGCGTCGCCGGGGTGGATCTTGTTTTGAATGCCGTCAAGACCAGCCATCAGCATTACCGCAAACGCGAGGTAAGGGTTGGCTGAGGGGTCAGGGAAGCGCACTTCAACGCGGCGAGCTTTAGGGTTCGGCACGAAGGGAATACGAATTGACGCAGAGCGGTTACGGGCCGAGTAGGCCAGCATTACCGGTGCTTCAAAGCCAGGAACCAAACGCTTATACGAGTTAGTAGAGGCGTTGGTGAAGGCGTTGATCGCGCGAGCGTGCTTAATGATACCGCCAATATAGAACAGTGCGGTTTCAGACAGGCCGCCGTAAACGTCGCCAGCAAACAGGTTGGTGCCGTCTTTGCTGAGTGACATGTGAACGTGCATGCCGCTGCCGTTATCGCCAACAATCGGCTTGGGCATAAAGGTTGCCGTTTTGCCGTAGGCGTGGGCTACATTGTGTACGCAGTACTTGAGGATCTGTACTTCGTCAGCTTTTTTAACGCAGGTGTTAGGGCCAACGCCGATTTCGCACTGACCAGCAGTACCCACTTCGTGGTGGTGGACTTCGATAGTGAGGCCCATGTCGCTCATGGCATTACACATCGCGCCACGCAGGTCGTGCAGGCTGTCGACTGGTGGTACTGGGAAGTAGCCGCCTTTTACGCCTGGACGGTGACCCGTGTTGCCTTCTTCGAAATTGTCGCCTGATTTCCACGCCGCTTCGTCAGAGGCGATCGCATAGCTCGCGCCTTCCATGGAGACTTTCCACTTTACGTCGTCGAACACGAAGAATTCTGGCTCGGGGCCAAATAGTGCGTTGTCGGCAATACCAGTGGCGCGCATATAGTCTTCAGCGCGCTGGGCGATGGAGCGTGGATCGCGGTTATAACCCTGCATGGTAGATGGCTCTACGATGTTGCAGCGGATGATAATAGTGGATTCTTCGGTAAAGGGATCAAGAACCGATGCGGTGTCATCAGGCATCAGGATCATGTCGGATTCGTTAATGCCCTTCCAGCCGGCAATGGATGAGCCGTCAAACATTTTGCCGTCTTCAAAAAAGCTTACATCGACCTCAGTGGCCGGAATGGTGACGTGTTGCTCTTTGCCCTTGGTATCGGTAAAGCGCATGTCCGCCCACTTCACGTCATTTTCGGCGATTAACTGCAGAGTGATCTCTGACATTGTTTTCGTCCTCCAGATAGAGAGAGTAAGTTTGAGTTCGGCATCGCCGAAGGGTCATCGATTATATTCGTATTGTATTGTGCAGCATAGCGGCGCAATCTGCGAACTGAAAAAGCAAAAAACATGCCGGTTCAGTTGCTTTACTGCATAGTGCTGCTGTGGATTGCTCTTCTTTTGCTTAAACCTAGTGCATGGCAACAAAACAATCGCACCAACATGGTGCCTTCCTTATATTTTGGCTCTATTTTGGCGCAAAATCCTTGGGCTGCCACCTGAGAGGTGGAGGGGGTATAATGCTTGGCCCCTCATCGTCGCGATTCTTTAAATGAAATTCCTCGTTAAATTATTTCCTGAAATCATCATCAAGAGTAAGCCTGTTCGCAAGAAATTCACCAAGCAGCTGCGCGATAATTTGCGCAAATTACTGCTGCCTTTAGATCCCAACTTGGAGATTATTCGCGATTGGGACCGGATAACCGTAGAGACTGCTAGTAACGACCCTGAAGTTTTGGCGGGTTTTGTGGCGGTGCTCAGTAATACGCCAGGTATCGCTCACATTGTTGAGGTGCTGGAATACCCACTGGTGGATGTGCACGATATTTTTGAGAAAACTCGGCTTGCCATTGGCGACAGTTTGCGTGGTAAAAGCTTTGTGGTGCGCTGCAAGCGGGTGGGTACCCACGATTTTAATTCCAGTGAAGTTGAGCGCTATGTTGGGGGTGGTCTGAATCAGCACGTTGAGTCAGCGGGCGTCGATTTGCACAATCCGGATGTAACCGTGCGTATTGAAGTGCGCCAAGACCTAGTTTATATCGTTAACCGTCGTATCGAGGGCTTGGGCGGGTTTCCGCTGGGCACTATTGATGCGGTGGTATCTTTGATTTCTGGGGGCTTCGATTCCACCGTTTCCAGTTATATGACCATGAAGCGCGGTATGCGCACCCATTTTTGCTTTTTTAATCTCGGTGGTCGCGAGCACGAGGTTGGGGTAAAAGAAGTCGCCTTGTATCTTTGGCTTAAATACGGCGCCTCCCATCGGGTGAAGTTTGTGAGTGTGCCCTTTGAGGATGTGGTTGGCGAGATTCTGAAAAATGTTGAGAACTCGCAAATGGGTGTAATCCTCAAGCGTATGATGCTGCGCGCAGCCTCGGAGGTAGCGGCTCAGTTGGAAGTGTCTGCGCTCGTTACCGGCGAGGCGGTGGCGCAGGTTTCTAGCCAGACCTTGCAGAACCTTTCGGTAATCGATCAGGTCACTGATACCTTAGTGCTGCGTCCGCTGATTTGCGCCGACAAACTGGACATCATTAATATAGCGGCCAAAATCGGCACGGAAGCGTTTGCGGCGAATATGCCCGAGTATTGCGGTGTGATTTCCGTTAAGCCCACTACGCGCGCCAAGCCAGAAAAAATTGCCGCCCAAGAGGCCAATTTCGATTTTGCTGTACTGGAGCGCGCCATCGCGGCTGCCAACTACATTAATATCGACGCGCTCGCCGACGAAGATTTAAGCGTAGCCGCCGTCGAGTCTTTACCTATTCCACTGCCTGACGCGGTTATTGTGGATGTTCGTCACCCAGACGAGGTTGATCGCAAGCCTCTGAAACTGTCGACGAGCGAGGTGCAGACTATTCCTTTTTACGAGTTGCACAGCCGTTTCGCGCAGCTGGACCAATCGCGCACCTATATGCTGTTTTGCGATAAAGGCGTGATGAGTCGTCTCCATGCTTCGCATTTGGTAGAGCAGGGCTTTGAAAACGTAAAGGTGTATCGTCCGTCATGAGCGAAGCAAATATTGAACCCCTGTTTGACGTATTGATTAAGCCGCGTTGGGCCGACCAAGACAGCATGGGCCATATTAACCATGTTCAGTATTTCCGCTACCTCGAAGAATCTAGGGTGGAATGGCTGGAGCAAGCTGGTTTTGGCATGGGCGGTGGAATAGATGAATTCGGCTTGATTATGGCTGCTGTTGGTTTGAATTTTCGCAAAGAGTGGCATCATCCCGGTCTGTTGCGAGGCAAGGCTTGGGTGCTGCGCATTGGTAATAGCAGCTTCAGCTTAAAGCAGTGTCTTTATTCTGAAGATGGCAACGAGTTAGTGGCTGATGGCGAGTCAACTCTGGTTTGTGTCAATCGCGAGCACCGACCAATACCCTTGCCAGAGTCTGCTCGCGGCCATCTGCAGGCACACTTATTGGTACCCTAGGTGGGGCTTATTGGCTTGCTGCCTGCTCGGGTTTGCCCAGGTTAAAGTTGTAAAGTTTAAAGCGCTGGTTTTCCAAGGTTAAGGTGGCGGTCATGACCGCGCTGCCGTGTTCGAAATGAACATTGCTGCTGTAGCTGAGTCGCGGCGGCTCGCTAAACAGTGATAGCGCGCCGCTCAAACGTGAAAACTGCAGCTCACCCATACGTTGAAATTCACCTAGGCGGGCGTATTCCGTACATAATTTACGTAGCTGTTGGTCGTCAACCTGAGCGAGGGTGGCGGCGGAGAGCTGCGCTTTTAAATCTTCTGTCTGCCAGCTAGAAATACTAACAAGGGCCGTTTTTAGATAACGCTCAGCGTTTTCGCTGTAGTGCTCTTCAACTTGGCCGCTGTAATAGTAAAGGCCGCCAAATAAAATCAGGCTGGCAATAATAAAAATGTTTAAAAGCGGGTTGCGCACAGATCAGTTCCTGTTTAGATGAGTTTGAGGCTGTTTAAAAAGACCAGCAGAATACCTGCTGGCGCGATATAGCGCAGCGCTATTCGCCAGCATTTGAATATAAGGCCTTCGCCCATATTGACTTCGGTCGCGGTGATGTTGGCTGGCAGTACCCAGCCGACAAAGATGGCAATTAATAAGCCGCCAATGGGGAGCATGATATTGGCGGTAATATAGTCAAGTGCATTAAACACTGCGCCGTAGTGAATGCTCGCTAAGCCGCCCAGCCAAGCAATGCCGGCCAAGCCAAAGGTCGATAGCGACCGCTTAACACCGTATTTTTCTAGCCAGGCCACGCCGGGCTCAATCAGCGAGATTGATGAGCTGAGTGCGGCAATGCTCACCAAGCTAAAAAAGATGGTGCCAAAAAACAGGCCGCCATTCATATTGGCAAAGGCAATGGGTAGGGTGACAAACATCAGGCCGGGGCCTTGGCCGGGGGTGAGGCCATTGGCAAAGACTAGCGGGAACATGGCCATGCCAGCGACCAGCGCAATAACGGTATCAAGGGCGGCAATGGTCAGTACGGTTTTGCCAATCGAGGTTTTACCCGGAAAATAAGCGCCGTAGGCCATAATGGCGCCCATGCCTAAGCTGAGGGTAAAAAAGGCATGGCCCATGGCTACTAATATGGCTTCGCCGGTTAATTTGCTGAAGTCGGTGTCGAACATAAAGTGCAGGCCAGCACTAAAATCACCGTTTACCCAGCTATAACCGAGCAGTAGCAGTAAAAAGCCAAACAGAATTGGCATGAGAATCTCTACAGCCTTACCGATGCCCTTGGTAACGCCACCAGCGACGACACTCGCGGTAACGAGGGTGAATAGGCTATGCCAGATGGTCTGTTGAGTATTGTCGCTAAGCAGGTTGCTGAAGTTGGTTTCAATTTCGTCGGTCGAGGCGTCGCTGTAGAGGCCGGTTATGCTCTGAGCGACGTACTCTAGCGCCCAGCCCGCGACAACGCTGTAAAACATCATAATCATTAGGCCGGCAATAATGCCAACGGCGCCCACCGCGCCCCAGTACGAGGACTTGCCGGCTTCCCGACCGAGCTTGCTCATGCTGTGCACCGGGTCGCTGCGCCCCGCGCGACCGACCATGATTTCCGCAATCATGACCGGAACGCCAATTAATAATATGCAGCCAAGATAGACTAATACAAAGGCGCCACCACCGTACTCGCCGGTGATATAGGGGAATTTCCAAATATTACCCAGGCCGACTGCTGAACCAGTGGCGGCTAATATAAATGTCCAGCGGCTTTTCCAGGTCACATTTGCTGTGGTCATTGCAGAGCTATCCGTAGGGAAGTGGGCAAAATACACGTGGATTGATTGTAGCGGGTATCTGGTGGATGCCCAAGACGTTGATTTTGTTCTTTTATTGCTAATTAGTATATTTTGCCAAGAAGATATGTGACTTCCTGCTGCTAAGAGGGGTGTGCTTGTTGTATAATGCGCGGCCATTTTATCCAACAACGAAGCCCCTCCATGATTGATACGCTGCGCAATATCGCTATTATCGCCCACGTTGACCACGGTAAAACCACGCTAGTGGATAAACTGTTGAGTCAATCGGGAACCCTTGATCGCCGTAACCAAGATTCCGAGCGGATCATGGACTCCAACGACCAGGAGAAAGAGCGCGGTATTACCATCCTTGCCAAAAACACCGCCATTGAGTGGAACGGCTACCGTATCAATATCGTTGATACACCAGGGCACGCTGACTTCGGTGGTGAGGTTGAACGCGTATTGTCGATGGTCGACAGCGTATTATTGTTGGTTGACGCGGTCGATGGCCCCATGCCACAGACTCGCTTTGTAACCCAAAAGGCGTTTGAGCAAGGCTTAAACCCGATTGTAGTCGTTAACAAAGTTGACCGCCCCGGCGCGCGTCCAGACTGGGTTGTGGATCAGGTTTTTGATCTGTTTGACCGCCTTGGCGCTACCGACGAGCAGTTAGACTTCCCCATTATGTTTGCTTCGGCAATTAATGGTGTTGCCGGTTTAGATTTTAATGATCTGGCCGAAGACATGACGCCCTTGTTCCAAATGATCGTCGACAAAGTACCAACCCCAGAGGTGGATGCTGATGGTCCGCTGCAGATGCAAATCTCAGCCCTCGACTACAACAGCTATGTTGGCGTTATCGGTGTTGGTCGTATTACCCGCGGTACCATGAAAGCCAATGACCAGCTGGTTGTGGTTGGTGCTGACGGTAAGAGCCGCAAATGTAAATTGCTAACCGTTATGGGCTATTACGGTCTAGAGCGTGTTGAAGTACCTGAAGGCAAGGCCGGTGAGATTGTTTGTGTAACCGGTATTGAAGGCCTGAATATTTCTGACACCTTGTGTGCGCCAGGCCACCCAGAAGCCCTGCCGCCATTGAGCGTAGACGAGCCAACGGTCAGCATGACTTTCCAGGTAAACGATTCACCGTTTGCTGGTAAAGAAGGTAAGTTCGTTACCTCGCGTAATATTCGTGACCGCTTAGACCAAGAGCTGATTCACAACGTGGCTCTGCGTGTTGAGCCAGGCGAAACTCCTGATAAATTCAAAGTATCTGGTCGTGGTGAGCTTCACCTGTCGGTACTGATCGAAACTATGCGTCGCGAAGGTTTCGAAATGGGTGTTTCTCGCCCAGAAGTTGTTCAGAAGATCGTTGACGGCGTGGTTCAAGAGCCTTTTGAGCACGTGGTAATCGACGTTGAAGAGCAGCACCAGGGCTCGGTCATGGAAGAACTCGGTCTGCGTAAAGCCGAGATGAGCAATATGGAGCCCGATGGCAAAGGTCGCGTTAAACTCGAGTTTATCGCGCCTGCCCGAGGCTTGATCGGTTTCCGTGGCCAATTCCTGACCATGACTTCCGGCAGCGGTATCATGACCACCGTGTTCGATCATTACGGCGAAGTGAAGGGCGGCGAATTAGCTGGTCGTCAGAACGGTGTAATGGTATCGATGGTCGGTGGTAAAACCCTGAGCTACGGTTTGTTTAACCTTCAGGATCGCGGTCGTTTGTTTATGGGCCACGCGGCTGAAGTGTATGAAGGTCAGATCATTGGTCTGCACAACCGTGCCAACGACTTGGTGGTTAACCCGACTCGTGCCAAGCAGCTGACTAACGTTCGCGCCTCCGGTACTGATGAAGCACTGACTCTGTCGCCGCACATCAAGCACACTTTGGAGCAGGCTTTAGAATTCATCGAAGACGATGAATTGGTTGAAGTAACGCCGAAAAGCATCCGCTTGCGTAAAAAGCTACTGAAAGAAAATGAGCGTAAACGCGCTCCTAAGTAAGTCGCTAAGCTAGTCCTCTGGCGGCCGGTTCAAGGCCGCCAGTTTCCCCTCAAGCGTTAAGTCGCTGTCTGCGCTACACTAATCCAGTGCACTAATTGGATATGGTTGTGACGCTATGCTCGCATTATTCCCAGATATAAAGCCCTATAAAACACATCGTTTGCCGGTTCAAGACCCTCATATCCTGTATATAGAAGAGTCTGGTAACCCCGACGGTATCCCAGTGATTTTCGTTCACGGCGGCCCCGGCGCTGGCTGTAGTCCCAAGGCGCGGAGCTTTTTTGACCCCGAGCGCTACCGCATCATTCTGTTTGATCAGCGCGGCTGTGGCCATTCTGAGCCTCATGCTTGCTTGCAAGACAATACCACCCAAGCCTTGATCGCCGATATGGAGCGCATTCGCGAATTCCTGGCGGTTGATAAGTGGGTGGTATTTGGCGGCTCTTGGGGCTCAACCCTCGGTTTGGCCTATGCGCAGGCGTATCCGGCGAGGGTGGCTGCGATGATCTTGCGGGGCATTTTTCTGTGTCGCCCAAAGGAATTGGCGTGGTTTTACAGCGAAGGCGGGGCTAGCCGGGTCTTCCCCGATTACTGGCGAGATTTTAGTGAGGCGGTAGCGCGTCGCGACGGTGAAAATTGGATTGAAGCTTACCACCGTGTGCTCCATGGCGAGAATGAGTTGGCACGGATGGCCGCCGCCAAGGCGTGGTCACTCTGGGAGGCGCGCTGCTCGACCTTGCGGCCAAATCACGATGTCGAAGATCATTTGATGAACTCACACACGGCGGTGTCTATGTCGCACATAGAAACCCATTATTTTGTTAATCAGGCTTTTTTAACTGATAATCAAATCTTGGCGAATATGTCGTGTATTGAAAGGATTCCGGGCATCATTGTGCAGGGTCGTTACGATATGATTTGCCCGCTCGAAAGCGCCGTAGAATTACATGCGCTTTGGCCTAGCGCTGAGTTGCATATTGTTCGGGATGCGGGGCATTCGGCTTTCGAGCCGAGTATTGCCGATGCCTTGGTGCATGCCAGTAATGATGTTGCAGACTTGCTCAGTGGTGGTGAGTTGAGTTATTGACGAGGCAAGAGGCAAGACCTGCCTGTGGCTGCTGAATGCTTGACGGGAGACGGTAGACGCAAAAAATGATCTTTGCTTTCGCCGCGCAAATAGCGACACCGTAGCCATGCTTCGTGTGGCTGCCGAGTCATCACGGTTTGTTGTTAAACCTGCGAGGGCAGGTATCCAAACGTACGCGTATAATTTATTTAATTACCCAATATTCAAAGTCTGGATCTAAATGAAAGCATTATTGCAGCGCGTGAAATTTGCCCGAGTGGAAGTCGAGGGCGAGTGTGTCGGGGAGATTGCGCAGGGGCTTTTAGTTTTTTTAGGCCTGGAGAAACACGATGACGAAGCGGCCGTTACTAAAATGATGACGCGTCTGCTTCATTATCGGGTGTTTTCTGATAGTAATGGCAAAATGAACCAATCAGTTATGGATGTTGGTGGTGGCGTATTATTAGTTTCGCAATTCACCCTCGCGGCCGAGACGAAAAAAGGCTTGCGGCCTGGCTTTTCAACGGCGGCGGCGCCAGGTGTTGCTGAGGGGCTATACCGTTTCGCCTTGGGTGAGCTGGCTCAACAATATGGTAAAGTTGCCAGCGGTAAGTTTGGCGCTGATATGCAAATCAGCCTGCTAAATGATGGGCCGGTAACATTTTTACTCGACTTATAATGGTGGATTGCTTTCAGGTGTTTGTGTGAAGAGGTGAGTCGATAAGCGTCTTTTTCAGAGTGCCGGTAAGTGGTGAGAAAAGCGGATGGCTACCGATGCGCGTAAGGAGAAAATCTTAAAATCGTGCATCTCTACCTTTGCTGAACGAGGTTTAACGGGAGGGCTTCTTTGGGAGGTGCCTCTCGAATTTTATCGCGACACAGTATAGGTGCTAAGGGGTTTGATTGTTGAGGGCAGAGCAGATAGTTCAATTTCTGAAAAATTGATGCTAATGGCGGCGCCCGGCTTATGTTGAGTATGGCTAAGGCAATTGCTCATATTCATTTTTGAGGTAGTTCTGCCAAGGCAATGAAAAGACTGTTTGCACTCTCGTGTCTATTTATATCGCGCCAGCGTAGCGCCAAATGGCCCACCTAAATTAACTTGAGCCTCCATATCCACGTTCCGCACTTTTGCCGGGGATAATGACTGGCTTGTCATGATGCTTTAGCGTGAGCGCGGATCTATTTTTAAATAGCTACCTTATTGCCTGATCTTAGTATTTTAGTTTTTTTCGCGAAATGCGATGTGCGCCTCCATGTTGATGCGGCCATCGTCCTCAAGTACTCCGAACTCTCGCCCTTCGGGGTTTACTACTACCACAACCGGCTCCTGAAATAAGGGGTGGCGAACAAATTGAAGTTGCCAGCCAAAACTCTCAAGCTGGCGTAAGCCTGCGCGCTGAGCGTCATTCAGTAGCGTGTTTAAATTAGACGGAATTGGTTCGTCGCCTTTGCGTTTGTCTTTGTCCATATTGTGACCTTTACTGGTTGGCATCGAGTGGTCGGCCACTGCAAAGCCAAGCGATTTGAACGCATTTCGGTGGCTAATTATGGCGTGCCGCAAGATTGCACTGAGCGCTAATCTTGATTCTAGTTCATGCGCTGGGCTTTGCCAGATTATGTCAGTTAAGCTTTTTTCTCTTCTTCCAATCTATCCTGGAGGCATTTTTTGATTTCGCTTATTACGGTCTTCACTTTGTTTTCCGTAAACCTATTTGCATGAACCCCCAAGTACAGCGTCTCACTGACTCTATTGCTGAGCCGATGTGCTTTTATTTTACTGCTGTCTTTAAATGCGCCTACTGCGTGACTTGGTAAAACCGTAAAGCCAAGGCCCATGCTTACGGGTTCAAGAATGAGATTAATTTGGTTTGAAAAACCCGAGATTGTAAGCTGGCTCGAATTTTGGAACTCTGGAAAGTTTGCACTTAGCAACTGTGCTGCATGATGGGGACCATCCGGGTGATCGATAAATCCCAGTGCCAGTAGTTGCCCCCAGTTCGGCGCTATAATTGCCGGCGGCGTAACTAATAAGAGTTCGTCTTCTGCGATTGGTTTGAGGTTTACCTCGCCGAGTTTTGATAGGCAAGTCATAAGACCAATATCGACTTTGTGGTCGGCAATCAACTTTTCTATTTCGCTGTTCGGAGCAAATCGATATTCGATGACCAGTTTTGGGTGACGTTTTTGTAGATGTAATAAATGCGGGTAGAGCTTTAAGCCTACACTGCCTGGTGATGCGAGTTTAACGGTGCCCTCGTGGCTGGGGTCTAGGCCTAGTCGTTTTTCGAGATCATTTAGCGAGAGAATAAGCTTCTGGCCCTCTTTGTAGAGCCGATCACCGGTGCTGCTAAGCGTGAAGCTTTTGCCTTGTCGAATGAGCAGTGGTTGACCTAATTGCGCTTCTAGCTTGCGCACATGTTGGCTCACCCCTGACTGGGTCATGTGCAGACTTTCTGCGGTACGGGTGAAGTGGCCAATCTCTACAAGCGTGCAAAATGTACGTAGCCATGTGGGGTTTATCATTACGATTTGTACTCATAATAATTAATAATGATAATTTTACTTAATACTGCCTGCTTTGTAATCTACTTACAACAGCAATCAGAGGTCAGTAGATTATGAGTAACACCTACCCACGCAATTTTTCGCACATAGGCATATCGGTTCCCAACCTGGAGGCCGCCGTTAAGTTTTATACCGAGGTCATGGGCTGGTATTTAATTATGGCGCCCACTGAGGTTGTGGAAGACGACAGCCCGATTGGAGAGATGTGTACCGACGTATTTGGTAGTAACTGGGATAAGTTTCGGATCGCTCATCTGTCAACCGGTGATCGTATTGGTGTTGAGCTTTTTGAATTTAAAGGGCAGATTAACCCCGACAATAATTTTGAGTACTGGAAAACGGGCGTGTTCCACTTTTGTGTTCAAGATCCGAATGTAGAGGAATTAGCTGAGCGAATTGTTGCGGCTGGCGGTAAGAGGCGTATGCCAAAACCACGTTACTATTATCCTGGCAGCAAGCCCTATCGCATGATTTACATGGAAGACCCGTTTGGTAATATCTTGGAAATATACAGTCACAGCTATGAATTAGTGTATAGCGAGGGGGCTTATTAGTGTGATTTTACAGGTTTAAGGATTTTGAGGTCAGAGTCACAATTCATGATTTAAGGACTCTGGCCTCTTTAATTTAAAATTTGCAATTTGATCGCAGAGGTATGTTATAGCTGCTCTTCGTCTCGAAGTGTAAGCACTTCATAACCGGTCGATGTCACGGCGATGGTGTGCTCCCATTGGGCAGATAATTTTTTATCGCTTGTTACGACTGTCCAACCATCTTTTTTCAGCTTAACTTTCGCCTTTCCTTGGTTAAGCATTGGTTCGATGGTGAAAGTCATGCCTTCGCGTAAGACTAGGCCTTTGCCGGGCTGACCAAAATGCAAAACCTGCGGTTCTTCGTGCATTTCGCGGCCAATGCCGTGACCGCAGTATTCTCGAACAATGCTGTAACCGTGTTTCTCGGCATGGCGTTGGATGGCGTGGCCAACATCGCCGAGTGACGCGGCTGGCTTTACTGCTCGTATTCCTGCCCACATTGCTTCATAGGTTTTATCCACCAAGCGCTTCGCCAGCGGTGTTACCTCGCCGACCATATACATTTTACTAGAGTCGGCAATAAAGCCGCCTTGCTCTAGGGTGATGTCCACATTAACGATGTCGCCAGATTTCAACTTTTGATTATCTGAGGGCACGCCATGGCAAACAACATGATTTACTGAGGTGTTGAGGGCGTATTGATAGCCATATTGGCCCTTGCTGGCGGGGCGCGCTTTAAGCTGCTCAATAATATACCTTTCCGCCAAGTTGTTAATGTCCATGGTGGATATGCCAACATCAATCTGACGGTCGAGATAGCCAAATACACACGCGAGTAGCCGGCCAGACTCGCGCATTAACTGTAGCTCGGCTGTGCTTTTTAGTCTTAGCTCAGCCACCGACTATTTCCTTTAGCTCAACGTCGGCACGCTTCATTTCTTCGCGCATAATTTGGGTAAACGATATGCTTGGATTGGCCTCGGCGAGCATGCCTATTTTTATCCAAAATTCCGCTTGCGCGTTGATAGAGCGAACCATGACTGAGCTGGCTTTGCGAATTTCTTCGTGCAGCTCGTCACCTATTTTAACGATACCCATAACAGACTCTGATTATACGATGTGTATACGAATCGTATATTGCTTGCGCTCGGGCTGCAAGACAGGTGTGGCCTTATTTGGGGCCATAAATGGCTAATATTTTATTGTGAGCATTGAAGTGGGAGCAATATTGGCGCTGTACGGGTTCAGTTATTGTTGCTCGATCTTCCGCTTGCTACATCGCCGTTGATGGCGAAAGCTATCGATTTCCTCGACGCTTTGCCAGTAACTTTCCGGTCAGGCTCCTGCCTCGTCAGGAGTGACGACTCTTCTAGCGTTTTACTCTTACCCAAAATTGGCGATGATTACCACTTGAGTTCTGCCCATTGGTGTTTTTAGAAGGGCCTAGTGTGCGCACAGACATGTTATAGCTGGAAAAGTTGCGCGAGTGTGCATAGTGCACAAGTTGCTGCTTTCGAGGAACTGTTTGCCAAAGCCCAGTCTAAATCTGCATCAATCCAACGGAGAGACATTGTGATGAATATATCTAAGAAGCAGCTTTTGGGACTTGGTTTAGTGGCGGCGATTGCATCAGTGCAAGCTAATGCTAAAGAGTTTAGCTACACCTATGTAGAAGGTGGCTTTTCTGATGTCGATATAGACAATACTGATGCCGATTACATTTATGGCGGCGGTTCGCTGGCGCTGGATAGAAATATCTTCGTTCGTGGTTCGCTGGGTAATCTCGATGTGAATAAAAACCTTGAGTTTGACACGGTGAGTATCGGTGTAGGGCACCCTATGAAAATGTCGGAGCGCAGCGATTTAGTGTTGGCGCTGGATTACAGCTTTGCCGAGTCAGACAGTAAAAATCCGGCGTGGGATAACGCTGATATCGACACCTTGACCGGCAGTGTGACGAGCCGTACATGGCTGACTAATAATGTTGAAGGTAATTTAATGGGTGGCTTGGCCCATCAAGATGCTGACTTCGGCGGTACTGACACGGGTGCAATATTGGGTGCCGGTGTGCGGGTGTATGTTGTGCCTCAGTTTTCTTTGGCGGCTAACATTAGCAGAAGTTTTATTGGTGACTTAGATACTGATGAAATTGGTGTGAGTGCGCGTTTGCAGTTTTAGTCGACGTGCTATGTTGCTAGAAAGGGCTCGCGCGATGGGAGCCGATAAGACGGGCGAGATAGTTTTCTATCTCGCCCGTTTTTATTTTACGCTATTGCACTGCCTACGTTAGGGTTGCTGCCAAGTGGGTTCCCAGGTCTTGCTGAACGCGGGGCTAGCCCAGCCGGCAGGAAACTTGGCCGGTGCCATTTGCTGACCACCGGTAATCACATCGCCCTTATCATCTTGATAATTCAGCCACGTAACTGTGCGCTGCCATTCCAGTGGCCGTTTAGACCAGTCACAAACGCCGGTGGCGAAGGTTTGCTCTAGCGCCGCCCAGTCTTCTTCCTGCCACACCGTGTTGCCTAAACCGTAGTTGTCGGCGCGATTAAAGGGCTTGAGCTGGCACTGCACTTGGTCGCCATACTTGTCGGCGCCCGCTTGGGTGCGCGGTGTGCCAAATACCAGCATAGCGGCTTCCGGGCACATTACGCCGGGCACGCCGTTGCATTGGTCTTGGACATCGGCCGGTTTGTTGATGATGATTTTTTGCGCCAGTGGCGTGGCGCTGGTATCGGCTTCGATGGCGTCTAGCCAAGATGCCATCGCAATAAGTGATTGGTTCATGTAATTCGCGTCACCGATTAAGGCCGTGGCGCCGCCCCAGTGGACAAAATTGTCGCGGTGGCCAAGCTCGCGTTCAAGGCGCCAGCGTACCCAGTAGCCGTGCACGCTGTCGTGCGCCGCGCCGGGATCGGGGCCAGTCATATTAATAATGGGTACGGTATCCATGTTCACAATGGTATTTAAAATGCCAGTGCGATAGGCGTTGGGGAGTGCCGGATAGTCAGGCTTTAAGCGCGCCTGAGTCACGTTGAGGCTTGGGTCTAGGCCACCTATATTGGTGTTCAGTGCCAAAAACTGGGCGGGGCTGATAATGCCCTGTTGCAGGGGCAGTAGGCCATACTGCACACCTTCGTTGCCCAGAGGGAATCCAGCAAAGCCATAGCCAAGGTCCTGTTCTATTTTTGACCAATGGTCGCGCAGTGGGTCTTCTGCCGGGAAGCGCTCGCGCGCGCCGATCATATTTTCCATAAAGGTGAGTACATCGCAGCGCACGCCCCCGGGGTTTGTGTCTTTATTGAAACGTTCTTCGGGCGTGATGCCGCCGCAGTTTGAGGCCGGCTCTACCGCTTCGCCAAATAGCGCCGAATCAGCAAGTGAGGCATTCACAATGCCGTTTAGGTGGCCGTAAATCTCGTTCTGCTGGTTTGGCGTAAATATTGTTCCGTCGCGGGTGGTTGGCGCCACCGGATTTTCGGCCTTCAGGCCGAAGTACTTCAGTAAAATGTGGTAGTCAGCAAACTGAGTTGCGGTACTCATGACGTCGGGGTAGGTGCAGGTAGTCAATAAGCCTTGGTACAAGCCTGGGTAGGCATTGGCAATCATATTCTGGGTAATCGCGCCGCCAGAGCAGCCAGTGCCCACGGCGTAGCGCAGTTCACCGTATTGTTCGACAAAGCGCTCTTTGGCCATCATTAGCGATTCGGCCTGATAGCTCAAATTACAGTTGTGACCCAGGTTGAGTTGGGCGGTGGACAGTACCGACCAACCCAGGCTCAGCGCGGTGATATAGGACTGTTCTATTGCTGGGTTGCCGGGAATGGTGCCCGCGTAGTCGTCGGTGCGTGCTGAGCTGGTGTCGTGATCGCCACGGCAATTGCCGCCGTGGGTTACGAGTAGGCGGCGATTCCACTGTGACTGGGGTTGTATTGGTGTCCAGCCTTCATCGGCCTTGTGTAAGGTGAATATGGTGTATTGGTCGCGCGCTTGATAACCGATTTCCTGGCGTACTATAAACGGTAAAGTTTCACCGTTATCGGTTGTGGTGGTAGCCACATCGGTCGGTGGGTTTTCAAGGTCATATGGCTGTAAGCCCGCTAGCAATGGATTGGTCGACTTATACAGCCATTGGTATGTTGCGGTTTGGTTGCAATCCTCGTCTGTTGCGCCCTCTTGGCATTCCCAGGGTTGGATGTGTGGCCCGGTAAACACAGGCCCACCCGAGGGGTGGTTCACCACGGTGATGCTGTTACCGATATTGGCGCTGATGGTATTTTCACCGACACTTAAGCCCTCGACCACGCCTAAAAGGCGCAAGGGCTTGTCCGCGGTGCTTTGCAGCACACTGGTTACATCGATGTTGTTACGGAGTAATACGAGCTCATCGGCCGCTTCAGGGCTAGCTAGTACCACCTCGACAAGCACATCGCCAGCTGAAACCAGATCTGGTCGATTCGATATCACTTGGACAATCGCTTTATCGGTACTCGTGCCACTTTCATTAGGGCTTGTGGCCGAGCCGCTACGTGAGCTGCTACCACCACAAGCAGTTAAGCTTATCAGGGCGATTATAGTGAGCATTTTATTATTCATGGGAGGTATCCTCGGCGCCCCAGGCGGCACGTTTCTCTAACTTAAGAAAATAGCCGTCATACTTTATAGCGTTAAAGTGCGGTGTCAAATACAGATATATAGAGGAAGTATAGTCGCTTCGTACGGTATGGCACGTTAGTTGATGGGCGTTGTGCTGTGGTGGGCAAGCGTCAGTGTCGTAATTGTATCTCGAGGAATTGGTTTGATAGGCGTTGCGAGCATCTAAAATGTCATTATTCATTCGATAATGACTTGTGTTCTGGCTTGGGGTGATTATTCTCGAATGAGCTTGAAAAACGCTACTATAACGATAGCATTAAGTGGATACTGCCGCCAATAAGGGGGCTGACCTTTAAGGTAGTATTTGTTTTGAGGCGGAATGTAATTCGACTTATACCGATAGATAATTGATACAGTTCAATCCAAATTGTAATGCGGAACAGGTCTTGTCTAAGTATATGGGTAATGTTTTATTCGGTGCATCACTGCGCAAATGCCGAAAACAGCGTAATTATTCACAGCAACTTGTTGCAGCCGGAGCCGGTATATCGAGCCGCCACCTCAGTTTTGTCGAGTGCAATAAAGCGGGTGTTAGTCGTAAAACCTTGCTGCGAATTTTTGACGTATTAGAACTGTCGGTGAGTCAAGAAGATATGCTCCTGCAATTGGCGGGTTTTGCTGCATCTAGCGCCGCCTCAAATCACTTGAATATACTTGGATTGCTGCCGTGGCCAATTCAGCAAGTGTTGGATATGTACAGCCCTTACCCTGCGTATTTGTTAGACCAACACCTTAATATTTTGTCGGTAAATAAAGTATCGCAATTGTATCTGGAGTATTTTTCGGTCGAATTGCCGTTGTTCGATGGCAGGCCAAATTTATTACTGTCGATCACTCAGCACGACAGCCTAAAACGGTATATGTTTAATTGGGAGGATGTTGTTAGGAGTCTGGTTTGGCGGCTGCGTCTTCAGGCCCAGCAGGCTGCCGACCCAGAGCCGTTTGAACGGTTGGAGCGGGAGGCTTTTGCTGCCGACGGCGTGCGTGATGCCTTGCGGGTTGAGCCAAATGTGCATGGTTGCAACAATATCTTTGTTGGTAGTGACGAGATGAACGCCGAGTTCACACACATCACCAGTAGTTTTTATGCGTCGATTGATGAGGGGCAGTCTACTAACTATTTTGTTGAATCATTTTTGCCTAGCAATGGCGATTCAATCCAAACGTTTACAAAATACCTTCTCGATATGTCCTGCGCACCGGAAGTCGAGAAGCTATGTTGAAAGTCGCATTTAATGCTGGCATTACAATAATTATATTTTAGTTTTTATACGAATCATGCGTATCTCTGCAGCTCCTCATCCGCAGTAGCCTTTCGCTAGCGTTCAACGGCCGGTAATACAAGTTCTTGGACAAGGCTGCTGTCGCTCATCGACTGGCGTCGCCGGTTTGGGTGCCGCCACAAGAAGCTGTTGCTCGTTATAATATGTGTCGCCACCCTTAGCTGCCGTTTAATGTGGCCGCTGTTGGAAACGCTGCTTTTTCCGGTAAGGGAATACGTCGGCGACGTAACCATTGCGTATGGTTTCCTGCAGACCGCGCCAGTAGGCGGGGTCGTAGAGGTCGCTGTGCAATGAATCAAACACCTTTTTAGCACGCTGGTTACCAGAGAAAAACAAACGGAATTCCTCGGGGAATACATCTTCTGGCTTGACCTCGTACCAAGGTTGGCTGGCCATGGCTTGCTCGTCATTTTTCGGCTCGGGCAGTGAGCGGAAGTTGCAGTCGGTCAGAGGGCAAATTTCATCGTAGTCGTAAAACACCACGCGGCCGTGGCGGGTGACGCCAAAGTTTTTGAGTAACATATCACCGGGGAAGATATTGCCTGCCGCCAATTGCTTTATGGCATTGCCGTATTCGCCCATTACGCTGTCGAGCTGTTGTTCATTGCAGTCTTTGAGGTAAAGATTGAGTGGAATCATTTTGCGTTCGATGTACACGTGCTTTAGGAGTAGCGCATTGCCGCTAACGCTAACTTTTGAGGGCGCCTCTTTTTCTAATTCGGCGATAAGCTCGTCGGAAAAGCGGCGGCGATCAAACGCCAAATTATTGAATTCTTGTGTGTCAGCCATGCGCCCGCCGCGATCCCAGCGCTTTACCAAGCTATAGCATTTGCGAACGTGCTCTTGGCTCATGTCTTTGGGCGGCGTAAAGCGATCTTTAATCACCTTATATACATAGCCAAAGTCCGGTCGGGTAAATACCAGCATGACCATGCCCTTAATGCCCGGTGCGATGATGTAGGGTGATTCACTATTGGCAGTCTCGTTTACAGCAAAGCGATAAAACTCGGTTTTACCGTGCTTGGGCATGCCTATGGCAATGTACAGTTCAAAAATTTCCTTGTGGGGCATTAGCCGGTGTAGGAAGGAGATGTACGATGATGGCACCGAGGTGTCGACCATAAAATAGCTTCGGCTAAAGCTAAATAAGATTGAGATGTCATCGGGGTCAGAGAGTACGGTGTCGACGAATATAGAGTTGTTTTCGCTGTGTAAAATAGGCAGTACAAAGGGCATGTTGAAGTCGCCGCTGACGATGCGGCCTACCAAATAGGCGGCTTTGTTGCGGAAAAACAATGACTCTAATGTTTCGACATAAATGTCTTTGCTGCGATCTCGAATTTTGGGAATAAGTTCGCGGTTAACGACGTTCATGATAAAGCCAACGTCGCGGTCGAGATCTTCCCAGGGGATGTTGAATTCGCAGTCAATGAGCATTGACTTGGTGATATCGACGGCATTATCACCGTCAAAGCGGTAGCTGCGCAGTATGGACTCGCTTGAGACTGGAGCGCAGTGTTCGACTGAAGTCAGGGCGAAGGTATGCACATCGCGGATTTTTTCATGTTTGAAGATGTAGCAATAAATGGAATTGAAAAACGATTGCGCAATTTCAAAATTGTCGTGATTTTGTATGAGCTCCGCGTATTCCTGCTTGGCAATTTCCCAGTTGTCCCGATCTTCAACACTGCCGCCAGTAATGGTGTACGCAGCCTCGGCAACGATTCGGCGCTTTTGCTTCCACAAATCTAATCGATCGCGCATTGCCTTTTGTGCGCCGTGCCAGTCGGCCCCTTCAAAACGCGCTTGCGCGCCGAGGGTAATGTTTTTGTACTCGGCAAAAAAGGCATCGAAACCATTGAGAATGGCCATGGCTAGGCGACGGGTAACTGCGGTCATGCGTGTGGTTCCTGAGTTTATTTCTGTTTGCTGGTAAGCCTAGTTTGGCAGAATGCTGGACGGGAGACGCTAAAACCAAGTCGGAGGTCAGGCGTCAGGCGAAAAATCAACAGCAACGCTTAATCGTACTATGTGCGTGAGCTGATATTTTCCGACATCCGACATGAGCGTAGCGAATGCCCTAGCGTCTTCCGTCTCCCATCAAGCGTCTCCCGCTAAAGGAAGCAATCCGCCAAAATTTCCATGGCTTCTGGCTGCTGACAATTCAGCAGCATGGTATCGACTTCGCCTCGGCTGGATGCGGCGTTCCAGTCTTTAGCGCGTTCACGAATTCTCGCTTCAGGGCCAACTAGCGCGACTTCGTCCACTAATGCATCGGGTACGGCGGCGCGAGCCTCCTCTTTTTTGCCCGCTAAATAAAGGTCCTGGATTTTCTCAGCAGCATCGCCATAGCCCATACGCGTGGCGTAATCAGTGTAAAAGTTTTTGCCCTTGGCGCCCATGCCGCCAATGTAAAGCGCGAGAAAGTCTTTAATAAATACGCGGCAGCCGTCGAGGTCGTCGCCCATAATGACGCCAACAAAGGGCGCAACATTAAAGTCGGCTTTTTTGCGGCCGCTTTTTTCGAGCCCTTTGTCGATGCTGGGTTCTAGTACGGAGTATTTTTCAGGGCTCATCCACACTGGGAATACGCCGTCGGCGACTTCCGCGGATGCGCTCACGCCAGCGGGGGTAATTGAGGCGGTGTAAATCGGGATGCTCGGGTCGCCGTGAAGTATAGACTTCAGGGGCTTGCCAAGACCGGTAGCGCCGGGGCCATTATAAGGCATTTGATACATTTTACCGTCGAAGGTAACCGGGCCCTTGCGCTCAAAAATCTCCTTCATAATTTGGATGTATTCACGGGTGCGGGTCACCGGCTTACCGTAGGGCACGCCGTGCCAGCCTTCAACGACTTGGGGGCCTGATGCACCGAGGCCGACAATAAAGCGGCCGCCAGAGAGTTGGTCTAGGCTCATGGCGGTCATGGCGCACATGGCTGGGGTGCGCGCCGGCATTTGCATAATGGCGGTGCCGACTTTAATTTTGGTCGTTTGCGCTAAAATCCACGCGGCTGGGGTAACAGCGTCAGACCCGTAGGCTTCGGCGGTCCATACCGAGTCAAAGCCCAGTGTTTCGGCGTGCTTAACCGTATCCATAGGGATAGAGAGCTTTGCGCCAGAGTAGCCCAGTAGTAGTCCTAGCTTCATTATTTTATCCTTTTATTTGATTGCCACAGCCTAGTAGATTACAGCGTGTCTGTCAGTGGCTGGTTTGAAATGATTGCGCCGCTCAGGTCGGCGTATAGGTGCTCGCCTGGGTATAGTGTAGTGCCGCCAAATTCCAGCGCAATATTGCAGCGGCCGTCGCCCAATTTTTCCGTTTTGCGGGGTACGCTGCCAAGTGCCATGATGCCAATGGGCATATTGGCCAGTTCTTCCACATCACGCAGATAGCCGTAGATTACAATGCCGCGCCAGCCGTTATCGGCTGCAGCGCGGGCAAGATTGTCGCCGAGTAATGAGCGTCGCGGTGAGGCGCCGCCATCGACTACGAGCACGCGATTATGGCCCGGTGTTTTGACCATGTCGGCAACTTTGGAGTTGTCTTCAAAGCATTTAATGGTAACAATTTCGCCCCAGAAGTGCTGTTTACCGCCATAGTGGCGGAAGTTAGCCTCTAGTACGCGCACGTCGTCGCCATGTTCATCGCAGAGATCGGGGGTGGATATCGTATTCATAGTAACTCCTGCAGTGGTTGATGGTGGGGTAGCGGAACGCTTGAAAAACTACTATGCCTTTTTTGGCGTCTCCCGTCTCCCGTCAAGCAATAGGCTTATTTATTCGCTCACCATGTCGAGACAATTAGGGGCAATATCGGCGTTGAGATAGGCCATGCCCAGTACGGTTAAGTACTCCATGCGATCCGCTTTCATCAGGTCGATATCGGGTATGCCGAAGCCATTTTCCTGATAAATACCCGCCAAATAAGCCATAAAGTCTTCGCCTTCTTTGAGTAGCAGCAAACTCGCGGCACCGACATCGGGCTTTACTTTGGCGTTTAGGTCTTCTGAGAGGGTTGCGGCAAAAACGACAGCGTGCTCATTGCCCTCAACGCGCACACTGCGGTTTCTTACCGTTTGCTGCGCCCAATAAAATGCCAGCTCTTTGCTTTGAGTCAAAAATACCGGCTCAATCGATTCGGTATAGCTATTGCCGATGGTCGCCATGGTTTGCTTTGCGGCATTCTTGAGTACTTTGTCACCGGAGCGCTTCAGGCCCTGTGTTTTGATGGAGTCGACTAGCGCCGACGAAGTGCCGTGATACCAGACATTACTTGTCGCAAAGCCTTGTCTGCCTAATAAGTCTTTAGCGTCTTTAAGGAAAGTGGGTGTATCAGTCATATTCGAAGTCACTTAGTCAGTTTGAGATGGCGAGGAGCTGGAATGCTGAGTTTAAAGCCATTGGCTGCTTTTGCCGAAATAGTGAGTAACAATCATATTCTATTCATAAAAAAGGCGACACCTTTTGCAAGGGTCGCCTTTTTGTACTGCACTGAACGGTGCCCTGCTTATGCGTATGCAATCGTCAGGGCACGTCACTTACACCTTAGTTCAACTTAGCTGAACTGGTTAGAAGTGTTTTTCGCGCCGCCTGCTTTCAGTGCAAGCTCGCCAGCGTAGTATTCTTTGTGGTCGTCACCCATGTCTGAACCAGACATGTTTTGGTGCTTAACACAGGCGATACCCTGACGGATTTCTTTACGCTGTACGCCAGCAACATAACCCAGCATGCCCTGCTCACCGAAGTACTCTTTTGCGAGATTGTCGGTAGACAACGCTGCAGTGTGGTAAGTCGGCAGAGTGATCAGGTGGTGGAATACGTTCGCTTCACGGGCAGTGTCTGCCTGGAAAGTTCTGATGCGCTCATCGGCAACTGCAGCCAATTCAGTTGCGTCGTATTCAGCTGACATGAGGCTCGCACGATCGTAGGCAGATACGTCTTTACCTTCAGCAGCCCAAGTATCGAACGTTTGCTGACGGAAGTTCAGTGTCCAGTTGAAAGAAGGCGAGTTGTTGTAAACCAGCTTCGCATCTGGGTGAACTTTACGAACTTCGTCCATCATGCCTTTGATTTCGTGAACGGTTGGCACTGCAGTTTCAATCCACAGCAGGTCAGCACCGGCATTGATTGCTTCGATACAGTCGAATACGCAACGCTCGTGGCCAGTGCCTTCGCGGAACTGGTACAGGCCAGAAGGCAAACGCTTGGGACGAACGAGCTTGCCGTTACGGTTGAAGCAAACATCGCCTTCAGCCATGTCAGCTACATTGATTTCTTCAACGTCTAAGAAAGAGTTGTAAATGTCGCCCTGATCGCCTGGCTCTTTAACAACCGCGATTTCTTTAGTCAGGCCAGCACCTTCAGAGTCAGTACGTGCAACGATAACGCCGTTGTCGACACCCAGCTCCAAGAAAGCGTAACGCAATGCGCGCAGCTTATTGTGGAAGTCGGCGTGAGGTACGGTTACTTTGCCGTCCTGGTGACCGCACTGCTTTTCGTCAGCAACTTGGTTTTCGATCTGCAGGCAGCAAGCGCCAGCTTCGATCATTTGCTTGGCCATCAGGTAAGTCGCTTCAGCGTTACCGAAACCAGCGTCGATGTCAGCAACGATAGGTACTACGTGAGTAACATGGTTGTCGATTTGATCTTGGATCTTGGCTTCTTCGGCGGTGTCGCCAGCTTCACGAGCAGTATCCAGAGCGCGGAACAGGCCGCCCAGCTCACGTGCATCGGCTTGACGCAGGAAGGTGTAGAGCTCGCGTACTAGGTCGGCAACAACGGTTTTTTCATGCATTGATTGGTCAGGCAAGGGACCGAAAGAAGAGCGCAGAGCGGCAACCATCCAGCCAGACAGGTACAAGTAGCGGCGATCAGTTTTGCCGTTGAAGTGTTTCTTAACAGAAATCATCTTCTGCTGGCCAATAAAACCATGCCAGCAACCCAGAGACTGAGTGTATTTGGTTTTGTCTTTGTCAAACGCGGCCATGTCTGCACGCATGATGTCGGCAGTGTATTTGGCTATGTCTAGACCCGTTTTGAATTTGTTCTGGGCGCGCATGCGTGCTACATACTCGGGGTTGATTCCGTCCCAGCTGTGGCCAGCTTGTTCCTTAAGTGAGGCAACTGCCTGGATGTCTGCTTGAAGAGTTGACATATGTGGTCCCTATTTTGTGCGTTTGGGTGGTTAACGCTGGCTAGTTTACGCGTGACTGTTAAATTTTTCTAATTTATAGATATTATGTCGGTTATTTATTGAATGAATGAATGACGTTTGCTTGATCGCCAATGAGCAGCTATATAGCTACACAATAATAGAAGTGCTTTTGGGAATGCGCCGAATTTCCTCATTATAGTTGCACAATATAATTTTTACATTCACGAAAAGAATAGTAAAGATAATATGGATAAATTTGCAGAATTATCCTCAAGTGCTAGGATGTCGGTCTACATTTGAGTTATTTGCACGCAGCTAATTCTTAAACAGAAAGTATTAATTTATTAAGGAGTGATTATGTCTTCGCAGGCCAATTCTAGGGTGCAGCACGCAGGCTTACAGATTGCCGATGTACTTTATCGCTTGGTCAACGAGGAGGTCGCTCCAGGCACGGGCATTAGTTCTACGCAGTTTTGGGACGCCATGGCGGCGGTGATCAAAGACCTCGCCCCGAAAAATCGCGCCTTACTGGCTAAGCGCGAGCAGATTCAAGCCCAAATTGACGACTGGCATCGCGCTAATCGCGGTCAGTTCGATGCGGCGAAGTATAAAGCCTTTTTAACTGAAATTAATTACCTGCTTCCTGAGCCTGCTGATTTTGCGGTTAGCACCGTGAATGTTGACGAGGAAATCGCCAGCTTGGCCGGTCCTCAGCTTGTTGTGCCCGTAATGAATGCTCGCTACGCCCTGAACGCTGCTAATGCGCGGTGGGGTAGCTTATATGATGCACTTTATGGCACCAATGTTATTTCAGAAGCCGATGGCGCGGATAAGGGCAAGGGCTACAACCCCGCACGCGGCGCGAAGGTTATTGCTTACGCTCGTCAATTTTTAGATCAAAGCGCACCGCTCGTTACAGGCAGTCACGCTGACGCAACACTCTATAGCGTCGTAAATGGCGCCTTGGCCGTTAGCATGGCAGATGGTTCTGTTGCCGCTTTGCAAAAGCCCGAGCAGTTTGTGGGCTTTCTCGGTGATGCCGCCAGCCCCAGCAATGTGTTGCTGGTGAACAATGGTCTGCACATCGATATTCAAATAGACGATCAGCACCCTATTGGCAAGGACGACCCTGCGCGGGTTAAAGATCTGGTGCTGGAGTCAGCGCTCACCACGATTCAAGACTGCGAAGACTCGGTTGCCGCCGTAGACGCTGACGACAAAGTTGAGGTTTATCGCAATTGGTTGGGGTTAATGAAGGGCGACCTTCAGGAAAAACTCAACAAAGGCGGTAAAGAGTTGGTTCGTACCTTGGTTGGCGACCGTGTCTTTACGGCTGCTGACGGTAGCGAAAAAGTATTGCATGGCCGCAGCTTGCTGCTGGTCCGTAACGTCGGTCACTTGATGACCAACGAAGCGATTATTGACGCCGATGGCTTTGAAGTGCCAGAAGGGATTATGGATGCCATGGTCACTGTGCTGGCGGCGATGCACGATCTTAAGCAGACAGGCTCCTTGCGCAACTCTCGCACAGGCAGTGTTTACATTGTTAAGCCCAAAATGCACGGCCCTGAAGAAGTGGCCTTTGCGGGTGAGCTTTTCTCACGGGTTGAAGATGCCTTTGGTCTGCCGCGTAACACCTTGAAAATCGGCATTATGGACGAGGAGCGCCGCACGACGGTAAACCTTAAGGCCTGTATTGCTGCGGTGCCTGAGCGAGTCATCTTTATCAATACCGGGTTTTTGGATCGCACCGGCGACGAGATTCACACTAGCATGGAAGCCGGCCCGTTTGTGCGCAAGGCCGACATGAAAAAGCAGGCGTGGATTAGCGCCTACGAAGATTGGAACGTTGATATCGGTTTGGCCTGTGGCCTGAGTGGTCGCGCCCAAATCGGCAAAGGTATGTGGGCCATGCCCGATGAAATGGCCGCGATGATGGAGGCTAAAATTGCCCATCCGCAGGCGGGCGCTAACTGCGCGTGGGTGCCTTCACCGACGGCTGCTACCTTGCATGTTATGCACTATCACCAAGTCAGCGTGAAGTCAGTGCAAGCCCAGTTGGCGAGCCGCCAGCGCGCTGCACTGGATGATATTTTAAGTATTCCGGTTGCGCAGAACCCCAATTGGAGCGCTGAAGAAATCCAGCAAGAATTGGATAACAACGCCCAGGGCATGCTCGGCTATGTGGTGCGCTGGATCGACGCCGGTGTAGGTTGCTCTAAAGTGCCCGATATTAATGATGTTGGCCTGATGGAAGACCGCGCGACCCTGCGTATCTCCAGCCAACACATCGCCAACTGGTTACATCACGGCGTTTGTACAGAAGCCCAAGTTATGGAAACCATCAAGCGTATGGCTGCAGTGGTTGATCGGCAGAATGCCAGCGACCCGAGCTACACGCCAATGGCGCCCAACTTTGACGACAGCGTGGCCTTCCAGGCTGCCTGTGAACTGGTCTTTAAAGGCTGCGAACAGCCTAGCGGTTACACCGAACCAGTACTCCATCGCCGTCGTATTGAATACAAAGCTCAAGCTAAGGCTTAAGTTTTTAAACGATTCCTTTCCTGTCAGTGAGGCTTGGCCCGGATTTATCCGGGCCTTTTTTATTGCGAAGTCGGGTGTCGGAAGTCTGACGTCAGACGAAGGTATTGCGGCCTTTACGTCCGACATCAGGCGTCCGACGCCAGACCTAATTTGCTGCCGCTGGTAGCAAAGCTTAAAAACGCCCATAATCACGCCAAACTATAAAGCCCTGCGGAGTTATTCTTAGTATGAATCTATCGCGAATCGATCTAAACCTGCTGGTCTATCTCGACGTGTTGTTACGAGAGAAGAATGTTACCCGTGCGGCGGAGCAATTAGGTATTACCCAGCCAGCCTTGAGTAATGGCCTGCGGCGCTTGCGGGATTTGTTTAATGATCCGCTGCTGGTGCGCACCAGCGAGGGTATGACGCCGACTGAGCGGGCTTTGGAGCTGCAGCCTCAGGTGCGGACTATTTTGTCGGCGGTGGAGCAGGCGGTATTGCCGGTCTCCGATTTTGAGGTCACTAAGAGTAGCCGGGTGTTTCGGATTATGGCCAGCGACTACGCCGAGTCCACGCTGTTGATGCCGCTGCTGTTTAAGCTCCGCGACGAGGCGCCGAATATCACTTTAGATATTTTGACTCCCAGTGACGTGACCTTTCAGGACTTGGAGCAGGGCAAGATCGACATGGCGATCAATCGCTTTGACCGCCTGCCACAGTCTTTTCACCAAGCTACGGTGTGGCGCGATAGCTTTTCTTGCCTGATGAGCAGCGGTAATTCAGCGCTAGGAAACTTTGATATGGACGCCTTTCTTGCCGCCCCGCACATTTGGGTTAGTAAGACGGGCATGGGGGTTGGGCGCGGCATGAGCCAGCGCGACAGTCAGCGCCTGGGTTGGGTCGACGAGGCATTGGCTGAGTGTGGTCACGAGCGTCAAATTCGCGTGTTTACCCGTCACTATCAGGTAGCGGCATTACTGGCGAAACACCCTGATTTAATTGCTACCCTACCGACCCAAGTGGCTAATTTGTACGTGGATGACCCGCGTTTAGCCGTGCGCAAACCGCCGTTTATGATAATACCTATTGAGCTTAAGCTCGCGTGGAGCCCCCTGTTACAGCATGATCCGGGTCATATTTGGCTGCGCCGTCGTATTGTCGAGGTGGGTGAAGAGATTTCTGGTCGAGCTTAAATAAGCGCGGCGTTGGGTTAGATAACTTCCCTAATATTGGCCGCTGGTCGTCGAATCTCGCCAAATAAGCAATAAATTGGTTGCTCGGCGTGACCTTGCCGGTCAAAACTGTCATGCTTGCCGGCTTATTTTAACGGGAGGCTCCCATGATTATTGCTAACGATTGCGTAGTGGCTTTTCACTACACCCTGACCGACGAAGCTGGCGTAGAGATTGATACGTCTAAAGGTCAAGAGCCACTGGCCTATCTGCATGGTCACGGCGGTATTATCCCCGGTTTAGAGCGCGAGCTGGCCGGTAAAACCATTGGCGATGCCATGAAAGTCACTGTTCAGCCTGAAGACGGTTACGGTGAGCTGAATCCTGAATTGATTCAAGCGGTACCCCGTGAAGCATTCCAAGGCGTCGATCAAATCGAAGTCGGCATGCAATTCCAAGCTTCAGGCGCGCAGGGTCAAGTGCAAACTGTTGTTGTTAAGGCCGTTGATGACGAATCTGTTACCGTTGACGCTAATCACCCCTTAGCAGGTCAGGTATTGCAGTTTGACGTCAGCATTGAAGAAGTTCGTGTTGCCAGTGAAGAAGAACTCAGCCATGGTCATGTCCACGGCGCCGGTGGTCATCAGCACTGATTTGCCATGAGTTTTAAAAAGAGGCCAATTGGCCTCTTTTTTTTGCCTGTAATTTTGTTTTATTGGCGCCCTTTCGCGCAAAGCTAGAACCTAACGGTCTATTGGCAAGAAACCTGCTTAATGAATATTGATGTGTTTGGAACGGGACAGGCTTAGGCCTGTGCTATACCTAAACGACATACTCGATTTTTTTTGACCTAAGCATCGACGGCTTTAGGAGGTTTATTTGCCGGATATGAGCGCCGACTTGACTGAGTTTTTATTGCAAGAACGTTTGCCGGAGCAATATCGCCAGCAGATACACGCCTATTTTATCCCCTTCATTAATGAGGTGTTGCCGCGTATTCGCGCGGGTGACTTGCGTGTATTGGGCATTCACGGCGCCCAAGGCAGCGGCAAGTCGACCTTGGCCGCTTTCTTCCAATGGTATCTGCAGCGAGAACATCGCATGACGGTGGCTGTGGTGTCGATAGACGACTTCTATTTACGCCGTGCTGAACGCCAAGATTTGGCGGCGAATGTGCACCCATTACTTCTCACGCGCGGTGTGCCGGGCAGTCATGACGTGCCGCTTGCCGAGCAAACCTTGGCTGCCTTATTGGCCTTAAAGTCGGGGCAGGGCTTGGATTTACCGCGGTTTGATAAGCGCTGTGACGATCGGGCTCAGCGCATCGCGTGGCCGCGAATTGACGGTCCAGTTAATCTAATTATTTTCGAGGGTTGGTGTTTAGGGGCGGAGCCCAGCGAGGAATCTGCCTTGGCCACACCGGTGAACTCACTTGAAGCGGAAGAAGACCGCAACGGGGTTTGGCGGGCCTATGTGAATGCCGCGCTTGCTGGGGAGTATCGCCGCCTTTTTGCAAAAATAGATTATTTGTTGATGCTGGCGGCGCCCAGCTTTGACTGCGTGCAGGGCTGGCGGCTTGAACAGGAGCAAAAACTGGCGGCGACGGTGGATGCGGCTGCCGCACCAGCTTTAATGAATGCGGAGGACATTGAACGCTTTATCCAGCACTACGAGCGGATTACTCGCCAGTGTCTGCACGACCTCCCTCTCCATGCGGATTGCGTGATGACGATGGCCGCAGATCGGCGTATTCGTGCGGTGAACTACCCTCGGCGCGGCAATGATCACGCTCGTCAGAGTCTGGTTTTTACCGATTTAGATGGCTCGCTGCTGGATCATGATAATTACTCCTTTAGTGCAGCGACCCAAGCACTTGCTCGCTTAGCCGACCTCGGGGTGGTGTGGGTGCTCAATACCAGCAAAACCCAGGCTGAGCTTCATCAATTGGCCGCCCAGCTAAATAACCCCTATCCCTTTATTATTGAAAATGGCGCTGCGGTGGTTGTACCGGCAGGCTGTGATTTGCTGGCAGATATTGATTTGAGCTTAATCAATGGCCAGCGCGTGAAGGAGTTTGCGCCGCGACGTGAGGAGATCCTAAAACTATTGCGTGCTTGGCGGGTACAGGGCGGCTATCAGTTTTCTGGCTTTGCGGATTTTGATGCACCAACTTTGTGCAATATAACCGGGCTAAGTTTGATAGAGGCCGAATTGGCACTGCAGCGTGAGTATTCGGAGCCTATTCATTGGGACGACACTGATGAGCGCTGGCGGGAGTTTGCTGGCCTGCTTGCCGCAGAAGGCTTGCAGGCCCTAAAAGGCGGCCGTTTTATTCATATTATGGGCACGGCAGATAAGGGCCAGGCGATGGCGTGGCTGGCTTCTTGCTTATACCCAACAGGGCCTGCGCCTCGGTTGATCGCGCTGGGTGACAGTGGCAACGATGTTGCCATGCTAGAGCGAGCAGATATTGCTGTGGTGGTGCGCTCGCCACATCATTTACCGCCGCAGATTACGGCGCCACAGGGAGAATTGCGCATTACTGAAGGTCTTGGTCCGGTGGGTTGGAACGAGGCCTTAATAGACATATTGGGTGCGGGCGATTAAGCCGCGTTAGCACCCTGACGTTTTCAAAATAATATAGGCAATAATATGGGCGATTTTTACCAGAACGGCATCATTACCACCTTACACAATTTGATTGATCGGCCCGTGAGTGACATCGAGGCTGAGCTGAAACAATTCTCTAAACAACGGCCAATGGCCTTGATGCTGCCCTCGCTGTTTTCGGAATTAGAAGGCCCGGCGTTGGCCGCTATTATTGATGAAATCGCCAAGGTCGATTACATCGACGAAATTATTATTGGCTTGGATCAGGCCGATGAGGCTCAGTATCGCTACGCCTTAAAATTCTTTAGTCGGCTACCCCAGCGTCACCGAGTGCTGTGGAATGATGGTCCGCGGCTGCAAGCCATTGATGCCCGCCTGCAAAAGCGTGGTCTTTCGCCGGAAGAGCCCGGCAAGGGCCGCAATGTGTGGTACTGCCTTGGTTTTATCCAGGCGTCGGGGCGCGCCGAGGCAATCGCCCTGCACGACTGCGATATTCTGACCTACGACCGCCGCTTACTCGCCCAATTATTTTACCCGGTGGCTAATCCGGCCTTTAACTACGAGTTTTGTAAGGGCTATTACGCGCGGGTCGCGGACGGAAAAATTAATGGTCGGGTGAGCCGCTTGTTGGTGACGCCGCTGATTCGCGCCTTAAAGAAAATTCTAGGTGGCTCGGATTATCTCGAGTATTTAGACAGTTATCGCTACCCGCTGTCGGGGGAATTTTCGATGCGCATGGATGTGTTAAATGATCTGCGTATTCCCAGTGACTGGGGCTTGGAAATTGGTGTGTTGTCGGAGATGTACCGCAATTACTCCACTAACCGTCTGTGCCAGGTCGATATTGCCGATGTTTACGATCATAAACACCAATCCCTGTCGGCAGCGGATGACAGCAGTGGTTTGTCAAAAATGTCGATTGATATATCTAAGGCGATTTTCCGCAAATTGGCGACTAATGGGGTGGTGTTTAATAGTGAAACCTTTCGCACTATTAAGGCGACTTATTATCGGGTGGCCTTGGATTTTGTCGACAGCTATCGGGCCGACGCGGTGATGAATGGTCTTGATTTGGACCTTCATCGGGAAGAGCAGGCGGTTGAGTTGTTTGCTCAAAATATTGTAAAGGCGGGCAATATGTTTCTGGAAAATCCCATGGAAACACCGTTTATACCGAGCTGGAATCGGGTGGGCAGTGCTGAACCGACCTTGTTGGCCGACATGCTGGCCGCGGTGGAGGCTGACAACGAGGAATTCGCAGAGTAATGACGGAATTAAGCCCCGCGCAACATTTGCGCAATCAACTTGCCGCCCACGTAGAGGTTTTGTATCCGCACCTAGGTAATGCGGGGTTAATTGACGACATGATTGCGGCAATGGCTTTGGACCAGCGCTGCTTCATGCCCGAGACCCATAAAAACCACTGGGATGAGAATGACGCGCTAGTCATTACCTATGGCGACTCGATTCTGCGCGACGGCGAGTGGCCGCTGCATACCTTGCATGATTTTCTTCGGCGTGAACTGCTGGGCGTGGTAAGTGGCGTTCATATATTGCCCTTTTATCCCTATAGCTCCGACGATGGTTTTTCGGTGATTAACTATGTGGAGGTGAATCCCTCACTTGGCGATTGGCCGGATGTCAGCGCCATTGCTCGTGACTTTGATTTAATGGCCGACCTGGTGATTAATCACTGCTCCAGTCGCAGTCTGTGGTTTGAAAATTTTAAACAGCGCCGCGATCCGGGCCAAGATTATTTTGTGGAGGTTGATCCCAGCGTAGATTTAAGCGCGGTAGTACGGCCCCGTACTAGCCCCTTGCTGAGCGAGGTGCAAACCCTCGATGGCAAACGCCATGTCTGGTGTACTTTTAGTCACGATCAAGTTGACCTTAACTTCGAAAACCCCAAGGTATTGCTGGAATTTATTAAAATTATCCGTCATTACCTCGATATGGGCGTTAAAATTTTCCGCCTCGACGCAGTGGCGTTCTTGTGGAAAGTTCCCGGTACCAGTAGCTTGAATTTAGAGCAGACCCACGAGGCCGTCCGCTTGCTGCGTAGCTTAATTGAACATGCCGTGCCCGATGCAATTATCATTACCGAAACGAATATTCCACTGCGCGAGAATCTGGCCTATTTCGGCAATGCCAATGAAGCCCATATGGTTTACAACTTTTCGCTGCCGCCACTATTAATTAACACCTTGGTTACTGGCAGTAGTCGCGCCTTAAAAACGTGGATGATGGGCATGCCCGCGGCCCAAGACGGCACCACTTATTTTAACTTCATAGCCTCTCACGACGGCATTGGCTTGCGCCCAGCGGAAGGTTTGCTCGACGATGAGGAAATTAAAGAGTTGGTGGGCATAATGCAAAAAAGTGGCGGTAGGGTGTCGTGGCGGGCATTAGCCAATGGTGAAAGCCGGCCTTATGAAATAAACATCAGTTTGTTCGATGCCATGCGGCGCCGCATCGATGATAGCGATGGCGAGGATGGTTACCAAGAGCAGCGTTTTATTTGCGCCCATGCGCTAATGCTAGCGGTACAAGGGGTGCCGGCGTTCTATATTCACAGTTTGTTAGCAACCGAAAACGATGAGAATCGCATTTTGCACACCAGCCACAACCGCGCGATTAATCGTCATCAATGGTCGGCGGATGATTTAGAAGAGCAGCTCGCCACGGCGAGTCATCACGCGCGGATTTTTGCCGTGCTTAAAGACCTAATTAAGTTGCGCGCTAAGCAGCCTGCTTTCCACCCCAACGCCGCGCAGTACCCTTTGCATTTGGGTGACCAGGTGTTTGGTTTGCGCCGAGAGAGGCACGCCGAGGGTGGTGCTGGGCAAAGCTTGTTGGCGATTTATAATATCAGCGCCTACGCCCAAACCCTGTCTATGAGTAGTTTGAACTTGGATGCGGATAAGCACTGGCGCGAACTGCTCAGTGATATTGATATTCACGCCGAGGCGGGTGATATCCTCTTGCCGCCCTATGCTTACTGCTGGCTTGCCTCGCGGCCATAATTTTTGGCGGTGAATGATCTGCACGTCAATTGACCTCCGATGTCACTAAAGCCTGAGCACAAAGCTGTTATGGTGTTCTGAATTTTATTTGAACACTGTATCTGAGGTTCGTGATGGTCGACTACAAAGCCCCCCTGCGCGATATTGATTTTGTCCTTAAAGAGTTTTTAAACTGCGAGCAGCACTACGCCGGCTTACAGGGATGCGAAGAGCTTGGTGTCGATTTAATGGACGCGATTATCAGCGAAGGCGCAAAGTTCGCTGAGAATGTGGTTAACCCTCTGGCCGAAATCGCCGACGAACAGGGCTGTAAATTAGTCGATGGCAAAGTGACGACGCCCGTGGGCTTTAAGGAAGCTTTTAAACAGTGGGGCGAGGGTGGCTGGCAAACTCTCGGTATTCCAGCCGAGCACGGTGGCCAGGGTTTACCATCGTCTTTGGGCTCGGTTATTGGCGAAATGGCCGGCGCGCCCTGCTGGGCGTTCACCATGTATGGTGGCCTGGCATTGGCGCCAGTGACCTGCTTAATTAATGGCGGAACAGCGGCGCAGCAACAACGCTTTATACCTAAAATACTGACTGGCGAGTGGGCGGGCACTATGTGTTTGACCGAGGCGCACTGCGGCTCCGATGTTGGTTTGTTGCGCACTAAGGCCGTCAAAAATGATGATGGCACCTACACTTTGCAAGGCAGCAAAATCTTTATCTCCGGCGGTGAACAAGATTTAACCGATAATATCATCCACGCGATTTTGGCTAGGGTAGAAGGTGCGCCAGCCGGCACTAGAGGTGTCTCCCTTTTCATCGCGCCGAAGTACTGGGTTAATGAAGACGGCTCAATGGGCGATTTCAACAATATTAGCTGCGGTGCTATTGAAAAGAAAATGGGGCTAAAAGCCTCGGCGACCTGCGTTATGAATTATGACGGCGCTCGTGCGGTACTCTTGGGTGAAGAGAATCGTGGTTTAGAAATCATGTTTAAGTTGATGAACGCGGCTCGCCTAGGTACTGCAATGCAGGGGCTGTCGATGGGCGAGATTTCTTATCAAGGTGCGCTAAGTTATGCTCGTGAGCGGCTGCAGATGCGTTCATTGAGCGGGCCAAAGAACCCAGATGGCCCAGCTGATCCAATTATGGTGCACCCTGATGTTCGCCGCATGCTACTGACCCAGAAAGCGTTTGTTGAGGGGCAGCGCGCGTTGATTTACTGGTTGGCGCAGCAGGTGGACTTAACTCAATTCGGCAGTGATATACAGAAGACTGAAGCAACTCAGCTGCTGGAGCTATTAACGCCCATTGCTAAAGCGTTTTGTACTGAAACTTCTCAGGAGGTTACTTACCTTGGCGTGCAGGTATATGGTGGCCACGGTTATATCAGCGATAACGGTATGGAGCGCATTGCGCGGGATAATCGTATATCTACGGTGTATGAAGGCACCACGGGTATCCAGTCGCTCGATCTTATTGGTCGTAAAGTGTTGGGCAGCGGTGGCGCTGTACTGAATAATTTCACTAAGATTATTCATAAGTACTGTAAGGCAAATGAAGACAATGCTGCGCTGGCCGAGTTTATTGCGCCATTGGCGGCGTTGAATAAAGAGTGGGGCGAAGTGACTCTGGCCGTCGGTGAAAAGGCGATGGCAAATGCCGACGAAGTGGGCGCAGCCTCGGTGGATTACCTCATGTACTCGGGCTATATAACGTTTGCGTACCTGTGGGCACAAATGGCCGAGGTCGCGCAGCAAAAGCTGGACGCCGGTTCAAATGATCCGCTGTATAGCAGTAAGCTTAAGACCGCGCGTTTCTACTTTCAGCGTCTACTACCGAGAACTGCGAGTCACAAGGCCGCCATGCTCGCTGGCGCGGATTCGCTAATGGATATGAGCGAGGCTGAGTTTATTTGCTAAGTGTTACCCCTAGGTGTGGCTCTTTCTCGCACCTAGGGGCCGCTTGCTAGCGGTTTAAGCGGTTGTCGATTAATTGATCGACAACCGAAGGGTCGGCAAGCGTTGAGGTGTCGCCGAGGCTGTCTAGCTCATTGGCGGCGATCTTACGCAAAATCCGGCGCATGATTTTGCCCGAGCGAGTCTTGGGTAAACCCGGCGCCCACTGCACTAAATCTGGCTTGGCAATCGGGCCAATTTCCTTGACGCAAAGTGCCGTTAATTCCTTTAGTAACGCTTCACTACCCTCAACATCATGCATCAGAGTGACGTAGGCATAAATGCCTTGTCCTTTAATGTCGTGGGGGTATCCCGCCACGGCTGCTTCCGCAACGGCTTCATGGAGTACCAGGGCGCTTTCAATTTCGGCGGTGCCCATGCGATGGCCGGAAATATTCAGTACATCGTCGACCCGACCGGTGATCCAGTAGTCGCCGTCGGCGTCACGACGAGCGCCGTCACCGGTAAAATAATAGCCGGGATGGGTGCTGAAATAGGTTTCGATCAGGCGCTGATGGTCGCCGTAGACGCTGCGAATCTGTCCAGGCCAAGAGCGCTTGATAACCAATAGGCCTTCGCCTGCACCGCTGATTTCATTGCCATCATTACCGAGCAGGGCAGGTTCCACGCCGAAAAACGGTTTGGTGGCTGAGCCGGGCTTCATATCAATGGCGCCGGGCAGCGGTGTTAGCATCATGGCGCCGGTTTCGGTTTGCCACCACGTGTCGACGATAGGGCAGCGATGTTCGCCAACTACGCGGTGATACCATTCCCAAGCTTCGGGGTTTATGGGTTCGCCCACGGAGCCGAGCAAGCGCAAACTACAGCGATCGGTACCTTCCACGTATTCGTCGCCGGCGCCCATTAAGGCGCGCAGTGCGGTGGGTGCAGTGTAGAAGATGGTTACTTTATGTTTGTCTACCACCTGCCAGCACCGTGAGGCGTCGGGGTAGGTGGGCACGCCTTCAAAGAGCAGGGTGGTTGCACCATTGGCCAGTGGGCCGTAGACAATATAACTGTGGCCGGTAATCCACCCCACATCAGCGGTGCACCAAAATACGTCACCATCTTTGTAGTCGAAAACATATTTATGGGTCATGGCCGACTGCAGCAAGTAGCCGGCACTGGTGTGCATGACGCCCTTGGGTTTGCCGGTGGAGCCTGAGGTATACAAAATAAAGAGAGGGGTTTCGCTGGCCATGGCGACGGCGGGGCAGTCGGCGTTGGCTTTGGCCATTGCATCGTGATACCAGAGGTCGCGGTCATCCTGCCAATTAACTTGGCCGCCAGTGCGTTTTACGACTAAGCATTTTTCAATGCTGGGGCAGTGCGCAAGTGCTTTGTCGGCATTGGCTTTCAATGGAATGGTTTTGCCGCTACGCAAGCCTTCATCGGCGGTGATGAGCATTTTACAGTCGGCGTTCTGAATACGATCTTTCAGGGCCTCTGGCGAAAAGCCGCCGAATACTACCGAGTGAATAGCGCCAATGCGGGCGCAGGCCAGCATGGCGTAGGCCGCTTCCGGAATCATGGGCATATACAGGCAAACTCGGTCACCCTTAGTGATGCCCTGGGATTTCAATACATTGGCAAGCTTGCAGACTTCTTGATGAAGTTCACGGTAACTAATGTGCTTAGACTCGCTGGGGTCGTCGCCTTCCCAGATGATGGCGGTTTGTTCGGCGCGGGTGGCTAAGTGACGATCTATGCAATTATAAGCGACATTGAGTTCGCCGCCCTCAAACCAGCTGGCCTCGCCTTTGCGGAAGTCATAGTTGTTGACGGTGTGCCATTCTTTGTCCCAGCTTAAAAAGGTATTTGCTTGCTCTGTCCAAAAGGTGTCTGGATCAGCCAGCGATTGCGCATACATCGTCTCGTATTGTTCACGATTGATGTGGGCGTTCGCGGCGAAATTTGGGGGTACAGGGTGTACGTTGACTTTACTCATAGCAAAACTCTCAATGGCGCGATTGTTATCGTTAGACGGCTTGGGCACGTCGCATAGCTAGCTTCAATCTTGCAGAATAGCGGCTTGGCGGCAGTGATTGAAGCCCCTTACGACTAAAGTCGGGTCTTGGCGCGGACGTTTAGGCACTTAATTTCAGGCGCGAGGACATGCGCCAGGATGGATATGGCAAAAGCGGCTTTGGGGAGTTTTCGCGCGAGTTTCGGCTTGTGGCTAAAATCGCGCGGCGTATTAGGCGACTTGAACGGGGATGGCGTTGCTGGCGTGACTAACCGTATTGTCTTGATTCATGTAAATCAAGCGGGGCTTGAAGTTGATGAGTTCAACCTCAGAGTAGCTAGCGTAGGCACAGATAATAATAATGTCGTCGACATTGGCCTTGTGAGCCGCCGCGCCATTGATAGAGATAATGCCACTGTTGTCTTCGCCACGGATTGCATAAGTGGTGAAGCGCTCGCCATTGGTGACATTGTAAATTTGAATTTGCTCAAATTCACGGATACCCGACATATCGAGTAGCTTGCCATCAATTGCGCAGGAGCCTTCATAATTTAGCACTGCGTGAGTCACGCAGGCTTTATGGAGTTTCGCTTTCAGCATAACGGACTGCATAACGCTGTTCCTTTCTCTTCGGTCTTCGCTGGCTTAATTAGCCGCCAACATTCCCCAGTCGGTGCTGGAGTTAACGTTCAGGGTGACGTTGTCAATCAGACGGGTGGTGCCAAGTTTGGCCGCCGCCAGAATAACAACTTCTTCGGTGTCCGCTGTAACCGGACGCAGGGTACGACCATCGCAAATATTGAAGTAATCCGCTTCCAAGCCAGCTTGAATAAGGCTGGTTCTGGCGTGCTGCTCTAATTTGCAATAACTGTCGTATCCACAGGCAATTGCCTCGCGGCACTCCTGTAATACACGGTGTAAAATAGGTGCAATTTGACGTTGCTCAGGGCTTAGGTAGCCGTTGCGAGAGCTAAGTGCCAAGCCATCTGCGGCGCGGGCGGTGGCAACACCAACTACGTCGATAGGCATGCACAAATCGCGAACCATTTTACGGATAACGCTAAGCTGCTGGAAATCCTTTTCACCAAACACCGCGGTGTCTGGCTGGACAATATTGAAAAGCTTGGCCACCACGGTGGTAACGCCGGTGAAATGACCGGGTCGGTTTGCACCGCAATGCCCTTCAGACAGCTCCGGTACCGATACCTTGGTGTGGCTGTCCATTCCCTCTGGGTAGATTTCGTCTACCTGAGGGAGGAATAAAAACTGTGCGCCCTCAGCAAACAATTTCTCTTTGTCTGCGGCGAGAGTGCGCGGGTAGTTGCTCAAGTCTTCGTTAGCACCGAACTGCAACGGGTTGACGAAGATGCTGACAACCACAATATCGGCATATTGCCGGGCCCGGCGAACTAAGCGCAGGTGGCCTTCATGCAAATTACCCATTGTAGGAACAAAGGCGACCGTTTTACCGGCGCGTTTCCCTACATTGAGGGCGGCCCTTAAGGAGGCGGCTGTGCTATACGTTTTCATACCCCTAACTTCCCAATCTCATACTTCGCTAACTGCGAAGGTAGTTTGCTGTGAAGTCAGTCCGCGCACACCGCGGGCTGGCGACCAAAACACTGACCTTAGGCCTTTTAAAAACTGAAAGATTGCTCACAATCTGAGCAGTTGGGTCAGTGGCGGGCAAGTATGCCCCAATCGGAATGGCCGTTCAATGCTTTGGTAACAAAAAATTCATTACTTTGTTACCTTGCAAAATGTTCCCCGAGGTAACAGTTTACACCTTTTTGCTATCAGTCAAAACTATGCTCATCGGCAGGGAAGCTGGCGTCTGCCACCGCGTCATTATACCGACCTAAGGCATCGGCGATGCTACTGCTGCCCTCAGCAAAATTGCGGACAAAGCGGGCGGTTTTCTCGGTTACGCCAAGCAGGTCGTGCAAGACCAATACTTGCGCATCGGTCTCGTTACCCGCGCCAATGCCAATGACGGGAATTTTCAGTGCATGACTGATCTCGGCGGCAAGTTTGCGAGGCACACATTCCAGCACCAGCAGTGCGGCGCCCGCGGCCTCTAGGGCGAGAGCGTCTTTCAGTATCGCTTGGGCTTGGTTGTCATCGCGGCCCTGTATCCGATAGCCACCAAGTACATTGACGGATTGGGGGGTTAAGCCTAGGTGGCCGCAGACCGGTATGCCGGCGTGATTGAGCTGGCGAATACTTTCGCAGAGCCAGTCACCGCCTTCGAGTTTGACCATTTGTGCGCCGGCGCGCATTAGGGTGGTGGCGTTATCGAGGCATTGCGTGGTGGTGTTGTAGCTACCAAAGGGCATGTCGCTAATAATCAGTGGGCGATTACAACCCCGACTGACGCAGGCGGTGTGGTAGGCCATGTCGGCGATCGTCACCGGTAGCGTTGAGTCGTGACCCTGCAAAACCATGCCCAGCGAATCGCCGACTAAAATCGCGTCGATACCGGCGTTTTCAACCAATTTGGCAAAGCTCGCGTCATAACAGGTGACTACGGCAAATTTTTGCTGGCTCTGCTTTTTGGCTAGCAAACTGAGGATGTTGACCTTACTCATGGCGCGCCTCATTGGTGCTTAAAAAAAAGTGGGGTTAAAGTAATGGCGACCGCTGCGTATTTCCAGTAGATATTGCAATAATTGTTCATATTGCTGGTCGTTGTGGGCAAAGTCGATCTCGCTGGCATTAATAATTAGCAGTGGTGAGTCATGGTAGGAGTGGAAGTACTCGCTGTAGGCGCCGTTTATTTTTTCCAGGTAATCGGTGTCGATGCTGCGTTCAAAATTTACGCCGCGCTGCTGAATGCGATCCCGCAGCACCTTGACGGGTGCTTGCAGGTAGATCACTAAGTCGGGTGTCGGTATGTCGACTTGCACTTGCTCGTAAACCTTGTTGTAAAGTTCTAACTCATTGCTATCTAATGTTATTTTTGCGAAAAGTGGGTCTTTTTGAAAGATAAAATCAGCGACGTGGGTTTGTTCAAAGAGGTCGCTCTGGCGTAAATCGCTGAGCTGTTGGGCCCGTTGAAACAAAAAGAATAGCTGGGCAGACAAGGCGGCATGGCGCTGGTTGGCATAGAAGCGCTCTAAAAAAGGGTTGTCTTCGGCTTTTTCTAATAGCTGGTGGAAATTGAGGGATTCAGCTAGGCGCCGCGCTAATGTGGTTTTACCTACGCCAATTGGTCCCTCCACAGCAATGAAGCGTGGTGGCTGCCGTAAATTGATAATGGGTTCGTTAAGCAGATTGTGATTGGTCATTTTCGTTTAAAACCCACAGATCGTCGGTGTCCTTGAATGTGCCGCTATTGATGCCGTCGAATTCGGACTGTAACAGTTTTTGGGGGGCGATATCGGTCAGTGGACGCAAAACAAAGTCGCGCTGATGCATGCGTGGATGGGGCACACACAGGGTGTCAGTGTTGATGCGGGATTCGCCGTAAAGTAGCAGATCTAGGTCTAGTGTGCGTGGTCCCCACCGCTCGGCGCGGCGACGCTGGTGCTGGGCTTCGATACGCTGCATGGCGGCCAGTAATTGCGCTGCCGTCAGCGTGGTGTCGAGTGCGGCAACAGCGTTCACGTAATCGTTTTGCTGCCCCGGCCCGACGGCGATGGAGCCGTAGAGTCGTGAGCAGTTCACCAGCGCGGAGTTAGGCAGCGCCGCTAGCGCGCTGAGCGCGGAGCGAACTTGCTTCTGGGGTTCGCCAAGGTTGCTGCCAAGGGCGATATAGCAGCGGATCATCTTGGTTTGCGAGGGCCGCGTCGCCGCCGCGGTGCTCGTGGTTTGTCGCCGGTCGGAACCTGGCTAAGCATGGCGCCACGGGTATCGACGTGGGCCTCTTGGAACGCCAGCCACCACTGTCCGAGTCCGGGTTCAATTTCGCCCGCTTGCTCGCGTAATAATAAGAAGTCAAAGCCCGCTCGGAAATAGCGGTGTTCTAAGAGTTGCTCGGGACGCTTGCCGGAGCGCCGCGTTAAGCGGCATTGAAGTTCCCAGATGTCGCGCATGGGTAGCGAGAAACGTTTGGGAATGGCGACGGTCTGTTGTTGCTTGTGAAGAACCCGCTCCGCGGCCTGATGTAGGGCGGCAATTTCCGGTGTGCCGGCATCCATGATTTCTTTGTGCAGGTGTTTGACCATCGGCCACAAAATAACCGCATAGATAAACGCAGGGGTGACGGGCTTGCCGTCAGCGATGCGAGCATCGGTGTTTATCAAGCCTTGTTTGATAATTTCTTCGGCGGCTGGCTCGCGTTGGCTAAGCATTTTTTGAGTGGCGGGGAAAAGCGGGGCGAATAACTCGTAGCGCTGCATGAGTGCGTAAGTGTGCAGACCCTGGCCGGACATGAAAAGCTTGATGACTTCGTCAAACATGCGGGCGGCGGCAATATCGTTCAGCAGTGGGGCAAGGCGTTTGATGGGCGCTTCGCTGTGCTTTTCAATATCAAAGTCGAGTTTGGCGGCAAAGCGCACTACGCGCAGCATCCGCACCGGGTCTTCGCGGTAGCGAGTTTCAGGGTCGCCGATGATGCGAATGAGTTTGTTATTGAGGTCGTCTAGGCCGCCAACAAAGTCGTAAACGCAGAAGTCGCGGCTGGAGTAATACAGGGCGTTTATGGTGAGGTCGCGACGCGCGGCATCGTCGTCGATTGAGCCGTAAACATTGTCTCTGGTGAGCATGCCCGATTCAGTTTGCGCAGAATGTTTGTTGCGCTGCGGGTTGCTAGCCGGGGCGCTGTGGTTGCCACGGAAAGTGGTGACCTCGATGATTTCCCTGCCAAAACGGACGTGCACGATACGAAAACGCCGACCAATAATGCGGCTATTGCGAAAGGCATTGCGAACCTGCTCGGGGGTTGCATCGGTGGCGATGTCGAAATCTTTGGGTTGGCCGCCGAGCAACAGGTCGCGGACGCCGCCGCCGACTAGAAACGCCTCGAAACCTTCGTCGTTTAGTTTGCGGATGACTTTTAGCGCAGCTTCGCTAATGTGTCTGCGCGATACCGTGTGTTGATCCCTAGGAATAATGGCCACGTGGTGCGCGGCGCCTTGGCTGGATTTGGAGAATTTGCCGGTTAGCTTTTTCCACAGACCGGTAACAGAGCTTGATGTCATTGCGTTTTAGGGTCGGCCGTTAATGATAAAGGCAGCATTCTAGCACAGGGCTTTGGTGTGTGCGGGAAATGCGGAGGAGGAATTTTTTGGTGGTTTTCGTAATTTAGGGGTTTTTAAAATGAAGAAGGGGAAAACATTGTCTTCCCCACCCAGGTCTCTTTGCTGTTGTATTATTATTATTGTTTATCTTTTCTTATTATTATTTTGTTTTCTTATTGTTGTTTGTACGTAGAGAGAGCATATGCCGTGCCATGTTTTAAAAATCCTTTAATTTCAATCACTTAGGTATTTTCCTCGTCGTGGAAACCCCTTACACATTTGCGACTTGTTACCCTAGTAAACGCCCTTTGTTACATTCCGTTGGATTGGGTAACGGTGCCCATGTCTTTTTAGGCGTTGCTTCTGGCGGCCACTTTTTTGCGCGGAATACCCAATCGCTGGCGGCGCTCCCATAGGCATTTACGGCTAACACCGAGCTTTTGGGCTAGCTCCGTTTCGCTCATGGAGTCTTGATGCTCGAGGACAAAGCGCTGGAAGTAGTCCTCGAGGGATAAGTCTTCGCTGGGGTCATTGGCGCGGCTTGGTTTGCTGCGGTTATCTTTACGCTCAATTGCGCCATTGTTGTTAACACTGCCGGGGCGATTGTTAAATTCGTTGCTGCGGCCTCTAATTTGGCCAATGTCGACAAGTTCGAGGTCGATATCGAGTAATTCGTTATCTATTTCTTTGCGATCGCACAGGATTACGGCGCGCTCGATGGCATTTTCCAGTTCGCGGATATTGCCGGGCCAGATATAGGTGGTGATTGCTTGAATGGCCTTGGGGCTAAAGTGCATTAGGGGCTTTTTCATTTTTTCGCAGCGGTGTTTTAGCAACGCTTCGGCAAGTTCAAGAATGTCTTTGCCGCGCTCTCTTAAGGGCGGTAGCTCGAGTTTCATGACATTAATGCGGTAGTAAAGGTCTTCTCGGAAGCGCCCAGCGTGAGCCATTTCCTTGAGGTCGCGGTGAGTGGCGCAAATAAGACGAACATTGACCTTGCTGGACTCCACGGAACCAATGCGACGAATTTCATCTTCTTGGATAAAGCGCAGAAGCCGAGCTTGGGCCTCAAGGGGCAATTCGCCAATTTCGTCCAGGAATAAAGTGCCGCCGTCGGCGGCCTCAATTAGGCCAATGCGGCTGGCGTTGGCGCCAGTAAAAGCGCCTTTTTCATAACCGAATAGCTCCGACTCAATCAGTGTTTCTGGAATTGCGGCGCAGTTCACGCAGATGATAGCTTTCGTCGCTCTGGTGCTCTGGTTGTGTATCGCTCTGGCCACGAGTTCTTTACCGGTGCCGGTTTCGCCGTGTACCAGGATGGTGGCGTCAGTGGGCGCGGCGCGGCGAATGTGATCGTAGAGTTGCTGCATAGCTTTGCAGCTGCCAATCATGCCGTTAGCGTCGGCGATCTGTTTGCGCTGGCTGCTGCTGGGCTCTGGCTTATCGCCCGGGGTGCTCTCTTTTGCGGTGCTGAGAATGATGCGCTCGACGGTTTCTAGCATTTCGTCGTGGTCAAAGGGCTTGGCAATATAGTCGATAGCGCCTTTTTTCATGGAGTCGACCGCAGATTTGAGGCTGGCGTAGCTGGTCATAATCAACACGGGTGCGTCGGTTTTACTGATAAGGTCTGTTCCCGGGGCACCAGGTAGGCGTAAGTCGCTGATAATTAAGTCGTAATCGTCAACTTTATAGGTGCTCAGTGCCTTTGAAACTGAATCGGCTTCGTCCACCTGATAGTCATTGCGTTCTAGTAGGCGACGCAGTGCTAGACGGATAACGTCTTCGTCTTCGACTAAAAGGATTCTGGGCATAATTCTCTCCGTTGCTGGGTACGGGCAATGCGTCGATACGTGTAACCGAACAACATAACGCGATCAGCCAATTATTTCTAGAGTACCTCAGGGTGGTTCAGTCTGAGGTGGATGTGAAATCGGGTGCCGGATCGGCTAAATTCCGTGACCGGGCTTTCAATACTAATATCGCCGCCAAGATCGCTGATAATGTTATACACCAGCGCTAAGCCGAGGCCAGTGCCTTTACCTGGCTCTTTGGTCGTAAAGAATGGTTCAAATATTTGCTTCTGTAATTTCTCGTCTATCCCGGTGCCGTGGTCGGTCACTGTAATGTGGGCACTATCTTGTTCAGCTTCAGCATCCACGGTGATCATGCCGTCCTCGGGGCTGGCATCGCGGGCATTGGAGAGTAAATTGATGAACACCTGCATTAGGCGCTGATTGTCGCCAGCCACAACAATATGCTCAGGGCAGTTGTTGTTGTAGTGAATGTGGCGGGCTTCGGGGTCGAGACTTAGCAGCTGCACGGCTTCGCTGACGCAGTTGCGCACAGACACCGCTTCAGTAGCTTGGGTCGGGTCTTGGCGTCCGGTGTGGGCGAAGTTAACCAAGCTATGCACAATACTACTTATACGCTGGGTTTGCTTAACGATTTGCGAGGCGGCTTCCAACGTGTCGGCGTTGTCACTTTCGTAACGTAAATTTTGAGCCAGGCAGGCGATCCCAGTAACCGGGTTGCCGATCTCGTGGGCGACTCCGGCGGCCAGTCGGCCAATTGAGGCTAGGCGCTCTTGATGCGTGAGCTCATGCTCCAGTAACTGGGTGTCGGTGATGTCTTCAACGACGACAATTAATTCGTCACGGCCAAGCATCTGCGATTCGGTGCGGTGTAAATTCAACCAGCGCAGGCCACCGTCGGTTTCGACACTGAACTTGCTGCGGTGTAGATCGCTGCTGGCTAAAAAGTCTTGCAGGCACGTTGACCAAGGTTCTGGTAGCCCGGCTAAGCGGGAGCCAGTGACAGTATTGGCGTTGATGTGAGTAATGTCGGCCATGGACATATTCCACAGCAGTATTTCCTGGTCGCGGCCAAGAGCGCACACGCCGATGGGTAAGTCTTCTAGGGTTTGCCGGTGGTAGCGGCGCAGGCTATCTAAATCGGCGGCGAGGCCGGTGAGGTGGGTCTGGTAGTTCTCGAGTCGCTTTTCAATATAGGTAATGTCTTCGCTGTCGCCCATGACATTATCGGTATAGGGCAGGGCGCGATCTATTACCCGGCGAGCACTGGACGGGCCGACTAGCGAGGATAGGTTAACTTCTATTCGGTCTCTAATTCGGCGCAGAGCATAGGGTCGGGTTTCCTGTTCATTCATTTGCAGTTCGTCGAGCGCGCGCTGGAATTCTTGCGTGGCGGCGCGGTCGCCGATAGTGCAGGCTTCGGCGGCGCGGCGCTCTTCGGCGGAGGTTTCGCTCAGTAACGACACGATAATGAAAACAATGCCGTTCAGGGCTAGCGATAATCCAGTGATGACTACCCAGAACTGATCTCGCTCAATGGGGTATAAATAAAGGTGCTCTAAAAAGCTGGGATGAACACCGCTAAACATGGGCAAAATGATGCCTATTATCCAGAGGCTAAAGCCTGCACATAAGCCGCTGATAAACCCGTTGCGATTCGCTTTAGGCCAGTACAGCACGGCCAATACGCCGGGCAGAAACTGGACGCAGCCGCTGGCTGAGGTCATGGCTAAGCGGCTGAGGCTTTGCGATGCACCGATTAGTTCATAAAATACAAAGCCAATAAGAATGATGACGCAAATCAGCAGTTGACGAGTGGTGAGTAGCCAGCGGTATATATCGATATCGCGGCCTTTTGAGTTTTTGGGGCGCAATACCGGCAATACGAGATGGTTGAGACTCATTGAGGCCAGTGCCAAGGTGGTGACAATGATGGCGCCACTGGCGGCGGATAAGCCCCCTAAGTAGAGCAGCACCGACAGCCACGGCTTGCCGATTTCGAGTGATAGGCCAAGCGCATAGTAGTCGGCTGGCAGTGCAATGCCCCTAGCGCTTCCGGCCCAGAGGATGGGTAAAACTGGCAAGCTCATAATCAATAAGAATAGCGGTAGGCCCCAGCTCGCGGTGGCGAGATTTTTTGCGCTGGGATTTTCCGAAAAGAGCATATGAAAAATATGGGGCATGCACACGGCGGCGGCAAAAAACATAATCAGCATCAAGCGATTGCTGTCGGCGGCGTGGGGCTTGTTGAGCGAGGCCAAAACATCGGGGCTACTGTCTAGCCAACTTTGCAGACCGCCAAAACTGCCAAATACGGCATAGGTGCTGATAATACCCACCAGCAGCAGGGCAAACATTTTAACGAGCGATTCAAAGGCCAGTGCAGTGAGTAAGCCTCGGTGGCTATCTTTGGAGGTAAGATTGCGCGAGCCAAATAAAATGGTAAATGCCGTGATAATCACGCAAAAACCAAGAGCGGTAAGCCTTCGGTAGCCATCGTCTTCCTGGCTCAGCGCGTGGCCTAAACTCAATATAAGGGTCGATTCCGAAACGGTTTGTATTTGAATGGCGAGCAGTGGCCAGATAGCGATAGCGGTAAAAAGTGTGACCAGTGAGCCCACCCAGGAACTGCGGAAGCGAAAACTAAGAAGGTCGGCGAGTGAGTTCAGTCGATAGTTTTTGCATATGCGATGAATGGGTAGAAGCATTATGGGCAATAAAATCATTGCCGCGGACAGGCCGATATAATAATTCAGGAAGCTGTAGCCGTAATTCTTGGCAAAGCCCACGGCGCCATAGATGGCAAAGCCACTGGCGTATATCCCCAGAGACAGAACATAGGTGGCGGGATGGTTGATGATTTTACTCGGCAGTAGATGACGTTCTGCAGCGTAGGCGATGGCGAAAAGTAGCAGTAAATAGCTAAGCCCTATTAAAAATAGGGTGTTGATACTAAAGGTCATTGTGGCGTCGCTGACGGAGGCTGATAAACACAAAGCCAATAATAAATAGCCAGATTAAATGGTGGCGATACCAAAGATTGCTGCCCTCATAGAGCCAGCGGCCCATCGTTGGGGCATACACAAAAGCAAAAATTGATAATAAAAGCAGGGGAGACTGAATTTGCATGGCGACCGAGACGCGTTCACTGTCGGCATGATGTTACTGGAGGTGCGCGGAAACTGCAAAGAATGCTGCGCATGGTGGTTATTTTGTGTTGTTAAACAGCATCGATGTGTCTGCTGGCCGGTATGTCTTGGGGGCGCCAGTGCGCGGTGGCCCAGGCCAGTAGTGCAGCGCTATCCGTGATGGTGTCGGGGGCCGAGCTTTGCTGTAAATAGCGTAGTGCGCTGCGGAGATTGTCGATGGCGCGGCTGTCATCGAGCGCGGGGGCAAAACTTTGCTTGCTAAGCTTTTGGCCATCGTTGCCGACAATGACAGGTATGTGGCAGTAGCGAGCCGCGTTAAAACCAAGGGCTTTTTGTAGGTGAATTTGCCAGGCACTGGCATCGAGCAAATCTACCCCGCGCACGATATCGGTAATCCCCTGTTCGGCATCGTCGACCACGACGGCGAGCTGGTAGGCATAGAGGCCGTCTTTGCGTTTTAAGACGGGGTCGCCGATGTCCGCTTGGGCGCGACGCTGGCTGCCTTGGATGCGATCTTCAAAATGGATTGTTTCATTGGGTGTGCGCAGGCGAATAGCTGAGCTGCCGGGGTTGCCCGGATGGCGGCAGGCACCAATGTGTAGTCCCTGACTCGGAGCGAGCTGGCGACGGGAGCAGTTACAGTAATAAGCTAGGTTGTTGTCGAGAAGTTGTTGCAGATACGTATCGTAAGCTGCGCTGCGCTGGCTTTGCCAGAAGATGTCACCATCCCATATTAGGCCATGACTAACGAGGCTGTTGATGATTTGCTGGGCGGCGCCCGCTTGCTCTCGAGGTGGGTCAATGTCTTCCATACGCAGCAGCCATTGGCCGCGATTGGCGCGAGCGTCTAAATAGCTGGCCAGTGCAGTAACGAGTGAGCCGATATGCAGTGGCCCGCTGGGCGACGGCGCAAACCGGCCCATATACGTGCTATAGGGGGATGACATTCAGGGTGTTGTGGGCGGCGGGCCGCCCAGCAGTTTTAGCCGCGTTCCTGGCGTTCTTTGATTTCATCAAGGGTCTTGCAGTCTATGCATAGCGTTGCCGTAGGGCGTGCTTCTAGCCGCTTGATACCGATATCAACGCCGCAGGTATTGCAGTAGCCGTAATCGTCTTCGTCAATTAAATTGATGGTCGAGTCGATTTTCTTGATTAATTTGCGTTCGCGGTCACGTGTTCGGAGCTCAAGGCTGAACTCTTCTTCTTGTGTGGCACGGTCAGCAGGGTCAGGAAAATTAGCCGCTTCGTCCTTCATATGACTCACAGTGCGATCCACTTCTTCCATTAATTCTGCTTTCCAATTGAGCAGGATCTGGCGGAAGTGTTCCTTCTGCTTGTCGTTCATATACTCTTCGCCCTTTTTTTCTACATAAGGAACGAAGGTCTTCAAATTCTCAGTTGTACTCTGCTGTGCAGGCATGGTTGGCCCTCTTTTTACAAGCCGTTAACCGCAAACCGCGGGCATGCGCGGCGACGCTGTGCCGCCAAATCGGCAAAACTACCAGATATGGGCCAGCTACGCCACACGAAATTGCGGATTAAGGCGTGATCTGAATATTTCATTACGCTGTTGTGATGATGTTAAGCCGCGAGGGATAAAGTTACACTCCTATTTTTTGTCATAGGAAGAGTATAGGTGAGTAAATCCTTTGCGCGTCGTTTAGCTGATATTGAGCCGTTTAGAGTGGTTGAGGTGCTGACCCGCGCTAAGGCATTGGCGGCTGCGGGGCGAGATATTATTCATATGGAGGCGGGCGAGCCTGATTTCAGTAGCGCTGAGCCGATTATTCGCGCCGCCAAGGCCTCGTTAGACCGAGGGGAAACGAGTTATACCCCGGCGGCGGGTATTCCTGCGCTGCGTCAAGCAATTGCCAAATACTACAAGCAGGATCACGGCTTAGATATTGCTCCCGAGCGAATTATGATCACCCCAGGGGCATCTGGCGCATTGTTGCTGCTGGCGGGTTTATTAATTAACCCCGGTGATGGCATGTTGATGACGGATCCCGGTTACCCCTGTAATCGCCATTTTTTACGTTTGGTTGAGGGGGAGGGGCAGTTGGTACCAGTGGGGCCAGAAGATCGTTTTCAGCTCAGCGCCGAAAAAGCTGAGCAGCACTGGCAGCCGAATACCAAGGGCATTATGGTGGCTTCACCCGCCAATCCGAGTGGAGAAATACTCACCGCGCCGCAGTTGCGCGATTTGCACAGCCTGTGCGAGCGCAAAGAGGGTTATTTAATTGTTGATGAAATCTACCATGGCCTGAATTATGGAGTAGATGCGCCGAGTATTTTGTCTATTACCGACCAAGCTTTTGTTATTAATAGTTTTTCTAAGTACTTTGGTATGACTGGCTGGCGCTTGGGATGGCTGGTTGCACCGGAAGCGGCCGTGCCCGAACTGGAGAAGTTAGCTCAGAATCTGTTTATCTCTATGTCGACTATGGCTCAGCATGCGGCGCTGGCTGCGTTTGAACCCGAGACGCGGCTTATTCTCAACGAGCGTCGCGATGAATTTGCTCGGCGCCGGGATTATTTGCTGCCGGAGCTCAGGAGCCTAGGGTTTGAAATTCCCCACTGTCCGGACGGGGCCTTATACCTCTATGCCGGAATTAAACGCTTTAAGATGAAGAGCCCAGAGTTTTGTCGTTCACTGCTTGAAGATCACGGGATCGCTATTACCCCAGGCGAGGACTTTGGGCGCTATCGCGCTGACGAGCATGTGCGCTTTGCCTATACCACCGGCATGCCGCGTTTGGTTGAGGGCGTGGCGCGTTTGCGTAAGCTTTACGGCTGAGGCTTGTCATAGAATTGCACGCCTAGCTCGCCAGGGGCATTATCTGCACGCTCGGCGAGGGCGGTGGCCATAGACTGGGCAATCGCAGTGGCGCGCTGTTTCATCGCGTCGCAGCGTGGGCCGCAGAATTGCGCGTCAATACTGAGGTTGAGTAAATGCAGCCAGCGGTGAAAGTGGTGTGGACCCAACGCTGCTTGCTGGTGTAGCTGCTGATGACGTTTAAATAATTCACCGTGATAAACCCGTTCCGACAGTAATTGCTGCACCCAAAAATCAGTGACTTTCGGTAGGTGGTGCTCTAGCGAAAAGTGCATGATATCGGTGAAATAAAAACCAATTATCTTGTCGCTGAGTACCTGCTCATAAAAGTGCCTGAGCAACATTTCGATATCGCTGCGGCTGCAGATGTCTTGCGTGCGGTTGTCAGTCATAATGTTGTTATTGAGCAAAGCAGAGTTGGTCTTGGCGTATCATATACTGTTTGCCTAACTGAGTGCGGCTTAGCGGTCGAGGATTCGTGCAGCAAAATAGAGGAGTAGGCTTTGAAAAGAAGCAGCGAAGAAGCGCTTGCTCTGCAGCAAATAATAACGCGATTAGATGGTTTTAAACCTCGTCAGCGCTGGTGGCGGCGCTGGGTGAAGCGTTCAGCCGTGGCGCTGATATTACGTGAATTAGACGACCATATTGAAGTGCTAATGATTAAACGCGCTGACCGCGAGGGCGACCCGTGGTCTGGGCATATGGCGTTTCCCGGCGGCCGCATGGATCGTCAAGACGTGACGGGTTTGCGCACCGCTATTCGCGAAACCGAAGAAGAGACCGGTATTTATCTCGACAAGGCTGGGCACTGCATTGGTCGACTGTCTGACATCGTTAGTCGGCCGCATTCTGGTCGTCAGCCTATGGTCGTCACCCCCTATGTTTTTCGCTTGCACACAGCGGTCAGTATTGAGCCAAACCATGAGGTCGCTGAGGCCGTGTGGGTGCCGCTGCGGTTTTTGATGGCGAGCGGTAATCGCGAGACTATGGAGTGGGGCCGGGGCAAATTACACCTGGTTCTCCCCTGTTATTTTTATGAAAAGCGTCGGATCTGGGGCATGTCGCTGAAAATGCTCGATGAGCTACTCGGCCTGATCTGAGCTTTGTTCGCCGGTGTTGTCTGTTGCACCATGGGTCTCTAAGCCCGAGCGAAGATCTGGCCGCACTGGGCTGAATTGCTCGTCGCTTTCTTGCTCCGGTTCGGGAAGGAGGTTGCGCTGGTCTTCCCATAGAAACATTTTCGTCTCGTTGAGTAATTTGCGCGCCTCGCTTTGGGGTCTAGCGGCTTCAGTGATGGCCTCGTCTGGCAGCAGTTTTTGTAACCACGCTTTAAACACCGCCATAATGACCGGGGTTTTCTTGGGGTCGAGGTATTGCCAGCGTGAGCCATCAAGAATATTGCCAGACACTCGCTGTTCTTTTACCGGAAGCCAGTAAACTCCGCAGCTCGACAGACTAAAGTCGTCTTGGCGACCAAAGCTGATATTGGCCTTGAACGGATTGAAGGCGTCCTCTGGTGGGTTGTCGATGCGCTGTAGCGCCATAATCCATTGACTGCCGGGGGGGAACTCTTTGGCCTCGGGGCGGCATAAATTGTCTTTTTTACCCCAAATTCGAATTTGCTCGCGGTAGTCATTGCCTTGAATAATTTCTTTGATGTTTAAGTCAAAGCCGTTGCCTTGGCTGCGTTCAACTTCGCCATAAACCACGAGATCGGCGTTGGTATAAACGGTCTTAAAAGGCCCCTGCCACAGACATTCGCAGGCGAGGGTGGTCGCACTAAAGAGTAAGCTGATAATGGCGACCGCGATCTTCAATGGTTTTCCTCGAACTGATTGATTTGATTTGGTTGACGCAAATACCAATAATATACTGCTTAGACGGGTATTTTAATGGGGCCAATAAAAAAGGGTGCAGCCAGCGCTACACCCTTTGTCGTTGTGCTCGGCCGGTATTAGATGTCGATCACAACGCCAAGGAAGTAACCGTCAACAGTCACATTGGCTTCTTCGTTGTCGTCTTCTAGCTGAACGTCAAAATTGCGGTAGCCCAGCTCAAGACCCAAAATGCCAAGCTCATAGCCTAGGGCTAGGGTCATGTCGGTGACTTTGTTGTCGCCGTAGGCAATAACATTGCCAAGGGCTGAGGCGTAGAGGCCGGTTAGCGGCAATTCAAAACGGGCGTTTACATAGGCCATGGGCAGTGGCGCGTCGATTTCGATAGAGCCCTCGTCACCAGTGGTTTGATTTTTAATACGAACCTCGCCGTCGAACATACGCACGGTTAAACCGACGTCTAGGTTCACCCAGTTGTCGAGGATTTCGTAGTAAAATGTGCCGTCAGTGTGAGTTAGGTCTGTTGTGGAGTCGACGGTGTTTGTAGCGGCATAGCCTTTGCCGTCAAATGTAAAGCTGCGGTTTAGGGTGTTTGTTTCAGATATGTCTAAGGCGGTGTGCTGCAGGCGGATATTTGGGAGTACGGGCACGGGGTGCTCTAGCGCAACGTAAAAACTTTTGCCGGTTTCGTCGTCGTAGCCGAGGTCGTCATTCATATCAATGCTTTGTGAACCTGCTTTCACATCACCGTCCCAGCTCTGCTTCCACATATAGGCGCCGGCGGTAGCGCCAACAATATCGGCCTGGCTGCTTACTGAAGCGCTAGCGGCAAGTATGGCCAGTGCGATAAGTCTTTTTTGCATGATTTATTCCCCTTGGTATTTTTTTAATACTTTAATTATTTCGCGTTGTTCCAACCATAGTACCTGTCTGTGACAGGGTAAATACTAGTTGTTCAGTAATAATGCCATGTCCTTGGCGAAATAGGTCAGAATGCCGTCGGCGCCAGCGCGCTTAAAGGCGAGTAAGGACTCAGCCATGACCGAGTTTTTGTCGAGCCAGCCATTTTGAAATGCTGCGCAGTGCATGGCGTACTCGCCGCTCACTTGGTAGGCGTAAGTGGGTACTGCCAGCTCGTCTTTTACTCGGCGAATTATGTCGAGGTAGGGCATGCCGGGTTTGACCATAATCATGTCAGCACCTTCGGCAAGGTCTAGCGCGCATTCGTGCAGGGCTTCGTCGCTATTGGCGGGGTCCATTTGGTAATTGTATTTATTGCCACTACCGAGATTGCCTGCTGATCCGACGGCGTCACGAAAGGGCCCGTAATAGGCCGAGGCGTATTTGGCGGCGTAGCTCAGTATGCAGGTGTTGATGTGACCGTTGCTCTCAAGGGTGTGACGAATGGCGCCGATGCGGCCGTCCATCATGTCCGAGGGGGCAACGATATCGGCGCCGGCATTGGCCTGGGCTTCCGCCTGCTTGCACAGGGTTTCGACGGTGCGGTCATTGAGTACATAACCGCTGGCGTCAATGATGCCGTCTTGGCCGTGGGTAGTGTAGGGGTCGAGGGCAACGTCAGTGATAATGCCGAGTTCTGGTGTGGCGTCTTTAATGGCTTTGATGGCCCGCTGCGCCAAACCGTCGGGGTTGTATGCCTCTTCCGCGAATAAGGACTTTTTGTCGGCGCCAACCACGGGGAACAGGGCAATTGCGGGAATGCCCAGCGCGGCTAGCTGCTTGGCTTCGGCGACCAGTAAGTCGATGCTTAAACGCTCAATGCCAGGCATGGAGCCGACGGCTTGGCGCTCATTGCTGCCCTCGCAAACAAACATGGGGTAGATTAGGTCGTTGACAGTAAGCTGGTTTTCGCGCATTAAACGTCGCGAGAAATCATTGGCGCGCAGGCGCCGCATGCGAGTGGCGGGGAAGGCGCCGCGGTGGAGTGACTTACTCATAGCTGGCTCTCAGTTTAAGTTGGCGAAAACGCGTTCGGCTATATTCAGTGTGTCGGCAATATCTTGGTCGCTGTGAGCGGCGGATAAAAAGCCGGCCTCGTAGGATGCAGGGGCCAGATAAACGCCGCCTGCCAACATGCCGTGGAAAAAGCGATTAAAACGCTCGATATCGCAGGCCATGACTTGCTGATAATTAGTGACGTGCTCGGCGTCGGTAAAAAACATCCCAAACATAGTGCCCACATGGTTGCTGGTCATGGCGATGCCAGCGGCCGAAGCGCGTTCGCGCAGGCCCTTAATTAATTTGTCGGTTTGCTGGAAAAGTGGCTCGTAAAACCCGGCTTTCTCGATGTGTTCTAACATGCATAAGCCCGCCGCCATGGCGACGGGGTTGCCGGACAAGGTACCCGCTTGGTACACCGGCCCGCTGGGGGCGATATGGCTCATGATTTCACGCTTGCCGCCAAAGGCTGCGACTGGCATGCCACCGCCAATAACTTTGCCTAGGCAGGTGATGTCGGCGGTCACACCGTAATAACCTTGGGCACCTTGCAGGCCTAGGCGGAAACCGGTCATCACCTCATCAATAATCAGCACGCTGCCGCTTTTGTCGCAGCACTCGCGCAGGCACTCTAAAAAGCCCGGAATCGGCGGCACGCAGTTCATATTGCCGGCGACGGGTTCCACAATAATGCAGGCTATTTGCTCGCCGAATTCTTTGAAAGCAGCTTGCACACCCTCAATGTCGTTATAGGTGAGGGTAATAGTGTGCTCTGCCAATGCGGCCGGAACGCCGGGCGAACTGGGCACGCCAAGGGTTAGCGCGCCAGAACCGGCTTTAATTAGCAGCGAGTCTGAGTGGCCGTGGTAGCAGCCTTCAAATTTTATAATTTTGTCACGGCCGGTGTAGCCCCGTGCCAAACGAATTGCGCTCATGGTGGCTTCGGTGCCGGAGTTCACCATGCGCACCATGTCCATGCCGGGCATGATGCCGCAAATTTTAGCGGCGAGTTGGGTTTCGATTTCAGTGGGGGCGCCGAAACTCAGGCCTTTTTGTAACTGCTCGGTGACTCTTGCAATGATGGCGGGGTGGGCGTGGCCGAGCAGCATTGGACCCCATGACAGTACGTAGTCGATGTATTTTTTGCCGTCGACGTCAAAAAGGTAAGGGCCTTTGGCGTGGTCGATAAAGCGCGGGATACCACCGACGGCTTTAAAGGCGCGGACCGGGCTGTTAACACCGCCGGGGATAAATTGGCGTGCGACTTCAAATAACTGTTCTGAGCTGCTCATAAAAAGGCTTCTTGTATTAAATAAATGAAATTCGGCGACATCGGTAGGCTATTATCCCGCGCCGAGCGCTGGCTTAAAAGGGTTTCAGCACGGCGAGTAGCACAATGGCAAACAAGGCGAAAACTGGTGCTTCGTTAAACCATCGATAAAAAACATGTCGGCGCTGATTTTGGTCGCTGGCAAAGACTTTAACAAGGTGACCGCAATACAGGTGGTAGGCGATCAGCCCGACGACAAACACCAGTTTTAACTGCAGCCAGCCAGCTTGGAGATAATAGTTGGGCTGCTGATAAATCATGAGTGCGCCAAAGACCACGGTTAAAATGGCAAAGGGAGTGACAAAGCGATAGAGCTTACGCTCCATGATCTTGAGTTGATCGCGGGTGGCTTGATCCTCGCTCATGGCGTGGTAAACAAATAATCTGGGCAGGTAAAAAATACCGGCAAACCAGCAGATAACGGCAATGATATGAAAGGCCTTCAGCCAGAGCATCGGAGGCATCCTGTTGGGGTGGCAAAATTACATGTGTCGGCGCTGGGTGTGCCAAGTGATTTAGCATACAATATCCCTTAGCCAAATGCGGCCCGCCGCAAGTTTTTTTCGTGCTGAATCTCATTCTGAGCGTTGGTTTTTGCGCTACTGCCTGCACAGGCCCCTTAATATTATGACGACCAACAGGAAACGCACCCGAACTGCTCGCAGGCTTCGTCTGTGGTGGGTTTTGGGCAATCGGCATACTCGTCGTCAACTCGGTACGGTTGAAGACTGGAAAACCCGTGGGGTTTTTTGGTTGGGCGCTTTAACCGTTGGCTTAGTCATTCAGGGCTTTGCTTGGCTGTCAGAAGAAAGCTACGGCCTCACTGAAACTATGTTTGCCTATAACCCCTACCTGTTTTTGCTGATTACGCCGCTGGGCTTGGTCGGGATTGTGTGGGTGATGAATAAAGGCGGGAAGGCTTCGCGGGGGAGCGGTATTCCCCAGGTGTTACTCGCCCACAAGCAAAGCTACCACTGGTTGCGAGGACCATTCTTATCGCTGCGGGTGGCAACGCTAAAGGTTTTGCTTACCTGCGCCGGCTTGTTGGTTGGGGCGACGGTGGGGCGAGAGGGGCCAAGCGTGCATGTTGGTGCGGCAATCATGTATAAATTTGGCTGCTGGGCAAAACTCAAGCAGCGGCAAGTGGAAAGCAGTTTGATCGTTGCCGGCGGCGCGGCGGGCGTGTCGGCAGCCTTTAATGCGCCCTTGGCGGGTATTGTATTTGCCATTGAAGAGTTGCAGCAGTCGATGGAGGCGCGTACCACGGGTACCTTTATCATGGCAATCATCCTGTCGGGGGTGGTGGTATTGGCCTTTGCTGGGCATTACAGCTACTTTGGCGTGCCAGAAGTTTCCGCCATGCCGTTTGCTTATTACCCCTATATTATCGGTGTAAGCGCGGCCTGCGGTTTAATGGGCGGTTTGTTTAGTGTGCTGCTGGTGCAGGGTAACCGTGCCATTGCGCCGCTGGTTCAGCAATGGCCGCTGCGGGTCGCGTTTTGCATCGGTTTGGTGCTCGCGGTGATGGCCATTTTATCTGGCGGTTTAACCATGGGTAGTGGCTATGTGGAAGCTAAGGCGCTACTGGCGGGAGAGGACGAGGCAAGCTGGCTCACGGCTGTCGGCAAAATGCTGGCAACCTTGCTAACCTATTTTAGTGGTATTCCCGGCGGGATTTTTTCGCCAAGCTTGGCGGCGGGGGCGGAGTTAGGTTCCGCAATGGGTACGCTGTTCCCGCAGGTGCCTGCGGTGTCATTGATTTTGGTGGGCATGGCGAGTTACTTTGCAGGTGTTGTACAGCGGCCAATTACAGCCTTTGTGATTGTGCTGGAGTTGACCGGCAATAACCACGATATACTGCCGGCGCTAATGGTGAGCGCGCTGACGGCAACGGCGGTATCGAAATTAATTATGCCAGAACCGGTCTATCATGTATTGGCTAAGGATTTGCTGCGTGGCTGGGAGCATTTACTTCGCGATAAAGCGGAGCCGTTGCCAGCAGCGCAGGTAGAAGAAGTGCAAATCACTAAATAATATTCGGTGAATGAAGGAGAGTTTAGGTGTTAAAAGTCGGAATTGTAGGTGGTACGGGTTATACCGGCGTGGAGTTGCTGCGTTTGTTGTCGACGCATGCCGAGGCCGAAGTGGTGATGATTACCTCGCGCGCGGAAGAGGGTGTGTCGGTTGACGAGCTGTTCCCCAGTTTGCGCGGGGCGATGGACCTGCGGTTTTCGACGCCAGATGTGAAATTGCTTGCGACGTGCGACGTGGTGTTCTTTGCGACGCCCCACAATGTTGCCATGAATATGGTGCCGGAATTACTGGCGGCGGGAACTCGTGTTATCGACTTGTCCGCTGACTTCCGTATCACTGATGCTGACTTGTGGTCTAAGTGGTATCACGAAACGCATGTTTGCCCCGATGTTCTGGCCACTGCAGTTTACGGCTTACCCGAGCGCAACGCTGAAAAAATCCGCAGCGCGAAGTTAATTGCTTGTCCTGGCTGCTACCCCACGGCGGTGCAGTTAGGTCTCATTCCGCTACTGGAAGAGAAGCTGGTTGATCCTAGTCGCTTAATTGTCAGTGCGGCCTCAGGGGTTAGCGGTGCTGGGCGTCAGGCTAAGATCGATAATTTGTTTACGGAATTGTCAGAGAGTTTTAAGGCTTATGGGGTTGGCGGTCATCGTCACCTGCCTGAAATTGAACAAGAATTGGCGCTCGCGGCGAAAGGGCCAGTGGGTTTAACGTTCACGCCACATCTGCTCCCTCAGGTGCGGGGTATTCACGCCACCATGTATGCTGAGATGATCGACCCAGCGGTGCCCTTAGATGAAATACAGTTTTTGTTTGAAAAGCGCTACGCAGATGCACCTTTTGTTGATGTGATGCACCTGGGGAGCACGCCTCAGACGCGCACGGTGCGTGGTAGTAATATGTGCCGCATAGCGCTGTATCGCCCTCAAAATAGGGACACGCTTGTGGTCCTCTCGGCGATCGATAATTTGGTTAAAGGAGCTTCGGGGCAGGCTATTCAAAATATGAACTTGATGTTCGGTTTACCCGAAACCATGGGTTTACAGGGTTTGGCCTTGATGCCATAGGCGGTTCCCTTAAAACCGGCTTAGGGCCTGCTACAAGGAAAGTAGTGGTGGTTAATTCTTGACTGATTTAGTCGGGAATTGGATAATCACCCTATTTACGACGCCAAGCGGCGTCGTTGGTTTGTGAGGTGGACTATGTCTGCAGTTGAACAATTTACCCCCACAGTGCTGACCTTGACGGATCGGGCTGTGGCGAAGGTAAAAAATTTGGTGGCTGAAGAGGCCAATGACGATCTAAAGTTACGCGTGTTCGTCACCGGTGGTGGCTGCTCGGGTTTTCAGTACGGTTTTACTTTTGACGAACTCGCTGAAGAAGACGATACCTTGGTGGAGCGAGATGGTGTTGTGGTACTGGTTGACCCTCTGAGCTACCAGTATATAGATGGTGCTCAGCTAGATTATACCGAAGGCTTAGAGGGTTCGCGCTTTGTAGTTAGCAATCCCAATGCCAGTACAACCTGCGGCTGTGGCTCTTCGTTCTCGGTTTAACTTCTCGGTATCGTTAGCCGGGATACACCGCGCCTAATATGCGCGGTCCTTTGGCGCCCGTCACCGCGGGCACATTGCCAGCTAAACCCATAATATTCTGTTTTGCCAGCCAGGCGAAGGCCGCAGCTTCTACCCAGTCTGGGTGAATTTCTAAGGCTTCTGTTGTAGCCACTTTACGGTCAGCTAAGAGCGCTTGAATTCGAGAGAAGAGTGCATGGTTGGCGCTGCCGCCCCCGCAAATAAAAACCTCAGAATCCTTTTGGCTGCATCGGCCTATGGCGTCACAAATACTGCGCGCAGTGAGTTCGAGTAATGTCGCCTGAACATCTGCTGGCGGTATGCGTGGAAGTGATTCCAGAGCGTTAAGCAGTTGCACTAAATTAAATTGTTCGCGGCCAGTGCTTTTGGGGCCGTGCACCGCGTAATAAGGGTCTTGTAGCAAGGTCTCTAAGAGGTCTTGATTCAGTTTTCCGCTTTGCGCCCATGCGCCATCCCGATCAAAGGCATGGCCTTGGCAATGCATTATCCAGCTGTCCATTAGAATATTGCCGGGGCCAGTGTCAAAACCAATTACCTTGCCATCGGCTTTTAGTAGGCTAATGTTCGCCATGCCGCCAATATTGACAATCAAGCGCTCTATGCCTGCTTGGCCGAATGCGGCAACGTGAAAGGCGGGGACTAGCGGAGCGCCCTGGCCGCCAGCGGCAATATCCCGGCGACGGAAATCGGCAACAGTGGTAATACCCGAAATTTCAGCAATGGTATTGGGGTCTCCAATTTGCAGGGTAAACGCAATGTCGCTAGCGCGCTGCTCGTCGGGTGGCCGGTGACGAACGGTTTGGCCATGGCTGCCAATGGCGCGTATTGCTGAGGGAGAGATTCCTGCGGATTGGCACAAATCGAGCGCGGCTTGCGCGAAAATGCTGCCCAATTCACGATCAAGCCTGCCGAGTAATTCAATTTCTTTGCTGGTGCCGTCACAGAGTTCAAGTATTTGCGCTTTGACAGCCAGCGGTAATGCGCTCGAAATGCTGTGCACCAGCTCGATGTGGTCTTCATCGCTACTGATTAATGTGGCGTCAATCGCATCTAGGCTGGTGCCCGACATGAGGCCAATATAGTAGTGTTTGCTCATTAGCCTGCATCAACGCCGGTGTAGTTGCGCTGCGCCGCATAGGTTCTGAGTTGCAGCTGCATGCCAGCTATTTGCGCTTTGAATTCAGGCATGGCGCCAGCGGCCACTTTTTTGGGCGCGGGCAATTGTTTTACGATAGTCGCTGGATTGCGGTGCACGCCGTTGAGTAAAAATTCGTAGTGTAAGTGGGGGCCGGTGGCGTAACCGGTTGATCCAACCCAGCCGATTGTTTCCCGCTGCCGAACGCGATCGCCTTTCGAGACGGCCCGTTTGTGCAGGTGCAAGTATTTGGTCATATACGCTTCGCCGTGCTTAATAAACACGTAGTTACCATTGGCTTTTGAATAGCCTGCGTCGGCGACGCGGCCATCGCCGGCGGCGTACACGGGTGTGCCTCGGGGGGCTGCGTAATCAACCCCTCGGTGGGGGCGCACGGTTTTAAATACCGGGTGCAGGCGTTTGGGGTTGAAGCCCGAGCTGATGCGGGTGAAATCCAGGGGGGCGCGCAAGAAGGCTTTGCGCATGCTTTCGCCCGCTTCGGAGAAGTAGTCGACTTCGCCTTGCTTGTTGATATAGCGGTAGGCTTCAAAGGATTTACCGCGGTTAAAGTACTGCGCGGCGAGAATTTGGCCACTACTCAGTAATTCGCCGTTTAAGTACAGCTCTTCATAGATAACAATAAAGTAGTCATCTTTGCGTACATCGTAAACAAAGTCTAAAACCCCACCAAAAATATTGGCGAGTTCCATGATAATGCCTTGGCTAACGCCTGCATCTTGGGCGGCTCTATATAAGGAAGACGTGATCGTGGCGCTGGCAACGCGTTGACGAATTTCCGGTGTTTCGGTCATCTTGGTGGTGGTGAAGCCGGTGACACCGCGTTCAAAGACAATACTGTTTAGCTTGTCTATCTGGAAGCTCATTGCCTCAAGTTGGCCGTCGTCGCTAATTTTGAAAGACAGCTTTTGGCCCGGCCGAATTTTATTGAGGGCCTTGGCTTTGGCGGAGCTGCTCACTAGTTCGTGGAGGTCTTGGGGGCTGAGGTCGGCGCGACTAAATATGGCTGAGAGAGAGTCGCCATTTTTAACTGGGATTTCCTTCCACGCTTGTTCTGTAACAACGGGTGCTACTTCAGGCGCGGTGCTGACTCTGCTTGGTGTGAGTTCCAAGTCGAGGGGGATGGCGGTGCGCTTGGCTTCGGCATTTTCGCCCGGCAATAAGAGTAGCGCTAACCCTAGGGCAATAAGTGTCGATGCTGCCAGCGCTAAATGGCGACGGGGAAACTTGCCTGCGGGTGATTTGCGCATGGCATGCCGTTTGGGAATCCAGTTCTGCATAGTTTCGCTACTTCATACCTTGCTGGTGATTTTTTGCTCAGTATAACAAATGTACAGTGCTGCAAAAGTTCGTATTAACCGAAAGTTAAAGTAGATTCTAGCTTGTGGGCGCGGGCCTGTCAGCCTTTCTCGGTTTGCATTTCAGTTTGGTTGTTGTATCTTGCCGCCTTCTCAATCAGTTTCTTGGTGTCGCAAGCGCCTTATGTGTAGGTTGCTTGCGCTTTTCCTTTGATGAAGGTCGACGGTATGACAGCGGTAAATGCAGAATTACTCACGGAATTAGAAGCGCGCGGCTTGGTCGCGCAAATGACGGGTGAAAATGGTCTGTCAGAGTATTTGTCCAGTGAGATGCGCACCCTCTATTGTGGCTTTGATCCAACAGCGGATAGTCTTCATATCGGTCACTTAGTGCCTTTGTTGGCGCTGCGACGCTTCCAGCAGGCTGGCCATAAGCCGATCGCCTTGGTGGGCGGTGCTACGGGCTTAATAGGTGATCCAAGCTTTAAGGCTCAGGAGCGCCAGCTGAATACGCCGGATATTGTCGCTAACTGGGCGGATAGGCTAAAAGGCCAGGTGTCGCGCTTTATCGATTTTGACAGCGGCGAGAATGCGGCGGAAGTAGCTAATAATCTAGATTGGTTTGGTCAAATGTCGGCGCTGGAGTTTTTGCGGGATATCGGTAAGCACTTTACTATTAATAATATGATCGCCAAAGAGTCGGTTAAACAGCGCCTTAATAGAGAGGGCTCCGGGATCTCCTTTACGGAGTTCAGTTACTCCTTATTGCAGGGCATGGATTTTTCCGAGCTGTATAAGCGTAATGGTTGCACCTTACAGTTGGGCGGCTCGGATCAATGGGGCAATATCATTGCGGGGGTGGACCTCACTCGTCGTCAACACGGCGTTGCAGTTCATGGTTTAACCATGCCGTTGGTGACGAAGTCCGACGGCACCAAATTCGGTAAAACGGAATCAGGCACCGTATGGCTCGATCCGGCCAAAACCTCTCCTTATGCCTTTTACCAGTTTTGGTTGGGGACGGCAGATGCCGACGTGTATAAATTCTTGCGTTACTTTACCTTTCTGTCGCTCGCAGAGATTGACGCAATAGAACAGGCGGATAAGGAAGCGGGTCGCCCCGGTGCTCAGCGCATTCTTGCTGAGCAGATGACGAGCCTGATCCATGGTGATGAGGAGTTGGCTGGCGCGCAGCGTATAACCGAAGCGTTGTTCTCGGGTGATTTGGCAGAGTTGTCGGCCAGCGACCTCGCGCAATTGCAATTAGATGGTTTGCCTACCGCTATATTAGACAGAAGTGAGCTGCTTGATCGGCCGCTTACTCAGCTATTGGCTGATATCGGTATGGGGGCAGGTAAGCAAATTAAAGACGCCCTAGGTCGCAATGCGGTTCAGGTGAATGCTATGGCGGTAGGTTTGGAAGACAATATGGCTGCCGAATCGGTGTTTGCAGCAGCTAATGCGCTGTTTGATAAGTACTACGTTATTAAGCTCGGTAAAAAGAAGTATCAAATGCTGGTCTTTAAGTGATCAATTGTTGCGGATAACTGCATGATATTTAGCCGATTTGTTCGTTAAGTGTACGTCTTTGCAAGTATTTCAAAATGATTGCAGAAGTGTGTTGACTCCTAAAGCTGCGCGTCTATAATGCGCCTCCTCAACAGCTGACGCGGACCTCACCGAGGTGGAGCAAGCAGTAAAACGAAGCGGTTGAGGTGGTGAGAAAGTTTAAAAAACTACTTGCTACGGAGGCTGAGATGTATATAATACGCCTCCTCGCTTAAGGACAAGAGCTTAAGCGGATATCAAAACCCCGGCGGTTTTGAGTTATTTAACAAGACAAGATTAGACAATTCGTGTGGGTGCTTGTTGGTTGAGATTGCGACAGCAATTTTCAGAAACAAGTGACCTACATAAATGCAG